>NZ_JBITHH010000014.1:0-297795 GCF_044457795.1 Streptomyces sp. NPDC050528
CCGGAGTACATGGTGCCGTCGGTTGTGGTGGTGTTGGACGAGTTGCCGCTTGCGGTGAGCGGCAAGCTGGACCGGCGGGCGCTGCCGGCACCGGAGTACACGGCCGGTACCGATGACGGTCGGGGTCCGGTCACGGTGCAGGAAGAGATCCTGTGCGGAGCATTCGCGCAGGTTCTCGGTGTGGACTCGGTCGGAGTGGACGACGACTTCTTCCGGCTGGGTGGGCATTCGGTGCTGGCGGTACGGCTGGTCTCGCGGCTGCGGGCCCTGTTGGGTGTGGAGTTGCCACTGCCGGTGTTGTTCACAGAGCCGACGCCGGCGGGTCTGGCCGGTTGGCTGACCGGGGCGAGCGTGGGTCGCACGCGGTTGGCGCTGCGGGCGGGCGTCCGTCCGCAGCGAGTGGGGTTGTCGTTCGCGCAGCGGCGGATGTGGTTTCTGGGTCAGCTGGAGGGACCGAACCCGACGTACAACGTTCCGATGGTGCTACGGCTGACCGGCGAGCTGGATGTGGCGGCGCTGGACGCGGCGTGGCGCGACGTGATCGGGCGGCACGAGTCGCTGCGCACGGTGTTCCCGGCCGTCGGCGGCGAGCCCTACCAGCAGATCCTCGATCCGGACGAGCTGACCTGGACGATGACGGTGGTCCCGAACAGCCGCTCGCACGATTCCGAGCTGCCCTTCCCGGACACCGTCGAGATGCAGCAGCTACCGCCGACAGCCATGACCGTCGTGGAGCCGCTGACCGACCTTTCGATCGAGGTGCTCGCCTCGGCAGACCTGGCCAGTGCCGTGGTCGGAGTGACGCGGTACGCGTTCGACGTGTCCGCCGAGATACCGATCCGGGCCTGGCTGTTCGAGGTCTCTCCCGCCGAGCGGGTGCTCGTGCTGGTGCTGCATCACATCGCTGACGACGGGCTGTCGATGGGTCCGCTGGCGCGGGACCTGTCGGCGGCGTACGCGGCGCGGCTGCGAGGTGAGGCGCCGGGCTGGGCTCGGTTGCCGGTGCAGTACGCCGACTACGCGTTGTGGCAGCGGGAGCTGCTCGGGGACGAGGAGGATCCGGACAGCCTGTTGTCGGCCCAGGTCGGCTACTGGCGCCAGGCGTTGGCCGGGATGCCGGAGGAGCTGGCGTTGCCGACGGACCGGCCGCGTCCGGCGGTGTCCAGCCATCTCGGGCACAGCGTGCCGGTACGGGTGCCGGCCGAGGTGCACCAGCGGCTGGTGGAGCTCGCCCGCGCCGAGGGCGTGACCGCGTACATGGTCCTGCAGGCGGCGTTGGCCGTGTTGTTCTCCCGGCTCGGCGCGGGCACCGACATCCCGATCGGGTCGGCGGTCGAGGGGCGTACCGACGAGGCCTTGGACGACCTGGTCGGCTGTTTCGTCAACTCGCTGGTGATCCGCACCGATCTGTCGGGCGATCCCGAGTTCCGGCAGGTGCTCGGCCGCGTACGGGAAACCATGCTGGGTGCCCTGGCGCACCAGGATGTGCCGTTCGAACGGCTGGTCGAGGAGATGGCGCCGTCGCGCTCGCTGGCCCGCCATCCCCTGTTCCAGGTGATCCTCACCATGGTGAATCCCGTGCGTCCGGGGCAGGTGCACGACGACGCGCCGGAGCTGACCGGCGTCGAGTCGTCCGCACTGTTCGCCGGAAAACAGGCGGCCAAGTTCGACCTGGACGTTCTGATGGGGGAGATGTTCGACGCCGACGGCCGCCCGGCCGGGCTGCGTGGCGCGGTGACCGCTTCGGCGGACCTGTTCGACACGGAGACCGTCGAGCGCGTGGTCCGCCGGTTCGTGCACGTCCTGCACGTGGTGACCGAGGCGCCGGGGATACGGCTGCACGCGGTGGAGGTGCTGGAACCGTCCGAGCGGGGCATGCTGCTGCACGACTGGAACGACACCGCCGGGCCGGTGCCCGCATCGACCGTCGCGGAGATGTTCCGGGAGCGGGTGACGACGGCGCCGGATGCGGTCGCGGTGGTGGCTGACGGCGAGACCCTTACGTACGGGCAACTGGACGCACGGGCGAACCAGTTGGCGCAGTACCTGCGGCAGCAGGGGGTGAGCGCGGAATCCGTGGTCGGCCTGTGCCTGCCGCGCGGCGTCGAGATGATCGTCGGGATTCTCGGGGTCTGGAAGGCGGCGGCGGCCTACCTGCCGGTTGATCCGGGGCTGCCGGTGGAGCGGATCGCGTTCATGCTGGCCGACAGCCGGGCGACGCTGTTGGTGAGTGTCGAGGACATGATCGACGACCTGCCGGTCGGGCGGGTGCCGGCGGTGGCACTCGACGACCCGGCGGTGGCCGCGGTGTTGGCCGGGTGCCGGGACACGCCGCCCGAAGTGGCCGTGAACGGGCAGGAGTTGGCCTATGTGATGTATACGTCCGGGTCGACGGGCGTGCCGAAGGGCGTGGCGGTGACCCATGGCTCGTTGGCGAACTACGTGGACAGTGTTTCGGCCCGGTTGAGCTGGTCCGGTACGGGTCTGCGGTATGGGCTGCTGCAGCCTCAGGTGACGGATCTGGGGAACACGGTGGTGTTCGCGAGCCTCGTCACCGGCGGGCAGCTGCATGTGCTGGGCGAGACCGCGGTGGTCGATCCGGCCGCGGTGGCCGACTATCTGATCCAACACGGGATCGACCACGTGAAGGCGGTGCCGTCGCATCTGATGGCGCTGTCGGCCGGAGCGGGGATCGATCGGTTGCTGCCGGCGCGGTCGCTGGTGCTCGGTGGGGAAGCCGCGCCGTCGGGATGGCTCGGCGAGCTGCTGGACGCGGCGGAAACCGGCGGGCGCAAGGTGTTCAACCACTATGGGCCGACCGAGACGACGATCGGCGTGGCCACCACGGAACTGACCCGCGACTCAGTGGCCCGCGGGGTGGTGCCGGTCGGCACGCCCATCGCGAATACACGACTCTTCGTCCTGGACGGCGGGTTGAACCCGGTGCCGGTCGGTGTGGTCGGCGAACTGTATGTGGCCGGTGCCGGGCTGGCCCGGGGGTACGTGAGCCGATCCGGGGCGACGGGGGAGCGGTTCGTGGCGTGTCCGTTCGGCGTCGGTGAGCGGATGTACCGGACCGGGGACCTGGTGAAGTGGAACCCCGACGGGCGGATCGCGTTCGTGGGCCGAGCCGACGATCAGGTCAAGGTGCGCGGGTTCCGGATAGAGCCGGGCGAGGTGGAGAGCGCGTTGCGCAGCCACCCCGGCGTGGCCCAGGCGGCGGTGATCGCCCGCGAGGACATCCCCGGCGACCGGCGGCTGGTCGCCTACATCGTGCCCACCGACGGTGGTGCCGAGGACGTCGACGGCGAACTGGCGGGATCCGTGCGGAAGTTCGTCGCGCAGCGCCTCCCCGACTACCTGGTTCCCACCACGGTGGTCACGGTCGCGGAGATGTCCTTGACCGCCGGCGGCAAGCTCGACCGCAACGCGCTGCCCGCCCCTGCCGGGGCCGCCACGGACGCCCGGCGCGCACCCACGACGCCGGTCGAGGAGACGCTCTGCGAGGCGTTCGCCCAAGTCCTGGGCGTCGACTCGGTCGGACTGGACGACAGCTTCTTCGACCTGGGCGGGCACTCCCTGCTCGCGGTGCGTCTCATCTCCCGGATCAGACTCGCCGTCGGCGTGGAGGTGGATATCCAGGTGCTGTTCGAGGCGCCGACCGTAGCGATGCTGGCCGGCCGACTCGGCACGAAGAAGTCGGACCGGCCGGCCTTGCGGCCGATGCGGCGTGAGCCGACCTGACACGGATGTGCGCGCGGTCGTACGTCTCGACGATTTCTCGGTGCTCATGGCACCGAAACCGTTGAACGGGACTGGGAAGCGGGTGAAGGACGGAGCCGATGAAAGCCGACTTCCGCGAAATGATGGCGTCGTTCCCGACGGGTGTGTCGGTGGTCACGGCGCGGAACGGCCATGCCACGCCGTGGGGTATGACATGTTCCGCGCTGTGCAGCCTCAGCGTCGACCCGTCGACCTTGCTTGTCTGCCTGCGCGCGGAGAGTCCGACGCTGCGTGCCGTCCTCGCCAGTGGGGCGTTCGCGGTCAACCTGCTGCACGGGGAGGCGGAAGGGGTCGCCGCGTTGTTCGCGTCGGGTGCGCCGGACCGGTTCGATCGGGTGCTGTGGCGGCCGACCACGCACACGCACAGCCCGGCGCTGGTGGAGGCGGCGCACGCCGTCGGCGACTGCACCGTCGACCGCACCTATGCCGCCGGCGATCATGTGATCGTCGTCGGCGTTGTGCGCGCGATCGAACGGTTCCGCACCGAAAGCGCTCTGCTCTACGGGTTCCGGCAGTACAGCCAATGGTCGCGACAGGAGTGACGTGCCACCCTGCCCGGCCTGCGCACACCGCGGTCGGCCGATGGCTGTGCACAGGGCGGCGGCGCCCACGTGCTCGACGCAGCCGTTGACGCCCTCGCGCCCGGGGACGTGGCGGTGTCCCCGGGCGCCAGGGCGGCATACGCTGCCTGCCGCGCCGCTCGCCGCACCCGGGCGAGACAGCCGTGAAACCAGCCGGCGTGGGTCTTCCTGGACAGACCACCGAGGGGCCGGGAGCGGCCTTTCGGGCTCAATCGGTGGCGCGTACCTTCTCCTCGAACTTCTCCCAGCTCTCGGCGTACTGCCGTGCCAGGTCAGCCGTCGTCCTTGTGCAGTGTTGCGGCACCGCGGCCATGAGCTTCCGCCACTCCTTCACGACAATCGCGTTGTGGTGAAGGAGCCGCAGCAGCTCGCGGCCGAGCTGCTTCTGGCGCAGCGAGGGATCGCGCAGCAGCTTCTCCAAGGCGTGGCCGGGGTCGAGCTGGGCCGGGACCGCACGGCGCTGGCTCCGAGGCTGCGCGGTCTCGTCCGGGGCCGGTCGGACGTGGCTGTCGGTCTCGGGCGCACTCCGTTGCCGCGTGCCCTCTTCCCGGACGGGCCGGGCGTCGGTGTTCGCCTCCGGTGCGGGGGGCAGCGCCCCCGCAGGTGGATTGCCGACCGCCAGCCGTCTCTTGACGTCACTCACTGTCGTGGGTGACACCCCTGCGAGCCTCGCCACCTCGCGCAGCGACGCGTGCGGCCGCTCCGCCAGCACCTGGGCGGCCCGCAGCCGTCCTGCGGCGCTGTTCAACGGGCGGGCCTTGCCGTCGATGCCGACGCGGGTCTGGACCTGCGGTGCGGACAGGGCCAGGCGACGCCGTAGGGCGGCGACCGTCTTGGCTCCGAGACCGGCGGCACGGGCAATGGCGCGATCGGATATGAGCGAGTGCGAGAGGATGATCCGCTCGGCCGCGGCGCGGCGGTCCGCGAGTGACAGCGGAAGGCCGTGGGCGATATTGGCCTGGACGGCGCACAGGAAGGCGTCCTCCGCGCTGCCGTCGAAGAAGACCGCTCGGATCCTGTCCTCGCCGCGCAAGATGGTGGCGAAGACGCGATGCACACCGTCCACCACCTGCATGGTGCGTCTATTGACGATGATCGGTGGAAGCGGGCCTTCCATTTCGGCTAAGCGAATGATATGTTCCTGATCCTGGCCCTTGGTGCGCGGAGATTCTCCCATCTGTAATGCCGATATCGCGACGGTGACTACCTCTTGATCGGGTCGGAAATGGTCCGTGTGTGTCCATTCCGTCAAGCCGGATTGCGACTGTATCGGTGCAGGAGTAGCGGGCGTGGTGGTGTCGAGCTGCTTCAAAGAGATCACCTCGCGTGGGGCGGTGGCCATTTCGCGGAGTGGGCGGCCCCAATGTCACACGCTGGTTAAATGCTGTCCAGTGCTTATGTTTCTTGACAGCGATGCTTGGAGCGGCGTGGTAACAGCGGGTCCGTGAGTGCAGGAGCATTCCCCGACGGGAGGTCCTGCGCGGGTGTCGGGCCGGGCGATGTGCGGACACCGGTTCAGCTTGCCGGGGCCGCCCGGCTTTCCTGGTCTCCGGCGAGATGCGGGGACGGAAGCATCTGCTTGTCCAGCGCCTGTGCGATCTCCAGCCAGGTGTCCGCGTTCTGCCGCGCCAGAGCGATGACCAGGGCGTCGCAGTGCGGCGGCACGGCATCGGCCAGCTCGAACCACTTGTGCACCCCGATGACGTTCAACTGCAGCAGCCGCAGCAGTCGCCGTCCCTGTTCCTCGCTGCGGATGGAGGGGTCGTGCAGCAGTGGTTCCAGCAGGGAAGCCGACTTGTCCCGAGGGTTCCTGGGCCAGTCCTGCCGGGGCTCGGCCGACGGCCCCGGAGCCGTGGCGGCCGACTGTGCCGACTCGGAGACGACGCTTTCACCTGCGAGGAGCCGCTTTCGGACATCGCTCACCGTAGCCGGTGAGATCCCGGCCAGCCGGGCCACTTCCCGCAGGGAGGCCGCCGGATTCCGGGCGATCAGCTCCGCCGCCCGCTGCCGGCCTGTCGCCCGGTCCACCGGCCGGACCCTTCCGTCCTTGCCGACACGGGCGTTCAACTGCGTCTCGGAGGCAGTTGAACGCCGGATGGCCGCCACGCTCTTCGCCCCGAGGCCGGACACCTGGGCGATGCTCCGATCCGACATGTGGGGATGCGAGGCGATGAGGCGCGTCGCCGCCGCTCGCCGATCCGCCTGTGACAGCGGCAGGCCATGCTGCGTATTGGATTCGACGGCGAGCAGGAAGGCGTCATTCTGTGAAACATCCACGAGAATTGATTCGATCGTCTCCCGCCCTCTGAGAATGGCGGCCAGGACGCGATGCACGCCATCGACGACCTGCATGCTCCGCCGGTTCACCAGAATCGGCGGGAGCGGCGTCTCGCTCTCTGCCAGTTGTTCCGTGTATTTCTTGTCCTGCCCCGACAGGCGGGGCGAGTCGCCGAATTGAAGCAGAGATATCGGCAGCTCCACCAAATTTCCGTGCGGGTTTGCCGTCCCGCTTCCGGTGTTGGCTGATCTGTTCATCAAGTCAACGTGTGCTCTATCCGATTCGGAACCTAACTTCTCCACACCATCCCCCTTGTTGGTGTAGTGGGTGCAGGAGTGCGGCGCTTGCGAATCAGCACAAAAAATCACCCATCGGCCACAGTGGCTTATGGGCGGCTGAATGAGCATCGGATAAGGTATTGGGCAGGCTGTGTGAAAACAAAAATACTGCGCGTGACCGTGGATGTGAATCGACCAGCTAAATGGAATTGATCAATCACGGCCCTTTGAGTGCACAAGACCCCCGTACCCCCGTAGCTGCCTTACGCCACCCGCTTCATTGCCTAGATGCTAGTCGGGGGTGTTGCGATGTCAAGCGGTCGGGAAGGCGGTGGTGCGAAGGGCTAGGCGTGATCATTTCGCCTTTCCGTCGGACAGGCGCCCGAACGATCAAGGCTTAGCCCCGGTTATTCTGCGAAATTGGACAAGCTGACGCACAGGCAATGGACAGGTATCGCTGACCTGCGAGGACGCGAGTGTCCAGGGCATATGCGCGGCGGGAGCGAGGGTGCCCTCCTGGTCGGCGAACCGGGTCCGCGAACACCGGCGAGAGCCTCGCGACGGAACTGCGGTCGGGCGACACGGAGGCGGCACGACACGAGATCGCACACGCTGCGTGGTCGCACGGATCGGAGGCTCGGCCGACGTCGAAGGTGTGTGCACCGGGCGAGTGCCCGACGGTGATGCCTCGGCAGGTTGGGGGCGGCCGGGGTCGGCCGGCCCGTCGGTGCCGGTTCGGTCCGTGATCACCTCGTCCCGCCCGCGGCCGAGGGCCTGTTCGTCCGCGGCGGGCGACGCGCTCCGCGGTGTCGCGCATCGCCCCGCTCCCTCGGCGGCAGAAGACCTGGCGGGCGAACAGCCGTACCGATCGGCGACCGAAAATCGTCGACGAAACGAAATTGAGGTTTCCGTTCCGGATCCACCGGGATGGCGCGATGCGGAAAATGTTCGCCATGTGTGCACGGTTTTTGTGTCACGACGGCAGTCATTGGAATATTGAGTATTTCCCGGGTCGTCCGTAGCATCCATCTTCATTGTCGGCGACGGAATGGATGCGGTCACCGTGGAGGACGCCCTAGTGGTCGGCGCCGGATTAATAGGGACCTCGGTTGCGCTCGCACTGAAAGCCCGCGGCGTGAGCGTGCACCTGCGGGACGTGGACTCCGTCACGGCCAGGATCGCGGCTTCCCTCGGCGCCGGCACGCTGGAGGTTCCGCGGGGGACCGTGGACCTGGCGATCGTGGCCGTACCGCCGCGGCTCGTGCCCGACGTCCTCGCCGGTCTGCAGGCCGAGGGCGTGGCGCGGCACTACACCGACGTCGCCAGCGTGAAGGCCGGACCGCAGCAGGACATCATCGCTCTCGCCTGTGACACCGCGTGCTACGTCGGCGGCCACCCGATGGCCGGCGGTGAACGGAGCGGGCCGCTCGCCGCCCGGCCGGACCTGTTCGCGGGGTGCAACTGGGTGCTCACTCCGATGCCCGACACGGAAACCGAGACACTGAACAGCACTCTCGAACTCGTCGCGATGTGCGGGGCCGTACCCGTGGTGATGGAGGCGGCCGCCCACGATCGCGCGGTCGGCCTCGTCTCGCACGCTCCCCACGTCGTGGCGAGCCTGGTGGCCACCCTCCTGGAACAGGCCGAGGAACGTGCGGTGAGCCTGGCGGGCCCGGGGCTGCGCGACCTCACCCGGATCGCGGCCTCGGACCCGACCTTGTGGGTGGACATCCTCAGCGCCAACGCGCTGGTGGTGGCCGACCTCCTCGAAGAGCTCTCGACGGGCCTGGGCGACGCCGTCGCGGGGCTGCGGGCCATGGCGGCCACGGACGAGGACAAGCGCAGCGGCGGCGCGCGGACCGTCGAGAACCTGCTGTGCCGCGGGCGGTCCGGGCGGGCCCGGATCTCCGGCAAGCGCGGTACGCAGCCCGAGCAGTACGAGACGGTGACGGTCGTGATCGGAGATCAACCGGGCGAGTTGGCCCGGCTCTTCACCGATGCCTCCCGTGCCGGTGTCAATGTGGAGGACGTCCACCTGGAACACTCCGCCGGCCAGCTGACCGGGCAGGTCCATCTCAGCGTGACCCGGGACCTGGCCGAGGTGCTCAGGGCGGCCCTCCGGAACCACGGGTGGCGGCACCACTAGGCAGGGCCGACACCTGGGTGCGGCTGCCGGATCTCCCCCCGGACTTCGCTGCCGTAGTGACGTGGCGTTATTCTTTCCGAGCGGCCGGACGACTTGAGTGGCCGTACAAGGGGACCTGGGTGTGTTGGGGGTGTGTATGGCTGCGGGACGCGTGGTGCGGTTCGACAGTATGCGGGGTTATGGGTTCATCGCTCCGGACGGCGGTGGAGAGGACATCTTCCTGCATGTGAACGATCTGCTGATTCCCGAGGAGTATCTCCGTTCGGGACTGGCCGTCGAATTCGAGGTCGAGGACGGTGGCCGCGGGCTCAAGGCGTCGAAGATCAAGCTCGCTCCGGGCACCGAGGTGCCGGTTGTGCCGGCCAGGGATGCCCAGGCCGCCCCGGCGGCACCGGGTCTCTCGTCCCCCAAGGGGAAGGGAACCGAGGCGGCCAGGACGGTCGACGGCGAGTATCCGATGTGTGACGTGCTCACCGGCGAGGAGTACAGCCGGGACATCACCGAGCTCCTGCTGAAGGCGGGACCGTCTCTGACGGCGGACCAGATTCTGCAGCTCCGCCATGAGCTGACGAAGTTCGGCGAGCGGCACGGCTGGATCGAGGACTGAGCGGAGCGGGTGAGCCCGCGGAGAAACAGCGAACCGGACGCCGATACGGCGTCCGGTTCGCTGTTTCTCCGGGGTCCGACCGTGCTTCCGCCGCTGGAAATTCGCCTCGTAAAGGGCTGTGCAAAGCCATATCGGCAAGCGTTCAAGTGCGTGCTGCGGCAGTTGAACACGCCTGTGCGAGCTTGTTCTCCTGAACCGTCGCGCGCCATAGTGCGGAGGGCGAGCGGCGCGAATCCTCGGCGGCCCGTGCTTGGCGCAGGAGTGCCCTGAATCGTCGGGTGCCGGCTCTTTTCTGGGAGGTTGAGGGCGCGCATGGCGGATGAGTCGATGTTTCTCCGGCCGAAGGCGCCAGTCGATCCGTCCTGTGCGGTGGCACCGGCCCTGAACACGTTGAATCTGTTATTCCTGAAATTCCCCATGCTCGCGTCGTATGTGCAATCCCAGGAAGCGCAGGTCGGGACAAGGCGGAATTCGGAACTTCACGACGGGTTCTTCGACGATGTCGGCGAGCAGTCCGTGATCCACGCGCCGACGGCGCCCGGCGGCCTGCGCGACGCGTTCGGGCTGGACGGCGCCCAGGCGGAGCAGCTGGCGCTGCTGCTCCGTGAGACCACGGGTCCGTCGCCGTACCGGCACATCGAGCGCGGCGGGCGCATCCGCTACTTCGGGTCGGCCTGCCTGGTGCTGCAGACCCCTCAAGGCGCAGTGGTCACCGATCCGTTCATCGGCGCGGACAGCGGCGGCAGGGACCGTTACACGCTGGACGACCTGCCGGACTTCATCGATCTGGTGCTCGTCACCCGCGGGCATCAGGACCCCATCGTGCTGGAGACGCTCCTACAGCTGCGTGGCCGGATCGGGACGATCGTCGCGCCCCGCTCCTCCCGGGGCAGCCCGGAAGACCCCTCCACCGGGCTGTATCTCAGCCGCCTCGGCTTCCCCGTGGTCGAGGCCGACGACTACGACGACTTCGCGTTCCCCGGCGGCAGGGTGGTGGCCACACCGTTCCTGGACGAACACGGTGATCCCGACACGCGCGGAGAGTCGACGTACTGGGTGGAGCTGGCCGGCCGGTCCGCGTTCATCGGCACGGATTCGTCGGGTATCGATCCCGTGCACTACCGCTGCATCCGTCAGCAGCTGGGCACGGCCGACTACGCCTTCCTCGGATTGGAACGCGACAGGGCCCAACTGGCCTGGCTCTATCCGGCCCTGCTGTCCCAGCTGAGCTTCGGGAGGACGGGCAACTCGCGGAAAGCGCAAGGCTTGAGCGCCGAGCGGGCAGCCGCGATCACGACGGAACTCGGAGTCGGCGAGGCGTATGTCTACGCCATGGGCGTAGAGCCTTGGCCGGAGCACGTCATGGCCACGACCGGCAACGGGGTCACGCATCAGTTCAAGCAGATCGACGAGTTCCTCACGTGGTGCGCGGATCGCGGAATCAAGGCCGGACACCTGCTCGGTCGGCAGGAATGGCGCTGGTAGCGCACCACCACCCGGAACACGTCCGCCCAGGAGGCAACGCATGGCTGTGCACGACGTCGCGTACATCGAGCTGTATACGAGCAACAAGAAGTCCGTCGTCGACTACTTCGTCTCCGCGATGGGGTTCACGCACGAGGCGGAGGCGGTGGGCGTCGACCGGAGCTCCGCGCTGCTCCGACAAGGCACCGTCCAACTCGTCGTCACCACGGGCCCGGTCACGTGGAAGTTCCTCGGTTCGCACGGGGACGGCATCGCCGACATCGCCCTGACCTGTGACGACGTCGACCAGAGCACACGGTCGGCAGCGGCTGCGGGCGCCACGGTGACCGGCTCCGCGCAGGGCGCACCGGCCGTCTCCGGATTCGGCGGTGTCAAGCACACCTTGCTCCCCCGCCCCGACGGCCCGGCGGCCGGCCCGCCGCCCGGACACACCTGGGCCGCCGTGCCGGACGCATCGAACGGCTCGCGCACCGACCGGATCGTGCTGCTCGACCACATCGCGATCTGCCTTGAGGGCGCCACGCTCGACGAGTACGCCGACTTCTACCGCGAAGCCTTCGGGCTGTACCGCTACTCCTCGGAGTACGTGGACGTCGGCGAGCACGCGATGGACTCCGTCGTGATGCGCAGTACCTCGGACCGAGTCACCTTCACCCTGGTCGCACCCGACCCGCACAAGGGACGGGGCCAGCTCGACTCCTTCCTCGAACGGAACGGAGGCCCGGGCGTGCAGCACCTGGCGTTCCTCATCGAGAACGTCGTCCCGGTGGTCCACGAGTTCCGGGACCGGGGGGTGGAGTTCCTGACCGTTCCGGACGCCTACTACGACAGCCTGGACGAACGACTCCCCGGCATGCGGTCGGAGATCGACACGCTGCGCTCGGCCCAGGTGCTGGCGGACCGCGACGAGTGGGGCCATCTCCTGCAGCTGTTCACCCGCTCACCGTACGAGCGCAACACCCTGTTCTACGAGCTGATTCAGCGTCGCGGCTCCCGCGGCTTCGGCAGCGCGAACATCCGCGCCCTGTACGAAGCGGTGGAGCGCGACCGACTGGCCGCCGAATGAACCACCGAGGTGGCGCGGCCGGCGGCCCGCTGACCCTGGCCGACTACGCCGAGCTGGCGCACCGGCGCCTGGAGCCAGGGGTCTGGGACTTCGTCACCGGCGGGGCGGGGGACGAGCGGACGCTCGCCGCCAACTCGGCGGCCTTCGACCGCGTCCGGCTCCGCCCGCGGGTACTCTCCGGCGTGGCGCAACCGGCGCTCGGCACCCGGATATTGGACCGCACCTGGGCCGCGCCGCTGGCCGTGGCACCCATGGCCTACCACACGCTGGTCCACTCCGACGGAGAGGTGGCCACGGCTGCGGCCGCCGGGGCAGCCGGTGTGCCGTTCGTCGTCAGCACCTTCGCCGGACGGACCTTCGAGGACATCGCCGCTGCCTCCACGGCCCCCTTGTGGCTGCAGCTCTACTGCTTCCGCGACCGAGGCCTGACCCGCGGTCTCGTCGAGCGCGCGGCGCGGGCCGGCTTCGAGGCGCTGGTCCTCACCGCCGACGCCCCGCGCCTCGGCCGCCGACTGCGGGACATACGCAACGGCTTCCGGCTGCCGACCGGGATCGAGCCCGCCAACCTTTCCGGCTCCGGTTTCGCCTCACCCGGCGACCATGCCCGCGAGGCGTTCGACCCGGCCCTCGACTGGGCCGTGGTCGAGTGGCTGCGCTCCGTCAGTCCACTGCCGGTCCTGATCAAGGGCATCCTCACCGCCTCCGACGCCCGCCGGGCGAGCGAGGCGGGCGCGCACGGAGTCGTCGTGTCCAACCATGGCGGTCGGCAGCTGGACGGAGCCCCGGCGACGCTCGACGTGCTGCCCGAGATCGCGGCCGAGCTCTCCGGCCGCCGCACCGTCCTGCTGGACGGCGGGATCCGGCGCGGCGCCGACGTCCTGGCCGCTCTGGCCCTCGGGGCGGATGCCGTGCTGGTGGGCCGACCCGTGCTCCACGGCCTGGCGGCAGCGGGACAGGACGGTGTCGCGGACGTGCTCGGCATGGTCACCGAGGAACTGGCGGACGCGATGGTGCTGGCAGGCTGCCCCTCGGTCGCCGGCGCCGGACCCGCGCTGGTCTCGGCGAGCGCCCTGCCCGTCCAGGGTGGTGACGAACGCCCTGCCGCGGCGGACCGTCCGCGTGGGGCGGGCTCCGGACTGGTGAAGGAGGAGCTGCACACCAGCGTCTCCGACCCGGTACTGGACACGATGAACTTCCTGAACGAGATCACGCACCGCTACCCCGACGCGATCTCCTTCGCCCCCGGGCGTCCCTACGACGGCTTCTTCGACCCCGAACAGATCTTCGCGCACATCCGCCGCTACATGGACCACTTGGCCGCGTCCGGCAAATCGCCTGCCCAGGTCCGCGACGCCCTGTTCCAGTACGGGCCGACCAGTGGGCAGATCCGCGAGCTCGTCGCCGAGTCGCTGCGCCTGGACGAGGACATCGACGTACCGGCCGAGTCCATCGTCGTCACGGTGGGCTGTCAGGAGGCGATGCTCCTCGCCCTGCGCGCCCTCATCGCGGGCCCCGACGACGCCCTGCTCGTCTCCAGCCCGTGCTACGTGGGCATCACCGGTGCCGCGCGCCTGCTCGACATCGAGCCCACCGCGGTCGAGGAAGGGGCCGACGGCTTCCGCTGCGCCGCCCTCGAAGCGGCGATCCGGGCCGAGCGCGGCCGCGGCCGCCGACCCCGCGCCTTCTATGTCATCCCCGACCACTCCAACCCGTCGGGCGCCACGATGGCGATGGACGAGCGGCAGGAGCTGCTGAAGCTCGCCGCCCGGGAGGACTTCCTCATCCTTGAGGACAGCCCTTACCGGCTGGTGAGCCCGGGGCGGCAACTGCCGGCCCTCAAATCGCTCGACCGCGAGCGGCGCGTAGTCCAGCTGGGTTCCTTCGCGAAGTCGCTCTTCCCCGGCGCCCGGGTGGGCTACGCGGTCGCCGACCAGCTCGTCACGGACCGCTCGGGCAACACCGGCCTGCTCGCCGACGAACTCACCCGGATCAAGAGCATGGTGACGGTCAACACCTCGGCGCTCAGCCAGGCCGTCGTCGGCGGCATGCTGCTCGCGGGCAAGGGCGGTGCCGCGGAGCACAACACCGACACCGCGCACTACTACGGAGAAGCCATGAGGGCCACCCTCCGGCAGCTCGACATCTCGCTCCCCGAGGCCGAACGGGCGGAGCTGGGTGTCCGCTGGAACCGGCCCGGCGGCGGCTTCTTCCTCACCGTCAAGGTCCCGTTCCTGGCCGACAACGCCGCGCTGGCCCGCTCGGCCGAAGAGTTCGGCGTCATCTGGACGCCCATGTCCTACTTCTATCCGCAGGGCGGCGGGGAGCGCACGCTCCGGCTGTCCGTGAGCTACCTGACCCATGCCGACATCGACGAGGGAACAGCCCGACTCGCGCAGTTCATCAAGGTGGCGGCCCGGCACTGAAAGGACGACAGAAATGTTCACCGTCGTACGACGTCCGCGCAGCAAGCCCCGTATGTGGGGGTGGACCTACCGATGACCGCCACCATCCTGCGTCCGGGCGGCAGCACCGCGCCCGCACTTCTGGAGCCCGAGCCGAAGCATCACGCGAGCCCGAGCCGCATCATCGGTGTCGGCACCGCCGTGACCGATGCCTCCTATTCGCAGCGCACGCTGCTCGACCTGTTCCGGATCACCGACCCCAGGGTCCGTTCCATCTTCCTCAACAGCGCCATCGAACGGCGCCACCTCACCCTCCCGCCCCGCGACAGCGAGGGTGTCTTCCGCCACGAGTCCCAGAAAGAGCTGCTCGCCAAGCACAAGCGCCTGGCCCTCGACATGGGCGCGCGCGCCGTGCGCACGTGCTTGGCGGGCGCGGGCATCGAGCCGGCGGACATCGACTACCTGTGCTGCGTGACCACCACCGGCTTTCTCACCCCGGGGCTCAGCGCGCTGCTCATCCGGGACATGGGCATCGGGCCCGGATGCAGCCGCGTGGATGTGGTCGGCATGGGCTGCAACGCCGGCCTGAACGCGCTGAACGGGACGGCGGCCTGGTCCATGGCCCACCCCGGACAGGTTGCCGTGCTGCTCTGCGCCGAGGCGTGCTCCGCCGCCTATGTCATGGACGCGACCATGCGAACGGCGGTGGTCAACAGCCTCTTCGGCGACGGAGCCGCCGCCATCGCCCTGCTCGCCGACCCACCCGACACCGCCGGGCCCGCACCCGGGGAACTGCCGGGCGACTCCCCGGGCTCCTCCGCCGGCCCGCGCCTGCTGGGCTTCGCCAGCCACCTCATCTCCGACGCGATCGGTGCCATGCGCTACGACTGGGACGACGATCAGCACAAGTTCAGCTTCTACCTGGACCCGGACATCCCGTACGTGGTCGGGGCCCATGCGGAGCGGGTCGTGGACCGGCTGCTGGACGGCGCGGGGCTGCGCCGCAGCGACGTCGCCCACTGGCTCGTGCACTCCGGCGGCAAGAAGGTCATCGACGCGGTCCGGGTGAACCTCGGCCTCACCCGCCACGACCTGCGCCACACCACCGGGGTATTGCGCGACTACGGCAACCTGTCGAGCGGATCGTTCCTGTTCTCCTACGAGCGGCTGCTCCAGGAGGGCCGCATCAGAGCGGGCGACATCGGCGTGCTCATGACCATGGGGCCGGGCTCGACGATCGAGACGGCGCTGGTCCAATGGTGAGGGGGGAGACGCGGCTGCGGATCGACGGTGGGCGGCCGCCGTCGCCGGAGGTCATCGCGGCGATCGGCGCGGTGTGCGACGGCGTCGAGGATGCCGGCGGGCACGCCCCGGTGATCGTCGAGCTGTCCGGGGCCCCGGCCGGCAGGTGGACCGGTGAGCTGACAGTGGGGCTGGTCAGCAAGTGGGAGCGCGTGCTGCGGCGGCTGGAGCGGCTGCCCACGGCCACCGTCGCGGTGGCCGACGGCGACTGCGGCGGCCCTGCCCTGGACGCTCTGCTGGTCACCGACATCCGCATCGCCACCCCCTCGCTGCGGCTGGTGGTACCCGTGGCCGACGCGGCCACCTGGCCCGGCATGGCACTGCACAGGCTCGCCCAGCAGGCGGTCGGCACGGCGGCGATCCGCCGCGCGGCGCTGTTCGGCACCCCGCTCGACGCCGCGCAGGCGCTGGCGCTGCACCTCGTCGACGAGGTGACGGACGACGCGGCGGGCTCGGCAACGGCGGCGGTCGAGCTCACCGCGCCGTTCGCCGGATCCGAGCTGGCCATCAGGAGGCAACTGCTGCTCGATGCCCGTACCGTCCCGTTCGAGGAGGCGCTCGGGGCCCATCTGGCGGCCTGCGACCGTACGTTGCGGCGGGCGTCGGCCGAGGAGGCGAAGTGACGGGCGGCGCACCGGCCTCCGTACAGCCGGCGGACCAGCGGGAGATGCGGGCGGGCTTGTCCCGTGCGCGAGGGGCGCTCGCGCGGGCGGCGCAGGAGCATGCGGCGTCGCCTCCCGGTCGGCTGAGGGCGCTGCGCAGCGCCTTCCTGGACGCGCACACCGACGCGGTCTACGCCGAGCTCACCGCAGGCCGCACCCGCGGTCTGCGGTTGCCGGAACTGGCTGCCGCGGCCGAGGGCGCGTTCCCCGGCCTCGTCCCCACCGCGGCCGAGCTGGCCGCGGACCGAGCGCTGGAACAGGCGCGGAAGGCCGGACACGAGATCGACCTGGGCATCTTCTTCCGCCACGTCCTGCGCTCGCCGCTCTCCGGCGGTCACCTGATCGACACCCTGTTGCGCCCCACCGAGCGAGCCCTGGACCTGCTGCCCGGGTTCGCCGCCGTGGGGCGGGCCGACCTCGGTTCGGTACGGCTGGAGCGCCGCGACGGAGTCGCCCGGCTCACGTTGTGCCGGGACGACTGTCTCAACGCCGAGGACGAACGACAGGTCGACGACATGGAGACCGCGGTCGACCTCGCCCTGCTCGATCCCGCGGTCGAACTCTGTCTGCTGCGCGGGGGCGAGATGACCCATCCGCGCTATGCGGGGAAGCGGGTGTTCAGCGCCGGGATCAACCTCAAGAGTCTGCATGCCGGGGACATCTCGCTCGTCGGCTTCCTGCTGCGCCGCGAGCTCGGCTACCTGCACAAGATCTGGCGCGGTGTCCGGGTCGACGACGGAGCGTCCTGGTACTCGCCGACCCGGGCCAAGCCGTGGGTCGCCGCCGTCGACACCTTCGCCATCGGCGGCGGGATGCAGCTGCTGCTGGTCGTCGACCATGTGCTCGCCGCCTCGGACGCGTACCTCAGCCTGCCCGCGGCCCAGGAAGGCATCATCCCGGGAGTCGCCAACTTCCGGCTGCCCCGGTACACGGGGCCGCGCCTGGCGCGCCGGATCATCCTGGAGGGCCACCGGATCCGGGCCACGGACCCGGAGGCCCGACTCGTCGTCGACGAGGTGCACAGTCCGGGCGAGCTGGACCTCGCCGTCGAACGCAGCCTCGACCGGTTGCGGGGACCGGCCGTCGCCGCCAACCGGAAGATGCTCAACGCCGCCGAGGAGGACGTCGACGCGTTCCGGCGCTATATGGCGGAGTTCGCGCTGGAACAGGCGGTCAGGCTGTACAGCGTTGACGTGATCGGAAAAGTCGGTCGCTTCTCCACCCGCGCCACACCGTCTCCGGACTGACCCGGCTCGGTGATCGGCTCCGGAACGCTTCGCCGCGTCCCGCGATGCCCGCGTCACCGAGCTCGCCCCGCAAGTGGTGGCCACATCCAGGCCCGGAACGCAACGCGAGGTCGGACAGCGAGGCGAACGAGGCCTGGCAATCACGCTACGAAGAACGTTGCCGGAAGTCCGGGAGCCTCAAGATCGGGGCTGTACAGAAGGCAGTGCAATGGCACAGCCCGGCGTCCGTGCGGTGGTACGGCGGTGAGCGGCGATCCCGTTGATCACGACCGTTGCCGCGAGCGCGCCGAGCGGTGGGGCGAGCAGATAGACCGGCAGGAGTGACGGTGACCCGGAGAGCAGTGCCGGGCCGAACTCCCGCGCAGGGTTGGCGATTCCGCCGGACAGGGTGCCGAAGGCGATGATCTGGGCGGCGATCATCGTGCCGACCGCCCAGGGGGTGAAGGGGCCGAGTCGGCGGCTGGAGACGCCGATCCCGGCGACGGCGACGATGACGAACATCGTGGCGGTCTCGATCAGGGCGACGGAGGTCCAACTCCAGCCGGGAGCAGGCCTGATGACCGCGTAGTCCACGGCCGGCGAGGCGAACACCGGCCCCCAGACCAGCCGTCCGGCCGCGATGCCGAGCAGCGATCCGACCAGTTGACCGGCGATGAACGGCACGACATCGCGGCCCGGCGTACGGCCGTAGCGCCACATCGCGAGGGTGATCGCCGGGTTGATGTGGCCGCCGGTCACCCGGCCCCAGGGGGAGAGCATGACGGCGGTGACCGTGTAGCCGGAGAGCGGGGCGAGCGCGAGGAGTCTGCCCTTCGGGGTGTTCCACCAGCCGCCGGACGTCGGGTCGAGGGTGCCCATCAGCCAGCGGACGGTGGTCGCCACGACGAACAACATCAGTGCGGTCAGGGCGAGTTCGAGGAGGGCGGAGCGGAGCGTGCGCCGCCAGGTGGGGTTCCCGGTCACAGCGGCTTCGTCCAGGACGCGTCGGAGCGGGTGAGGGCGAACGCCGTGACGGAGGCCGCCACCAGCAGCACCGCGGCGAACAGCAACGGCATTGCCCGGCCGCCGTGTTCGACCGCGACGGCACCGGCGAGACCGCCGGCGAACATCGCTCCGGCCGAGAGCACGCGACGGCCGACCTTGCTGCCCTTGCCGCCCGCGAGCCGGCTGTCCGCGGCGACTCCGGTGATGGTGAGCGTCAGGACGGTCGTGGTCAGGTCGGGTACGGCCAGGGCGCGGGCGGTGGCGTTCTGCACGCCCATCGCGAGACCGAGGAGGGCGATCAAGGAGTACTGCACGGCCGTGGTCACGTGCGAGGTGTCCGTGACCTGCGCGATGACGTACGCCGCCAGGACCAGGGCCGTCTCCAGCAGCAGCGCCAGGTGCAGGACCCGCCCCCGGTGCGCGCCGGCCCCGTGCGCCAGCCGTCCTCCGATCAGGGCACCGACGGCGAACGCGGCCAGCGCCGCGAGCGAGGCGGCCAGCGAGAAGCCCGCCGCGCCGGCGATCGCGAAGCCGGAGAAGACGACGTTGCCGGTCATGTTGGCGACGAAGACATGACCCAGGACGAGATAGCTGAAGGCGTCCACGAGCCCGGTCACCACGGTCAGCGCGAGCATCAGCGGAGGGAGCGGTCCGTGCCGGTCCTCCATGTCGGGCACGACCGTGGTCCACGCGTCCCGCAGTACGGCAGACATGGCATTGCTCCCCTTCGCTGGAGGTTTTCCGGTCTCCCGGCTTCCGGTGTCCGGCTTCCGGCTTTCTCCTCCGAGCGTCGCGCCACGGGAGCGTTACGTCCAACATATGGATGCGGGCGCAGCGATCGGTATCAGCGATCGATCGCCGGGCCTCCTTCGTCCTCCCGGTTCCTGACCGCGTGCCGCTCCACCACTTCGAGGAACGCGGCCGCGGCCGGCGCCAGCCGCTTGCTGTCGTGGACCACGCAGATGGTGTGCGCCGCCGCCTCGTCCGCGATACGGAGCGCGCGGGCGCCGTAGGGGAGTCCGATCCGGGGGTCCGCGCCGGGCGGCCCGTCAGCGCCGAGGGCCGACGACCGCGGTACGACCGTCACGCCGATCCCCCGTGCCGCCAGCCGGACCATGTCCTGGATCTGGCCGACCTGGAAGTGCTGACCCGGTTCCACTCCCGCGCGGGCGAACGCGGCCTCCACCTGGCGGCGCAGTCCGCTGCCCCGGGTGAACTGGATGAGCTGGTGGCTCTCCGGCAGATCGGCCAGGTCGACGACCTCGCGGTCGGCCAGCGCGTGGTCGGCGGGCACGACGAGGACGAGCGGGTCGCTGTCCAGGACGAAGTGGTCGAGCCCGTCCGGGACTTGGCGCGGTCCCAGGCCCACCACGGCGATGTCGAGGTCCCCGGCCAGCACTGCCGCGGCCATCTCCGCGCTGGGCGCGTTGGTCACATGGAAGTCGATGCCGGGGTAGCGGGCGTGGTAGTCGGCCATCACCTCGACCAGGTCGACCGAGGACGCCCGCGTCTGGACGAGGCCGAGGCGCAGCCGCCCGCGCCGCAGCCCGGACAGGGCGTCGAGCGCGGCCTGCGCGGTGTCGACGTCGGCGAGGATGCGGCGGGCCAGCGGTTCGAGGAGCTCCCCGGCGGCCGTCAGCCGTACGGAACGGCTGGTGCGGCTGAAGAGCCGGGCGCCCACGTCCTTCTCCAGGCGTGCGATCTGCTGGCTCAGCGCGGACTGCGCGACATAGCAACTGGCCGCCGCCTGCGTGAAGTTGCGGGTCTCGGCGACCGCGAGGAAGTACTTCAGGTGCCGCAGGTCCATCCCGCGCCCGTCCTTTTATCCAGCTGCTTCGGCGATCGATACAAGCAGAACCATGTGTTGGACCGATTCATTGTCGCAGACCTAGCGTCGGGGATGTCGCCGGACGGCCGACCCCCCTCGCCGGACGATCGCCCCCCCACCACACCCCGCCTCTCCTGCTCCAAGGAGCCTCCATGTCCAGCAGCACCATGCCTGTGGGCACCATGCCCGTGGCTGGCATACGCCCCTACGACGGCGTCCAGCACCCCGCGCAGCTCGTCGTCCGCAACGCCCGCATCCACACCGGCGACCCCGCCCGCCCCGCCGCGTCTGCCGTGGCCATCACCGACGGTGTCTTCACCGCCGTGGGAGACGACGCGACCGTCGCCCCGCACATCGGCCCGGCCACCCGTGTCGTCGACGCGCTCGGCCGACGGGGGATCCCCGGGCTCAACGACTCCCATCTGCACGTCATCCGGGGCGGGTTGAACTATCTGCTCGAACTGCGCTGGGACGGCGTACGGTCCCTGCGCACCGCGCTGCGGATGCTGCGGGAGCAGGCCGAGCGGACGCCAACAGGGCAGTGGGTGCGGGTGGTTGGCGGCTGGACCGGGGAGCAGTTCGCGGAGAAGCGGCTGCCGACCGTGTCCGAGTTGAACGCCGCCGCCCCCGACACCCCTGTGTTCGTCCTGCACTTGTACCAGTCGGCGATCCTCAACCGGGCCGCGCTGGAGGCCGTCGGCTTCACGCGGGACTCGCCGAATCCGCCCGGCGGGGAGATCGTCCGGGACTTCGCGGGCAACCCAACTGGCGTTCTGCTTGCGGAGCCTGCCGCCGGGCTGCTCTACTCCACCCTCGCCAAGGGCCCGATCCTCGCCCCCGAGGACCAACTCGGCTCCACCCGGCACTACTTGCGCGAGCTGAACCGCTTCGGCATCACCAGCGCCATCGACGCGGCGGGGGGTTTCCAGAACTTCCCCGACAACTACGCGGCCGTCACCGAGCTTGCGGAGCGCGGGGAGTTGACGGTCCGGATCGCCTACCACCTCTTCCCGCAGACCGCAGGGCAGGAACTCGATGACCTGCGCCGCTGGATCGGCATGGTCGGTCCCGGCGACGGTGACGCATGGCTGCGCTGCAACGGCGCCGGCGAGAACCTCGCCTGGTCCCCGGCCGACTTCGAGAACTTCGCCGAGCCCCGCCCCCAACTCACCTCCCGCGCAAGCCAGGACCTCGAAGCGGCGGCCCGGCTGCTCCTCGACAACGGCTGGGGTTTCCGCCTCCACGCCACCTACGACGAGACGATCCGCCAGGACCTCGACGTCTTCGAGAAGATCGCCGCGGACGGCGGATTCCCGGACGGGACACGGTGGTTGTTCGATCACGCCGAGACCGTCAGCCAGAGCAGTCTGGACCGGATCAAGGCCCTCGGCGGCGCCGTCTCCGTCCAGAACCGCATGATGTTCCAGGGCAAGGCCTTCATCGACCGCTACGGCGCCGAGCGCGCCGCGACCGCGCCCCCGATCCGCGCCATGCGCGACACCGGTCTGCTGGTCGCCGCCGGCACCGACGCCACCCGCGTCTCCAGCTACAACCCGTGGTTGTCCCTGTCCTGGCTGGTCACCGGCCGTACGGTCGGCGACCTCCTCCTCTACCCGGCCGAGAATCGGGTGGACCGCGCCACCGCCCTGGAGATGTACACCACCGCGGGCGCCCATCTCACCGGCGAGGCCGACGTCAAGGGCACCATCACCGAGGGCAAGTACGGCGACCTGGCCGTGCTGTCGGCCGACTACTTCTCCGTCGCCGACGAGGACATAGACCGTATCGAGGCCGTCCTCACCGTGGCCGGCGGCAAGGTCGTGCACGCGGTCGGGGACTACGAGAACATCGCCGCCCCGCTCCCGGAGATCAGCCCCGCGTGGAGCCCGGTCGCCCGTTTCGGCGGATTCCAGGCGGCGCCGGACGTACCCGGTGCACGGCAGGCCCGCGCCTTCACCGAGGCCGCCACCGACTCCGAGGAGCAGCGCGCCTGGCGTGAGCGGCGCGGCGATCTCGACCGCGTCCCGCACCAGGTCGGCGCCGCGCTCGCCCCGCTCGACGGCTGCGTCTGAGCGGCCGCCGGACCGGTCCCACGGCGGGCCCGGCTTTACGGCGGCTTGGTGGCCCGCCCCTCACCGAGCTGCCGTACCTTCTTCTCGACCGCCCACTTCGCCCCGGGAGCCGCAGCATGAGCGCGAGTACGACGACGGGGAAGAGCGCGGGGTCCGGCTCGGCCTGGGCGCCGTTGGGGCGGCCGGTGTTCCGGGCGCTGTGGATCGCCCAGTTCGTGTCGAACATCGGCACGTGGATGCAGACGGTCGGCGCTCAGTGGCTCTTGCTCGGGCACGGGGCGACCATGGTGACGCTGGTCCAGACGGCGTCGAGTCTGCCGATCGTGCTGCTGGCACTGCCCTCGGGTGTGCTCGCGGACCGGTTCGACCGACGCGGGCTGCTGCTCGTCGCGCAGGTCGCGATGTTCGCCGTGTCGGCGGCACTGACCGTGCTGGCCTTCGCGGACGCGCTGTCCGCCGTACCCCTGCTGGTGCTCACCTTTCTCCTCGGCTGCGGGACCGCGCTGATGGGGCCGTCGTGGCAGGCCATCCAGCCGGAGCTGGTGGAGCGGGAGCAGCTGGGGCAGGCGTCCGCGCTGGGCGCGGTGAACATGAACCTCGCGCGGGCGGTCGGCCCGGCGCTCGGCGGTGTCGTGGTCGCGGCGGCCGGTGCGGGGTGGGTGTTCGGCTTCAACGCGGTGTCATTTCTCGGGATCGCCGCCGTACTGGTGCTGTGGCACCGCCCGAAGATCACCGTCCCGGCCGCGCAGCAGGAACGGCTTCTGACCGCGCTGTACGCGGGTCGGCGCTACGTCTGGAACGCTCCGGGCGTCCGCCGCGTCCTGCTGCGCACCGCCCTGTTCATCCCCGGCGCGGCGGCGCTCTGGTCCCTGCTCCCGCTGATCGCCGCCGACTCCCTCGGGATGGGCTCGGGCGGTTACGGCCTGCTGCTCGGCGCGGTCGGTGTCGGCGCGGTGGCGGGCGCGTTCGCGCTGCCGTGGCTGCGCCAACACCTGGGTATCAACGGCATCTTGGCGGCCGGCGCCCTCATGTTCGCCCTCGTCCTGCTGCTCCTCGCGACCGTGCACATCACCTGGGTCGCGATCCTCGTGCTGCTGCCCGCCGGCGTGGCCTGGATCGGCGTCCTGTCCACCCTCAACGCGGCGATCCAGACCCGCCTCCCCGGCTGGGTCCGCGCCCGCGGCCTCGCCGTCTACCTCCTCGTCTTCCAGGGCGGCCAGGCCGTAGCGGCCCCCGTCTGGGGCGCCCTGGTGCAAGGTCTGGGCCTCACCACGGCCCTCCTCATCGGCGCAGCCGCCATGGTGCTCAGCGCACTCAGCCTCTACCGATGGAAGCTCTACGGCATGGAGGGCATCGACCCCACCCTCTCCGACCACTGGCCGACCCCGCCGCTCGTCTTCGTACCCGGCCCCGCCGACGGACCGGTGCTGGTGTCCGTCGTCTACCGCGTCGCACCGGACGACAGCGCGGCGTTCATCGACGCCATGGACCGGGTCGCCCACTCCCGCCGCCGCACCGGCGCCATCACCTGGGGCCTCTTCCAGGACGGCAACGAACCCGGCCGGTTCATCGAGAACTACCTCGTCGGCACCTGGTCCGAACACCTCGCCCAGCACCACGACCGCCTCACCACGACCGACCGGGGCTTCGAGGACCGCGCCCGCGCGTTGCTCCTGCCCGGCACCGAGCCCGAGGTCACCCACGCCTTCGACGCCTCCGTCGCAGGGCCGCCGGTCTCCTGAAGGTGGGTGCGGGACACCCAGGAGAGGTGTGGCCTGGTTACCCGTGCGCGGTGACGCGAGCGTGGAGCCATGAACACGAACCCGGCACCGCACCCCTTCGTCGGGATGTGGGTGACCGCCGACGGACACATCCGGCAGGAACTCCTCCCCAACGGCCGCTACGACGAGGCCCGGGGCAACCGGCGGAGCGCCTACACCGGCAGCTACACCGTCACCGGCGACCACATCGACTACGTCGACGACACCGGCTTCACCGCCACGGGTGACGTCCGCGACGGCGTGCTCTTCCACGAGCATCTCGTCCTGTACCGGGAGGGCACCGGCCCCCGGCCGAGGTGACCGACGTGGACAGCCTGGAACTGATCGTCGTCGTCGCGGCCGCCGTCCTGCTCATGGGCTGGCTGTCGCGGCGCACGGGCCTGAGCGAACCCCTGCTGCTGCTCGCCGTGGGCACGCTCGTGGGGCTGACGCCGTCCTTCTCGTCGTTCGCGCTCTCCCCGGACGTCGTCCTGTTCCTCTTCCTGCCCGCGCTGCTGTACTGGGAGGCGCTGACCTCCTCGGTCCGGGAGATCCGCAACAACTTCCGCAGCATCGCGCTCCAGTCCACCGGGCTGGTCCTCGCCACCGCCGTCGCGGTCGCCGTCGTGGCCCACGCGCTGGGCTACGGCTGGCCCATCGCGTTCGTCCTCGGCGCCGTCCTCGCCCCGACGGACGCGGCGGCCGTCGCCGCGGTCGCCAAGGCCATGCCGCGCCGCATCCTGACCGTGCTGCGCACCGAGAGCCTCCTCAACGACGGAACCGCGCTGGTCCTGTTGGCCGTGACCATCGACGTCGTCACCGACGAGCACCCCTTCTCCTGGTCCGGCACGGCGCTCGCCTTCGTCGCGTCCTACGCCGGAGGCATCCTGATCGGCGCGGCGGTCGCGCTGCTCATCATCCCGGTCAGGCGTCGGCTGCCCGAGCCGCTGCTGCACAGCGTGCTGAGCGTCGCGACACCGTTCCTCGCGTATCTGCCGGCCGAACTCCTGCATGTGTCCGGTGTGTTGGCGGTCGTCGTCTGCGGGCTGGTGTCGGCCTGGTTCGGGCCGCGGGTCATCGGGTCGGAGGCCCGTATCCAGGCCATCGCCTTCTGGGAGGTGGCGAGTTATCTGCTGAACGGCGCCCTGTTCGTGCTGGTCGGCATCCAACTGCCCGCCGCTGTAAGGGCGTTGACGTCTGTGTCCCTCCAGCAAGCGACGATCGCCGCCCTCGCCGTGAGCGTCGCGGTGCTCGGGACGCGGCTGCTCTGGTTCTACTCGGTGCCCTATCTGGTACGGCTGCTGGACCGGCGGCCGCAGCAGCGGGACCGCCGGATCACCGCCCCGCAGCGGCTCCCGCTGGCCTGGGCGGGGATGCGCGGCGCGATCTCGCTGGCCGCCGCGCTGACCGTGCCGGCGACGACCGCCGAGGGGCGCATCGTCGGGCAGCGGGACGCCGTCGTGTTCATCACCGCGGTCGTCATCGTCGTCACCCTCACGTTCCTCGGGCCCACCCTGCCGGCCACGGTCCGCCGGGCCCGCTTCCCGGCCGACGAGGACAAGAGCGCCGAACTCACCCTCGCCCGCTGCCGGTTGAGCAGCGCGGCGCTGGACGCCCTGCCGGAACTGGCCGAGCGGTACGGGGTGGCCGAGGAGGACACCCTGCGCATGGTCCAGGACATCGAGGACCGCACGGCCCCGGAACCCGGCTCCGCGCACCGCCGCGAGAGCGTACGCAACCTCCAACTCGCCCTGCTCCAGGTCAAACGCGACACCCTCACCGACCTGCGCGACAGCGGCCGTATCGACGACATCGTCCTGCGGTCCGTGCAGGAGGTCCTCGACGTGGAGGAGATCCGGCTCGGGCGGCCGTAGGCGCCAACGGACCACACATCACCTGACATCACCCGATGTCACTGACACCCACCCGACGTCACCGACGTCATCCGAAAGGGGCTCTCATGAACGCCAACGACACCACCAGCGCCGGCCTTCTCGACCGGCTGCGCCGCCAGTCCGCCGACCCGAACCGGCGCATCCTGTTCACCGGCGCGACCATCGTCACCATGGACCCCGAACGGGGGATCTTCCAGGGCGACTTGCTCGTCGAGGGCGACACCATCGCCGCGATCGGGCCGGACCTCACGGCGGACGGCGCGGTGGTCGTCGACGCCTCCGGAACCATCCTCGCGCCCGGCCTCGTCGACACCCACCGGCACGCCTGGGAAGCCCAGTTGCGCCGGATCATGCCCGACGTCGACGACCTCGGCGGCTATGTGACGGCCACGCTCGCCGGGTACGCCACCGTCTACCGGCCCGAGGACATGTACACCGGCACCAGACTCGCGGCGCTCACCGCGCTCGACAGCGGCATCACCACGATGCTCGACTTCTCGCACAACTCCCGTACCCGCGAACACTCCGACGCGGCGATCGAAGCACTCCGCGACACCGGCATCCGCGGCGTCCACGCCTCCATGGGCCCGCACTTCGGCGACTGGGACCGCCAGTGGCCGGCCGACCTGAACCGCCTCAAGGACCAGTACTTCAGCAGCGACGACCAGCTCCTCACCCTGCGCCTGGCGACCCTGGCCACCGACGAGATCGCCGGACCCGCCCTCGCCTACGGCCCCGAACTCGCCCGTACGGCAGCAGACTTGGGCATCGGTGTCAGCGTCGACGCGGTCTTCGGCGCCTCCGGTTCGGAAGCCGTGCTGTCCTGGGCGAAGCACGGCATCCTCGGCCCCGACGTCACCCTGATCCACTCCACCGGGCTGACCGTCGAGGCGTGGAAGGCGATGGGGGAGTCCGGAACGACGGTGGCCCTCGCGCCCACCTCCGACGCGCAGATCGGCCTGGAGACCGCGATCCCGGCAGTGGACGAGGCGCTGGCCGTCGGCATCCGCCCCGGACTGAGCATCGACGTCGAAGTCGCCCTCGCCAGCGACCTGTTCACCCAGATGCGGGCCCTGCTCGCGATCCAGCGGATGCGCGCCGTCAACGCCGCCTACGGCACCGGCGGCGAGCTGTCGCGCATCACCACGCACGACGTCCTCGACTTCGCCACCCTCCAGGGCGCCCGGACCAACGGACTCGGCGATGTCACCGGCTCCCTCACCGTCGGCAAGAAGGCGGACCTGTTGGTCGTACAGGCCGAGGACCTCAACAACATGCCGCTCAACGACCCCATCGGGACACTGGTGTTGGGCTCCGACGCGCGCAACATCACCGCTGTGTTCGTCGACGGGCAGCCGCGCAAGTGGGACGGTCGGGTGCTCGACGTGAATCTTCCCGAGCTGCGTGCCGAGGTCAGCGCCTCACGTGATCACGTGCTCAACACGCCTGCGAAGTAAAGGGAGTTGATGCGGCGGGCACCCCGGGATCCTGGGGCGCCCGCCGCATCAGTGCAACTGGCGGATCAGGTCGGTCAGTTGGAGAACCAGGGGTTCCCGCCACCCAGCGACCACACCGACACCTTGGTGACGCCGAGGCCCTTGAGGACCGCGAGCTTGCGGTCCATGGCGACGCTGTCGACGTAGTCGTAGAGGACGCCGCCGGAGACCCAGCGGATTTCGCCGGAGGAGGCATCCCGGCGGCTCTCTGTGGTCGCCGGGTCGGAGGAGAAGCCGGGGCTCTTCTTCATGTCGCTGAACTGGATGTTGCCCGTCACGGAGTTGAGGTCGCACGGGTCGGGTGCGCTGTAGCCGTAGGAGGGCACGCCGATGATCAGGCGGCTCGGGTCGGGGATCTTGCTCTGCGCGTACTGGGTGACCTTCTTCAGCCAGTCGTAGGGGCTGATGGGCAGGCAACGGGCACCGGACGCGGTGTCGAACTCCTCGTCGTACGCCATGATCACGACGTCGTCGGCGCCGGTGGCGGCCACGGCCGCGTAGTCGTAGAACGAGGCGTCCTCGGTCATCGCCGGTGCGTCGACCTGGAGGCGCTTGCCCTTGGCGTGCAGGGCGGTGGCCAACTGCTTCAGGAACGTCTTGTAGTTGGTGAAGTCGGCGGTGCTCCAGGACCAGTAGTCCTCCAGGTCGACGTCGACGCCGCTGAGCCCGGCGTCGCTGACGAGGGAGGTGACCTTGGTGACGGCGGCCGTACGGGTGCTGCTGGTGCTGACCAGGGCGTGGACGTCGGCGGTGGTCATGCCGGAGAGCGTCGGGTACTGGTACGTCGAATGCGCCTTGAGGTCGGCGACGTTGGCCGTGCTGTAGGTGTTGCAGCTGCCGTCGGCGGTGGTCTCCAGTTTCACCGAGCCGTTGCTCTGGACCGACCAGTACTCGGGGTTGAGGGCGCCGCTCTTGACCCTGTTGTCGGCGTACTCGCTCTTGGCGGTGCAGGTGGAGTCGCCGGTCGACCCGGGGTAGAGCCAGGTCTGGAGCTGGACGCCCGAGGTGGCGGAGGCGGCGGTGGTGGAGCGGTGGGCGGTGCTGTCGGCCGGGACCGAGGCCGTACAGGCGAGCAGCGTGGTGACCGTGGAGGCCACGACTCCGGTCACGGTGAGTGCGTGACGGAACATGAGCGGTCCTTTCTGGTGGGGAGTGGCGGGTCTTTCGGGTGCGGAGGGCGTGCGGGACCGCCGCGTCGGCCGGTGGGCCGGCGCGGTGAACTGGTGGGCGAGGGTGGCTAGTTGGACCAGTAGGGGTCGAAGACCAGGGTGTCGGCGCCGGGGACGGTGGTGGCCGCCGACCAGGAGCCGTCGACGACGCGTCCGCCGTCGGGCCGGGCGGCGAGCGACAGCCTGGTGAAGATGCGGTAGCGGTCGCCCCGGTAGACGGAGCGGGTGAACTCGACGACCCGGCCGGCCGCGTCCCGTGCCGCTCGTTCGAAGAGCAGGGCGGGGGTGTGCACGGAGACGCCGAGGACCTCGGCCTCCCACTCGTCGACCACGGTCGGCTCGATGCTCTGCGCGGCGTCGGTCAGCAGGATCTCGTACCGCTGCCCGAGCATGCGGTAGAAGGAGTCGGTCTCCAGGTCGCGGGCGGTCAGTCCGGGGACCAGCGCGTGCGGGACGTGCAGGGTCTCCACACACATCGGGTCCCCGTCGACCGTACGCAGCCGGGTGATCCGCAGGATCTGCTCGCTGGGCGCGATGCCCAGCCGGCGGCCGATCCGGGGTCCCGCGGCGACGGTCTTGAAGTCCAGGGTGCGGCTCGCCCACGTGCCGTCCACACCGCCGACGCCCAGGCCCGGTGCCTGCCCGGGGGCAGCACCGCTGAGGTGCTGGGCCACCTTGGCGCGGGCGACGAAGACACCGCGCCCGTGCTCCCGCACCAGCAGACCGTCACGGACGAAGTCGTCGACGACCGCACGCAGGGTGGGGCGGGACACCCCGAGCTCCTCGCACAGTTGCCGCTCGCCCGGGAGAGGACGTCCGGGGCCGGTCTCCTCGACCAGGTCGAGGAGGTGGGTGCGGATGCGTTCCCGCTTCTCCCAACGGCTCTCACCGCTGACCATGCCTACCAACTTTCTTTACCAGTGGTTCAACTTGAGCTGGTGCAATGTAACGTTTTGACGGCTTATCTCCAGCGGTTTCTTGCCACGGACTCGCTTGACACTGACCAAATGGTGCCCCAGCATGTGCCCACTGGTCAATAAGTGGTAAGCAAAGTTGCCGGAGGTTCCATGTCCGAGTCCCGTACCGCCCGCCGTACCGTTGCCGCGTCGCTGGTCGCGGTAACGGCGCTGCTGGCCGCAGCATGCACCACCGGCGGCACCACGTCGAAGGCGGACACCGGCGCCGACGACACCACCCCGGTCACCATCACCTTCTGGCACGGCCTCAGCTCCCCGCGCGAGATCGCCTCGGTCGACGCGGTGCTGGCCAAGTTCCGCAAGAAGTACCCGTACATCACCGTCAAGGCCGTCGGCGCGCAGACCGACGACAAGGTCAACCAGGCCATCCGCGGCGGCACCGCGCCCGACGTGGCGTCCTCGTTCAACGCCGCGAACGTCGGCGGCTGGTGTTCCAGCGGGGCCTTCCAGGACCTCACCCCGGACATCAAGGCCGACCACGTCGACATGAGCCAGATCCCGAAGGCCGTCCAGTCGTACACCGCCTTCGATGGCAAGCGCTGCACGATGCCGTGGCTCGCCGACACCTTCGGCCTGTACTACAACAAGAAGCTCTTCGCGAAGGCCGGGATAACGTCCCCGCCCAAGACCATGTCCGAACTGGCGGCGGACGCGAAGAAGTTGACCACCTTCAACGCAGACGGTTCGATCAAGACCGCCGGGTTCATGCCCTACCTCGGCGCCTACGAGATGCTCACCGAGCACCTCGTCCCCAGCTGGGGCGGCAAGTGGCTCACCGCCGACGGCCAGTCGAATGTCGGTGCCGACCCGGCCTTCGCGCAGGCACTGACCTGGCAGAAGAGCCTCGTCGACTGGTTCGGCGCGAAGAAGCTGGTCACCTTCAAGGCGGGCATGGGCGACGAGTTCTCCGCCCAGAACGCCTTCGAGACCGGCAAGCTGGCCATGATGATCGACGGCGAGTGGCGCAACGCCTTCATCAAGAACGACAAGGCGAACATCGAGTACGGCACCGCCGCGGTCCCCGCCGCCGACGGCAAGTCCGAGCTGTACGGCGCCGGTTACGTCGGCGGCAACGTGATCGGCATGCCGCGCGGTGCCAAACACCCGGGCGCCGCCTGGAAGTTGATCAAGTTCCTCACCACCGACACCGACGCGCTGACCTCGCTCGCCGACGCGATCGGCAACGTCCCCACCACCACGGCCGCGCTCGACTCGCCCTCGCTCGGCCTCTCCAAGGACCCCAACTTCGCCCCCTTCCTCGAGGTCTACAAGAACCCGCTCACCACCACGACTCCGGCCAGCGGCGACGGCGGCGCCTACCTCACCAACTTCGGTCACTTCGTGGAGAAGTGGCAGAGCGGCGGCGTACCCGACCTGAAGGCAGGCCTGACCGCCGTCGACAAGCAGAACAACGCCGCGCTCAAGCTGGGGCAGTGACCGTCATGGCCACCACCAGCCCCCAGATCGCTCAACTCCCGCTCGTCGCAGCTCCGTTGAAAGCACGGATGCGCCGCAACCGGCTGCGCGTGCTGCTCTTCCTGGCCCCCGGCCTGGTCGGCTTCACCGTCTTCCTCGTCTACCCGCTGGTGATGACGGTCTGGCTGTCCTTCACCAACTCGAACATGATCTCCCAGGCCCAGTTCGTGGGGCTGCGCAACTACCGCTACCTCCTGGACGGCGACCCGCTGATCTGGCACGCGGTCCGCAACACCGCGTGGCTGGTGGTGATCATGGTCCCGGCGCAGGTGCTCTTCGCCCTCGGCGTGGCCATGGTCACCGCCCGGCTCAAGGCGGGGGCGAGCCTGTTCCGCACCCTGTTCTATCTCCCGGCGCTGGCTCCGCCGGTCGCCGCGACCGTCGCCTTCGTCTGCATGTTCAACCCCAACTCCGGCCCGGTGAACCGGATTCTGGGCCTGCTCGGCATCCACGGCCCGCTCTGGTTCAACTCGCCGGACTGGTCCAAACCGGCCCTGACCCTGCTCGCCCTGTGGGGCAGCGGCACGATGATGGTCATCTTCTTGGCGGCCCTGCTGGAGGTACCCGCCGAGCTCTACGAGGCCGCCGAACTGGACGGCGCCGGCCCCTGGCACCGCTTCCGCTACGTCACGCTGCCGACGATCTCCCCGGTCGTGCTGTTCGCCACCGTCACCGGGGTCATCGCCGGACTCCAGTACTTCACCCAGGCGATGGTCGCCTCCCAGGTCGCCAACGGCAACATCCAGGCCGCGCCCGGCTATCCGGACGGTTCCACCCTCACCTTCCCCCAACAGCTCTACATCGCCGGCTTCAACCAGTTCCACGCGGGCTACGCCTGCGCCCTCGCCGTGGTGCTCTTCGTGGTGGCGATGGCCTTCACCGTCGTCCTGCTCCGCCGCGCCTCCGGCTTCGACATCGAGGAGGCACCGCGATGACGTACCGCTTCGCCGATCGGCAAGTCGCCACGGCCGCACGGGACTTGGCCACCGAGGAGCCGCCGCGATGACGACGACCTACGCCCCGGCCCCCGCCCGGCAGACCCGCGCCGCCTCGCCCCACCGTGCCGCGCGCGGCCGGGCCGGGCGCCGCAGGACCCTGATCTGGATCGCCGAACACGCCATCGCCGTCGGCCTGGCCTGCGCCTTCATCGGCCCGATCGTGTTCATCTTCCTGACCTCGCTGATGACCGACGGCCAGTCCCTCACCACCAGCCTGTGGCCCCACCACTGGCAGTGGTCCAACTACCGCACGGTCTTCAGCACCGCCCCGATCGGCACCTGGCTCACCAACACGGTGATCTACGCCGTCGCCGCGACCGCCACCACCCTGCTGTCCAGCGTCCCCATCGCGTACGCGCTGGCCCGGTTCCGCTTCAAGGGCCGCAACACGGCGTTCCTCTGCGTCATCACCATGATGATGCTGCCGCCCCAAGTCCTCGTCATCCCCATGTACTTGATGTGGGCCAGGCTCCATCTCACCGGCACCATCTGGCCGTTGGTGCTCCCGTCCCTCTTCGGCGACGCCTTCTCGGTGTTCCTGCTGCGCCAGTTCCTGCTCACCGTCCCCGAGGACTACCTCAACGCGGCCCGCATCGACGGCTGCGGCGAACTCCGGGTCCTCACGCGGGTGGTGCTGCCGATGATGCGCCCCGCGCTCGTCGCCGTCGGCCTCTTCGCCTTCTTCAACGCCTGGAACGACTACTACGGCCCGCTCATCTACACCGGCGAGACGCCCGCCCACTGGACCCTGGCCCTGGGCCTGGCGACCTTCAAGACCTCCCACGCGGTGCAGTGGAACCTCACCATGGCGGCCACCCTCATCGCGATGGCGCCGGTGATCATCGTCTTCTTCTTCGCGCAAAAGGCCTTCATCGAGGGCGTCACACTGACAGGAGTCAAAGGTTGAAGATCACCGTTGTCGGTGGCGGATCCACGTACACCCCCGAACTCATCGACGGATTCGCCCGGTTGGGCCTGCCCGTCACCGAAATCGCCCTGGTCGACCCCGACCCGGACCGGCTCGACGTCATCGCCCCGTTCGCGCGCCGCATCCTGGCCCGCCAGGGCAGTTCCGCGAAGATCACCACCACCGCCGACCCGGACGCCGGCATCGACGGCACCGACGCCGTGCTCTTCCAGCTCCGCATCGGCGGCCAGGCCGCCCGGCACGTCGACGAGACCTTCCCGCACGAGTGCGGCTGCATCGGCCAGGAGACCACCGGCGCCGGGGGGTTGGCCAAGGCGCTGCGCACCGTCCCGGTCGTCCTCGACCTCGCCGAACGGGTCGCCAAACGTGCCCCGAACGCCTGGATCGTCGACTTCACCAACCCGGTCGGCATCGTCACCCGGGCCCTACTGGACGCCGGTCACAAGGCAGTTGGCCTGTGCAATGTCGCCATCGGTTTCCAGCGCACCTTCGCCGACTGGCTCGGCGTCGACCACGAGCGCGTCGCCCTGGACCACGTCGGCCTCAACCACCTCACCTGGGAACGGGCGGTGCGGCTCGACGGCGTCGACGTCCTGCCGCGCATCTTCGACGAACACGGCCAGGCCCTCGCCGACCGGCTGCGCATGCCGCTGGACGTGGTCCGCAGGCTGGGGGTGGTGCCGTCGTACTACCTGCGATACTACTACGCCCACGACGAGGTCCTGCGCGAGCAACTGAGCGAACCCTCCCGCGCCCAGCAAGTCGCGGAGATGGAGGGCGTCTTGCTCAAGATGTACGCCGACCCGGCCCTGACGGAGAAGCCCGCCCTCCTCGACAAGCGCGGCGGCGCCTACTACTCCGAGGCGGCCGTCCAGCTGGTGCACGCCCTCACCGCCGACACCGGTGACATCCGAGTGGCCAACGTCCGCAACAACGGCACCCTGCCCTTCCTCCCCGACGACGCCGTCATCGAGGTCCCGTCGCGCATCGACGCGCAGGGGGCAACTCCCTTGCCCGTGGCGGCCGTAGAGCCGTTGTTCGCCGGGCTGATCGCGCATGTGACGGCGTACGAGGAACTCGCCCTGGAAGCGGCCCTGCACGGCGGGGTCGACCGGGTCTCGACGGCGCTGCTGGCGCATCCGCTCGTCGGACAGGTCAAGGTGGCCGAGGAGTTGGCGGCGAAGCTCGTCGCCGCCAACCGCGAACACCTGTGGTGGGCCTGATGAGGACGGGCCTGCTGCTTGCCGTCGACGGCGGCAACTCCAAAACGGACGTTGCCGTGCTGAGGACGGACGGCACGATCCTGGGTCGCGCGCGGGGCGGCGGATTCCGCCCGCAGGCGGTGGGTGTGGACGCGGCGATGGACGTCCTCGCGGCCCTGCGTGCCGAGGCGATGGCGTCGGCGGGCGTGGCGGCCGACGTCGAGGTGGACGGCATCACGGCCTTCCTCGCCGGGGCCGATCTGCCGTACGAGATCAAGGCGTTGCGCGAGGCCGTCGGCGCCCGTCGGTGGGCGGTGACCCAGCGCGTCGACAACGACTCCTACGCCGTCCTGCGCGCCGGCGCGAGCCGTCCCTGGGGCGTCGGGGTGGTCTGCGGCACCGGCATCAACTGCGTCGGTGTGGCCCCCGACGGCCGTACCACCGGCTTCGCCGCGCTGGGGAGGATCTCGGGGGACTGGGGCGGCGGCATCGACGTAGGCACGTCGGCGCTGTGGCACGCGGCGCGGGCGGAGGACGGACGCGGCCCGCGAACAGCCCTGCGCACAGCGGTGATTGACCACTTCGGTCTCGCGACGGTCGCCGATGTCACCGCCGCCCTCCACAACGGCGACCTCCCCTCCCTCCGCCTCAGCGAACTCTGCCCGGCGGTGTTCGCGGCGCGCGACGAGGGCGACGAGATCGCGACCGAACTGGTGGAACGCCTGGGCGCGGAGATCGCGAGGATGGCCCTGACCGTCCTGTGCCGACTCCAGCTCGCCACCGCGCCGGACCCCGAAGTCGTCCTGGGCGGAAGCGTGTTGGCCGCCGGGCACCAGGCGCTGCTCGACGACGTCGAACGCCGCCTCAGGGAACAGATCCCGGCCGTCCGCCCGGTGGTGTGCACGGAACCGCCCTTGCTGGGCGCGGCGTTGGCGGCTCTGGACCTGCATCCGGGACCGGCGCCCGGGGCCGAGGCGCGGTTGCGTGCGGGGTTTCGGGGGAGTGGCGGCTCGTGAGACGCCACGGCAGCCACGCCTTTGTGCTCGGCGGTCAGGCCCGCAGGTAGGTGAGGACGGCCAGGACCCTGCGGTGGGTCCTGGCCGTCGGTGGCAGGTCCAGCTTGGTGAGGATGTTGCCGATGTGCTTGCCGATCGCGGCCTCGGAGACCACCAGTTCGGCGGCGATCGCTCCGTTCGACCTGCCCTCGGCGATCAGCGCCAGCACCTCGCGCTCGCGCGGGGTGAGCTGTTCCAGCGGATCGCGGCGGCGGCGCAACAACTGGCGTACCACCTCGGGGTCGACCACCGTGCCGCCGTCCGCCACCTGGTGCAGCGCCTCGATGAACTCCTCGACCTGGCCGACCCGGTCCTTGAGCAGATAGCCGACGCCCGATCCGTCGCCGGAGTCCAACAGGTCGGCGGCGTACGTCCGTTGCACGTACTGACTGAGGACCAGAACCGGGAGGGCGGGGTGCTTCTCCCGCAGCCGGACCGCCGCGTGCAGGCCCTCGTCCTGGAAACCGGGCGGCATGCGGACGTCCGTCACCACGATGTTGGGGGTGTGCTCCTCGACCGCGGCGATCAGCGCCCGAGCGTCCCCGACGGCCGACACCACCTCGTGGCCGTAACGGCCGAGCAGACCGATGAGTCCTTCCCGCAGCAGCACGCTGTCCTCGGCCAGCACTACGCGGAGCGGTCGGCCGTCTCGGTCAACTCGCAAGGAAACTCCACGTGCAACAGAGTCGGTCCACCCGGCGGACTGGTCAGGGCAAGTCTGCCATCCAGGACCGACACCCGGTCCGCGAGACCGGTGAGGCCGCTGCCCTTCGCCGCGTCCGCGCCGCCGCGGCCGTCGTCGCGCACGTCGAGGAACAGCCGTCCGTCGCGATGACCGCCGCTCACCCGCGCACGGCCGGCCCCGCTGTGCCTGGCGACGTTGGCCAGCGCCTCGCAGACGACGAAGTACGCGGCGGACTCGACGGCCCGGGGCGGCCGGCCCGGCAGTTCGAGGTCGACGTCGACGGGGACCGCGCACCGGTCGGCGGCGTCGCCGACCGCGGCGTGAAGGCCGTAGTCCGTGAGGATCCCGGGGTGGATGCCGTGGATCAGCTCGCGCAGTTCCGCGAGCGCCTTGCCCGCCTCCTCGTGGGCCGTGGTGAGCCGGTCGGCGAGCGGGCCGGGCGGGGCGTCGAGGCGCGCCAGCCCGAGGCTCATCGTCAGGGCGACCAGGCGCTGTTGGGCGCCGTCGTGCAGATCGCGTTCGATACGGCGCCGCTCGGCCTCGAAGGCGTCGACCAACCGGACGCGGGAGCGGGCCAGTTCGACCACCCTGGCGCCCAACTCGCCCTCGGGGGAGGCGATCAGGAGCCGGGTGAGCGCGGCGCGGGCGCCCGCCGTGACGCCGAGCACGTAGGCGCACAGGCACAACAGGAGCAGGCCCATTACGGCGACGCCGAAGGCGGTCGGCCAGGTGGTGACCGTCGACAGCTTGAGCACCTTCACCTCGTGGCCGTCGCCGACCGTGGCCAGCAGCAGCGGGGTGGCGACCATGGACAGCGGGACGAGCAGGCCGACCGTGATCGCCAGCGCGTCGACCGGCCACAGCAGCCCGGCGAACAGCAGCGCGTACCCGAGCTCCCGCCAGGTGGCCTGTTCGCGCAGCCGGGTGGACAGCCACGCCCACAGCCCCGGCGCAGTCGGCACCCGGTGTCGCCCGGACACCGGGGCGCGGTCGATCAGGCGCAGCCTGGACCGTTCCACCACGGCCACCGGGATCCCGCCGAGGGCGACCAGCACGAGCAGGGGCAGCCCCACCAGGACGACGGCCAGCGCACCGCACACCGCCGCGCCCGTCACGATCCCGACCAGGGCGGCGGCGCCGGTCACCGCGCCGGTGAGCAGATACGCGGCGGAGCGCCAGGGCCAGGCCGACAGCAGGAAACCCGGCCGGGACATGGCCTGCCACACATTCCGAGGGTGCATGGGCATGACCGTAGGCGGTCCCGGCGGTCGGGTGCGATCGGTCCAGGGACCGTATCGGGGTAGGCCTGGCCCTACCCCAAGTCTCGTCCGGGCCGTAGTGCGTCGCGAGGGGGTTGCGCGGTTTCGTTGCGGCACCGACGAGGCGAGGAGCAGATACCGGTGGGGGAACACATGAGCACGGGAGCGGTCCAACTGCGCGCGGTGACACGGCAGTTCAGCTTGGGGGCCACGTCCGTCACCGCCCTGGACCGGGTGTCGCTCACCTTTCCGCAGGCGACGTTCACCGCCGTGATGGGGCCGTCCGGCTCCGGCAAGTCGACCCTGCTGCAGTGCGCCGCGGGGCTGGACCGGTCCACGTCGGGCTCGGTCACCATCGGCGGGACCGAGCTGACCGGGCTGAGCGAGACCGGGTTGACCCTGCTGCGCCGCGAACGGATCGGCTTCGTGTTCCAGGCGTTCAACCTGCTGCCCTCGCTCACCGCCGAACAGAACGTGGCCCTGCCGCTGCGACTGGCCGGCCGCCGCCCTCCGAAGGCCCGGGTCCGCGAGGCGCTGGAACAGGTCGGACTCGGCGACCGGGCGCGCCACCGGCCGACGGAGCTGTCCGGCGGCCAGCAGCAACGCGTCGCCCTGGCCCGCGCCCTGATCACCCGACCCGAGGTCCTCTTCGGCGACGAACCGACCGGTGCGCTGGACTCGCGGACGAGTCGTGAAGTGCTCGCCCTGCTGCGGGACATGGTGGACCGCGAGGGCCGGACGGTCGTCATGGTCACGCACGACCCGGTCGCCGCCTCCTGCGCCGACCGCGTCGTCTTCCTCGTCGACGGCCGTGTCCACGGGGAGTCGACCGGTGCCGGCGCCGAGGACATCGCCGCGCGCATGACCAAGCTGGAGGCCGCGCCGTGCTGATCACCGCCCTCCGCACCCTGAGCACCCGCTGGGCCACCTACGTCGGCAGCTTCGTCGCCCTCTCCCTGGGCGTGGCACTGATCGCCGTCATGGGGCTGGCCCTGGCGTCCTCGCTGCACGCACCCGACCGCAAACCCGAGCGGTTCGCCGCGGCACCGGTCGTCGTCCAGGGCACGGACACCCTGCGGGTGCGCACCCCGGTCGGCATCCGCACCCGGAAACTCGCGCGGCCGCTCGCCGTGCCCGCCGATGTCATTGCGCAGCTGAAGCACCTCGGGACCGTCGTCCTGGACCGGTCCTTCGCCGTACGGGCCCGGGGCGGCGCCGACGATCTCGTGGGCCACCCCTGGTCCACGGCCGCCTTCGCGCCCTACCGCCTGGACGCGGGACGCCCGCCGAAGGCCGCCGACGAGGTGGTCGTCACCGGTGACCGGTTCCGTCCGGGCACCCGGCTGCGGACCGACGGGGGCACTGTGCGGGTCGTCGGCACGGTGGCCGGGCGCGGCTTCGAGAACGCCGTCTTCTACACCGACGCACGCGCCGCGCAGTTGGCACCGCGCAGCGTCCAACTCGTGGTCGACGCGGAAGCGTTGGCCGTACGCGCGGCGGTGCGCGGCAGCGACGGCGTCCAGGTCCTGACCGGTGACGCGCGCCGGTACGCCGACGCCGATCCCGACCGGGACGGCGAGGAACTCACCGCGATGAACGCCCTGTTCGGCACGGCCGGCGGTGTCACGGGGTTCGTGTCGGTGTTCGTGGTGGCGTCGACCTTCGCGTTCACGGTGGCTCAACGGCGCCGCGAATTCGGGTTGTTGCGCACGGCCGGGGCGACGCCGGGGCAGATCCGGCGCCTGGTCGTCTCCGAGGCACTCCTGATCGGCGTGCTCGCCTCGGCGACCGGCTGCGTGCTCGGCTCCTACGGCGCGCCGAAGCTCGCCGCGTGGACGGTCGACGAGGGCCTGGCACCCCGCTGGTTCACCATCGGCGACTCCACCTGGCCGTACCAACTGGCCTTCTGGACCGGCCTGTTCGTCGCACTGGCCGGAGTGCTGGCCGCGTCCTGGCGGGCGGGGTCCACCGGGCCCACCGAGGCGCTGCGCGAGGCGTCCGTGGACACCCGGACGATGACGTGGGGCCGTCGGCTGGCCGGCTCGGCCCTGCTGCTGGCCGCCGCGGTGACGCTGGTCCTGGCCCTGGTGAACGATCCGAGCGGCCTGCTGCACCGCAAGACCTATGTGAGCCGCCCGATGCTGTTGATCACCGCGATGGCCCTGCTCGCGCCGGTGTCGGTTCCCCCGCTGATCCGGCTGATCGCCTGGCTACCGGCCCAACTCCCCGGCGCCACCGGGATGTTGGTGCGGGAGAACGCCACCGCCGGCATCCGGCGCACGGCTGCCGTCGCGGCGCCCGTCCTGGTCACGGTCGCGCTGGCGGGATCGCTGCTGGGCGCCACCGCCACCCTCGCCGAGGCGAAGGCCACCGAGGTCCGCACGCGGACCGCCGCCGATTTCGTGATCACCGCCAAGGGCGACGCGGGCTTCGACGACGCGACGCTGCGGAAGCTGCGCACCGTGCCCGACGCCGAGGTCTCCGCAAGCTCGGAGAGTGCCGTGTACGTCCTGGAGGACGGCGCGGCGCTCATCCGCTCCGAGGCCAGCGCTGCCGACCCCCGCCGCCTCGCCGACACCACCGAACTGCCGCTCGCAGCCGGAAAGTTGAGCGACCTGGACGACGACTCGATCATCGTCAACGAGGAGTGGGAGAAGCACACCGTGGGCGAGCGGGTGGACGTGTGGCTCGGCGACGGCAGGAAGAAGTCCCTGCGGATCGCCGCCGTCATGACGATCGGCACCGGCGACAACGGCGTCTACGTCACCCCGCGCAACGCCCCTGACGCACCCGTCGACCGGGTCGACGTCCGCCTCGCGCACGGCGCCGACGCGACCGCCACAGCCGCCGAACTGCGCGATGCGGTACGGGAGTCGGGCGCGACGGTCCTCACCACCGGGCAGTGGGTGCGGTCGACGTACCCCGAGACCGACCGGACGACCCGGGCGGGCTTCCTGCTGGTCCTGGGCATCGCCCTGCTGTACACCGGCATCTCGCTGGCCAACACCATGGTCATGGCGACCTCCGACCGGGTACGCGACCTGGCCGTGCTGCGTCTGGCCGGGGCCACCAGGTGGCAAGTGCTGCGGCTGGTGGCCGCCGAGGCGCTGACGGTCGTCGTGGCCGGCGGGGTGCTCGGGGCGCTGGTCGCCGGGCTCAACCTGCTGGGAATGTGGGGCGCGTTGGGCCTGCTCTCGGTGTGGGCGCCGATCGAGATCCCCTGGGCGACACTCGGTTGGACGGTGACCGCCTGCGCGGTGATCGCCGTGATCTCGGCGGTCGTCCCGGCCGCCCTCGCCCTGCGCCGAGGGGCGGTGGAACTGGCGGGCACTCCGGAGTGACCGTCCCGAGCCGTCGCTACGCCCGCGCCCCGAGCCGCATCGCATACCCCGCGTGATGCAACTCCCCGCCCCGGAACTCACCGAACGCCCAGAACCCGAGGTCGTCCAGGTAGTCGATGCGGTCGCCGTCGATCCAGTACCGGCCCTCGTAGGCGTGCGGGCGGCCGCCCCGGGTCTCGTCGTAGCGGCCGTCGGGGGTCAACTCCTGGTGCAGGAAGTCGTTTTCGTCGATCCAGACGCCGACGCGCGGGCTGCCGGTCAGGTCCTGGGCGGCCAGGATGCCCGCCTCCGGCGCGGTCGCGCGGCCGGGAGCGTCCGTGCCCGACCAGAGCACCGGCTTGCCTGCCGCCACCAGGGCGCGGACCTCCTCCGGGCGGGTGAGCAACGTGGCCACCGCACCCTGCACATCCGGGGCGGACTCGTCCGGCACGACCAGCAGGTCCCCGGTGTTCCCCGGCGTCAACGTCCTTGCGTACTCCGCGCGTTGGCCCCGTCCGCCGACGAGCGCGACCGTGTCCACGACCGCCGGGACCACCGTCATGCCCGTGCAGTCGACGACGATGGCGTTGTCGTCGCCCGCCGCCGTGATGATGCCCGGGCCGACGCCCACCAGGAGGGAGCCGACGAGCAGGACGTCGGCGCCGCGCAGGGTGCCGATCAGCGGGTCCATCGTCAGGACGCGCGCGTTGGTGATCAGGACGGGGCGGCCCGCGTCGTTCGCGGTGATCTCGTCGAGGGCCTTGCTGTTCCAGGTCACGGTGTCCGTGCCGGGTTCCGTGTGGGTGACGCTCATCGTCCGCTCCTCGGGTGGGTCTCCGGGTGGTGCTGCACGGCCAGCCTGGTCGCGTCCGAGGAACGCAACCAGGCTGCCCTTCACCCAGGTGCCGGACACCCACCCTGCGCTCAGCTCCCCGCGGCCGCCGTGAGCGCCCCGAGCGCGCCGGCCTGCGTACGCCAGTCGGTCTGGTTCGGGCTGGTGCCCGCCCAGCGTTCACCGAGGGCGTTGAGCGTGGACCGGTCCTGCGCCCACAAGGTGTCGGCCTGTTTCTGGATGTAGGCCCGGTAGGTCGTGGAACCGGTCGCCTTCGCGAGGTCGGCGAAGTTCCGCATGAAGATGCCCTTGAACTGCTTCTGGTTGTCGTCGCAGGACGCCGAACCGACATCGCAGGACTCCGTCAGCACTCCGCCCACCGTCAGCTGCGCGTTGCTGATCGCCGCGTCCGCCAGCGTCCGTGCCGTGGTCAGCATCGAACTGTCGCCGGTCGTCTTCCACAGTTCCGTGAAGGCGCCGATGGCCAGGCCCTGGTTGTAACTCCACACGGTGGAACCGTTGTTGGCGCAGGACGAGGAGAGCCCGTCGTTCACCAGCCCCGAGGAGTTGATCATCCCGCTGGCCTTGTACCAGGCCGCCGACGTCTTCGCCCGCTGGAGCCAGACCGTGTCACCGGCGAGGCGCTGATGCAGCGCGGTGGTCAGCCACAGGTACTGCCCGTTCGTCACCGCGTTCTTGTAGGTCCGCTCCCGGTCCCACCACACACCGCCGCCGCAGGTACTGGTGTCCCAGTACTGCTGGATGTAATTGGCAATGGTGACCGCCTCGTTGAGGTACCGCGCGTCGTGCGTGTAGTCGTACGCGTCGATCCACGCGATCGCCCACCAGCCCGAGTCGTCGATGGCCCGGCTGATGAAGTCGCCCTCGATCGCGTCCGAACTCCGCGTCCCTGCCGGGAAGACGCCCTTGTTCTGGTCGAAGGTGCGGGCGATGACCCAGTCGTAGTCGTGCGTGCCGGTCGTCTTCGCGAAGTCGATGACGGAGGTGAGGGTGGCCGCCGAGTTCCACCAACTGCTGGGCCACCAGCCGTTGTATGGGTCGTACGACGTCATCAGCGCCTCCGCCGCCGCGCGCGCCTTCGTCGGCACGGGTCGGTACCACGCCGTGCAGCTGCCCTCGTTGTGGCTCGCCTCCCGGCCGCACGCGCGGACCGCGCCGCCGTAGAGGAGACCGCGCGGATCGCGGGCGGCGTACATCGCGGTGCGGGTCGTGGTCGCTCCGGACGGGGTGCTCGTCCGGCCGAGGGAGGAGCCGTCCGGCCAGGTCGAGCCGTCGTCCCAGGAGCGGTCCAGCCAGATCTCGTCACCGGCGCCACCGGTGTCGATGCTGCCCCAGGCCATGGAGTTCTTCTGGTCCACGTGCAGGCGAATGGTGCGGCCGTACAGGGTGGTCGAGGGGATCGGCTGGTCGTCGCCCGCCGCCTGGGTCGCGCTCGTGCCGTCGCAGACGGTGTCGCAGACCGTGGGGTGGACCCAGTTCGTGCAGCCGACGCCGGCCGCGTCGCCGCAGGCCCGGACCAGGCCGCGCTTGTGGTTGCGCGGGTCGGTGATGTTGTACATCAGCGTCCTTGTACCGGTCCACGTGCTCGGGATGCTCGCCTTGCCGAGCAGGCCGTCCCAGGTGGCGCCGCCGTCCCAGGACCGGTCCAGCCACACCGCGTCGCCGGACGTGCCGTTGTCGATGCTGGCCCACGCCATGTCGTCGGCGTCGGACACATGGAGCCGGACGACCCGTCCGTTGAGGGCCTTGTCCGGCACTGGAAACGTTTCCTGTTTCGCCTGCGACGGGTCGAGCGTGTCGCAGGCCAGGACGCAGACCTGGGTGGCGGCGGACGCCGGCGACGCGATCGGGACCAGCGCCACGAACGCGAGGGCGGCCGTCAGGAGAAAGCTGAGGAACCGTGGTCTGACAACGATGTCGAAGTCATGGAGGGACACCGGAACTCGCCTCGATTTCGCGATGGGGGACGCCGGTCGTGAATGGATTCAGTACTGGATCAATGGTCCATACCTGTATCCGTCTTCGAGGCAGTGAACCGGCTCGGCGTGGCCCTGTCAATGCTGTAAGGGGTGGTTGTTTCACGGGAGTTGAAGGCTGTCGCGATGGCTTGACACTCGCTTTTCCGGCGCCCATCATCGGTCCGAACTTCGGCGAGTCATCTCGCACACCTGCTGCCGCTCTGCTTCCAGGCCCCCACGGTCGATCGTTTTGAATCGATTCAAGCACCTGGTCAACGAGTTGAGCAGCTGGTTCCCCACCGATTCGGGAGGTACGCATGCGCCGCCGGCCACCGCTGAACAGAAGGCCCGGTCCAGGGCGCCTGGTTGGGCTCACCATGGTGGTGGCCGCCGCGCTGGCCGTGGCTCCCGCGCTGTCGGCGGGGGCCGCGGAGGTGACCCCGACGGCCGCGCCCAAGGCGGCACTCGACGCCGTGAACTACTCGCCGACCTCGCGCACGCTCAAGCCGACCGCCGTCTACCGCACCTCCGGCAGCGTCGCGAACCCGACGAACGTCCTCAACGGGCAGGCGACCCGGATCTCCGGCGCGCAGTCGGCCGTCACGCTCGACTTCGGGAAGGAAGTCGGCGGCTTGGTAACGTTGTCATTCGGCAGCACCAGTTCCAGCGGTCAACGCGTCGGCCTGGCCTTCAGCGAGTCGTCCCTGTACGTGGGCAACAACAGCGACCGCAGCAGCGGCCGCGACGGCGAGGACGGCGCCCTCTACGCGACGCCCTCCGCCAACGGCACCTACACCGTGCCCACCGCTCAACTCCGGGGCGGATTCCGCTACTTGACCGTCTTCCTCGACAGCTCGGGCTGGGTGGACCTCAAGGGCGTCAGCCTCAACTTCACCGCGGCACCGGGGAAGGCGAACCCGGCGGACTACGCCAACTACTTCACCTCCAGCGACGACCTGCTCAACCGCATCTGGTACGCCGGGGCGTACACCGTGCAGTTGAACACCATCGCCTCCAACCAGGGCCGTGCGTGGCCCCCGCCCTCCTCGGCCTGGGACAACAGCGCCACCGTCGGCGTCGGCGACTCCGTGCTGGTCGACGGAGCGAAGCGGGACCGTACGGTGTGGCCCGGCGACATGGGCATCGCCGTCCCCACGCAGTACGCGTACGCGAACGACCTGACCTCGACCCGCAACGCGCTCACCACGATGTACAACGCGCAGTCCTCGGCGGGTGAAATCCCTTGGTCCGGGCCGCCGTTCAACCTCACCGGGTCGGACACCTACCACACGTGGACCCTGCTGGGGACGTCCACGTACTACACGTACACCGGCGACCGGTCGTGGCTGGACTCCGAATGGTCCAACTACAAGCGCGGGATGACCTTCATCACGAACAAGATCGACGGCAACAACCTCCTCAACGTGACCCGCACCCAGGACTGGGCTCGGGTCGGCCAGGGCGGTGAGAACATCTCCGCCAACGCGTTGCTGTACGGCGCCCTCAAGGGCGGTGCCACGCTCGCGACGGTCGAGGGCGACAGCGCGCTCGCCGCGAGCTGGAACAGCAAGGCCGCCGCGATCAAGACCGCCGCCAACTCCCTTCTCTGGGACGCCTCCAAGGGCATGTACAAGGACAACCCGAGCAGCGGCCTGTATCCGCAGGACGGCAACTCCCTCGCCGTCTGGTACGGGTTGAGCGACTCCACTGCCAAGTCGAAGAGCATCATCACCGGGCTCGGCAAGAACTGGGGCATCTACGGCCCGACCACGCCCGAATGGGGCGGCAACGTCTCGCCGTTCGCCGGCGGCATGGAGCTGAACGCCCGCTTCACCGCCAACGACGACTTCACCGCGCTCGACCAGATCCGCCGCACCTGGGGTCACATGCTCGACAGCGACATCGGCACCAAGAGCACGTTCTGGGAGGGCATCCAGTCCGACGGCGGTCTGGCGTACGGGGGTTCGTTCATGAGCCTCGCGCACGGCTGGTCCACCGCGCCCACCTCCACGCTCACCTTCGACGTGCTCGGCACCGCGCCCGAGTCGGCGACCGGCGCCTACCGCTTCGTCCCGCACCCCGGCGACCTGACCAGCGCCCAGGGCCGCATCACCATGCCCCAGGGCGCCATCAACGCGTCCTGGTCCCGCGACCCGTCGGCCGGCACCTACTCGGCCACCCTCTCCAGCCCGTCCGGCAGCAACGGCCGTATCGGCGTACCGAAGTTGGGCGGCGACATCACGGTGACCGTGAACGGCGCGACCGTCTGGAGCAACGGGGCCTTCACGCCCACCTCCGGCATCACCGGCGGCAGCCAGGACGACACCTACGTCTACCTCACCGGCGTCGCCCCCGGCAGCTACACCGTCTCCGCCACCGGCCTCGGCAACCCGTCGGAGCCCACCCAGCCCGGCACCGGCGCCCTGCGCGCCGGGTACACCCGGTGCGCAGGCGAGGGCGGCACCTGCTCCTTCAGCGGCACGCGCTCGGTGGCCTACGGCGCCGGGACGTACACCTACAAGACCGTGACCAGCAGCACCGCCTGCTCGAACGACTCCTTCGGCGGCGACCCGGCGGCCAACCTCGTCAAGTCCTGCTACGTCGCCGACGTGGGCGGCCCGCCCGGATACACCGCCTGCGCGGCCGAGAACGGCACCTGCGCCGTGCCCGGTTACAACCGTGACGTGGCCTACGGCGCCAACGGCAACTTCGTCCACCAGGTCACCAACGGCTCCGTCGCCTGCTCCAACGCCCACTTCGGCGATCCCATCGACGGCGTGGCCAAGTCCTGTTTCCTGCCGCCCGCAGGAGCGCCGGCCGGCGGCTGGACCAAGTGCGCGGACCAGAACGGCACTTGTGCGGCCGTGGCGGGTCAGCCGGTGATGTACGGCGCCTACGGAGCGTTCACCACGGCCACCGCCACCGGTGACACCGCGTGCACCGACGCCACGTTCGGCGACCCCATCTCCGGTGAGTCCAAGGCCTGTTACACCGCGACCGGCGGCCCGGTCGGCTATGCCACCAACTGCGCGGCGGAAGGCGGCACTTGTTCTTTCAGCGGACAGCAGACCGTCGCCTACGGCGCCCGGGGCCGCTTCCTCTACAAGACGTTCACCGGCTCCGCCCCCTGCACGACGGGCGCCTTCGGCACCGACCCGCTGCCCAACGTGAGCAAGTCCTGCTACCTCACGTCCTGAGCGGCCCCACGCATCCGGCAGCCTCCAACTCCCCGCGTGCCGGGGGCTGCCGGATCACTCCGGATGGGCCGCTGCCTCCTTCTGCAGGTGCACCGCGGCCAACAAGCTCAGCCTCGGCTCCGCCTGGCGCAGCGCCCGCACCGCCGTGACCGAGGCGATGTCCCCGGTGAAGCCGACGGCGGCCAGCCGGGACCTGACCCAACGGGCGTGCAACAGGCTCTCGTTGGCGGCCGCGGTGGACTCGACGAGAGCGACGGCGCGTTCCAGGCCGGGGCGCTCCTCGGGAGACGCCCCGGCCAAGGCCTCGCGCAGGGCCGCCGTGACCAGGTCCGAGTCCCGGACGGTCAACACGAAGGTGTTCTTCTTGCTCAGTCCCGTGATTCGCGTCATGGGGCTCAGCCTGACCGCCATCTCCCGTGCGCGCCAAGCGACTTGAGGAGGCTCAGAGCCTCGGCTACGCGCCCTCGTCCTGCGCGGTCAGCGCGAAGGCCAGCAACGCCGTCGTCGTGAAGTCCAGCGAGGGCTCCACCGTCTGCCAGGCGCCCACGTCGTCCACGTACCGCGAGCCCTTGCCGTCGAAGTCGGTCCAGGCTCCCGACGGCGGGGCGGCGGCGCACTTCTTCATGGTGGGGAAGCCGTTCAACTCGGCCAGTTTGTCAGCCGCGTTGGGGCCGTTGACCACCGCGCCCCGCAGGATCGCGCCCTTGCCGTCGAGGCTGCCCCGGAGATTGGCCAACTGGTGCTCCGGGCAGTGCGGGTAGACCTCACCCGCACCGATCATGAAGCTCGTGCCCCACGGATTGGCGCCGAGCGCCCAGCCCCGCTGCCGTCCGGCGAACGCGTCGTAGCGCGTGTCCCCGGTGGCCTTGGCGTAGAGGCGCGCGGTGGCCACCAGCCCGAACGTGTGCGGTACGGCGTCGAAGTCGTCGTAGACCGCACCGGCCCCGAACGGATCGTGCTCGGCGTGATCCACCCCGTCCTCCAACTGGCGGCGCAGATCCTTGTTCAGGTCCTCGGCACCGACTCCGTTGCTGCGGGCGCCGTCCAGAGCGGTGGCCAGGTCCACATGGGCCAGGGCGCTGACGTCGGCGACATTGAGGGTGCCCTTCACGTCCGAGTCCAGATAGGCCCGAGCCCAATGCGCCGCCTCGCCGGTCCAGTCGGCCTCCCGGTCGTCACCCAAGTCCTTTGCGGCCAGGGCGAGTTCGGCGCCCGCGAACTCCATGTCGTCCTGCCAGGAGTCCTCCGGGTAGAAGCCGCTCGGGAAAGCGGTGACGAGCGGCTTGTCGGGGTCGTGGTCGGTGTCGGCCAGGTCGTAGACGGCGGCGGCCTTGTCCAGCCACTCCCGCGCCTGGTCCGGGTCGGAGTCGGCCGTGCGCTGCGCGGCGAGGGCGAACACCGCGGCCACCCGTCCCGCCAGACTCGGAGTGATCGGCTCTCCCGGCTTGTTGGCGCGGAACACCGGCCGGTGCTTGATCGTGTAGTCCGGGTCACCGGGCGACACGTCGAGCCGGTCGTCGGCCTCCGGCAGCCGCCACACGTCGTGATCCGTCCGTACGGCGTCGTTGCCCGCGCCGATGCCGACCTGGGCGTAGAGCGTCTCGCTGTCCCCGTCCCACATCTTGTCCACCCACTCCAGCCCGTGCTCGGCCTCGGCGGACAGCGACTCCATGTCCGGCAAGTCCCGTTCGGCGAGCAGGAGTTCGGCGGTGGAGTACGAGGTGGTGCCGGTGAACTTGAGGAAGTCGCCCGCGTCGAACCAGCCGCCCGAGACGTCGGTCTTGATGCCGGTCGGGGTCAGGCTCTCGTCGAGGAGCTCCTCGCCCGCCTCGTCGTAGTGCGGGTCGGCGTAGACGGTCGCGTCCTCGTCGGCGAGATGGGACGGGCCGTGGGTCAGACCGCCGCCGGACACCACGTCCGCCCCGTCGCGCTGGGCTTGCAGGAAGCGGACGTTGTCCCGGACGAGCGGGGTCATCAGCTCGCTCGCGTCGGCGATCCGGAAGGCGGGGGAGCGGCCGGCCGCGGTGCCGGAGAGGACGATGCGGTAGGTGCCGGGCTTGTCCAGCGCGGAGAGATCGACGGTCCGCACGGACGGAAACCTGGCGTTCCAGTGACCGGTGACGGCACCGAGCCTGCCTGCCGTGACCACCTTGTCCTTCGCGTCCACGACCTTGAAGCGCGCCCCCGCGAGCGCCTTCGTGGGCCCCATCACGTACGCCTGCTTCGTCTCGCCGCTCACATAGCCGACCTGGTCGACGCGGACGGCCACGTCGGTGGCGGACGGGGTGGCGGCCTCGCCGTAGACATTGAGGCCGACGAGTACGGCGCCGATGGTCACGGCGGTGGTGGTGACCAGCAGGGCTGGGCTGCGCAATGCGTTCATGCGCCCACGGTGCCGGGACCTTCATGAGATGAAGATGAGGACGCCGGGGGTGCGTCCGTGGGGAGCCGGAGTTCGGCGAGCAGGCCGCCGCCGGGGGCGTCCGTGAGGCGGGCGGTGCCGTGGTGCAGACCGGCGACCCAGCGGACGATGGCGAGGCCCGCACCCGTGCCCGGACCGGTCCCGGTGACCCCGCGTGCGAAGACGCGCTCCCGGTCCGCGAGCGGTACGCCGTCCCCGTGGTCGCGGACCGTGACCAGCCCCGGCGTGACACCGACCTCCACCGGCGAACCGGCCGGGCCCCCGTGCCGCTGCGCGTTCTCCACCAGGTTCCGCACCGCCTGCGCCAACAGATCCGGATCGCCGAGCACCACTACGGGCTCGGCCGTCACCGTCACGCCGGCGTGGTCCGGCAACTCCTCGACCGTCGTCTCCACCAACTGGTCGAGCCGCAGCCGCACCAGCTCGACCCGCTGCGCCCCCGACTCCAGCCGCGCCCTGGCGAGCAGCCCGGTGACCAGCCGACTGAGCCGGTCCACGAGCCGTAGCGCCTCGTCGGACGACCCGTTCCGCTCCACCACGAGCCGCAGCGTCGCGAGCGGTGTCCGCAGCTCGTGAGCCGCCTCGGCCAGGAACTGTTCCTGCTGCCCCAGCCCCCGCAGCGCGGGCCGCATGGCCCGCCCGGACAGCAGATGTCCTACGGCCGCCGCGCAGCACACCAGCGCCGTGCAGCCGAGGGCGAGCCAGCGCACCAGGAGGTCGTGGTCGTGTTCGCTGCGCGCCAGCTCGGTGCCGACGAGGACGGCCGCCCCGATCCGGTCGTCGTCCCAGACCGGCGCCGCCGCCCACCGCAGCCGCCCGCCCTTGGTGGCGGAGACGCTGGCGAGGACCGTTTCCTGCTCGTCCAGGACGGACCGCCAGACCTCGTCCAACCGGTCCTGGTCGGGCAGCGACGACCGTCCGGGTACGACGTTCCGTACCGTCGGCGTCTTCCCGGGCGCCGCCTGCAACACCGCCAACACCTGGGCGCCCTGGGCGAGTTCGTCCTCGCGCAGCGGCTCCAGGTGCAGGACGCCCGCGTCGAACCAGACCGCGCGTGACAGTCCCGCCGCGCGGCTGCCGACCTCGTGGTCGAGGCCGGAGCGGCGGGACTCCGAGTCGATACGGATCGCGACCACGGCGAGGACGACGAGGCAGGCCGCTGTCGTCGAGGCGAAGAGGAGGGTCATCAGGCGGCGGGTGCGCCGGAGTCGGGCCACGGCGGGTGAGGTGTCGCGGCGGTTCATGCCTCGCCGCCCAGGCGGTAGCCGACTCCGCGCACGGTCTCGATCGGGTCGGGCGGGCCGAGGCGTCTGCGCAGCTGTCCGATGAGCACGTCCACCACGTTCGACATCGGCTCGCTGGCCTCGTCCCAGCAGCTCTCGATCAGTTCGCTGCGGGTCACGACCTCGCCCGCGCGCAGCATCAGCAGTTCGAGGACCGCGAACTCCTTCGCGGAGAGGCTGAGCAGGACGCCGTCCCGGGTGACCCGGCGGCGCGGCAGGTCGAGTTCCAGGTCGCCCGTGCGCAGGACGGACGGGCGCGCTGGCTGCTCCCTGCGGCACAACGCCCTTACCCGTACGACCAGTTCGGCGAAGGCGAACGGCTTCACCAGGTAGTCGTCCGCGCCGTGCTCGAAGCCGGCCACCCGGTCGCTCACCGCGTCGAGTGCCGTCAGCAGAAGGAAGGGCAGCACCGATCCCGCGCGCCGGTGTTCGGCGAGCAGCGTGAGGGAGTCGCCGTCCGGGACCGAGCGGTCGGCCACGACACAGTCGTAGCGGTTGACGGAGAGCTTGATATCCGCCTCGGCCAGCGTGCGCGCGAGGTCCACCGCGAACCCCGCGTCACGTAGTTGAGCAGCGACGACGGGCCCCAGTTCGGGGTCGTCCTCCAAGACCATTACGCGCATGGGCCGGAGCTTAGGCGACGGCGGGCCGCGCGCTCGGATGCCGTACGCCGAGTGCGCGGACCGCCGCCCTGAGTGATCAACTGCTGGGCACGGTGTCCTCGAACGTGGTGCCCGCACCCCGGTACGCGGTCACCTTCGCGGCGACCTGCGCCGGCGTGAGGACCTGGTCCTTGACGTGCAGGACGTAGTCGACCTGTTCGTCGTAGGACCGCGGGGTGGAGCTGGTCAGGCCGCCGAAGTCGATCAGCCACTGGTTGAAGTTGATCGACATCGGCCGCTCCGGGAGGTACGCGGCGTCATGGGTGCCGAAGAGCTGGCCGTCGATGTAGTACTTGATGTTGTTGTTGTCGATGGTCAGCACCAGGTCGTGCCAGCCGTTGTAGCTCTGCCGGCCCTCGGTGTGCTGGTTGACGGCCACCCACGGGTCGGCCTGGTAGGTCTCCCAGGACGTCGTGTAGAGGATGTTGGAGGTCTCGCCCCAGCCGCCGTTGGGGAGGTACTCGAAGTCGTACTCGGAGTAGTCGTCCGCCATCGGGGCCGTGAGGTCGTTGATGGTGAAGAACGTCTGGACGAGGTGGTCGCCGTCCGGCCCCGACCTGGGCGCGTCGTTGAACTTGACCCGGGCCGCGTAGGTGCCGTTCTTGAACTTCCTTGTGTTGGTGACGACTTCGGTCTGCTTGGTGCTCTCGCCGGTGCCCGACGTCGACGTCTCCAGGTTCATCACGGAGTTGCCGCTCGTGCCGGCGAAGGTGACGTTCTCCGGCGCCCAGGTGGCACCGGAGACACCCGGACCGCCGGAACTGGAACGCACGCTCCAGCCGTGCGCCGAGATCTTCGGGTCGTTGTAGGAGCTGTAGTTGAAGTCGTCGAACAGGGTCGCGCCGGTGGCCGGGGGGTCGGTCGGCGGATCGGTGGGCGGGTTCGTCGGGTCGTTGCCCGCGGGGGCCGTGCCCCAGAGCGTGGTGCCCGCCAACTGCGCTGTGACCTTTGACCAGTCGGCGTACGACGTCTGCGCGGCGCCGAAGGAGTAGTCGTCGCTCTGGGTCAGCGTCTGCCACGTCGACTGGTAGAAGCGCAGCTGCATGTCACCGGTGTCGGCGCCGGGTGCGAGGGTGCCCGCGCCGGAGGTGAAGCCGATCTCCAGGTAACGGTCCGCCGTGGCCGTCGGGTTGGCGAGCGTGCCGAAGGTGCCCGTGACGTTGGCGCAGCCCTTCACCGCCCAGGAACACGCGAAGCGGTAACTCGCGCTCGCCGAGTCCGCCTTGAAGTAGTAGCGGAGCTTGACGTTCGCCAACTGCACTGTGCTGGAGCCGGTGTTCTTCACCTTGAACCAGGGCTCGGACTGGTCGGCGGTGGCTCCCGTGGCGCTCGTGCGGTACTGCACGCTCAGTCCGTCGCCCGCCGCGCTCGCGGTGGACGGCATGGCGGTGAGTGCGGCGGCGCCCATGGCCACCGCGACGGCGGCGGACGCGGCGGCGCGGAGTCTGTTCTTCGCGAACCTCGTGTCGAGTCTCATGTCGGGCCTCTCCAGAAAGGTGGGGTGATTCCGGAACGGACAGGTGAGGGGCGGTACTTGAGAGGGGGCGGTACGGGGAGGGGGACGGCTCAGCGGTGGTACGGCACGCCCAGCGCGTCGAGCCTGGCCGTGTGGTCGTCGAGCCGGGAGCTGAAGTCCGCCCAGTCGGTCGCGCCGCTCCAGGCGCGGTCGGCCAGCGCGCACAGGCGGGGGTAGGTGAGGTACTCGATGCGCTCGGGCGTCGTGACGAACTCCGTCCACAACTGCGCCTGGGTGCCCAACACTCGCTCGGCCGCGCCCCGTTCGGCGTCTTCGGGCACCGGATCGTGAGCGTGCACGGTTCGCAGATCGACGACGTCACCGGGCTGGGCCGGCGGTTCGCCCGGGTCCTCGGACTGGGCGTAGTCGAGATAGGTCGCCCGGTGGTAGGCGCTCACGACGGGGTGGCCGCGCCGGGCCGCCGCCAGCGTGTGCTTGGCGTCCCGCCAGGTCATCACCGTGAAATCCAGGGGGAGTTCGGCCCCCGTCTCGGCCCAGCCGACCGGTCGCCGCCCGTGCCGCACGAGGAAGTCGCCGATCTGCCCGAGGAACCAGCCGTGCAGCGCCGCCGGGCTCGACAGACCCTGCGCCAGGGCCCGTTCGCGTGCGGCGGCACTGCGCGTCCACTCGGCGGTGGGGCACTCCTCGCCGCCGACATGGATGTACGGCGAGGGGAAGACGTCCATGACCTCGTCGAGGACCGTACGGCAGAAGTCGAGGACCTCGTCATGGACCCCGAGGACGGTGTCGCACACGCCCCAGCGGGTCCAGACGTCGAGGGTGCGCCCCGGGTTGTTGCCCAGTTCGGGATAGGCGGCGAGGGCGGCCCGTACATGTCCGGGCATCTCCGTCTCGGGCATGACGGTGACACCGCGAGCTGCCGCGTAGCTCACCAGGTCGGTGAGTTCGGCCCGGGTGTACGAGCCGCCGTGCGGGACGCCGTCGTACAAGTCGCTTCCGGCGGGGCCCACTTGGGACTCGGCGCGATGGCCGCCGATCTCGGTGAGCTTCGGGTAGGCGGACACCGGCATGCGCCAGCCCTGGTCGTCCGTGAGGTGGAGATGGAACACGCCGATCTTGTGCAGCGCCAACAGGTCGACGTACCGCCGCAGATAGGAGACGGGCTGGAAGTGCCGGGCCACGTCCAGCATGGCGCCGCGCCAGGGGTGACGGGGGAGGTCGGTGATCTCGACGCACGGCAGCACCCATCGGATGCCGGGCTGCGGAGTCTCCGACAGGGCCTGCGGGGGCAGGAGTTGACGGATCGTCTGGATGCCGCGCAGCAGTCCGGTGAGGTGTGCTGCGCGCAGGATTACGGCGTGCGGGGCGACGGTGAGGCCGTAGCCCTCCTCGCCGAGACCGGCCAGTCCGGCGAGACCGGGGTCGAGGGTGAGGGTCAACCGGCCCTCGGGGGAGGGCGGCAGAGGCAGTCCGGTGGCCGGGGCGAGCAGGGTGCGCAGCAGGTCGGCGGCCGGTTCGGCGCCCGCGCCGATGTGCAGCGCGGTGTCGGCGTCGAGGGTGAACTGCCCTGGCCCGACCGCCGACTTGGTGGGGCGGGGGACGAGGGAGAGCACGGGGCGCGGTGCGGGCATGGATCGTCTCCGGGGCGGGGGCGTGTGGGGGAGGTTCACCTCTGGAGGGCATGAACGGGCAGCTGACCACCTGACCAGTGAAGCCCACTGGACATCTCACCTCTCGATGTGGGGACGAAGGTGGCATAGACCAATGCGGGCGTCAACCCCCTCTGCCGCAAGGTGACTTGGCGTGCGGGTCGATCCGGATGGGAAGGATCACTGCCAGGTGGTGGTTACACTGCCCGGGTCAACAGGGCGATTGCGGGCGACCTTTGGTCAACTGGTCAAGTGGTCAACCCGGGAATCCGCGCAGGGGGAGTACGACATGAAGGCCGACGCACCAGGAGCGGTACTCAAAAGGGAGCGGGTCCGCGACTTCATCCTCGACCTCGTCGAGTCGCACCACCCGGGGGACGCGATCCCCTCCGAGCGCGCCCTCTGTGCCCAACTCGGCGTGTCCCGGCCGACCTTGAGGGCTGCTGTGGACGAACTCGTCGCCGCGGGGCTGCTGGTGCGGGAGCACGGGCGCGGCATGTTCGTGGCGCCCGAGAAGATCACCCAGGAACTCGTCTCCGGCGAACAGACCATGACGGCCCCTCAGGCCTCCGGAGCCTGGTCGAGCCGCCTGCTGGAGTTCACCACCATCCCGGCCGGCGCCCGCGTGGGCCGCCGCCTGCGGCTCTCGCCCGCCGCCGAGATCGTGTACGTGGCCCGGCTGCGCCTGGTCGACGGCGCCCCGATGGCCATCGAGCACCTGCACATCAGGGCGGACCTCGTACCCACCCTGTCCGCACGGGAGTTGGAGGCCGGAGACCTGTACGAACACCTCCGGGAACAGCACGGCGTGCACGTCCAGGAGGCCGTCCAGGCGATCGAGCCGACCGTCGTCACCCGCGCCGAGGCCGAACTCCTCGACGTCCCCGAACTCTCCCCGGCCCTCCTCTTCGAGCGCCTCACCTCGGACACGACGGGCCGGCCCGTCGAATACGTCCACTCGATCTACCGGGGCGACCGCTACCGCATCGTCTCCCGCCTCACCCTCGGCCCCTCCGTCACGGCCCCGTCGACCCCGCTCGGCCACCACCCCGGCATCCCCCCGGGCGACTTCGCCCACCGGGACACGATCGCGGCGTCCACACGGGGGGACATTCAGTGAAGCCGTGCGGCCACGGAACACCACGGGGCCCGCGCAGGCATCCGTAGCTCGGTCGCCGGTTGCCGGAAAGTCAGATGCGGCGCGGTGCGGCTCCGTCCTGCCACCGGTAGAGGTCGCGCAGCAGGGAGATCTCTGCGCCGTGATGGATCAACTCCCTGTTGACGTGCAGGATCCTGTTCTCCATGGGATACGGCTCGGGACCCACCGCGGGCGGACTGTCCAGGTCGGCGTCCGAGAGCTCGCGGACCCCCGTGTTCCATCTCCCGTACATCTCGTCGAGCTGTTTCAGCGCCTCGTTGGCGGTCCCCGCGTAGGCGAACGTCTCGGAGTCGAAGCCCTGGCCGCCGAAGTACCAACCGACCCGATGACCAAGGCAGTCGACGATGATGTGCGCCAGCCGCCAGGCAATCGTGGTCACCGGTGCCGGCTCCGGGCCGGGGGACGCGAAGTCCGGCGTCCATTCCCCCGAGCCCTCCGGCATCGGTGCGGCCGACGTGCCACGCGGACGGATGCTCCAGCAGTCGCGCACCGGCTCCCAGAAGTACTCCTCGTCGGTCAGACCGTCCAGCCGGGGCCGCAGGTTCTTGTGCCAGTACCAGTCCAGCTGGTCCGCGATGCGCTCGCTTCTCGTCATTTCCGCACACTACAAACAACGGAGACCCGGCCGCGACGATGGCGAGGACTCAGTCGGCGTCATGGGCCGAGGGCGCGGTGCGTGCCCAAGTGACCGCGTCGTAGAGGGACTTGGGGTCGTCGGCGTGCAGCCTGATCACCCGGACGAGGCGAGGGACGCCGAGGAGCTTGGGGGCGTTGACCGGTTCGGTCAGTTCGAGGGTGAGGGAGGTCTGGGAGCCGACGGGCAGGTTCAGCTCGCCGTCCTTCTTCTCGTGGGTGAACCGCGTCTCGCGCCGGAAGGAGGCGATCTGCGCGAGGGGGATGCGGAGGTCGACGTTGGCCGCCTGCCGGACGCGCAGGACACCCCCGGCGAGGACGTGCGGCCGGGTGACCGCGGCCGCGTGCATGCCGAGGACGAACAGGACGGTGTAGACGTCGACGACCAGAAGGACGGCGTGGACCACGGGCCACCTGGCGAGCAGGAACGACAGGGCGACCGTCTCGGCCACGCACACGAACGTGAGGCCGTACATCATCGCGGCCTGGTCGCGGGCGTGCGGGAAGACCGCGTCGGCCGCGCCGACACCGTGCGGACGGCGTACGACCCACCGGACCAGGCTCGTCAGGATCCGCGCCTCGTGCGCCACGTACCGCGCCACACGCTCGGGCACGAGCCGCGCGAACGCCTGACGCCGGGAAAGCCCGAGCCGCCGTAGCCGAAGCCACACGTAGGCCTCGGCGGCGAGCAGTACCAGCAGGAGTGCTTTGCCGCCGAGCACGACGGCCTCGGGCACCGGAGCGCCGGTGAACAGGCAGACGGCCAGGGCGAGTTGGGCGGGCACCGCGACGGTGCGCAGCGTCCGCAGGACCGGTCCGCGCGCGGGGGCTTCGGGCTGGGGGAGGGGCGTCTGGATCTCCGGCGTCGTCGTCATGACGGGGGTTCCTGTCGGTTCTTCCGCGGGTGCTGCTGTCGGTGCCTCGCGAGGTCGATCGCACGGCGTACCGCCGCCGACTGGGCCGGTGCCAGGTCCGCGAAGAGGGCGTCGGTCAGACCGCCGTCGGGCCGGTCGGAGAACCGCGCGGCCAGGTCGTCGGGCAGCAGAGCCGCGAGCGCGGCGGCGGCGCGGGTCACCCCGGGGTCGTCCGGTTCCTTGTCGGCGAGGGCGTCCAGCAAGGCGTACATCTCGCCCGCGTGCTCCGCCATTCCCCGCAGCGTCTCCATCAGCCGGACCCGGTCCGCCTCGGGGGCCACGGTGTCGAGGAGGGCCAGGATCTCGCGGTCCTTCACGGCCATGGGGGAGTCCGGCAGCTCGCCGAGGCCCGCCAGCAGGGCGGTGAGCTGTGGTGACAGGGGTGCTTCGGCGGTGAGCCGACCGTCCCGCGCCTCGGTCAGCAGCCCGGCGAGCCGCTCGCGTCGCTCCCGGATGACCGCTTCCTGCCGGCCGAGGTCCTCGTCCAACTCCTTGAGAACGTCGACGAGTTCACGGCCCTCGTCGTCCGCGAGGACGTCACGCACCTCGTCGAGACCGAGGCCCAGCTCGGTCAGGCGCCGGATCCGGGCGAGCAGGACGGCGTCCCGGATGTCGTACGCGCGATAGCCGTTGCTCCGCCGTACGGGTTCGGGCAGCAGCCCGAGATGGTGGTAGTGCCGCACGGCTCGCGGGGTGACCCCGATGAGGGCGGCGATCTCGCCGATTCGCATGGCCTCAGTAGAAACCCTGACGTTGCGACAAGGTCAAGGAGGCTTGATCGCGACGTCAGGGTTTCCGGCGACGGGCGGTGCGCGCCGCGAACCGTGCCGGAAGCGCTCCGGCTCTTCTACGGCCCCGGCCTGGTCGACCGCCCCCGTGCTCACAGCTCCCCGGGCCGCCCGTACCGGTAGAAGAACGGGCCGCCGAGCTGCCCGGCCAGCGCGCGGGTCAGGCCCGAGCTGTCCTCCAGCAGACGTGCGCCCGGGTCGAGGTCGCCGACGTAGAGCGGGTCGAAACCGGCGTCCGTGATGAGTCGCGCTGTGATGTCCTTCGCGCCCGGCTCGGCGGCGTAGAAGCTGCTCGGGGTCACCCGCTGGGTGCCGATCTGGTCGTACGCCGAGGCGAAGACCGTGTTGAAGGACTTCGCGGTCGGGCCGCCGACGATCGACTTCACCTGGTGCGCGAGGGAGGGGAAGGCGGTGTCGCGCTCCGAGTAGAGGTTGGTCGCGTCGATGGTGACCTGGCCGTTGAGGCCGGTCACGCCCCGCAGCGCCTCGGCGATCTGGTTGCCGGGGACGGCCACGACCACCACATCGGCGTCCGAGGCGTCACCGCCGTCGCGGCCCAGCGTCCTGACCTCGTGCCCGGCCTTCTCCCACAGGCGGGCCAGGCCGCCGCCGACGTGTCCTCGTCCGATCACCGTGATGTTCATGCCGGCCTCCGGTCTGCCTGGGGTTGCGTTGCGGGAGGATGTGTCCTAGTTGACGTGTCAACAAAACACCACTGATGTTGTCGTGTCAACCAATGCCGTCGGGGCGGGGGAGGAGCAGCGCCCGGCTGTTCCTCCCCCGCCCTGAAGGGATGGGGGACGGACGGATCTCAGACGGTCTGCGCGGTCGGCAGGATGGTGATCTCGGTGAGGTTGACGTGGCGCGGTACGGCGGCCATGAAGGCGACGGTCTCGGCGACGTCGGCGCTCTGGAGGACGTCGATGTCGTGGATGAGGTCAGCCATCAGCTTGGACGCGTCGGGGTCGGTGACGTGGTCGGGCAGCTCGGTGTCGACCATGCCGGGCTCGATGGTGGCCACGCGGACCATCTTCGGGCCGAGCTCCACCCGGAGCAGCCGGGTGAGGTGGCTGATGTACGCCTTGGTGCCGGAGTAGATCGAGAACTTCGTCAGGATGCGGGTCGCCGCGATCGACGAGGTGTTGATCAGGTCGGCCGGCCTGCCCGCGGCGGCGGACTCCGTCAGATGGGGGAGGAACGCGGCGATCACGTTCATCAGCCCGCTGATGTTGAGGTCGATCTGGCGCTGCCAGTCGTCCACCTTCAACTCCTCGATACCGGAGATGAGTTGGACACCGGCGTTGTTGAACACCAGGTCGGCCTTGCCGAAGTGCTCGGCGACCCGGTCGGCGGCGGTCTGGACGGCGGCGCGGTCCGTGACGTCGACGGCCAGGGCGAGCGCGGTGCCGCCGGCGGCCTCGATGTTCTTGACCACGCCTTCCAGCCGCTCCTTGCGGCGGGCCAGCACGACCACGGTGGCGCCGAGTTCGGCGAGCCGTTCGGCGGTGACGGCACCCATGCCGCTGGAGGCGCCGGAGACGACGGCGACACGGCCGGCGAGGGGGGTACCGGTGAGCAGGGCGGAAGTAGACATCACAGAACCTCAATCACTCTGATGGGGAAGGTGTTTGACGGTGTGTCAGGCGTGGGGGAACGTCAGGTGTGCCGGACGGTGGCCGGCACGGGCGCCCGAACTCGCCGGGCCCGGGCGCCCGTTGTGCGTCAGGCGGCGTCGTGCCCGGTGGCCGCGGACTTCTCGCGCCACGGGGCCAGGTCGTCCTGCACCTGCTGGTACTTGACCTCCAGCCGCTCCAGGGTGTCGCGGCCGAGGTAGAGATGCGTGGGCAGCTTCTCGGTGCCGGTGACCTCGACGATGAGCGCAGCGCCCAGGACGGGGTCGCCGAGCTGCGCGTGGTTGGCGCGGTCGATCCAGTCGAGCGTCACATGCGCCGGGGTGTCGTCGTAGTCGGCGATGCGGTTCGCGGCCACCGAGAGGGAGCTGGAGTCGAGGAAGTCGGTGCGGAAGACGCCCGGTTCGACCACCATCGACTGGATGCCGAACGGCGCCATCTCGGCGGAGAGCGCCTCGCTGATGCCGGCGACCGCGAACTTCGACGCGGAGTACAGGCTGACGCCGGGCTCGCCCTCGAAGCCCGAGCGGGAACCGATGTGCACCAGCTTGCCCGAGCCCTGCTTGCGCATCACGGGCAGCACCGCGCGGGTGACGTTGATCAGGCCGAAGACATTGAGGTCGAACAGCGACCGCGCCTCCGCGTCGGTGATCTCCTCCAGGGCGCCGAGCAGACCGCGGCCGGCGTTGTTCACCAGGACGTCGATACCGCCGAAGCGCTCCACCGCGGCCTCGACCGCCCGCGGGATGCTGTCGTCGTCCGTGACGTCCAGGGCGACCGCGAACACGTTGTCGGACTTCTTCAGGTCGTCGGGCACCCGCTCCGGATTCCGTACGGCGACCACGACATTGTTACCGCCTGCCAGCGCGGCCCGGGCGATTTCCGCGCCGATTCCGCGGGAGGCGCCGGTGACAAACCACGTAGCCATGGGGAAAACCTCTTTCGTCGCTTCCCCTTGTGGGGGATTTCTTGTTGACGAGTACGAGTCTGTCCCTGCACGACGGGGCTATGAAGGCAGCGGTTTTCCTGGGAGTCCCACACCCAGGAACGGGCGGTGACCGGCAAAGTCGGTGACATGTCAACAACCTGGTACGGTGGCGTCATGTCCGAACCCCGATGGCTCACCCCCGACCAGGCCGACGTCTGGGCGAAGTACCGGAGACTGCGCCGCGAGCTGCAACGGGCCCAGGACCAGCAACTTCAGCGGGATTCGGGCCTCTCGGCGGCGGACTACGCCCTCCTCGCGCCCCTGTCCGAGTCCGCCGACGGTGTGTTGCGTGCGCGGGAGCTCGGTGCCGAGGTCGACTGGGAGCGCAGCCGGCTGTCGCATCAGATCAGCCGCATGGAGAAGCGCGGGCTCGTCACGCGCGAGGCCTGCGCGGACGACGCCCGCGGCTCGATGGTACGGCTCACGGAAAAGGGCCGGGAAGCGATCGAGGCCGCCGCACCCACGCATGTGGAAAATGTTCGGCGGCTGTTCTTCGACCCGCTGAATTCGGACGAGGTACGTCTTTTCGGCGATTTCCTCGACCGCATACTGGGAGCGGTCGAGAGGAATTCCCAGTAACCCGATTCGGGCTTTTACTGGGCGCCCCGCGCCGGATTCTCCTGGTGCGGCACCTCGGGCGCGCTGAGCGAGCCCAGCAGGGCCAGACCGTCCGCCGAGGGCGAGTCCGGCTCCGCCTGCAGAATGATCAGCTGCTGCCCGGGCGCGCTGCGGATGTTGAGTGCCTCGTGCCGCAACTCCAGCTCCCCGACCACGGAATGGCGCATCCGCTTGACCTCGTAGGGCGGGACCCGGGTGTACTCGCGGGCCCACAGCGAGCGGAACTCCGGGCTGCGCACGGACAGTTCGCCGACGAGTTCCAGGATGCGGGGATCCTCGGGCGTGCTCGCGGCGGACTGCTGGAGATCGGCGACGGCGCGGTTCTTCGCCCGCTCCGGGCTCCGGTAGAACGTCTTCGCCGCGGGGTCCAGGAACAGCATCCGCAGCACGTTGTCGCGCTCGGCGAAGTCGCGGTAGAGGGCGTCGGCCAGGGCGTTGGCCGCCAGCAGATCCTGGGCGTGGCCGATGATGAAGGCCGGGGTCCTGGTCCAGCTCTCGATCAGCTGCCGCAGATGCGGGCGCACCCGCTCGACACGGGACGGCGACTTCGTACGACGGCCCGTGGGCCGGGCCAGCCGGAACAGCTCCAGCCGGTCCTCCTCCGCCAGCCGCAGCACGCGTGCCATGGCCTCCAACACCCGTACCGACGGGCTGAGTTCACGGCCCTGTTCGAGTCTGCTGTAGTAGCTCGGGCTGACCCCGGCGAGCGTGGCGACCTCGTCGCGGCGCAGTCCGGGCACCCGTCGCCGGCCGGAGCCGGACAGCCCCACGTCGGCGGGGCTGACGCGCTCCCGGCGGGAGCGGAGGAACTGACCCAGCCCTTCAACCGGGTCGGGGCGCGTGTCGTTGTACATACCGTCGAGGCTAGGCGGAAAACGCCCGGAGAAGTTCTGCCGACGGTGGGTGCGTTGCACCCAGGATCATGGCTCCCCGGGTGGCGTGGAGGAGCTACGGGGCAGGTCGTCCGGGTGGTGAATCACGCTGTGTGAAGAGTGTGGAACCTGGTGCGTTCGTGCACGAGCGGCTCTTCTCAACGATCGAAAAGCATCTAGTCTTGCCGCATGAGCAATGGGACCCCTTTGGGTGATTTCCTCCGGGCCCGCCGCGAGGCCCTCAAGCCCCAGGACGTCGGTCTGCCCGAGTACGGGCGACGCCGGGTGCCGGGACTGCGCAGGGAGGAAGTCGCGATGCTCGCCGGAGTCAGCTCCGACTACTACATCCGGCTGGAGCAGGGCCGCGAGAACAGTCCCTCGCCGCAGGTCCTGGAAGCCGTATCGCAGGCGTTGAAGCTGGACGCGGAGTCCGCCGACCATCTCAACCGCCTTTGTCTGACGCCCTCGCAGCGGCCGCACGACTGGGGTGAGGCCGATGTCAGCCCGCAGTTGCTGCAGTTGATGGACGGCTGGGAGCACACCCCGGCGTTCGTCCTCGGCCCGGCGCTCGACATCCTCGCGGGCAACTCCCTTGCCACGGCGCTGCACAGCGGGTTCGACGCGTTCGACAACCTCGCCCGCAATGTGTTCGTCGATCCGGCGGGGCGCGAGTTCTACCAGGAGTGGGAGCGGGCCGCGCACTCCTGTGTCGCCGAACTCCGGGCCGCCTACGGACACGATCCCGAATCAGCCCGTATCGCCGAGGTGGTCGACGAACTCTCCGCGGAGAGCGAGGAGTTCGCGGGTCTCTGGCGGCTGCACGACGTCAAGAGCAAGTCCCAGGAAGGCAAGCACCTCAAGCACCCGGACGTCGGCGACCTGCACATCGCGTTCGCCGCGTTCACGGTCAACGGCGCCCCGCATCAGCAACTCGTCGTCTACCAAGCCGAACCGGCCGGCCCGACAGCGCAGGCCTTCGAGACGCTGAGGTCGTTGGCCACCGAGCCGAAGAAGGCCGGCGCGAACGCGAACACGTAGACCCCGGCCCGTACTCCCAGCCTGGTCCTCCCGCACCCAGGAAAACCACGGCCTTCATACCGGCGCGCCGGCTGTCGAGACTCGAAGCGGCAGAGAGACGGACAGCGCACCGGGAGCGGACATGATCACCGTGAAGGACCTTCGGCCCCACCCCCTGGACCAGGTGCACCACCTGATCGAACCCGGCCCCGTCATCCTGGTCACCACCCGGCACCGGGGCGTCCCGAACGTGATGACCAACGGGTTCAACATGATGGTCCGCCACGCCCCGCCGCTCATCGCGTGCACCATCGGCCCCTGGGACCACAGTTACGAAGCGCTCGTCGAGACCGGCGAGTGCGTCGTCTCCGTCCCGACGGCGGAGATGGCGGCCACGGTCGTCGACATCGGCAACTGTTCGGGCGCGGACGTCGACAAGTTCGAGGAGTTCGACCTGACCGCCGTGGACGGCGAGAAGGTCCGGGCACCGCTCGTCGCCGAGTGCTTCGCGAACATCGAGTGCAGGGTCGCCGACACCACCCTCGTCGCCCCCTACAGCCTGTTCCTCCTGGAACCGGTCCGGGCCTGGACCGATCCGTCGCAGACGGCCCCGCGCCTGTTCCACCACCGGGGCGACGGCACCTTCACCCTTGACGGCCCGACCGTCGATCTCAAGGACCGGATGACCAAGTGGCAGTACCTTCTGTAAGCCCGCCGATCCTCTGGACACTGGAGACTCGACCATGCCCCGAGCAGTGAAGTTCTCGCGCTACGGCGGCCCGGAGGTGCTGGAGGTCGTCGAGGTGCCGAGACCGAAGCCGGGCCCCGGGGAAGTCCTCGTCCGGGTCGTCGTCGCCGGGGTCAACCCCGGCGAGGCCGGCATCCGGCAGGGCGTCTTCGCTGACATGTGGCCGGCCGTGTTCCCCGAAGGACAGGGCAACGACTTCGCGGGCTGGGTCGCCGAACTCGGCGACGGCGTAAGCGAGTTCGCGGTCGGCGACGAGGTCATCGGCTATCTGCCCCGAAGGGCGCAGGCCGACTACGTCGTCTCGCCCGCCGACGTCCTCGCCCCCAAGCCCGCCGACATCAGCTGGGAAGCCGCCGCGCCCCTGTCCGCAGTGGGAGTGACGGCGTGGGCCGCCGTCGACGCCGTAGAACCAGAAGCCGGGGACACGGTTGTGGTGTCCGGCGCGGCCGGCGGGGTCGGCTCGCTCGCCGTGCAGCTCGCGCGGCTGCGCGGCGCGACAGTCATCGGCACCGCCGGACCGCACAACGCCGACTTCCTGCGCTCGCTCGGTGTCGTCCCCGTCGAACACGGCCCCGGCCTCGCCGACCGGCTGAAGGCCGCCGCGCCCGACGGGATCGACGCGTTCGTCGACACCTTCGGCCAGGGCAACGTCGACATCGCCGTCGAACTGGGCGTGCCCCCGCACCGGATCAACACCCTCGCCGACGGCCGGGCGGTCGCCCGCCACGGCGTCCGCAGCAGGGCCCAGGAGGACGTCTTCACCCCTCAACTGGTCGTCGAACTGGCCGAACTGGTCGCCAAGGGCCGCCTCACCGTCCCCATCAGCACGGTGTATCCGCTGGAACAGGTCCAGGAGGCCTACCGGCAGGTGCAGCGGCGGCACACGCGGGGAAAGATCGTGCTCAGCCTGGTCCCGCCCGCCGAACGCCCCGCCCTGGCCACCGAACTCCGCACCGCCTGACGCCCCGACCGCCACTCCACGGAGGACCCCATGCCCGTACGTCGTATCGGCCTCGTCGTCCACCTGGGACGCGAGACCGCCCGGGACGCGGCGGCCGCCGTGCACGCCTGGAGCGAGGCGCACGACGTCCGCTGCACGGAGATCGACGTGTGGGCCAAGGACCACCACCGCCGTACCGGACGCGAGGAGGCCGAGGCCGCGGGCAACCCCGACCTCGTCGTCACCCTCGGCGGCGACGGCACCTTCCTGCGCGGCGCGCGCATCGCCGTCAAGAGCGACGCCGACGTCCTCGGCGTCGACCTCGGCAAGGTCGGCTTCCTCACCGAGGTCCCCGCCTGCGACATCGGCGAGGCCCTCGACGCCGTCCACGAAGGGCGGGCGATCGTGGAGGAGCGCATGACGCTGACCATGCGGGCCTCCCGCCCGCTGGACATCCCCGAGGAGATGGAGGCCCTGCTGCGCTACGGCCGGGGTCCCGCCCTGCCGCCGCCGCAGGTCCGGCCGGAGACCACGGAAGGCGGCGGCTGGGGCTGCGCGTTGGACGTCACCGCGCTCAACGACGTCGTCCTGGAGAAGCTCGCCCGCGACCGGCAGGTCGGCGTCGGCGTCTACCTCGCCGGACGACTGCTCGCGACCTACTCCGCCGACGCGCTCGCCGTCGCCACCCCGACCGGCTCCACGGCCTACAGCTTCGCCGCCGGCGGACCGGTCCTCTCGCCGCACATGGACGCCCTCGTCTTCACGCCGATCGCCCCGCACATGACGTTCAACCGCAGCGTGATCGCCGCCCCCGACGAACCGATCGGCCTGCGCGTCCTGCCCCACTCCGGCCAGGCGATCGTCACCGTCGACGGCCAACTCCGCGGCGTCCTGGACCCCGGCGACTGGATCGGCGTCTTCCGCGCCCCCCAACGCGTCCGCCTCGTCCGCCTCCGCCCGACGGATTTCTACGGCCGACTGCGCGACCGGTTCCGGCTCACGGACGCCCCCGCCAATGCCCAGGACGGACCCTCGGAACCCTTCTTCCGCCCGGACACCCCGGTCCCGGCCGACCTCGTGGGGATGCGCCTGCCGCCGGCTCCCGAGTAGCTCACACGGGGAGGCGGACCGTGAAGACCGTGCCGGCGCCGACCGCGCTGGTCACGGTCACCGTCCCGCCGTGTGCCTCGGTCAGCCGGCGCACGATGGCGAGGCCCAGACCGCTGCCGCCGGTGCGGCGGTTGCGGGATTTCTCGGCCCGCCAGAAACGGTCGAAGACGCGGGGGAGATCTTCGGCGGGGATGCCGGTACCGGTGTCGGCGACCTCGACCGTCACGTGGTCCCCGGTCCGGCGCGCCCGCAGGGTGACAGTGCCGCCGGGCGGGGTGTGCCGTAGCGCGTTGGAGACCAGGTTGCCGATGACCTGCCGCAGCCGGACGGGATCGCCGGAGAGTTCGGGGTCGCCGTCGGTGTGGGTGGTGAGGGTGACGCCCGCGGTCTCGGCGCGGCCGAGGTGGGCGGTGGCGACGTGGTCGAGAAGGTCGCGTACGCGGAGGGGTTCGGGGTGGATGCGCAGCTGGCCCGCGTCGGCTTCGGCGAGGTCCTGGAGGTCGTCGACGATGTGCTGGAGGAGCAGTGCCTCTTCGAGGAGAGAGTCGACGAGCGCTTGGTCGGATGTGGCGATGCCGTCCTGTACGGCTTCGAGCCAGCTTCGGATGGTGCTGAGCGGGGTGCGCAGTTCGTGGGCGACATCGCTGACCATCGCCTTGCGCTGGCCCTCCATGCGTTCGCGGCGTTGGGTGAGGTCGTTGAAGGCGGCGGCGAGGTAGCCGATCTCGTCGTTGGTGGTGACCGGTACGCGCTGGTGTTCTTCCACGGGGCGACGGGCCGCGTCGGCCAGGGCGCGCAGCGGGCGGACCAGGCGGGTGCCGACGACGACGGTGACGGCCACGGTGACCAGCAGCACCAGCCCGGCCACGCCGGCGATACGGGCGGTGTTGGCGGAGGTGAAGTGGAAGGCGGGGGCGGTGGTCGAGCCGGTCGGGGTGGTGACGAAGAGGAGGGCGGCCGGGGCGACGTAGGGGGTGAGCTGCTCGCGGCGGGCGGTGTCCAGGCAGGTCTGGGCGGCCGGGCCGCCGTAGCCGAGGACGAAGTCGATGCCGACCTTCACGGGTTCCTGGTGCTCGCGCCGCAGGCAGTCGTTGACCATGGTGTTGAGTCGGCTCAGCGGCTCGCGCTCGGTCGGCTGGGGCGCGGCGAGCGTGCCCACGCCGCATCCCGCGCCCTTGACGTTGCCGTCCAGGGCGCTGTCGACGAGCTTGAGGGAGGTGCGGCCGCTCGGCGCCTCGGAGAGCTTGGCGATGCCGTTCGCGCCGCCCAGGCAGTAGAGGATCTTGTCGGCTCTGCCGCGCAGTTCCTTCCGCTCGGCGGCGGTCAGTCTGTACGGGCCGACCGCGCGGGGGTCGATGCGGCCGGCGTCACCGCCGGGCAGCAGCGCCGGGTCGGTGTGCAGCGGGTCGACGACCGCGGATGCCCGGGTGGGGAGCGTGGTGGCGGTGGCCGACGAGGCGGCGACGACGCGGCGGCTCTGAGTGGTCAGGGTGATACGGCGGCCGGTCCGCTCGGCGAGACGGTGGAGGGTGGGGGTGACGCCGGTCCAGTCGGGGTGGGTGGCGGCGTAGCCGACGAGGGTGTCGTAGATGTCGGTGTCGGAGGACAGGAGTTGGCCCTGTTCCTGCTGGATGGCGCTGCTGGTGGTACGGGCGGCGAGCCAGGCGGTGGCGGCGACCGAGCAGACCGCGATCATCACGGACGTGGCCAGCAACCGCACCAACAGGCTTCTGTGCAGCGGCACTTTGGCCCGGACCCTGATCCTGGACCTCGTCCGGCCGCCCGCCGGGAACCCGGTCCCCGCACCGGCTTCCGCTTCCGTCCCCGCTTCCGTGTCAGCGCGCACGGCTGCCGTCGATGAGCTTGTAGCCGACGCCGTACACCGTCTGCAGATAGGCCGGTCGGCGGGGGACCGCCTCTATCTTCTTGCGCAGGTTGAGGACGTGGACGTCGATCGTGCGCTCGGTGATGTAACGGTCGAACCCCCGTGTCAGGGCGAGGAGTTGGCGGCGGGTGAAGACCCGTTCCGGCTCGGCGGCCATCGCCGCGAGGATCTCGAACTCCCCAGGTGTGCACACCACTTGGCGTCCGTCGAGGGCGACGGTGCGGCGGACGGGGTCGATGGCGAGCGCGCCGATCCGCAGCACGGGGTCGTCCGGCGCCGCCGCCGTCGCGGCCCGCGTCCGCCGGAGCAGGGTGCGGATGCGGGCCATCAGCTCGCGGGGGCTGTACGGCTTGGTCATGTAGTCGTCGGCGCCCAGGTCGAGGCCGAGCAGGAGGTCCTCCTCCGTGCTGCGCGCGGTCAGCATCAGCACCGGCACATCGCACTCCCGGCGCAGCACGCGGCACACGTCCAGTCCGTCGACCAGGGGCATCATGACGTCGAGGACGAGCAGATCCGGCTGCCGGCGCCGTACCTCGTCGATGGCCGCACGCCCGTCGTGGACGACCAGGGAGGAGTGGCCCTCGCGCTCCAGATAGCGGCGGATCACCTCGGCCTGTTTGACGTCGTCCTCGGCCACCAGGACATATGCGTTCACGCCGCTCACCCTAAGGTCGACGCCCTGACACCAGACAGAAGTCTGACGGCGGCCTGACAGGATCTTCATATCCTCGGGTGACCGTTCGGCCATGGCGATCCCCACTCACCGAACCCGGTCCGCCGGCCTCGCCGGTCTCGGCGCGACGGCGGCGCTCTCCCTCCTGGTCGCCTGCGGCGGCGGCTCGGGCGGCGGCCAGGACACCGCGGGCAAGGACAAGGACAACGGCGTCGCCTCGATCAACAGCCCGAGCGCGAGAGCCGGAGCGGCGTCGGTGAGCGCGACCGGGGAGTCGGGCCGGCCCCAACTGCGGCTGGACACCTCCAAGAAGGAGGCGGCGCGGCTGACGCAGATCTTCTTCGACTGCCTCCACGAGCACGGTGTCCCCGGCGAGCGCAAGCCCGGCTCGACCAAGCTCTCGGTCAGCGCCGACATCAGGAAATACCCGGCCGCCTACAAGGCGTGCACCTCGAAGTGGCCGCTTCAGCCTCCGGAGGAGGACCCGGCGAAGAACCCGCACTACCTGGACGACTTCCAGACGTACATCAAGTGCCTGAACCACGGCGGCCTGAAGGTCAAGGGCCTGTCCGACGGTTCCGGCTGGACCTACGAGAGCACCCCGACGCAGACCGGGTCCCAGATCGACACACTGGACCGTGCCTGCACGCTGAAGGCGTACAGCTGACGCGTCCGGTGCGGAGCCGCACGTCGGAGGCGACGGCATGCGGCGCCGCGCTGCGGGCCCGCCCCCGCACGTACGGACGACTTTCACATGGGCGCCACCAGACCCTTCCCTGACGTTTGTTGCTCTTGGAACACTCGCACCGCGCGCATTTCGCCATGTTCCGGCCGGCCGCGCGTCAGGATGAGAGGTGCCTCACCCATGTCCGAAGTCAATCGGCGTCGCTTTCTCCAACTCGCGGGTGCCACCACGGCGTTCACGGCGCTGTCGAACAGCATCGAGCGGGCCGCCGCGCTCCCGGCGAACCACCGCTCGGGGAGCATCGAGGACGTCGAGCACATCGTCGTCCTGATGCAGGAGAACCGATCCTTCGACCACTACTTCGGCTCGCTCAGAGGCGTCCGGGGCTTCGGCGACCCGCGTCCGGTCGTGACCCGGCAGGACGGAAAACCGGTCTGGTACCAGTCGGACGGCACGAAGGACATCCTCCCGTTCCGCCCCGAGGCCGACGACCTGGGCCTGCAGTTCATCCAGGACCTCCCGCACGGCTGGAACGACGGGCACGCCGCGTTCGACGGCGGCAAGTACGACAAGTGGGTGCCGTCCAAGGGCTCCACGACGATGGCGTACCTGACCCGCGAGGACATCCCGTTCCACTACGCGCTCGCCGACTCCTTCACCATCTGCGACGCGTACCACTGCTCGTTCATCGGCTCCACCGACCCGAACCGCTACTACATGTGGACGGGTTACACCGGCAACGACGGCGTCGGCGGCGGCCCGGTCCTCGGCAACGACGAGGCCGGCTACAGCTGGACGACGTACCCCGAGCGGCTGGAGAAGGCGGGCGTCTCCTGGAAGATCTACCAGGACGTCGGCGACGGCCTCGACGCGGCCGGCGGCTGGGGCTGGATCCAGGACGCCTACCGCGGCAACTACGGCGACAACTCGCTGCTGTACTTCAAGCAGTTCCAGAACGCCCAGCCCGGCGACCCGCTCTACGACAAGGCCCGCACCGGCACCGACGCCACCAAGGGCGAGGGCTTCTTCGACCAGCTGAAGGCCGACGTCAAGGGCGGCAAGCTGCCGAAGATCTCCTGGATCGTCGCCCCCGAAGCCTTCACCGAGCACCCCAACTGGCCCGCGAACTACGGCGCTTGGTACGTCGCCCAGGTCCTGGACGCGCTGACCTCCGACCCCGAGGTCTGGGCGAAGACGGCCCTGTTCATCACCTACGACGAGAACGACGGCTTCTTCGACCACCTGCTCCCGCCGTTCGCGCCGGGCTCGGCCGCGCAGGGCAAGTCGACCGTCGACGTCGGCCCCGACCTCTTCAAGGGCGACGCCAGCCACCCCGCCGGCCCCTACGGCCTCGGCCAGCGCGTGCCGATGATCGTCGTCTCGCCCTGGAGCAAGGGCGGTTACGTCTGCTCGGAGACCTTCGACCACACCTCGGTCATCCGGTTCATGGAGACCCGCTTCGGTGTCCACGAGCCCAACATCTCGCCGTGGCGGCGCGCGATCTGCGGTGACCTGACCGGTGCCTTCGACTTCTCCCACAAGGACGTCAAGAAGGTCCCGCTCCCGGACACAGACGGCTACCAGCCGCCGGACAAGAACCGCCACCCCGACTATGTGCCGACCCCGCCCGCCAACCCGGTGCTGCCCAAGCAGGAACGCGGACTGCGCCCGTCCCGACCCCTCAAGTACGCGGCCACGGTGGACGGTTCGGCCGACACGCAGGCGGGGAAGTTCACGCTCACCTTCGCCTCCGGCGCGAAGGCCGGGGCCAACTTCCTGGTCACCTCCGCCAACCGCACGGACGGGCCCTGGAGTTACACCACCGAGGCCGGCAAGTCCGTCTCGGACGCCTGGAACTCGGCGTACTCGAACGGCTCGTACGACCTGACCGTGCACGGCCCGAACGGCTTCCTGCGCGTCTTCAAGGGCCCCGGCAAGACCGCCGGACCCGAGGTCACCGCCCGCACCTGCGGCGACGACATCGAGCTGACCTTCACCAACAAGGGCTCCGGGACAGTGCAGTTGAAGGTCGTGAGCGGCTACGGCGGGCGTTCCCAGACCTTCAAGGTGCGGGCGGGCGCCACCCTACGGCACACCTTCGACCTCGGCGCGAGCAAGCGGTGGTACGACCTGACGGTCACCTCCGACGGCGACGCGACGTTCCAGCGGCGATTCGCCGGACATGTCGAGAACGGCCGTCCGGGGGTCAGCGACCCGGCGATCGCGACCGCTTGAGGGGCTTTGTGAAGCCGGTTGTTTTCCGGGGCACTCGCGGTAGTGTGCCCCGGTGACCACGCATTCGAACACACCTGCAGGCTGGTACCCGGATCCGCACGGAGCGCCCCAGACCCTCCGGTACTGGGACGGCGCGAAGTGGACCGAGCACACCAACGCGGACCAGCAGGGCCAGGCCGCCCAGCAGCAGCCGCAGGCCGTGCCGCAGCAGCAGGCGGGGCCGGATCCGCGGGCTCAGCGCCAGGTCAAGCAGCAGGTGCAGCAGCAGGCCGGGGTCGCCGGGGGCGGCCCCGGCGGCGGCAGCCTGTTCAGCGAGCCGGTGCTCGTGGTGAACCAGAAGGCCAAGCTGATCGAGCTGACCAACGAGTACAAGGTCATGGATCAGAACGGCAATCTGATCGGCTCGGTCACCGAGATAGGCCAGAGCACGCTGAAGAAGGCGCTGCGTTTCGTCTCCAGCCTCGACCAGTACATGACCCACAAGCTGGAGATCCGGGACGCCTACGGGCAGCCGCAGTTGGTGCTGACCCGGCCGGCGAAGATCATGAAGTCCCGGGTGATCGTGACCCGTCCGGACGGCTCGCCCGTGGGTGAGATCGTCCAGCAGAACATGATCGGGAAGATCAACTTCGCGCTGAACGCGAACGGTCAGCAGATCGGCGCGATCAAGGCGGAGAACTGGCGGGCCTGGAACTTCGCGATCGTCGACCACGCGGACAACGAGGTCGCCCGGATCACCAAGACCTGGGAAGGCCTCGCGAAGACGATGTTCACGACGGCGGACAACTACGTCCTGCAGATCCACTACCAGCTGCCCGAGCCCCTGTTGAGCCTGGTGGTGGCGACGGCCCTGACCGTCGACACCGCGCTCAAGCAGGACTCGCGCGGCCTCGGCTGACCCTGATCAGAGCGCGGTGAGATGCCCCGGCGCGGACTTCCGGTCCGGCTGACGGGGCAGCAACGCCGGTTCGGCGGAGGCCGATCGGGGCTCCAGCGCCAGGACGGCGGCCACAGGGTGATCGTGGTCGCCGTACTCGTGCGGCAGCGGTACGGCGGGTGTCACCCGGGTCAGCAACACCACACCCCAGGACGCGATTCCGGCTCCCGCCAGGGCGAGGAGGATGCCGGCCGCGCCGCCCTGGAGGCGTTCGCCCAGCAGCGCGAGGCCGATCGCGGCGGCGGCCACCGGGTTCGACAGGGTCACCACCGCGAGCGGGGCGCCGAGACCGCCCCGGTAGGCGGTCTGCGAGAGCAGCAGCCCGCCCGCCGCGAACACCGCGACCAGCAGGGCGACTCCGACCACCTGCATGCTCAGCAGCGGACCCGAACGGTCCGTCGCCGCGACCGTCACGGTCTGCGTGAGCGCGGAGGCCACCCCCGAGGCGACACCGGACGCCGAGGCATGCCGTAGACCGGGCTTCGCGCCGCGGCGGGCCAGCAGGCCGATCAGGGCGGAGGTCGCGCCCGCGACCGCCAACGCCTGGGGAACGGTGAGGACTTGGTCGGGCTGCGGGCCCGACGCCGTGACCAGCAGGGCCGACAGGCCGAGCAACGTGAGGGCGGTGCCCCGCCATTCGGCCAGGGTGACCCGACGGCCGGCCACGCGTGCGCCCATGGGCACGGCGGCGACGAGCGTGAGAGCTCCCAGCGGTTGTACGACGGTCAGCGGGCCGTACTTGAGCGCCACGACGTGGAGCAGTGCGGCCGACGCGTTCAGGACGACCGTCCACCACCAGGAACCGGTGGCGAGCAGGCGGAGCATGCCCGCGTCGGAGTTGCGGGAGGCCAGCCGCTCCTGGGCCACGGCCGCCGCCGCGTAGGCGACCGCCGAGAACAGGGACAGGACGACGGCGACGAGCGTGGCGTTCATCGGCCCGCTCCGACCAGGACCGGCTCTTCCACGGCGAGTCGGGGCTGTCCGCGTCCGGCGGTCGTCGCCGTGCGGTGCGGGGGATGGATCAGCGCGAGGGTGATGCCGAGCATGGCGGCGGCCACGATCGCGTCGAGCCAGTAGTGGTTCGCGGTGCCGACGATGACCACCAGCGTGACCAGCGGGTGCAGCAGCCACAGCCACCGCCAGCGCGAGCGGGTCGCGACGATCAGGCCGATCGCCACCATCAGGGCCCAGCCGAAGTGCAGCGAGGGCATCGCCGCGAACTGGTTCGAGAGGTGGTCGCTGGTCGGCGGGCCGTAGACCGAGGGGCCGTAGACCTTGGCGGTGTCGACCAGGCCCGTCGCGGCCAGCATGCGCGGGGGCGCGAGCGGGAACACGAAGGGCAGGACGAGGGCGGCCGAGGTGACCGTCGCCAGGACCCGGCGGGCCCAGACGTAGTGCGCGGGGCGCCGCAGGTACAGCCAGACCAGGAAGGCCACGGTGGCCGGGAAGTGGACGGTCGCGTAGAAGGTGTTCGCGATGTGCACGAGGGTGTCGCTGTGCAGCAGCACCGACTGCACCGAGCCCTCGTTCGGGAGACGCAGGGTCCGTTCCAGGTCCCACACGTGGCGGGCGTTGTGCAGGGCCTCACCGGTGTGGCCCGTCGCCAGCTGGCGGCCGAACTTGTAGACGAGGAAGAGTCCTGCGACGAGCAGGAGCTCACGGACGAGCGGGGGCCGCGCTATCGCGCTGGTCCCCTTCTCTGCAGGCTCGGTGCGGGCATTCATCCCCCGGCCCCTTCGCTGACGGTGGTGCGTGTGGTGGTGCTGGCCGGGTTTGTGACCCGGTCGGCGGCCCGAACTCATCGGTACGAGTTCGTTCCGATACGCCAGTGTACCGATACGGGCGGGTACCGATACGGCGGAGTACCGGTACACTGGCGTATCGATAGCGAAACGAGACACACTGGAGAGCGGACCCCGGGTCCGTGGACCGAGCGAGGAGACGAGCCATGACGTCGCAGGCTGAGGACGCACCGGACACGGTCGCCGCCTCGCGCCGCTCCAAGATCACGCCGGAGCGTGAGCGGGAGTTCTTCGACGCCGTGCTCGAACAGATCCGGGAATGCGGGTACGACTCCGTCAGCATGGAGGGCGTCGCCAGCAGCACCCGGTGCAGCAAGTCCACGCTCTACCGGCAGTGGGGGACCAAGCCCCAGTTCGTCGCGGCCGCGCTGCGCGCCAACCGCCGGGTGCACTTCACCGGCATCGACACGGGCTCGCTCGCGGAGGACCTGAGGCAGGCCGCGCGGGCGGCGGGCGCCTGGTCGGCGAAGGACACGAAACTCGTCTCGGCGCTCGGTCACGCCGTCATCCAGGACAGCGAACTCGCCCAGGCGGTACGGGAGGCGCTCGTCCATCCCGAGATCGCCGCGCTGGAGGACATCCTGCGCCGCGGGGTGGAGCGCGGCGAGATCGCGGCGGACCATCCGGCCCTGCCGTACGTCCCCGCCCAGATCTTCGGCGTCCTGCGGGCCCGCCCGGTTCTGGAGGGCTGTTACGCCGACCCCGACTATCTCGTCAGATTCGTGGAGGCCGCGGTGCTACCGGCACTCGGGCTCACCTGAGAACCAGGCCGCCGTCCATGGGATGACTGGACGGTGACCTGCTCGCGCCGCACCGTGGGGACGGGGGCGGCGCGCACCCCCCGGCCGGGTGGGGTTCCTCTTGAGCGGAGAGGCGCCCCACCCGGCCGACTGGTGTACGGGTAACCGGCTTGGTTACGACGGGAGTTCAGATCTTCTGTCCGTCGCCGCCGCTGCCCGAGGCCACCTTGATGTTCGAGGTGATCTCGTCGATGACGGACTGCTTCTGGCCCACGTCGACACCGAAGCGGACCACGACGATCTGACCGGTGCTCGCGGGCGAGGGGAACGCGAGCGACTCGACATAGCCGTCGGAGCCCTTGCTCGTGACCGCCTTCCAGCGGACCAGATAGCCCTTCTGCCCGGCCACGGTCACGGCCTTGGAGGCGAGGACCTCGTGGGAGGTGATGCTGCCGTAGCTCGTGCCGCCGTAGGACTCCTTGGCGTTGGCGGCGATGTCCGCCTTCGCGACCGCTTCGGCCGTGCTGCCCGTCGTGCCCAGCAGTACCGCGGGGGCCGAGTACGCCCCGCCGTTGGTGCAGGTCTGGGAGGTGTTGCCGGGGCACTTGTAGGACGTGTTCGACGTGACCGACGCGCCGCCCTCGATGACCTGGCCGTACCAGTCGGACGGCACGGTGAAGCTGATGCCGTCGAGCGAGTCGGTCACGGTACCGCCGGCCTTGACCTTCGGTTCCGCGGACTGGCTGGGCGCGGGCGTCGCACCGCCCGTACCGCCGGAACCACCCGTCCCGCCGGAGCCGCCGAAGGGATCGCTCTGGCCGCCGGTCCCACCGGAACCGCCCGTGCCGCCCTGCCCCTCGGGGCCGCCCTGGCCGCCGAAGCCGCCCTGTCCGTTCGGCGCCTGCTGCGGGTTGGCCTGGGTGCCGTTCCCGCTGCCGTTGCCGGACAGCGCGTACGCGCCGACACCGATGGCCGTCAGGACCGCGACGGCCACCGCCACGGCTATGCCGGTACGCACATTGCGGCGCGGCGCGGCCGGGGGCACGGCGGGATACGCCGGGTACGCCCCGCCGTACGGCGGCTCCGTCGGGGGACCCCATTCGGCACCCGACCCGGCGGGGCGGGTGCGGTCCGTCCATGCCTTGCCGTCCCACCAGCGCTCGGCGGCGGGACCGTCATTCGTCTGCCCGGGATCGGGGTACCACCCGGGGGGAGTCACCTGCGTCATGCCCCTACCGTATGAGGCGTCGGTGAAAGCGGGATGAGAGGATCCGGCCACCCCGCCTCGCACGATGGGCGGGACGCCTTCCTCACCACGGCAGTACGTCTCCTTCACCGCGGCGGCGAGGCCGGTCCCGGGGCCGCTGCCGGTGCCGCCCGTGCCGTTCGCGATGATCCTCCGGTGTTACGGGATTGATCGGAAGTGGCTTTGTTTCGGCACCTTCTGACTGTTCGTCACGCCTATGTGCCCACCTGCCCCTCGATGCGGCAACAGCTCCACGGACCCGCCTCCGCTTCCGCGGCCGGACGGCTACGCTCAAGGTCTGTACGTCGTTCGGGCTACTGGGGAGGTAATCGGGATGACGGAGGAACGGCCTCCGGAGGTCACCTCGGCCTCCCTCTGGGAGCGCGACAAGGAAGTCGCCGGGGTGGCGGAGGCGATCGACCGGCTGCGCGCCGATCAGTCGTCCTCGGGCAGCCTGCTGATGGTCCGGGGCGAGGCCGGGTTCGGCAAGACCGCGCTCCTGGCCGAGACCCGCCGGATCGCCGAGGCACGCGGCTGCGCGGTCTGGCACGCGCGCGGCGGCGAGACCCTCAGGTCCGTCCCCTTCAATGTCGTACGACAGTTGCTGCAGCCCGCCCTGCTCACGCTGATGCCCGAGGAGATCCGCGAATACCTCGGCGACTGGTACGACATCGCCGGCCCCGCCCTCGGCATCACCGAACCCGGCGAACGGCAGCCCGACCCGCAGGGCGTGTGCGACGGACTGGTCGCCGCGGTGCGCCGGCTCGCCAAACGCGCCTGGCCGCTGGTCCTGATCGTCGACGACGCCCACTGGGCCGACCAGGAGACCCTGCACTGGCTCGCCGCGTTCGCCGAACGCCTCGACGACCTGTGCGTCCTGCTCGTGGTCGCCCGCAGGCCCGGCGAGGTCAGCGGCGAGAGCGCCCGGCACCTGGACGCGATCGCCAAGGCCGCCGGCCCGCCGGCCACCGTCCTGAACTCCCTCACCCCGCCCGCGACCGCCGGCCTCACCCGCGCCACCCTCGGCCCGCACGCCGACGGCGCGTTCTGCCGCGAGGTGTGGGCGGTCACCGACGGCAACCCGTACGAGACCGTCGAACTCCTCGCCAAGGTGAAGGACAGCGGCCTCGCCCCCGTCGAGGACTCCGCCGCCGAACTGCGCGAGCTCAACCGCTCCGCGCGCGGCGGCGGACTGCTCGCCCGCCTGGACGACCTGGGCTTCGAGGCCACCCGGTTCGCCTGGGCCGCCGCCATCCTCGGCACCGGCATCTCCGTGGACCTGGTCGCCAAGCTCGCCACCATGAGCCGCGACGAGGCGGGCCGCTGCGCCGAGTTACTGCGCACCGACCGCATCCTCACCGCACCCGACCCCGCAGCGTCCCAAGCCGGCGCGGGCGAGCTGGAGTTCGTCCACCCGCTGATCGCGAGCGACGTCTACGACTCCATCCCGGGCGGCGTGCGGACGGCCATGCACGGCATCGCCGCGCAGGTCGTCACCGACTCCGGGCTCGGCGCGGCCGCCGCCTCACGGCACCTCCTCAAGGTCCACCCGGACGACGACCAGGAACTCGTCGAGCAGCTGCGCGAGGCGGCCCGCGAACACCTCTCCATCGGCGCCCCCGACGCCGCCCGCCGCTGTCTGGAGCGCGCCCTCCTGGAGCCGCCGCTCGCCGAGACGCACGCGCACGTGCTCTTCGAACTCGGCTGCGCCACCCTGCTCACCGCGCCCGCCACCACCATCGGCCACCTCCAGACCGCCCTAGGGATGCCCGGCCTCGACGGGCACGCACGCGTGGACGCCGTTTTCCGCCTCTCCCAGGCCCTCCTCCACAACAACCAACTGGAGGAGGCCGTCCGCACCGTCGAGGCGGAGGCCTCCCGGTACGAACCCGGTGCCGCCCGGATGCGGCTCCAGGCCGTGCAGTTCATGTGGGAGGGCATCCACGCGGGCGAAGGCATCTCCCCGGGACGCTCCGAGCGGCTCGCCGCACTCGCCGGCACCTGCACCGGCCGCGACAACTCCGAGCGCGCCCTGCTGATCCTGCGCGGCTTCGACGCCATGACCCACGGGGAGAACGCCGAGGAGGTCGTCGAGGTCTGCGACCGCGCCCTCGTCAACGGACGGCTCGCCCCCGGACTCGGCTGGACCGACACCGAGTGGGGCATCGAGATCCTCATGATGCTGGCCAGCTCGTACGCCTACACGGACCGACTGGACCGCGCGGAGAGCCTGTACAACGAAGCGTTGCGCGCCTACGTCTCCGCCGGCTGGAGCGGCGGCCACCTCTCCTTGGCGCACGCCTACATCGGCCTCGGCCACCGCAGGCGCGGCCGCCTCCGCGACGCCGAGACCTCGCTGCGCGAATCCCTGCGGCTCGCCGAGCGCGTCGGTCGCGGACTGCCCCTGTACTGGTCGGCGACCTGCAACCTGGTCGACACGCTGCTCGCCCGCGGCCATGTCGACGAGGCCTGGGCGGTCGCCGAACAGTACGGTTTCGCACCGCCGTATCCGACCACGATCGTGCTGCCCGACCCGCGCTGCGTCCGTGGCCGACTCCTGCTCGCGGTCGGCCGCACGGAGGAAGGCATCAACGAACTGGAACAGGCCGTGAAGGCGGCGACCGCCCGCGGTCACCACAACCCGGTCCTGGTCCCCTGGGCCGTCGACCTCGCCCGCGCGCTCGCCGTCCAGGACCCGGCCCGCGCGGCCCAACTCGCCTCCGACGCGCGCCGCCAGGCCGAACGCTTCGGCACGGACACGGCGATCGGGGAGGCCCTCCGCTGTGCCGCTTCGCTGGAAACGGGGCAGCGGGCGGTGCGTCTCGCGGCGCAGGCCGTTGCTTACCTGGAGTCCTCGCCGTGCCAGTACGAGCATGCGGCGGCGCGGGTGGAGTACGGGATCGCTGCGCGGTCTGTCGCTGAGATCAACAGGGGTCTGACGCTGGCGCGTTCGTGCGGGGCGGACGGCTTGGTGACTCAGGCGCGGGAGGTGTTGGAGACGGGGAGGGGGTTGCGGTGAGTTGTTCTTTGGCTGCGGCCCGGTGGGGGCTGGTCGCGCAGTTCCCCGCGCCCCTTAAAGGCGTCGGCTGGCCCATGTTTTTAAGGCGCGGGGAGTTGCGCGCCGCTTGAGACACAGGCCAGCCCAATGTCTTTAGGGCGCGGGGAGTTGCGCGCCGCTTGAGACACAGGCCAGCCCAATGTCTTTGGGGCGCGGGGAGTTGCGCGTCCCTTAAAAACACAGGCCGGCCCATGCTTTTAGGGGCGCGAGGAACTGCGCGACCAGCCACGACGCAGTCGCAGACGACGCACAACAGGCAGCCCCACCCCCTTAGTCGCCCTCCTCGTCCAACACCCGCTGCGCCACAGCAAACGCCGAGTTCGCCGCAGGCACCCCGCAATACACCGCACTCTGCAACAGCACGGCCCCGATCTCCTCCGGCGTGAGCCCGTTACGCCGGGCAGCCCGCACATGCATCGCCAACTCGTCGTAATGCCCGTGTGCAATCAACGCCGTGAGTGTGACCATGCTCCGCTCGCGCCGCGTCAACGTTGGATCGGTCCAGATCTCACCCCACGCGTACCGGGAGATGAAGTCCTGAAAGCGTGCGGTGAACGGGGTCTGGCGAGCCTGGGACCGGTCCACGTGGGTGTCGCCGAGGACCTCACGCCGGACCTCCATACCGCGCCGCGCACCCCCGCCGAGGTGCGCGCGCAGCGCCGTCAGGACTGCCTCCGGGCACTGCGCCGGCGCCAGATGCGCGGCACCCGGGATCTCCACCAGGGCCGAGCCCGCCACCGCGTCCGCGATCTCCCGCAGATGCGCCGGCGGGGTCGCCGGGTCGTCCCGGCCGGCGATCACCAGTGTCCGCGCGCTGATCTCGGGTAGCCGCTCGCGCAGGTCGTACACGGCGAGCGCGTCACAGCACGCGGCATACGCGGCCGGGTCGGCATCACGCTGGTCGGCGACCAGCTCCGGGACGGTGAACCCGGCTGTGAACCAACGGGAGTCGGCGTTCTCCACCAGCCAGCCGAGCCCCTCGCTCCGTACCCGCGCGGCCCGTTCCTCCCACGGCTTCGCCCCGTTGAAATGCGCCGAGGAACAGATCACGGCGAGCGACGCGACCCGCTCGGGGTGATGTACGGCCAGATGCAGACCGACCGCACCGCCCAACGACACACCCGCGTACGCGAATTGCTCGATCCCGAGGGAGTCGGCCAGCGCCAGCACCAGGTCCGCGAGGTCTCCTACGGTCGCCCCGGGTCCGATCAACCCCGGCGCCGAACCGCCGTGCCCCGGCAGGTCCCAGCGGATCACCCGGTGGGTGATGGACAGTTCGGGCGCGACCTTGTCCCACAGGGCGTACGACGTACCCAGCGAGGGCCCCAGCAGCAGCGGGGGAGCTGAATCGGAGCCCTCGGCACGGAAGTTGAGGAGTTTCTCGGTCAAGGTCGCTCCAACGCACGGTCGGTGAGGGCTCCTGCGGAACCCGTGTAACGGGCGGGATCGGTGAGTGCGGAGAGGTCGAGATCCTTCAACTCGGACTCATCGGCGAGCAGTTCGGCCAGTGGACGGCCCTCCGCGTACGTCCGCCGGGCTACCTCCGTCAGCAGCTCCTTCGCCCGGGCCCGGCCCAGCAGCGGCGCCAGCTCGGCGGACAGTCGCTCGGAGACGATCAACCCATGCGTGAGATCCAGGTGTTGACGCATCACGTCCGGATGCACCCGCAGCCCCTCGGCCAGTTCGGCGGCATCGCGCGCCGCACCGCCGACCAGCCGCAGCAGCTCCCTGAGCGGCTCCCACTCGGCGTGCCAGGCCCCGGCCGGCCGTTCGTCCTCGGCGACCAACGAGCCGTAGAGGACGGCCGCGAGCTGCGGCGCCCGTCGCGCGGCGGCGGCGATCAGCGTGGACCGTACGGGATTCGCCTTGTGCGGCATGGCCGACGAACCCCCGCCGCTGCCCTCGGAGACCTCGGCGATCTCCGTACGGCCGAGGATGAGTACGTCGGCGGCGACCTTGCCCAGTGCTCCCGCCGCGAAGGCCAGGCACCCGGCGAGATCGGCGATCGGCGTCCGGAGCGTGTGCCAGGGCAACAGTGGTGCCGTCAGGCCGAGTTCACGGGCGTACGCGTCCGGCAGTGCGAGCGCGTCCTCGGCGCCGTACGCCGTGCAGGCGGCCAACGTGCCTGCCGCGCCACCGAGTTGGACGGGCAGCATGAACCTTACCGCTCGTACGCGATCCCTCGCGTCGAGCACCAGCGATCGCCATCCGGCCGCCTTCAGACCGAACGTCGTTGGTACGGCGTGCTGGGTGAGCGTCCGGCCCGGCATCGCGGTGTCGCGGTGGGCGGCGGCCAGTTGGGCCAGCGCGTGTTCCGTGCGCGCGAGGTCGGCCAGGAGCAGATCCACCGTGCGGGACGCGACCAGCATCGTCGCCGTGTCCATGATGTCCTGGCTCGTCGCACCCCGGTGGACGTACGGGCCGTACTCCTCGCCGACCGCCTTGGTCAGGTCCGCGACCAGCGGAATCACCGGGTTTCCGCCGGCCCTGGACCGGTCCGCGAGGGAGCGTAGGTCGAAGCGGTCGGCGTCGGCCGCGGTCGCCACCGCCGTCGCCGCCTCGGCGGGGGCGAGGCCCAGGGTGGCCTGGGCGCGGGTGAGGGCGGACTCCGCGTCGAGCAGGGCCCGTAGATACGCGGTGTCGCTCGTCGCGGACGCGGCGGGGGAACCGGTCCACCCGGGGGCGAGCAGGCCGGTGTTCGACGGGTCGTCAACTGTCACTGGAACTCCAGGAATACCGTCTCGCCTTCGCCCTGAAGGCGGATGTCGAAACGGTATGTGCCCCTGCCGTCGTCCTGCGCGATCAACGTGTCGCGCCGCGCCGGGTCCAGCCCGGACAGCAGCGGGTCCGCGGCGAGCGCGGCCTCGTCGCCCGGGAGGTAGATGCGGGTGAAGAGGTGCACCAGCAGTCCGCGCGCGAAGACGCACGCGGACAGGTACGGGGCGTTGCGGCCGCGTGCGCCCGGGCGCAGTGTGCGCGCGTACCAGTGGCCGTTCGCGTCCGTCTGGATACGGCCCCAGCCGGTGAACTCCACGCCGTTGCGGCCGAGATAGCCGCCGCTGGCCGGGTCGCGCCGGATCGAGCCGTCGGTGGTGGAGACGTTGCCCTCGGGGTCGGGGCCCCAGAGTTCCACGAAGGCGTCGGGCAGCGGGTTGCCCTCGCCGTCGTAGACGTAGCCCTGGACGGTGATCGTGTCCGGGTGCCCGACGGGCGCGATGTCGCCGCCGCCGGGGAACGGCAGCGCGTAGCCGTAGAAGGGGCCGACCGTGTGCGAAGGGGTCGGCAGCACGGACTCCGGGCGGCTCGTGTCGATCTTCGTCATGGCGGGTCAGCGTCCTTCTTCGATCCAGGTGGCGTGCGGGCCGTCGAGCACGATGTCCCAGTGGTAGCCCATCGAGAACTCGGGCACCGACAGGCTGTGGTCGTACGTCGCGACGAGCCGCTGGCGGGCCGCGTCGTCCGTCACCGACTGGATGATCGGGTCGTACGGGAACAGCGGGTCGCTCGGGAAGTACATCTGCGTCACGAGGCGTTGGGTGAACGCCGTGCCGAACATCGAGAAGTGGATGTGCGCCGGGCGCCAGGCGTTGATGTGGTTGCGCCAGGGGTAGGGGCCCGGCTGGACGGTGGTGAAGCGGTAGTTGCCCTCGTCGTCGGTCAACGTGCGCCCGAAACCGGTGAAGTTGGGGTCCAGCGGGGCGTCGTGCTGCTCGCGCTGGTGCGCGTAGCGGCCGGCCGAGTTGGCCTGCCAGATCTCGACCAGCTGGCCGCGGATCGGCCGCCCGTCGCGGTCCAACAGCCGTCCGGAGACGGTGATCCGTTCGCCGATCGGCTCGCCGTTGTGCTGCCGCGTCAGGTCGTTGTCGATCTCCGTGATGTCCCGCTCGCCGAACGCGGGCGAGGCCAGCTCCACCAGTTCCGGGTCCTTCGAGACGTCGATGGTGACGGGCGGCTGTTTCGGGTGGCGCAGCAGCGAGGAACGGTACGGGGCGTAGTCGCGGCGCGGGTGGTGCTCGACCGGCGCGCCGTCGGCGACCCGCTTCTCGTACGTCGCGTGTTCGGCCGCTATTTCGAGGTCGATGTCGTGCTGGGTGAGAGCCATGGGGGTTCCTGCCGTTCGAGTTCCTGCCGTTCGGGTGCCTAGCGTTCGAGGACCAGGGCCAGGCCCTGACCCACGCCGATGCAGAGGGTGGCGACGCCAACTCCCGAGCCCTTGCGGGCGAGTTGGTGGGCGACGGTGCCTGCGAGCCGGGCACCGGAGGCGCCGAGCGGATGGCCCAGGGCGATGGCACCCCCCTGCGGGTTGAGGATCGCCGGGTCGAACTCCGGCCACTCGGCGACACATCCGAGCACCTGCGCCGCGAACGCCTCGTTCAGTTCGAGGACTGACAGGTCGTCAAATCCCTTGCCCGCCTTGGTGAGTGCGCGGTTGACCGCCGCGACGGGAGCGAGTCCGAAGTACTGCGGGTCGATCGCCGAGACGCCGGTCGCGGAGACCCGGGCGAGGGGCTGGCGGCCGGTGGCCTTCAGCCCTTCCTCGTCCACCAACAACAGAGCCGCGGCACCGTCGTTGAGCGGCGACGCGTTGCCCGCGGTGACCGTCCCGTTCTCCGTGCGGAACGACGGCTTGAGCTTGGCCATCGCCGCGAGCGAGGCGTCCGCCCGTACGGATTCGTCGGCGCCGAAGACGACCGGGTCGCCCTTGCGCTGCGGGATGGCGACGGGCGCGATCTCGTCGTCGAAGAGGCCTGCCGCCTGGGCGTCCGCCGCCTTCCGGTGACTCGCGAGCGCGAACTCGTCCTGCTGCTCGCGGCCGATCTTGTGCTTGTCGGCGATCAACTCCGCGCTCTCACCGAGCGGGATGGTCCACTCCGGGTTCATGGCCGGGTTGACCATCCGCCAGCCGAGCGTGGTCGAGTACAGCTCGGTGTGCCCGGCGGGGAAGGGCCGGTCCGACTTGGGCAGCACGTACGGCGCCCGGGTCATCGACTCCACCCCACCCGCTACGGCGATGGAGGCGTCGCCGACCGCGATCGCGCGGGCCGCCTGGATGACCGCTTCGAGGCCGGAGGCGCAGAGCCGGTTGACCGTGACGCCCGGTACGGAGGTGGGCAGGCCCGCGAGGAGGCCGGCCATGCGGGCGACGTTGCGGTTCTCCTCGCCGGCGCCGTTGGCGTTGCCGAAGTACACGTCCTCGATGCGGGACGGGTCCAAGTCGGGCGTGCGGGCGAGGAGTTCGCGGAGGGCGTGGGCGGCGAGGTCGTCGGGGCGGACCGAGGCGAGGCCTCCGCTGTACCTGCCGATGGGGGTGCGGACGGCGTCGACGATGTAAACCGGGTTCACAGCAGGCCTTCCGTGATGGTGAGTTTCGCGTCGGTCTTGGCGACGATCTCCTCGACACTCACACCGGGCGCGGTCTCGATCAACACGAGACCTTCGGATGACACGTCGATCACGCCGAGATCGGTGATGACTCGGTTCACACACGCTTTGCCTGTGAGCGGCAGCGCGCACTCCGCGAGGATCTTCGGGGAGCCGTCCTTCGCCACATGCGTCATGACGACGATGACCGTGCGGGCGCCGTGCACGAGGTCCATCGCCCCGCCGATCCCGGTGATCATCTTGCCGGGGATCGCCCAGTTCGCCAGGTCACCCCCCGCCGACACCTGCATCGCGCCCAGCACGGCGACGTCGATGTGCCCGCCCCGGATCATCCCGAAGGAGAGCGCGGAGTCGAAGAAGGAGGCGCCCGGCAGGACCGTCACGGTCTCCTTGCCGGCGTTGATCAGATCCGGGTCGACCTGGTCCTCGGTCGGATAGGGGCCGGTGCCCAGGATGCCGTTCTCGGATTCGAGGATCACCTCGACGCCCGGCGGGAGGTAGTTGGGGATCAGGGTCGGCAGGCCGATGCCGAGATTGACGTACTGCCCGTCCTCGAGTTCGCGCGCCGCGCGGGCCGCCATCTCCTCGCGTGTCCAGGCCATCAGCCGCTCACCGTCACTGTCCGCTGCTCGATCCGCTTGTCGGCGGCCTGCTCGGGGGTGAGCGCCACCACCCGCTGCACGAAGATCCCGGGCAGATGCACCGCGTCCGGGTCGATCTCGCCGGGCTCGACCAGCTCCTCCACCTCGGCGATCGTCACCTTGCCCGCCATCGCCGCGAGGGGGTTGAAGTTCCGGGTGGACTTGTTGAAGACGAGGTTGCCGTGCCGGTCGCCCTTCGCGGCGCGGACCAGCGCGAAGTCGGTGCGGATCCCGCGCTCCAGGACGTACTCGGTGCCGTCGAACTCCCGCACCTCCTTCGCCGGCGAGGCGAGCGTGACGCCGCCCGAGCCGTCGTAGCGCCAGGGGAGTCCGCCCTCGGCGACCTGGGTGCCGACACCGGCGGGGGTGTAGAAGGCGGGGATGCCCGCACCGCCCGCGCGCAGTCGCTCCGCGAGGGTGCCCTGGGGGATCATCTCGACCTCCAGTTCCCCGGCGAGGTACTGGCGGGCGAACTCCTTGTTGGCGCCGATGTAGGAGCCGGTCACCCGCGCGATCCGTCCGGCGGAGAGGAGGACGGCGAGGCCGGACTCCATCGCCCCGCAGTTGTTGGAGACCACGCCCAGGCCGGTCGTACCGCGCTCGTACAGGGCCTGGATCAGTACGTTCGGCACACCGCTCAGCCCGAAGCCGCCGACCGCGAGCGTCGCTCCGTCCGGCACATCGGCCACGGCCTCGTCGGCCGTGGCGACCACCTTGTCCATCCGTGAAGCTCCGTCCCGTTCGAGCGCCCGGTCAGCAAGTAATCAGGGCACTGAGCATTTCGGTGAAGTTTCCTTCACGCTGCCACTGTGGGAGCCTGCCGTCAAGACCTGGGAGAAGTGCCGGGTCAGGACCGTGCGCGAGGCTGGACTCGCCCCCAGGGCCTCCAGGTATCGTTCAGTGCACGGATGAATATGACGTCGGGAGGGCACATGGCCGCGGTGGACCTCACCACTCACCCCGGGCACCTCGCCCGGCGACTTCAGCAGGCGCACTATCTGCTGTGGAACACCATGGTCTCCGAGGAGATCACCTCCCCGCAGTTCGCGGTGCTCAACGCGCTCGCGGACGAGCCGGGGCTTGATCAGCGGACGGTGGGGGAGCGGGTGGGCCTGGACCGGTCCACCATCGCGGAGGTGATCAGCCGGCTGATCAGGCGCGGGTTGCTCGACAAGGTGCGGGATCCGCAGGACGGGCGGCGGTTTCTGCTGCGGCTCACCGATGACGGCGTGCGGGTTCATCGCAAGCTGGTTGTGCGTACGGCTCGGATGAATCAGGTGTTTCTGGCGCCGCTCTCCGCCGATGAGCAGGGCGTCTTTTTTGACCTCATCCAACGTGTGTCGGATGCGGCTGAGGGGCTCCGGAATCCTGGGGAGCCCCTCGCTGCGCGGCTGTAGCGGGCTGGGCGGTTCGTTGTCTGCGGGCCGGTGGGGGCTGGTCGCGCCCACGCGGCGGAGCCGCATATTGATACCGCCCCGCGCCCCTGAAGGGGTGCGCCTCGGCCAGCCCTGTTCAGGACTTCGCGAACACCACCCAGACCTGGCCCTTCGCGAAGTTCATGGGCCGGCCGTCCGTGGTCGTGAACTGCGTTCCGTCCGTGGCCTTTTGGCGCTTCCAGTCGACGCTGAATGTACGGCCGTCGCGCAGGACGTCCGCCTTGCCCGTGCCGACGGTCTCCGTGTACGGCGTGTTGTTGCCGAGGACATCGTGGTACTTGGACTTGCGGATCTTGACGTACTGGATGACGACCGTCGCCGGGGCGACCCGCTTGCCGTTGGTCAGCACGGTGGGGGTGCCGTCCTCGGTGAGCAGCCAGCGGTGCTTGCTGCCGGACCAGGTGAAGGTGAAGCGGGCCGCCGGGTAGCGGACGCTGCGGGAGGCCGTGGGCTTGCCGCCCGTAGGGGCCGCGCCGTAGTGGAAGCCGGTCGTCAGGGCCGCCGCGCCCGGGGCGGAGGGGAGCAGCTTGTCCGGGTGCAGGTAGAGGTTGTGCGGGGCGGACTTGTCGACGCCCCGGTAGTAGGCGCTCGCCACCTCGTCGGGCGACGCGGACCGCAGCGGGGCCTTGTCGATCAGCGGCAGGAGCTTGTGCTGGGCGCCCGAGAACGCGAGCGTCGGGTCGTCGAACTGGCGCAGCAGCTCCAGGTCGGACACGCGGGCACTGCGCACCGGCCCGACGGACTTCGGGAACTTGGTGGCGAACACCGCCATCAGCCGGCTCAGCCCGCCCTCGACCTGCTCCGCGTACACGATGTCCGCCGAGTCCAGACCCGTCTGCGGGCGGGCCGCGGGCACGTTGTCGATCTTCACCGCGAGCAGCGGACCGGCGGCGGGGGCGACCGTGCCGCCGGCGCTCGGGCTCTGGGTCGGGGACTGGCTCGGTCCGTGCCCGCGACCGTCGTCCACGGACCCGCCGTGATGTGCCGTGCAGCCCACCGCCAGGGAGGCGGTCATCGTGGCGGCCAGCAGCGCCGCTCTCGTCGCGCCGCGCCGCCGGGGTGCTCTCTGTCCCATGCCCACCGTTGCCACCAAGTCTGTGTTTTCGATTGTGCGCTTATAAGTTCATTGGTGGCCATACCCGCTCGGTTGTGATTGTGCGCGTTGATTGCGCCGATCGGCCCACAGTGAGATGTGGAGGGGGTCAGTCCGGCGGATCCTGCGGGCCGAGGATCTCCGCGAGGTCGTAGCGGACCGGCTCCTCCAGTTGTGCGTACGTGCAGCTCTCGGGTGTGCGGTCGGGGCGCCAGCGGCGGAAACGCGCCGTGTGCCGGAAGCGCGCGCCGTTCTCCATGTGGTCGTACGCCACCTCGGCCACCCGCTCCGGTCTGAGCGGCACCCAGGAGAGGTCCTTCTTGCCGGACCAGCGGCTCGGCGCGCCCGGCAGCCGGGCCGACTCGTGCGCGGCCTCCTCCGCCCAGGCCGCCCACGGATGCCCGGTCGGATCGTTCATGCGCAGGGGCGCGAGCTCCTCGATCAGCTCGGCGCGCCGCTTCATGGTGAAGGCGGCGGACACTCCTACGTGTTGCAGGGCGCCCTGATCGTCGTAGAGGCCGAGAAGGAGCGAGCCCACGACGGGGCCGCTCTTGTGGAGGCGGTAACCGGCGACGACGGCGTCCGCGGTCCGCTCGTGCTTGATCTTGAACATCGCGCGCTCGTCCGGGCGGTAACGCAGGTCCAGCGGCTTGGCCACGACACCGTCGAGCCCGGCGCCCTCGTACTGCTCGAACCACCGCTGCGCCACGTCGATGTCGGTGGTCGCGGGGGCGAGATGGACGGGTGCGGTCGCGCCGGACAGCGCGCGTTCGAGGAGCGCCCGGCGGTCGCCGAGTGGCACGTCGAGCAGGGACTCGTCGGCCAGCGCCAGCAGGTCGAAGGCGACGAAGGAGGCCGGGGTCCGCTCGGCCAGCGTCCGTACCCGCGAGTCGGCCGGGTGGATGCGCTCGGTCAGCGCGTCGAAGTCGAGCCGCCCGTCCCGGGCGATGACGATCTCCCCGTCCAGCACGCACCGCTCAGGCACGCGCTCCTTCAGCGCCTCGACCAGCTCGGGAAAGTACCTGGTCAACGGCTTTCCGGTACGGCTGCCCAGCTCGACCTCTCCGCCGTCACGGAACACGATCGCCCGGAAGCCGTCCCACTTCGCCTCGTAGTGCATGCCCGGTGGAATCCTCGCCACCGACTTGGCGAGCATGGGCTTCACGGGCGGCATCACCGGCAGATCCATGGTTCCGATTCTGCGCTCGTACGTCGCTTGTCGCCCGGTATGCGATGTCCGAGCGTCGGGCCTACGGTGGCTCGCATGGGCGAAGCGGTGGAACTGGAGGCGGGCGGCCGGACCGTACGGCTGTCCAGCCCAGGCAAGATCTTCTTCCCGGAGCGCGGCTTCACCAAGCTGGACCTCGCCCGGTACTACATCGCGGTCGGCCCCGGAATCCTCCGTGCCCTGCGCGACCGCCCCACCACCCTGGAGCGCTACCCGGACGGGGTCGAGGGCGAGAACTTCTTCCAGAAGCGGGCGCCCAAGAACATGCCCGACTGGATCCCGACCGCCCACATCACCTTCCCCAGCGGACGCAGCGCCGACGAGATGTGCCCCACCGAAGAGGCCGCCGTGCTGTGGGCCGCGCAGTACGGCACGCTCACCTTCCACCCCTGGCCGGTCCGCCGCGCCGACGTCGACAGCCCCGACGAACTCCGCATCGACCTCGACCCGCAGCCCGGCACGGATTACGACGACGCGGTTCGCGCCGCCCACGAACTCCGCGCCGTACTCGACGAGTTCGGCGGTCTGCGGGGCTTCCCCAAGACCTCCGGCGGCCGCGGCCTGCATGTCTTCGTGCCGATCGAACCGCGCTGGACCTTCACCCAGGTCCGCCGCGCGGCCATCGCGGTCGGCCGCGAGTTGGAGCGCCGGATGCCCGATCAGGTGACGATCAAGTGGTGGAAGGAGGAGCGCGGCGAACGCATCTTCGTCGACTACAACCAGACCGCCCGCGACCGCACCATCGCCTCCGCCTATTCGGTACGACCCCGCCCGCACGCCCCCGTCTCGGCACCCCTCCGCTGGGACGAGGTCGGCACCGCGCACCCCCGCGACTTCGACCTCGCGACGATGCCGGCCCGCTTCGCCGAACTCGGCGACGTGCACGCGGACATGGACGACCACCGCTACTCCCTGGACGCCCTCCTCGAACTCGCCCGCCGCGACGAACACGACCACGGGCTCGGCGATCTGCCCTATCCGCCGGAGTACCCGAAGATGCCGGGAGAGCCGAAGCGGGTGCAACCGAGCAGGGCGAAGAAGGCCGCAACTGCCCCGGATCCAGGCTCAGATGCCGCTGCCGGCTCCGCCGCGGACTCCTCGCCTGACGGATCATGAACGCATGACGCGCCTGTTGACCCGGAGCGACCTCGGTGCCCTGTTGGAACCCTCGGCCTGCCTCGCCGCGCTGCGGGCCGGCTTCCTGGCCGTAGGGGCGCCGGTGGCGATCCCGGGCCAACGGGTGCGCACCGACCTGCCGTTCCCCGGTACGGCCACCGCCCTGCTGCCCGGACTGCTCCCCGGTATCGAGGCCTACACGGTGAAGGTCAACGCCAAGTTCCCTGACGCACGGCCCGCGTTGAGGGGCGTGCTCTGCCTGCACAGCGGCACGGACGGCGAGTTGCTCGCCCTGCTGGACTCGGCGACGGTCACCGCGTGGCGGACGGGGCTCGCGGCGGCCCTGGGCACGGATGCGCTCGCGGGGTCGGCGGAGGGTGCGGTGGTGGGGGTGATCGGGGCGGGGGCGCAGGCCGAGTTGATGGTGCGAGGACTGGGCGCGCTACGGCCGTACGGCGAACTCGTCGTCCACGACACGGACTTGGACCGCGCGGCCGAGCTCGCCGCACGCCACGGCGGCCGCGTATTGGGCTCGCCGAAGGAGATCGCCGCAGCCGCCGACATCGTCCTGCTGGCGACCTGGTCCCGAACCCCGCTGCTGTCCCTCGCGGACACGCGGGAGGGCCACCACCTCACCAGCCTGGGCGCCGACGAGCCGGGCAAACGGGAACTCGCCGCCGACCTGCTGGACGCGGCGCTGGTCGTCGTCGACGACCGTCAACTCGTCGAGTCCGTGGGCACGTTGACCCCGCCGGACATCGACACGACACTCGGCGACGTACTGCGCGGAGACCATCCGGGACGGATCGATGCCGGCGCGCGTTCCGTGTACGCGCCCGTCGGACTGCCGTGGCAGGACCTGGCGTTGGCGTGGCTGGCGTACGAGCGGGCGGAGCGGGACGGGGTGGGGCGGCGGGTGGATCTGTTGGGGTGAGGGGCGCGGTCAGTCGAGGGCGAACACCATCCACTCGGTGTACGGCTTCTCCTGGACATAGAGCCGAGAGCCGCGGGACACGACACGGCGGTCGTACCGGCTGCCGAGGGGGATGCCGTCCGGGCGGAGAAGACGGCTCTCCGCCACGGGGTCGACGCCGATCCCGGTGAGGGTGCCGAGGACGAGGCGGTCGTGCTGGTCGTCGTATCCGCCGAAGAACGCGACGCTGGTGCCGTGCACGACGACTCCGTGCGCGCCCCTGACCGGTGTGCCGCGCACGAACGCCGGTCTGCCGCTTCGTACTTCCACCAGGGGGAAGTCGGGGTAGGGGTACACCCAGGTCGCGCGCCGGTCCACGTTGAGGGCATAGCACTCCACGATCCGGTCGGTGCCGGACGGACGCCCGTACTCCCACAAGGGCGCCCCGGTGCTGCTCCAGCACCGCACACCCGGTTCGCTGAGCGGGTCGTCGAAGGTGCCTTCGTCGAAGTGGCCCACCCACAGGTCGCCGGACTCGTCGGTCAGCAGGTGCTCGACGGCGTCGCCCACGGTGAAGGTCCCCGAAGTGCGGCCCGACGTGTCGAAGACCTGCACCTGCTCCTCGCCGGGGCGCCTGCGGATGTCGGCGACGACGAAACCGCCGTCCGGCAGGGCGCCGAGGAGCGGAAAACGCGACCGTACGGAGTTGAGGTGCGTCTCGTGCGGGTGGCCGTCCTCGACGGTGACGACCAGGGCGTCGTACGGCTCCCGCGGCGGTGGCGAGTCGCGCACCAGCCAGTGGGCGCGGCCGAACGCATCGACCGTGCTGTGCAGAACGTCCCGGTTCCGGTATGCGTGGGGAAGCCGCGCGTACGGGAGGAGGCTGTCAGCCGTCATGGGCCTCTCCGGATGTCATGCCGTGATCCTCGGGGCGTGCGCATCCTCGGGCAAGGGGATTTCGTCGAATCGGGGTCGCTGCTGGGAGCGCTCTCACCATCGCGTTCGGCCGCGGCTATCCTGATCCGCATCATCGAGGAGGGGTCCAGACGTGACCGAGACAGCACCGCGTCCCACGCTGGAGGCCGTGGCCGCGCGGGCGGGGGTGTCGCGGGCCACCGTTTCCCGGGTGGTCAACGGCGGGGACGGGGTGCGGGAATCGCTCGTCGAGCGGGTCCGGCAGGCCGTGGACGAACTCGGGTACGTCCCCAACCAGGCCGCCCGGAGCCTGGTGACGAAGCGGCACGACGCCATCGCCGTGGTGATCGCCGAACCGGAGACCCGTGTCTTCGCCGACCCCTTCTTCGCCATGCAACTCCGGGGCATCAGCAAGGAGTTGACCGCCCACGACTCCCAACTCGTGCTGCTCCTCACGGAAGGCCGCGCCGACCACGCCCGCGTCGGCCGCTATCTCGCCGGCGGGCATGTGGACGGTGCGCTCGTGTTCTCCCTGCACCTCGACGACCCGCTGCCCGGACTGATCCAACGGGCCGGTGTCCCCACGGTGTTCGGCGGCCGGCCCGGCTGGAGCGAGGGGACACGCGCGTCGGGCCCCACGGTGTACGTCGACTGCGACAACCGGGGCGGCGCCCGGGAGGCCGTACGGCATCTCGTCGGGCTCGGCCGCACCCGGATCGCGCACATCACCGGCGCGCTCGACCAGACCTCCGCGGTGGACCGGCTCGACGGGTTCCGGGACGTCATGGTCGACGTCGACCCGCGGCTGATCGTGGAGAGCGACTTCACCCCGGGCGGCGGTGAGCGCGCGATGCGGGAACTCCTCGACCACTGCCCCGACGTGGACGCCGTGTTCGCCGCCAACGACCTCACCGCCTACGGCGCCATGAAGGTGCTGCGCGAGGAGGGGCTGCGGGTGCCCGAGGACGTGGCGGTGATCGGCTTCGACGACATGCTGCCGGTCGCCGAGCAGACCGAACCACCCCTCACGACGGTCCGCCAGGACATAGAGGAAATGGGCCGGTTGATGGCCCGCCTGCTGCTGCGCGGCCTCGACCGCCGAGGCGCCCGCGACGGCATCGGAGGCGCGCCGTCCAGTGTGATCCTCCCGACCACACTGATCCACCGCGCCTCCGCGTGAGGGGTGCCCGTACGTCGGCGTAGGACCGGCCGTTGGCCGTTTGGCCCGCCGACTCGGGTCCCGTCAGCCCTGTGCCGTCTCGCTCTTGATGATCGCGAAGCGGGCGCCGTGTGGGTCGGTGAGTTGGGCGATGCGGCCTACGCCCTCCATGCTGGTGGCCGGCATGACGACCTTGCCGCCTGTTTCCAGGGCCTTGGCCACGGTGGCGTCCACGTCGGTGACCTCGAAGTACGCCAGCCAGTACGCCCCGGAGGCCGCGCCGGTCGGGTCGAAGTCGAGCGGGACGACACCGCCGAACATCGCGTCCTCACCGGCACCGGACGGGTTGAGGCACGTGTAGTCACCGCCGGGCATGGGCGCGGCCGAGGTCTCCAGACCGAGCGAGGCGTTGTAGAACGCGGCCGCCGCGGCCACGTCCGGTGTGTACAGCTCGACCCAGGTCAGCGATCCGGGTTCGCCCGCGACGTCGACGCCCTTGGTCCGCCCCGGCTGCCAGATGCCGAACGCCGCGCCCGCCGGGTCCCTGAGGATCGCCATGTGCCCCTCGCCCATGACGTCCATCGGCTGGAACAGGACCGCGCCGTGCGCCTGCTCCACCGCCTTGGCCGTGGCTTCCGCGTCCTGGCTCTGGAAGTACACGGTCCAGGCGGACGCGTCGTGCTCCGGCGGCAGGGGCATGCCGCCGGTGACGGTCTTGCCGTCGAGTTGGAAGAAGCCGTAGCCGCCGGCCTCGGGTCCCGCCGACTGGAACTGCCAGCCGAAGAGACCGCCGTAGAAGGAGATGGCGCTGTCGATGTCGGGTGAGCCGACGTCCAGCCAGTTCGGAGCGCCGTTGACGAAACGGGTGGTGAGCATCATTGCCCTCCTCATTGAAGGGTCCCGTAGGAAGGGCCCGTTCTCTGCACTGCCGAGTCTTGCACCGCCCACTGACAATCGCTGCCGCAGCGCGAGAGCGGTTCGCGGATCCGGCATTGGTTACCCTCGGTGACCGCTGAAGTTCTCCGTGTTTTCATACCGGCTCCGCGCGCCGCCGTGCGCCGGTGCGGGCGCAGGGGCCATCATCGGGGCGGCCAGAGGCCTCGGAGCGCGGCGTTGATCCCACGTTGATCGAACGTTTTTCGCTGGACGGCACGATCCTGCCCATGCACATCGACACGATCACCTCGCCCGACCTGGACTGGCAGCAGGAGGCGTTGTGCGCGCAGACCGGGGCGGACTTCTTCTTCCCCGAACCCGGCAGCTCCGTCAGGGAGGCCAAGCGGATCTGCGGCATGTGCCCCATCCGCTCCGCGTGCCTGGAGTACGCCCTCGACAACGACGAACGCTTCGGGGTGTGGGGCGGGCTGTCGGAGAAGGAACGCCTGGAGATCCGACGTACCTCACGCTGAACGGGGTCGTTTATTCGGTGCGGTACGCGCGGAGGAGTGCGGTTAGGATCCGGGGGCGCACCCGGGCGTAGCGCAGAGGCAGGCGCTCGTCTTGGCAAGACGACCACATCGGTTCGAATCCGATCCCCGGGCTGCGTTCGGGGGCCCTGTGGAGCAGAGGCAGACTCGCCGCCTTCTCAGGGCGGTCACGCCGGTTCGAATCCGGCCGGGGCCCACTTCATGGCACGGCCGGGGCGGGAATCGATGACTGACGAGGGCGGGATCACCGAGGCGGAACTGGCCGCCTTCCACCGGACGGTGGGCAGGTTGCGCGACCTTCCCGTCGACGATCCGGTACGGCTGCGCGCGGAGCAGGTCGCCGCGTCCTTCACGCGCGACGGTCGGCTGCGGCGCCGCAAGGCCCGCGGCGCCGACGTGTCCGCGGCCGACGCGGCGACGATGGCGGCGACCGCGACGGGGGCGGCGGACCGACGCGAGGACGCTCCGCTGGGTCCCCCGGGTGAGGTGGCGGGGCGCGCGGACGCCGGTGGCGGTGCCTACCGCAAGCCGCGCGGTTGCTATGTCTGCAAGTCGCCCTATCGACAGGTGGATTCCTTCTACCACCGGCTGTGTCCCGAGTGCGCCGCCGACAACACGGCCCGCCGGGCGCTGAGTACGGATCTGAGCGGGCGCCGGGTGCTGCTCACCGGCGGGCGGGTGAAGATCGGTTTCCAGCTGGCGCTGATGATGCTGCGGGACGGCGCGGAGGTGCTGATCACGTCGCGCTTCCCGCACGATGCCGTACGCCGCTTCCGCGCCGAGCCGGGCAGCGAGAAGTGGCTGGACCGGCTCACGGTGCTCGCCGTCGACCTCCGCGACCCGCGTCAAGTACTGGGCCTGTGCGAGGAGTTGAGGCAGGCGGGCGAACCGTTGGACATCCTCGTCAACAACGCCGCGCAGACCGTACGACGCCCTCCGCAGTCGTACGCCCTACTGGCCGCCGGGGAGCGCGACGCGCTGCCGGAGGGGGCACGGCAGGCGCCCGGCTTCACCCCGATGCGGATGCTCGCGGGCGGGGCCGCGGCGCTGCCCGTCGTACTCCGCGAGGCCGACGAGGCCGGGCTCCTGCCCGATCCGTCCCCGGAGAACTCCTGGTCGGCCCGGCTCGGCACCCTCGACCCGGCCGAGGTCCTGGAGACCCAACTGGTCAACGCCCTGGCCCCGGCCCTCCTCTGCGACCGCCTGCTGCCCCTGCTGCTCGCCTCGCCGCGCCCCCGCCGGTACGTCGTCAACGTCACGGCGGTGGAGGGCCGGTTCGCCGTACGCAACAAGATGCCCGGCCACCCCCACACCAACATGGCCAAGGCCGCGCTCAACATGCTCACCCGCACCAGCGCCGCCGAACTCGCCGACCAGGGCGTCCACATGTGCGCCGTCGACACGGGCTGGATCACGGACGAGAACCCCGCCCCCAAGAAGGGCCGCATGGCCGAGGCCGGCTTCCGCACCCCGCTCGACACCGTCGACGGCGCGGCCCGCGTCTACGACCCGATCGTGCGCGGCGAGTCCGGGGACCCGGTGTCCGGGGTGTTCCTCAAGGACTATCAGGAGGCGGCGTGGTGAGCGGGGACGGGGAGGGCGTGGGGGACCTGGGAGGACCTGCGGTGGCGGGTTCGGGGCAGGGGGCGGGAGCCTCGGAATCTCCGGTGTCCGGCTCGGGCGAGGCGTGTTTGGCGGGTGCTCCGGCCGGCCCGGAGGCGGCGATGTCCTCGGCGTCCGCGCCCGTCGACTCGGGCGAGCCGGCCCCGGGCCCCGCACCGGCCGACCCTGACTCGCCGTCCCCGCGTCCCCCGGCGGTCGGCTTCGCCGGTGTGGTGTACGTCCCGCCGCGACCGGTCGCCGAACTCGCCCCGCTGCTCGACTGGTTGCGCGCGGGCCGCCCTGCCGGGGAGCGGCTGGACTTCGCCGTCGGCACGGCCTTGCCCGACGGACGGCTGGACCTGTGCAAGCAGGAGCTGGGGGCGGCGGGCGCCGCCCTGGTCGCCGAGGCATTGGCCCAAGGGCCGTCTCCCGTACGGCACTTGCTGCTCGGTACCGACGGGCTCGGGGACGAGGGCGCCGAGGCCGTGGCCGGGGGGAGCGGGGAGGTCGAGACGCTCTACCTCGGCTGCAACGGGATCACCGCCGGCGGTGCCTGTCGGATCGCCGACCGGTTGCGTGCCTCGCCGCAGGTCGTCACCGGGGTGTGGCTCAAGCGCAACCCGCTGGGCAGCGGTGGCGGCCGGGCGGCGGCCGAACTCATCGAGTCCGCGCGGGCGTTGCGCACGCTCGACCTCGTGCAGACCGGGCTCGATCCGGCGGGCGTCGTCGTCCTTGCCGATGCGCTGCTCGCCGCCGCCGGCAACGGGCGGCGCATCGAGCGCCTCTTCGTCGGCGGCAACCCGCTCGGCGCGGACGGCGCCGTACCCCTCGCCGCCGTCGTCGCGGCCGGCGCGATCGACGAACTCTACGTGTCCGCAGCGCAGTTGGGGGATGCCGGCGCCCTCGTCCTCGCCGACGCCCTGGAGCGTGCGCCGTACGGACGGCTCACCCGGCTGTCCGTCGCCAGCAACGGCATCGGCCCGCAGGCCGCGGCGCGCCTGGTGACCGCCGCCACCGCGGCCGGGGTCGGTCTGCTGGACCTCGGCCGGGTGAAGGCGGCGGCGGTGCTCGGTGCGGGCGACAACCACGTCGATCTGCGGGCGGCCGAGAGCATCGCCCAAACCCTTGTCGCCGCCGAACACCGCCTCACTCATCTCGTCCTGTCGCACACGGGGATGCGCAGCCGCGAGGCGCACCGCCTCCTCGACACGGCACCCCGCGCGATCACCCCCACCCGCTTCGTCCTCGGCCAAGGAATCGCCGCCAGCGTCAAACGCCGCCTGGAGGCACTCACCGCCCACATCCCCGCACCATCGCTCGCCCCCGACGTGGCCGCCGTACGCAGCGTGCACCGCACCGCGCGGCCGGGGGAGGCCGAGCACGGGGTCAGCGACGTGCCAAGCCCGTGAAGATGTCCGTCCAGAACCGCTGTTGCTGTACGGACGCCCCCACCAGATACGTCGCCCGGAGCTTCGCCGGCAGCAGCGCCACCATGCGGGCCACCACCGCGCGGTGCTTCTTCAGCTGGGACAACTCCGCGTTGGCGAGGATCTGGTGGACCACGTCGCTGTCGTCACCGCCCTCGTCGGTGTGCTCGGCGGCGCGACGCAGCCGGGCCTCCCAGAGGTCCGCGTCACGGGCCAACTCGCGCAGGCCGGTGACCGGGCGGCCCCTGAAGCGGTCGATCAGGGCGGTGAGCGGCACGGGCGCGTACTCGCCGTCGCCGAGATAGACCGTCGCCATCTCCAGCGGCAGCCCCTTGCGGTGCAGCTTGATGAGCCGCTCCAGGGTGCGCTTGGTGATCCAGGCGCGGCCGTCGTCGTCGATGTCGTGCTTCCACCACTCCAGCACCGTCTCCGCGTCCGCGCCGTACCGCGCGAGCAGCCACTCGTTGGCCGGGATGTCCTCCGGGGCGACCGTCAGCGAGGCCGTGAACCGCGTCGCCTGGGCGATGTTGTTCCGCGACACCAGCAGCTTGCGGCCCAAGTGGTACGGCGGGTTCTGGACGGCGATCTGCGCCCGCAGGTTCTCGATCCGCCGTCCGGCCAGGGACCACTCCTGGGTGATCTCCATCAGCTTGGCGAACGCGGCCTTGTCCTTGGGGCGGTTGTACTCGTCCCACACGATCGCCTTCGGCCCGGGGCCGGTGAAGTTCGCGGCCAGCAGGTTGTCCAGGGTGCCGTCCGCCGACGGGATCGGCGCGCACAGGTCCTCGACGTTCGTCACCGGCAGCGAGAAGTACAGCGGATCCCGGCCCAGGCCCGCGCGGACCGTCTCCCGGACCAGCTCCGTCTTGCCGCACCCCGGAGGCCCTTGGAGCAGCACCGTCCAGCGGTTGCGCAGCGCGGCCCGCACGACCTGCCGTACCGGGTCCGGGATCGTGGCCGGGTTGGGTACGCCCAGGGCTTCGGCGAGGCGGTCCAGGATCTCCGCCGTGCGGTTCTGCCCGGGTCTGCCGTCCGGGCCCGGCTCGGCCAGGCGCAGTCGCTCGCCGTCGACCAGGGGCAGGCCCCAGCGGAGCGGGAAGCCCTCCTTCGCGTTCGCCAGCACGTGGTCCAGCGTGCGCGGGGACAGCAGTTCGCGCAGCGCGGGCGAGAGCGATGCCCAGACGTTGAACACCGAACCGAGGTTCCAGGGGCGGTACTTGGCGGCCAGATGCCGACGCCAGGACGTGTCGTTCGCCGTGATCCGCATCGTGACCATACGGTCGAGCAGCGCGAGGTCGCCGCGTCGCGCCGAGGTCTCGGACAGCGACTCGTTGTCCGTCAGGAAGACACCCACGCAGCCGAGCGCCCGCAGATCGTGCTCGCCGAGCGTCCAGTTGCAGGCGATCTGCATCAGCTGCGACTGGATCGTGTCGCCCGCCTGCAGCGAGTCGTCGATGAGCAGCACGAACGGCGTGCCCGGCTTCAACTGGCTCATCACCAGCTGGCGCAGCACGAGTTCACCGGTGCCCGGGTCCCGCACCGGCGCGTTGACCAGCAGGTCGTCCGGCGTCAGATTCGCCGCCGGGACGTACACCAGCGTGGTGCCCGGGTGGGCGCGGCCGATGTGGGAGAAGAACGTCGCCGTCTTGCCGATGCCGTGCTCGCCGAAGATCTGCCCGGTCTGCCCGATGTCGATCATCGCGTCGATGAAGGACTCCAGACGCGACGGCTCACGCCGACCGCGCTCGGCCTCCGGGGTCGTCAAGTGCCCTGTCTCCGTGGTCATTTACGTCGATCCTGTCGTGACGCGATGGCAGTCCATCGCCGGGTTGTGCGTCTCGGGCCACTCGTCGCCGCCCTCGGTGATCAGCCAGATCCACTTGTCCGGCTCGGCGGGCGTGACCGGCGGCGCGTACCCGTCCGTGAGCACTACGACCGCGTCCGGGGTGACGTCGAACCGCCGGCCGTTCACCTCCGTACGCCCCTCCACGTAGTCCGCGACCACCTGGAAACTCGTGCCGCCACCGCCGTAGACCCGCTCACCGGGCTTGAACGGCATGACGACGGCGTCGAAGGACAGCCAGTGCGCCTCGACTCCGTCGATGCGGCCGACGAGTTCGGTGAGCCAGGTGACGACCTGGTGCGGCATCGAGCCCGAGGTGTCGTACGCGATGACCAGGACCTTGTCCCGGACCGGGCCGCGGCGCGCGAGCATCGGGTCCTGGCCGAGGGCCGCGAGCAGGGCGCCGCGCTTCTTCGGGTACACCAGCCGCTCGCCGTCGCGCAGTTTCGAGCCGAGGACGTCGACGAGCCAGCGCTGCCACCAGTGGACCGTACGCGTGCGTGCCGTCTCACCGCGCAGGACGCCCGCGCCGAGGTTCCCCCAGATCCGGCCGGCCCGCGCCGAGCCGTCCTCTGTACGGCCCATCAGGTCGAGCAACTCCCGCTCCGCGCCCGGGTGTCCGCGCCGGGCCGCCAGCAGGGAGTTCAACAGCGCCGACGACGCCACCGCGTCCACCGTCTCCTGGTCGGCCGGTACCCACCCGTCGACCAGGTGCACGCACAGGTGCCGCTCCGGGACCGGAGGGTGCCGCATGCGCTTCAGCTCGCCGAACACCTTCATGTCGGTCGCGATGAACTCCTCGTGCGGGACCGGCTCCAGGCCGTGCGCGGTGAGGTCGTCGCGGTACAGCCGGTGGATCGTGCGTGGGTCGATTCCTGTCGGGCGGCCGTCCAGCAGGGGCAGTTCGGTGCGGCCGAGGCGGACCAGGGCGACATGGTTGATGGAGACCTCGGCGGCCAGCTCGAAGACCGGGTCGTCGCGCAGTTCGAGGTCGGCGAACAGATGGCGTTGCACCAGGTGCCGTGCCTCGTGGAAGAGCACGAACTTCACGCCGTCCAGGCCGAGTCCGACGAAGAAGTCCGGGTTGAAGAGCAGCAGACACGAGCCGTCGCCGGAGGCGACCACGGCCGCCGTGTCCACCGCCGTCGTCGGGATCTGGTGATGGCACTTCGCGTACAGCCAGGACGCCACCGCCGACTCCGTCAGCCCGAAGTCCAGCAGCGCGGCCTCCTTCAGCCGCCGCGCCTCGGCGACCGTCGCCGGGTCCGCCGGGCGGTACCGCTCCAGCGCCCTGCGGTCGGCCAGATCGACCACAGGGGTACGCCGACCCCGCTCCCCGTACGCCATGTCACGCCCCCCGCGCCGCATTTCCCCCAGTGCCTCAATTGGTACCAGGCCGCACTGACATCGGGCCAAGGCATTACGCTCTGACCTCAAGGGCGGGGCCGTAGCGCAGAGGCAGGCGCTCTGGTCTCCAGAACCGGAACACGCTGGTTCGAATCCAGCCGCCCCGTCCCCCTCGGCACCTCAGGGCCCGGCTCAGGCGATCGCGCCCGCCGTCACCACCAGCTCCACCGCGTTCCCGTGGAACGTGTCGATCAGCTGCGCCAGCACCGACCAGGCGTCCTCGTGACCGGCCAAGTGCTCGCGCACGAGCGGGCGCAGGGCGTCCTCGGCCTCGGACACGCGCGCGGGGAACATCAAGTGGCCTGTGGACAGCACCTTCAGGACCTGCGATGCGGTACTCCACGTGGTCGCGTAGTCGGCGGGGGTGCCGAGCACGCCGGCTTTCTCGACGCGCTGGGTGAACTTGCGGTGTGTGCCGAACTGCGCGCGTAGCTCAGGCGGGCAGTCCGGGCGTACGGACAGCGCCCAGCGCGCGTAACCGGGCAGCGGACGGTCCCCGTCCGCCTCCATGACGGCCTGCCAGTCGGAGCGCCCAAGGACCATCGACGCGGCCGTCCGCGCGGACTGCATCGAGGTGCCCTCGCGCAGGGCGCCGAGCAGACCGAGGCGGGTGAAGTTCTCGGGGACGGGCGGCTCGTCGGCCCGTCGCACGCTGTCGGCGACGGTCAACGGCCCTTCGCGGTTGGGGCCGAACGGCACACCGCGTGCGATGGCGCGCCGCATCCCGTTGTCCGCGGAGATGTGCCGCCAGACCCACTGGTTCAGCTCCGGGTCGTCCTCCTGCAGCGACCACAGCAGGACGGAGGTCGGCACCGGCGTGCTCGTCCAGGACCAGGCCATGCTGCGGCGCCGGGCATCGAGGGACCCCTCGCTCTCGGGCTCGGGGAGTCCGATCCGCCGCCGTATCCGCGCGGAGTCCCCGCTGTCGATCAGGCCGAGCAGAAAGCCGACCGCCGCCCCCGACGTGCTGTTGTCATGCATGGCGGCATGATGCCGCAGGCCGGTCGTCGCCCGCACCGGTGATTCGATCGCCGGTGCGGGCGGCCGGGGTGGGTCAGGCGCTCGCGCGCGCCGCCATCCGGGCCTTGCGGGTCGCCAGCTTCTCGTCGAACTTGGAGGCCTCGGAGTCCAGGCCGCCCATGTAGAGGCCGATCTCCTCCTGGGCCTGCTGACCCTCGGGGCCGAGGCCGTCGATGTCCATGACCTTCAGGAAGCGCAGGACGGGCTGGATGACGTCGTCGTGGTGGATGCGCAGGTTGTAGACCTCGCCGATCGCCATCTGCGCGGCAAAGCGCTCGAAGCCGGGCATGCCGTGGCCGGGCATCCGGAAGTTGACGAGGACGTCGCGTACGGCCTGCATCGTGAGGTCGGGGGCGAGCTCGAACGCGGCCTTCAGGAGGTTGCGGTAGAAGACCATGTGCAGGTTCTCGTCGGTCGCGATGCGGGCCAGCATGCGGTCGCAGACCGGGTCGCCCGACTGGTGGCCGGTGTTGCGGTGCGACACGCGCGTGGCCAGCTCCTGGAAGGCGACGTACGCCACGGAGTGCAGCATCGAGTGCCGGTTGTCCGACTCGAAGCCCTCGCTCATGTGCTGCATGCGGAACGCTTCGAGCTTGTCCGGGTCGACCGCGCGGGAGGCGAGCAGGTAGTCCCGCATGACGATGCCGTGCCGGCCCTCCTCCGCCGTCCAGCGGTGCACCCAGGTGCCCCAGGCGCCGTCGCGGCCGAAGAGGGAGGCGATCTCGTGGTGGTAGCTGGGGAGGTTGTCCTCCGTAAGGAGGTTCACGACGAGGGCGATCCGGCCGATCTCGGTGACCTTGGACTGCTCCTTGCCCCAGGCCTCGCCGTCCTCGAAGAAGCCGGGGAAGTTCCGGGCGTCGCTCCAGGGCACGTACTCGTGCGGCATCCAGTCCTTGGTGACCTTGAGGTGCCGGTTGAGCTCCGTCTCGACGACTTCCTCCAACGCGTACAGCAGCTTGGCGTCGGTCCAGACTGCGGGGCTGCCGAGGTGCGGGGAAGTGATCGTCACGGGGACTCCAGGGGGACGTCGTACAAAACTGAACAAACCGGCGAGCGGTGCCGGGACCTGTGCAACTTACGGAATCGTAGGCTACGAAACCGTAGGTTACGAGACCGTAGGTTAAGGGTGCTGTAAAGATCGCTGTTCAGGCTGTATTGCCCGGGAATCCCGCCGAACCCCAGGACCGCAGGTCCCGGCGCCGAACGGGCGGTTGTGTCACCCGTTCAGGCGTACAGATCCCGGAGCCGGACCGAGAGGCACGTCACACATCCTTCGAGTTTCTCGAACTCGCTGATGTCCACCACGACCGGCTCGTGGCCGAGATCGCTGAGCAGGTCGGCCGTCTTGGGCGCGCTGGCCGCCATCAGCAGCTTGTCGCCGCCGAGCAGCACCACATGCGCGCCGGCCTCCTCGGGCACCGACAGGAAGCGCGGGAACAGCGAGGGCCGGTCCACCTTCGGGATGTGCCCGAGGACCGTCCCGTCGGGCAGCGCGGTGACCGCCGACTTCAGGTGCAGCACCTTGCTCACGGGCACGGCGACCACCCGCGCCCCGAGCGGCTCGAACACGGCCCGCAACTGCTGGATGCCGGCCGCGTTCGTCCGGCCGCCCCGGCCGACGTAGATCGTGTCGTCGACCTTGAGGACGTCACCGCCCTCCAGGGTGCCCGGCTCCCAGACCCAGTTCACCGAGCAGCCGAGCCGGGCCGCCGCCTCCTCGACCCCGCCGGTCTCCTCCCGCCGGGACTCGGCGCCGGGGCGGGTGATCAGTGCCACGTTCTTGTAGACCACCACCGCGTCCTCGACGAACACGGAGTCGGGGCAGTCGTCGGCCGGATCCACCTCGATCGTCTCCCAGCCGTGCACCCGCAGCGTCTGGACGTACGCCTCCCACTGCTCGACGGCCTGCTCGACATCGACCTTCTCCCGCTCGATGTGCGTGACCAGCCCTTCGGCCAGGCGCGGGCTGGGGCGGCGGACGAGGGCCTTCTTGCTGGGCACGAGCGGGACTCCGTATCGGCGGGATCGTTTCGGCGCTGGTGCCACGGCACCGGTTGGCCATCATGCGTCACCCGTCCGTGCCGACAAAACCCCTCACGTGAGGCTGTGGCCCTCCTGAGATGCGCGCCGAACACCTCAGGAGGGGTGACCGAAGACCTCAGGCCGGGTGTTCCACCTCCTCCGGCGTGATCGTCCGAAGCTCCCCGTCCAGCAGCAGCCAGCGGGTGATGCCGATCGATTCGAGGAACGGCAGATCGTGACTGGCCACGATCAACGCCCCTTCGTACGACTCCAGTGCCGAGGTCAGCTGCCGCACGCTCGCCATGTCGAGGTTGTTCGTCGGCTCGTCCAGCATCAGCAGCTGCGGGGCGGGCTCCGCGAGCATCAGCGCGGCCAGCGCGGCCCGGAAGCGCTCGCCGCCGGACAGGGTCGCCGCCTGCTGGTCTGCGCGCGCACCCCGGAACAGGAAGCGGGCCAGCCGCGCCCGCACCCGGTTGTTGGTGGCGCCCGGCGCGAACCGGGCCACGTTCTCCGCCACCGTCAGCCCACCGTCGAGCACATCGAGCCGCTGCGGCAGGAAACGCAGCGGGACGTGCACCGCCGCCTCGCCCGCCACCGGCTCCAGCTGCCCGGCGATCGTGCGCAGCAGCGTCGTCTTGCCCGCGCCGTTGCGCCCGATCAGCGCGATCCGCTCCGGCCCGCGCAGATCGAGCCCGCCCACCCGGGCGCTGTAGGCGAGTTCGAGGTCCATGAGGGTCAGGACCTGACGGCCCGGCGGTACGGCCGTGTACGGCAGGTCGACGCGGATCTCGTCGTCGTCCCGTACGGCCTCCACCGCCTCGTCGAGCCGTTCCTTCGCCTCGGCGAGCCGCTCCTCGTGCAGGATGCGGTGCTTGCCCGCGGACTCCTGCGCGGACCGCCTGCGCGCGCCCATGACGATCTTCGGCTCGCGCTTCTGCTCGAACATCTTCTGTCCGTACTTCTTGCGCCGGGCCAACTTGACCTGGGCGTCGGACAGTTCGCGCTTCTGTTTGCGGAAGTCCGCCTCGGCGACGCGCACCATCCGTGTCGCGGCGTCCTGTTCGGTGCTGAGGGCCTCCTCGTAGGCGGAGTAGTTGCCGCCGTACCAGGTGATCCCGCCGGAGCGCAGATCGGCGATCTGGTCGACGAGGTCGAGGAGTTCACGGTCGTGGCTGACCACGATCATCACTCCCGGCCAGGATGCGACGGCCGAGTACAGCCGCCTGCGTGCGTACAGGTCGAGGTTGTTCGTCGGTTCGTCGAGGAGCAGGACGTCGGGCCGGCCGAGCAACAGCGCGGCCAGCCGCAGGAGTACGGACTCGCCGCCCGAGACCTCGCCGATGGTGCGGTCCAAGTCGATGTGTCCCAGGCCGAGTTCGCCGAGCGTGGCGATGGCCCTTTCCTCTACGTCCCAGTCGTCGCCGAGTGTCTCGAAGTGCTCCTCGGACGCGTCACCGGCCTCGATGGCGTGCAGGGCGGCCCGTTGAGCGGCGATGCCGAGCGTCTCGTCGACGCGCAGGGCGGTGTCGAGCGTGACGTTCTGCGGGAGGTAGCCGACCTCGCCCGCGACCCGCACGGTGCCGTCGGCCGGGGCGAGTCGACCGGCGATCAGCTTCAACAGGGTTGATTTTCCTGAGCCGTTGACACCGACGAGCCCGGTCCTGCCGGGTCCGAAGGCGGCGTCCAGGTCCTCGAAGACGGAGGTCCCGTCGGGCCAGGCGAAGGAGAGGGACGTACAGGTGACAGAGGTATGCATGCGGGCCTCGTGGGTGCTTGACGCGGTCGGGGGCAGACGCGTATCGAGACACCGCGAGGCGGGAGACTGGTCCCGGGGCAGAGGGAAAGGCCCTGTTCCGGAGGACGGCTCGGACGCCGAGGTCGTACACGGCGGACACACCTCAGGGGTGTGTGACGCGGTGTCTCAGAACCTCAGACGAGCAACGTCCTACTCCGATCGACGGCAACAGAAGCAAGGGCAACGCTACGAACGGCCTCGGGGGGCTGTCAACGCATTAAAAGGGAGCCCGCGCCCCGCACATCCATGTCGGATTCCTGCCAGCCAGGGCGCGCCCGTGACTGCTTGAGTGGGTCGCATGACGAACCAGAACACCCTCCGTGACCGGGCTCTGGCCTTCCGCGCGCTGCATGTGCCGGGACGTCCGCTCGTCCTGCCGAACGCTTGGGACGCCGCGAGCGCCCGCATCGTCGAGGACGCGGGCGCGTCCGCCGTGGCGACCACCAGCGCGGGCCTCGCCTGGGCCCTCGGCGTGGCGGACGGCGACCGGCTGGACCGGGAGCGGGCCCTGGCGGCGGTCGCCCGCATCACCGCGAGCGTCACTGTGCCGGTGAGCGCCGACATCGAGAGCGGCTTCGCGAAGGACCCGGCAGGGGTCGCCGACACGGTCCGCGCGGTGCTCGCGGCGGGCGCGGTGGGGGTCAACATCGAGGACGCGCTCTACGGCGGTGAGGGCGTCCTGCGGCCGATCGCCGAGCAGGCCGAGCGCATCGCGGCCGCCCGTGCGGCCGCCGACGCCGAAGGGGTGCCGCTGTTCATCAACGCGCGCATCGACACGTATCTGCGGGGCGTCGGGGGAGTGGACGCGACCCTGGAGCGGGCCGCCGCGTTCCGGGCCGCAGGCGCCGACGGGATCTTCGTCCCCGGGGCCGTCGAACCGGGAACGGTCAAGGAACTCGCCGACAGGATCGACGCACCGCTCAATGTGCTGGTCGGCCCGGGAGCACCGCCGGTCGCCGAACTGGCCGCGCTGGGCGTCGCGCGCGTGAGCGCGGGCTCCAGCATCGCGGCGGCCGCGTACGCCGTGGTCCGCCGTGCCGCGCGGGAGCTGCTGGACACGGGAACCTACGACGCGCAGACGGGAGGGCTCGGCTACGGCGAGCTCAACTCCCTGCTGGCACGGGGGAATTAGCTCAGCAGGCGTCCCGCATCAGCTCGGCGAGGTCGTGGTCCAGGTCGAGCTGGAGGTGTTCGAGACCGGCGGGCACCAGCTCGCCGGCGGCCTGCAGGAAGCGGCGCACCTCGGACGAGTGGACGTGCACGACGGCGGTCCCCTCGGGGGCGTGGAACTCCAGCACGGTGCGGTCGAAGCCGTAGGGCCGCACCCGGACGTCGCCGTGGCCCTCGGCGCCGTGCAGACCGGCCGCGAGGAGGTCCCGGGCGAAGGTCCAGCAGACCTCGACGCCCTCCAGGGTGGCCGGCGCGGGGAAGGTCATCCGGACGGCGAACGGGTCCCGCCGGTCGTAGTGCAAGGTGGCGGGAATGCTCGGCATCCGCGGTGCGGCGGCGACGAGGCGGGCCTCTACGGGCTGCTCGATGACGATGGACAACGCCTTGCTCCCTTGTGTGACGGCGGTACTGCTGCGGTGAAGGCCGGACGGTCTCCTGAAAAGATTCCGGAGCGGACCCCCGAGTGGATGGGTCCGCACTGGAAGAGACGCCGGAACGGGCCGATCCGTGCACATGAATTTCGAGTGACCTCTGTCACCGCCGCCCATATGCGTCCAAGGCGGGCGCGGGCATCTGGACGGCCCCCGGGGAGTGGGCTAGCTTCGCCCGCCATGAGGCGCATGGGGAAGACGCGACGGGTGGGACGTACGTACCGGAACGTGGCCGTGGCCATGGCGTGCGGGGCGGCGCTGGCCGCGCTGACCGCCGTACCGGCACAGGCGCGGGACACGGCGCACCGGGCTCCGCACTGGGAGCTCAAGGACAGCGGGGCCGCCGATGTGCGGTTCCGGGGGCTGTCGGCGGTCAGCCGGAACACCGCGTGGGTGGCCGGGACGGCGGGCACGGTGCTGCGCACGACCGACGGCGGGGCGAGCTGGCGGAACGTCTCGCCGCCCGGCGCGGCCGATCTGCAGTTCCGGGACATCGAGGCGTTCGACGCGCGGCGCGCGGTGGTCCTGGCGATCGGCGAGGGCGAGGCGTCCCGCGTCTACCGCACCGACGACGCCGGAGCGACCTGGACGGAGTCCTTCCGCAACACCGACGCGAACGCCTTCTACGACTGCATGACCTTCTTCGACAGCCGCCACGGCCTCGCGATGAGCGACCCCGTGGACGGCAAGTTCCGCATCCTGTCGACCGGCGACGGCGGCCGCTCCTGGAAGGTGCTGTCCAACGCCGGGATGCCGGCCGCGCTCACCGGCGAGGCGGGCTTCGCGGCGAGCGGTCAGTGCCTGGTGAGTTCGGGGTCCCGTGATGTGTGGCTGGCCACCGGCGGGGGTGCACGCGCGCGTGTCCTGCACTCCGCGGACCGCGGCCTCACCTGGACGGCGACCGACACGCCGATCCCGGCCGGTGACCCCGCGGGCGGGGTGTTCGCCCTCGCCTTCCGCGACCGTACGCACGGCCTCGCGGTCGGCGGCGACTTCAACGCGGGCGCCCCGTCACCCCAGGCGGCGGCCGTCACCGGCGACGGAGGCCGCACCTGGCGTCCCGCCACGACCTCGCCGCCCGCCTACCGCTCCGGCGTCACCTGGCTGCCCCGCAGCCGCAGCACCGCGCTCGCGGTCGGCCCCACGGGCACCGACCTCACGACCGACGCCGGCCGCACCTGGAAGACGGTCGACACCGGCTCGTACGACACCGTGGACTGCGCGGCGGACCTGGGCTGCTGGGCGGCGGGGGAGAAGGGGCGCGTGGCGCGGCTGGAGGACTGAGGAACCGGGCGGGGGTCACCACGGCCCCCGCCGCTTCTTCGCGCCCGCAAGATCCCCGTACGCTCGGCACCACGATGACGACCGTAAGCATTCCCGCGGGCTGGCCCGCGACCGAGGAGCAAGCCCGCGCCGTCCAGGACGAGTTGCGGGAACGGGTGGTGACCGACGAACCGGGGCCGCCGCCAAGGACCGGGCACGTCACGGGAGTTGACGTCGCCTACGACGACGAGCGGGACGTGGTGGTGGCTGCGGCCGTCGTCCTGGACGCGGCGGACCTCACCGTCGTCGCCGAGGCGACAGCCGTCGGCCGGGTCTCCTTCCCGTACGTACCGGGCCTGTTGGCCTTCCGCGAGATCCCCACGGTGCTGGCCGCGTTGGAGGCCCTGCCGTGCCCGCCGGGCCTGGTGGTGTGCGACGGCTACGGCCTCGCCCACCCCCGCCGCTTCGGCCTCGCGAGCCACCTCGGCGTCCTCACCGACCTGCCGACCATCGGCGTCGCCAAGAACCCGTTCACCTTCACGTACGACGACCCGGGCACCCCGCGCGGCTCCTCGCCGCCCCTCCGCGCGGACGTCGACGAGGTGGGCCGCGCCCTGCGCACCCGGGACGCGGTGAAGCCGGTCTTCGTCTCCGTGGGCCACCGGGTGACCCTGGACAACGCCTGTGCCCACACGCTGGCGTTGACCCCGGAGTTCCGCCTCCCGGAGACGACGCGCAGGGCGGACGCGCTGTGCAGGCGGGCGCTGCGGGAGGCCACCGAGTGAGCGCCCGGGGCGAGTCGGGTTCTGAGTACCTGATCTGAGTATGTGTACGGATGTGGCAGCGCCCGCGTGATCGGCAGGCTGTCCGCATGACAACGCACCGTTCCCCGAAGCCCGTTGCCCACCCGAGCCAGCCCGTCGAGCGTGCCGTGATGGTCGCGCTCGTCCTGTCCGTGGCGGCGGGCCTCGCCTGGATCGGCGGCATGATCTACACGCTGTGGCCGTGATGACGGGGGACACTGGCGGGGGAAACACACGAGCCCCACACCGCAACTGGCGGTGTGGGGCTCGGACTTGAGCGCCGGGCAGGCCTTGCACCTACATCTCCCCGCAGGAAGCGGGGCGTCTTTCCTTGGACTACCGACGCGCGACCGGACTCCGGAGTGTTTCCGGCGACCGGCTCATGATCCATCCTAACCCATTCCGAGGGTCAGTTCGAACTCGCCGACGGGCGGGGCCAGTAGAGGGTCCGACGTTCCGCGGCGGCATGCCACCAGCCGGGCGGCGACGGCCCGATGACCTCGGCGGTGGGCTGGTCCGGATGCAGTCCGAGGCGTCGTAGCGCGTCGGCGTGGACCTGGACGTCGAACCAGCCGTGCCAGTGGCCGTCGGGCCCGATGCCGCAGGCCAGGCCCCAGCGCAACTCCCGCTGGGCGAACGGCATCCAGTCGATGCCGCGCTCCCGCAGTCAAGCGCGCGTCGCCGACTGCGGTGCGGGGCAGCCCGGCAGGTTCTCGTAGGCCGCGACGGTGATCCACGCGGTGTTCGGGGTCTCCATGCCGTCCATCGTGACACGGGGGTCCGACACGCTCAGCGGCTCGCGGCCACCCGGAAGGTGATGCCCGCGCTCCGCAGCCGCTCGATGAGGGCGTTGCCCATCGCCACCGCCGTCGTCACCTGGCCTGCTGTGGGCGGGAGTTCGTCCAGGGCGAGGGAGAGGGCCGACTCGGCGAACATCTTCGCCGTCTCGTCGTAGCCGGGGTCGCCGCCCGCGACCTCCGTGAAGACCCGGCGGCCGCCGCCCTCGCCCACGAACTTCACCGAGAACCAGCTCTTCGCGCGCTTCTCGGGGCTCGGTCCGTCGCCGGGCTTGAGCCGGTCGGACAACCAGCGGCGGGCGGGCGGGAGTTGGGCCGCCGCGAACAGGGCGCCGGCGGCGGTGACCCCGCCGAGCGCCACGGGGAGGTGCCGTGCGGCCGCGTAGTGGCGGTAGCGGAAGTCGGGGCCGTAGCGCTCCAGGGCCTTCGCTGAACGTTGAACGACCTGCGGGTCGATGGTCGGGAGCGGCACCGCCCAGGAGCCGATCTCCCCGGCGAACCGCGGTGCCCCCAGGGGCGCGCCGGCCCGGCGTCCGACTAGTCGCGGTTCATGGCGGCGCCGTTCTTGGGAGGCGGCCAACACCTTCCGTCCTCGCCCGAGTTGGGTCAGCGCGGTGGCGAAGGTGCCGCCGGAGAACATCGCGTCGGCGGTCACGAAACCGTCCACCGTCAGGGGCACCCCCTCCGGCAGTTGCTGGACGGTGAAGTACGCCCCCAGGTCGTGCGGGATCGAGTCGAAGCCGGCGGAGTGCACCAGCCGTGCGCCCGTCTCACGCGCGCGTGCGTCGTGACGGACGTACGTCAGGTCGACGAACTCCGGCTCCCCGCTGAGGTCGAGATAGTCCGTGCCGGCCTCCGCGCACGCGGCGACGAGGTCCTCGCCGTAGGTGACGTAGGGGCCGACCGTCGTGGCCACCACGCGCGCGTGCTCGGCGAGTTCGCGGAGCGAGGCCGGGTCGGAGACGTCGGCCCGCAGGACGCCCACCGATGTGCCACTGGGCAGTCGTTCGCGCAGTCGCTTCAGCTTCAGCTCGTCCCGGCCGGCGATCGCCCAGCGCAGGCCCTCGGGTGCGTGCGCGGCGAGATACTCCGCGGTGAGCACGCCGACGAAGCCCGTGGCTCCGAAGAGCACGATGTCGTAGGGACGGTCCGTCCTGTTCAGCCTGCTCATGACACTCCTGGGTCCCGCAGCCCGCGCCGCTGTCGGTGGCTGAGGCTAGCGTGAAGAGTGCGGTGCCCGACGACGAGCCCGGAGGTGTGCAGGTGGCCGTGGACAGGAACGCCCTGAAGAAGCGGGCGAAAGTACGCGAGTTCGCCCTCGGGCTGCCGGGTGTCGTCGAAGAGTTCCCTTGGGGTGAGACCGTCGCGAAGGTCAACAAGAAGGTGTTCGTCTTCCTCGGTGTCGACGACGGCAGCTATCCGCTCGCCATGACGGTCAAGCTCACGGACGACGCGGTCCACGCCCACGCGCTCACCTCGCCCGGCGCCGAGCCCGCCGGCTACGGCCTCGGCAAGGCGGGCTGGGTGCGCGTTCCCCTCGCCGAGCAGGGCGCCCCGGCCGCCGGGCTGCTGTGCGACTGGGTGGAGGAGAGCTACCGCGCGATCGCCCCGAAGCGCCTGATAGCCGAGCTGGACGCGGAAGGCCGCGGCCAGGCGTGACCGACGCCGGGTAACTTGGCTAAGCGCTTGCTCGCCCAGGCCTTGTGCTGAGTGGAACATGTTCTTACCATCGCTGGTGTTACATCAGTTGTGTCAAAGCTGGGGGCTGGATGACAGCGGCAACGACGCCCGGGCACGGCCCGCTCTCCGGCGTGCGCGTCGTCGAGCTGGCCGGGATCGGCCCCGGCCCCTTCGCGGCCATGCTCCTGGCCGACCTGGGCGCCGACGTCGTGCGTGTCGACCGGCCCGGCGGCCCCGTACTCGGCGTCGCCCCCGAGTACGACATCACCAACCGCAACAAGCGCTCGGTCCTCGTCGACCTGAAGGCGCCCGACGGCCCCGCGCGCGTGCTCGACCTGGTCGAACGCGCCGACATCCTCATCGAGGGCAACCGCCCGGGCGTCACCGAGCGCCTCGGCGTGGGCCCCGAGCCCTGCCACGCCCGCAACCCCCGGCTCGTCTACGGCCGGATGACCGGCTGGGGCCAGGACGGCCCCCTCGCCGAGCGCGCCGGGCACGACATCACGTACATCGCGCTCACCGGCACCCTCGGCATGATCGGCAGCCCGGAACAGCCCCCGCCCGCCCCCGCCAACCTCCTCGGCGACTACGCGGGCGGCGCGCTCTACCTCGTCGTCGGCGTCCTCGCGGCCCTGCACCACGCGCGCGTGACCGGCACCGGCCAGGTGGTCGACGCGGCCATCGTCGACGGCACCGCCCACCTCTCCGCGATGATCCACGGCATGCTCGCCGCCGGCGGCTGGCAGGACCGGCGCGCCGCCAACCTCCTCGACGGCGGCTGTCCGTACTACGGCACCTACGAGACCGCCGACGGCAAGCACATGGCGGTGGGCGCCTTGGAGCCGCAGTTCTACGACCAGTTCGTGGACCTGCTCGGCCTCGCGGACTTCGCCGACGCCCGCCGGGACTGGACGCGTTGGGGCGAACTGCGCGAGGCGGTCGCGGCCCGCTTCCGGAGCCGTACGAGGGACGCGTGGACGGACGTCTTCGCGGGCACGGACGCGTGCGTGGCGCCCGTGCTGTCGTTGCGCGAGGCCCCGCGCCATCCGCACCTCGCCGCGCGCGGCACGTTCACCGAGCACGGCGGGATCACCCAGCCCGCCCCCGCACCCCGGTTCTCCGCGACGCCCACCTCGGTGCGCGGCGGACCCGCCCTGCCCGGCGCGGACACCTCCGACGTGGCCCGCGACTGGGACGTCCCCGGACTCGTCGACGCCGTAGAAGATCTTCATCGAGCCGTCGAAAACCCTCAGTGAAAGGCTTGGCAGTGAGCACCGAAGCGTATGTCTACGACGCGATCCGCACCCCGCGCGGGCGCGGCAAGGCGAATGGATCCCTGCACGGCACGAAGCCCATCGACCTGATCGTCGGGCTCATCCACGAACTCCGTGACCGCTTCCCGGACCTGGACCCGGCCGCGATCGACGACATCGTGCTCGGGGTCGTCGGCCCGGTCGGCGACCAGGGTTCGGACATCGCCCGGATCGCCGCCGTCGCCGCCGGACTGCCGGACACGGTGGCCGGAGTGCAGGAGAACCGCTTCTGTGCCTCGGGCCTCGAAGCCGTCAACATGGCCGCCGCCAAGGTGCGTTCGGGCTGGGAGGACCTCGTCCTCGCCGGTGGTGTCGAGTCGATGTCCCGGGTGCCGATGGCCTCGGACGGGGGCGCCTGGTTCAACGACCCGATGACGAACCTCGCCGTCAACTTCGTACCGCAGGGCATCGGCGCCGACCTGATCGCCACGATCGAGGGATTCTCGCGGCGCGACGTGGACGAGTACGCGGCGCTCTCGCAGGAGCGGGCGGCCACCGCCTGGAAGGAGGGCCGCTTCGGGCGGTCCGTCGTCCCCGTGCGGGACCGCAGCGGCCTTGTCGTCCTCGACCAGGACGAGCACCTGCGCCCCGGCACCACCGCCGACTCGCTCGCCCGGCTGAAGCCGTCCTTCGCGGACATCGGCGAACTCGGCGGCTTCGACGCCGTGGCCCTGCAGAAGTACCACTGGGTCGAGAAGATCGACCACGTCCACCATGCGGGCAACTCCTCCGGCATCGTCGACGGTGCCTCCCTCGTCGCGATCGGCTCCAAGGAGGTCGGCGAGCGCTACGGCCTCACCCCGCGCGCGCGGATCGTCTCCGCGGCCGTCTCCGGCTCCGAGCCGACCATCATGCTCACCGGGCCCGCGCCCGCCACCCGCAAGGCACTCGCCAAGGCCGGCCTGACCATCGACGACATCGACCTCGTGGAGATCAACGAGGCCTTCGCCGCCGTAGTCCTGCGCTTCGTACGGGACATGGGTCTGTCCCTGGACAAGGTCAACGTCAACGGCGGCGCCATCGCACTGGGCCACCCGCTCGGCGCCACCGGCGCGATCATCCTCGGCACGCTCGTCGACGAACTGGAGCGCCAGGACAAGCGCTACGGCCTCGCCACGCTGTGCGTGGGCGGCGGCATGGGCATCGCCACCATCGTCGAGCGCGTCTGAACACCCCAGCGGCAGCAGAGACTTCTACGGAGAACCCCTCATGACCGAGAGCACCACCATCCGCTGGGAACAGGACGACACCGGGATCGTCACCCTCGTCCTCGACGACCCGGACCAGTCCGCGAACACCATGAATGCGGCCTTCCGTGCCTCCCTCACCGCCATTGCCGACCGCCTGGAGGCAGAGCAGGACTCCATCCGCGGCATCATCTTCACCTCCGCCAAGAAGACCTTCTTCGCCGGCGGCGACCTGCGCGACCTCATCCGCGTCACCCCGGACACCGCCCAGGAGTTCTTCGACGGCGGCCTCGCCATCAAGCGGAACCTGCGCCGCATCGAGACCCTCGGCAAGCCCGTCGTCGCCGCGATCAACGGCGCGGCCCTGGGCGGCGGTTACGAGATCGCCCTCGCCTGCCACCACCGGGTCGCCCTCGACGCACCCGGCTCCAAGATCGGCTGCCCGGAGGTCACCCTCGGCCTCCTCCCCGGCGGCGGCGGAGTCGTCCGTACCGTACGGCTGTTGGGCATCGCCGACGCCCTGCTGAAGGTGCTCCTCCAGGGCACCCAGTACAGCCCGCGGCGCGCCCAGGAGAACGGCCTCGTCCACGAAGTGGCCACCACTCAGGACGAGTTGATCGCCAAGGCCCGCGCCTTCATCGACGCCAACCCGCAGTCGCAGCAGCCCTGGGACAAGCCCGGCTACCGCATCCCGGGCGGCACCCCGGCCAACCCCAAGTTCGCGGCCAACCTGCCCGCCTTCCCGGCGACCCTGCGCAAGCAGACCAACGGCGCGCCCTACCCGGCGCCGCGCAACATCCTCGCCGCCGCCGTCGAGGGCGCCCAGGTCGACTTCGAGACCGCCCAGGTCATCGAGACCCGCTACTTCGTCGAGCTGGCGGTCGGCCAGACCTCGAAGAACATGATCCAGGCGTTCTTCTTCGACCTCCAGGCCGTCAACTCCGGCGCCAACCGCCCCCAGGGCATCCCCTCGCGCCCGGTCCGCAAGGTCGCCGTCCTCGGCGCCGGGATGATGGGCGCCGGCATCGCGTACTCGTGCGCCCGCGCGGGCATCGACGTCGTCCTCAAGGACGTCACTCCGGAGGCGGCGGCCAAGGGCAAGGCCTACTCCGAGAAGCTCTGCGCCAAGGCCGTCTCCCGCGGCCGTACGACACAGGAGAAGGCGGACGCGCTGCTCGCCCGCATCACCCCCACCGCCGACCCGCAGCAACTCGCGGGCTGCGACGCGGTGATCGAGGCCGTCTTCGAGGACACCTCGCTCAAGCACAAGGTCTTCCAGGAGATCCAGCACATCGTCGAGCCCGACGCGCTGCTCTGCTCCAACACCTCCACCCTCCCGATCACCGCCCTCGCCGAAGGCGTGGAGCGTCAAGTCGACTTCATCGGGCTGCACTTCTTCTCGCCGGTCGACAAGATGCCCCTCGTCGAGATCATCAAGGGCGAGCGCACCGGCGACGAGGCGCTCGCGCGCGCCTTCGACCTGGTCCGGCAGATCAAGAAGACACCGATCGTCGTCAACGACTCGCGCGGCTTCTTCACCTCACGGGTGATCGGCCAGTTCATCAACGAGGGCGTCGCGATGGTCGGCGAGGGCATCGAACCCGCGTCCATCGAACAGGCGGCGGCGCAGGCCGGTTATCCGGCCAAGGTCCTCTCCCTGATGGACGAGTTGACGCTCACGCTCCCGCGCAAGATCCGCAACGAGTCCAAGCGGGCGGTGGAAGAGGCGGGCGGCACCTGGCCCGGCCACCCCGCCGAGGCCGTCATCGACCGCATGGTCGACGAGTTCGGCCGCACCGGGCGCAGCGGCGGCGCGGGCTTCTACGACTACGACGAGAACGGCAGGCGCGCCGGGCTGTGGCCGGGCCTGCGCGAGCACTTCACGCACACGGGCGCCGAGAGCCCCTCCGAGACCGTGCCCTTCGAGGACATGCAGGAACGCATGCTGTTCTCCGAGGCGCTCGACACGGTCAAGCTCCTGGAGGAGGGCGTGCTGACGTCCGTCGCGGACGCCAACATCGGGTCCATCTTCGGCATCGGCTTCCCCGGCTGGACCGGCGGTGTCCTCCAGTACATCAACGGCTACGAGGGCGGCCTGCCCGGCTTCGTAGCACGCGCGCGTGCGCTCGCCGAGCGCTACGGGGAGCGGTTCACGCCGCCCGCGCTGCTCGTGGAGAAGGCGGAGAAGGGGGAGCGCTTCAGCGACGCGCGCTGAGGCACGTGCCGCGAGTGGCTCACCGGTCCCGGTCCTCCGGCGACTCCTTGAGCCACTCGCGGAGTTCCTCGCGCAGCGACCGCTGAAAGGTCGTCAGGAGGGCCTGCACGACCAGGGGTTGCATGTGCGCGGACAGCGACTTCACGTCCTGCGCGGCCCGTTGGGAGACCTCCCCGCGGAACACCTGCGACAACTCGTGGGCCGCCGCCCGGGAGTGCTCGATCAGGATGTTCCGGGACGCGAGGATCGCCTCCTGGGACACCGGGACGTCGAGGAGTCGTACGCCGAGGCGCAGCAGCCCGGAGTCGACGCGGAAGGTGCCGTCGTCGAAGGCGATCACGTCCATCGCCACCAGCCGCTCGACGTCCTCCTCGTCGAGCGCCCTGCCCGCCCGCCGCTCCAACTCCGCGCGGTCCAGGGACTCCACGGCGTCCGGCGCCCACGACGCCACCACCGCGCGGTGGATCGCGAGGTCGCGCGCGCTGAGATCCGGCGGCAGTTGACCCAGGTAGCGCTCGATCGCGGCCAGCGTCATGCCCTGCTGCTGCAACTCCTCGATCAACGCGAGCCGCGACAGGTGCTCCTGCCCGTAGTGCCCGACCCGCCGCGCCCCGATCACCGGCGGCGGGAGCAGCCCCTTGGTGCTGTAGAACCGGACCGTGCGGACCGTGGTACCCGCCCGCGCGGCCAGTTCGTCGATCGTGAGCGTCGGCTGCTCGGCGGCGGTGTCGGTCTCGGCATCGGTCGTCATGTACAGCAGTATCGCTGTCTCACCAATACTGTGAAACCACCGGAAGGCCGTTGTCAGTGGTGCCGTCTACGGTGGTCGGCATGGGGGAGATCAAGTACGTCCGGGGTGACGCGACCGTTCCGTCGGTCAAGGGCGTCAAGGTGATCGGGCATGTCTGCAACGACTTGGGCGGCTGGGGAAAGGGCTTCGTGCTGGCGCTGTCACGCCGCTGGCCGGAACCGGAGAAGGCGTACCGGTCCTGGCACCGGGACCGCGCGGCCAACGACTTCGGCCTGGGCGCCGTCCGACTCGTCCAGGTCGAGCGCCAGGTGTGGGTGGCCAACATGATCGGCCAGCACGGGACACGCACGGGCAGCAAGGGCGTCCCCGTGCGCTACGAGGCGATCGACACGGCGCTGGGTCTGCTGGCCGAGCGCGCGGCCGAGCTCGGCGCGTCCGTCCACATGCCCCGCATCGGGTGCGGCCTCGCCGGCGGCAAGTGGTCACGGGTCGAACCGCTGATCACCGAGCGGCTGGTGCGGCGGGGGATCGCGGTGACGGTGTACGACCACGGGGACTGATCCTCCGGCCCAACTTGCCCCGGGCTGAAAGGAGTTGCAGAATCTTGCGCAACCGCAGGAAGGGCCGTGAGCCATGAGTCGTGACATCGACGTCCTCGTCCTGGGCGGCGCCGGAGTGGACACCATCGTCCACGTCCCCGAGCTACCGCTCCCGTACGCCGACAGCTACATGATCGACCCCGGCATCCGCACCCGCGCCGGCCAGACCGGCGACTTCGTGGCCCTCGGCCTGAGCGCGCTGGGCCTGCGCATCCACCACCTCGACATGCTCGGCGCCGACCCCGAGGGCGATCTGGTCCGCGCCCTGCACCACGACCACGGCATCCCGCTCACCGAGGTTCCGCAGCCCGCCGGCACCAAGCGCGCGGTCAACCTCGTGGGCCCCGACGGCCGACGCCTCTCCCTCTACGACGCGACCCGCGCCCACCCCGACGACCGCCTCCCGGAATCCGTCGTCCGCGCCCTCGCCACGAGGAGCCGCCACGCTCACGTCTCCATCACCCAGCCCTGCGCCCACGCCCTCCCGCTGCTGCGCGAGTCCGGCACGACGATCTCGACGGACCTGCACAACTGGGACGGCGTGAACCCGTACCAGGAGGAGTTCGCCCTCGCGGCCGACATCGTCTTCCTGTCCACCACCGCGTTGACCGGCGACCCCGGGCGCACGATGCGCGCCATCGCCGAGCGGGGCCGGGCCGAGCTGGTCGTCGCCACGGCGGGCGCGGAGGGCGCGTATCTGCTGGCCGACGACGAGGTGACCCACATCCCGCCGGTCACCCCGCCCGCCCCACTGGTCGACTCGAACGGCGCGGGCGACGCCTTCGCCGCCGCCTTCCTCTACGGCTGGCTCAACCGCGAAACCCCACAACGCGCCGCCCTCTACGGCGCAATCGCGGGCGCCCACGCGTGCACAGTGCCGTCGACGCAGACGGGAGCGATAAGCCGCAGCGAACTCCTCACAGGGGCAGCGACAGCGCCCCGTTAGGGGCGCGGGGAACTGCGCGACCAGCCACAACGGACCCGCAGCCCCCACACCACAGAACCCGGCAGACGCTTAGTGCACGTCGTTAGTAGCCGCGATCTTCTTCCAAGACTTCGGCTGCACCGGAGCCACAGAGGTCTTCGCGATGGCCGCACTCCGCGCAGCCGGAGCCGCAGGCTTGGTCGGCTGGAACAACCACGTGTCGAACAGCGCGCCCAACGACTTCCCCGACACCTGCTCGGCGTAAGCCCGGAAGTCCGCCACAGACGCGTTGCCGTAAGCGTGTTCCTGCGGCCACCCCTTCAGAACAGCGAAGAACGCATCGTCACCGATCTCGTTCCGCAGCGCCTGGATGGCCAACGCCCCCCGGTCGTAGACCGGAAGCTCGAACTGGTTCTCCGGACCGGGGTCGCCCGGCGCGATCGTCCAGAACGCGTCGTCCGCCGGGTGCGAGGCGTAGACGTAGTCGGCGAGTTGCTGCGTCGTGCCCTCGCCCTCGTGCTCGGACCAGAGCCACTGCGCGTAGCGCGCGAAGCCCTCGTTGATCCAGATGTCCTTCCAGCCCTTCAGGGACACGTCGTCGCCGTACCATTGGTGGGCCAACTCATGCACCACGACAGAGGTGTTGGCGCCGTTCGCGAACTGCTTCTGGCTGTAGTAGACGCGGGTCTGGGTCTCCAGCGCGTACCCGGTGGTCGTGTTGGGGACGTACCCGCCGGCCGTGCTGAAGGGATACGGACCGAAGTAGCCGCTCAACCAGTCGACGATCTCGCCGGTGCGCTCGACGCTCGCCCGCGCGGAGCCGTCGTTGTCGCCGAGGTCCTTGCTGTAGGCGTTGATGACGGGGACACCGCCGTCGGAGGTGCTGGTCGTGATGTCGAACTTGCCGAGGGCGAGCGTGGCCAGGTAGGTGGCCTGCGGCTTGTTCTGGCGCCAGTTGTAGCGGGTCCAGCCGAGCTGTGAACTCGTCGACTGGAGCGTGCCGTTGGAGATCGCCTGGGTGCCGTTCGGCACCGCCACCGACACGTCGTAGGTCGCCTTGTCGCTCGGGTGGTCGTTGCTCGGGAACCACCACCACGCGGACTCGGGCTCGTCCGCGGCGACCGCGCCGTCCGGGGTGCGGTGCCAGGTGTTGAAGCCGTACGCGCTCTTCGTGGACGGCACCCCGCTGTAGCGGACCACGACCGTGATCGGCGTGCCCTTCGGCAGCGGGGTCTTCGGGGTGACCTCCAATTCGTGCTGCCCGGAGGTCGCGAAGGTCGCCGCCGCGCCGTTGACCCGGATCTCGCTGACGTCGAGGAGGAAGTCCAGGTTGAACCGCGACAGGTCCTGCGTGGTCTTCGCGAGGATCGTCGCCGTACCCGCCAACTCGTCGGTGGCGGGCTGGTATTGGAGCCGCAGGTCGTAGTGCGAGACGTCGTATCCGCCGTTGCCGTAGTACGGGTAATAGGGGTCGCCGATGCCCGGAGCGCCGGGGGAGTAGCTTGCCGCTGACGCCGGGATCGCCAGCATGAGCGAGGCCGCCGCGAGTGCGCCCGGCGCGATGATTCTGCGGTGCACGAGAACTCCAAGTCGTAGGGCTCCACGAGTAGTTCGGAGAGCCGTGGGGGTCCACGAAGGTCGAAGAGCCGTAGGGGTCGGTCCACGAAGTCTGTACGGAGCCTATTCACCCCCTGTGGCCCCGCGCCTGTCCACGGCCCCTCCTGTCACACGATCGCCATTCGGCCGTCATGACCCCCGGGCGACCCCGAGTGCCTCTTCCAGCACGGGAGTTGACCGATGTACCGTCCGCGCATGCCGAAACGCACGCGCTTCACGATCTGGAGATCGCTCGCGACCGCGGGGATCGCCGCCCTCCTGGCCGCCTTCCTCACCCCGACAGCGGCCCAGAGCGCCCCGCAGGAGAGCCAACCCGTCTACTCCTACGCGAACGCCATCCGCGAGGCCGTCTGGGTGGACACCGGCCTCGACGGCGACGGCGACGGAAAGACCGACCGGGTCGCCGTCGACATCGTCCGGCCGAGCGAACCGGCCCGCCAGGGCCGCAAAGTCCCCGTCATCATGGACGCCAGCCCCTACTACTCCTGCTGCGGACGCGGCAACGAGAGCCAGCTGAAGACGTACGACGCGAGCGGCAACGTTGTCCAGATGCCGCTCTTCTACGACAACTACTTCGTGCCCCGCGGCTACGCCTTCGTCGGCGTCGACCTCGCCGGCACCAACCGCTCCGACGGCTGCGTCGACGTCGGCGGCCGCTCCGACATCCAGTCCGCGAAGGCCGTCGTCGACTGGCTCAACGGCCGCGCCAAGGCGTACACCACCCGCACCGGAACCGTTCGCACACAGGCGAGTTGGACCAACGGCAGGACCGGAATGATCGGCAAGAGCTGGGACGGCACCATAGCCAACGGCGTCGCCGCCACCGGCGTCAAAGGCCTGAAGACGATCGTCCCGATCAGCGCCATCTCCTCCTGGTACGACTACTACTTCGCCAAGGGCGCCCCGCTCTACGACTCCGGCCCCGACTGGCTCTCCGGCTACGTCGAGAGCTCCGACGCGCAGGCCAAGTGCGCCGCCGTCCAGCAGAAGATCGTCGACGGAGCGCCACGCACCGGCGACTGGACGCCGTTCTGGACCGAGCGCGACTACGTGAAGGACGCGAGCAAGGTCAAGGCCAGCGTGTTCCTCGTGCACGGCATGCAGGACCTCAACGTCCGCACCAAGAACTTCGGTCAGTGGTGGGACGCCCTCGCAAAGAACGGCGTCGAGCGCAAGATCTGGCTCTCCCAGACCGGCCACGTCGACCCCTTCGACTACCGCCGCGCGGACTTCGTGGACACCCTGCACCGCTGGTTCGACCACGAACTCCTCGGCTACGACAACGGAATCGACCACGCGCCGATGGCCGACATCGAGCGGACCCCGGACCACTGGACCACGGACGCCGTCTGGCCGCCGAGCGGCACCGCGACGACCACCCTCCACCCGGCGCAGGGCACCCAGGCCGGAGTCGGCACGCTCGGCCTCCGCACCGCCACGGGCACCGAGACGTTCACCGACAACCCGCAGGAGAGCGAGACCGATTGGGCCGCCGCGATCGACAAGTCGACGGCGGACAAGGCCAGTTTCGTCACCGGGCCCCTCACGAAGGACCTGCGCCTGTCGGGCTCCTCGAAGGTGACGATCACCGCGACGCCCACCACCTCAACGGCCCATCTGTCGGCCGTACTTGTGGACATCGGCCCCGACATCATCCGGGACTACGCCGACTCGGCCGAGGGCATCAGCACGCTCGCGAACCGCACCTGCTGGGGCGAGAGCACGGCGGGCGACAGCGCCTGCTTCCTGGCAACTCAGGCCAAGACGAAGGCAGTTGACTACAACGTCTTCAGCCGCGGCTGGGCCGACCTCGGCAACTACGCCTCCGCCACCAAGGGCGTACCGCTCACCCCGGGCAAGGCGTACACCATCACCCTCGACCTGGCGGCGACCGACCACGTCGTACCGGCGGGTCACCGCCTCGCCCTGATCGTCGCGGGCACGGACAAGGACCTCATCGATCCGCCGTCCACCACCCCGACCCTCACCCTGAACCTGTCCGGCACCGCGGCCCAACTCCCGTTGGTCGGCGGCGCGTCGGCGTTCGCGAAGGCCACGGCGGGCGGCAAGTCCGTGACGTCGGACGCCGAGAACCTCGACGGCGTACGGACACCGCGTTCCGTACAGCGGGTACCGGGCAACTGATCACCGACTCCTAGTGGGGGCGGCGGCGCGAACGGGCTCCGCCGCCCCCACACCGGCTACTGGCATCTCGTCCAGGGCGCCGTCCGAAGAACACGCTGCCCCGGAGCCTGGTGGCTCAGCCCCGCCCCGCCTCCACCAACCCCGCAGCCTCCCGCGCGCACCCCCACGCCACCGTGATCCCCGCCCCACCGTGACCGTAGTTGTGCACCAACACCCTTCCGCCCCGCAGTACTTCACGCTCCAGCCGTACCGTGGGCCGCGTCGGCCGCAGCCCCACCCGGTGTTCCAGCACGCGTGCCTCCGCGATCTCCGGCCGGATCGCCGCGCAGCGGGCGACGATCGCCTCGGCCACCGCCGGATCGGGCGTCGTCGACCAGGCGTCCTCCTCGGCCGTACCGCCCAGGATCAGCCCGCCGGGCTGCGGGAAGAAGTACGTGGACGTGTCCGCCGAATGGTCGACCGACGTCAGCCAGGTGGTGATCCCCGGGTTCTCCACGACGACCAACTGCCCGCGCACCGGCCGCACCGAGGGATCGGGCACGAGGTCCAGGGAGGCCAGCCCCGTGCAGTTGACCACGACGGGAGCCGGCACCTCGCTGAGGTCCTTCACCGACCGCTCCTCGACGGTCCCGCCCAGTTCCAGGAACCGCCCCCGCAGCCACGGCAGATGGGCCGGCATGTCGATCAGCGGCAACCGCGCCCACAGCCCGCCGCCCGCGTACTCCTCGGCCCGCGCCGCCCGCAGCCCCGGCACCCGGGCCGCCCACGACCCCAGCTCGTCCAGCCGGGTCTCACCCTGTACGCCCTCGACCATGCGTACGCCCGTCTCCTCGGGCCGCGCCGCCAACTCCTCGTACACGACGAGCGATTGGAGCGCCCACTCACCGACGAGCTCCTCCGGCTCGATCCGGTAGGGCCACCACAGCGCGCCCGCGACCGCCGAGGTCGTCAGCTCGACCGGCTCCCGCGTCCACACCCGCACCCGGGCACCGCGCTCCGCCAGCACGACCGCCGTCGTCAGCCCGATGACACCCCCGCCGACCACGATCACATCGCCACTCATGCCGCTCTCCATGCGCGGACGTTAGCGGAATATGTCATGCCGTGCTCACCTCCCCACCAGTCTGGGGATACTCACAGCATGTCTGCCGAATACGCGGCCTTCGGCCTGGCACCGGCGATGCGAGCCGGTGAAGTCCTCGCGGACGGCGGCTACCAGGTGCACCGGGACTTCGTCGACTTCATCGTCGACGGACGCCCGCTGTTGTTCCAGCTCACCGACCTGGACGCCGTCTCCCCGCTCGCCTCCGACGTCCCACCCGCGATCTTCACCGCCCAGGTCCGCAGCCTCCTCCTGGAGACGGACCCACCCCTGAAGGGCGGCCGCTACGTCATCTACGGCTGCCCCGAGTGCGAGGACCTGGCGTGCGGTGCCGTCACCGCCGTCATCCAGCGCGACGGCGCCGACTTCATCTGGCGCGACTTCGCCTGGCAGACCGACGACCACGCCGACCTGGAGCGCAACGGCTACCACGGCATAGGGCCCTTCCGCTTCGCCGGAGCCGAGTACCGCACGGCCCTCGACTCCCTCATCGACGGCACCGAGCCCCCGGTCGCCAAACGCCGGGTCCTGCTGATCGGCGCCCGCGTCGCGATCCTCGCCAAGCTCGCCGCCGCCCTGCGCGCCATCGGCATCGGCGCCGACATCACCGGCGACGCGACCCACGTCCCCGCCGACGAACTCCGCGGCTACGGCGCCGTAGCGTTCGGCCGGGCCGTCACGGAGGAGCAACGGGCCGCCGTACGGGCCGAGTTCGACCGCGCCGGGGTCGACGTGGCGTACGTCGACGGCCTCGCCCCCATCGTCCCCCTCCTCGTCGCCCAGATCGAACACGCCCTGGACCGCCGCCCCGCCGAACAGCACCGGCTGACCCGGCTGGTCGCGGCCGACGGCGAGGCGGGCATCGAGGTCACCTCCTCCTGCCGGGTGCGCCTCACCGCGTACCGACTCGACCGCCTCTACCGCAGCCACACCCGGGAACTCTTCGACGGCGTCCTGGAACCCGGGCTTCACCGCATCGCCCTGGACGCGAATGCGGTGAAGGGCGAGTCCTTCGTCGTGGCCCGGACGACCGGGAGCGTGCTGGTGGAGGCGATGGCACGGTGAAAACCGCGGCGCGGGCGGGGGAGGAGACCGATTAGGATCGGCGGTCTGATGACTGCCACTCTCGTCGCCAAGAATCTCGCCGCCGGACACGGCGACCGCGCCCTGTTCACCGGGCTCGACCTCGTCGTCGCCCCCGGCGATGTGATCGGTCTGGTCGGTGCCAACGGCGCCGGCAAGTCCACCCTGCTCAGGATGCTCGCCGGCCTGCTCGCCCCCGAGGAGGGCGAACTGCGCCTCTCCCCGCCGGCGGCGACCGTAGGCCATCTCCCGCAGGAGCCGGAGCGGCGCCCGGGCGAGAGCGTGCGCGCATTCCTCGCGCGCCGCACCGGCGTCGCCGAGGCCCAGCGGACCATGGACGAGGCCACGCAGGCGCTGGTCGACGGCGCGCCCGGCGCCGACGACGCGTACTCGGCGAGCCTGGAGCGCTGGCTCGACCTCGGCGGCGCGGACCTCGACGAACGGGCCGAGGAGATCGCCGACTCACTGGGCCTGGCGATCGACCTGGACCAGCCGATGACGTCCCTTTCCGGCGGCCAGGCGGCAAGAGCGGGCCTGGCTTCGCTGTTGCTCTCCCGCTACGACGTCTTCCTGCTCGACGAGCCCACCAACGACCTGGACCTCGACGGCCTGGAGCGCCTCGAACGCTTCGTCTCCGGCCTGCGCGCGGGCACGGTCGTCGTCTCGCACGACCGCGAGTTCCTCACCCGCACGGTCACCAAGGTCCTCGAACTCGACCTGGCCCAGAACCAGATCAACCTCTACGGCGGCGGCTACGAGGCGTACCTGGAGGAGCGGGACGTGGCGCGTCGGCACGCTCGCGACGACTTCGAGGAGTACGCCGACAAGCGCTCCGCGCTCCAGGACCGGGCGCAGATGCAGCGCGGCTGGATGGACAAGGGCGTCAAGAACGCCCGGCGCAAGGCGAACAACGACAACGACAAGATCGGCCGCAAGTTCCGCAGCGAGGCGAGCGAGAAGCAGGCGGCGAAGGCGCGGCAGACGCAGCGGATGATCGAACGCCTCGATGTCGTCGAGGAGCCCCGCAAGGAGTGGGAGCTGCGGATGGAGATCGCGTCCGCGCCGCGCTCGGGTGCGGTCGTCGCGACGCTCCGGGACGCGGAGGTACGGCGGGGCGACTTCAGCTTCGGCCCGGTGTCCCTGCAGATCGACTGGGCGGACCGGGTCGCGGTGACCGGTGCGAACGGGGCGGGTAAGTCGACGCTGCTCGGTGCGTTGCTCGGGCGTATCCCGTTGGACGCGGGGCATGCGGCGCTCGGCTCGGGTGTTCTGGTGGGCGAGGTCGACCAGGCCCGCCAGCTGTTCCACGGTACGGAGTCCCTGCTCGACGCGTTCTGTGCGGCGGTACCGGACACCGAGCCCGCCGAAGTCCGCACGTTGCTGGCCAAGTTCGGCCTCAAGGCGCACCACGTGATGCGTCCGGCCGGGACCCTGTCCCCGGGGGAGCGGACCCGTTCCGCTCTGGCGTTGCTCCAGGGGCGCGGGGTGAATCTCCTGGTCCTGGACGAGCCGACGAACCACCTGGACCTGCCCGCCATCGAGCAACTGGAGTCAGCGCTCGACGCGTACGAGGGCACGCTGCTGTTGGTGACCCATGATCGCCGGATGCTGGACGCGGTTCAGGTGACTCGGCGGTTGGAGGTGGCGGACGGGAAGGTGACGGAGCAGCGGTGAGTAGCGGTGAGGTTCAGGCCGTTCGTTCACTGCGGGGCGGTGGGGGCTGGTCGCGCAGTTCCCCGCGCCCCTTGAGGGCCGCGGCCTGCTCCACCCGGCTCCGGTGCTCCGCCCACCAACTCGCGTCGCCCGGCGCCATGTTGGTGCCCCCGGCGCGCTGACCCACCGCCCCGTCGATGAGTTCCCGTACGACGTCGGCGTGGCCTGCGTGGCGGGATGTCTCGTAGGTCATGTGGACGAGGGTGCGGTGGAGGGTCAGTTCGGCGCCCCCATCACCGGGCATGCGGCCGACCGCGTCGAGGGGCAGCACCTCGATCGTCGCGTCCGAGTGGGTACAGATCCGCCGGTAGTCGCCGACGATCTGCTCGCGCGTCTCGTCCGGCGTCGCCCACAGATCCGCGTTCGGCTCGGCGTCCCCGGCGATCCACAACGCCGGCCCGTCGACCGGCCGCCCGAACACCGTCCCGAAGTAGAACGCCTCGGCCCCGGCCAGATGCTTGACCAGCCCCAGCAGATTGGTACCGGTCGGCGTCATCGGCCGCCGGATGTCGTACTCCGACAGCCCGTCGAGCTTCCACAGCAGCGCGTCACGGGAGTCCTGCAGAAAGACACGCAGATCGGCTTTGAAGTCCGGTGGGATCATGCCCCCAGTCTGTCGACGAGATGATCGACGTCCACCCATTTTCGCCGCCGAACGCTACCCACCCAGGGGCGCGGGGAACTGCGCGACCAGCCCCCACCGACCCGCAGCTCCCCACAACCTGACCGTCAATCCCGTCAGCGCTTCCCCTTCTTCCCCGGGTCCAACAACCCCGCCTTCCGCAAGGCATCAGCCATCGCACTGTTCCCCGGCGGCGGAGCCGCCTGTCGCGATCCGCCACCCTGGCCCTGGCCACCCTGCCGCTGCTGCTGGCGCTGCTGAGGAGGACGTCCTCCACCCCGCTGCCCGCGCTGGGCACCCCCACCCTGCTGCCCCCGCTCCCCGCCGGAGGCCACCGCCTCGTCGTCCAGCCGCAGCGTCAACGAGATCCGCTTCCGGGGGATGTCGACGTCAAGAACCTTCACCTTGACGATGTCCCCCGGCTTCACCACATCCCGCGGGTCCTTGACGAACGTCTTGGACAGGGCGGAGACGTGGGCGAGACCGTCCTGGTGGACACCGACATCGATGAACGCCCCGAACGCGGCGACGTTCGTGACGACACCCTCCAGAACCATCCCGGGCGCGAGGTCGGAGATCTTCTCGACGCCGTCCTTGAACGTGGCCGTCTTGAACGCGGGCCTAGGGTCGCGCCCCGGCTTCTCCAGCTCCTTGAGGATGTCGGTCACGGTCGGCAGACCGAACGTCTCGTCCACGAACTCGGTCGGCTTCAGCGAGCGCAGCACCGACGTGTTGCCGATGAGCGAGGCGACCTCGCTGCCCGCCGTCTTCACCATGCGCCGTACGACCGGATATGCCTCCGGGTGCACGCTGGACGCGTCGAGCGGGTCGTCGCCGCCCCGGATGCGCAGGAAGCCCGCGCACTGCTCGTACGCCTTCGGGCCGAGCCGCGCCACGTTCTTCAGCTGGGTGCGCGACTTGAACGGGCCGTTGGCATCGCGGTGCGACACGATGTTCTCGGCGAGACCGGACGTGATGCCGGAGACGCGCGAAAGGAGCGGCGCGGAAGCCGTGTTGACGTCGACACCGACGCCGTTCACACAGTCCTCGACCACCGCGTCCAGCGAACGCGACAGCTTCACCTCGGACAGGTCGTGCTGGTACTGGCCGACGCCGATCGACTTGGGATCGATCTTCACCAACTCCGCGAGCGGGTCCTGGAGTCGGCGCGCGATGGAGACGGCGCCGCGCAACGACACGTCCATGTCGGGCAGTTCCTGCGAGGCGAACGCGGACGCCGAGTACACGGACGCGCCGGCCTCGGACACCATCACCTTCGTGAGGTTCAACTCCGGGTGCTTGGTGATGAGTTCACCGGCGAGCTTGTCGGTCTCGCGGGACGCCGTGCCGTTGCCGATCGCGATCAGCTCGACCGAGTGCTGCGCGGAGAGGCGGGCCAGCTTGGCGAGGGCGTCGTCCCACTTGTTGGCCGGGACGTGCGGGTAGATCACGTCCGTGGCGACGACCTTGCCGGTCGCGTCGACGACGGCCACCTTCACGCCCGTACGGAACCCGGGGTCCAGGCCCAGCGTCGCGCGCGTGCCGGCCGGGGCGGCGAGCAGCAGGTCGCGCAGGTTCGAGGCGAAGACGTTGACCGCCTCGTCCTCGGCGGCCGTACGCAGCCGCAGCCGCAGGTCGATGCCGAGGTGCACGAGGATGCGGGTGCGCCAGGCCCAACGGACCGTGTCCTGCAGCCACTTGTCGCCGGGGCGGCCCCGGTCGAAGACCTGGAAGCGGTGGGCGACCATCCCCTCGTAGGAGGAAGGCCCCTCGGTGTCCTCCTCGGGTTCCAGGACGAGATCGAGGACGTCCTCCTTCTCGCCGCGCAGCATCGCGAGGATGCGGTGCGAGGGCAGCGCGGTGAACGGCTCCGAGAAGTCGAAGTAGTCGGCGAACTTGGCGCCCGCCTCCTCCTTGCCGTCCCGCACCTTCGCGGCGAGCCGCCCGCGCCCCCACATCCGCTCACGCAATTCGCCGATCAGGTCGGCGTCCTCCGAGAACCGCTCGGTGAGGATCGCCCGGGCGCCGTCGAGGGCGGCCTGCGGATCGGCGACCCCCTTGTCGGCGTCGACGAACGCGGCGGCCGCGGCCAGCGGTTCCACGCTCGGGTCGCCCAACAGCCCCTCCGCGAGCGGCTCCAGACCGGCCTCGCGCGCGATCTGCGCCTTGGTGCGCCGCTTGGGCTTGAAGGGGAGGTAGATGTCCTCAAGGCGCGCCTTCGTCTCGGCGGCGCGGATCTGCGCCTCCAACTCCTCGGTGAGCTTGCCCTGTTCGCGCACCGATTCGAGGATCGCCGTCCGCCGCTCCTCCAGCTCCCGCAGATAGCGCAGCCGCTCTTCGAGCGTGCGCAGCTGCGCGTCGTCGAGCATCTCGGTCGCTTCCTTGCGGTAGCGGGCGATGAAGGGCACCGTCGAACCGCCGTCGAGCAGCTCGACGGCGGCCTTCACCTGCCGCTCCCGTACGCCGAGCTCCTCGGCGATCCTGCCTTCGATGGACCCTACGAGGGGTGTCGTCACGCCCGTACCGCCTTCTCCACTGAGGTTGCGCGGCAATTGTGGCAGGTGACACCGACAACCGGGGATCAGGGCGCTGTCCTGCGGGTCCGTGCCCAGGGCCTGCCCGGCGGACCATGCCGCGGACGCGGGGCGCGGCACACGCATCTGCGACGATCGGTCACCGCCGATTTCCTGCGGCCCGCTCCGCCGGACGGGCTCTAGCTCTTGCCCAGCAGATCCCGCGGAAACGCCCCGGCGGCGAGCGCGCGCCGCGCGAACCCGGTCGCCAGTTCGGTCAGACGTACGACCCCCTCGGCGCCCAGATGCGCGTACGGCGCCCGGTCCAGTCGGTCGGTCTCCGCCTCGATCCCGGCGCGCAGCGCGATCCCCGCCTCCGTCAACTCGCCGTCCCCGTCGAGCAGTCCGCGCTCACGCAGTCGCCCCGACGCGGCGTCCCACTCCTCCTGGTTCCACCCGCGCGTGCCGAACACCCACTTCGGGGTCATGCCCTTGCCGGTCGCGGTGTGGGTCACCACGGCCTCCAGGCCGTCGAGTTCGGCGGACATCAGCGCGGCCAGGTGACCGTCGCCCCGGTGCTCGCGCAGCAGCGTGGCCGCGTGGAAGTAGGCGAGGTGCGGCTCCTCGGGGAGCGGCAGGTCGGCGTGGGCCGCGTACAGGGGCCGGGCGGGGCGCGAGCACGCCTCGGCGGCCCGCAGCGCCAGCCGCGCGGCCTCCGCCATCTCCTCCGACGCGACGACGTCCTCGCCGAGCAGACGCCGCAGGGTCGCGTCGACTGCACGCGCGCGTGCGTGGAGGCACTGCTCCGGGGAGGCGGTCTCCCACACGGCGGGGACGTGCCGGGCCACGAGGTCGTACTTGTAGTTGTAGAACGTCGCCGTCACCGTGCCGGGCCCGACCGGCCCCATCGCCGCCGCCCGGACGGCGAAGTTGACGGCCCCGGGGTGTGTGACCCCGAGCGCCCCGAACTCCTTCCCCAGGTCGGGCGAGAAGTAGAGCGTGGCGTGCAGGGAGTTCAGCGCGTTGTGGCAGCGGCGCCCGGCACGGGGATCTGCGGCGGCAGTAGTCATGACGGCCACGTTACCGACTGGTCGGTACGACGCGAAAGTGTCGGCACGGCAGGGCAGGAGGGGTGGTGTCCTTGCCATTGCGGCCGTCACCCGGTGCGCACCTCGCCGAGAAGCTCCGCGCGGCCGGCCGCTTCACCCTGGCGTAGGCCCCGACGTGGTCCACGTGAAGCGCGCCACCCGCCGCTCCAGAAACGCGGCGACGCCCTCCGCCGTGTCGCCACTCCCGCGCGCCTGCTCCGCCCAGTAACCGTCCCTGTCCGTACGCCCGTTGGCGAACTCCTTCGCCGACGCCTGCGTCAACTGCGAGCGGGACACCAGCACCCGGGTGAACTCCGCGACCCGCTTGGCGAGTTCGCCCTCGGGCAGCAGCTCGTCGACGAACCCGGTGCGCAGCGCCCGTTCCGCGTCGATCAACTCGCCCGAGAACAGAAGGTACTTGGCGGTCCCCGGACCCACCAACGCCACCAACCGCCGTGTCGCGGACGCCGGATACACGATCCCGAGCTTCGCCGGCGTCACCCCGAACAGCGCGCCCTCCTCCGCGAACCGCAGATCACAGGCCGCCGCCAACTGCGCCCCGCCGCCCACACAATGACCCCGGATCGCCGCCAACGTCGGCTTCGGGAACGCCGCGAGCGCCTCCTCCGCGAGCACCGCCAGCCCCTGCGCCTCACTCGCCGATTCCCGGAGCGTCGAGATGTCGGCCCCGGCACAGAACGTCCCGCCCTCACCGGTCAGCACAAGGGCCCGCACGGCCGGATCGGCGGCCAGCGTGTCGAGCAGCGGGGGCAGCGCCCGCCACATCTCGGCGGTCATCGCGTTGCGCTTGCCGGGGTGGTGGACGACGACGGTGGCGACCGAGTCGGTGACGTCGTGCGACAGGCGGGGCTCCATGCGCCGGATGCTACGTACAACCCGAAGAGTTCGCGAAGTCGGCACGAGAGGAACAGAGGCGGTCCCACAGTCGATCGGGCGATGCAGAAACGCTCAGAAAGCGTCCGATAACTGCTGACTTCTGTTCAGTCGTCCGGGGTGGCGCGGCTCGTTGCCAACACTCGTGGGGTGGTGACAATCGAGCGCAAGGGTGGCGACCGGACGATGGAGAACCACGGGCGTGGGTCAGGCCCACGCCCAGAAGGCGGCAGGGACGATCCCCCGGATCCCGCCCCCGCCCCTGCCCCACCGGATCCGCTGCCGTACGAGGGAGTCTGGCGGTTCACCGCCTCCGCCGTCGACGCCTCCGTCCCGCAGGCGCGGCACGCCGTACGGGACCTGCTGTTCCGGCAGGGCGTGCCCCTCTCGGACGAACTGCTGCAGGGGCTGTTGCTGATCGTCTCCGAGCTGGTCACCAACGTGGTCCGGCACGCGGTGCTGCTGTCGCCGACCCTCGCCGTGGAGATCGCCGTCGGCGCCGAGTGGGTGCGGGTGTCCGTCGAGGACAACCACCCCTACCGCCCGACCGCCCTGGTGGCGGACCACGACGAGACCGGCGGCCGGGGACTGCTCCTGGTGCGCGAGGTGACCCGGGAGGCGGGCGGTGTCTGCGACGTCGAACACACGGCGAGCGGCGGCAAGGTGATCTGGGCCGCCCTGCCGCTCACCCCCGCGCAGGTGCCGTAGCGCCGCTCACCAGCCCGCGGACGGGCCCGTCAGCTCCCTGACCGCCGGGCGGGCCGCGTCCAGCACCGTCATGAACCAGGACGAGAAGGTGTCCTTCGCGTGCCGCTCCGCCAGCTCGGCGGGGTCCACGAACGCGGTCGTGCCCACCTCCTCGGGGTCCGGCCGCAGCGGCGACTGCACCATGCCGACGAAGAGGTGGTTGTACTCCTGCTCCACCAGGCCCGAGTCCGGGTCCGGGTGGTTGTAGCGCACCGTGCCCGCCTCGGCGAGCAGCGACGGGGAGACCCCCAGCTCCTCGAACGTCCGCCGGGCCGCCGCCGCGAAGGGCGCCTCGCCGGGGTAGGGGTGGCCGCAGCAGGTGTTGGACCACACACCGGGGGAGTGGTACTTGCCGAGCGCCCGCTGCTGGAGCAGCAGCCGGCCCTGCTCGTCGAAGAGGAAGACGGAGAAGGCGCGGTGCAGCTGCCCCGGCGGCTGATGGGCGGTGAGCTTCTCGGCGGTGCCGATCGTCACGCCGCTCTCGTCGACCAGTTCGAGCAAGATCGCGTCAGCGGTGCCGTTCGACGAGTTGTGCGTCGCGGTGGCAGGTGTGGTCGGCATACCCATCCTTCACATCGGTCCTCAGGGCCAAGTCTGCCGTACGAATCCGGCACTCCTGGCAGTTCATCGTGCCCGGCGCGGCGACGGGGGAACCGTCCGGGGGTGGGGTCGCGGGAGTGTGGACACACCTGTGCGCCGGACGGTTGCGTTCCGTCCGGCGCGGTCGTTTTTCCTCGGATTCGGTCGGCTTCCGTCAGCCTTCAGTGACAGAGCTTCGCCTCGTGCTCCGCGTGTCCGCGGGGCTCCAGCTGGAAGGTGCAGTGCTCCACGTCGAAGTGGTCACCGAGGCAGCCCTGGAGTTCGTGGAGCATCTTCTCGTTGCCGATGGCGTTCAGCACGTCCGTGCGGACGACCACGTGCGCGGAGAGCACCGGCATGCCCGAGGTGATCGTCCACGCGTGCAGATCGTGGACGTCCTCGACCCCGTCCAGGGCCAGGATGTGGGCGCGCACGTCCTGCATGTCGACGTCCTTGGGAGCCGACTCCAGCAGCACGTCCAGGGTCTCGCGCAGCAGCTTCAGGGTGCGCGGCACGATCATCAGGCCGATGGCGAGCGAGGCGATCGGGTCGGCCGCCTGCCAGCCCGTGGTCAGGATCACCACGGCCGAGATGATCACCGCGAGGGAGCCCAGCGCGTCCGCGGCCACCTCCAGGAACGCGCCCCGCACGTTCAGGCTCTCCTTCTGGCCGCGCACCAGCAGCGTGAGGGAGATCATGTTCGCGACCAGGCCGATCAGGCCGAACACGATGGTCAGCCCGCCCTCGGTGTCGGCGGGCGTGACGAACCGCTGGACCGCCTCGTACAGGACGTACCCGCCGACGCCGAGCAGCAGCAGACAGTTGGCGAGCGCGGCGAGGATCTCCGCGCGGGCCAGGCCGAAGGTGCGGTTGCCGGTCGCCGGCCGGTTCGCGAAGTGGATCGCGAGCAGCGCCATGCCCAGGCCCAGCGCGTCCGTCGCCATGTGGGCCGCGTCCGCGATGAGCGCGAGGGAGTCCGCGAGCACCCCGCCGACGACCTCGACCACCATCACGGTGATCGTGATCCCCAGCGCCACCCGCAGCCTGCCCTGGTACGCGGCCGCCGCCGTACCGGTGACGGGAGCGCCGTGAGAATGCCCGTGGTCGTGCCCTGCCCCCATGAAAGGCCGCCCTCCTGATCGCTGCTCCGGATCACAGTGAACTACGGGTGGGGGGTATCGGGCAACGCGGCACTGAACACCGTTGTCATGTGCCCTGACCTGCGCAAACAAAGCGCAGGTCAGGGCAGCCTAAGTTCACCCGGCGTGGTGCGACCGCCACCCTCGCCACGCCGACTCCACCATCTCCCGCACCCCACGCCGAGCCGACCATCCCAGCTCCACGGCGGCCCGTTCGGCGGAGGCGACCGCGCGCGGGGCATCACCGGGACGCCGTGCCTCGACGACGGCCGGCCGCCGGTCCCCGGTGACCTCGCCGATCACCGTGACCAGCTCCCGCACCGAAACCCCTTGCCCCCGGCCGATGTTGACCGTCAGGTCGCCGCCCGCACCGGCGTCGGACAGTCGCCGGGCCGCCGCCAGATGGGCCTCGGCGAGATCGGCGACATGGATGTAGTCGCGGATACAGGTGCCGTCCGGCGTCGGATAGTCGGCGCCGAAGATCCGCGGGGCCTCGTCGCGGGTGAGGCGGTCGAAGACCATGGGGACGATGTTGAAGACGCCCGTGTCGGCCAGCTCGGGGGTGGCCGCGCCCGCCACGTTGAAGTAGCGCAGACACACCGTGTCGACGCCGTGCGCCGCGCCCGCCGCCCGGACCAGCCACTCACCGGTGAGCTTGGTCGCGCCGTACGGGTTCACCGGCGCGCACGGGGTGTCCTCGGTGATCAGGTCGACGCCCGGGTCGCCGTAGACCGCCGCCGAGGACGAGAACACGAACCGCCGGACGCCGGCCTCGGCGACCGCGTCCAGGAGGGTCGCCAGGCCGCCGACGTTCTCGCGGTAGTAGTACGTCGGCCGCGCCACCGACTCGGCGACCTGCTTGCGCGCCGCGAGATGCACGACCCCCGTCACCGCGTACTCGGCGAACACCCGCTTGAGGAGGTCGCCGTCCGCGGAGGAGCCGTGGACGAGCGGGACGGTCGCAGGAAGGCGGGCGGGGTTTCCCGCCGAGAGGTCGTCCAGGGCGACGACGCGCTCTCCGGCGTCCGTCATCGCCCGTGCCGCATGGGCCCCGATGTATCCGGCTCCGCCGGTGATCAGCCAGGTCATGGGCATTCACCCTATGTCGATACGGAGAGGGCCTCCGCTATGTCCCGCGATGCCCGGTCTGGTGGGTGCGGTTTGTCGGCCGGGCCCCGAATCCCCGATGATGATCTCGGCGGAGGCGCTGGCAGACCGTGTTGATCAGGCCATGAACGGCCGGTGAACACGGGCTTGAGAGCATCCGATAGCCTCTGCCGACATGCCGCCCGGGTGCCACCCGTAGGGCGCCACCACCATGCACATGACCGGCGCCCGAGCGTCGGACCCAGGGAGTGAGTTCGGTTGCCGACCGCCATCCTCACCGGTCAGCCGGTCCCCGGATCGTCGATCGAGGGCGATCTGCGGTCGCTCGGCTTCGACGTCCGCACCGCCGCCGACACCACCGAGGCGGAGACGCTCCTCGCGGCGGTCCCCGGTGACCAGCGCGTCGCCGTCGTGGACGCCCGCTTCGTGGGTCACGAGCACGCGCTGCGCCTCGGCCTCACCGACCCCCGCTTCCCGCTCGCCGCGGTACCGGGCGCCGTCACCGCGCAGCCGGCCGGCCGCCAGGCCCTGACCCGCGCGGTGGCCCGCGAGCACTCGGCCGGGGGCGGCACGACCCTCCTCGACGACCTCGCCGACCGCGTCGTCACCGCCCTCGACGCCGACGGCTGCGACGTGCACCGCCCCGAGCTGGGCAGCCTCGTCGCCACGGTCCCCACCGACCCGCAGGCCCGCAACGAGGCACGCCAGGCCGTCGCCGCCGTCGACGACGAGGCCGTACGCCTGAAGTCGGCCGTGAAGTCCCGCGACGGCTTCTTCACCACCCACTTCATCAGCCCGTACTCCCGCTACATCGCGCGCTGGTGCGCCCGCCACGGCCTCACCCCGAACCAGGTCACCACCGCGTCCCTGCTCACCGCGCTCATCGCGGCGGGCAGCGCGGCCACCGGCACCCGCGCCGGCTACGTCGTCGCGGGCGTGCTGCTCCTCTGCTCCTTCGTCCTCGACTGCGTCGACGGACAGATCGCCCGCTACGCCCTGAAGTACTCGACGCTCGGCGCCTGGCTCGACGCCACCTTCGACCGCGCCAAGGAGTACGCCTACTACGCCGGCCTCGCGCTCGGAGCGGCCCGGAGCGGCGACGACGTATGGGCGCTCGCCCTCGGCGCGATGATCCTGCAGACCTGCCGGCACGTCGTGGACTTCTCCTTCAACGAGGCCAACCACGACGCCACCGCCAACACCAGCCCCACCGCCGCCCTCTCCGACAAGCTCGACAGCGTCGGCTGGACGGTCTGGCTGCGCCGGATGATAGTCCTGCCCATCGGCGAACGATGGGCGATGATCGCCGTCCTCACGGCCGCGACGACCCCCCGCATCACCTTCTACGTCCTCCTCGTCGGCTGCGCCTTCGCGGCGACGTACACGACGGCGGGCCGGGTGCTGCGCTCGCTGACCCGCAAGGCGAAGCGCACGGACCGGGCGGCGCAGGCGCTGGCGGATCTGGCGGACAACGGCCCGCTCGCGTCCTTCGTGGGCCGCGTGAACCCGGGCAGCCCCGACGCACCGCTCCTGATCGCACTCGCCGGCACGGCGGTCCTCGCCGTGTCCCTCTTCTCCGGCTTCGCCTGGGCCCCCGTGGCGGGCGCCTTCGTCTACGCCGTCACCGCCGGTCAGGCCTTGTCCCGCCCCCTCAAGGGCTCCCTCGACTGGCTCGTCCCCCCGGTCTTCCGCGCGGCCGAATACGGCACCGTCCTGATCCTCGCGGCCAAAGCGGAGGTGAACGGAGCGCTTCCGGCGGCTTTCGGCCTGGTGGCCGCCGTCGCCTACCATCACTACGACACGGTGTACCGCATCCGCGGCAACGCCGGGGCGCCCCCGGCCTGGCTGGTGCGTGCCATCGGGGGGCACGAAGGGCGGACGCTGCTCGTCACCGTTCTCGCCGCCGCGCTCACCGCGTCGCAGTTCACGGTCGCGCTCACGGTGCTCGCCGTGGCCGTGGCCCTGCTGGTGCTCGTCGAGAGCATCCGCTTCTGGGTGTCCGCAGGGGCGCCCGCCGTACACGATGAAGGAGAACCCGCATGATCGGCCTCGTGCTGGCGGCCGGCGCCGGACGGCGTCTGCGCCCCTACACCGACAGCCTTCCCAAGGCTCTGGTGCCGGTGGGGCCCGCGGGCATAGAGGGCGAACCGACGGTCCTGGACCTCACCCTCGGCAACTTCGCCGAGATCGGTCTGACCGAGGTCGCGATCATCGTCGGCTACCGCAAGGAGGCCGTGTACGAGCGCAAGGCGGCCCTTGAGGCGAAGTACGGCCTCAAGCTCACCCTCATCGACAACGACAAGGCCGAGGAGTGGAACAACGCCTACTCCCTGTGGTGCGGACGCGACGCCCTCAAGGACGGCGTGATCCTCGCCAACGGCGACACCGTCCACCCGGTCTCCGTCGAGCGCACGCTGCTGGCCGCGCGCGGCGACGGCAAGAAGATCATCCTCGCGCTGGACACCGTCAAGTCCCTTGCGGACGAGGAGATGAAGGTCGTCGTCGACCCCGCGATGGGCATGACGAAGATCACCAAGCTGATGGACCCGGCCGAGGCGACCGGTGAGTACATCGGCGTCACCCTCATCGAGGGCGACGCCACCGCCGACCTGGCCGACGCGCTCAAGACCGTGTGGGAGACCGACCCGCAGCAGTTCTACGAGCACGGCTACCAGGAGCTCGTGAACCGCGGCTTCCGGATCGACGTGGCCCCGATCGGCGACGTCAAGTGGGTCGAGATCGACAACCACGACGATCTGGCCAAGGGGCGGGAGATCGCGTGCCTGTACTGACCCGGCTGATTCCCTCGCCCGTCGTCGTGGACATCCGCCCGGGTGCCCTCGACGACCTGGGCTGCGTCCTCGCCGACCAGCGCATCTCGCACTCCGGCCGGCTCGCGGTCGCCGTGAGCGGCGGCTCGGGTGCCCGGCTGCGCGCGCGCCTGGAACCGAGCCTGCCCGGCGCCACCTGGTACGAGGTCGGCGGCGGCACCCTCGACGACGCGATCCGGCTGGCCGGCGACATGAAGGCCGGTCACTACGACGCGGTCGTGGGCCTCGGCGGCGGCAAGATCATCGACTGTGCCAAGTTCGCCGCGGCGCGCATCGGCCTGCCGCTGGTCGCCGTACCGACGAACCTCGCCCACGACGGCCTGTGCTCGCCGGTCGCGACGCTCGACAACGACGCGGGCCGCGGCTCCTACGGCGTGCCGAACCCGATCGCGGTCGTCATCGACCTGGACGTGATCCGCGAGGCACCGGTCCGCTTCGTGCGGGCGGGCATCGGGGACGCGATCTCCAACATCTCCGCGATCGCGGACTGGGAGCTCGCGAACCGCGTCAAGGGCGAGAAGATCGACGGTCTCGCCGCGGCCATGGCCCGCCAGGCGGGCGAGGCCGTGCTGCGGCACCCGGGCGGGGTCGGCGACAACGCCTTCCTCCAGGTGCTCGCCGAGGCGCTCGTCCTCAGCGGTATCGCGATGTCGGTGTCGGGCGACTCCCGCCCGTCCTCCGGCGCCTGCCACGAGATCAACCACGCCTTCGACCTGCTCTTCCCCAAACGCGCGGCCGCCCACGGCGAGCAGTGCGGACTGGGCGCGGCCTTCGCGATGTACCTGCGCGGAGCCCACGAGGAATCGGCCTACATGGCCGAGGTGCTGCGCCGGCACGGACTGCCGGTGCTGCCGGAGGAGATCGGGTTCACGGTGGCCGAGTTCGTCCGCGCCGTGGAGTTCGCCCCCGAGACCCGCCCCGGCCGCTACACCATCCTCGAACACCTCGACCTGAAAACCGACCAGATCAAGGACATCTACGCCGACTATGTCAAGGCCATCGGTAGCTGAACTCCGTCCCGTCGTCCACCCCGCAGGGGTGAAGGACCGGCGCAGCGGTGAGCACTGGATGGGACGCCTCTACATGCGTGAGGTGTCTCTGCGGGTCGACCGCTACCTGGTGAACACCAGGGTCTCGCCCAACCAGCTCACGTACCTGATGACCGTCTTCGGCGTCCTTGCCGCCCCGGCGCTGCTGGTGCCGGGGATCACGGGCGCCGTACTCGGCGTGGTGTGCGTCCAGATGTATCTGCTGCTGGACTGCGTCGACGGCGAGATCGCCCGCTGGCGCAAGCAGTACTCGCTGGCCGGGGTCTACCTCGACCGCGTCGGCGCCTATCTGACCGACGCCGCCGTGCTCGTGGGCTTCGGGCTGCGCGCCGCCGACCTGTTCGGCAGCGGCCGTATCGACTGGCTGTGGGCCTTCCTCGGGACGCTGGCCGCCCTCGGCGCGATCCTGATCAAGGCCGAGACCGACCTGGTCGGGGTGGCCCGGCACCAGACCGGCAAGGCACCGGTCCAGGAGTCCGCGGCCGAGATGCGGTCCTCCGGGATGGCGCTGGCCCGCCGGGCCGCCGCCGCCTTCAAGTTCCACCGGTTGATCCTCGGCATCGAGGCGTCCCTGCTCATCCTGGTCCTCGCGATCGTGGACCAGATGCGCGGCGACCTGTTCTGGTCGCGGCTCGGCGTCGCCGTACTCGCCGGCATCGCGCTGCTCCAGACCCTGCTGCACCTGGTGTCGATCCTCGCGTCGAGCAGGCTGAAGTGAGCGGCATGAAGGTCGGTGCGGTGATCATCACCATGGGCAACCGCCCCGACGAACTACGGGCGTTGCTCGACTCGGTCGCCAAGCAGGACGGCGACCGGGTCGAGGCGGTCGTCGTCGGCAACGGCTCACCGGTCCCGGACGTCCCCGAGGGCGTCCGGACCATAGAACTGCCCGAGAACCTCGGCATCCCCGGCGGCCGCAACATCGGCCTGGAGGCCTTCGGGCCCGCCGGTCGTGATGTCGACATAGTGATGTTCCTCGACGACGACGGGCTGCTCGCCCAGCACGACACCGCCGAGCTGTGCCGGCAGGCCTTCGCCGCCGACCCCCGGCTCGGCATCATCAGCTTCCGCATCGCCGACCCGGACACCGGCGTCACCCAGCGCCGTCACGTCCCGCGGCTGCGGGCCTCCGACCCGATGCGCTCCTCCCGGGTCACCACCTTCCTCGGCGGCGCCAACGCCGTCCGCACGAAGGTCTTCGCCGAGGTCGGCGCCCTGCCGGACGAGTTCTTCTACGCCCACGAGGAGACCGACCTCGCCTGGCGGGCCCTCGACGCCGGCTGGATGATCGACTACCGGTCCGACATGGTCCTGTACCACCCGACCACAGCGCCCTCGCGGCACGCGGTCTACCACCGCATGGTCGCCCGCAACCGCGTCTGGCTGGCCCGCCGCAACCTCCCCGCCCCCCTCGTCCCCGTCTACCTCGGGGTATGGCTGCTGCTCACCCTCCTGCGCCGCCCCTCACGCCCGGCGCTGCAGGCCTGGTTCGGCGGGTTCAAGGAGGGCTGGACCACTCCGTGCGGCCCGCGCAGGCCGATGCGGTGGCGTACGGTGTGGCGCCTGACCCGGCTGGGCCGTCCCCCGGTGATCTGACAAGCTCGGGGTGCGCGTCCCGCGCGCGGGACGCGCGGCCGACCCCTCGATACGTATCCGGCGGCGGATACGTGTCAGTTCCTGTAGCACAATTCCGTAAGACGAACGCAAGACAGTCGTAAGACGCATCCGAAAATGAAGGCATCCACCCTTGAGTGAGACAACGCATGACGGCGGAGTCGCGGTGAGCCCGCGTCCGTCGCCCGACGAAGGCCTCACGGCGGCGCAACTGTCCGCCAAGTACGGGCTGACGGTGAGCGGTGCCCGCCCCGGACTCGCCGAGTACGTCCGCCAGCTCTGGGGACGCCGGCACTTCATCCTCGCCTTCTCCCAGGCGAAGCTGACGGCCCAGTACAGCCAGGCGAAGCTCGGTCAGCTCTGGCAGGTGGCCACACCGCTGCTGAACGCGGCCGTGTACTTCTTCATCTTCGGCGTCATCCTGAAGGCCAGCCGGGGCATGTCCCGGGACGTGTACATCCCGTTCCTGGTCACGGGCGTCTTCGTGTTCACCTTCACTCAGAGCTCGATCATGGCGGGCGTCCGCGCGATCTCCGGCAACCTCGGCCTGGTGCGCGCGCTGCACTTCCCGCGCGCCTCGCTGCCGATCTCCTTCGCGCTCCAGCAGCTCCAGCAGCTGCTGTTCTCGATGCTCGTCCTGTTCATCATCGTCGTCGGCTTCGGCAGCTACCCGAGCCTGTCGTGGCTGCTGATCTTCCCGGTGCTGCTGCTGCAGTTCCTCTTCAACACCGGGCTCGCGCTGATCGTGGCGAGGATGGGCGCCAAGACCCCGGACCTCGCGCAGCTGATGCCGTTCATCCTGCGCACCTGGATGTACACGTCCGGCGTCATGTTCTCCATCAGCAACATCCTGGAGGGCCGCTCCGAGCTGTTCATCCGCATCCTTCAGGTGAACCCGGCGGCCATCTACATGGACCTGATGCGCTTCGCGCTCATCGACGGCTACGGCTCGTCGAACCTGCCGCCGCACGTCTGGGCCATCGCCGCCTTCTGGGCCGTGGTCCTGTTCGCCGGCGGTTTCGTGTACTTCTGGCAGGCGGAGGAGAGGTACGGCCGTGGCTGAGCAGAACGTCGAGCGGACCCCCCAGGATCTGGTCCCCACCGTCATCGCGGACGAGCTGCACATCGTCTACCGCGTGCACGGCGCCAAGACCGGCAAGGGCAGCGCCACCTCCGCCCTCAGCCGCATAGTCAAGCGCGGCGAGGAGCGCGGGGTGCGCAAGGTGCACGCCGTCAAGGGCGTCTCCTTCGTCGCCTACCGCGGCGAGGCCGTCGGCCTGATCGGCTCGAACGGCTCCGGCAAGTCGACCCTGCTGCGCGCCATCGCGGGCCTGCTCCCGGCGGAGAAGGGCCGGGTCTACACCAACGGCCAGCCCTCGCTGCTGGGCGTGAACGCGGCTCTGATGAACGACCTCACCGGCGAGCGCAACGTCATCCTCGGCGGGCTCGCCATGGGCATGTCCCGCGAGCAGGTCAGGGAGCGCTACCAGGAGATCGTCGACTTCTCCGGCATCAACGAGAAGGGCGACTTCATCACCCTTCCGATGCGCACCTATTCCTCCGGAATGGCGGCCCGGCTGCGCTTCTCCATCGCGGCGGCGAAGGACCACGACGTCCTGATGATCGACGAGGCGCTGGCCACCGGCGACCGCAAGTTCCAGGTCCGTTCCGAGGAACGCATCCGCGAACTGCGCAAGTCCGCGGGCACGGTGTTTCTCGTCAGTCACAACAACAAGTCGATCCGCGACACCTGCGACCGCGTGCTGTGGCTGGAACGCGGCGAACTCCGGATGGACGGCCCGACCGACGAGGTCCTCAAGGAGTACGAGAAGTTCACGGGCAAGTAGTCCACTCGCATACGGGCGCAAAAGCCCAGAACGCTTCACAGAGCCCCGCCGGAACTGCTCCGGCGGGGCTCCGCGTCTGCAAAGGAAACGTCAACTCGGCCTCGCCCAAGGAATCTTGACGCCAATCGGTGTGTTGTTGTGATGTGCAGGACACCCCGAGGAAGCTCGCTGCGTTGTACAACGTAAGCTGTACCGGTGCCGAATAGCGGCAAGTGGGGCGATAATGCGCGACACCCTTCTCCGGGTATCCGTGCGGACGACTGCGCGGCGTGTCCGAAATAGTGCGTATTGGGTCGGCAGTGTAGAACGGGAGATGTGACGGCAATGGCTACGGAAACTCCCCAGCTCACCGAAGCATGCGCCGTCCCCGCCGCTGGCAGTGAACGGTGACGGGAACCGGCCCCGCCGGCACCGGTGATCCGGAGCGCGGCACACTCGACAAGGCCGCGGCTGAGAACTTCCCCGTGGCGCCCTTTTTCCTGCCCAAGGCCTGGCGCACCGATCTCATGGCGGTGTACGGATTCGCCCGTCTCGTCGACGACATCGGCGACGGTGACCTGGCCCCCGGCGGCGCCGACGCCCGCCTGCTGGGCGTGTCGCCCACGGACGCCGAGGACCGCCTGCTCCTCCTCGACGCCTTCGAGGCCGACCTGCACCGCGTCTTCGACGGCACCCCGAGCCACCCCCTGCTGCGCCGCCTCCAGCCCACCGTCCACCGCCGCGCGCTGACCCCCGAGCCCTTCCTCGGCCTGATCGCCGCGAACCGCCAGGACCAGCTCGTCACGCGCTACGAGACCTACGACGATCTCCTCGCCTACTGCGAACTGTCCGCAAACCCGGTCGGCCGCCTGGTTCTCGGCGTCACCGGCACCGAGACCCCCGAGCGGGTCCGGCTCTCCGACGCGATCTGCACCGCACTTCAGATCGTCGAACATCTGCAGGACGTCGCCGAGGATCTCGGCCGCGACCGCATCTACCTGCCCGCCCAGGACATGAAGCGCTTTCACGTCCAGGAAGCGGATCTCGCCACGCCCTCCGCGGGCGCATCGGTGCGCGCACTGGTTGCATACGAAGCAGAACGCGCCCGCGATCTCCTGAATGAAGGCGCCCCCCTGGTGGGTAGCGTCCACGGCAGATTGAAGCTGTTGCTCGCGGGGTTCGTGGCGGGGGGAAGGGCGGCGCTCCGAGCGATCGTCGCCGCTGAATACGACGTACTTCCCGGCCCACCCAAACCCGGCAGGATCCAGTTGCTGCGTGAGGTGGGCGTGACTCTGCGAGGAGAGGGGTGATCCGCAGCGTGGAGTCTGCACCGCACATGTCCGCACCGGTACTCGCGGCCTACAGCTACTGCGAGGCCGTCACCGGGCAGCAGGCACGTAACTTCGCGTACGGCATCAGACTGCTGCCGACGCCCAAGCGCCGCGCGATGTCGGCGCTGTACGCGTTCTCCCGGCGCGTCGACGACATCGGCGACGGCACACTGCCGACCGACGTGAAGTCGGCCCGCCTGGAGGACACCCGGGCGCTGCTCACCCGGGTCCGCGACGGCAAGGTCGAGGAGGACGACACCGACCCGGTCGCGGTCGCCCTCGCGCACACGGCCGAGGCCTTCCCGGTCCCGCTCGACGGCCTGGACGAGCTCATCGACGGCGTCATCCTGGACGTCCGCGGCGAGACCTACGAGACCTGGGACGACCTGAAGGTCTACTGCCGGTGCGTCGCGGGTGCGATCGGCCGCCTCTCGCTCGGCGTGTTCGGCACCGAGCCGGGCGCCCGCGGCGTCGAGCGTGCCTCGGAGTACGCCGACACCCTGGGGCTCGCGCTCCAGCTCACCAACATCCTCAGGGACGTCCGCGAGGACGCCGAGAACGGCCGGACCTATCTGCCCGCCGACGACCTCGCCAAGTTCGGCTGCTCGGCCGGCTTCGACGGGCCGACCCCGCCGGCGGGCTCCGACTTCGCGGGTCTCGTGCACTTCGAGGTACGACGGGCCCGCACCCTCTTCGCCGAGGGCTACCGGCTGCTCCCCATGCTCGACCGCCGCAGCGGCGCCTGTGTCGCCGCCATGGCCGGCATCTACCGCCGCCTGCTGGACCGCATCGAGCGCGAGCCGGAGGCCGTCCTGCGCGGCCGCGTCTCCCTCCCCGGCCGCGAGAAGGCCTACGTCGCGGTGCGCGGCCTCTCCGGCCTGGACGCCCGCAACGTCACGCGGCGGACCCTCAGGAGGCGCACCTGATGGACAAAGTGGGCCAAGGCGATGTCACCGGAGGAAAACGGCAGGCAACCCTCCGGTGCGAAGCGGCGTCCCTGACTGCAACGGTCCGCCGTGGCTGGTTCGAGTGCCTCGGTGGGCGCGCAGGGGGGAGTGCACGATGAGCGACGGGACGCGGGCCGACGGGCTGCCCGCCGAGCCGGCGACGGGACCTGCCGGACGGCATGCCGTCGTGATCGGCGGCGGGCTCGCCGGCATCACCACCGCGCTCGCACTCGCCGACGCCGGAGTCCGCGTCACCCTGCTCGAAGGCCGCCCGCGCCTGGGCGGACTCGCCTTCTCCTTCCAGCGCGGCGACCTCACCGTGGACAACGGCCAGCACGTGTATCTGCGCTGCTGCACCGCCTACCGCTGGTTCCTCGACCGCATCGAGGGCGCGGCGCTGGCTCCCTTGCAGGATCGTCTCGACGTGCCCGTTCTCGACGTGAACCGCCCCGAGGGACGCCGGCTCGGCAGACTGCGGCGCGACGCGCTGCCCGTGCCGCTGCATCTGGGGCGCAGCCTCGCGACCTACCCGCATCTCTCGCTCGCCGAGCGCGCCAAAGTGGGCCGTGCCGCGCTCGCGCTCAAAGGGCTCGATCTCGCCGATCCGGCCCTGGACGCGCAGAACTTCGGCAGTTGGCTGACCGCGCACGGTCAGTCGGCGCGTGCCGTCGAGGCACTGTGGGACCTGGTCGGGGTCGCCACCCTCAACGCGGTCGCGGGCGACTCCTCGCTCGCCCTGGCCGCGATGGTGTTCAAGACCGGTCTGCTCTCCGACCCGGGCGCGGCCGACATCGGCTGGGCACACGTCCCGCTGGGCGAACTGCACGACCGGCTCGCCCGCAAGGCGCTCGACTCCGCGGGCGTGCGCACCGAAGTCCGTACACGCGTCACCTCCATCTCTACTGACGAAAACGGGCGTTGGACCGTTCAGGTTCCCGGCGAGACCCTCGATGCCGACGCCGTCGTGCTCGCCGTACCGCAGCGCGAGGCCCACGACCTGCTGCCCGACGGAGCCCTCGACGACCCCGGGCGCCTGCTCGCCATCGAGACCGCGCCGATCCTGAACGTCCATGTCGTCTACGACCGCAAGGTGCTCGCCCGGCCGTTCTTCGCGGCGCTGGGCACGCCGGTGCAGTGGGTGTTCGACCGGACCGACGCGTCCGGGCTGAAGGACGGCCAGTACCTGGCGCTGTCCCAGTCCGCCGTGCACGACGAGATCGACGCGCCCGTGGCCGAGCTGCGGGAGCGCTACCTCCCCGAGCTGGAGCGGCTGCTGCCCGGCGCGCGCGGCGCCGAGGTGAAGGACTTCTTCGTGACCAGGGAGCGCACGGCGACGTTCGCTCCCGCCCCCGGCGTCGGACGGCTGCGGCCCGGCGCCCGCACCAAGGCCCCCGGCCTGTACCTGGCCGGAGCGTGGACCGCCACAGGGTGGCCCGCGACCATGGAGAGTGCGGTCCGCAGCGGAGTGAGCGCGGCGGACGCCGCCCTCGCCGCCCTGGGCCGGCCCCGCCCCCGCCACCTCTTCGAGTTCGAGGAGGCGGCGTGATGCTCGACCAGCATGCGGCAGGCCCCCACACCTCCGGTACCGCGACAAGAGGAGAGACTGTGCCCACTGTGCCCCCGGCCGAGACGGCTGCCGACGCGGTGGACGTGTCCGCGCTCCTGGAGCGCGGCCGGACCCTTGCCACACCGGTACTGCGGGCGGCCGTCGACCGCCTGGCTCCCCCCATGGACACCGTCGCCGCCTACCACTTCGGCTGGATCGACGCCGAGGGCAACCCGGCGGCCGGCGACGGTGGCAAGGCCGTACGCCCCGCGCTCGCCGTGCTCTCCGCCGAGGTCACCGGCGCAGCGCCCGAGGCCGGCATCCCCGGCGCCGTGGCCGTCGAACTGGTCCACAACTTCTCGCTGCTGCACGACGACCTGATGGACGGCGACGAGCAGCGCCGCCACCGCGACACCGTCTGGAAGGTGCACGGCCCCGCCCAGGCCATCCTCGTCGGCGACGCCCTCTTCGCGCTGGCCAACGAGGTCCTGCTGGAGCTCGGCACCGTCGAGGCCGGCCGCGCCACCCGCCGCCTCACCAGCGCGACCCGCGCCCTCATCGACGGCCAGGCGCAGGACATCTCCTACGAGCACCGCGACCGCGTCAGCGTCGAGGAGTGCCTGGAGATGGAGGGCAACAAGACCGGCGCCCTGCTCGCCTGCGCCTCCTCCATCGGGGCCGTGCTCGGCGGCGCGGACGACCGCACCGCCGACGTCCTGGAGAAGTACGGCCACCACCTCGGCCTGGCGTTCCAGGCCGTCGACGACCTCCTCGGCATCTGGGGCGACCCGGAGGCCACCGGGAAGCAGACCTGGAGCGATCTGCGCCAGCGCAAGAAGTCCCTGCCCGTGGTGGCGGCGCTCGCGGCGGGCGGACCCGCCTCCGAGCGGCTCGGCGAGATCCTCGCCGCCGACGCCAAGAGCAGCGACTTCGAGAACTTCTCCGAGGAGGAGTTCGCGGCCCGCGCCGCGCTCATCGAGGAGGCCGGCGGCCGCGAGTGGACCGCCGAAGAGGCACGCCGTCAGCACACCATCGCCATCGAGGTCCTCGACGCCATCGACATGCCCGACCGGGTTCGGGCGCAGTTCACGGCGCTCGCCGACTTCGTCGTCGTACGAAAGAGATGATCACTATCGGTCGAATAGCCCTCGCGTAGTCGCCGGCCGGTGCTGCGAACGAACGAGTACCGGCCGACGGCGGACCCACAGCAGAGACATGCCACTGCACGAAGGGGAAGCCATGACAGCGACGACCGACGGAAGCACCGGGGCCATGCCTCCCCGTGTTGCCGCGGCCAGCGAAACCGACATCAACACCCCCGTGGCGGCCGGGGTGCACGACGCCGCCGCACACGCCGTACAACGCGCCACCGACTTCCTCCTCTCGCAGCAGGACGCCCAGGGCTGGTGGAAGGGCGACCTGGAGACGAACGTCACCATGGACGCCGAGGATCTGCTGCTCCGTCAGTTCCTGGGCATCCGCGACGAGTCGACGACCCAGGCCGCCGCACTCTTCATCCGCGGCGAGCAGCGCGAGGACGGCACCTGGGCCAGCTTCTACGGCGGACCCGGTGAACTCTCCACCACCATCGAGGCGTACGTCGCCCTCCGCCTGGCCGGAGACGCGCCGGACGCCCCGCACATGGCGAAGGCGTCCGCGTGGGTCCGCGAGCGGGGCGGGATCGCCGCGGCCCGGGTCTTCACCCGGATCTGGCTCGCGCTGTTCGGCTGGTGGAAGTGGGACGACCTGCCCGAACTCCCGCCGGAACTCCTGTACTTCCCGACCTGGGTACCGCTCAACATCTACGACTTCGGATGCTGGGCCCGGCAGACTATCGTGCCGCTCACCGTCGTCTCCGCGAAGAGGCCGGTACGCCCCGCGCCCTTCCCGCTCGACGAACTGCACACCGACCCGGCCAACCCGAACCCGGTCAAGCCCCTTGCCCCGGTGGCCAGTTGGGACGGCGCCTTCCAGCGGATCGACAAGGCGCTGCACCTCTACCGCAAGGTGGCCCCGCGCAAGCTGCGCGGAGCGGCCATGAAATCGGCGGCGCGCTGGATCATCGAGCGGCAGGAGAACGACGGCTGCTGGGGCGGCATCCAGCCGCCCGCCGTGTACTCGGTGATCGCCCTGCACCTGCTCGGCTACGACCTCGAACACCCCGTGATGCGCGCGGGACTTGAGTCGCTGGACCGGTTCGCGGTCTGGCGCGAGGACGGGGCCCGGATGATCGAGGCCTGCCAGTCCCCGGTGTGGGACACCTGCCTCGCGACCATCGCGCTCGCCGACGCGGGCGTGCCGGCCGACCACCCCCAACTGGTCAAGGCCGCCGACTGGATGCTCGGCGAGGAGATCGTCCGCCCCGGCGACTGGGCGGTCAAGCGCCCCCAACTGCCGCCCGGCGGCTGGGCGTTCGAGTTCCACAACGACAACTACCCCGACATCGACGACACCGCCGAGGTCGTGCTCGCGCTGCGCCGGGTCAGACATCACGACCCGGAACGGCTCGACCGGGCCGCCGGACGCGCGGTCCGCTGGAACCTCGGAATGCAGTCCAAGAACGGCGGTTGGGGCGCCTTCGACGTCGACAACACCAGCCCGTTCCCCAACCGGCTGCCGTTCTGCGACTTCGGCGAGGTCATCGACCCGCCGTCGGCGGACGTCACCGCGCACGTCGTCGAGATGCTCGCCGTCGAGGGCCTCGCCCACGACCCGCGCACCCGGCGCGGCATCGAGTGGCTGCTCGCCGAACAGGAGCCGGACGGCTCGTGGTTCGGCCGCTGGGGCGTCAACTACGTATACGGCACAGGGTCGGTGGTGCCCGCCCTCGCCGCCGCCGGGATCCCCGGCTCGCACCCGGCGATCCGGCGCGCGGTCACCTGGCTGGAGACCGTCCAGAACGACGACGGCGGCTGGGGTGAGGACCTGCGCTCCTACAAGTACGCCAAGGAATGGAGCGGCCGGGGCGCCTCCACCGCCTCGCAGACGGCCTGGGCGCTGATGGCCCTGCTCGCGGCGGGGGAGCGCGACTCCAAGGCCGTAGAACGCGGCATCGAGTGGCTCGCGGCGACCCAGCGGGAGGACGGGTCCTGGGACGAGCCCTACTTCACCGGCACGGGCTTCCCGTGGGACTTCTCCATCAACTACCACCTCTACCGGCAGGTCTTCCCGCTCACCGCGCTCGGGCGCTTCGTGCACGGAGAACCGTTCTCCCAGCCGACGTTCTCCCCGGCCAAGGGGGGCTGATGAGCACCCAGCCCGCCGGACCGCCGCTGCTGATCGCCTGCGCGCTCGGCATCGAGCACCTCGCCCTGCGCGCGGGCGACCGCTCCGGCGCCGGCGGGCCGGTCACCTTCCTCAGGACGGGGATGGGGCCCCAGGCGGCCGAGGAGGCCGTGACCCGGCGCCTCGCCGACCCGGCGCTGGACGGGGCCGCCGTACTGGCCACGGGCTTCTGCGCCGGACTCGCCCCCGGTATGCACCCCGGCGACCTCGTGGTCGCCGAGGAGACCAGACAGGCGCGCGGAACCGTTCCGTGCGTCGGTACCGAGCTGCTCGTCAAGGAACTCGCCCGGGCGCTGCCCGGACGTACCGTCCACACCGGCCCCCTGACCGGCTCCGATCACGTCGTCCGCGGTCAGGAACGGTCGGATCTGCTCGCGACCGGCGCAATCGCGGTCGACATGGAGTCGGCGGTCACGCTGCTGAGCGCCGTGCGTACGGGCGCGCGCCCGGTTGCGGCCGTACGGGTGGTCGTGGACGCTCCTGAACATGAACTCGTCCGGATCGGCACGGTGCGCGGTGGAATATCGGCTTTCCGCGTTCTTCGATCCGTTCTTCCCGCTTTTTTCGAATGGCACCGTTCTTTGCTGCTCCCCCGGAGGTGAGCCAGATGGCCATGCCGCTGCGCCAGACAATCAAGGTCGCTACATACTTGGCTGAACAGAAGCTCCGCAAGAGGGACAAGTTCCCCCTGATCGTGGAGCTGGAACCTCTCTTCGCATGCAACCTGAAGTGCGAGGGCTGCGGCAAGATCCAGCACCCTGCGGGCGTGCTCAAGCAGCGCATGCCGGTGGCGCAGGCCGTCGGGGCGGTGCTCGAATCCGGTGCGCCGATGGTGTCCATCGCGGGCGGCGAGCCCCTGATGCACCCTCAGATCGACGAGATCGTGCGGCAGTTGGTGGCGAAGAAGAAATACGTCTTCCTCTGCACCAACGCGATGCTGCTGCGCAAGAAGCTGGACAAGTTCACGCCCTCGCCGTACTTCGCCTTCGCGGTGCACATCGACGGGCTGCGTGAGCGGCACGACGAGTCCGTCGCGAAGGAGGGGGTGTTCGACGAGGCGGTGGAGGCGATGAAGGAGGCCAAGAAGCGCGGCTTCCGGGTCACCACCAACTCGACCTTCTTCAACACGGACACCCCGCAGACCATCATCGAGGTCCTGAACTTCCTCAACGACGACATCAAGGTCGACGAGATGATGATCTCGCCCGCCTACGCCTACGAGAAGGCGCCCGACCAGGAGCACTTCCTGGGCGTCGCGCAGACCCACGAGCTGTTCAAGAAGGCCTTCGCGGGCGGCAACCGGCGCAAGTGGCGGCTCAACCACTCCCCGCTCTTCCTGGACTTCCTGGAGGGCAAGGTCGACTTCCCGTGCACGGCCTGGGCGATCCCGAACTACTCGCTCTTCGGCTGGCAGCGCCCCTGCTACCTGATGAGCGACGGGTACGTGCCCACGTACCGGGAGCTGATCGAGGAGACCGACTGGGACAAGTACGGCCGCGGCAAGGACCCGCGCTGCGCCAACTGCATGGCGCACTGCGGCTACGAGCCCACCGCCGTCCTCGCCACCATGGGCTCCCTCAAGGAGTCGCTGCGGGCCATGCGCGAGACCGTCGCCGGAAACCGCGACTGACGCCATGACCGCCGTAGCCCTGGGCGTCCCCGAGATGCCGGTCCGGCCGATCGCCGCGCGACGTGTGTCGCGGCAGATCCAGGTCGGGCCGGTGGCGGTCGGGGGCGGGGCCCCCGTCTCGGTTCAGTCGATGACGACGACGCGTACGTCGGACATCGGCGCCACCCTCCAGCAGATCGCCGAACTCACCGCGTCCGGCTGCCAGATCGTCCGCGTCGCCTGCCCCACGCAGGACGACGCGGACGCGCTGGCGACCATCGCGCGCAAGTCGCAGATCCCGGTGATCGCGGACATCCACTTCCAGCCGAAGTATGTCTTCGCCGCAATTGAGGCCGGCTGCGCGGCAGTTCGCGTGAACCCGGGCAACATCAAGCAGTTCGACGACAAGGTCAAAGAGATCGCGCGGGCCGCGAAGGACCACGGCACGCCGATCCGGATCGGGGTCAACGCCGGTTCCCTGGACCGGCGGTTGCTCCAGAAGTACGGCAAGGCGACGCCCGAGGCGCTCGTCGAGTCGGCCCTGTGGGAGGCGTCCCTCTTCGAGGAGCACGGCTTCCGCGACATCAAGATCTCGGTGAAGCACAATGACCCCGTCATCATGGTCAACGCCTACCGGCAGCTGGCCGCGCAGAGCGACTACCCGCTGCACCTCGGGGTCACCGAGGCGGGACCCGCCTTCCAGGGCACGATCAAGTCGGCGGTCGCCTTCGGGGCGCTGCTCAGCGAGGGCATCGGCGACACGATCCGGGTGTCGCTGTCCGCCCCGCCGGTGGAGGAGGTCAAGGTCGGTCTCCAGATCCTGGAGTCGCTGAACCTCAAGCCCCGTCGGCTGGAGATCGTCTCCTGCCCGTCCTGCGGGCGCGCTCAGGTGGACGTCTACAAGCTCGCCGACGAGGTCACGGCGGGCCTGGAGGGCATGGAGGTGCCGCTGCGCGTCGCGGTGATGGGCTGCGTCGTCAACGGCCCCGGCGAGGCGCGAGAGGCGGACCTGGGGGTCGCCTCCGGCAACGGCAAGGGCCAGATCTTCGTCAAGGGCGAGGTCGTCAAGACCGTCCCCGAGTCGAAGATCGTGGAGACCCTCATCGAGGAGGCGATGAAGATCGCCGAACAGATGGAACAGGACGGCGTCGCGGCGGGGGAGCCGGCCGTCACCGTGAGCTGAACCAGCACGGACCGAAGGGGGCCCGACGTGACGATCCTGGAGAACATCCGGCAACCACGCGACCTGAAGGCGCTGTCCGAGGCGGAACTCGGCGAACTGTCCGAAGAAATCAGGGAGTTCCTGGTCCACGCGGTGGCCAGGACCGGCGGACACCTCGGGCCCAACCTGGGCGTGGTGGAACTGACCATCGCGCTCCACCGGGTCTTCGAGTCCCCAACTGACCGCATCCTGTGGGACACCGGCCATCAGAGCTACGTACACAAGATGCTGACGGGGCGTCAGGACTTCTCGAAGCTGCGCAGCAAGGGCGGTCTGTCCGGCTACCCCTCGCGCGAGGAGTCCGAGCACGACGTCATCGAGAACAGCCACGCCTCGACCGCGCTCGGCTGGGCCGACGGCCTCGCCAAGGCCCGCCAGGTGCAGGGGGAGAAGGGCCATGTCGTCGCGGTCATCGGCGACGGCGCGCTCACCGGCGGCATGGCCTGGGAGGCGCTGAACAACATCGCCGCCGCCAAGGACCGGCCGCTGATCATCGTGGTCAACGACAACGAGCGCTCGTACTCGCCCACGATCGGCGGCCTCGCCAACCACCTGGCCACCCTGCGCACGACCGACAGCTACGAGCAGGTCCTCGCCTGGGGCAAGAGCGTCCTGCTGCGCACCCCGGTCGTGGGCAACACCGTCTACGAGTCGCTGCACGGCGCGAAGAAGGGCTTCAAGGACGCGTTCGCCCCGCAGGGCATGTTCGAGGACCTGGGCCTCAAGTACGTCGGCCCGATCGACGGACACGACATCGGCGCCGTCGAGTCCGCGCTGCGCCGCGCGAAACGCTTCCACGGCCCGGTCCTCGTCCACTGCCTCACGGAGAAGGGCCGCGGCTACGAACCCGCCCTCGCCCACGAGGAGGACCACTTCCACACCGTCGGCGTGATGGACCCGCTCACCTGCGCACCCCTCGCCCCCTCCAACGGCCCGTCCTGGACCAGCGTGTTCGGCGACGAGATCCTGCGCATCGGTGAGGAACGGGACGACGTCGTGGCCATCACGGCGGCCATGCTGCACCCGGTGGGCCTCGGCAAGTTCGCCGCGAAGTTCCCGGACCGGGTGTGGGACGTCGGCATCGCCGAACAGCACGCGGCCGTATCGGCGGCGGGCCTCGCGACCGGCGGGCTGCATCCCGTCGTCGCCGTCTACGCCACCTTCCTCAACCGGGCCTTCGACCAGCTCCTGATGGACGTGGCGTTGCACCGCTGCGGGGTGACGTTCGTCCTGGACCGCGCCGGGGTGACCGGAGTTGACGGGGCGTCACACAATGGCATGTGGGACATGTCCATCCTCCAGGTGGTGCCGGGACTTCGCATCGCCGCCCCGCGTGACGCCGACCAACTCCGGGCCCAGCTACGGGAAGCGGTCGCCGTCGACGACGCGCCGACCCTGGTCCGGTTCCCGAAGGAGTCGGTCGGGCCGGAGATCCCGGCGATCGAACGGGTGGGCGGCCTCGACGTGCTGCACCGCGCTTCGGAGAGCCCCGAGGTGCTGCTCGTCGCGGTGGGCGTGATGGCGCCCGTCTGCCTCCAGGCCGCCGAACTCCTCGAAGCGCGCGGCATCAACTGCACGGTCGTGGACCCCCGTTGGGTCAAACCCGTCGACCCGGCGCTGCCCGGCCTCGCCGCGCAGCACAGGCTGGTGGCCGTCGTAGAGGACAACAGCCGTGCCTCCGGCGTCGGCGCCGCCGTGGCGCTGGCCCTCGGGGACGCCGAAGTCGACGTCCCCGTACGGCGGTTCGGCATCCCGGAGCAGTTCCTCGCGCACGCCAAGCGTGGGGAGGTGCTCGCCGACATCGGCCTCACACCCGTCGAGGTCGCCGGACGGATCAGCGCAAGCCTGGCGGTCAAGGACACGAACGCCGGCACAGCCAAGGAGAAACCCGAATGACCAAGGAGTTCGACCTCAACGCGCTGCTGGCCGAGCGCGGAGCCGAGCGCTACGAGCTGCACGCCAAGTACCTCAACCACCAGCTCCCGCGCATGCTGCACACCATCGGCTTCGACAAGGTCTACGAGCGGGGCGAGGGCGCCTACTTCTGGGACGCGGACGGCAACGACTACCTGGACATGCTCGCCGGGTTCGGGGTGATGGGCCTGGGCCGCCACCACCCCGTCGTCCGCAAGGCGGTGCACGACGTCCTCGACGCCCAGCTCGCCGACCTCACCCGCTTCGACTGCCAGCCGCTGCCCGGTCTGCTCGCCGAGCAACTCCTCACCCACAGCCCGCACTTGGACCGGGTGTTCTTCGGCAACAGCGGTACGGAGGCGGTCGAGACCGCGCTCAAGTTCGCCCGCTACGCCACCGGGAAGCCGCGTGTCCTGTACTGCGACCACGCCTTCCACGGCCTGACCACCGGCTCGCTCTCGGTCAACGGCGAGGACGGCTTCCGGGACGGCTTCGCCCCGCTGCTGCCGGACACGGCCGTACCGCTCGGCGATCTCGACGCCCTGGCACGGGAGTTGAAGAAGGGCGACGTCGCCGCGCTCGTCGTCGAGCCGATCCAGGGCAAGGGCGTCCATGAGGCACCGCCCGGCTATCTGCGGGCCGCGCAGGAACTCCTGCACCAGCACAAGGCGTTGCTCATCGCCGACGAGGTACAGACCGGCCTCGGCCGCACCGGCGACTTCTACGCCTACCAGCACGAGGAGGGCGTGGAGCCGGACCTGGTCTGCGTGGCCAAGGCGTTGTCCGGCGGGTATGTGCCGGTCGGCGCGACCCTCGGCAAGGACTGGATCTTCAAGAAGGTCTACTCGTCCATGGACCGGGTGCTGGTCCACTCGGCGAGCTTCGGGTCCAACGCCCAGGCCATGGCGGCCGGTCTCGTCGTCCTGTCGGTCATGGAGAACGAGCAGGTTGTCGCCAACGCCCGTGCCACCGGGGAGCAGTTGAAGAACCGGCTCGCCGCGCTGGTCGACAAGTACGAGCTGCTCGCCGACGTCCGCGGCCGGGGCCTGATGATCGGCATCGAGTTCGGGAAGCCCAAGTCGCTGAAGCTGCGCAGCCGTTGGACCATGCTGCAGGCCGCGCGCAAGGGGCTGTTCGCGCAGATGGTGGTCGTGCCGTTGTTGCAGCGGCACCGGATCCTCACCCAGGTCTCCGGCGACCACCTGGAGGTCATCAAGCTGATCCCGCCGCTGATCATCGGCGAGCGTGAGGTGGACCGGTTCGTGGACGCGTTCACCGCTGTGATGGACGATGCGCACAGTGGCGGCGGGCTGATGTGGGACTTCAGCAAGACGCTCGTGAAGCAGGCGGTGGCGAACCGGTAGGGGCTTTTGCCTCTGAGGCAAGAGATTTGCCTCGGGGGCAAGCCTGCGGCTGAATGGAGAGCATGAGCTCTCCCGAGACCTCGCCGGAACCGCAGGCCCAGCCGGAACCGTCGGCCGGGCCGGTCGAAGACCTGCCGGCCACCGTCGCACCCCAGCTCCGCGCCCTGCGCCGCCGCGCCTCCCTGACCCTGGAGGTCGCCGCCCGCTCGGCCGGGCTCTCGCCCGCCCATCTCTCCCGGCTGGAGACCGGGCAGCGCCAGCCCTCGCTGCCGATGCTGCTCGCGCTCGCCCGCATCTACGGTACGACAGTCTCGGATCTGCTCGGCGAGACGGTCACCGACCGGGAGGCCGTCGTCCGCGCCGCCGACATGGAACCCACCCGCGCGGGCGGCTGGACCTACTGGCAGGCGGGCGCCCCCGGCCGCGGGATGCAGTCCCTGCGCGTGCGCATTCCGCACGGCTCCCAGGGCGACATCGTGCGCGTGCACCCCGGCGAGGAGTGGCTGTACGTCCTCACGGGCCGGCTGCGGCTGCGCCTCGGCGACACCGCGCACATCCTCGCGCCGGGCGACAGCGCGCACTTCGACTCGCTGACCCCGCACCGCCTCGCCGCCGCCGACGAGGACGGCGTCGAGGTCCTGTTCGTCCACACCCTGCTGCAGAGCCCCACGGCCACCCTGTGCCTGGGCCCGATCACCGGAGAGACGCCATGAGCGGCAACAACATCGAGGACAAGTTCCCCCGCGCCCTGTGGGTGCGGCTCATCATCTACATCGCCGTCGGCCACCTCTTCGCGGCCTTCATCTACCTGCTGTTCTCCGTGGGCGCCAAGTAGCCCGCGACGGCGGCCTGTTGAGCCGGGTCGGTCGCTTCGGCCGCTTCGGCCGCTTCAGTCGAGCAGGCGCTCGCGCAGCCGCTCCCGGATCTCCGGGGTGATCCCCAGTCCCTGTTCCAGGTAGGCGTCCACACTGCCCCAGGTCTCCTCGACGGTGTCGAAGGCCGCCGTCAGATACTCGGCGCGGGCGTCGAAGAGGGGGCTGAGGAGTTCCATCACCTCGGGGGAGTAGGCAGAGACGGCGGAGCCGCTGCGGCGCACCTTGTAGCGGCGGTGCTTCGCGTTCGACTCCAGGTAGTCGGTCAGGATCGCCTCGCGCTCCACGCCCACGGCGAGCAGCGTCACGGCTATCGACAGGCCCGCGCGGTCCTTGCCCGCCGCGCAGTGCATCAGCGCGGGAACGCTGTCCTCCGCGAGCGAGTGCAGCACCTGGGAGTGCTCGGCGGTGCGCTCCGTGACGATCGTGCGGTACGAGGCGATCATCCGGTTCGCGCCCTTGTCGCCGCCGAGGATCTCGCGCAGCTGGTCCATCTCGCCGTCGCGGACCATCTTCCAGAACTCGGAGCCGTCCGCCGGGTCGCTCAGCGGCAGATTCACATTGCGCACGCCGGGCAGCTCGACGTCGGGACCCTCCAGCTTCTGGTCCGACGCGTTGCGGAAGTCGAAGATCGTGTGCAGGCCCAGCGAGGTGAGGAACGCGGCGTCCTCCTCGGTCGCGTGCGCGAGATGACCGCTGCGGAACAGCACCCCGTGCCGCACCCGCCGTCCGTCCACCGTCGGAAGTCCGCCCACGTCCCGGAAATTGCGCACTCCGGACAACTCCGGCTCGGTCGACGGAATCTGCTGCGTCACGAGGACTCCTCCCACTCGGCCCGACGGCGCGGCTCACCGGCGGGCACGTTCTCGACGATACGACATGGGTTCCACCGGCAATGAGTTGTCCACAGGCGTTGCCTCACAGCCCCCCTGCCGTTGATGATGTTGGCGCTTGAGCGGACTTGTTCGAATCTGTGAGGGACCTGATGCTGGAGATCGCCGAGAACGGCCGTACGTGGGTGCTGTCGGGCCCCACGAGCAGTTACGCCGTCCATCTCACCGAGGCCGACGAGCTGCTCCACCTGCACTGGGGCCCCGCGATCGCACTCGCCGACGCCGAGGAACTCGCCGCCCGCCCGCTGCCCGGCGGCTCCTCCTTCGAGTCCCCGCTCGACGGCCGGGAGGAGTACCCCGTCGAGGGCGGCCCCCGCTTCGCCCGCCCCGCCCTCTCCGTGCGGACGCCCGAGCGGCGCGGTACGGAGTGGACCTTCGAGCGGTACGACACCGAGGGCGACGAGCTGCGGCTGCGCTTCCGCGACACCGGACTGGCGATCACGCTGCACTACCGGATGCGCGGCGACGTCGTAGAGCGCTGGACGAGTCTCGACAACGGTGGGGCCGAGGCGCTGGAGCTGTTGCGCGCCGACTCCGCGACCTGGACGCTGCCCGAGCGGGAGGGGTGGCAGCTGTCGCAGTTGCACGGGCGGTGGGCCGCCGAGTCACGGCTGGTGCGTTCCGGTCTCACCTACGGTGAGAAGGTCATCGGCAGCCGGCGCGGCCACACCGGGCACCCGCATCTGCCCTGGGTGGCCCTCGACACCGACGCGACCGAGGAGCGCGGCGAGGTCTACGGCTGTGCCCTCGGCTGGTCGGGGTCCTGGCGGATCGCCGTGGCCCAACTCCCGGACGCGCGCGTGCAGATCACCGGCGGCGCCGGTTACGACGAATCCGGGCTGCTGCTCCTGGAGGCGGGGGAGTCCTTCACGACCCCCGTCTTCGCCGGGCTGTGGAGCGACGCCGGCTTCGGCGGCGCCAGCCGCACCTGGCACGCGTACCAGCGGGCGTACGTCATCCCGGACGCGGACCAGGACCGGCCGGTGCTCTACAACTCCTGGGAGGCCACCCAGTTCGACATCTCCGAGGAGCAGCAGGAGGTGCTCGCGCAGCGTGCGGCGGCGGCCGGTGTCGAGCTCTTCGTGGTCGACGACGGGTGGTTCGGGAAGCGCACCAGCGACCGTGCCGGACTCGGCGACTGGACCCCCAACCCGGACCGCTTCCCCGCAGGACTCAAGCCCCTCGCCGACCGCGTCCACGCGCTGGGCATGCAGTTCGGCATCTGGGTCGAGCCCGAGATGGTCAACCCGGACAGCGACCTGTACCGCGCCCACCCCGACTGGGTGCAGTACCAAGAGGGGCGAAAGCGGACGGAGTTCCGCAATCAGCTCGTACTGAACCTCGCCCGCGAGGACGTCCAGGAGTACCTCTGGGAGCAGCTCGACACGCTGCTCTCCAGCGCCCCGATCGACTACGTGAAGTGGGACTTCAACCGCTGTTTCACGGACGCCGGGTGGCCCGGTGACGCCTATCCGCAGCGCCTCTGGGTCGACCATGTGCGGGCGCTGTACGGCCTGTTGGACCGGTTGCGGGCGGCCCACCCGGGGGTGGCCTTCGAGTCCTGCTCGGGTGGCGGCGGCCGCATCGACCTCGGCATCCTGAGCCGCACGGACCAGGTGTGGACCTCGGACAACACCGACCCGCTGGACCGGCTCGCGATCCAGCACGGGTTCAGCCAGATCCACCCCGCGCGCGTGATGGCCGCCTGGGTCACCGACAGCCCGAACACTCAGCTCAACGACCGGGTCAGCAGCCTGCGTTTCCGGTTCGTGAGCGCCATGGCCGGAGTGCTCGGCGTCGGCGGCGACCTCTCGGAGTGGACCGAGGAGGAACTCGTCGAGGCCCGCCGCTGGGTCGACCTCTACAAGGAGATCCGCCCGCTCGTGCAGCACGGCGACCTCTACCGCCTGCGCCCGCCGAGCGGCGGCCTGAGCGCCGTGCAGTACGTGCGCGGCGACGAGACCGTCGTCCTCGCCCTGCTCCAGTCGCAGAACTACGGCGAGCCGCTGCCGGCGCTCCGGCTGCGCGGGCTCGACCCGACGGCGTCGTACGAATGCCTCGAAACGGGCGAAGTCCACCGGGGTGCCGTCCTGTTGCACCACGGACTGCGGACCGGGCTGCGCGGTGACCTTGATGCGACGGTTCTCCGTCTGCGTCGCATCTGATCCTTCTGTCCCAATTGCAGCCTTCGTTCCAACTCGCTCTGGAATAAAGGAACCTGATGATTGCGTACGTGAGCAGCGTCATATTCGTGACCGTGAGTCGTTCGTCATGTTCACGTAATTGGCATGCTTTTACAGGGGAATTGAGGGGTTGAGTCCCGGGGGAATTCACGGAGGGTGACTGTGAATTCCCACAGGGGATCGCAAGGAACGCAAATCCGTGGAACCTCCTGCTTGTCCCTTTGCGTCTTCCTCGCTTACGTTCGCCACCAATCCGGACGGACGCCCAGTCCTGCCGCCGACCGGACTTCGCATCCACTCACCCGTATGCGGCAGGAGCGGGGGACCCACAGGTAAGACGCCTGTTCCGGTCTCCGGAACGGGCTTGGGGTTTAGCCGCGACCAGCGCGCGGCCGGGCATCTCCAGCCCGCACCCGACAGCTCACCTCGCAGGCGCCGGAGAGGAATTCGTCATGCCCGCGAAGGGTAAGCACCGCCGCCCGAAGTCCCAGCGCTTCTCCCGCTCGATGGCCGTAGCCGGAACCGGCGGTGCCGCGCTCGCCCTTCCGCTCATGGGAGCCGCCGGCGCCCATGCCGCGACCCCGACTTCTGCTCCGGAAAAGGCGGTTCAGTCCGTTCCGGCGACCGAGAAGGCCGTCGCGGAGAAGGCGACCGTCAAGGCCTCCGGCGTGAAGACGTATTCGGTGCGGTCGGGCGACTGGCTCGCGAAGATCGCCGAGGAGCAGGACGTCACCGGCGGCTGGAAGAAGCTCTACCAGGACAACCGCGAGGCGATCGGCAGCGACCCGTCGCTGATCCACCCGGGCCTGAAGCTCTCCCTCGGTGAGAAGGCCGCGACGAGCGGGACGGGCGGGGCGGACACGGCCAAGTCCTCCAAGTCGTCCGGTACTTCGTCGTCCTCGTCGTCTTCCTCTTCGAAGAGCACGTCGGCCACGCAGAGCGACACGAGCACCAGCACTTCCACCGGCTACGCCCTCCCCGTGACCGGCGCGACCATCGGTACCGGCTACCACGTCGCCGGCAGCATGTGGTCCAGCGGCTACCACACGGGCGTCGACTTCGTCGTCCCGACCGGCACCACCGTCAAGGCGATAGCCGCGGGCACGGTCGTCTCGGCGGCCTACGACGGCGCGTACGGCAACGAGGTCGTCATCCGGCACGCGGACGGCGAGTACTCGCAGTACGCCCACATGTCGCAGCTCTCCGTCTCGGCCGGCCAGACCGTGACCGAGGGTCAGCAGATAGGCCTCTCCGGTGCGACCGGCAACGTGACCGGCCCGCACCTCCACTTCGAGATCCGGACCACGCCGTACTACGGCTCGGACGTGGACCCGGTCGCCTACCTCCGCTCGCACGGCGTCACCGTCGGCTGACATCGGGCCCCGACGCCCCTGCCCCACGCCATCGAAGGCCGGACCCAGATCCTTGGGTCCGGCCTTCGGGCATGGCAGTTCCGGGGTCAACGCCCCTGATCAGAGGCTTATTCCGACTTTGGACAACCCTTTACAAGTGGCTTATCTCACCGCCCGTCAACCCCTAAATACGATCGCGTAGGTCACAGGTGAGGGTGAATTATGGTTGCCGTGGCTAACGATTCGAAGAGTGACAACAGATCAGTGATCGGGTCGTACGTGGCGGTGGGGGACAGCTTCACCGAGGGCGTCGGCGACCCAGGGCCCGACGGGGCGATGGTCGGCTGGGCCGACCGGTTCGCGGTACTGCTCGCGGATCGGCGGCCCGAGGGCGACTTCGAGTACACCAACCTGGCCGTGCGCGGGAAACTGCTCGACCAGATCGTCGAGGACCAGCTCACCCGGGCCAAGGAGATCGGGCCCGACCTGGTCTCGCTGGCAGCGGGCGGCAACGACATCATCCGTCCGGGCACCGACCCCGACGAGGTCGCCGAGCGCTTCGAACGCGCGGTCGCCGACCTCACCGCCGCCGTCGGCACCGTCATGGTGACGACCGGCTTCGACACCCGCGGCGTGCCCGTGCTCAAGCATCTGCGCGGCAAGATCGCCACCTACAACGGACATGTGCGGGCCATCGCCGACCGCTACGGCTGCCCGGTGCTCGACCTGTGGTCCCTCAAGACGGTCCAGGACCGGCGGGCCTGGGACGGCGACCGGCTCCACCTCTCTCCCGAGGGGCACACGCGCGTGGCGCTCCGCGCCGGCCAGGTCCTCGGCATCGAGGTCCCGGCCGACCCGGACCAGCCCTGGCCCCCGCTGCCGCCGCGCGGCACGCTCGACGTCCGGCGCGACGACGTGCACTGGGCGCGCGAGTACCTGGTGCCGTGGATCGGGCGCAGGCTCCGGGGCGAGTCCTCCGGAGACCATGTCGAGGCCAAGGGCGCGCTGTCGCCGGACGACATCAAGATGCGGATCGAACGGGTCGCCTGAAGCGGGGTGAGTGCGTTACGGAGCCGCAGAGTCATGGGTGTGGCTGCCGCGCCGGGGGGTTCTACGTCGTCGTACGCCCCGGCGCGGTCACGGGCACCACGGTCTGCGAACTGAACCGACTGTCTACAGGGCCGAACCGAGTCTCTACGCAGGGACGGTTCAGGGCGCGGTCAACGCCGCCCGCTCCAGGCCGAGTTCCCGTGCCAGCGCCTCGTCGACCCACTCCAGGGCGCGCGCCCGCGACACCGCTCCCGCGTAGGCCGTCATCTGTACGGCGAGGCCGTCCAGGAGGGCCGTGAGGCGCAGGGCGGTGGTGGCCGGGTCCGGGCAGTGGAACTCGCCCGCGGTCACTCCCTCGGCGACGACCTCGGCGAGGGCCTGCTTCCACTGCCGGTCGAGATCGCGGGTGACGTCCAGGAGGGCGGGTTCGCGCAGGGCCGCCGCCCAGCCCTCGATCCACAGCCGCCAGCCCTTGGCCTGCCCGGTCGGCGCGTACCACCGCACCGCCGCCCGCAGCCGCCGCAGCGCGGTCGTACGGCGGCCGAGCAGCTTGCGCAGATGCGCCAGGTCGTCCTCGGCGGCGAAGGCGAACGCGGCGGCGACCAGTTTCTCCTTGGTCGCGAAGTGATAGAGCACCAGCGCGTTGCTCACCCCGAGCGCCGAGGCGACGTCGGCGATCCTGACCGCCGCCACGCCCCGCGCCTCGATCTGCTCCACGGCGGCCCGCAGCAACTCGGCCCGCCGCTCCGCCACGCTCAACCGCACTCTCGCCACGTGATCACCCTAATCCGTTGCCCCAGGGGTGTTGTCCCGTACGTCAGCGGTATCAGTCGGTCACCGGTACCAGCACGTCACCGGTACCAGCCGAATCGTTCCGCGATGACCGGCAGCCGGTCCGCGACGATGGCGTGCGCGGCGGCGCGCGGTGTCGTGCCGTCGGCCTCCGCGCGGGCCAGCATCAGATCGATCAGGGCGCGCATGGAACGCCGGGTGTGCGCGAAGGCCTCGTCCGCGTCCGCGCCGATGTCGCCGAACAGGGTCCACCACCACCAGGCGTTCGTCCCGGAGTTCACGACCACGTCGGGCAGAACGGTGACCCCGCGCGCGGAGAGCAGTTCCTCCGCCTCGGGCAGGACGGGCATGTTGGCCGCCTCGACGATCCAACGGGCCGTGATTCCCCGCTGGTTCGTGGTGTCGATCGCGTACGACACCGCCGCCGGAACCAGCACCTCCGCCTCGACGGACAGCCAGTCCTCGCCGGGGAGTTCGAGATCACCGGGGCGCAGCACGGAGCGGTCCACGGTGCCGTACGCGTCCCGGGCCGCGAGCAGCGCGTCGACGTCCAGTCCGCCCGGGTTCGCGATCGTGCCCTTGATGTCGGCGACGGCGACAAGCGACAGCCCCGCGCGCGTGAGGAACCGCGCCGTGGCCCCGCCCATCGTGCCCAGCCCCTGCACGGCGACCCGCGTCCCCGCGTACGGCACGCCCGCCCGATCCAGCGCCGCGAGCACCGACTCGGCGACCCCGCAGCCGCCGACCAGCTCGTCGAGCCCGATGCCGTCCACCTCGACCGCGAAGGCGTCCGCGAGCCGCCGCCGCGCCTCCGTCTCGTCGTCGAGCAGCGGATACACGGCCTGGATCGACGACACGAGCCCCGCCTCCGCGGCGGCCCGGTCGACCAGGTCCTGGGTGAGCCCGAGGTCCTCACCCGTCGTCCAGAAGCTCTCGACGTACGGCCGCATGGCACGCAGATAGCGCACGAGGACGTCGTACGACGCCGGGTCCTGGGGGTCGCAGTCGATGCCGCCCTTGGCGCCGCCCAGGGGGATGTACCGGCCCTCCGGGTCGTAGTGCAGCGCTTCTTTCATGGTCATGCCCCGGGCCAGCCCCGTCACCTCGTCGAGCGTGCAGCCCGGCCGCATCCGCAGGCCACCGCTGGACACCCCGCGCACCAGCCGGTCGACGACCAGGAAACCCCGGCGGCCGGTGACGTGGTCGGTCCAGGTGAGCGACATCAAGGGGGCGGTCATGGGGCTCCTCGGGGCGCCGGCCGGCCGGCAGGACGAGTACGGAACAGGGAGTACCGGACAGCGGATACTGAACGGTGAGTCAGTATCGGAAGCGGTGTCGCGTCCTGTCAACGGACGGGCGGGTTCCGTGCCGCACGGTCGACCTCCGGCGCGGAACTTTGGTCTTTCCTGGGAAACCGGCCCCGGAGGCGCCGACGCGGCGGCGTTGTCAGAGGTGTCGACCATAATGGAAAGCCTGACCGACCCGACCTGGAGGCATCGTGACCGGATTCCGTACGCTGAGCTCCGGGCTCCGCGCGCTGCAGCCCGCTGCCTTCGGCGCGGAGCCGAGCGGCGAGCGCCTGGCGCGCATCCGCAGATCGCCCCACTTCAAGGACGGCGTGTTCCAGAACCCCGGGGGCAGGACGAACACCGGGCCCTCCGGCGGCACGATGCGCGCGATGGGCAAGTCCTACCTCGACAAGGAGGAGCGCGCCCGCCGCGCCCCCGACGGCACCCTGCCGGTGCACGCCACCACCCTCGCCGACCTGGCCAGGCCCGCCGCGACCGGCCTGCGGCTGACCTGGATGGGCCACTCCAGCGTGCTGGCGGAGATCGACGGCCACCGGGTCCTCTTCGACCCGGTCTGGGGCGAGCGCTGCTCCCCGTTCCCGTTCGCCGGACCCAAGCGGCTGCACCCGGTGCCCCTGCCGATCGCCGCGCTCGGCCCGGTCGACGTCGTGGTCATCTCGCACGACCACTACGACCACCTGGACATGCCCACGATCAAGGCGCTGGCCGACACGGACACCCTGTTCGCCGTGCCGCTGGGCGTCGGCGCGCACCTGGAGCACTGGGGTGTGTCCCCCGACCGGCTGCGCGAGCTGGACTGGCACGAGGAGACCAAGGTCGGCGGCCTCACGTTGACCGCGACTCCGGCCCGGCACTTCTGCGGGCGCGGGCTGCGCAACACCCAGCACACGCTCTGGGCCTCGTGGGTGGTCGCCGGTGACGAGCACCGGATCTACCACAGCGGCGACACAGGCTACTTCGAGGGCTTCAAGGACATCGGTGCCGCGCACGGCCCGTTCGACGCGACGATGATCCAGATCGGCGCGTACAGCGAGTTCTGGCCCGACATCCACATGACGCCCGAGGAGGGCATGCGCGCCCACCTCGACCTCCAGGGCGGGCAGCCGCACGGGGTGCTGCTGCCGATCCACTGGGGCACCTTCAATCTGGCGATGCACCCGTGGGCCGAGCCCGGCGAGTGGACCGTGGACGCGGCGGAGGCGGTGGGCCAGGCCGTGGCCACACCGACGCCGGGCGAGCCGTTCGAACCGGGCGGCGAGCTGACGACGGGCCCGTGGTGGCGGCCCTTCGGGGGGACGATCGCCCACCCCTGGCGGACCCCGAAGCCGGTGGAGACGGAACCGAAGCCGACGACCGCTCCGGCGGAGCTGGACCTCGCGAACGAGCGCTGACCGACACGCTGTGTGATGTTCAGGGGTGTGGCTGAGGGCGGCCGGGCTCCCGGAAAACCACCCCTGCGGCTCGGCCGAGGGTGGGTGAGAGATGAAAGTCAGGGGCCGGAGGGTATCGAACCCTCCGGCCCCCGACGCCTGTTCGTGACCGGTTCCGATCAGGCGCGATCGATTTATTGTCCTTCTTCGGCGTGCGGTCGAGGGGGTTATCGGTCTGTCGTACGAAGCCTCATACCAGAGCGGGACGCTCCCCGTGGGACTTTGTCAACTGCCCACCGCACCTGACGTATTGACGACTACTGTCAGTGTCCGTCGGGCGACGCGGGGCCGAATTCTTCGGCTCTCTCGACCGGCACCGTGATGGCGTATGCCCGATTCGCGCACCCCGCGCGAACGAACCGGCCCGACGCACCAGTACGAGGACGCCGATGTCTCAACTCCGTGCACCGGCCGCACGCGCAGACCGCCGTGAAGGCGGCCGGCACGGGCGACCGGCCGCCCGACCCGTGCCCGCACTGCCCGAGACGCACATACGCCCCCAGCTCCTGCGTCTCGCCGTGCTGCCGCCCATCGCGGTCGCGCTGAGCGCCAGCGCGGCCGTCCTGTTCACCGTCCGCTCCACCGGAGCGCGGACCAGCCTCACCCTCTGGGGCGTGCTCGCCGGAGCCACCTCGGTGACGCTCGCGGGCATCCTGATCGCCGCCGTCGCCGCGGGCCGCGCCGCGAGTTCCGTCAGCGACCGCATTGGCGCCCTGCGCCGCAGCAGCGCACGCGGCGAGGCCGATCTGCGCGACCTGGTCGAGGCGCTGCGCCGCGGCGAGGGCCCGCCCGCACGCAAGCCGCGCGCCAAGCCCCCGGGGGACGCCGACGACTTCGACCTGCTCGCCGCCGACCTGGCACACGCGCACGACGGCGCCGTCACCGCCGTCGTCGCGGCGTCCCAGCTCTCCAGCCAGGCGGGCAGTGAACAGAAGGTCGAGGTCTTCGTCAACCTCGCCCGGCGCCTGCAGTCCCTCGTGCACCGGGAGATCTCCATCCTCGACGAGCTGGAGAACGAGATCGAGGACCCCGACCTGCTCAAGGGCCTCTTCCACGTCGACCACCTCGCCACCCGCATCCGCCGCCACGCCGAGAATCTCGCCGTCCTCGGCGGCGCCGTCTCCCGCAGACAGTGGAGCAACCCGGTCTCCATGACCGAGGTCCTGCGCTCCGCCATCGCCGAGGTCGAGCAGTACTCCCGCGTCAAACTCGTGCCGCCGATCGACGGCACCCTGCGCGGCCACGCCGTCGCCGACGTGATCCACCTGCTGGCCGAACTCGTCGAGAACGCCACGGTGTTCTCCGCCCCGCACACCCAAGTGCTGCTCCGCGTCAACCTCGTCACCTCGGGCCTCGCCGTCGAGGTCGAGGACCGCGGACTCGGCATGCCCGCCGGCGAACAGAGCCGGATGAACGCCCTGCTCACCGACCCCGACCAGGTCAACGTCGCCAGCCTCCTCGCCGACGGCCGCATCGGCCTGTTCGTGGTCTCCCAACTGGCCCGCCGCCACGGCATCCACGTCCGCCTGCAGACCAACATCTACGGCGGGATGCAGGCCGTACTCGTCGTGCCACAGGCCCTGTTGGGCTCGGCGCCGGGCGCCCACGGGGCCGTAGGACAGCCGCAGGACACCTTGGGCGGGGGGCAACCGCTCGTGCCGCCGCAGCAGGCTCCGCAGGGGCGGGGTGGGAGCGAGGGGGGGCAACTCGCCGTAGGACAGGGGGCGTCGGGGCGGCACCAGCGCGGGGCGGGGGCGCCGGGGCGGCATCAACGGCGGGACTCCGCAGCGCCCGTCGCGAACGGCAGTGGGCCGGTGCCGCTGCCCGTGCGGGGTGCCCATGCGGAGCGGGCCAACCCCTTGGAGGCGGTGCCCGGGATCAGGGCCGACGAACGGGGGACCGTGGCGGAGAACGTGACCGGACCGCCCGTGCCGCGCGGCGGAGCGGTGCGCGGCACCATGGGCAAGCCGCCCCAACTGCCCCGGCGCCGCGCCCAGGAGCACATCGCACCCCAGCTCCGCGACGGCCCCGCTCCCCGCCAGGACTCCGAGGACCCCGCAGGCCACGACCCGGGTCTGATGGCGGCCTTCCAACGGGGGATCGGCCTCGCGGAGGCGCAGCAGCACATGGAGGCGGCCGAAGCCGCGGCGCCGGCGGATGGCGCCGAGGCCGCGTCACCGCACCTGGAGTCGGATCACACCGAGGCGGCCCCCACGGGGTTCGTGTCCACCGGTGAGGTCTACACCGGCGAGGTCCACACGGGCGGGGCTTACCTGAGCGGGGCCGACACCAACGGCGTCCACACCGGCGGTCTCTACGTGAACGCCCTCCACGCGGAACCGTCCGCACCGGAACCGTCCCCCGTAGAGCCGTCTTCCCTGGAGCAACCGCATGTCTCGGCAACGCACATGGGCTCCGGCTACATGGACACCGCACTGCACCGCTACACCGCTCAGCCCACGGCACCGGACACCACCCTCGCCCCCCGCCTGGACGCGGCGCCCATATCCGAGGCGCACGCGCATGTGCCCGGTCATGACCACGACCTCACCGCCCGGCACGACGGGAGCGCATCAGCCGGATGACCACGCACGCCCCCACCCCCACTGTCACCCCCACCAGCGCTCCCGCAGACCTTCGTACCCCAAGGAGTCGATCCACCATGGCGAGCGATGCGCCGACCGGCCAGGTATCCGATCTCGACTGGCTGATGAGCGGCCTCGTGCAGCGCGTGCCGCACACCACCAGCGCGGTCCTGCTCTCCTGCGACGGGCTTGTGAAGTCGGTTCACGGGCTCGACCCCGACAGCGCCGACCACATGGCGGCCCTGGCCTCCGGGCTGTACTCCCTCGGCCGGAGCGCGGGCGTCCGCTTCGGTGACGGTGGAGACGTCCGGCAGGTCGTCGTCGAACTCGACTCGACGCTGCTCTTCGTCACCACGGCCGGATCCGGCACCTGTCTCGCCGTACTCGCGGGCCGCGAGGCGGACGCGGCCGTCCTCGGCTACGAGATGGCGATGCTGGTCAAGAGCGTCCGCCCCTACCTCGTGACCGCGCCCCGGCAGCATGCCGTCGATTCCCCTGCGATGAGGCCTTGAGCGTGGCGACGGCCGGCGACGGGCCTTGGTTGGACGACGCGGCCGGACGTCTTGTGCGCCCCTTCACGGTCAGCAACGGCCGGACCCGGCCCTCCGTCGCGCTCGACCTCCTGTCGCAGGTGATGGCCACCGGAGCCACCCCCCTCGGCTACCTCGGACCCGAACACGCGCAGGCACTCGACCTGTGCCGCGCTCCCGTCTCGGTCGCCGAGGTCGCCGCCCACCTGAAGCTGCCGGCGGTGGTCACCAAGGTGCTGCTGTCGGACCTCGTCGACTGCGGGGCGCTGACCACCAAGCCACCCGAGTTCCACCACAACCCCACTGACCGGTCTCTTCTGGAGGCAGTGCTCGATGGACTACGACGACAGCTCTGACTACGAGAGCGGCCACGACCCCTTCCCCACCGCCCTGAAGATCCTGGTGGCGGGCGGCTTCGGCGTCGGCAAGACGACCTTCGTCGGCGCGGTGAGCGAGATCGCGCCGCTCAGCACGGAGGAGCTGCTCACCACGGTCAGTGCCGCGACCGACGATCTCGAAGGCATCGAGAACAAGGTCGAGACGACCGTGGCGATGGACTTCGGCCGGATCACCCTCGACCCGGAACACGTGCTCTATCTGTTCGGTACGCCCGGACAGGAGCGGTTCTGGTTCATGTGGGACGAGCTGTCCGAGGGCGCGCTCGGCGCGGTGATCCTCGCCGACACACGACGGCTGGAGGAGTGCTTCGCGGCCGTCGACTTCTTCGAGCAGCGCGGCCTCGGCTTCATCGTCGCGATCAACGAATTCGACGGCTCCTACCGCTACGACCCCGAGGAGGTGCGTGCCGCCATCGATCTCGACCCCGGGATCCCGGTCGTCCGCTGCGACGCCCGGATCTCCAGTTCCGGCGTCCAGACCCTGCTGACCCTCGTCCGCCACCTCATCGCCCACGCCCCGGCGCACGCGCCGAGCCACGGTGCCCACATGTGATTCCCGCACACCGCCACGGAGTTCCTCTATGCCATACGTCCACCTGGACGGAGTTCGCCCATGAGCTACGACCCGCCGCGTCCGGCCGGTCGGCTGCTGCTCACGCCCGAGGACAAGGAGGCCCCTCAACGGCGGCGCCGGCTACGCGGGTTGGGCCTGGGGTCGCACCCCGACCCGGCGCTCGACGCCTTCGCGGACCATCTCGCCGACCTGACCGGCGCGCCGTACGCCATGGTCAACTTCATCGACGAGAACCGGCAGTTCTTCGCCGGCCTGCACACTCCGGGCGGGGTCGGACTGCCCCGGCCCGTCACGGGAGGGGAGCACGCCAAGCCCGAGGTGGGACGGCAGTTGGCGCGTGATTATGGGTTCTGCCCCCATGTGGTGGTCAGACGTAAGGCGTTGGTGTTGGAGGACGTCTGCGACTATCCGCGGTTCGCGGGCAATCCGGTCGTCGACGAGTTCGGGATCCGTTCGTATCTGGGGGCGCCGCTGATCGACTCCACGGGGATGGTGCTGGGCACGGTGTGTGTCGTCGACACGGAGCCCCGGCCGTGGGGGAAGCCGGGCCTGGAGACGATCAAGTCGACGGCGGCGGAGCTGGTGGCCCGCCTCGAACTGCTCGGCGGGGGATAGCCGACCGGTCGTATAGTTGTCGTATGGGTAGGACCAGTGACGCAGGAGAGAAGATCCTCGCCGCCGGGCGGTCGCTCTTCGAGGCGCGCGGCTACTCGGCGCTGGGCGTGGCCGAGATCTGCAAGGCGGCCGGGGTGCCGAAGGGCAGCTTCTACTACTTCTACGCCTCGAAGGAGGCCCTCGCGCTGGCCGTCGTCGACGAACACTGGGCGGACCAGCGGCGGGAGTGGACACGCATCCTGAGCGGAGGCGGCGGCAACCCTCAACCCCTGGACCGGCTACGGCAGTTGTTCGAGGAGACGGAGGCCGGGCAGCACGCCGTGCAGCAGGGCTGCGGCACCGTGCTGGGCTGTCTGTTCGGCAACCTCAGCCTGGAGATGAGCAACCAGACCGAGGCCGTTCGCGCGCGGCTCCAGGAGATCTTCGACGCCCAGGTCGAGATGGTCGCCGGGGTCATCGGCGAGGCCCGCGACCGGGGGCAGGTCACCGTCAACGACCCCCGGGAGGCGGCGCGTTCCGTCGTCGCACAGCTGGAGGGCCAGGTGCTGTTCGCGAAGCTCTACAACAACACCGGGCGCATGAGCCCCCTTTGGGCCAACTGCCTGGCCCTGCTCGGGGCCCGTACCGCCTGATCAACGACCGGCGGTCCGTACGTCCCGGGCGGGCGCGGAGAGTCGTAGCGCCACCGCTCGACGGCGCGGGAAGCCGGTCCGCAGGACGGCGGCCGTGATGGCCGCGGCGAGGACCACCGCGGCGGCCAGGAGGAGGGCCGGGCGGTAGCCGTCGTGCAGGAGCGGGGCCACGGCGAGGGGGCCGAGGATCTGGCCGACGGAGTAGCCGGCGGTCAACAGGGCGACGGAGCGCGGGAATTGCAGCTCCGCCCCGGTTGCCAGGGCCAGCGTGCTGACCCCGATGAAGGTCGCGCCGAACAGCACCGCCGAGACCAGGGCCGCCGCCACCCCGCCGACCAGCGCGGGCAGCGCGATGCCGACCGCCTGGATCACCAGCGCCACGCAGAGCAGCCCGGGCCGCGACCAACGGCGCCCGAGCCGCGCCCAGAGGGCGGAGGACGGTACGGCGGCCAGGCCCACGAGCACCCATGCGCCGCTGCCGATCCAGCCCGGGGAGCTCTGCCCGATCGCGGCGACCAGGAAGGTCCCGGCGACGATGTAACCGACGCCCTCCAGGGTGTAGCTGACGAACAGCGCGCCGAACCAAGGGTCAACCACCTTGTCGGGGGCGCCGGTTGAGGGTGCGGGCGGGATCTCGGGCCGTAGATTCCACGCGGCCGCCGCGAGTGCTGCGGCGAGCGCGGCCGAGGACCACCACGCGACCTGCCAGTCCGCGACGGAGCGCAGGGCGAGGACCAGCAGGCCGGAGAGCGCGATGCCCGCGCCCACGCCGCCGAAGCCCCAACCGGGCAGGTGCGGAGGGTGGTTGCGCAGGTGACCGAGGAGCGAGTTGACGGCGACCACGAAGATCAGCGCGCTTGCCAGCCCTGCCAGCAGGCGGAGGGCGATCCATGCCGTCGTGCTGTGGGTGGCGGGCATCGCGGCCAGCGTGCCGATCAGCAGGGCGAGGGAGGCGCGCAGGACCGCGCGGGAGCGGACCAGGGCGGGGAGGAGGGTGCCCGCTAGGGCGCCGAGGAGGTAGCCGACGTAGTTGGCGGTGGCCAGGTGGGCGCCCGCTGCGATGGAGAGTCCCGCCTGCGTGTGCATCAGCGGGAGGATCGGGGTGTAGACGAAGCGGCCGACGCCCATGCCCGCCGCGAGGGCGGCGGCGACCCGCACGACGTGGGTCCAGGGGGACGGGAGGGAGCCCTCCGCCCGGGGTGCGGGGACCGGGGCGTAGGGGCTCATGGGGGTGAAATCCCTTGCGGGCAGGGTGAGTTACTCCGCATGGCCCGGGTCGTTCGGGTGCGGTTCCAGCGGGGTGACGGCGAAGGTCATCCACGCGTGCAGGGGCAGCGTGCCGAGCACCTTCGCGTGGAGTTCCTCCTCGTCGGCGGCGCGCCAGACGCCGATGCTGCGCAGCTCGCCGACCGGGCGCCACAGTCGGCCCAGATGGCCGGTCGCGGCCAGTTCGCGGGAGCGGACGGCCTCGGCGGCGCGGCGCCGGTCGACCTCCTCCTGGGGGGCGCCCTCGGGGATCGTGGTGGTGATCTCGACCAGGAACTCTCGCAGCATGATCTCGCTCCGTTCGGGCCCGCACGGCGGGGTGCCGGGTCTCTGTGCCTTCATCGTGGCCCGTGACCGGCCCGCGCGCCACGACAGGCTCGCTCCCTGCTGAGAGGCCCGGCCTCCCAGCCCGCGTAGCATGACGGACGTGGAGCTGCGCCAACTGAGGTACTTCGTCGCCGTCGCCGAGGAGCTGAACTTCGGCCGGGCCGCCGACCGCCTCCTGATCGCCGGTCCCTCCCTCTCCCAGCAGATCAAGGCCCTCGAACGCGACCTGGGCGTACGGCTCTTCGACCGCGACCGCCGCTCGGTCTCCCTCACCCCGGCCGGGGCCGCCCTGCTCCCGCACACCCGGGCCCTGCTGGAACGCGCCGACGACCTCCAACGCCGGGCCGGCCGGCTCGCGGGCTCGGAGGCGGTCCGGCTCGGTTACGTCAACTGGCTTCCCGCCGACCTGACTTCGCGCACCGCCGGGGTCGCCCAGGTGCATGTCGACGCGTGGGTCGCGCCCTCGCACACGCAGGCGGCCCGGGTCGCGGACGGCAGCCTGGACCTCGCGGTGTGCTGGGTACGGGACGAGGACCTGAAGCGGCACGGGCTGCGGGCCCGGCTGCTCGGCGCGGACCGGCTGTACGCGGTGTCCCCGGGCACCGACACCGGTGACGTGTGGGCCCGGGACACCACCGTGCTCCTCGACGACGACACCAATTCCTGGTCGTCGTGGAATGTCTACGCCGAGCAGCTCGCGCAGGACACCGGGGCGCAGGTCGTGCCCATCTCCGACGGTGGGATCACCGGCCCGGCGTTCTTCGACCACGTCCGCCGCAGCCGCCGCCCGGTCGTCAACTCGCCCAAGGGGCAGACCACTTCACTCCCGTCCGACCTGGTGCGCCGCGAGATCGTCGGGCCGAGCGTCCACTGGACCTGGTCGCTGGTGTGGCGCGAGGGCGAGACGCGGACCGGGGTGCTCGCGGCCGTGGACGCGCTCTGCGAAGGCGTCGGGGTCGGCGACCTCGGGCTCCACGCTTCCGATGCCTGGCTGCCCGAGGGCGACCCGCACCGCTGACGTGCACTGGGAGGACAGGCCTCCCAGCAGCGAGGATTCCGGTCCTGGGAAAACCCTGTCTGACCTTTGCTTTCCCCGCTCCCGGACGCATACCTTCACGAATAGGCGACCGGTCGGCTAGTAGAAATCGACCGGGACCGCCTCATCCACTGCTTCCACTTCGGAGAAGGTCGTCATGAGCTCTCAGACCCAGAAGGTCGCGATCGTCACCGGTGCCTCGCAGGGCATCGGAGCCGGCGTCGTCGAGGCCTACCGCAAGCTCGGTTACGCCGTCGTCGCCACCTCGCGCACCATCGCCCCGGCCGACGACGCGGACGTGCTGACCGTCCAGGGCGACATCGCGGACCCGGCGACCGCCGAGCGGGTCGTCGCCGCCGCGATCGAGCGGTTCGGCCGCGTCGACACGCTGGTCAACAACGCGGGCGTGTTCGTCGCCAAGCCGTTCACCGACTACACGGACGACGACTACGCGACCGTGCTCGGCATCAACCTGACCGGGTTCTTCCGGATCACCCAACTGGCCATCGGGCACATGCTCGCCCAGGGCGGCGGCCACATCGTCAACGTCACCACCAGCCTGGTCGACAACGCCGACGCCCGCGTCCCCTCCGCCCTGGCCTCGCTGACCAAGGGCGGGCTGCAGTCCGCGACCAAGTCCCTCGCCATCGAGTACGCCACGCGCGGCATCCGCGCCAACGCCGTGTCGCCGGGCACCATCCGCACCCCGATGCACCCGGAGGAGACCCACGCGGGCCTCGCCGCGCTGCACCCGGTGGGCCGGATGGGCGAGGTGAGCGACATCGTCGACGCCGTGGTGTTCTTGGAGAACGCCCCCTTCGTCACCGGCGAGATCCTGCATGTCGACGGCGGTATGAGCGCCGGTCACTGAGAAAGGTCGACGGAGATGAACAGCTCGAACGACGACGAACTCGTCCTGCGCGGTGTCCTGGACCCCTGGAAGGCGGCCGTGGACGCGCATGAACCGGAGGAGGTGGCCCGGCTCTTCACCGAGGACGCGATCTTCCAGGGGCTGCACCCCTACAGCGTCGGCCGGCAGGGAATCGCCGAGTACTACGACTCCCAACCCCTGGGAATGAAGGCCGAGTTCGAGATCGTCGAGACCCGGCGATACGCCGAGGACCTCGTACTCGGTTATCTGGACACGGAGTTCACGTTCACGGACCGGTCGCCGGTCGACGTGAAGCTCGCGGTGCTGGTGAAGCGCGGAGCGGAGGGATGGTCCATCGCCCACTACCAGGTGTCACGGCTCTGACAGCTGTGAAGCAAAGCTGCGGCACGGCTTAAGAAAACCTCGATGGACCCGGGCGCCCCGGTGGGGCAGATTGCTAGCGGAATCCACCCCACCCCCGGAACGGGCTCGTTCGGCGTGCCCGCGCCCGGGACCTCACCCTCAGGAGCCGTTGCGTTGAAGGCGCTGGTCAAGGACAAGGCGGAGCCCGGGCTGTGGCTCGCGGACGTGCCGGAGCCCGCCGTCGGAACCGGCGACGTACTGATCAAGGTCCTGCGGACCGGGATCTGCGGCACCGATCTGCACATCCGGAACTGGGACGGCTGGGCGCGGCAGACGATCCGTACGCCGCTGGTGCTCGGCCACGAGTTCGTGGGTGAGGTCGTGGAGACGGGCCGGGACGTCGCCGACATCGCCGTCGGTGAACTGGTCAGCGGCGAGGGCCACTTGGTGTGCGGCAAGTGCCGCAACTGTCTCGCCGGGCGCCGTCACCTGTGCCGGGCCACGGTCGGGCTCGGCGTCGGACGGGACGGGGCGTTCGCGGAGTACGTCGCGTTGCCGGCCGCCAATGTGTGGGTGCACCGCGTCCCCGTCGACCTCGATGTCGCCGCGATCTTCGACCCGTTCGGCAACGCCGTGCACACCGCGTTGTCCTTCCCGCTCGTCGGCGAGGACGTGTTGATCACCGGTGCGGGCCCCATTGGCTTGATGGCGGCGGCAGTTGCCCGGCACGCCGGTGCGCGGAACGTCGTAGTGACCGATGTGAGCGAGGAACGGCTCGCCCTGGCCCGCAAGATCGGCGTGAGTCTGGCGTTGAACGTGACGGAGGCTCAGATCGCCGACGGTCAGCGGGAGTTGGGACTCCGTGAGGGCTTCGACATCGGCCTGGAGATGTCAGGGCGCCCCGAGGCCATGCGCGACATGATCGCCAACATGACGCACGGCGGCCGTATCGCCATGCTGGGCCTGCCCGCCGAGGAGTTCCCGGTCGACTGGTCCCGCGTCGTCACCTCGATGCTCACCATCAAGGGCATCTACGGCCGTGAGATGTTCGAGACGTGGTACGCGATGTCGGTCCTGTTGGAGGGCGGTCTGGACCTCGCGCCGGTGATCACCGGCCGGTACGGGCACCGTGACTTCGAGGCGGCGTTCGCGGACGCGGCGAGCGGCAAGGGCGGCAAGGTCATCCTGGACTGGACCGTGTAATTCCCTGCCGGCCCCTGCCGGCCCGCGTATCTCCCTGCTGAGCCGCGTAACTCCCTTTCGGCGAAGGAACTTTAGGAGCTTTCCCCATGTTCGACTCCGTGCGCGACGACCTCCGCACCACCCTCGACGAGATCCGCGCCGCCGGGCTCCACAAGCCCGAGCGCGTGATCGGCTCGCCGCAGTCCGCGACGGTGAACGTCACCGCGGGCGGCCGTCCCGGCGAGGTCCTCAACTTCTGCGCCAACAACTACCTCGGCCTCGCCGACCACCCCGAGGTCGTCGCCGCGGCCCACGCCGCCCTCGACCGATGGGGCTACGGCATGGCGTCCGTACGCTTCATCTGCGGCACGCAGGAGGTCCACAAGGAGCTGGAGGCACGCCTCTCCACGTTCCTCGGCCAGGAGGACACGATCCTCTACTCCTCCTGCTTCGACGCCAACGGCGGTGTCTTCGAAACCCTGTTGGGCCCGGAGGACGCGGTCATCTCCGACGCCCTCAACCACGCCTCGATCATCGACGGCATCCGTCTCTCCAAGGCCCGCCGGCTGCGGTACGCGAACCGTGACATGGCCGATCTGGAAGGGCAGTTGAAGGAGGCGTCGGGTGCGCGCAGGAAGCTGATCGTCACCGACGGCGTCTTCTCCATGGACGGTTACGTCGCCCCGCTGCGCGACATCTGCGACCTCGCCGACCGTTACGGCGCGATGGTCATGGTCGACGACTCCCATGCCGTCGGTTTCGTCGGCCCCGGCGGCCGGGGCACCCCCGAACTGCACGGCGTCATGGACCGCGTCGACATCATCACCGGCACGCTCGGCAAGGCCCTGGGCGGCGCCTCCGGCGGTTACGTCGCCGCCCGCGCGGAGATCGTGGCGCTCCTTCGCCAGCGCTCCCGACCGTACCTGTTCTCGAACACCCTGGCTCCGGTGATCGCCGCGGCCTCCCTCAAGGTGCTCGACCTGCTGGAGTCCGCGGACGACCTGCGGGTCCAACTCGCCGAGAACACCGCCTTGTTCCGCCGCCGGATGACCGAGGAGGGCTTCGACATCCTTCCCGGTGACCATGCGATCGCCCCCGTGATGATCGGCGACGCGGCGGTGGCCGGACGGATGGCGGAGCTGCTGCTGGAGCGGGGCGTGTACGTGATCGGCTTCTCGTATCCGGTGGTGCCGCAGGGTGCGGCCCGGATTCGGGTCCAGCTGTCCGCCGCGCACTCTACGGAGGATGTGGATCGGGCGGTGGAGGCGTTTGTCGCTGCGCGGGCTGAGCTGGAGGGGTGAGGGGCGGTTGATGGTGAGGGCGGAGCCGGTGGGCCGAACTGGAGGGCCTGATTCGGTCGACCCGGACCCGGCCTCGGCCCCTAGACCCCGCCCCGCACCCAAGACCGCCCCGCGTTCGTCCGCACCCTCGGACATATTGCGATAATCGGTCCCATGATCGAAGCGCGGCGGCTCCATATTCTCCGTGCGGTGGCCGACCACCGCACCGTGACGGCGGCGGCCGCCGCGTTGTATCTCACGCCGTCGGCGGTCTCGCAGCAGTTGGCCGCGCTGGAGCAGGAGACCGGGCATCGGCTGGTCGAGCGGGGTGCGAAGGGGGTACGGCTGACGCCGGCCGGTGAGATCCTGCTCAGCCATACCAATGTGGTCCTGGCCCAGCTGGAGCGGGCCGAGGCGGAGCTCGCCGCGTACGGTTCGGGCGCGGCCGGCACGGTCACCGTCGCCGCGTTCGCGACCGGTATCGCACAGGTCGTAGCACCCGCGGTGACCCGTCTCTCACGCCTCGCGCCCGGTATCCGTATCCGCGTCCAGGACGCCGAGGGCGACGCCAGCCTGCCGATGGTGCTGGACCGGCAGGTGGACGTCGCGGTCGCCGTCGAGTATCGCGGGGCGCCGCCCGCCGACGACCCGCGTCTGATCCATGTCCCGCTCTACGCCGAGCCGTTCGACGCGGTCGTCCCGGTCACCCACCGCCTCGCCGACGCCGACGAGGTCCCCCTCGCCGACCTGGCCAAGGACCCCTGGATCGGCCCCTACCCCGGCAACCCCTGCCACGAGGTCGTCGTCCTGGCCTGCGAGAACGCGGGTTTCCAGCCCCGTCTGGAACACTCCTCCGACGACTTCCGCGCCGTGGTCGCCCTCGCCTCGGCCGACGCGGGCGTGGCCCTCGTCCCGCGCTCGGCCCTGCGCGGCATGGACCTGACGGGCGTCGTGGTCCGCCCCGTCGACGGAGTGGCCCCGACCCGCCGCGTCTTCGCCGCCGTCCGACGCGGCACGGAGGAACACCCGCTGATCCGTCCGGTCCTGGACGCCCTGGAAGAAGTGGCCCGGACGTAACCTCGTCGTCTCATATTCGGGATACCGTCCCGGATGTGAGATCAGAAGAAACAGTGGCGACCCTCGACCCGGTGGACGTCCGACTCGGCGTCCGGCTCGCCGAGCTGCGTGCCCAACACGGCTGGTCCCTGGGGGAGTTGGCGGAGCGGAGCGGGGTGAGCCGTTCGACCCTGTCCCGTGCCGAACGCGCCGAGATCAGCCCCACCGCCTCCCTCCTCAACCGCCTGTGCGGCGTCTACGGCCGCACCATGTCCCAGCTCCTCAGCGAGGTGGAGGCCGAGCCCGCCCTCCTGGTCCGCGCCGCCGAGCAACCGGTGTGGGAGGACCGCACCTCCGGTTTCGTACGACGATCCGTGTCGCCCCCGCACACCGGCCTGCGCGGCGAACTCGTCGAGGGCCGGCTCCGCGCGGGCGCCGACCTCGCCTACGACCGGCCGCCCGTGCCCGGCCTGGAACAGCACATCTGGGTCCTGGAGGGCGCCCTCGACGTGACGGCCCAGGACGTCGAGCACCATCTCGACGCCGGTGACTGTCTGCGGTTGCGGGTGTGGGGGCCGACGCGGTTCCGGTGCGCGGGTCCTGACGACGTGCGTTACGTCTTGGCGGTGGTGTTGCCGTGAACACGGATGTGACGGTGACTGTGCGGGTCCTGGACGTGCCTCAACTGCTCGCCGCCGTCGATGAGTTGGCCGACCTGCTGACCGACACCGTGGACGACGGCGCCTCGATCGGCTTCCTCGCACCGCTCGGCCGGGCCGCGGCCGTCGACTGGTGGCGGGAGCGTGCCGACGGTGTCGCCGCCGGGCAGCTCGCCGTGTGGGCGGCGCTGAGCGGCGACCGGGTCGTCGGCACGGTGAGCCTGGCCTTCCCCGACAAACCCAACAGCCGCCACCGCGCCGAACTGGTCAAGCTGATGGTCCACCGGGAGGCCAGGGGGCAGGGCCTCGGCCGTCGGCTCCTCACCGTCGCCGAGGACGCGGCCGTCGCCGCCGGCATCACCCTCCTCCACCTCGACACCGAGACCGACAGTCCCGCCGAGCACCTGTACCGCTCGACCGGCTGGACCCGGGCCGGCGTGATCCCGGACTACGCGGCGAGCCCGGCCGGAGTGCTGCGGCCTACGACGCTCTACTACAAGCGCGTGGGGGAGGGCGGCGGGGCAGCGGGTGCCGGTGCGAGTGCGAGTACGGGGGTGAGCGTGGGCGTGGGCGTGGGGGCGGGGGCGGATGTGAGGACGGGCGGCGAGGCGGACTTGGGGGCAGGCACTCCCACCAGGTGATTGTCAGTGGCAGCCGCTATCTTGCGAGTCATGCCGGATGCTGAAGACGTACGCCGTATCGCCCTCTCCCTCCCGGACACGACGGAGAAGGTCGCCTGGAACATGCCCACGTTCCGGGTCGCCGGGAAGATGTTCGTCACCGTGCCCGAGGAGGAGACCTCCATCGCGGTGCGCTGCCCCAAGGAGGAGCGCGACGAACTGGTCCTGGCCGAACCGGAGAAGTTCTGGATCGCCGACCACGAGGCGGGCTTCGCCTGGGTCCGGGCCCGCCTCGCCGCGCTGGACAGCGAGGAGGAGCTCCGTGACATCCTCGCCGACTCCTGGCGCCAGGCGGCCCCGCCCCGACTCCTCGACACCTACCCCGAGTTGGGCCTCCCGGCCGGGTCCGGGGACTGAAATTCCCTCGGGCGTTGTCAGTGGTGCGTGGCATCATCCGACAGCGGGAGTGGGAGCCGGGACGGAGGGGGATCCGGCTCCCACAGCAACGATTTCGAGTGGGATGTCATGAACACCGGCGGGGCGCTTCGGGGGCGGCGGTCGGAGGAGGGAGCGGAGGGGGATGACTACCGGGATGCCGTCGGATCCGGCGCGGGAGGGGACCGGGCGCGGGGCGGAGTTGGAGCCGGTCGGGTCGGAGTCGGTCGGATCCACACCGGTGGGATCGAAATCGGTCGGATCGAAATCGGGATCGGCCGGGGCGGTCGGCGGAGCCGAGGGTGACGGCGATGACATCGTTGCCGGAGAAGTGGCCCGAGGAGGTGCCGGCGCGGTTGCGAGGCCGGTGAAGCGTGGCCGTGGGGGTGGCGAACGGCCCGTCTGGTCACGGGACTTCGCGCTGTTCTTCGTGGCCCGCGCCGTCGCCCGCCTCGGCGACACCATGCTGCCGGTCGCCCTCGCCGCCGGTCTCCTGGAACACGGGTACGGCGCGGGCGCGGTCGGCCTCGCCATGGCCTCAACGGCCGCCGCGTTCGCGGGTCTTGTCGTCTTCGGCGGCGTGATCGCGGACCGGTTCAGCACCCGCAAACTGATGATCGGCGCCGACCTGGTGCGCCTGGGCACCCAGTCCCTCGCCGCCGCACTCTTCTTCACCGGCCATGTCGTGCTCTGGGAGATCTGCGCGATCGGCTTCGTCAACGGCGTTGCCGGCGCGGTGTTCCAGCCCGGCGTGGCGAGCACGGTGCCGAGACTCGCCTCCGACATCCAGGGCGCGAACGGCGCGATACGCATCGCCGAGTCCGCCGCCCAACTCGCGGGCCCGGCCGTCGCGGGTCTCCTCGTCGGATTCACCTCGCCCGGCGGCGTGTTCGCGGCCCACGCCGCCACCTACGCGGTCAGCGCCCTCTGCCTCCTGCTGCTCCGGCTGCCCCCGCTCGCGCCCGGCAGCCGCGAACCCGGGCACGGCTCGGGCGCCTTCAAGGCCGATCTGGTCGAGGGCTGGCGGGAGTTCAGAGCACGCACCTGGCTCTGGGGAGTCATCGCCGTCTGGTGCCTCTACATGATCGCCGTCTGGGGCCCGACCGTCCCCCTCGTGGCGACCCAGGTCGTACAACAGCACGGCCCGCGCGCCTACGGCCTGATCAACTCCGCCCTCGGCGCGGGCACCGTCCTGGGCGGACTCCTCGCCCTGCGGCTGCGCCCCCGCCGTATGCTCCGGGCCGGGGCGATCGCCCTCTTCGCCTTCGCCGGTTTCCCGGCGACGGTCGGGGCGGGGCTCGGCGTACCGGCCATGGCGGCCGGCGCCGCCGTCGCCGGGGTGGGGATGTCCTTCTGGGGCGTGATGTGGGCGACCACCGTCCAGACCCAGGTCCCCCCGGACGTCCTCAACCGCATCCACGCGTACGACGTGGCGGGCTCCCTCGCGATGATGCCCGTCGGCCAGGCTCTGGCGGGCCCCGCCGCCGCGGCACTCGGCACCGACCAGGTGCTCCTCGTCTCGGCCGCGACGAGCTTCATGGTGCCGACCGCTCTGCTCCTGGTACCGGCCATACGCGGGTTGATACGCGCCGACGCGATACCGGCGGCCCTGAGTACCCCGGGTGCTCCGAGCGACGCGGCGATACGTGAACGGGCCTGCCCGCAGGAGAGTTGACGGCGACTACTACGGCTGCCGGTGTCGGGCGTTGTCGTAGGCCCGGGCCCTCAGCCCTGCACCGCCACCCGGCCGTCGCCTGCTCCTCGTACAAAGCCGCCGATCCGTTCGCGCAGCGTCCGCGCGTCGAGGCCGTGGGCGGCCAGGTGCTCGGCGATGGTGCCGTAGCGCCGGAGTTCGGCGCATCCGACGCCCAGGCCGAGCACACGGTGGGGGACGTCGGCGAGCGCGTCATTCGCGGCCGTTGTCGAGGTGCCCGCCAGATACGGCTCGACGAGGACGACGTCCGTCCCGGCCTGCCGTGTGGCGGCGCGCAGCGCGTCCGCGTCGAAGGGGCGGACGGTCGTGGCGTACAGGACGGTGACGTCGAGGCCCTCCGTCGCGGCGAGTACGGTGTCGAGCATCGGCCCGACGGCGACGACCACACCGGAGCGGCCCTCTCGGACGGTGAGGAAGCGCGCGCCGTCGACCGGGAGTGCCTCGGCGTTCGCCTGGACGGACAGCCGTACGTAGACCTTGTCGTCGCCCGCGGCGACCGCGTGCCGTAGCAGGGTCTCGGCCTCGTCCGGGTGGCCCGGGACGTGCACGGTCCAGCCGTCCAGGGTGTCGAGGAGGGCCACATCGCCCGGAGCCATGTGCGTGAACCCGCCGGCGGGCCAGTCGAAGGAGGCCGCGGCGCTCACCAGGACCGCGCCGACGTCCTGGTGCCCGAGGTCCAACTTGACCTGCTCGAAGGGCCGCTCGACGAGGAAGCTCGCGAAGGTGTGCACAACCGGCCGCATCCCGGTCAGGGCGAGTCCCGCGCCCGCTCCGATGAGGAGCTGCTCGCGGATGCCGACGTTGATCACCCGCTCTGGATGCCGGAGTTGGGCGTCCGCGAAGCCGTCCTTGCCGATCTCGGCGAGGACGACCGCGACCCGCGGGTCCTCGTCGAGCAGCCGGGAGACGACCGGGGCGAAACGGTCACGCATGGTGTCCATGGAGAGCCTTTCTCGGTGTGATGGTGATGGTGACGGTGATGGGGAGGGGCGATCAGGCGGACTTCGGCTCCACCCGGGCCACGACCACATGCGGTCGGCCGGGGTGCGGCGCGGTGAACGCGGCGTACAGCGCTTCGTGGTCACGGCCGTCGACCGTCACCGCGGACCAGCCCGCGGCCTCGAAGCGGGCGGCGATACCGCCGGGCCGGGCGTGGCTCGCGGAGGAGTTGTCGATGACGACGGTGTGCAGGCGTTCCAGTCCGGCGGGCCCGGCGAAGGCGATGGCCTCGTGGTTGCTGCCCTCGTCCAGCTCGGCGTCCCCGACCAGCACCCAGACGCGCGGCTCGGTACGCCCCTGGGCGCGCAGCCCCAGTGCCGTCCCGACGGCGATCGGCAGCCCGTGCCCCAGCGACCCGCTGCCGATCTCGGCGCCGGGCACCAGGACCCGGTCGGGATGGTGGCCGAGCGGCGAGTCGTAGGAGCCGAAGTCGGGGAGCCACTCCACCGGTACGAATCCCTTGGCGGCCAGCACGGCGTAGTACGCCATCGGCCCGTGCCCCTTGGACAGCAGGAACCGGTCCCGCTCCGGGTCGTCCAGCCGCTCCGGGGTGACCCTCAGCACCCGGTCGTAGAGGACCCACAGCGCGTCCAGCGTCGAGGTCGCCGCCGGACCGTGCTTCTCGTCGCCGGTCATCACCCCCATGAGCTGGGGCAGGTCGTCGTGCGTGTACGGGCGGCTGTGTCGCGTGGTTGTCGTCGTCATGCGGACGATCGTGCAACCTCAACCAAACTTCAGGTCAAGCGGCACGGGCGGAGCCGTCCGGAAGCCCAGCGGGCCGAGGGCTGAGCCGGCCGAGGGCCGAGCCCTGGCCCCGAATAAAGGCGTGCGCGATCACCGACGTGAGTGCGGTATTGTTTCCATGCGCGTTCAACCAGGGGAAACCCCAGGTCAGACGGGCAGCGGGACGTGGCGCAGCTTGGTAGCGCACTTGACTGGGGGTCAAGGGGTCGCAGGTTCAAATCCTGTCGTCCCGACTCGACAGAGTCGCAGATGAGGGGCGGTTCCGGAGGAATCCGGAACCGCCCCTCGATCGTTTCCGGGGACCGGTCGGCCTTGAGCATGTGGCTTCCCCGTGTGCCGGGGCCGGCTGTGCGGCCGGTCCCGGCACCGGGACGGTCACGGCTTGCGCGCGACCGCTCCGTACATCGCGATGTCCTCGTCGCGGATGTTCTGCTCGCCCGTGCCGTCCGGATGCCACTTGTGGACCTGGACGATGCCGGGTTCGACCAGCTCAAGACCGTCGAAGAACTCGTGGGCCTCGTCGATGGTGCGCAGCCGCATCGGCATGTCGCGGGCCGCGTACTCGCGGGCGACGCGGCCCACCTCCTGCGGCGCGAACTCGGCGGTGCCGATCGACATCGCGAGGTAACTGCCGGAGGGGAGCGGCTCGAGCAGGCGCCGTACGACGCCCACCGCGTCGTCCGCGTCGAGCATGAAGTGCACGATGGCGATCACCGTCAGCGCCACCGGCCGGGAGAGGTCCAGGGTCTCGCGCAGCTCCGGCGCGTCGAGGATCGTGGCCGGGTCACGGAAGTCGGCCTCGATGTACGACGTCCTGCCCTCGGCCGTGCTGGAGAGCAGACCCTGGGAGAGGGTGAGGACGATGGGGTCGTTGTCGACGTAGACCACCCGTGACTCGGGAGCCACCTGCTGGGCGATCTCGTGCAGGTTCGGGGAGGTGGGGATGCCGGTGCCGACGTCCAGGAACTGGCGTACGCCCGCTTCCTCGGCGAGCCAGCGCACGGCCCGGTTCATCCAGTCCCGGTTGGCGACCATGTGGATCGGGAGCGCGGGCCACTCCCGGGACATGGCGTCGCCCGCCTCCTTGTCGGCGGGGTAGTAGTCCTTCCCGCCCATGATGTAGTCGTAGATCCGCGCGGAGTGCGCGTGCTCGGTGTCGATGCGGTCGGCCGGCCATCCGTTGTCGGGCAACGCCGTGTCTCCCATGCGAGTCGTGGAGTTTCGGGATCAACGCTCAGTAAAACAAGGGGTGTTCAGAGGAGGAAGTCGGCGTCCCCCGCCTTCACGCCCGTGACGAAGCTCGTCATTTCGCGGGGGGTGAAAACCAGCGCCGGGCCGTCGGGGTCGGTCGACTGACGTACGGCGACGCGTCCGTCGGCGAGCTTCTTCACTTCCACGCAGGCGCCCCCCGCGTCGTCGCTCCACGGCTTGGTCCAGCCGCGTGCGCCCAGGTTCCGGGACGGTATGCCGTTGCGTATGGGGTGGTGCACGTCAGAGCTCCTTGCGAATCGCACCGAGGAGGGCCTCGGTCTTGCGGGCGGGTGCCGCCTGGGCACCCAGCCGGTCCAGGGCCTCGCGATACACCACGACGTCGTCGCCCTTGTCCAGATAGACAGCGCCCACCAGGCCGTTGAGATAGACGACGTCGGGCAGTTCGGCCGCCCGGAACCGGAAGAGGTGGAACGCACCGGCTCGCATGGCCGGGTGCGGGCCGTTGGCGAACGGCATGATCTGCAGCGTCACATGGGGCAGCCGGTTGACCTCGATCAAGTGGTCGACCTGGGCGCGCATCACCGCGGCACCCCCGACCGGCCACCGCAGCACCGTCTCGTCCATCACGACCCACACGCGCGGCGGCGCCTCGCGGGTCAGCAGTTCCTGGCGGCGCATGCGCAGGGCGACCCGGCGCTCCGTGGCCTCGGTGGGGGCGTGCGGGTTGCCCGCGCCGAGCAGGGCCCGTGCGTACTCCTCGGTCTGCAGCAGCCCGTGGACGAACTCGTTCTCGTAGGCGCGTACTTGGAGCGCCGCCTGCTCCAGGCTCAGATACGCGGCGAACCAGTCCGGCATGACGTCGCGGTACGTGTGCCACCAGCCGCGCTTGCTGGCCTCGCGGACCGACTTCAGGAAGGTGTCGATCTCCTGACGGTCCGTCACCCCATAGACCTGCAGCAGCTTTTCCGCGTCCGCCAGGCGCAGCCGGGCCACCTTGGCGGCCTCCATCCGGCGGATCGTGGAGTGGCTGACCCCGATGGCGTCGCCCGCCTGCTCGTACGTGAGTCCCGCCCGCGTCCGCAGTTCCTCCAGCTGGCGGCCGAGGATCATGCGCAGGACGGAGGGGACTCCGCCCCAGTCGGTCTCTGCGGTCACGGTCTACCTCCCTTGCGCCTCCAGCTCCGGGCGGCAGTCTGGCAGGGTTTCGCTCTTCGCCGACTCTTTCGATCACTTCCTGGCGGAAGCAGCATGCACTTCGCGAGATGCAATTTTCAACTTGCCGGTTGCGATGGGTTGTTGGCAGGTGTCACAGTAAGCACGTCGTCACAGCTCGTCGAAGAGCGAGACGGCGCAGCCCAGTTGGGGGAAAAGGGTTGCGACCTGCGTCGGCCCGGCCGGGTCGCCATCCGCGCCTCGTGCGCGGCCGGCCGGTGCGACACCGGCACCGCCCAGGGTGCGAAGGCACACGAAAGGCGTACGGCGATGGTTCCGCCCTCTTTCCCCCAGCCGTTGGACCGACCTCCCGGAGGCGGGCGTCCTGGCCGACTCCCTGGGCCCCGAGGCCCCGGCCGGCTCGTCTCCGGGAACCAACTCTCGCGCCACAGCCATCTGTTCGGCCTGCCGGCGACCCCGGCGTCAGTCGGTCTGGCGCGCAGAACCGTCGAGGAACTGCTCATCGCGTGGGGCGTCCGCGAAGTCGTCCTGGACAACGCTGTCGTCGTGACCTCCGAACTCGTCACCAACGCGCTCACCCACTCCGCGAGTGACTGGATCGTCTGTGAGGTGCGGATCACCGACGGATCCGTCCGGATCGAGGTCGAGGACCAGAACCGCGGTCCCACGCTCCCGGTACCCGGTCGGCCCGGCCCCGACGACCAGGGCGGGCGCGGTCTCCTGCTCGTCACGGAGCTCAGCAGCGACTGGGGAACGGCGGACGTCCCGCACCGGTCCGGTCGCATCGTCTGGGCCGAACTGGCCATGGACGCCGACGAACCCGCCCCGCCCTGACGCCCGCCTGGCCGGCCCCGGCTCCCCGCCCGGCCCAACCCCCACTCGGCCGAAGGGTCCCCCCATGTACCGATCACGCAGCCACGACCCGATCCCGTCCTCCTCCGAGCCGTCGGCTCACGACTTCGCCCCGTCCCCGCATCCCGCCGAGCCGCCATCGCACGACCGCATCCGGTCCGGACGCCTGGTGATCCCCGCGCCGTTACGCGCGAGCCTCGGATACGACGCCGTGGGCATGCCCCGGGAACACGGGGAACGCATCCTGGACCATCTGCAGCGTGTCGGCTGCGTCTTCGCCGACGCCCGGCGCTGGTGGTGGATCGTGCCGGCCGGTTCACACCTCGGCGTCATCTGGCCGCCGTCCATCAGCTACGCGATCGGCGCCCAGGTGGCCGACCCCTCCTGGACCAGCACCCGCCCGAAACCGGGCCTGGAGCATCCCCGTCTGATCCATTCCCCCGAGACCGGACAGCCCTACACGCCGCCGATACCCCTGTACTTCCTCACCTGCCGCGTCGCCGGCAGCACTCCGCTCTGGTCACTGGACGCGCCGAACTGACCAGCCGCGACAGGAACCGGTGTCGGGGAGTCGGACGGCGAGCGCGGTGAGGGTGCCGTCGTAGGGCACCCGTTTCCGCCGCGCCGCGCCCCGAGGCCGGCCGAGTGAAGCAGGGCTTGAAGCAGGGCTTTCCGGTGGGGTGAAGCGGGACTTGCTTCCTCGTTCACGGGTCGGTCGGCACAGTGGGGTCTATCCCACCACTTGCCCGTCCTGCCCAGGAGTCGTCATGCCCAAGCAGCCCGCCGCGTCGGCAGCCCTGCTCGTTCTGAGTGCCGTTCTGTGCGCGGTGGCCACCGGGTGCGGCGGCGGGAGGGCGGCCACAGAGCCCGCGGCGACAACCCGGGCCAAGGGCGACTCCTCCGCTGCCGCCGCCGACTCGGCGGCTTCGGGCGGGAGTTCAGGGAACGCCTGGACGCTGACCGCACCGGCGTCCGTAGCCGGTCTGGCGCGGTTCCAGCCGTCCGCCGCCAAGGTCGCGAAGCTGACCCAGGCACTCGACCGGACCGCCGAGGAACTCGGCATCACCGGCAGCACGGTCGAGGCGGTCTACGACGATCCCGGCCAGGGCGGCTACCTCGTCTTCGCCGGCTTCAACGGCTCCGGATACGACCCGTCGGCGCTGAAGCGGATGGCCCAGGTGCCGGCCACCCGCGAGGACGGGACCGACGACCGGATCACCCAGGACTGGCAGCCGACCGCAGCGGGCGACCACGGCGGACAGGCCGGGTGCCAGGAGACCATGGTCCAGTCCGGCGGCCTGGCGGTCCTGTCCTCGTCCTGCCTGTGGCTGACCCCGACCACGTTCGGCCTGGTCACGTACTACCCGAACCCCAGCAGCGACCACTTTCTGACCAACACCCCGGCCGGCGTGGTCGCCCCGCTGATGCGGAAGGTCAGGGACGCCGTCGAACAGCCCGCAGGCTCGTGATGAACTGTCCTCGGCCGACCGACCGCCGCCGAGGGAGCGCAGATGGACGTGGACCCCAGGCGGCTCGTGGTGCTGCACACCGTGCACCAAGCCGGCGGGATCGCCGCCGCCGCACGCCTGCTCGGCATCAGCGCCTCGGCCGTCTCCCAGACGGTACGCCGACTGGAGCAGGAGACCGGGGTCCCCCTGCTGGACCGGGCCGACGGCCGGGCCGAACTCACCCGCACCGGCCTGGCACTCGCCGCGTACGGCGGCCGGATCGCCGATGAACTGTCCGCCGCCGAGCGGGAGTTGACCGGTACGGGCCCGGCGGACATCGAGGGCCCGGTGGTGATCGGATCGGTGCTGGCCGTCCTCACCACCCTGGTCGCCCGCGTGACCGCGTCGCTCGTCGAGCACCATCCGGGCCTGCGGCCGGAGTTGCGCGAGACGTCCGCCCCGGACGGCCTGAGGGCGCTGCGCCAGGGTGCCCTGGACGTGCTCCTGATCACCGGCGATCAGGAGCACCGGCCGGACCCGCCGCCGGGCTGCGGTCTGAAGGTCCTCGCGCAGGAGCAGTACCGGGTCGGTGTGCCCGCCGCCTGGGGCGAGCCCCCGACCGAGGCGGCCGAACTGGCGGCCGTGCCCTGGATCGGGGCTCCGGAGGGGAGCGCGCGGGCCTGGGCCCACGCCCGGCTGGTCACCGAACTCGGGCTGCCGGACCGGCCGACCGCCCACCGGGCGACCAACTGGTCCGCGGCGGCGGCGATGGTGCGCGCCGGTCTCGGCGCGGTCGTGCTGCCCAGCTCGGTCGCCTCGCGCACCCCCGGGCTGACCCTGCTCCCGCTGCCGGTACCGGGCACGTTCGAGACCCTGGTCCTGCACCGCCTGACCGCCCCCGGCCGGATCGCCGCACCGGTGGCCGCCGTACTGACCCGCCTGGCGGAGGTGACCCTCGACGTGGCCGAGGAACTGTCGCGGGCCGGGCTGCTGGAGCGCGAACCCGTGGTCAGAACGGTCCTCGTCTGACCACAGGGGCGCCCCTTGATCGTGCTTGAGGACCGGTGACGGGAGAGCGCCGGCCCTCACTCACACCTGCGGTCTACGCCCCTTCTCCTGCCGGGGGAAGGCCTGGTCCGCGCCGGGCAGGGTGGGGGCCGGCAACGTCGCCACCTCCTCCTTCGCCTTTCTCAGCTGCTCCGCCGTGTCCTGCGGCAGCCTCGGTGGGCGCGGGCGGGCGTCGCGGAAGCGGAACGCGGAGGTGAGGTCGCCGAAGGTGTCCCGGCGCCAGTCGCTGATGTTCGGCTCCTCCACCCCCGTCCAGCGCTCCAGGAACTGGAGGACCGAGGTGTGGTCGAAGGTCTCACTGGCCACCCAACCCCCCACCGTCCAGGGCGAGATGAGAATCGCCGGGACACGGAACCCGGCACCGATCGGCAGCCCGCCGACGTACTCCCTCGCCGTGCCCGCGGGCGCGGTCGGCGGCACGACGTGGTCGAACAGGCCGTCGTTCTCGTCGTAGTTGAGGATGAAGGCCGTCTTCTTCCACAACTTCGGGTTCGAGGCCACGGCTTCGATCTTCGACGCGACCCACTCCGCGCCCGCCGCCGGCAGATAGTCCGGGTGCTCGGACGTCAGGCTCGTCGGGATGATCCAAGACACCGCCGGGAGACGGTCGTTGCGGGCGTCGTCCTCGAACGTGCCCGCGGGCATGGGGCGCACGGCGCGCTCGTACAGGTCCGAGCCCGGCTCGGCGTCCGCGAACGCCTGGAACTGCACGAGGACGTTGCAGCCGAACGCGTCGTCCGCCTCGTGGTACGACTTCCAGCTGATCCCGGCCGCCTGGAGCCGTTCCGCGTACGTCGTCCAGCGGAACGGCGTCGGCGGCACCGTGTTGCTGGTGACGGGGCCGCCCTGCGTACCGCCCGGGTCGATGGTGCCCGTCATCCACATCATCCGGTTGGGCCAGGTCGGGCCGAGCACCGAGCAGTGGTACGCGTCGCAGATGGTGAAGGCGTCGGCGAGGGCGAACTGGAAGGGGATGTCCCGCCGGTCGTAATAGCCCATCACATAGGGGCCGTTGACGCCGTCGGCGGCACGGTGGGCCGGCAGCCAGTTGTCCATCCTGCCGTTGTTCCAGGCGGAGTGCTGCACGTCCCAGGCATGGCTGGTGGACGGGATGGCCTGCGCGCTGGAGGTGTGGGTGTCGAGGTGGAAGGGGAGCAGATACCCCTTCGGGTTCACCGTGTCCGGCTGGTAGAACACGGACCTGCCGGAGTCGAGCCTGAGCGCGTCCGGGTCGGCGAAGCCGCGCACACCGGACAGTGTGCCGAAGTAGTGGTCGAACGACCGGTTTTCCTGCATCAGCAGGACGACGTGCTCGATGTCGTCGAGCGAACCCTTCACCGGCCCGGCCGCGACGGCCTGTTGGATGCTCGGCGGGAGGACGGAGAGTGCCGCGGCGCCGCCCAGCGCGCCAGCGGCCGAACCCAGGAGTCTACGGCGCGTTAACTCGGCCATGAATGCCCCTTCTTGAGGATGCGTCAGTTCGCGGCGGGGAATTTTCTGTGCCACTTCTGTGAGCCGCGCCTCGGCAGTGAGCCGTGGCGGTCGCGGTGGCAGACCCGGTCCGCGTGATCATCCTCCTTGGCCGGCAAGCGAGTTGGCAGAGGACCTGTGGTGAACAAGTGCTCAAAGCTCGGGCAGGGGTTGGCCAAGCCGTGACCGGTGTTGCGTGGCCGTTGCTCCGCTGTTGCCGGAGCTTGGTGCGGGGTCGGAGCGGTAATACGGGGCGACCTCCCCGTAAACGGAGGTCCAACCACCTCTTTGCGGACATAAACGCGACGGGGGCCCGTGCGCGCGATATCGACCGCACGAGCCGCCACCCTCCCGTACAGCAGTGATCACGCAGCGCGACAATTTATTACGTACGGCTGACTCTCCGAATCCCTCAAGTCCTCGCCAAGAAAAACTCACGCATCGTCCATTGGTGAGGTCTTTGCATTACATAAACAATCGTCGGACATATTTAAGTTAGTCAAGCTTCACTTGAACGTCACCGATCCGTACGGTGGTGAAGCGTTACGGAACGTGTTGCGCTCCGAGGAGAGGTAATGACGTATCGTCGTGCAATCCTGCTCTGCGCCGGTCGCGGTACCCGGGCCCGGGACATAACCGAAGGGCAGCCGAAGTGTTTGATCCGGATCAACGGGGAGACGCTGATCTCCCGGTTACTGAACCAACTCGCTCGGAACGGCGTGACCGATGTTCATGTCATCGTCGGCCATGAAGCCGACAAAATAGCCCGAGAAGTCGGTGACCGTGCGACTCTGCATTACTACCCGGACTTCGAACGCACCAATAACCTCTGGACACTCGCGACCCACGCCCATCTGCTGCGCGACCACGAATGCGCCGTGCTGTTCGGCGATGTCATCGTGTCCGATCAGGCCGTGGCGGATCTCTGGGACGGGCTGTCCGGAATCAATCTGCTCGTCGACCTCTCCACGCGGCTGACCGGAACCATGCGGGTGCGCCGAGCGGTCGACGGAGGTGTGGACATGGGAAACCACATCGCGCCGGCCGACGCGGACGGGAACTATGTCGGATTCCTGAGCGCGACGAGTACGGCGGCTGCTCTGCTTGCCGATGCCATCGTCGTGGAAATGGCCGCCGGCCGAGGCGCGGACGCCTACTTCACATCGGTCATGGCTGATGTCAGTAAGGCCGTCCCGGTCTCCTTCGTTGATGTCAAGAGCGACGAATGGGCCGAGATAGACGACGGGGACGACTATCTGCTCGCGAAGGAACGTTTCGAGTAGCAGGACTGCACCGAGGAAAGGGAGAGGGCGACCATGTGTGGTGTGGCGGGCGTTTTCCAGACCGACGGACGGAATTTCGAGCACACCGACCTGCTCAAGATGATGACGGACTGTCTGGTCCATCGCGGGCCCGACGAGAGCGGCTTACACATCGACGGACCGATCGGGTTGGGGTTTCAGCGGCTGAGCGTCATCGACGTACCGCACGGACACCAGCCGATGACGGACGAGCACAGCGGAGTGTCCCTCGTCTTCAACGGCGAGATCTACAACTATCGCGAGCTGCGCACCCGGCTGGAAGGACTCGGCCGGCGCTTTCGCACCACGAGCGACACCGAGTCCATCCTCCAGGGATATCTGCAATGGGGCGAGCGGGTCGTGGACGAACTCGTGGGAATGTTCGCGTTCGGGATCCATGATCCGCGCTCCGGAACGCTGACCCTCGCGCGGGACCGCCTGGGTATCAAACCGCTCTACTGGGCACAGGTCGGCTCACAGTTCCTGTTCGGCTCGGAGATGAAGTCCATCTTCGCGCACCCCGATTTCCGCCGGACGCCCAGCCTGGACGGGATATCGAGCTATCTGACCTTTCGGCAGCCCGTCTGGGGCGTCAGTTATTTCGAGGGCATCGAAAAGGTCCTGCCCGGTCACGTGCTCACCGTCAAGGGCAGCGAGATCAAGGTCCGTCAGTACTGGAGTCTTCCGGTCCCGGACATCGACGGGTCCACGTCCGAGGCGGACTGGCTGGACCGCGCCGACCACCTGCTGGAGCAGTCGATCCGCCGGTGCATGGTGTCCGAAGTGCCTCTGGGCGCCTACCTCAGCGGCGGTCTCGACTCCAGCCTGATCGTGGCCATGATGGCCAGGATGAGCGACCGTCCCATCAAGACGTTCTCGGTGGGGTACGGCGACGGCGCGTACGACGAAGGCCGGTTCGCCGAGGCCGTCGCCAGGGAGGTCGGCGCCGAGCATCAGCATCTCGTCGTCGGTCACGAGGACTACCGCAAGGGTCTGGTACCGCTCATCCGGCACCGGGACGCACCGCTGAGCATTCCGCAGGAAATCGCCGTCCTGGAGCTGTCCAAGCTCATGAAACACGACGTCACCGTGGCCCTTTCCGGCGACGGCGCGGACGAACTCTTCGGCGGTTATGGACGCGTCATGCGATCACCGTTGGACTGGAAGAAAATCAGCACCCTGCGGAAAATACTTCCCGCCGACACGGTCGACCGGATAGTATCCGGACGCGGTCCGAGTCAGACCTCCGTACTGGCGAATCTCGATGTGCGGAGCCACCTCGATCATTTCTACCGCGTCTACAACTGGGTGCCGTTCGAGGAGAAGAACGAACTCTTCACCGCGGAATCCCGTGCGATTCTCAACAGTGACCGGGCGACTCGGGATCCTTTCGAGATGTCCTTCGGCCGTACGCGAAAGGGCAACCCCTACGACTCGGTGCTGCATGCTTTCCAGCATCTGCACATCGGTGCGATTCTCGACAAGGTCGACACCATCGGCATGGCGGCCAGTCTCGAAGGGCGGGTTCCCTTCGTGGACGCCGAGTTGATCGAGACGTTCGTCCGGATGCCGGTCAAGTACAAGATGCGCTGGAACAGCCGCTGGTCCCAGTTCCGGTCCGTCGCCACACCCGCCTTCGCCGCGTCCGAAAGCCTGGACACGACGAAGACCCTGCTGCGGAAGCTCGCCGAGCGCTACCTGCCCCGCGAACTGACCCAGCGCAAGAAAATGGGATTTCCGACACCGCTGGACGACTGGATGCGGGCCGGAATGCTCGACGAGGCCAAGGACATCCTCCTCGACCCGATCGCGACCCGGCGCGGGATATTCGATCCGCGCCGCATGGAACAGTTCCTGTCGAATCCACAGCACCTGGATCACGACTTCTACGGAAAGAAGATCTGGATGTACATGAACGTCGAACTCTGGCTGCAGAACGTGGTGGACGCATGACCCAGCAGAACACCCAGGCCAAGATCGCCGAGCCGACCAAACCCGCCGAGCCAACTCAACAGGCCGAACCAGCCGGCCAAGCCAACCCGACGATCCTCTCCTTATTGGCGGACTGGGCGAACCTCTGCACCATCGCCGGCGTCGTGAGCGGCCTGCTCGGCATCTACTTCGCCGCACAGGGCCGGCTTCAATTGTCCGCCGCGATGGGGGTGATCGCCGTCATCCTGGACTGCTTCGACGGCCCCATCGCCCGCAGCACCAAGAACCGGCCCGCCCACATGTCCGTGCTGGGACTCCAGCTGGACTCCTTGGCGGACGCGATCTGCAGCGGAGTCGGACCGGCCGTACTGGTCCTCGCGGTGGGAAACTGGAATTCCTTCCTGCTGATCCCGGCCGCCCTCATCGTCGTCGCCGGCGTCACACGGCTCGCCTATTTCAACGTCTACGGACTCTCCGGCGGGAAATTCTCGGGGATGCCCATCTTCTACAACCCGGTGGTGGTCGCCCTCGTGCTGCTCGTGCTCTGGGCAGTGGCACCGGGAACAGCCGTAAGGGGCGCAGCAGCAGCCGGATTCGCCGTCGCGATTCTGAATGTCGCGCCTTTCACGGTGCCCAAACTCCGCGGGCGCTATCTCAAGGGATTCCTGGTCCTCTGCTTCGCGCTGACCGCCGTCCTGTTCGGCTACGCGGCCCAGGGCATCGGATCATGACCCAGGTGGCGACGGACGTCGCGCTCCGCACCCTGGAACAACTCGCCGCGCACAGCTTCGACTTCGCCACAGGAGTGCCCTGCTCCCTCCTGAACGGGCTGTTCCGGCATCTCGAATCCCCGGACACCACACGGGAGTTGGGCCTCACCTACGTCCCCGCGCCGCGTGAGGACACCGCCGTCGGCATCGCGGTGGGCGCCCGGCTCGGCGGCCGGAACCCGGTCGTCCTGATGCAGAACTCCGGACTCGGCTACAGCCTGAACTCCTTCACCTCGCTCACCCAGATCTACGGCATCAACCCACTGGTGCTGATGAGTTGGCGCGGCTTCGACCACACCGACGCCGTCGAGCACGACATCATCGGCCGCGAACTGCTCCGTGTCCTGGACGCCGTAGGAATCGGGCATGTGGTCCTGGACCCGGAGGATCCCGCCCGCGCGATCGACGCGGCGGTGGACCTCCACGACGACGGCGGCCGCGCGGTGGCCGTCCTGATCACCTCGGGGGTCTGATGCAGTACGAGGACATGTTCCGCTCGGTGTTGACGGCGTTCCCCACCGCCGCGGTGATCTCGACCTGCGGGCACATCTCGCGCGACCTGTTCAACTACCAGGACCGCGAAGGGAATTTCTATCTCGTCGGCTCCATGGGGATGGCCGCTCCCGTCGGGGTCGGAGTCGCCCTGGCCGATCCCGGCCGGCCGGTCGTCGTCCTCGACGGTGACGGCTCGCTGGCGATGAACACCGGCGGCATGCTGAGCGTCGGGGCGACCGGCGCCCGACTGCTGCACGTCGCGCTCGACAACGGTGTCCACGGCAGCACCGGCGGCCAGCGCACGGTGCCGTTCGAGGATCCCGTCGCCGCCGCCCTCGCCTTCGGCTATCGCCGGGCCCTGTCCGTGGACACACCGGACGTCGACTGGGCGTCGATCGACGCCTTCCCCGCCTTCGTCCACGCGAAGGTCCGGCCGCGCGACGTGCCCGTCGGCCGCCGCGTCGTGCACACCCCCGACGAGCTGCGTGAGCGCTTCACCCGCTTCCTGTCGGCCAGGTAGCCACAGCGCGTCAAGCAGCCGCTGCTCGTCACCCAGCACAGCTCGGTCACCCAGCCACCGCCGGTCGAGAAAACACCGCCCGGTGACGTGATCACCCCTCGGCCGGGCGACCACCGCCCGGTCACGCCATCACCGCAAGGAGAACCTCCATGGCACCCGTAAAAACCCTGCGCGCCCTGCTGCACGACGCCGACCTCGCCAAGGCGGCCGGCGCCCACAACCCGCTGACCGCCCAACTCGTCGAACAGGCGGGCTTCGACGTGGTCTGGGCGAGCGGGCTGGAGATCGCCGCCTCGCTCGGCGTCCCCGACGCCAACATCCTCAGCATGAACGAATGCCTCGCCGTGGCCCGGGCGATGGTCGAGAAGGTGTCCGTCCCGGTCCTCGCGGACTGCGACTCCGGATTCGGCGGCATCGGCAACGTCGTCCACATGGTGCGCAGTTACGAGGCCGCCGGGGTCCAGGGCGTCTGCATCGAGGACAAGACCTTCCCCAAGCTCAACAGTTTCGTCGCCGGCAACCAGGCCCTCGTCCCCATCGAGGACTTCGCCGGCAAGATCGCCGCCGCGGTGGCGACACGTGTCAACGAGGACTTCGTCGTCATCGCCCGCATCGAGGCGTTCATCTCCGGCTACGGCCTCGACGAGGCGCTGCGCCGGGCCGAGGCCTATGAACTCGCGGGCGCGGACGCCCTGTTGATCCATTCCAAGCTGAAGACACCGAACGAGATCTACTCGTTCTGTGCCGCGTACGACGGTGATCTGCCGATCGTGGTCGTCCCGACGACGTACAACAGTGTGACGATGGAGGAGCTGAGGGCCGGCGGAGCCTCGCTCGCGATCTACGCCAACCAGGGCCTGCGCGGCGCCATCACGTCGATTCGGCAGATATTCGGCTCCATCCTCGCCGAGGGCACGGCGGCGCCCGTGGAGAACCAACTCGCCCCGCTGGGCGATGTGTTCGGCTATCAGGACGTGGCCGCGCTGCTGTCGGCCGAGGACCGGTTCGAGTCGATCGGGCAGGGCGTGGCCAAGCAGATCCTGAACGGCGCCGGGGAAGAGCGGAGGAACGCCGATGTCGTTGAGCGTTGATGTGCGAGCCGCTCGCATCCACGTGGGCGCACACCTCGTCGGTGGCCAACACGTCCAGGGCGACGCCCTGTTGGAGAAAGTGAACCCCGCCCGCCCGGGCACCTCCTTAGGCAGGATTCCCGTCGCGGACGGGGGAGTTGTCGACAGCGCCGTCAGGACGGCGCACGAACAGCTCGCCGCGTGGCGGAGGTTGGGCTCCATCGCCCGCGCGGACCTGGTCCACCGCCTGGCCGGCCTGATGGAGCGGGACCGTACCGAACTGGCCCTGCTGATCAGAGAGGAGCACGGCAAGACCCGGGCGGAGGCGGACTCGGAGGTCGCCCGGTCGATCGAGATCGTCCGGTTCGCGGCCGGTCTTGGCCGACGGCTCGGCGGGCGGACGCTGCCCTCCGACAGCCCGGACACCTGGAGCTCCACCACACGCCACCCGATCGGCGTCGTCGGGCTCATCACGCCGTGGAACTTTCCGCTGGCCATCCCGGTGTGGAAGCTCGCCCCGGCCCTGGTCGCCGGCTGCACGGTGGTGCTGAAGCCGTCACCGCTGGCCCCGTTCACCGCACAGCGGCTGGTAACTCTGGCCCACGAGGCGGGAATTCCGGCCGGCGCGGTCAACCTCGTGCACGGCGACGGCACGACCGGTGCCGCCCTCGTCGAACACCCGTTGGTCAAAGGGGTGTCCTTCACCGGAAGCGTCGACGTCGGCCGCCGGGTCCAGGCGGCGGCCGCCGCCTCGTTCACCAGGACCCAGCTCGAAATGGGCGGCAAGAACGCGGCCGTCGTCCTCGCGGACGCCGACCTGGAGAAGGCGGTCGACGCCGTCGCGTACGGCGCCTTCGGCCAGGCCGGTCAACGCTGTTCCGCGACCAGCCGGGCCATCGTCCAGGAGGACGTCTTCGACGAGTTCGTCGCCCGCCTGGCGGCCCGGGCCGGCGCGCTGCGGGTGGGCCCACCGGACGACCCGAGGACCGATCTCGGCCCGCTGATCGACGGCGCCAGCCTCGAACGCTGCCTCGACGCCGTCTCCACGGCCGTACGCGACGGCGCCCAACTCGTCACCGGGGGAGCCGCGGTGGTCTCCGACGGCGGCGGCTACTTCATGGCCCCGACGGTGCTCACCGGAATCGCCGCGGACGCACCGCTGGCCAACACCGAGGTGTTCGGCCCGATCCTGGTCGTCCTGCGCTGCCGTGACTTCGACGAGGCGATGGCGATCAACAACTCCGTCCGGTACGGCATGTCGGCCACCTTGTTCACGGCCCGTCTGCCGCTGATCGCCCGGTTCCTCGCCGAGGCCGAAGCCGGCATGCTGCACGTCAACCGCCCGGGCGTCGGCGCCTTTCCCCACATGCCGCACATCGGGACCAAGGAGTCCCAGGTCGGCCCGGCGGAGTGTGCCGACGACGCGATCGAGTTCTTCACCGAACTCAGAACGGCGACGATCGGCGTCGGCTGACCACTCCGCCGGACCTTGCCGCTCAGCGCCTGCGGCCGGTGCCGTACTGGAAGTACGTCTCGCTCTCCCGCACTTCCAGATCGATGCCGAACTCACCTGCGGCGGCGGCGAGTTCGGCGGCCGGATAGAAGTTCTTGACGATGGTCGCGCTCTCCCCGCTGTTGAGCCGGCGCGTCATGGTCTGCCCCGCCGCGCCGTCCACATGCGGTTCGGTGGTCGCGAGCGGCAGGTCGTCGACGAAGAACAGCCGGCCGCCGGGCCGCAGCCAACGTCCCAGCGAACGGAAGAAAGGACGGAGTCGCTCGCGCGGGACATGCGAGATCCAGAACGTGAAGACGATCGTGTCGAACCGCTCGTCGGTCTCCCAGGTGAACAGGTCCGCGATCTCGGTCCGGACCTGTTCCTCCTTGGCCGCCGGATTGTGCGCGAGCATCTCGGCGGAACCGTCGACCAGCAGGAGGTTTTGGGCGCGCGGGGCGAGGTGGACGCTCCACGTGCCCGTGCCGGGGGCGAGTTCGAGCACGTCGTCGCCGAGATCGATCGCGTGCAGAACGGAACGCACGAGTTCCGCCTCACGGAACCAGACCTCGTTCGCGGCCTCGCCCTTGTCGAACGTTCCTCGCCGTAGCCACCAGTCGTCGTATTCCCCCGCACGACTTGAGTAGTACGCCAACTGCTCGGACAACTGCTCCTCGGTGACGGGCTGGAACTCTTCCTCGGCCGACCGACCGGACTGCGTCGTCATGCGGTGTTTCACCTCTCGGTTAGTGCCGTCAACTCGCCCAGAACTCACGATACGAACTCCAGGAGAATCGAGAATGTGCGGTACTGTCGGGCTTTTCACAGGATGCGCGGCTGCCGCATTCTGCCCAATCAGCCAGTTAACACGCAATCAGGCGCGGACCGACGACGCGTCGGCGAAACTTGACGATTCATTGGCCGAACTCCCGGACTACCGCACCCCGTTCGCGAACTGGGACCGCCGCGCCTCCGTACGCTCCAGTCCACGCCGGACCCTTTCCGACGACACCGGCGATCTCTTCCCCGCGGATCTGATACCGGTCGCGAAGCACGAACTCGTCAACGGCCTCCGCCCCGAACTGTTCCGCGAGCTGCTCACCCAACAGCTCTACCGCTACCTCCACTTCACCTCGAAACTGGAGTTCATGGTGGTCAACTACGTCGTCCTCGGTATCTCGCAGGGCGACATACAGGTGCCGATCCCGGATCAAATGCGCTTCGACGCCCTGAAGATCTACTGCGACGAGGCCTATCACGGCTATTTCTCCGTCGACCTGATGCGACAAGTGCAGGAACGCACGGGCATCGAGCCCAGAATCGACGAAGTGCCCTACTTCCTGCGCCGGTTGGCGGCACTCAAGGAGAAGCACGATCCGGCCAAGTCCGGCTTCATCGACCTGCTGTTCACCATCGTCTCGGAAACCCTCATCACCGCTTCACTGACCGAGATATCGAAATCCCGCGAGGTCTCGGGAGCCGTGGTCGACACCTTGCACGACCACGCGGTGGACGAGGGCCGGCACCACGCCTACTTCGCCTCTTACCTGACCTACCTATGGGCCTCCCTGAACCGCACGGAACGCGCCTTCGCCGCACGGCTCTTCCCCGAACTCATCGACGTCTTCCTCCGTCCCGACGTACCGTCCATCGGAACCGAACTCGGCGGATACGGACTCCGGCGCGACGAGGTGCGCCAGGTGCTCGCCGAGACCTTCAGCGAGCGGACCCAGGCCGAATACAACCGCGCGACCGCCTCGAAACTCCTCGGATACCTCCGGGAGATCGAGGCGTTCGACGAGCCCGGCGCCCGGTACGAGGCTCAGAGCCGCGGCCTGCTGCCCGGCTGACGCTCCGTCAATTGACCGATGGTGGAGGCGACTTCACCGGTCCACCCGAGCAGCCGCAGGTCCGAGTGACGGCGACCCACGAGCTGGAGCCCGAGGGGCAACTCCCCGACGCCTCGCGGCAAGGGGATCGTCACACACGGCAGACCGAAGTGACTCCAGGGCAGACTCATCACCGGACTGCCGGTGGACGACAGGCCGAGCGGCGCCACATCGGTCGCGGCCGGCGCCACGACAAGGTCGACGCCCTCCTGCTCCATCCTGGCGTCGAACGCGGCGCGCTGGTCGGCCAGTTCATCGACGGCGGTCGCGTACGCGCGCTCCGAAATACCGAGGCCCCGGCGAATCACCTCCACGGTCCCCGCGCCAAGAATGTCGGCATGCCTACGGAAACGGTCCTCATGGGCCCGGGCGAACTCGGCATCGAAGACGACCGACTGGGTCCTGGTGAGAACGGCTATATCGGCCGCGAGGTCCGAGTCCACGATGTCGAGGCCGGAGTCGGCGAGTTCACGCACCGTGGTGCCGAACACCTCGTTCGTCGTTTCGGTGGCGAGCGCCAGATACTCGCGCGCGGGGACCGCGACGACCGGATTCCGGCCAACCGGCTGCTCTTCCCCGAAGAACACCGAAGCGCCGAGCGCAAGGCCGGAAACTGACGTGGCGAAGAGCCCGAACGAGTCGTAACTCTTGGCGCACGGAATGACACCGTCCAAAGGGACGCTGCCCTGGGTCGCCTTGAAACCCGCGACACCGCAGTAGGACGCCGGCCGTATCACCGAGCCGATCGTCTGCGTTCCCGTCGCCAGGGTTACGGCCCCGGTCGCCACGGCTGCGGCGGAACCGCTGCTGGAGCCGCCCGGTGTGCGCCGTAGATCGTGCGGATTGCGGGTCGTGGGCGGATGCACGCAGGCGAACTCCGCGGTCTTCGTTTTTCCTACGACCGTCGCGCCGGACTGCCGCAGCAGCGTGACCGTCGATGCCTCGGGGCCCGCGAATTCGGCCGGGTCGAGCGCCGAACCGCCTCTAGTGGGAAGGCCATCGACGGCGAAAATGTCCTTGACGCCCAGAGTGGCCCCGCGCAACGGCCCGGAATTCTCTACGGGTATCCCGGCCAGCCGTGATTCCCTGTCCGGTTCCTCTTCGAACGCCTCGACCGCGGTATCCGTTTCGGCGATTCTTCGCAGAGAGGTCCGGATGTTCTGGGCCACCTGCGCGTGTGGCCCGGTTTCAGAAACGAGTTCACGACCGAACACCATATCCATGGCCCGATCCTATTCGTTTCTCTTCGCTGTTCAAGGGCGCGATCAGGGGCCGCACTTGGCGTCGGAACACGAACAGTGCCACGGGGGCCAGCACGAGACTGACGGCGGCGACGACAGCCAGGATGCTCCGGGGGTCCCAACTGCCGCCCGCCGTGGCCAGGATGACTCCGGCCAGCGGTGCCGAAGCCAGGATCATGGAGGAGAACACCCCGAGTGTGGCGCCGAGTTGCTCCGCCGGGATCACCCGGATCCGCCAGGTGCGCATCCAGATCGTGAACACGGTCACGCCGGCGCTCCAGCAGCCGTAGCCGATGCCCATGACCACGACGTCGCCGGCGAGGATCATGCACAGGGCGCCGGTCGCGAGGAGGAGGGCGACGGGCCAGAGGAAGATGTCGACCTCTCGTCTCTTGGCGATCGGGGCGGTCAGCAGGGCGGCGAGGAAGCTGACCACGGTCGCTGTCGCCGCCAACAGGCCTACGGTGGGCTCGGATTGGCCGAGGTCTCCGATGATGATCGCGGGCAGCGAGGCCAGGACCAGGCTCGCGGTGAGGTTGACGCCGAGGGTGACCGCGATCAGGGAGAGGATCGGGCGGCTGCCGAAGACCGTCGAGAATCCGGTGCGCAGTCGTCGTAGGAGTTTCTCGCCGCCTGTTTCGACCACCACTCGGTCCAGGGCGTGGAAGCACAGGCCCGTCCACACCCCGGCGACCAGGAAGATCGCGGCGATGACGGTCAGCCCGGCGTCGACCGGCAGGACGCCGAGCAGCATGCCGCCGAGGGCGGGGCCCGCGACCGTCACGAGTTGCTGTGCGGCCTGGAATCTCGCCTGGGTCTGGGGGTAGCGGTCCCGGGCGACCTGGCGGCCGAGGATGCTCTCGACCGCGATCGTGGAGTGGCCGTTGAGCAGCGTGGCCGCGCCACCGGCGACCACCAGCAACGGCAGCGAACCGGTGACGGCGGCCAGCGCGAGCATCGCGACCCGGGCGAGGTCGACCACCACGAGCTGCTGCCGGGCGCGGAAGCGGTCGACGTAGGCGCCTGAGACCGGCATCGACAGGATGCGCGGCAGCCACTGCACCAGGAACGCGATGCCGGATGACGTGACTTGTTGGGTCGCGCCGTAGACCGCGATCGGGACGAAGAACGTGACCGTCTGGTCGCCGAGGATCGCCAGTGCGCGGGCGGCGATGAAGCCGAGGATCGTCGTGTCGCGGTGCAAGGCAGGGGTGGCCGTCGTCATCGGTCGGCCTCTGTCGACGGTTCCCGGATGATCAGGGCCGAACTCAGTGCGGCTACGGCGGAGTTGAGGTCACGGACGACGTCTGCCTGAGCGGCGCCCACCGAGACGAACGACGCCATCGCGGACGTACTCGATGTGGACCGTTCCAACACGTCACCCGGACTGATCTTCGACTCGAACAGCCTTATCGATGCGGGGAGTTCGACCTTGCCGAGCGACTCGACGACACCCGGGCGCGGGGGCACGAGTGCGTATCCGGTCTGGCGGACGGGCTCGGGGGGAAGTGCTCGGTGGCGTGGGTTGCCGAGGTAGGCGCGGGCGAACCACTCGATGGGGTCGACGTCGAAGCCGTACTCCAGTTGATCGCGGATCTTGGCTCCGCCGACCCGGCATCCGACCTCGTTGAACACGAAGCCGTCCGGCGAGCCGAAGATCTCCGCGTGGAACAGTGCGGTCTCCTCGATGCCGAGGGCCTTGATCGCGCGAACTGTCATGTCCTGCAAGGCCGGTAGCCGGGGATCGTCGGCGTCGAGGAACGTGCTGAGACAGACCGCGCCCTGGGCGATCTCCAGGCAGGAGGTGGTCTGTTCGGACGGCCAGCAGATCTTCACGTCACCGGCGTCGACGATTCCGTCGATGTGGAACAGCGCGTGGGAGACAAAGGATTCGGCCATGAGGTGGGCCGGCGCGTCTCCGACGGAGAGTGGATTGCGGGTGAGGAAAGTGTCCAGATCTGTTTGGTTCTCCAGGACGGTCACGCCCACCGAGGCGGCGCCCAGCCTGGGTTTCACCACGAGGGGGAAACCGAGTTCGCGGACCGCGAGAAGTAGTTCGGTGACATCGTCGACGGCCCGGTATCCGGTGATCCTTACACCGGATTCGGCCAGCGCTCCTTTCATGCGTATTTTGTCGCGGAACAATAACGCCTCTGCCTCGGACTGACCGGGAACGGCCCACGCGTCTCGGAGTCGGCCGGCCCGGAGGAGATCGAACTCCGACATGGCCAGCAGTTTGCCGAAGGAATGCTCGCTGTGCAGTTGGTGTGCGAGGTATTCCGGCAGGGCCGAGTCGGCGTAATCGTCGACGACTTGGGTGTGCGCGAATCCGGCCAGTTCGCTCTTTCGGGCGGTCTCGTCGGCGGACACCGAGTCACCGCTGGTGATCAGATACAGCTCGTCCGACGGGTGGGCCCACTGCCGGTAATCGACGCGCGCGAGCTTGAACCTGTTGAGAATGAGTACCTTCACGATTGCGGCGCTCCTCGGGCGTGTGCAAAAGGACGGATTGTTCTCCACGGCTCAGACGTATTCGGCGTCGCCCTCGATCGGCTTCCAGCCGAACCGCAGCGCCTCGGCCGCGGTCGTCGCGTTCTTGAGCGCGTCCTCGGCGTTCGGGCCGGTGGCGATGACATGCGCGATCCGGTCTCGGTTGGAGCCGTGCGAGCGGTACACGTCGCCGATCCGGTTCTTGATGTGCACCTCGGTGACCCCGGTGCCGTGCCGGGCGTCCTCGATTCCGTCGATCGACGTCAACTCGCCGGTGTCCGGCATCGCGACGAAGCGGATCGCGGCGGCCGGTGCGGCGGGGGCGGCCGTCTCGGGGCGGGGCCTGCCGACGACCGCGGCCATGTGCCGTGCCGTCAGGTCGACGCCGGTGGCGAGCCGGACCAGCTCCGGCACCCGGTCGCCGCCGACCCGGGGGTTGACCTCGATCAACCGCGGAATCCACTGCTCCCGGTCGGCGAACTTCACCTCGACATGCGCCGGCCCCCAGTCGAGACCGACGGCCCTGAGCCCGCGTTCGGCGGTCTCGACGACCAGTTGTGCCACGCGCGGTTCGACGGCGGCCGGAAACCGATGGGCCAGTTCGACGAAGTACGGCAGCGGTCCGCTCGTCTTCGCGGTGATGCCCAGGCCGCGGCCGTCGAAGGCCTCCACCGAGTACTCCGGGCCGGCCAGGTACTCCTCGACCACCACCGTCGGGTCCATGTCGACGCCGAGGTAGCTGTCGGTACCGAGGATGTGTTCGGTGATACGTGTCACCTCCGATGCGTTGTCGCACCGCCGGACGAAGACGCTGCCCGTCAGTCCGACGGGTTTGACGACGACCGGAAAGCCCATCTTCTCGGCCGCGGATAATGCGTCGGCCACGTCGTGTACGAGTTCGTAACGCGGGTTCAGACCGGGCGCGGAGTCGCAGGCGGAGCGAATGCCCGCTTTGGAGCGGCACCGGTGCACGGCTTCCGGCACCGGGCCCGGAAGATTCAACGCGACGGCGGCTTCCGCGGCGACCGCGACGAAGTACTCGTATACGGAAGTCACCCCGGCGAGGTCATCTCCCGCGATACCGCGCGCCGCTTCGGCGATCGCGGTGGCGGACGAGGTGTCGCACCCGACAATGCTCGTCCCGATGTCCTGGTAGTCGTCGAGCAGGAACTGGTCGAGTTTCTCCGGCCGGTCGACCAGGACGACCGTCCGGTATCCCCAGTTCGCCAGGCTCCGCGCGGCATCTTGCCCCGCACCTGTTCGGGGCGACTCGACCAGACACACAGTTTTCCGCACAGCGGATCTCCTCCCGAGCACAAACGGCGACCTTCGCGTCACCGTACCCAGGAAAGATTGGACGAACACCGCGGTATTCCTTGTTGTACGCGAGGTATGACCAGCGGCCCGGGAGAGTTGACGTTGTTTCACATACCCTTGGTTGACAAGGATTTACATTCCTTTTCTTGGCCGTTGTCTGGTCGGGTGCGGGTTGAAATCGCGGAGATCCGTGGCTATCGCGACATCGGTGGCCTATGAAATGGCTGAGTCCGCGCGCAGGCCCCGCAGCAGTACGTCCAGGAGCGAGTCCACCGACTCGATGGTCAGGTCGGAACGGCGGGCGGTCGCCCAGTACATGAGGGAGCCGATGATCGCGTCCGCGACCGCGCCGAAGTCCGCGTCCGGACGCACCTCTCCGGCCTCGGCCGCCACCCGGAGGCGGTCGATGAACCCCGTCCGCTGCACCTGGGTGAAGCGCTCGTAGAGCCGCTCGGCGGTGGCCGGGTCCTCGCTCGCCGCGGAGGTGACCGCCCGGATCCGGTCGACCCTGGTCGGGTCGACGAAGTCGCGGGCGAGGGCGTGCGCCCAGTTCCGGACGTCCTCGTCCACCGATCCGGCGTGGGCCGGCGGGGAGAGATGGAAGGGCTGCGCCTCCTCCATCACCGCGTCCGCGACGACCATGCCCTTCGAGGGCCACCAGCGGTAGATGGTGTCCTTGCCCACCCCCGCGCGCGCCGCGATCCCGCCGATCGACAACTTCTCGTAGCCCTGCTCGCCGATGAGCTCGCGGGTCGCGGCGAGGATGGCGAGCCGCGAGGCCTCGCTCCGTTTGCGGCCCGGCGTGGGACGGGCATCGTCGCTGGTCAAGGGGTGTTTGCTGGGCTGGCTCACCCGCCGAGTATAGGGCGCGCGCTTTGCCCCTGACGTGAACCGGGCCTACAATTCGATACGAGTCGACTCGAATCGAAATGCACCTACCGACACTCGAATCAGGAGACAGGGCCATGACTGTTCTCAGCACCCCCTTCAATCGCGACACCACCGCCGACGAAGTGCTCGGCGGGGTGGACCTCGGCGGTCGGCGGGCCGTGATCACCGGCGGCTCCTCCGGCGTCGGCGTGGAGACCGCACGGGCACTGGCGCGCGCCGGCGCCGAGGTGACCCTGGCCGTGCGCGACACCGCGAAGGGTGCCAGGGTCGCCGCCGACATCACCGCGGACACCGGCAATCAGGCGGTACGGGTCGCGCCGCTGGAGCTCACCGACCTGGACTCGGTGCGTGCCTTCGCCGCCGCCTGGCAGGGCCCGCTGCACATCCTCGTCAACAACGCCGGCATCATGGCGCTCCCGGAGCTGCGGCTCACGCGAGAGGGCTGGGAGACGCAGTTCGCCACGAACCACCTGGGCCACTTCGCCCTGGCGACCGGACTGCACCCCGCGCTCGCCGCCGAGGGTGCCCGGATCGCCTCGGTCAGCTCCACCGCGCACCTGTACTCACCGGTCGTCTTCGACGACATCAACTACGCGAACCGGCCCTACGTCCCGCTGGAGGCCTACGGTCAGTCCAAGACCGCGATCGTGCTGTTCGCCGTAGAAGCGGGCCGGCGCTGGGCGGCGGACGGCATCACCGCCAACGCCGTGATGCCCGGCGGCATCCGAACTCCCTTGCAGCAGCACGCATTTGGCGACGACATGTCCGACGAGGCACGGACCGTCTACGACACCTACCCGTGGCGAACGGCCGCGCAGGGCGCCGCCACTTCAGCACTGGTGGCCGGCTCACCGCTGGTCGAGGGTGTCACCGGGCGCTACTTCCAGAACAGCGCCGAGGCCCCGGTCATCGACCCGAAGGAACTGGAGACGGACCTGGAGCCGGTGGGTGTCGCCGAGTACGCGCTCGACCCGGCCGCCGCCGAGCGCCTGTGGGAGCTGTCCACCGCCGCGGTCTCCGGCTGAGGGCCGATCACAGGGTGACGGTCTTGTACTCCACGTACTGCGTGAGCCCAACTGCCCCGTATTCACGGCCGATTCCGCTGGCCTTGTAGCCGCCGAAGGGTCCGTCGAAGGCGATGGGAGCGCCGTTCACGGTGACCGTGCCGGTGCGCAGACGGCGGGCGACGGCGAGTGCGCGGGCCTGGTCGGCGGACCACACGCCGCCCGAGAGGCCGTACTCCGAGTCGTTCGCGATCCGCACCGCGTCGTCCTCGTCCTCGTAGGGGATGACGACGAGAACCGGGCCGAAGATCTCCTCCCGCGCGATCCGCATCGAGTTGTCCACGTCGGCGAAGACGGTCGGGGTGACGTAGTTGCCGCCTTCGAGGCCGGGCGGAACCTCGGGGCCGCCGGTGACGAGGCGGGCGCCTTCCTTGATGCCGAGTTCGATGTAGTCGCGGACGCGCTGCTGCTGGTCGGGGCGGACCATCGGGCCGATGAACGTGTCGGGGTCGTTCGGGTCCCCGACCTTGAGCGACTCGACGAGGGTCTTGAGGGCGGTGACGACCTCGTCGTAGCGACTGAGCGGCGCGAGGACGCGGGTCTGCGCGATGCACGCCTCGCCGTTGTTCAGTAGGGACGCGAACTTCAGCCCCTGTACGGCGAGTTGGACATCGGCGTCGTCCAGGATGACGGCGGCCGACTTGCCGCCCAACTCCAGGCTGACGCGCTTGAGTTGCTCGCCCGCGATGGACGCGATCCTCCGCCCGGCGCCGGTTGAGCCGGTGAACGCGACCTTGGCCACGTCGGGGTGCGACACCAGGTACTCGCTGGTCTCACGGTCGGCGGGCAGGACGCTGATCACGCCCTCGGGCAGACCGGTCTGCTCCAGCAGTTCGGCGAGGAACCCCATGCTCAGCGAGTTCTCCGGGGACACCTTGAGGACGACCGTGTTGCCGGCCAGCAGGGCGGGGATGACCTTGGCCAGGGCGGCGGAGAAGGGGGAGTTCCACGGAATGACGGCCGCCACGACACCGATGGGCTCGCGGCGCAGCACGCTCCGCGTGGGGGAGTCGGGGTCGGACGGCGTCAGCGTCTCCTCCCAGCCGAACTCCTCGGCGGCCTTGAGGTAGGCGCCCGCCTGGCGGCCGAGCCCCGGTTGCCCGGCCAGCGTGAACCAGCCGGCCGAACCGTTCTCCGCGGAGATGAGCGCGGCGATCTTCTCGGCGTCGGCCTCGCGCAGCGCGTTGAGCCGCCGGACGACGGCGATGCGATCGGCGGGTGCGGTACGCGGCCACGGGCCCTCGTCGAAGGCGGCGCGGGCCGCGGCCACGGCCCGGTCCACGTCGGCGGGGAGGGCCTGCGCGGCACGGCCGATCACCGTGCGGTCGTGCGGCGAGCGGATGTCGAGCAGGTCGGGACTGCTGGGTGCGGTCCACGAACCCGCGATGAAGAGTCGGTCGTAGGTGATCATTTGCTCTCTCCCGAGGGGGTGAGGGGTGAACGGACCAGCGGTGATCGAGCCAGGCGTGATCGGGCCAAGGGGCGGCCGTCTCAGTAACTGTCACTTCAATGTAGCATTTGTGCGTTGGAGGGCCACTCGGGTGAGGTGATATGTAGGTCAGGTTCCACATCGCGGGCTATGCTTCGCCATGTGAGAGCCGACGCCGTACGCAACCTCGAAGCCGTCCTGACGACCGGAGCGCGCATGCTCGCCGCCGATCCGGGCGCGAGCATCGCCGCCATCGCCGCCGAGGCCGGTGTCGACCGGCGCACCGTTTATCGGCGGTTCGCGTCCCGTGAGGAGTTGCTGGCGGCGATCTACGAGGCGCGCGTCGAGGCCATCGAGCGGGCCGTCGAGGACGCCAGGCTGCGCGAGGCTCCCGTCGCCGTGGCGCTGCACCGATACGTCGAAGGGATCATCGGCGTCAATCGCAAGTGGCCCGTCGAACTCACCCGGATGAAGGCCGACGAGACGATCCACGGGCGGCGAGACGCCGTGATCCGCGAGGTCGACCTCTTCCTGGAACGGGCCACCGGCGAGGGGCTGCTGCGCGCCGACACCCCCGCCGCATGGGCGAGTTCACTGCTGCCGCAGCTCATGCACCTGGCCTCGCAGCAACTGCCCGAACTCACCGATGCCCAGGCCGCCGACATGGTCGTCGACACCTTTCTACGGGGGCTAGGCGGCCGGTGACGTCGGCGGTGCGGGCCGACCCGAATCCTTGACCCCCGTTCTGCCCTCCGTGATGCTGTGTTGCGGCTCGCGCGAAGCGTGCCGTAATGAGCAACGTTCTGCTCAGGTCCCGTACCAGCGGAGGAGTGGCCATGACGCATCAGGTCCGTGCTGTCGTCGCGCGAGGCAAGGGTGCCCCTGTCAGCCTGGAGACGATCGTCGTCCCCGATCCCGGGCCGGGCGAGGCGCTGGTGAAGGTCGAGGCGTGCGGGGTCTGCCACACCGATCTGCACTACCGCGAGGGCGGTATCAACGACGAGTTCCCGTTCCTGCTCGGCCATGAGGCCGCGGGCGTCGTGGAGTCGGTGGGGGAGGGCGTCACCGAGGTCGCGCCCGGCGACTTCGTGATCCTCAACTGGCGTGCCGTGTGCGGGAATTGCCGGGCCTGTCGGCGCGGACGGCCGCAGTACTGCTTCAACACCCACAACGCGAAGCAGAGGATGACCCTGCTGGACGGCACCGAACTCTCCCCGGCGCTCGGTATCGGCGCCTTCGCCGAGAAGACGCTCGTCGCGGCGGGCCAGTGCACCAAGGTCGACCGGGCCGCGTCGGCTGCCGCCGCCGGGCTGTTGGGCTGTGGCGTGATGGCCGGGATCGGCGCGGCCATCAACACCGGCAACGTCGGACGCGGTGACAGCGTCGCCGTCATCGGCTGCGGTGGCGTCGGCGACGCGGCGATCGCCGGGGCGCGGCTCGCGGGTGCGGCGCGGATCATCGCCGTGGACATCGACGACCGCAAGCTGGAGAAGGCCCGCTCGCTGGGCGCCACGCACACGGTGAACTCCAAGGCCGCCGACCCCGTCGAGGCCATCCGCGAACTGACCGGCGGCTTCGGCGCCGACGTCGTCATCGAGGCGGTCGGCCGCCCGGAGACGTACAAGCAGGCGTTCTACGGCCGTGATCTCGCCGGCACGGTCGTCCTCGTCGGTGTGCCCACCCCGGAGATGAAGCTGGAACTGCCGCTCCTGGACGTCTTCGGACGCGGCGGTTCACTCAAGTCGTCGTGGTACGGCGACTGTCTCCCCTCCCGTGACTTCCCCCTGCTGATCGACCTCTATCTCCAAGGGCGGCTGGATCTCGACGCGTTCGTCACGGAGACCATCGCGCTGGAGGACGTGGAGAAGGCCTTCGAGCGGATGCACGGCGGTGATGTGCTGCGTTCGGTGGTGGTGCTGTGACGGTCCTGGTGTTGCTGATGGCGCGAGATGTTGCGTGAAAAGCAACACCAGGTAAGCGATTCGCGTGGCCTCTGAATGCCTTGACAACGGTTTGGGGCCGCCCTCAAACTGACGTTGCGCTTACCGCAATCCGTTTCGCTATACGCACCGAGGTGTCATGATGATTCCCGCGTGCCTTCTCGTGGATCTGCCGCGAGGCGAGGCCTACCGGCTCGACATCGATCCGCCGGTTTCGGTGTTCCACACCGACGACGGCGAGGTCTTCGCCATCGACGACACGTGCACCCACCAGGACGCCTCGCTCGCGGACGGCTGGCTGGAGGGCTGCGAGGTGGAATGCCCGCTGCATGCTTCGAAGTTCGACCTGCGGACGGGTGCCGTGGACGCTCCGCCGGCCAAACGCCCGGTGCGTACGCACGAGGTTCTGGTCCAGGACGGCATGATCTACGTCGTGCCGTCCACGGACGCCCCGAACCTGCCGCCCTGCGTCGCGGCCCGGCTCGCCTCGGGCCCCGCGTGAGGACCGTCGCCGTGGTGGGCGCCTCGCTGGCCGGGCTGTCGGCGGCGCGCTCGCTGCGGAAACAGGGCTACGACGGACGGCTCGTCGTCATCGGCGACGAAGCCCATCGCCCCTACGACAGACCGCCGTTGTCCAAGGAGTTCCTCGCCGGGACCGTCGTCGAGGACGATCTTCTGCTGGAGACGGACGACGAGGACCTGCGCGCGGAGTGGCTGCTCGGTGTCCGCGCAGTCGGGCTCCAAGTCGACGGCGCGGAGCGGGTGTTGCTCCTCGACGACGGGCGGGAGGTGCGGGCCGACGGAGTCGTCGTCGCGACCGGCGCGGCGGCGCGGAACCTCCCCGGCACGGACGGCCTGGCCGGTGTGCACACCCTGCGCACTCTGGACGACGCCCGTGCTCTGCGCGACGAACTCGCCCTGGGCGGACGGCTGGTGGTGATCGGCGGCGGCTTCATCGGCGCAGAGGTCGCCTCCACGGCGTACGCCCTCGGACTCGACGTGACGGTGATCGAGGCGGCACCGACCCCCCTCGCCGGACCCCTCGGCGAGACCATGGGCGGGATCGTCTCCGCCCTCCACGAGGCCCACGGCGTACGGCTGTTGTGCGGAGTCGGGGTCAAAGGCCTGAGCGGTGAGGCTCGCGTCGACGCCGTGCTGCTGGAGGACGGGCGAACCGTCCCCGCCGACATGGTCGTTGTCGGTGTCGGTGCCCGCCCCTGCGTCGAGTGGCTGGAGGGTTCGGGGGTCGAGCTCGACAACGGCGTCAAGTGCGGTGCCGACGGCCGGACCAGCCTCGCCGGCGTGGTCGCCGTAGGAGACTGTGCCAACTGGTATGACCCGCGGGCGGGTTCGCATCGGCGGGTCGAGCACTGGACCGGGGCGCGGGAGCGGCCCGAGGTGGCCGTGGGGGCGTTGTTGTCGTGGGGCGCCGTGGAAGCGGGGGCGCCTCGGCCGCCGTACTTCTGGTCGGACCAATACGGCGTGAAGATCCAGTTCGCCGGTCACTCCGCCGGTGCCGACAGTGTGACCGTCGAGGAAGGCACCCCGGGCGAGCGCAGTTTCCTCGCCGTCTACCGGTGTGCCGGGCAGCCGGTCGCCGTGCTCGCGATGAACCAGCCGCGGCTGTTCATGCGGTGGCGCAAACAGCTTGCCGCGACGGCGAGTTGAGCCGTCATCCCCTCGCCCACCTACGCCGTCCGGAGTCGCTCTTCCCGGCGCGTGCATCGACCGACCCACGACGTTCTCGGAGGAGCGCACTGTGACCTCGACCAGCCTGCCGGACAGCCTGATCGCCACCCTGCCCGGCTCCTCCTACACGGACCCGGGCATCTTCGCCCAGGAACAGGAACGCATCTTCGAGACGATGTGGTTCTGCGCCGTGCGCTCCGCCGACCTGGCCAAGCCCGGCGCCTTCAAGACCGTCGACATCGGCCGCGAGAGCATCCTGATCACGCGCGCACGCGACAACTCGATACGCGCCTACTTCAACGTCTGCCGGCACCGGGGCGCCAAGCTCTGCACCGAGGAGACCGGCGAGGTCAAACGCGCCTTCCAATGCCCGTACCACGCCTGGACGTACGACCTGAACGGCAAGCTCGTCGCGGCGCCCAACCTCACGAAGATGCCCGACGTCGGCCGTACCGAGTTCGGGCTCGTGAGCGTCGCGGTGCGTGAATGGCTCGGCTATGTCTGGGTCAACCTGGCGGAGAATCCACCGTCGTTCGACGAGGACGTCATCAGCGAGGTCGTCACCCGGCTCGGCGACGTCGAGCTGCTGGAGCACTACGACATCGACCACCTCTCGGTGGGCAGACGCATCGTCTACGACGTCAGGGCCAACTGGAAGCTCATCATCGAGAACTTCATGGAGTGCTACCACTGCGCCACGATCCACCCCGAACTCACCGAGGTACTACCGGAGTTCGCCGACGGCTACGCCGCGCAGTACTACGTCGGCCACGGCGCCGAGTTCGGTGAGGAGGTCCAGGGATTCACCGTCGACGGGTCGGCGGGGCTCGACCGCATCCCCGGGGTCAGCGAGGACCAGGACCGCCGCTACTACGCGATCACCATCAAGCCGCAGGTGTTCATCAACCTCGTCCCCGACCATGTGATCTTCCACCGGATGTACCCGGTGGCCGTGGACCGCACGATCGTCGAGTGCGACTGGCTCTATCTCCCGCACGTCGTCGAGAGCGGCAAGGACGTCAGCCGGTCCGTGGAACTCTTCGACCGGGTCAACCGGCAGGACTTCGAGGCATGCGAGCGCACGCAGCCCGGGATGAGCTCCCGGATGTACGCCAAGGGCGGGGTGCTGGTGCCCAGCGAACACCACATCGGAGCGTTCCACGACTGGGTGAACGAGCGTCTGGGGATCAGTCAGGGGTGACTCCGCAACCCGGGACCTGGGGCCCAACAGGGTTGAGAACAGGGTGACTTAACCCAGGTACCCCATACGGTGACTGATCTCCTCGGCGCCCTTCACCAGCACGGGCGCGAGTTCGTGCAGCCGCTCCTCGGTGAACCGGTACGCCGGTCCCGAGGCGCTCACCGCCGCGATGACCTCGCCGTCGCGGTTGCGCACCGGCGCCGCTACGGCGTGCAGCCCGACCTCCAACTCCTCCAGCGTCCAGGCGTATCCGCGCTCCCGGGCCTCGGCGAGGTTCTTCTCCAGCTTCGACTTCGAGGTGATGGTGTGCGGGGTCACCTTCTTCAGGCCGGCCTCCGCCAACAGCGCGGTGCGCTCCTTGGCGGGCAGGTGGGCCAGCAGGGCCTTGCCGCTGGAGGTCGCGTGCAACGGGGTGAGTTCTCCCACCCAGTTGTGCGCGGTGACGGCGCCCGGCCCGCGCACCTCGTACAGGTTGATCGCGAACTGCTCCTGCATGACGGCGATGTTGACGGTCTCGCCGATCTCCTCGGCGAGCCGCTCGCAGACCGGGCGGCCCTGCTGCGTGATGTCGATACGGCCGGTGACCGCGCCGGCGAGACGCACGATCCCGAAGCCGAGCCGGTACTTGCCCCGCTCGCCCGCCTGCTCCACCAGCCCGCGCGCCTCCAGCGCCCCGAGCAGCCGGAACGCCGTCGACTTGTGAACGTCGATCTCGCCGGCCACCTCACTGACACCGGCCTCGCCACGCTGGGCCAGGATCTCCAGCACGCTGATGGCACGGTCCACGGACTGCACTCCGCCGGACTGCGAACCTGTCGTTTCAGTATCTGGACTGTAGTTGCTCACAGCGAAACTATACGCGCAGTGCGGTACAACGTGTTTACGGCCGGGACTTGGATCAGGCTCTTTTGCCTGGTAGAGGGCGATGTGTCGGTCAGGCCTCGCCGGTGGCGAGTGCGGCCAGTTCGCGGTCGACGGCGTCCTGGTGGGCCCGGGCGTCCTCGCGGGCCTTCCTCGGGCTCCAGCGGCCGGCCATCACGAACACGAAGGGCAGGAACAGGACTTGCCCGCCCACGCAGATCCACCACCAGGTGCGCCATTCCCCGGGACCGTCCTTCGCGGCCTTCTGCACCTTCGGCCCGTACTCCTTGAGCACCTTCAGCTGCGGCTGCGCCTTCTGTACGACGGCCAGGTCGGCGGCGCCGACCTCCTTCACCGCTTGTGCGGCCAGGGCGGGAGGCGTGGTGGTCGGCGTGTACTTGCCCAGTTCGGCGAAGAGTTGGGGATGCGCGTCGACGATGGCCAGGGCTGGGGCGGCCTGCTTCGTCGCGACCGCCACCTCGGCGCCGTGCTCGACGAGCGGGGTGACGGAGGTGACGAGCACCGGGATGAACGCCGCCGACACCGCGACCACGATCCGTACCGTCCAGCCCCAGACCGCGAGGCCCGCGGCGGTCGCGGCCGGATTCCGCTTCTCCACGGTCTCGGTGAAGCTCGCCATCCACGGCGCGTAGGCGACCCCGCTGAACACACCGATCGCGACGAACAGCCAGGCGAACGTGTAGTAACCGGTCGTCGCATGAGTGGCCAGGGAGGCGAAGATCCCGGTCGCGACGATGGCGCCGATCCCTCCGACGATCATGAAGGGCTTGCGCACCAGCAGCCGGTCCGAGAGCAGTCCCGCCACGATCAGCGAGAGGGCGTTCGCGGCCCAGTACCAGTTGGCCAGGCCGTTCGTGCGCTGCTCGCTGTAGCCGAAGGTGGTCGAGAAGTAGACGACGAAGTTGCCGACCGCCGCGTAGTAGAGGAGCAGGAACACCGCGATCGCGAAGGCGGAGCCGAGGATGTCCAGGCGCAGCATCTGCCGCCACTCACCGCGCCGTACGGCCTCCGTGTCCAGTCCCTTGGCGCGGGCCTCGACCAGGGCCCGGTCGCGCAGGCTCACCATGATCTGGTCACGCAGTCCCGGTGACAGCTCGCGCAGGGCGAACAGGGTCACGACGAACACGACCAGCCCGGCGGCCCCGGAGTAGCGCAGCTCGTCCTGCCAGCTCGCGGTGTCGAGCGTGCTGCTGGTCACCGAGGTGACGACGAGACTGCCGATCACCGGACCCATCGTCCAGTAGCCCATCGCCGTGGCACGGCCCAGCTGCGGTGAGAAGTCCCGGATCAGCGCCGGGGTCGCGACCAGCACGATGCCCTCGATGAAGCTCACGACGGCGAACAGCACCAAGTAGGTCGTCTTGTCACCGGAGTTGGGCAACCCGAAGAAGACCAGAAGCGCGGCGACCAGCAGCCCGTAGACCACGAGATTCGCCCGCCCCCACCGGTCCGCGAGCCCGGCCACGAGCGAGGCGAAGGCCCCGACCGCGTTGCCGATGACCGAGACCCACACGAAGTAGCGGTAGGTCATGTCGAAGTGCGTGATGATCGACGTCGCCACCGCGTACTGGATGTAGAGCATGTAGTACAGGACGACGGTCGTGACCACCACGATCGCCAGATACGACATGCGCCGCCCGGTGGCCGGATACGCCGCCAGGTCACGGCGGTACAGCCGGGCGAACGAGCCGCGAACACCGGCGCCGGGCGCGTCGGCACCCGGGCCTCGCGTGTCGAATGGTGCGGAGGCGGAGGGCATACGACTCCCTTTGGAACGGCCGGGGACGGAGTGGGCGGCGGGAGGTGGGGGCTCCTTCCGTTCGAGCGGAGGCTAGTACCGACTAGTCGGTATGACTAGATGCGCGACACGACTTCACATGCGGGCCCTTGCTCGGGTTCACAGGCGGGTCCTTGTTCGGGTTCCCGTGCGAGTCCTTGCTAGGGCCGGTCGGTCACCGGCGACGCACGCCGACCCGACCGACCCGACCGACCCGACCGCCTCACATCCGGCTCACGTCCGGGGGAGCGATGCGCCTCGGGAGGACGGCAGTTGGCCGACCGCCTGCCGCCAGGCTGCTTCCACGGCGGTGCGGGCGTGCGCGGTGGCCTCGGCGATGTCGCCCGTGAGGTGGACGGGTTCGCCGAGGTGGACGTGGAGGTCCGGGCGGCGCAGCGGCGCGGTGACGACACCGGCGAGCTGCTTCATCCGCCCGCCGGAGACGATCCGCCGGGCACCGGCATGCCCGAGCGGGACGACGGGCGCGCCGGTGGTGAGCGCGAGGCGGGCCAGACCGGTGCGGAAGACGCCGGGCCCGAGGTCCGCGGAGTCCCGGCGGCGGGGGAGCCCGCCCTCGGGGTAGATCACCACGACCCGGCCGACGGCGAGGGCCTCGGCCGCCAGATCCAGCGCCGCCGCCGCGCTACGGCTGCCCCGGTGGACCGGGATGTGCCCCTCGCGGGTGAGCCGTCGGCCGAGGAGGGGGACCTTCCACAGCCCCGCGGTCGCGAGGACGACCGGCTCGACGCCCAGCCGGTGCAGCGCGGCCAGGACGAGACCGGGATCAGCGAGGGCGGTGTGGTTGGGCGCGACGATGCTGCCGGGTGCGACGGCGCGGGCCGACCCGGTGGTCACGGTCAGGCGGCCGAGGAGGGGGACGACGGTACGGGCGAAGGTGCTGAGCACGTGCTGCTGACTCTCTGATCTGCCGGTGGAACCCGGTGTGCGGACGATCTGTATCGTCACGCGGCCGGGTGTCCGTGGGCATGAGTACGCGTACTCACGCTGATGGTCCCGGTCACCGACGTGCGCTGCGCCGACTGTGGGGCACGGCGAGGTGGAAGGTGACGTCATCCAACTGGGCTGATTCTTGGGCGAGTTGGAGACATCTACTGACGGTCACTCAGGTTTGGTGCATGCCTGGCGGGCGGGGGATGATCCGGTCACTGCCTCGTGAGCGGGAGTCCGAGAACTCCGTGGTCGTGTCCGACGATCACCTCGGAACCTACGGCGGCCAGGCAGGTGACGGCGACCTCCAGGGATATCTGCCGTACCGCACCGCTCGCCGGGTCCCACACCCGCAGGCCGCGACCCCGCTTGCTGCCGACGACCAGGACGGTGCGCCCGTCGTGCAGCGTGGTCGCCGCCATGACCGGAACACCGGCGGTGCCTGTCGCGGGAGCCAAACCCTCGCCGACCGGGATGCCGGCGGCAACGTCCCACAACATCACCACGCCGCGATCGTCGCCGGTGGCCAACAGGGCTGCGTCGGGTGTCGGCACGGCCGCGACAGCCGCCACCCGGTGTCCGGCATCGCTGAGCGCGCGGTCCTTCAACTGCACGGCCACGCCCGGGTCCCAGGGGTCGTCGACCGCCGGATCCCACATGTGAACGCCGCACTGGGTGTCCGCCGCCGCGATCAGCGTGTGGCCGCCGGGGAGGAGGACGGGGACGGCGGCGATCGACCGGATCGGACGACCGGAGGGGTTGAGCCGCCCGACGGGTTCACCCGTGGCGGGATCCCGCAACCGGACCGCGCCCCGGGAGGTGGCGGTGACGAGCAGGGTCCGACCGTCGGCGAGGGACGCGGTACACATCCCGGTCACTTCGCCGAGCCAGTTGGCGACGGGCTCGCGAACGGGCTGCCCGGTGACGGCGTCCCACAGGGCGATCGTCCCGCTGTCGCCTCCGCTCGCCAGGAGAACCCGGCCGTCGGCAAGGGGCAACGTCGTCAACGCGCGGACCCGGTCGGGATGTCCCGACAGCGGCCCGAGGACGAGCCGACCGTCGGCCGCGTCCCACAGACACACCACACCCTTGTCCCCAACTCCCGCGCAGGCACCGGCCACTAGCGTCTTCCCGCCGGGGAGGAAGACGGCCGTCAGCGCGTCGAGGCCGTTGGACGAAACCAGCGCGGAGTCGGAGAACGCGGATGCGGATGGGGAGAGCGCGGATGCGGAGAACACTCTTGTACGGCCCCAGGGCGTGCCGTCGGTCGCGAGCAGAACGTTGCCCTCCTGCCGGAGAACGGCGGTTGCACCAGTTGCCGCTCCACTTGCCGCTTCCCCTGGTCGTTCGACCGCCGTCGGCTGAGTCGTCGTAGTTGCGCTGTCGGTGCCCGTCGATGTTCGTGCGGGACGGCTCAGGGGACTGGCACCGTCCGGACTCGCCACCAGGCCGTCGGCGATCGTCCAGGTCTGTTCGCAGTTCCAGCAGCGGAAGTCGCCGGTGAGCAAGGTGAGTTGGCGGGCCCGTTCGGCGCCGACCCAGTGTGGGGTGCCCTTGGCCGCGACCATACCGGCGACCAGGCACAGGACGGCCGGTCCCGGTGTTTCGACGGGCACCCCGGCCGCCGCGACGTCACGCGCCACCCGCAGGAAGGGCGCCCACTCCTGCCCCAGCGTCTCCTCCCGCAAGGCGTCGGCGACCTCGCCCCAGGGGTGCCGCCCCTCACGGGTGCGGTCCGGATCGGGCAACTCGGGAGCCGCGAACGGCGGATGCACCGGGTCCACGAAGAACTCTTCGATCTCGGTGTCGTATTCGCACCCGGGACACACCAACTGCAGGTAGCTTTCCCCGGGTTCAAGATCCCACAGCGCCGCGCCGATGTGGTGACCGGCGAAGGCGACGCAGCTCAGGGCGAGTTGGAAGCAGACCTTCGCGGGAGCGCCGGCGGTGAGGAAGCTTCGGGCGGCCGCCTGCTCGGCCAGCCGGAGCGCGGCACCGAACCCCGCCTGGAGATCAGCCGGGACGGGAGGCCTGTCCTCCGCGGTCACGATGATTCCCGCATCCACCCAGAAATCCACGGACTGTTCCGGGGGCAACTCCGCCGCCGCCTCGACGAGATACGGCAGAACCGCGTAGGCGCTGTCGAAGACGGTTCCGTCGTCCAGCAGGTCGCCGGCCATGTCCGTCCAGGTCTGCCGCCATTCAACGTCCGCGCCGGTGACGGCCGTTGAGGCCATCTCCTCCAGGAGCGCTTGCACCTCCTCGGCCGTCACACCGTCAAGGTCACGCCAACGAGGGCTGTTCAGGGGCAGCTTCGGAATCATGGAGCGAGTCTCGCAATCAGCGGTGACCAGGAGAGGAAAAAGAGGGAAAAGAGAGGAAGCGGTGGATGCGACCCGGCGGACGGGGCGACGCGCGGACGGGGCGACTCGCGGTCGCGTGTTGGGCGTCGGGCGTCGGGCGTCGGCACGTCACGCCCTGGCACGCGGCAACTCGTCGACCTGATCGGCGACAGCCGCAGGCGCCCGGGGCGCGAGCCGCTCCAGCAGTGGCAGCGCGGTGGTCCAGTCGTCGAGGACCATGACCTGTGCGGCGAGCCCGCGGGCGCGGGGCGGATCGGACAGCTCTGCGAGTGCGGCCAGTGCGCGGGCGCGGGTCGCGCGGTAGGCGATCGTGCGGGCGAGGGCTTCGGCGCGGTCGGGATCGCCGTACCGGGCCAGTTCCCGGACTACGGCGACCAGCGCCTCGCCCTCCGCCCAGCGGTCGGTGATCGAGCGGGCCACGGTCTCGGCGCGGTCCGGATCGCCGTGCCGGGCCAGCTCCCGGACCACGTCGACCAGTGCCCTGGCCTGTGCCCGGCGGTCGGTGATCCCCTGCGCGAGGGCCTCGGCGCGGGCCGTGTCGCCGGAGCGGGCCACCTGCCCGACGATCTCGGCCTGCCGCCCCGCACGTCTCTCGGGGATCAGCCGGTCGGTGAGCGCCATGGCCCGCTCGACCTGCCCGTGCCGAGCCAGCAGAAGGGTCAGGGAGCTCAGCAACAGGTCGTGATCGAAGCCGGCGGTCGTGTCGAGCAGTGCCTCCGCCCGGTCCGCCAGGGCGAGGGCCATGTCCTGGGTGGCGGTCTCGGCGACCGTGTCCAGCACATGGGCCATGTCCTGAGTGCCGAGCGGGGATTGGGGCAACGGCAGGTAGGTGATGAGTGCGTCCGGGTCTCCTTGCCCGGCCCCGTCATGGTCGACGGGTTCGTCGTCCTCCGGCGGATGCTCATCTCTCCCGGTTCTCCCGGTTCTCCCGGCGCCGACCGGTCGGCGCAGCAGGGCATCGAGCCGGTCCAGGTCTCCCTGCCGGGCCTCCCGCGCCAACACCGTTGCCAGCGGCCCGGGTTGGGCCCACGGGCTCGACTTGTGGGACCGTGCCCAGTCCTCGACCCGGTCGGCGAGCAGGGCGGCCCGGACCTGGTCGCCGGTGGCGTCGGCCACCTCCATGAGGAGGGCGAGTACCCCTCCTGTCACGTCGAACCCGGCGGCACTCGCCTCGGCGTCGGCGCGATCGGCGAATTCGAGTGCGTCGCGGGCGTCACCGTCGTCCGCCGTCGCCTTCGCCAACAAGGCCCAGGCTGCGCCCCAGTTGTGGGGGTAGCGGATGCTCTCCGCCACGGCGACGGCCCTGTCACGTTCGCCGGCCCGGGCCCACGCCGGTACGAGGGCGACCAGTGCCTGGTCCCGCAGTTGGCGTACGGGGATCGACTCGGCCAACTCCTGCGCGTCACGCAGATCTTGGGCTCCGGCCGAGGCTTTCACGAGAGCCAGGAGTTCCTCACTCCGCTTGACTTCGTCGCCGATCGTATACGTCAGCTCAGCCGCACGAGCGAGGTGGCCAGTGCGGGCGAGCGCCTGCCGGAACCAATCGGTGGAGACACAGGAGTCCGGGTCCGTTCCCAGCGACAGCCGGAGCACGGCCATGAGACAGGGCTCGAACCCCCTTTGCGCGAGGCCGACTTGCACGTGGTTCTCCGGCGCCAGACCCCGACGTCGCTCCCATTCCCGACTCCGGAAAAGCTCTTCCCCCCACAGGGCCAGCCTCTTCGACATGCCCGCATCCCTCCCTCGGTGCAGCAAGCACCCGGAGCCCGGTGTCCGGCCCAGTACGTAAAAGAAGAGCACGACCGTGGTCAGTGGGGTGCGGCGCGGGTCACAGCTCCGGGAATCACCACATCCCGACGGGACCTTCAGGTTGCGTGCCACGCAACCTGGTGCGTATAGCGGTACTCGTATTAGCATGCCTCGCGTATCTACGGCGCGAGCGAGACGAGAGATCATGGCTCCCCTGCAATACGACTTCGTCATCGTCGGCGGTGGATCCGCCGGCAGCGCACTGGCGAACCGGCTCTCCGCGGACCCGGCCAACCAGGTGCTCGTCCTGGAGGCCGGCCGGCCCGACTACCCGTGGGACGTCTTCATCCACATGCCGGCCGCGCTGACCTATCCCATCGGCAGCCGGTTCTACGACTGGAAGTACGAGTCGGAACCCGAGCCGCACATGGGCGGCCGGCGCGTCTACCACGCCCGCGGCAAGGTGCTGGGCGGTTCCAGCAGTATCAACGGCATGATCTTCCAGCGCGGCAACCCCATGGACTACGAGCGCTGGGCCGCCGACGCGGGCATGGAGAACTGGGACTACGCGCACTGCCTGCCGTACTTCCGGCGGATGGAGAACTGTCTCGCGGCCGAACCCGACGACGAGTTCCGTGGCCACGACGGACCGCTCGTCCTCGAACGCGGGCCCGCCTCCAACCCGTTGTTCGGCGCGTTCCTCAAGGCCGTTCAGGAAGCGGGGTATCCGCGCACCGGCGACGTCAACGGCTACCAGCAGGAGGGTTTCGCGCCCTTCGACCGCAACGTCAGCCGGGGCCGCCGACTCTCCGCCTCCAAGGCCTACTTGAAGCCTGTGCGCAAGCGGCCGAACCTCACCGTCACCACCCGCGCGATGGTCACCCGCGTCCTCTTCGAGGGCAAGAAGGCCGTCGGTGTCGAGTACCGGCACCGCGGCAAGGTCCAGCAGGTACGCGCCCGTGAGGTCATCCTGTGCGGCGGCGCGATCAACTCCCCCCAGTTGCTTCAGCTTTCGGGTGTCGGCAACGCGGAGGAGCTGACCGCCCTCGGTATCGACGTCGTCCACGATCTGCCGGGCGTCGGCGAGAACATGCAGGACCACCTGGAGGTGTACATCCAGTACGCCTGCAAGCAACCCGTCTCCATGCAGCCGTACATGGCGAAGTGGCGCGCGCCCTTCATCGGGCTGCAGTGGCTCTTCCGCAAGGGGCCCGCCGCGACCAATCACTTCGAGGCCGGTGGCTTCGCCCGCAGCAATGAGGACGTCGACTATCCCAACCTGATGTTCCACTTCCTGCCGATCGCGGTCCGCTACGACGGCTCGTCGCCGGCCGGCGGTCACGGGTACCAGGTGCACGTCGGGCCGATGTACTCCGACGCGATCGGCTCGGTGAAGATCAAGAGCAAGGATCCGCTGGAGCACCCGGCGCTGCGCTTCAACTACCTGTCCACGGAACAGGATCGGCGTGAGTGGGTCGAGTCGATCCGGGTCGCGCGGAAACTGCTCAACCAGCCTGCGCTCGCCCCGTACAACGACGGGGAGATCTCGCCCGGGCCGTCCGTGGAGAGTGACGAGGAGATCCTCGCGTGGGTGGCGAAGGAGGGGGAGACGGCGCTGCATCCGTCCTGTACCTGCAAGATGGGCACGGATGAGATGGCTGTCGTCGACCCCGGCAGTATGCGGGTGCACGGGGTGGAGGGGCTGCGGGTCGTCGACGCGTCGGTGATGCCGTACGTGACCAACGGGAACATCTACGCGCCGGTGATGATGATCGCGGAGAAGGCGGCGGACCTGATCCTGGGCAAGGAGCCGCTGGCTCCGTCCTCGGCGGTGTACTACCGGCACCGTGACGCCCAGAAGCAGGCCGGGTAGGCGTTGAGAGGGTGAGGGGGCCGCGCCGCGTTCCGGGTGCGGCCCCCGAGCCGTATACGGCGCACTCTCACCGGAACACGACTGTCCGGTTCCCGTACACCATCACCCTGCTCTCGCTGTGCCACTTCACCGCGTGCGCCAGCACCTGCGCCTCCACGTCCCGCCCCACCGTCACCAGCTCCTCCGGGTCGAGCGAGTGGTCGACCCGGACCACGTCCTGGTCGATGATCTGGCCCTCGTCCAGTTCCGGCGTCACATAGTGCGCCGTGGCGCCCACGAGCTTCACCCCTCGGTCGTACGCCTGCTGGTAGGGGCGGGCGCCCTTGAAGCTGGGCAGGAAGGAGTGGTGGATGTTGATGGCGTGGCCCTCCAGCTGCTTGCAGAGGTCGTCGGAGAGGATCTGCATGTAGCGGGCCAGCACGACCAGGTCGATGTCCAAGTCCCGTACAAGCTCCAGGAGTTGGGCCTCCGCGTCCGCCTTCGTGTCCCTGGTGACCGGGATGTGGTGGAAGGGGATGCCGTATGTCTCCGCGAGGCCCTCGAAGTCCCGGTGGTTGGAGACGATCGCCGGGATCTCGATGTTGAGGGCGCCGGTGCGCCTGCGGAAGAGCAGGTCGTTCAGGCAGTGGCCGAACTTGGAGACCATGATCAGGGTCCGGGTGGGGGTGGCGGCGTCCCGGAGGGTCCAGGAGATGCGATACGCCTCGGCGACCGGGCCGAATCGGTAACGCAGTGTTTTCAGGTCGGCGTTTGGATCGGAAACGTCGAAGTGGACCCTCATGAAGAAGCGACCCTTGAGCCGATCATCGAATTGCTGGCTCTCCAGGATGTTGCCGGAGTTCCGGACGAGAAAGCCGCTCACGGCATGGACCAGTCCGGCGCTGTCCGGACACGAGAGGGTGAGGACGAATTCGCGGCCGGGGTGCGGTCGAGGGGACATGAGCGGCCTCCGTCGGTGCGTATTGTACAACAAGGTGAGCGATACGCAACATGGTTGAGCCGGGCGCCGCTCGCGGTCAAGAGGCGGCCGGGTGTTGGGTCACATGGCGAAATCGTCATCCGCCAAACCCTTGACGTATGTCTGCACATTCGCCAGGGTGTTCCACCACAAGCAATACGGTGCACGATGCGCAACGGAATTCGCTCGAAGGGCTCCACACGTGGCAGACCTGTATGTGGACGGAGAATGGCGCGATGCCGTGGCCGGCGGTCACCGTGACATCCGCTGTCCCGCCGACGGCACGCTCACCGCGACCGTGTCCGAGGCAACGCGTCCCGACACCGAGGCCGCGATCGCGGCGGCCCGCCGCGCCTTCGACGAAGGGCCCTGGCCGCGCACCCCCGAGCGGGAGCGCGGGGCGCTGTTGCTGCGGACCGCCGACCTCATCGAGCGCGACGCCAAGGAGTTCGCCCGCGCCGAGTCGTTGGACACCGGCAAGCGGCTGGTGGAGAGCGAGTACGACATCGCCGACGTCGTCTCCTGTTTCCGCTACTACGGCGGGATCGGCGGCACCGATGCCGGGCGGGTCATCGACACCGGGCGCGACGACGCCGTAAGTCGGGTCGTCTACGAGCCCGTTGGGGTGTGCGGGCTGATCACGCCTTGGAACTATCCGCTCCTGCAAGCCAGTTGGAAGGTCGCTCCGGCTCTTCTCGCGGGGAACACGGTCGTCCTCAAGCCGAGTGAGCTGACGCCCTCCACCTCCATCCTGCTGATGAAGGCGCTGGAGGAGGCCGGGCTTCCCGCCGGTGCCGCCAACCTCGTGCTCGGCGCCGGGCCCGAGGCGGGCGCGCCGCTCTCCGAGGATCCCGCCGTCGACATGGTCTCCTTCACCGGGGGCCTGGAGACCGGCAAGCGCATCATGGCCACCGCCGCCGCGACCGTGAAGAAGGTCGCGCTGGAGCTGGGCGGCAAGAACCCCAACGTCATCTTCGCCGACGCCGACTTCGAGACGGCCGTGGACTTCGCGCTCACGGCCGTCTTCCTGCACTCCGGTCAAGTCTGTTCGGCCGGCGCCCGGTTGATCGTCGAGGACTCGCTGCACGACCGGTTCGTGGACGAAGTCGTGCGGCGGGCACGGCAGATCAGGCTCGGCGGGCCCTTCGATCCCGAGGCCGAGACCGGGGCGCTGATCTCCGCGCAGCATCTTGAGAAGGTCGAGGCGTACGTCGCGGCGGGCATCGCCGAGGGCGCCGTGCTGCGGTGCGGTGGTGAGCGGCCCTCCGAACTCGCCCTCGCCGACGGGCACTTCTACCCGCCGACCGTCCTCGACGCGTGCACGCAGGACATGCGGGTGGTGCACGAGGAGTCCTTCGGACCGGTCCTGACCGTGGAGCGCTTCACCGACGAGGACGACGCCGTACGCATCGCCAACGACACCGAGTACGGACTCGCCGGCGCCGTCTGGACCCAGGACGCGGGGAAGGCCCAGCGGGTCGCCCGGCGGCTGCGGCACGGCACGGTGTGGATCAACGACTACCACCCCTATGTGCCGCAAGCGGAATGGGGTGGCTTCGGACACTCGGGCGTGGGCCGGGAGCTGGGACCGACCGGCCTGGACGAGTACCGAGAGCCCAAGCACATCTGGCAGAACATCCAACCCCGGCCGCAGCACTGGTTCCGCGGCTGAACGCCGAAAAGAGGTCGATCGTGACCCCAGCACAGACCGAGGTGCCGCAGCGGCGCGGCACTCCCCAGGACTCGGCCCCCACCCCGGTCATATCCGTGCGCAAGCTGTGGAAGGTGTTCGGGCCGAAGGCAGAGCAAGTACCCGACTCCGAGGAACTGTGCGGGCTCACACGCCGTGAGCTGATGGACCGCACCGGCTGCACCGCCGCCGTACGCGACGTCAACTTCGAGGTCTCGCCCGGCGAGGTCTTCGTCGTCATGGGGCTGTCCGGCTCCGGGAAGTCCACCCTGGTGCGATGTCTGACCCGGCTGATCGAACCCACCGCCGGGGAGATCGTCTTCGAGGGCGAGGACATCCGGGACGCGGACGCCAAGCGGCTGCGCGAGCTGCGGCGCCGTAAATTCTCCATGGTCTTCCAGCACTTCGGACTGCTGCCGCACCGCAGGGTCGTCGACAACGTGTCGTTCGGCCTGGAGATCCGCGGCATGAGCAAGGCCGAGCGCACCAAACGGGCCCTGGAAGTCGTCGAGTTGGTCGGACTCTCGGGGTACGAGAACTCCTACCCCGACCAGCTCTCCGGCGGTATGCAGCAACGCGTCGGCCTGGCAAGGGCGTTGGCCGGTGACCCGGACGTGCTCCTCTTCGACGAACCGTTCTCCGCGCTCGACCCGCTGATCCGCCGTGACATGCAGAACGAGGTCATCCGGCTGCACCACGAGGTCGGCAAGACCATGGTGTTCATCACCCACGACCTGTCCGAGGCCCTCAAGCTGGGCGACCGTATCCTCATCATGCGCGACGGCAAGATGGTGCAGTGCGGGACGGGCGACGAGCTGGTCGGCGCCCCCGCCGACGACTACGTACGGGAATTCGTGAAGGACGTGCCGCGCGGCGACGTCCTCACCCTGCGCTGGATCATGCGGCCCGCCGTGGACGAAGACCCCCTGGACGGACCGGAGTTGGGCCCGGACGTCGTCGTACGCGAGGCCACCCGCGCCGTACTCGCGGCCGACAAGCCCGTCAAGGTCGTCGAGAACGGCAAGCTGCTCGGCATCGTCGGCGACGAGGAGATCCTCGCGGTCGTCGCCGGGCGGGAAGGCGACGCGTGATGACCGTCGCCGTGGAGAAACCGGAGCCCGCACAGCAAGTCGCGGACGCCGCACCGGAGTTGAAGAACCCGCGACGCAAGGTCACCCGGCCCATGATGGTCGGCGCGATCGTCGTCGTCTGGTTGGTGCTGTTCGCCGTGCTGCGCGGAAAGCAGACGCTGACGCTCGCGGCGGCCGATCTCACCGGTCTGCACCGGTGGTTCAACGACCTCAACGACTCGGTCGGCGCCAACCGCAACTCCAACCCGCTCTTCCTCTACTTCTTCAACGAGATCCGGCTGGTCATCGACAACCTGGTGACCTTCGTCCAGGACCTGATCTCGCAGCCGAGCGGCGACCGCCCGCTGCCGGAGATCGGCTGGCTCGGTGTCGTCGGCATCGCCGGCTTCGTCTCCTGGGCCGTGGGCAACTGGCGGGTCGCGCTCCTCGCCATGGCCGGCTTCGCCTTCTTCGGGCTCCAGGGGCTGTGGCAGGAGAGCATGGACACCCTGGCGCTGACCCTCTCCGCGGTCCTCGTGGCGCTGGTGTTCGCGATCCCGCTGGGGGTGTGGGCGGGGCTGTCGGACCGGTTCAACCGGATCATCACGCCGTTCCTGGACTTCATGCAGACGATGCCGACCTTCGTCTACCTGGCCCCGCTGACCCTGATCTTCCTCATCGGCCCGGCCTCCGCCGTGATCGCCACGGTGATCTACGCGGCCCCGCCCGCGATCCGTATCACCGCGCACGGCATCCGCTCCGTACCGGAGACCACCGTGGAAGCGGCCGACTCCATGGGGTCGACGCGCTGGCAGTCACTCGTCAAAGTGCTGCTGCCCATGGCCAAGCGGACCGTGGTCATGGGCGTCAACCAGACCATCATGGCCGCCCTCGCCATGGTCACCATCGCGGCCCTGATCGACGCGCCCGGCCTCGGCAAGACCGTCATGCAGGCACTGGAATCGCTCGACGTCGGTACGGCGTTCAACGCGGGCCTGGCCATCGTCGTCATGGCCATCGTCCTGGACCGGGTCACCACCGCCTCCAGCACCCGAGCGGAACAGGCCCGCAACTCGTCCGGCCGCTTCCTCAAGTGGCGCCGCCCGCTGCTCGGTTCGGGCGCCGTGGGTGTCGTCGTACTGATCTATCTGTCGCACACGTATCTCTGGGCGGCGCAGTTCCCCGGCGACGGCACCACCGGCAGCCATATCGCCAACGCGGCGGACAGCGTGACCACTTGGGCGCAGGACAACCTCTCCGGCATCACCAACGCCTTCCGTGACGCGATCACCGACGGACTGCTCAACCCGTTCCAGTCGCTGCTCACCGACTCCCCGTGGTGGCTCGTCGGCGCGGCCCTGATCGGGATCGGCGTGGTGCTCGGCGGCTGGCGCGCCGGGATCACCACCGCCGTGTGCGTGGGCCTGCTGGTGGGCACGGGGGTGTGGTCGGACAGCATGACGACGCTGGCCTCGACCGTCGTGGCGACGGTGCTGGTCATGGTGTTTGGCATCGTCGTCGGCGTGTGGATGGGGCGCAGCATGCTGGTGGACCGGCTGCTGCGGCCCACTCTGGACGCCGCGCAGGTCATGCCGCCGTTTGTCTATCTGGTGCCGTTCCTCGCGCTGTTCGGTCCGACGCGCTTCACGGCCATCGTCGCCGCGGTCGTCTACGCGGCGCCGGTCGCCATGAAGATCATCGCGGACGGGGTGCGCGCCGTGCCCGAGACCACGGTCGAGGCGGCCACCGCCGCCGGATGCAACGACTGGCAGATCATCACCAAGGTTCAACTCCCGATGGCACGCGGCGCCCTGACCCTTGCGACCAACCAGGGCCTGATCTACGTGCTGTCGATGGTTGTTGTGGGCGGCCTGGTGGGAGCCGGCGCCCTCGGCTACGACGTCGTGGCCGGATTCGAGCAGGGACAGCTGGTCGGCAAGGGGCTGGCGGCGGGGCTCGCCATCGTACTGCTCGGAGTCATGTTCGACCGGATCACTCAGGCGGCCGCGCGCCGAACCAGCGCTTAAAGGAGCACGACACCATGGCAAGACACTGGCGAACCGGCGCGGCCGGACTGGCCGTTCTCGGCCTCACCCTCACCGCCTGCGGCGGGGCGAAGGTCGGCGACACCTCCTCGGGATCGAGCAGCAGCTCGGGCAAGTGCGGCACCTTCAACCTCGCGGTCAACCCGTGGGTGGGCTACGAGGCGGACGCGGCGGTCGTCGCGTACGTCGCGCAGCACGACCTCGGTTGTACGGTCGACAAGAAGGACCTGAAGGAACAGATCGCCTGGCAGGGCTTCGGCACCGGCGAGGTCGACGCGATCCTGGAGAACTGGGGCCACGACGACCTGAAGAAGAAGTACATCACCGGCCAGAAGACGGCCGTGGAGGCGGGACAGACCGGCAACAAAGGCCTCATCGGCTGGTACGTGCCGCCGTGGCTGGCCAAGGCCCACCCCGACGTCCTCAAGTGGGAGAACCTGAACAAGTACGCGTCCCAGTTCAAGACCTCGGAGTCGGGCGGCAAGGGCCAACTCCTCGACGGCGACCCGTCGTACGTCACCAACGACGCGGCGCTGGTGACCAATCTGAAGCTGAACTTCAAGGTGGTGTACGCGGGCAGCGAGACCGCGCTCATCCAGGCCTTCCGCACCGCCGAGAAGAACAAGCAGTGGGTCATCGGCTACTTCTACGAGCCGCAGTGGTTCCTGTCCGAGGTGGCGCTGAAGAAGGTCGCGCTGCCGGCCTACACGACGGGGTGTGACGCCGTCGCCACGAAGGTCGCCTGCGACTATCCCGTGTACAACCTGGACAAGGTCGTCAGCACCAAGTTCGCCAAGTCCGGCAGCCCCGCGTACAACCTGGTGAAGAACTTCAACTGGACGAACGACGACCAGAACACCGTGGCCAAGTACATAGCCCAGGACAAGCTGTCCGACGACGCCGCGGCGAAGAAGTGGGTCGACGCCAATCCCGACAAGGTCAAGGCCTGGCTCAAGTAGCGCCCACATTGCTTCCTTGAGTGGTTTTGGAGCCCGGCCGCGTGGCATGTGGTCACGTGGCCGGGTTTCTTGTGCGGCTCCGCATTCTTCGCGGCGGGCGTCAAGGGAAATACACATGGTCAAACTGCGGCAAAAGGATCTCTGGGACAAGTGATGAACGTGCCTGAACGGTAAGATCCTGTCCGGGATGGAGCGCGGTAGGACCACGCGCGAATCCATTCATTCACGGGGAGGATTGTGTCATGGCACGCATTTTCAACATCGGTTCCGGTTCCGCTCGCAAGGCGGCCGTCTTCGCGGCCGCGGCCGCGATCGCCTTGGGCGCGGCCGGCCCGGCCGACGCGGCCGCAAGCAACCGGCTGCCCAACGGAAGCAAGTTGACGGCGGGACACTGCATCACCGATGGCCCTTCGTCCAGGAAGGCCAAGTTCTGCGTCGGGAAGTCCTACAACATCTACATGACCTACAAGTCCCTGACCTGCACGGTGTACGCGGCCAACGGACACCTCAGCGGCCCGTCCGCGTACGTGCGGGTCGCGAAGAACGGTGATGTGGAGTTCTACCAGTATTCCGGTGGTCGGCGCCTGTGGCACTCCAAGACCACGCAATTCAAGGGCGCGGACCTGGTCATCGGCAGTTCGAGGCCCGGCGAGCAGGCGAAACTCGGCGTGGATCAGCCCGGAAAGGCGTTCTTCATCATCAAGGACTGCCCGTTCCACGACTGATCCTGGATTCATCGGGCCATGACCGTCCGGTGATCTGAAGAACGGCAGGAGGCGCCTGCTGGACTGCGGCACAAGGGAGTTCGCACACTTCCGGAAGCCGCAGCCGGTAAGGCGCCTTTTCTGTGCGGATTTCCCGCAGGAATGTGAAGCTGTTGCCTGCGGAGCTCGCGTTCCGGTGTGCCCATTTTCCACCCGCTCGGCGCGAGAAGTTCTCCCGCGGCTCTCGCGGCTCGCTCAACTCCCGCAGCGCACCCGGGCGCATGCGCGCCGCCCGCCGGAATCACTGTGTTCCGGGGTGTGTTTCGGGCTGTTTTCCGACGTCACGGACCCCTTGACACCCACTCCTCGCGCCGGGCACATTGAGTTGCGCAACCTGAAGCATGTTGCGCAGACAGCAACCGGATTGCTTTCTAGCCGGAGGTGCGGCGATGGCGGGACCCCGAGTGGTCATCATCGGAGCGGGTGTCGTGGGGGCGGCGCTCGCGGACGAGATCTCCGCGCGAGGCTGGACCGAAGTGACCGTGGTCGACCAGGGCCCGCTGCCCGCCACCGGCGGCTCGTCCTCGCATGCGCCCGGGCTGGTCTTCCAGACCAACTCCTCGAAGACGATGACCGAGTTGGCCCGCTACACGGTCGAGAAGTTCTGCTCCCTGGACGTCGACGGCAAGCCCTGCTTCCTCCAGGTCGGCGGCCTCGAAGTAGCCACCACCCCCGAGCGCGTCGCCGAACTCCACCGCCGCCACGGCTGGATCACCGCCTGGGGCATCGAGGCCCGCCTGCTCACCCCCGAGGAGTGCGTCGAGCACCACCCGCTTCTCAACGCTGACAGGGTCCTCGGCGGCCTCCTGGTCCCCACCGACGGCCTCGCGAAAGCCGTCCTCGCCGTCGAGGCGCAGATCCGCCGGGCCACGGAACGCGGTGTGACCTTCCTCGCCCGCCACGAAGTCCTGGACGTCCAGCGGGCCGACGGCCGCGTCACCGGCGTCCTCACCGACCAGGGCGAGCTCCCCGCCGACATCGTCGTCTGCTGCGCCGGCATCTGGGGCCCCAAGATCGCCCGCATGGTCGGCATGAACCTCCCGCTGACCCCGCTCGGCCACCAACTCGCCTGGACCGGACCGGTACCCGCCCTCGCCGGCCAGACCGAGGAGGCCGTCCGCCCGATCCTGCGCCACCAGGACGCCGACCTCTACTACCGCGACCGCTTCGACGCCATCGGCATCGGCTACTACGGCCACCGCCCCATGCCCATCTCGGCCGACGACATCCTCTCGGTCGGCGAGGCCGACGACATGCCCTCCGTCCTCAAGTTCACGGAGGACGACTTCGCACCCGCCTGGACGGAGACGCAGTCCCTGCTCCCCGCCACGAAGGACGCGAAGGTCGAGGAGGGCATCAACGGCCTGTTCTCCTTCACCACCGACAACTTCCCCCTCCTCGGGGAGAGTTCGGACGTCAAGGGCTTCTGGGTCGCCGAGGCCGTCTGGGTCACGCACTCGGCGGGCGTCGGCCGCGCGATGGCCGAGTGGCTGGTCGACGGATACTGCTCGTCCTTCGACCTCCACGAGTGCGACGTCAACCGCTTCGAACAGCACCAACTCGCCCCCGAATACGTCCTGGCCCGCGACTGCCAGAACTTCGTCGAGGTCTACGACATCCTCCACCCCCTCCAGCCGTCCGGTAAGCCGCGCCCGATCCGCACCAGCCCCTTCCACACCCGCCAGTTGGAACACGGCGCGGTCTTCCTGGAGGCCAACGGCTGGGAACGCCCCCAGTGGTACGAGGCCAACTCGGGCCTGCTGGAAGGCCGTTCGATCCCCACCCCGAACGACTGGGCGGCGCAGTACTGGTCGCCCATCGTCGGCGCCGAGGCACAGGCCACCCGCGAAACGGTCGCGATGTACGACATGACGGCCCTCAAACGCCTGGAGGTCACCGGCCCCGGTGCCGCCGACTTCCTGGAGGGCCTGGTCACCGGCAAGGTCGCCAAGTCGGTCGGCTCGGTGACGTACACCCTCCTGCTGGACGAGGACGGCGGCATCCGCAGCGACATCACCGTCGCCCGCCTGGCCCGCGACCGCTTCCAGGTCGGTGCCAACGGCAACCTCGACCTCGACTGGTTCACCCGCCACCTCCCGGCCGACGGCACGGTCCAGGTCCGCGACATCACGCCGGGCACGTGCTGCATCGGCCTCTGGGGCCCACTGGCACGCAAGGTCCTACAGCCCCTGACGGACGAGGACTTCACGAACGAAGGCCTCAAATACTTCCGAGCCAAGAAGGCCTACATCGGCACGGTCCCGGTGACCGCCATGCGTCTGTCGTACGTCGGCGAACTGGGCTGGGAGCTGTACACCACCGCCGACCAGGGCCAGAAACTCTGGGACACCCTCTGGCAGGCGGCGCAACCGCTGGGCGGTGTCATCGCAGGCCGCGGCGCCTTCAACAGCCTCCGCCTGGAGAAGGGTTACCGCTCCTTCGGCACCGACATGACCTACGAGCACGACCCGTACGAGGCCGGCGTCGGCTTCGCCGTCAAACTCGACAAGGGCGACTTCATCGGCAAGGCGGCACTGGAACGCCGAAAGACCGACGTGCGACGGCAGTTGACCTGCCTCACCATCGACGACCCGCACTCGGTCGTCATGGGCAAGGAGCCGGTCTACGACGGCGAGCGCGCCGTCGGTTACGTCACCAGCGCCGCCTACGGCTACACGATCGGCAAGGGCATCGCCTACGCCTGGCTCCCGGCCGAACTCGCCACCCCTGGCACCCAGTTGCACATCGGCTACTTCGACGAGCGCGTCGAGGCGGTCGTGGCGGCGGAGCCACTGTTCGACCCGACGATGTCCCGTCTCCGTGGCTGACCGGAAGGACACGAACGCCGTATGAACGCGCTCAACACCCCTTTGGCCGAACTGGATCCCGAGGTCCACGCCGCACTCCGCGCCGAACTGCACCGTCAGCAGTCCACGTTGGAGATGATCGCCTCCGAGAACTTCGCACCCTCCGCCGTACTGGAGGCGCAGGGCTCGGTCCTCACCAACAAATACGCCGAGGGCTACCCCGGCCGTCGCTACTACGGCGGCTGTGAACACGTCGACGTCACCGAGCGGTTGGCGATCGAGCGGGTCAAGTCCCTGTTCGGCGCGGGCTTCGCCAACGTCCAGCCGCACTCGGGCGCGCAGGCCAACACGGCGGTGTTCTTCGCCCTGTTGAAGCCCGGCGACACGATCCTCGGCCTGGACCTCGCCCACGGCGGCCACCTCACCCACGGCATGCGTCTCAACTACAGCGGCAAGATGCTGAACGTGGTTCCGTACCACGTCTCCGAGACCGACAACCTGGTCGACATGGACGAGGTGGAACGCCTCGCCAAGGAACACCGCCCCCAGATGATCATCGCCGGATGGTCGGCGTATCCACGGCAGTTGGACTTCGCGGAGTTCCGGCGGATCGCCGACGAGGTGGGCGCGCTGCTCATGGTCGACATGGCGCACTTCGCGGGCCTGGTAGCCGCAGGGCTCCATCCGAACCCCGTGCCACACGCCCACGTGACCACGACGACGACACACAAAACCCTCGGCGGCCCACGCGGCGGAGTCATCCTCACCAACGAGGCCGACCTCGCCAAGAAGATCAACTCGGCGGTGTTTCCCGGAATGCAGGGCGGCCCGCTGGAGCACGTCATCGCCGCGAAGGCGGTGTCGTTCAAGGTCGCGGCATCACCGGAGTTCGCGGAACGCCAGGCGCGTACGTTGGCGGGTTCCCGCATCCTCGCGGAACGCCTGACCCGAGCCGATGTGGCAGCCACGGGGGTCAAGGTCCTCACCGGCGGCACGGACGTCCACCTCGTCCTGGTCGACCTGCGCGACTCGGAGTTGGACGGCCGACAGGCGGAAGACCTGCTCCACGAGATCGGCATCACGGTCAACCGCAACGCCGTGCCCTTCGACCCACGCCCGCCCATGGTCACGTCGGGCCTGCGCATCGGCACGCCGGCGTTGGCGACACGCGGCTTCACGGAGGAGGACTTCGCAGAGGTGGCGGACGTGATCGCGCTGGCCCTCCAACCGGAGCCCGACATGGGCGACTTGAGCGCCCGCACGAAGAAACTCGCGGCGAAGCACCCGCTCTACCCGCACCTGTCCGAGGAGGGCACCTCCCGATGACGACCCCCCGCACCCCGGGCGCGGACCTCCCCGAACACCCCGATTGGCTCTGGCGCACCCCCGAGCCGAAACGCTCGTACGACGTGGTGATCGTGGGCGGCGGCGGCCACGGCCTGGCGACGGCCCACTACTTGGCGAAGAACCACGGCATCACCAACGTCGCGGTGCTGGAGAAGGGTTGGCTCGCGGGCGGCAACATGGCCCGCAACACCACGATCATCCGCTCCAACTACCTCTGGGACGAGAGCGCGGGCATCTACGAACACGCCCTCAAACTCTGGGAGGGCCTGGAGGAGGAGCTGGACTACCCGATCCTCTTCTCCCAGCGTGGAGTCCTCAACCTTGCCCACAGCCTCCAGGACGTCCGGGACAGCGTGCGCCGAGTAGAGGCGAACCGCCTCAACGGCGTGGACGCCGAATGGCTCGACGAACGGCAGGTCAAGGAGGTCTGCCCGATCGTCAACACCTCACCGGACGTGCGGTATCCGGTGATGGGAGCCACCTACCAACCCCGCGCGGGCATCGCCAAACACGACCACGTTGCGTGGGGCCTGGCCCGCTCGGCCGACGCGGCGGGCATCGACCTCATCCAGAACTGCGAGGTCACGGGCCTGGACATCGTCGACGGCAGGGTGGTGGGCGTACAGACCACACTCGGCCCGATATCGGCGGGCAAGGTAGCCCTGTGCTCGGCGGGCCACACGTCGGTCCTGGCAGCCATGGCGGGCATCCAACTCCCGCTCCAGAGCCACCCGTTGCAAGCACTGGTCTCGGAACTCCTGGAACCGGTCCACCCCACGGTGGTCATGTCGAACGCGGTCCATGTGTACGTGAGCCAGGCGCACAAGGGCGAGTTGGTGATGGGCGCGGGCATCGACTCGTACAACTCCTATACGCAGCGCGGCGCGTTCCACATCATCGAGGAGCAAATGGCCGCGGCCTTGGAGCTGTTCCCGGTCTTCGCCCGCGCCCACGTACTCCGCACCTGGGGCGGCATCGTGGACGTAACCCCGGACGCGTCACCGATCGTAGGCCTCACCCCGGTCGACAACCTCTACCTGAACTGCGGTTGGGGGACGGGCGGTTTCAAGGCCACCCCGGGCGTCGGCTGGGTCTACGCCCACACCATCGCCCACGACACCCCTCACCACCTCAACGCCCCCTTCTCGCTCGACCGTTTCACCACCGGCGCGCTCGTCGACGAGCACGGCGCTGCCGCGGTGGCCCACTAGGGAGCCGAACGATGCTGCTGATCCCCTGCCCCTGGTGCGGGCCCCGCGACGAGGCCGAGTACCACTATGGCGGCCAGGCCCATGTCGCCTACCCACAAACCCCGTCCGACCTGACCGACGAGGAGTGGGCGCGTTACCTGTTCTTCCGCGACAACCCCAAGGGCCCCTTCGCGGAACGCTGGAACCACGCGGCGGGCTGCCGCCGCTGGTTCAACGCGGTAAGGGACACGGCGACGAACGAGATCCTGGGGGTGTACCGGGCGGGGGAGGAGCGGCCAACGGCGGCTGGGGTGGGGGTAGTTGCCGATTCTCCGGCGTCCACTGTTCAGCGCGGGCCGGCAATGTCAGCCCGTCCCGCGTCCACTCTTCAGCCCAGGCCCGCAATCTCAGCCCGTCCGGCGTTTGAGGACGAGGCCCTTTCGGGGCCGACGGGGGTCCAGGGGGCGGTGCCCCCTGGGAGCGGGGTCGAAGGGGCAGAGTTCCTGGAGGATGGGACGGGTAGGGGCGGCGGGGGCGAGACTCATCCGTTCCGCCACCCCACCCACGGCCGAATCCACCGAAACACCCCCCTCACCTTCACCTTCGACGGCACCGAATACCAGGGCTACAAAGGCGACACCCTCGCCTCCGCCCTCCTCGCCAACGGCATCATCCAAACCGGCACCAGCATCAAACTCGGCCGCCCCCGAGGCATCTTCACCGCCGGAGTCGAAGAACCCAACGCCGTCATCCAGATCGAGGCCCCGTTCCCCGAGCCGATGCTCCCGGCCACAACGATCGAGCTGTACGACGGCCTGATCGCCACCAGCCTCCCCGGCCAGGGCCGCCTCGCCACAGAACCGGACCCCGCTCGCTACGACGCCGTCCACGCCCACTGCGACCTGCTGGTCGTAGGCGCAGGCCCAGCCGGCCTGGCCGCCGCAGCCACCGCAGCCCGAACCGGCGCCCGCGTCATCCTCGCCGACGACCGCCCCGACCTCGGCGGCAGCCTCCAGGACACCGCCCAACACCTCGACTGGGTAACCGAGTTGAGCGAAGACCTCACCACCGCCCCCGACGTCCGCGTCCTCCGCCGCACCACTGTCTTCGGCCACTACGACGACAACCACCTCCTGGCCGTGGAACGCCGCACCAACCACCTCGGCGCAACAGCCCCCACCCACATCTCCCGAGAACGCGTCTGGCGCATCCGAGCCCGCCGAGTGGTCCTGGCAACCGGCGCCCACGAACGCTCCCTCGCCTTCCCGGACAACGACCGCCCCGGAGTAATGCTGGCCGCGTCGGCCCGCGCGTACATCAACCGCTACGGTGTCCTCCCCGGCCGCAACGCCGTCGTCTTCACGACCAACGACAGTGCGTACGCAGCCGCGTTGGACCTGGCAGCGGCAGGCGTACGGATCGCGGCGATAGTGGACACCCGCCCGTCCGCCCCGGAGGACTGGGCAAGCCGAGCCCGTGACGCAGGCATCGAGGTACTGCCCGGCCACGCAGTAGTGGGCACCGAGGGCACCCCACGCCTGACCGCCGTAACGGTCGCCCCGTACGGCGAAACCCCGGACACGACAAGGCAGTTCACCGCAGACCTCCTCCTGGTCTCCGGCGGCTGGAACCCGGTCGCCCACCTCTTCAGCCAGGCAGGAGGAAAACTCCGCTACGACGACACCCTCGGCACGTTCGTCCCGGACACCTGCCGACAAGCAGTCGAGGTCGCGGGCAGCGCGAACGGCGAATTCGACCTGGCCGGTGCCTTGTTGCAGGGCGCGGCCGCAGGAGCCCGAGCGATGGAGGCAGAGGGCTACACGGCCGAAGCCCCCCGCCTCCCGCAGATCGCCCCCGAACCCCACACCCCCGCCATGCAGGTCTTCGACGTCCCCGGCGTCACCACCGACGCCCCCCGCTTCGTGGACCTCCAACGAGACGTCACCGTCGCCGACTTGACCCGAGCAACCGCCGCAGGCCTCAACTCGGTCGAACACACCAAGCGCTACACGACGGCCGGCACGGCCAACGACCAGGGCAAGACCTCCGGCGTCCTGGCCAGTGGCGTGGTCGCCGAACCCCTGGGCGTGGACGTGTCGTTGCTCGGCACGACGACCTTCCGCCCGCCGTACACACCGGTCTCCTTCGCCACCCTCGCCGGCCGCGACCGGGGCGCCCTGCACGACCCGATCCGTACGACCGCGCTGCACGACTGGCACGTCATGCAGGGCGCGTTGTTCGAGAACGTCGGCCAGTGGAAGCGTCCTTGGTACTACCCGCAGGGCGGCGAGGACATGGAGACCGCGGTCCTGCGCGAGTGCGCGGCGGCCCGCGAGGGCGTCGCCTTCATGGACGGTTCCACCCTCGGCAAGATCGACGTACAGGGCCCGGACGCACCCGTCTTCCTCGACCGGCTCTACACCAACATGATGAGCAACTTGAAGGTCGGCATGGTCCGTTACGGGGTCATGTGCCGCCCGGACGGCATGGTCTTCGACGACGGCACCGCCATCCGCCTCGCCCCGGACCGCTACCTGGTCACGACGACGACGGGCAACGCGGCCGCCGTACTCGACTGGATGGAGGAGTGGCACCAGACCGAGTGGCCCGAACTCCGCGTCCACTGTGCCTCGGTGACCGAACAGTGGGCCACCGTGGCCCTGGTCGGCCCCCGCTCCCGCGAGGTGCTCGGCTCGCTCGCGCCCCAACTGGCCGTAGGGAACGATGACTTCCCGTTCATGGCCTGGCGGGACACGACCGTCGCGGGCATCGAGGCCAGGGTGTGCCGGATCAGCTTCTCCGGCGAACTCGCCTACGAGATCAACGTCTCGCCGTGGGAGGCCCTCGCCCTGTGGGAGGCGCTGTACGAGGCCGGTGCCCCCTTCGGCATCACCCCGTACGGCACCGAGACCATGCACGTCCTGCGCGCCGAGAAGGGCTACCCGATCATCGGCCAGGACACCGACGGCACCGTAACGCCCCAGGATCTCGGCATGAGTTGGGCGGTGTCGAAGAAGAAGCCCGACTTCATCGGCAAGCGCTCCTACGCCCGCGCAGATGCCGTCCGCCCCGACCGCAAGCACCTCGTCGGCCTGCTCCCCGAGGATCCCGCCGCCTTCCTCCCCGAGGGCACCCAACTCATCGCGGACAGCGTACTCCCGGCCCCGCCCGTCCCGATGCTCGGCCACGTCACCTCCAGCTACCGCAGCGCCGCCCTCGGCCGCACCTTCGCCCTCGCCCTGATCAAGGGCGGCCGCGACCGCATCGGCGAACGCCTCTACGCCCCCGTGGGCGACCGCTTGATCCCGGTCACCGTCGCAAGCCCCGTCCTCTACGACCCCGAGGGAGCCCGCCGCGATGGCTGACACCGCCCTTTCCGTCCCGCGCCGCAGCCCCCTCGCGGGCGCCGCCGACCGACTGGCGGCCACGACCCGTTCCTCCGGCGGCACGATCCGGCTGGCCGAACTCCCCTTCCTGGCCCAGGTGAACCTCCGGCTCGACCCGAAGGGCGCGGCGGCGGACGCCGTAGGACTCGCACTCGGTCTGTCGCTGCCCGTCGAGCCCAACACTGTTGTCCGGTCAGGGGAGTTGACCGTGCTGTGGCTCGGGCCGGACGAGTGGCTGGTGGTCGGACCGCCGGACACCCAGCGGGACGTGGAGCAGCGGATCCGTGCGGCGGCCGGTGACGAACACATCGCCGTCACCGACGTCTCCGCCCAGCGCACCACCCTCCTCGTCTCCGGCGCGCGGGCCCGCGACCTGCTGGCCCACGGCTGCGCGCTGGACCTGCACCCGCGGGCCTTCGGCGCCGGACGCTGCGCCCAGACCATGCTGGCCCGCGCCCAGGTCGTCCTGGTCGCACGCGACGAACCCGGCTCCGGATTCTGGGTGTTGGTCCGCTCGTCCTTCGCCGGGTATCTGACGGACTGGCTGCTGGACGCGGCGGCGGAGTACGTGCGCAACGACTGAACCGGCCGTACACCGAAGGCCGTTCGGCCGTCACCGGCAGAACGGCCTTCCGCATGTGGGTGGTTGTGCCGGTGGTGTCAGACGACCGCCTGGCCGACCTCCACCTCGTCGAGACGCTTGCTCCTGGGGATCAGAGCGACGAGCAGGGCGCCCACGGCGACGCAACCGACCACCAGCCAGAGCCCGTTGGTGAAGCCGGCGTCGAGGTAGAACTGGGTGCCCTTGAGGACCGCCCCGTGCTGCGCCATCACGACGAAGGCCAGCTGGGAGACGACGATCTGGGCGACGCCCTGGCCGAGGGTCTGGACGCCGTTGGCGAGTGCCTGTTCCTCGGGGGTGACCACCTCGATGATCATGATGGGCACGATCGCCATCACGATGCCCGTACCCAGCCCCGCGATCACGCCCATCTCGATGATCTGCGGGGCGCTGTGGTGCAGATGGGTGCCGATGCCGTAGCCGAGGACCGCGAGCGCGGCGCCGGTGCCCAGGAGGATGCGTGCGTCGATCCGGCGGGAGAGCAGGCCGGTACCGACGGCTCCCACGATGATCATGGCGCTGATCGGGCTGGTGACGATGGCGTTGTGGGTGCCCGACCAGCCCAGGCCCGCCGAGATCGTGGGGATGTTCGGCATCAGGATCAGCAGCTGGATGACCACGCCGACGGCGCTGAGCGAGCCGGCCGCGATGGAGGTGGCGAGGAGAACGGTCCACACCGGGCGGCGTCGGGTCATGGAGAGCGGGAACAGGGGCTCCGCGACCCGGCGTTCGACGAGGACGAAGGCGATCAGCGCGATCGCGGCTCCGACGACGTAGCCGATGAACTTGCCGCTGCCCCAACCCCAGTGCGAGCCCTGGCCGACGGCGTAGATGACGGCCGTGACGCCGCCGCCGAGGAGGATTCCGCCGGCCCAGTCCATCCGGCCGGCCGCCGCGCGGACCGGGCTCTCCGGCACGAAGGCCGCGACCAGGAGGAAGCTGACGGCGGTGCTGATGGCCATGAACCACAGGACGCCGCGGAAGCCGTAGTCGTCCAGCAGCCAGCCGGACAGGAACGGTCCGCCGAACGCGACGAGACCGACACCGCCGGCCAGGATCCCGCTGGCGACCCCGACCCACTTGCGCGGGAACACGTCACGGGTGATGGCGTAGGCGAGCGGGGCGCTGGCGGCGTAGATGCCCGCGATGCCGCGGCCGATCAGCAGGGTGCGGTAGTCGGTCGCGACGGCGGCGACCAGGTCGCCGACGAAGCCGAGTCCCGTGGCGACGAGCAGGACGCGCTTCTTGCCGAAGACGGCGGCGGCCTTGACCGCGAACGGCAGGAAGAACGTCCCGGTCAGCAGGGTCATCAGGGTGAACCACGCGATCTCGGTGGTCCTGAAGTGGATGGCGATGTCGGCCTGTGCGATGCCGGACAACGCGGCGATGAGTGCGACCAGTTGGACGGTCCAAACGAGAGCGACGATGACGAGGACATTGCGGGTCGTCGAGGGCGATCTTTCCTCGTCCCGCGGGGGAGTGAGCTGGGTCTGGGACATCGGCGGCCTTCCGGAGGTGAGCGGAGCGAAGGTCCAGAGAGCCGATAAATTAGACCTAACGGTCGGTACAATCAATGAGTTGCGCAAAAAGAAAGCTAACGTTGTGGCGGGTGTCGGCTCCGGGCCTGGTCAGCGATATCGGGCCAAAGTCTTCGACCAAATCGTCAACAATAGAGTCGACGCTATTGCTCGCTGATGAACGGAGAGCTACGTTCCTCGCCGTGCCTGCACGACCCCCGGTCCGGCGATCGAACGGAGTACCCGGCATGCCCAAGCTGTTCAGACGGTGTCAGTGGAATTCGGCCACGTTCATAGCGGCCCTCGCCGCGGCCATCGCCCTGGTGACCGGTGCGAGCGTGGCGCTGGCCAACAGCACGATCGGTACCGCGCAGGCCGCCAACTCGGCCTCGGCGAAGGCCGTTTCGGCGAGCACCACGACCTCGGGCATCGCGCCGGCCATCCCCTGTTCCGGCGTTGCCCAACTCGACCTGGCCGCCGCCGTCCCCGGGGTGCCCTTCGAGATCACCTCGGCCAACGAACTCGCCGCGAGCGCCAACACCCTTGGCAACTGGGCCGCTTGTGACGTCAAGGGCGTCATCGCTCCCCAACTCCACTTCGAGATCAAGCTTCCCGAGACCGGCTGGCAGGCCAACTACCTCCAGGTCGGCTGCGGCGGCCTCTGCGGCAACACCAGCGTCACCAGCGCCCCCGCCTCGACCGGCTGCGTCCCGCTGACCACCGGCGCGTTCGCCGTCGCCTCCAGCGACGAGGGCCACTACCAGGGCGGCGGCCTCTTCTCCACCGACCCGACCCTGCGCGCCGACTTCGGCTACAAGTCCGACCACGAACTGGTCCAGGCGGCCAAGGCGATCATCAAGCAGTACTACGGCCAGGCCGCCACCCACTCCTACTTCGACGGCTGCTCCCAGGGCGGCCATCAGGCCCTCACCGAGGCCCAGCGCTACCCGACCGACTTCGACGGCATCATCGCCGGCGCCCCGGCCAACAACTTCACCGCGCTGAACACCTTCTCGCACGCCTGGACCGCCCAGTCCGTGTACCTGAACGGCGGCCCGGCGACCATCACCAACGCCGACCTCGCCGACCTCCACAAGGCCGTGCTCAAGGGCTGCGGCGCCCCCGCCGACGGCATCATCGCCGACCCGCTGAGCTGCACCTGGGACCCCGGCACCATTCAGTGCAAGGCCGGCCAGACCTCGACGTCCGACGCGTACTGCCTGACCGCCGACCAGGTCACCACCCTGCGCCGCATCTACGCCGGGCCGACCGACGAACACGGCCAACTCCTCTACCCCGGCTACCAGTTGCGCGGCTCCGAGCTGAACTGGGCCGGCATCATCACCCCGGCCACCGCCACCGGCGCCAGCGGCGACATCAGCTTCGTGCGGGAGACCCTGCGCTACCAGATCTTCGACAGCCCGCAGCCGACCCTGACGTACAAGGACATCAAGTTCACGGCCGCCTACTACAAGAAGGTCATGGCCCTGGGCGAGGGCATGTACGACGCCACCGACCCGAACCTCACCGCGTTCAAGAAGGCCGGCGGCAAGCTGATCCTCTGGCACGGTCTCGGCGACCAGCACATCCCCGCCGTGGGAACGATGGCCTACTACAAGGCAGTTGAGAAGGCCGTCGGCGGCGAGACGGCCACCAAGACCTTCGCCCGTCTCTTCCTGCTCCCCGGCGTCGCACACTGCGGCGGCGGCCAGGGCCCGGACACCTTCGACGCGCTGACAGCGATCACCGACTGGGTCACCCAGGGCGATGCCCCAACCAGCCTGACGACCAAGTCCGTTGACAGCAGCGGGAACACCACCGCCTCCCGGCCGGTCTATCCCTTCCCCTACTACGCCAAGAACACCACGGGCGGCTCGGCCACCGACGCGAGCAGCTACACCCCCGTCAAGTCCACCGCCGAGGCGAACCTGAAGCTCGACTGGCTCGGCTCCTTCCGCTCCGGTTACGAGACGGTCGGCAACTGGGTCGGCGGCAAGTGGGTCGTCACCAAGGGCAAGAACTGACCGTAGAAGAGCGGTAGTTGAGGCATCGCGGCTCGCGGTTCACGCCGGGGGCCGCGACGGCGAGCGGGGGCGCCGGTCCGGATCCGGGTGCCGCAGGGCGCCGGCGACGACCGTGGTCGCCACGCGGTGATAGGCCTCGGTCTCCGGTACGGTGCCGGGCTGGCCGGCGGCGAGCAGGTGCCCGGCACCGATCAGGGTGCGGGCGAGCGTGTCGATGTCGGCATCCGGGGTGATGCGGCCGAGGTCGCGTTCCGCCGCGAGGTACGAGGCGAACATGCCCGTGGCCTCGGTGAGGAGGGGAACCCCGGCGGGCGTCGTGCCGCGCAGCCGGGCACGCAGGGCGTCCCGCGAGATGACCAGACCGACGATCGCCACCGCGACCGGACCGAACAGCTCCGACAGCGCGCCGGTGAGGTTGTCGGCGACCGTACCCGTCCCGGCGGCGGCGTGCAGGGCGGCGGACTGGGCGTCGAGCCGGCCGATACGGTCCAGGACGAGTTCCGCGAGGAAGGCGTCGAAGTCGGCGAAGTGCCGGTGCAGGACGCCCTTGGCGCAGCCTGCTTCCGTGGTCACCGCCCGACTGGTCAGCGCGTTCGCCCCGTCCCGGAGCAGCACCCGCTCGGCGGCGTCGAACAACTGCTCACGCGCATCGCGCAGGGCCACCCCTGTCGGCATACCGTGCATCCTTCCTTCCGCGCCCGGGTCTGCCCCGGCGAGCGGGCGGATGTCCGGCTCCGGACGAGTGGGCAGATGCCCGGCCCTGAACAAGCAGGCAGATGTCCGGCCATGGACAAGTGGGCGCGTGCCCAACCGTAGACGAGTGGGCGGGTGCCCACTAAAGTGGGCGCATGCCCACTATCCCCCCTGAACAGCCTGAAGAGCCTGAACGACCAGAGCCTGCCGGGCAGTTGGAGCATTCCGAGCAACCGCAACAGCCCGAGGGGTCGCGGCTCGCCGTGCGGGACTCGCATCGGGCCCGGCACATCGCGGAGTCCTTCGGTACCGACGCCGAGCGTTACGAGCGCGCCCGGCCTCCGTATCCCGACGCCCTGATCGACCGGATCGTCAGCGGCAGCCCCGGGCGCGATGTCCTCGACGCCGGGTGCGGGACCGGCATCGCGGCCCGGCAGTTCCAGGCGGCGGGCTGCCGGGTGCTCGGGGTCGAGCCGGACGGGCGGATGGCCGAGGTGGCGCGACGCCTCGGTGTCGAGGTCGATGTGTCGACACTGGAGGCCTGGGAACCGGCGGGCCGGGAGTTCGACGCGGTGGTCGCCGCCCAGTCCTGGCACTGGATCGACCCGGTCGCGGGGGCCGCGAAGGCCGCGCGGGTACTGCGCCCCGGCGGACGGCTGGCCGCGTTCTGGCACGTCTTCCAACTCCCGCCCGACATCGGGGAAGCCTTCGCCGAGGTCTACGAACGGGTCGTGCCCGAGGCGCCGGTCAACGTGCGATGGCTGTCGGGGGCGCCCGAGACCTCCTACGCGCCGATGCTCGCCAAGGCCGCCGACGGGTTCCGTACGGCGGGTGGGTTCGGGGACGCGGAGGAGTGGCGCTTCGACTGGGAGCGGACGTACACCCGGGACACCTGGCTGGACCAACTGCCCACGATCGGCCTCCTGACCCGACTGCCGCAGGACAGGCTGGCCGAACTGCTGGACGGCGTCGGGGCGGCGGTCGACAAGGCGGGCGGGAGCTTCACCATGCGCTATGCCACGGTCGCGGTCACCGCGACGCGGGCGGACGGGTGCTGACGGCCGGGGTCGACTGTCTACAGTCGGCGGTCCCCCGTCGACCGCTGATCAGCGACTGTCGACCGTGGACTGCTGATGGGCGACTGTCGACCGTCGATCACTGATAGGTACCTTGCCGACTGCCGACTGGCAACCGTCGTTCGGCAGCTGTCGACCACCGTTTGGCGACCGCCGACCGCCGACCGCCGACCGTCAACTGTCGATCGATGACTGTAGACAATCGCCTCGCCCGTCCCGTCAGGACACACAACCCACGTGTGCCAGCGCCTGCTTGAGCAACACCCCGTGTCCGCCCGGCATTTCGCTCCGCAGTGCCTCCGAGGCGGCCTCCTCGGGGCTGAACCAGACGAGGTCGAGAGCGTCCTGTCGGGGCCGGCAGTCGCCAGTGACCGGGACGACGTAGGCGAGGGAGACCGCGTGCTGGCGGGGGTCGTGGTACGGCGTGACCCCGTGCGTCGGGAAGTACTCGGCGACGGTGAACGGCTGCAGTGAGGTCGGGATGCGCGGCAGCGCGACGGGGCCGAGGTCCTTCTCCAGGTGGCGCAGGAGCGCGTCGCGGACCCGCTCGTGGTGCAGTACGCGGCCGGATACCAGCGTGCGGTTCACGGTGCCGTCCGGGCCGATGCGCAGCAGCAGGCCGATGCTGGTCACTTCGCCGCTGTCGTCGACGCGGACGGGGACCGCCTCGACGTAGAGGATCGGCATGCGGGCGCGTGCCTGTTCGAGGTCGTCGGCGGACAGCCAACCGGGCGTGGTGTCGGTCATGTCAGACATTGCTTGATCATACTTTCAGTGTCCGTCGGATAGCCGGTAGACCCGGCGGGCATTGTCGGCCCCCGCCCAGCGTGCCAGGCGCAGTGCGTCGGGCAGGCCCAGTTCGTCGGCGTCCACCCGGTCCTGGAGAAGGTCCCCAAGACCTCGGCGGAACGCCAGCGCACCGAGCCCATAGAACTCCGACAGACCATATGCGTCAGAGCTGTACAACAGTTTGCGGAACGGTGTGATCTCCAACGCCTCCGCCAGCACCGCCCGCGCCCGGACCGGTCCGACGTGGTGCAGGGTGAGCCCCACGTCCAGGTACACGCGTTCGAAGACGGCCGCCAAGTATCCGGCCTGACGCTGGTACGGCCAGCAGTGCAGGAGCAGCACCGGGATCGTCCCGGAGGTCGCGTGCAGCCAGTCCGTCAGCAGGGCGGGGTCCGTGCGGTGCAGCCGGATGTCGTTGTCGCCGAAGCCCGTGTGCAGCTGGAGGGGCAGGCCGAGGTCGACCGCGGTCCACAGCAACTCCCGTACCAGGACGGGGTCTTCGAGCCGCCCGCCCCGGGTCAGCCAGGCACGGGCCGCCGCGGTCACCTCCGCCTCCGAGGGACGGCCCGGGGCGAGATCGAACCCCGTCCGGTACGCGGCCACCGACTTCACCGCCACCACCCCCGGCCGCCGCACCGCGTCCAGAACGGCCGTCCGGAACGCCTCCGCGTACCCGTCGGGCTCGACCCCGCGCGCGGCCACGGACTCCGCGACCGTCTCAAGGCGTACGACCTCATGGGCCACCGCGCCCGCCGCTTCGGGGAGTTCGGCGAGTTCGGCGGGCGAGGTGATGCGGTGCGGCGCGAACCCCGTGTCGACGCAGAAGACGCCGGTGCCGGCGGCGGTCAGGAAGCGCCGGTTGACCTCGTGCGGGCCCAACTCGGCGCGCCGGGCGAGGTATTCGTCGGCGGGCGCGTGCCGCTCCAGGTCCAACACCGGTGCGCAGTAACGGCGTACGGCGATCCCGACCGGGCTGTCCAAGGGCGAGATCCCGCTGCCGGGCCAGACGTCCCCCTCGGTGAGCAGCGACTCGAAGGCCGCCCGGTCCAGGTCCTCGGTGACGACTCCGTGGCAGTGGTGGTCCACCAACTCCAGTGCGGCGAGCGCCTCGTGGACCGGTCCGGTGGCCATCGTCAGTACGTCCAGCGGTACATGGCAGCCATTTGCTCGTCGTCCAGGTCCGCCACGGCCGCGATCTCGCCCTGTCGTACGGCGATCACCGCGTCGGCGAGGACCGGTCCCAGCGCGGCCCGCAGGTGCTCGTCCTTGCGGAACTCCGCGACGGACTCGGCGAGGGAGGTCGGCAGCCGTCGTACGCCCCGGGTCTCGGCCTCCGGCGTGCCCAAGTGTGCGGGGTCGCCGGTGGTTTCCTCGGGCAGAGTGGCGGCGCTGGTCAGGCCGTCGAGGCCGGTGGCGATCAGGCTGCCGAGGGCGAGATAGGGGTTGGCGGCCAGGTCGACCGGCTTCACCTCCAGGTTCGCCGCCTGGGCGCGCTGTCCCGCCGTGCCGGTGACGACGCGTACCGCCGCCTCGCGGGTCTCGCGGCCCCAGGCGGTGAACACCCCGGCCCACTGGGAGGGTTGGAGGCGGAAATAGCTCGCCGGGCTCGGCGCGGTGACGGCGGTGAGCGCCGGGAGGTGGGCGAGGACACCGGCCGCGAACGACTCGGCGTCGGCCGTCATGCCGTAGCGGCGGTCGCCCCCGGAGTGGAGGTTCGTACCGTCGCGCCAGGCGGAGAGGTGGATGTGGCCGCCGTTGCCGACGCCGCGCGCGAGGACGGCCGGGCTGAACGAGGCGCGCAGGCCGTGCCGTTGGGAGATCGCGCGGATCGTCTGCCGTACGAGGACACTGCGGTCGGCCGCCGCGACCGGGTCGAGCGCGGCCACCGACAGCTCGAACTGACCGGCCGCGTACTCGGGGTGGAACTGCTCCACGTCCACGCCCTGGGTCGCCAGGGCCGACAGCAACTCGGCGCCGTAGTCGCTCAGTTCGACCTGCCGGGCCGCGCCGTACGCCGGACCGGTCGTGGCGGGGACGAACGTGCCGTCGGGTGCCGTGGCCAGGCCGAGTGACCACTCGATCTCGATGCCCGCGCGGAAGGTGAGCCCGTGCCGTCGCTGCGCGTCGACGACCGTACGGCGCAGGAAGGTTCGGCTGCAGCCGGGGTGGCGCTCGCCCTCCTGGGTGATGCGGTCGACCGGGGCCCAGGCCCAGCCGGGCTGGCCGGACAGGATGGCCAGGTGGTCGAGGTCGGGGTAGAGGCGCAGATCGCCGTCCGGGGAGCCGAGGACGTCGGTGGTGACGATGGAGTCGTTCGCCAGGAAGGTGTCGAACACCGGGGACATGCCGACGCCCCAGGCGGACGCCGAGGCGAGCTTCGCGGTTGGGACCGTCTTCACCCGGCCCACGCCCGCGGTGTCGACGTAGGCCAGGACGATCCCGTGCACCCCCCGCCCGGTCAGCTCGGCGGCCAGCGCGGTGGCGCGCTCGACCTCGCCGGGACGGCCGCCGGGGAGGGGGTCAGCAAGGGTGGTCATACGTCCTCCAGGGGCGCGTCCGGCACGGTCGGCGGCTCCGGTCAGGGTTTCACGGCCACCGCGCCGAACTGCGGTACCACGGCGGGCGATTCGGAGTCCGGGCGCCACTGCGAGCACGGCACCAGGCCCGGGTCGAGGAGGTCGAGCCCCTCGAAGAAGGCGGCGACGTCCGCGCGGCTGCGGGCGGTGATCGGGGGAGTGGCGTTCTCGTTCCAGAACTCCATCGCCGGGACGTTGCCCTCGCCGCCGAGGTCGGCGTCGAAGGTCGGGTGCGTCAGCACGAGGAAACTGCCCGAGGGGACCGCGGCCATGACCCGGCGTACGACCTCCCGGGCGTCCTCGGTGTCGAGGATGAAGTTCAGGATGCCCAGCATCATCACCGCGACCGGACGCTCGAAGTCCAGGGTGGCGGCGGCCCGTTGGACGATCGCCTCCGGGTCGTGCACATCAGCGTCGATGTAGTCGGTGACGCCCTCGCGGGTGCTCGTCAGCAGCGTGCGGGCGTGGATCAGCACCAGCGGATCGTTGTCGACGTAGACGATGCGGGCGTCGGGTGCGACGCGCTGGGCGATCTCGTGGGTGTTGTCGACGGTCGGCAGTCCGGTCCCGATGTCGAGGAACTGCCGTACCCCGCGCTCGCCGGCGAGGAACCGTACCGCCCGGCCGAGGAAGTCCCGGTCGGCGCGCGCCACTTCACGGATCACCGGGAACATTCCGGCGACGTGCTCGCCGACCCGCTGGTCGATCTCGTAGTTGTCCTTGCCGCCGATCCAGTAGTTCCAGACGCGCGCGTTGTGCGCCACACCGGTGTTGAGCCGGGTCGGTCCCTCTGCCGGGGTGTCGCTGTCACTCACGCTGTGGCTCCTTGTTCGTCCGTCCGATCCGTCAACTCCATTGTGCCGTCAGGTGATCACTCGGCCCAGGGGTTCGCGGCGATCGGGGCGAATGTTCTCCGGGAGCCGCGAACTGTCAGTCCAGGTGGCCGGGTTGGGCGGGCGGAGTCCGTCCGGCCAGGACGTCCTTCAGATCCGCGGTGCCGTGCTGCACGGCGGCCTTGGTCGTGTCGGCCTCCGTGCCGTCGAGGCCGCCGGAGGTGACGGTGATCGCGTCGGTGCCGACCCGGACGACGGCCAACTGCAGGGTGAGCGTGGTGGGTTCGTTGCCGCTCGTGCCCGTGACGGTGACCTGGAGACCCTGGCGGGCGTCGCCCACGGCGGGCACCGGGTCCTCGATGACCTGGACCGTCCGATGGCCGCCCTTGGAGTCCGTCGCGGTGAACTGGTCGCACTTCACCGGCAGCGTCTTCAGCCAGTTCAGGGAGGTGCCGAGCTTGGCCCGGTCGTAGGCGGCGACCTGGTAGAGCAGCCGGGAGTCGCCCTGCTCGAACCCGGTCAGCGCGGACGCGCCGGACGGTTTGCCGAGGAGGGTGTCGTCGTAGAGCGCGTCGAGCAGTTTCTGGCAGTCGGCGGCGTTCGTCTTCGCGGTGAGGAAGTCGGCGACGTCGACCTTGCCGACGACCAGCTTGTCGCCCCAGCCGGAGGCGTCCTTGACCTGCGTCCAGCCGTCTTCGAGGTCGGCCTCGGTGATCAACGCGGATGTGGCCCCGGCCTGGGTGAGGACGGCGGCGGACCTCCCGGCGCTGGGCGAGGCGGATTTCCCGGTACGGGGCGAGGCGAGCGGGGACTCGGCGGCGAGCGGCGAGGCGGCGACGTCCGAGGCGCTGTCGTGGCCCGCGCCGCCGCCGTCGCTGTCCCCTCCGCCGGAGCAGGCCGCGCAGGTCAGCAGGGCGCCCGCCGCGACGACCGAGGCGAGGACACGGAAGGGACGAGCAGGTCGGGAGGGCGGGCGACGGTGCATGGCGGGGCCTCCGGGGGAGTGGCAGATGTGTCCCCAGCGCACCATCGGGGCGCCGGGGTCTCCAGTACAGGGGGCCGTTCGGGTGAGTCACGGGGAGTAGGGGGATGCGAGTCTTCGCGGGTGAGGGGCCCTCCGGAGGCGAGAGGCGCGCCGGGGTGCGCGGCGCGTCAGCGTGCCTCGTCCTCCGGAGTCCCGGAATGCCGGTGCGGCAGATGCAGACGGTGCTCGTGGTGCTCGTGCGGCGGACGGGGTTCGTGTTCCGCGCGGCGCGCCCGCTCGGCGAGTCCGGCCTCCAGCACATGGACCGTGCGCCCGCCGCACTTCGGGCAGATCGCGTCGGCGAGGGGCGTCCTGAGGGCCTTCCCCTCCTCGTCGACGTACTCCTGCGTGGTCAGGCCGGCGGCGTCCGTCGGGTCGGTGAAGAACATCACCTGGAAGGTCGCCTCCCAGCAGTGGCCGCAGTCACCACAGGTGAACGCGAAGGTCTCCGGCACGGCTCGCGATTCCGCAGTCATGGCAGGTTCCTCCGTCGTGAGGGGCGGTCGCCCGGGGAGCGAAGCAGTGCCCCCAGCGCACAACGCCGCACGTCGTACGGCAACTCGAACGCCCCGCCCGGCATGCCCGCACCCCCGCCCGCCCCGACACTGGCCCCAGACCGGGACGAGCTCCGGCCGCTCGCCCCGCACCCTGACGCGAAGGAGTGACCATGCTGCCCGGATTCCTCACCAGGGCGGTCGAGTTGCTGCTCGGCAGGGAGGGCCGCTCGCTCCACCTGAAGGCGGCGGGCGCGGCGACGGCGGTCCTCGGCGTGGTGATGCTGGCGGGCTCCTGGGCGGTGGTCGCCGCCGAACAGGGAGCGCACGGCGCCAATTTGACGACGTACCCGAAGGCCCTGTGGTGGTCGATCGAGACGGCGACCACGGTCGGCTACGGCGACTTCTACCCGGTGACCCTGTGGGGCCGCGTCGTCGGCTCGGTGGTGATGGTCGCCGGCATCACCACCTACGGCCTCGTCACGGCGGCCCTGGCCACATGGTTCGTCGGCCGAGAACAGCACCGCCGGCATCATCTCGCCCACAGGGCCGAAGAGTTGGGTGAGGAGACGGTAAGGGCACTGCACGAGCGCTTCGACCGACTGGAGCGGATGGTGGCAGGGAAGGGCGAGGAGCCGGGTGGGTGAGGAGGGCGTATCGGCGGGGGAGGGCTGCGCGGTCGCGCGCCGTCACGGCGGGCAGGCGAGGAGGGTGTGTCGGCGGGGCAGGGGTGTGCGGTCGAGCGTCGTCACGGCTGGTAGGTGAGCGCGCCGGACCTGGCCATCCCTGTCCGTGCCGAGCAGCGGACCGTCCGGCGCGTCGCCCTCCGACGTCCCGCCGCCTACCCGATCAACGGCAGCGCACCGAAGACGTGTCCCTCCCACAGCCGCCGTGAAGTCTCCTCCGGATACGCCGTGACCACGGGTTCCGCGTCGAGCACCTGCACCGACCGCCGCTCCGTGTCGTACGCGGGCCAGCCCGGGTCGCCCGTCCTCGCGAACGCCGTCCAGGAGGCGCGGAAACGGGACGACAGGGCCAGGGCCTCGGGGGAGGGCTCGACGTCGGCGAACAGTAGATTGCCCAGGTCGGCGGTGAACGTGCCGAACAGCAGCGGGATGTCCAGGCCGTGGCAGGCGCCCAGTACTCCGCCCAACCCCGGCGCGGGCCAGGTGAGTTCGTAGACGTGCACACGTCCGCCGGCGGCGACCTGCGCATCCGCCAGGTGGAGGCACGGCATGCGGAACGCCCGGTCGGAGTGGACGAGTTCGTACAGCTCACTCGGTGTGGCGTCCGGGAAGGCGGTGCGATAGGCCTGTTCGGCGTCGGGGCCCGGGCCGAACCAGCGCAGGGCGGATGTCGCGTCCTCCTCGGTGGTCTTGCCGAGTTGGCCGCCGAGCGCGGTGAACAGGCGAAACTCGTCCCGGTTGTGACCGAGGATCAGCTCCACGTCGCGGGCCGCGCCCGCCGCGACACCCTGCCAGGGCGTGGTGGGCAGCACCTCGCCGTCGACGACGGGTGCGAAGGGGCTCAGCGTGTGGGCGAGGCCACCCCACCGGTCCTCGTACTGGTGCATCTTGTCGGTCAACGTCTCGCCCGCCGCGGGCAGTTGACGCGGGTCCACGGTCGCGAGGTCGGCGGCCGTGGGGCGCAGTCCCGCCTCGGCGGCGATCGCGGCCGCGATGTCCCGGGCCAGCTCGTCGGAGAAGAAGGGGCCCGGCACACTCTGCGCGACGGCCCGGCGGAACAGTCCGGCGGCGCTCGGCATCACCAGCAGCGAGGCCACCGACCCGGCACCGGCCGACTCGCCGAAGACGGTGACCTGTTCGGGATCACCGCCGAACGCGGCGATGTTCTCCCGCACCCACTCCAGCGCGGCGACCTGGTCGAGCAGCCCGCGGTTGGCGGGGGCGCCGTCGATCCGGGCGAACCCCTCGATGCCCACACGGTAGTTGAAGGTCACGACCACCAAGTCGCCCTCGCGGGCGATGCGTTGGGGGTCGTAGCCGGGGCTGCCCGCGTGTCCCAGCTTGTAGGCACCGCCGTAGATCCACACCATGACCGGTCGGCGGGCCGCCGGATCGGGTGCGGGCGTCCACACGTTCACGGTCAGCCAGTCGTCGCCCGTCGCCGCCTCCAACACGCCCCGGCGGCCCTGGAATCCGGACTCCTGCGGGGGCGGCGGACCGAAGTCGAGAGCGTCGCGTACGCCGTCCCAGCCGCGCACCGGGCGCGGTGCCTGGAACCGGGCCTCCCCGACGGGCGGTTCGGCGAACGGGATGCCGCGGAAGACAGTCAGCCCGTCCTCCAGCCGCCCGCGCACCGCACCGGCGCCGTAGCGCACCACGGCCGAACCGGCCGCCGTGTCACGGGAGTTGGGTGTCGTCATCGTCTTACTCCTCGCTGGGTGCCGGGGAACCACGGGCAAGCGGAGGGCGGTCGCCGTCCCGTATCACGCGGGACGGCGACCGCCGTGTGCTCGATGGCCAGAATGCCTTACGCCTTGGCCTCGGCGGCCTCGGGAGCCGGGGTCGGCTCCTCGCCGGCCGGCGCCTCAACCGCCTTGCGGGCCTTGGGGATCAGGCTCGCGAGGAAGAAGGCCAGCAGCGCCGCTCCGGCACCGATCGCCATGACCACCTTGAAGCCGTTCTCCGACGGGAGGGCGTTGCCGCCGAAGTCGGTGGTCATCTGGGCCAGGATCACACCGGCGATGGCACTGGCGAAGCTGGTGCCCAGGGACCGCATCAGGGTGTTGAGGCTGTTCGCCGCGCCGGTCTGGGACGGGTCGACCGCGCCCATGATCAGGGCGGGCAGGGCGCCGTAGGTGAAACCGACACCGGCGCCGATGATGCAGGACACCAGGATGAGATGCCAGACCTCGGACATCAGCAGGATGTTCAGCGCGTAGCCGGAGGCCACGATCAGCGCGCCGATCATCAGGGTGACCTTCGGGCCCTTGCTCTTGGTGACTCCGGCGGACACGGCGGACATCGCCATCATGACCAGGCCCTGCGGGGCGAGCACCAGGCCGACCATCAGCATCGACTTGCCCAGGCCGTAGCCGGTCTGCGTCGGCAGCTGGAGCAGCTGGGGGAGGACCAGGGACATCGCGAACATCGAGAAGCCGAGGGCGATCGAGGCCAGGTTGGTGAACAGCACCTGCGGCTTGGCGGTCGTACGCAGGTCGACCAGCGGCTGCGAGCTGCGCAGTTCGTACCAGCCCCAGGAGAGCAGGATCGTTACGGCGGCGATGCCGAGGATCAGGGTGGTCGGGCTGGTCCAGCCCCAGTCGGAGCCCTTGGAGATCGCGAGCAGCAGGGAGACCAGTCCGGCGGAGAGGCCGAGCGCGCCTACCAGGTCGAAGCGGCCGCCGGTGCGGACCTTGGACTCGGGCACGATCAGCAGGACCAGCAGGAAGGACACGGCGCCGAGGACGGCGGAGACCCAGAAGAGCAGGTGCCAGTTGTAGTGGTCTGCGATGAAGGCGGCCGAGGGCAGACCCAGGGCGCCGCCGACGCCGAGCGAGGCGCTCATCAGCGCGGTGGAGCCGGCCAGCCGCTCGCTGGGCAGCACGTCACGCATGATGCTGATGCCGAGCGGCACGACCGCGGCGGCCAGACCCTGGAGTGCGCGACCGATGACCATCGGGACCAGCGAGTCGGCCAGGGCACAGACGACGGAGCCGGTGACCAGCAGGATGATGCTGGTCAGCAGCATGCGGCGCTTGCCGAACATGTCCCCGAGCCGGCCCACGACCGGGGTGGCCACGGCGGCGGCCAGCAGGGTGGCGGTGACCGCCCACGCCGTGTTCGACGCGGAGGCGTTCAGGTACTTCGGCAGCTCCGGAATGATCGGGATGACCAGGGTCTGCATCAGTGAGACGACGATCCCGGCGAGGGCCAGCACCGCGACGACGGCGTTCGACCTCGGCGGAGCGGAGGAACCCGCTTCGGCGGGTCGGGCAAGGGCGTCGGACATGGCAGTGCCTCCATCTGGAACGGGCGTGACGGTCTGGACGAGCCGACTTGCTTGACTCACTCAACCATAAAGAGGTTGATTGACTTACGCAAGTGAATTCTGGGTGTGGGGCAGCAGGGGCAGTTCGGTGACGACCTCGAAGCCGCCCTCGGGGCGGTGCCCGGCGCGGAGCCGGCCGCCGGCGGACAGGGCGCGCTCGCGCATGCCGATCACGCCGTAGCCCTCGGCCGGAACGGGGGAGGAGGGTCTCGCGGGGGAGCCGGGCCTCGCCGTACCGCCGTGATCGGTGACGGTGATGCCCAGCCGGTCGTGCGAGTAGCTGAGCCGCACCTCCGCCGAGCCGGTGCCCGCGTGCTTGGTCACATTGGTGAGCGCTTCCTGCACGATGCGGTACGCCGTGAGATCCGCACCGGCGGACAACGGCCGTGGCCTGCCTTCGGTGTTGACGGTGACGGACAGCCCGGCGGGCTCGAACGAGGCCGCCAGCTCGGCGAGTTGGGCCAGTCCGGGCGCGGGACCGGACGGGGTGTCGGAGTGGTCGGCGTGGCGCAACAGGCCGACGGTGGCCTTGAGTTCACGTACGGCCGACCGGGTGGTGCCCGCGAGTTCACCGGCGATCCGCTCGGCCTCCTCGGGCCGGCTGCGCATCAGCCGTACGACTGTGCCCGCCTGGAGATTGGCCAGGACGAGGTGATGGGCGACGACGTCGTGGAGGTCGCGGGCGATCCGCATGCGTTCCTCGGTGACGCGGTGCCGTGCCTCGTTCTCCCGGGTCCGTTCCGCGTGCTCGGCACGGGCCTGCACCGCCTCCAGGTAGGCCGCGCGGAGCCGGGTCGTGGTGCCGAGGGAGGTCGGCAGCAGGAGCCAGAAGACCGGCCCGACCAGCTTCAGGATCAGCGGTTCGGTGGCGGGTCCCACGACCAGGGACGTGCCCAGGAGCAGGGTGATTCCGGATGCGGTGAACAGGTTCGCGGTGGTCCGGTCGGAGACGCGGGCCAACGTGTAGAGCGCGACCATCAGCGGTCCGATCACCAGGACCGTGAGGATGTAGCCGAGCGCGGCCACGGCCATGGCACCGCAGAGGGTGACCACCACCGTGGTGCGCGGCAGGGTGCGTCGCCACAACAGCGCGACGGACGAGAGTCCCGCGACCAACACGCCCGGCCACCAAGGGACTTCGAGGTCGCGGCCCGGGAGCGTCATCATGCTGCCCGGGAAGGAACAGGCGAAGAGCGTGGCGGCGACGATCAGGTCGACGGTACGGGGATGGCAGCGCAGCAGTCGCCGCAGGTCGTGGATCATGGGGTGGGGATCATGACGTGGGGGTTCCCGTCCGAGAGGGCAGGCCGTCCGCGGTTCCCGCTGTCGACCGCGGCCGACGACGGGAACCCGCGCGCCGCGACTACTCGTCGAAGGTGACGACGATCTTCTCCGCAGCGCCCGGCGTCAGCGCGAGCTCGAAGGCCTGGCCGACCTCGGCGAACGGCACCCGGTGGCTGATCAGCTTGGCGAACCGCTCGTGGTGCTCGACGATCTCCTGCGTGACCTCGAAGATCTCGGTCGGGTAGCCCTGCGAGGCGATCAGCGTGAGCTCGCTGCGCAGCATCCCGCCGAGGTCGATGTCGGCGCCCTTCTTCTGTACGGCGACCATCACCAGCTTGGCGCCCCACTTCGCGGAGTCGACCGTGGTGTTGACGACCGCGGCGACACCGGCGGCGTCGATGTAGATGTCGGTGCCCGGGCGGGGCTGGCCCAGCGCGTTGGCGGCCTGGCCGTGCAGCTCGGTCAGTCGGGCGGTGACGTCCTCCTCGGCGGAGTTGATCACGGCGTCCGCGCCGACGGCGAGCGCCGTCTCCAGGCGCGAGGCGATGACGTCCGCGACCACGACGTGCTCGACGCCGCGCAGCTTCAGCCAGATCGCCGCGCCCAGACCGATCGGCCCGGCACCGAAGATGACGACCTTGTCGCCGGGCTTGGCCTCGGAACGGTTCACGGCGTGCCGGGCCACGGCCATCGGCTCGTTGAGCGCGGCGACGTCGAACGGCACGGTGTCGGGGAAGACGGTGACGCTCTTGCCGACCTCGCAGTCCTCCAGGATCAGGTAGTCGCTCATGGCGCCGTGCTTGCCGCCGCAGCCGATGATCCCGGTGGGCGCGCCCTGCGGGTTGACGACCACCCGGTCCCCGGCCTTCAGACCCTCGACCTCCGCGCCGACCTCGACGATCTCACCGGCCGGCTCGTGGCCGAGGGGGACCGGGGTCATGGCGCCGCCGGGTCCGAAGGGGCCGCCGCCGATGTGCAGGAAGAAGGTGTCGGTACCGCAGATCCCACAGGCGCGGATCTTCATGAGGGCGTCCTTCGGTCCGGGCACCGGACGCTCGACGTCCACCACGTCGATCTTGTCTACGGCGCCGGTCTGCACGGACTTCATCGTGGCCATCAGGGGACTCGCTTTCCGTGTGCGTGAGGGGTGTCACCGGCCCCGGCGACGGACGGGGGGAGTGCTCCGGCGCCGGGGCCGGTGACTGCGCCGTACTCCGTCCCCACGGTGTACGGCGCGACGGGGACACCTCCGCTTAGGCGGCCCCAGCTCTTGACTTGCTTGAGTTAGGCAACCATAAATGCGTTACTTAAGTCAAGCAACCGAATCGACCTTGCTTAACTCAGGCAAGCAGCTGTTACGGTGAACGCATGTCCACACTGCCAGCCGAAACAGCGCCCGTTCCGGAGGACGTAGCCGAGATCGAGCGGGTCCTCACCCGTATCGCCTACCTGGCCGGACGGGCCCGGCAGCACGAGCGTCTGATGGCGATGGCGGGCATGCCGCTGGACCGGGCCGCGGTGGCGATCCTCCGGTACATCTCCGAGAGCGAGCCGATGCGCCCCGGCGTGCTGGCGGTCCGGATGTCCGTGGAGGCGTCCCATGTCACGCGCCAGCTACGGCAGTTGGAGCAGCTCGGCCATGTGGTGCGCATCCCGGACCCCGACGACGGCCGCGCCCAGCGCGTCCAGCTCACCGACAGCGGCCTGGCCGCCGTGAACCGCATCCGGGACGCGAGCCGGCGCGGCATCGAGATGGCGCTGGCCCACTGGTCCGCCGAGGACCTGCGGCAGCTCGCGGGCCTTTTCCACCGGCTGGTCGACGACTTCGTCACGCACGCGGAGATGGCCGTGGACCCGGCGGTCGTGGAGCGGGGAGCTGTGGACCGGGCGCCCGGAGGCTTCGGGGCGTCCGCCTGACGGCTGCGCGGCACCGCTCGGCGCGGGCGCTCGGCCGCCAGGCGCTCAGACCTTGAAGCCGACTCCGCCGTACAACGAGACCGGGCCCTCGCCGAGCGGGGTCTCGCCCTCCGCGAGTTCGGGGTGCCACTCGGACACGGACACGATGCCGGGGTCCATCGGCTCAAGTCCCTTGAAGATGCTGCTCACTTCGGCGTGCGAACGGGCCACCAGCGTCACCCCGCCTGCCGCGTAGGCGGCGATGCCCCGCTCGACCTTCTCCCGTTCGAGGTCGGCCGTCATCGCGGACAGTACGAGACAACTCCCCGGCGCCAGCGCGTCGATGAGGGTGTCCACCAGCTCGTGGGCGCCGTCCTCGTCCGGGATGAAGTGCAGCAGGGCGATCAGGGACAGGGCGATCGGGCGGTCGAAGTCCAGGACGCGGGACGCCTGTTGGAGAATGGTGAGCGGTTCGCGGGCGTCGGCCTGGACGTACTCCGTCGCACCCTCGGGCGTGCCGCGCAGCAGCGCCTCGGCGTGGGCGAGGACGATCGGGTCGTTGTCGACGTACACGACCCGCGCGTCCGGAGCGGTGGACTGGGCGATCTGGTGGAGGTTGGGCGCGGTCGGTATGCCGGTGCCGACGTCCAGGAACTGACGGATGCCCGACTCCCGGACGAGCATCCGCGTCGCCCGCTGCATGAACCAGCGGTTGGCACGCGCGGTGCGCGGGGCACCCGGGTCAAGTGCCGTGATCTGCCTGCCGAGTTGCTCGTCGACCGGGTAGTTGTCCTTGCCGCCGAGGAACCAGTCGTACACCCGCGCCGGATGCGGCTTCGACGTGTCGATCCGCCGGACGGCCGGTCCTGTCCCGGTCACACGCGCTCCTCTGCTCGACTGGCCACTACGACAACCCCCACGGGCCGTCCACGACGACTTCCGCGAGCTGTGCGAGAAGTTTGGCACGGTCATGTCGACCGGGTGGGGCGGTTCACCACCCCGTCCAGGAAACGGATCAGGTCCGCGAAGACCTCGGCCCGGTTCGTCTCCTGGAACACCTCGTGCCGGGCGCCTGCGTAGATGTGCTCGGTCAACTCGCCGCCGCTCAACCGCTCCACGCCGCCCCGGCTGCCGGCGAGCGGGACGAGCCGGTCGTCGGCACCGTGGAGCCAGAGCAGCGGGAGCCCGCCGATGTCGCCCAACTCGCCCACGGTCTGCAGGGTTTGGGCAAACGCCTCCAGCGTCGGCCGCTTCATCGGACCGTGCCAGACCAGCGGATCCGCCGCGTACGCCGCACCGACGCCGGGGTCCCGGGACAGCGCGGCCGGGCTGATCGGCACGTCCGGGATCTCGTCGAGCGCGAGCAGCCGACCCGGCAGTTCCCAGCCGCCGATCACCGGCCCGGACAACACGAGGGCGGCCAACTCGGCGCCGTAGCGCTGCGCGAAGCGGGCTGCGATCAGGCCGCCCATGGAGTGGCCGATCAGGACGAGCGGGGCGCCGGGGTGAGTGGCGCGGGCGAGCTCGGCGACGGCGTGCAGGTCGGTGACCACATCCTCGAAGTCCTCGATCAGCACGCGTTCGCCGGCCGAGGTGCCGTGCCCCTGGTGGTCGGGACCGAGGACCGCCGCGCCGTGCGTCCGCAGTACGGCGGCCAACTCGGCGTACCGGCCGATGTGTTCGCCGTATCCGTGCGCGACGAGGGCGACGTAGCGGGGGCGTTCGTGCGGCCACTCGTGTGCGGTGATCGAGCCCCGGGTGCCCGGGAGGAGGTGCTCGCGGGTGTCGGGCATGTGTCCTCCGGGGGTGTTGGGAAGGTGCTGGTCCGTGTGGATCTTTGCAGGTGGCTGCGCGGTGGTCCACGGTCAACGGCTAGCGGTGGTAGTGGGTGAGTACCGTGGTTGCCGATGAGTTCAACGAGGCCCTCGCGGTCCAGATCCCTCGTGCCCGGCCGGCGACGGCGTCGGAGCGCGGCAGGGGCCACCTGGCGAGACACTCCTTACGCGGGCAGATGTAAGGACATACCATCGGTCCTCGCATGAACACGATGACTCTCTGGCACATATCCGGCTGGGAATTCGCCGCGCTCGCCGCCGCGGCCCTGCTCGTCGGCTTCTCCAAGACTGCCGTGAGCGGGGCCAACACGGTCAGCCTGGCGATCTTCGCGGCCGTACTGCCCGCCCGTGCCTCCACCGGCGTGCTGCTTCCGATCCTGATCGTCGGCGACGTCCTCGCCGTCCTCACCTACCGGCGGCACGCCCACTGGCCCACACTGTGGCGGCTGTTCCCGGCGGTCGCCGCGGGGGTCGTGATCGGGACGCTGTTCCTGGTGTGGGCCGACGACGCGGTCGTACGGACGTCGATCGGGGCGATTCTGCTGTTCATGGCGGGGGTCACCGTGTGGCGCCGGCGCAAGGCGGAGGCCGGGACCGAGGCGGGGGCTGCCGACGAGCCGGACTCCGTCGCCACCAGGTCCGGGCGGGCGAAGGCGCGCTCGTACGGTGTGCTCGGCGGATTCACCACGATGGTCGCCAACGCGGGCGGCCCGGTGATGTCGATGTACCTGCTCTCCGCGGGCTTCCGGAAGCTCGGCTTTCTCGGTACGTCGGCGTTCTTCTTTCTCATCGTCAACGTGACCAAGGTGCCCTTCAGCGTGGGCCTCGGCCTGATCGACGGACATTCGCTCCTGCTTGACGCGGCGCTCGCGGCGTTCGTCATACCCGGTGCGTTGATCGGCAAATGGGCTGTGAACCGAATCAACCAGCGATTGTTCGAGCAACTCGTGATCGCGGCGACGATCATCGGCGGACTGCAACTGCTCCTCCGCTGACCACTCGGCCCCGCGACCTCGTACGCTCGCCGCATGTCCCCGCACATCCTGATCCTCGGCGGCACCACCGAGGCACGTGAGCTGGCCGCCGAGCTGACGGCACTTCCCGAGGCGAAGGTGACCACGTCCCTCGCCGGGCGGGTGTCACGGCCGGGGGCACTGGCCGGGGACGTACGGATCGGCGGATTCGGCGGAGCCGAGGGGCTGGCCGCGTGGCTGCGGGAGCACCACGTGGACGCCCTCGTCGACGCCACGCACCCCTTCGCCGAGTCGATCACCGCGAACGCGGCACGGGCCGGGGCTGCGACGGGGGTGCCCGTCGTCGTGCTGCGCAGGCCGGGCTGGCAGCCGGGGCCGGGGGACCACTGGCACACGGTCGCCTCGCTGGAGGAAGCCGCGGATGCGCTCCCCGCCCTCGGGCACCGGATCCTGCTCACCACCGGCCGTCTCGGGCTCGCCGCCTTCGCCCACCTCGCCCAACTGCACTTCGTCGTACGGTCGGTGGAGCCGCCCGAGCCACCGATGCCGCCGGACGTCGACGTGTTGCCGGCGCGCGGGCCGTTCACCGTGGCGGACGAGGCCGCGCTGTTGCGCGAGCACCGGATCGACGTGGTCGTGACGAAGGACAGCGGGGGAGCGGCGACGGCGGCGAAACTCACGGCCGCGCGGGAGGCGGGCGTCCCGGTCGTGGTCGTACGGCGACCGCCGTTGCCGGAGGGGGTGAGCCCGGTGCCTGATGTCGCCGGGGTGCTGGAGCGGCTGGAGTCGCTCAGCCTGCCTTGACCGTCGCCGCCCGGATGCGGTCCACGGCACGCAGCACCTCGTCCCGGTTCTTGGCGCTCTTCATCCAGCTCGGGAGGCGGGCGACCAGCGTCATCTTCCGGCCGGTGTCGTACCAGGGCGCGCGCTCCCGCAGGTCGGCGGCGACGAACCGCCCGATCAGGTCCAGGTGGGGGAGGCTGTAGGCCCAGAGTCGGCCGTGCCGGGTCTGCGTCTGCAGCCACAGGGGGAGGCGGAAGTAGGGATCCCGGGCGACGGCCGCCGAACCGCGCGGGAAGGAGATGCGGCGCTCGGCCCAGGTCCGGGACAGGCCGCAGCTCCGGCAGACGAGGTGCCTCGGCGCGTACAATGCCTGTCCCGGCTCCGGGCGTGGGCCCGGCGGCCGTACGACATGGGCGATCCGCTCGCAGCGCGGGCACCGCACCAGCATCGAGTCGAGGAAGTCGTACTCGGTGCTGCGCGGATCACGGAAGCGGACGGGTGCGGAGGACATGCCGTGAGTGTCGCCTCCGCCCGCCCCGCGCGTCACCCGGTTTTCACGGCTTTCACGGCGCCGAACTCGTCTCCAACTCCGCCGCGCGCTGCGGCAGTCCGGAGGACAGGTCCTCCACCAGGAGGCGCTTGGCGATGGAGTCCACGGCGGCGCGCAGATCCGTGCCCGAGGGGCGGCCGATGTCCTGCTGGACCCGGTTCTCCAGCCAGCTGCCCCACGCGTGGCCGATGACCTCGGCCTCGCGTTCGCCCGCGGCCGTGTGGGAGAGGAGGTTGCCGTCGCGGGTCAGATAGCCCTCCTGGACCATGCGGTCGAAGACCGGGAGGAGTACCTCCGGGGGCATGTGGCGGCGCGCGGCGATCAGGCCGAGGCTCGCGTGGCCGACCATCCTGCCGAACAGTTCGACCTGCATCACGGCCCAGGCACCGGCGATGTCCAGCCGGGTGTCGGACTCCGTGATGATGCGCCGGGCGGTGTCCAGGTCGGTACTGCCGATGACCTTGCCCACGGCCGTTTCGAGGAGCCGTTGCGAGTCCCCGCCGCGCGGTTGCGCGAAGCCCTCGCCCATGTCGGTGGAGCCCTTCCGCGCACTGTCCCGCAGTTCGACCTGCTTGAGGAACAGGGCGACGACGAAGCCGACCACCGCGACCGGGACCGTCCACCGGAACACCGTCTGGATGGTGTCGGCGTACGCGTTGATGATCGGCGCCGCGGCGGCGTGCGGCAGCTTGTGCAGGCCCTCGGGGCTGGTCGCCGCCTTGGTGATCACCGCAGGGTTCAGCACACTGGCCTTCGCGGCCGAGGCGATCCCGTCCTTGAGGTTGGGCCCCAGGCTGTTGGCGTAGATCGTGCCGAAGACGGCCGTGCCGAACGAACTGCCCAGCGTACGGAAGAAGGTGACGCCGGAGGTCGCGGTGCCGAGGTCGGCGTACTCGACGGTGTTCTGCACGGCGATCGTCAGCACCTGCATGCACAGCCCGATGCCGGTGCCGAGCACGAACATGTACACCGACTCCAGGAACGCGCCGGTGCCCGGGCCCATGAGGGACATCAGATACAGCCCGACGCCCATCACCGCGGAGCCGATGATCGGGAAGATGCGGTACTGGCCGGTCTTGCTGACCACGTTGCCGCTGAAGACGGACGCGATCAGCAGCCCGATCACCATGGGCAGCGTCCGCACCCCGGAGACGGTGGCCGAGTCGCCGTCGACGTACTGGAGATAGGTCGGCAGATACGTCAGCGCGCCGAGCATCGCGAATCCGACGATGAAGCTGAGGATCGAGCAGACCGTGAACACCGGGTTGGCGAACAGCCGCATGGGCAGCATGGGTTGGGCCGCGCGGGTCTCCACCCAGCAGAACAGGCCGAGCGCGATCACACCGCCCACGAACAGGCCGATGATGGTCGGCGAACCCCACGCGTACTCGTTGCCGCCCCAACTCGTCGCCAGGATCAGCGAGCTCGCGCCGACCGCGACGAGGGCGATGCCCAGGTAGTCGATGACGGGTCGCACCGCCGACTTGACCACGGGGATGGTGCGGGCCGCCGCGATGACGACGACGATCGCGATGGGCACGTTGACGTAGAACGCCCAGCGCCAGGTGAGGTGGTCGGTGAACAGGCCGCCGAGGAGCGGTCCGATGACCGTGGCGACGCCGAACACCGCGCCGATCGCGCCCTGGTACTTGCCGCGTTCCCGCAGCGGGATGACGTCGGCGATCAGCGCCATCGCCGTCACCATCAGACCGCCCGCGCCGATGCCCTGCACGGCCCGCCAGGCGATCAGCAGCGTCATGTTGGTGGCGAGACCGCACAGGAACGAGCCTGTGATGAACACGATCGCCGAGACCTGGAAGACCACCTTGCGGCCGAACAGATCACCGAACTTGCCGACCAGCACGGTCGCGACGGTCTCCGCGAGCAGATAGGCCGTGACCACCCACGACATGTGCTCGGCACCGCCCAGGTCGGACACGATCGTCGGCAGGGCCGTACCGACGATCGTCTGGTCGAGGGCCGCCAGCAGCATGCCCAGCATGATCGTCACGAAGACGACGTTGCGGCGGCGGGAGTCCAGCACGGGGGGCTGCTGCGCGGAAGGCAGCGCGGTTTCCTCGGCGACTGTCACGAGGTCACTTTCACACCACTGGACCCCTCATGCATATGGGGCGGTCCACTCGGGTGCCCCACTGCCCCGGCCCGCTACTCGCCCTTTGGATGCCTCCGCAACAGATACGTGTCCATGATCCAGCCCTTGCGCTCACGGGCCTCCGCGCGCAGCCGCTCGATGCGCGGGGCGGCCTCGGCTATCGGCCCGGAGGCGAGGATCTCGTCCGGGGTGCCCAGATAGGCGCCCCAGTAGATGTCGATGTCCTGATCCGCGTACCGCCGGAACGCCTGGTGCGCGTCCAGCATCACGACCACGTCGTCCACGTCTTCCGGGAAGCCCTCGGACAACCGCCGCCCCGTGGTGATCTGCACCGGCCGGGCGACCCGGTTGAGGCCCGTGCGGTGCCGGGCGACGAGCGCCGAGACACTGCTGATGCCGGGCACCACGTCGTACTCGAACGCGACCGCGCCCCGCTCCAGGATCTCCTCCAGGATGCCGAGCGTGCTGTCGTACAGCGAGGGGTCGCCCCACACCAGGAACGCGCCGCTCTCGTCCTCGCCCAACTCCTCGGCGATGAGCCGCTCGTAGATCTCCGCGCGGGCACTGCGCCAGTCACCGACCGCGGGGGAGTAGGCGGCGCCCCCGGCCTTCCGGTCCCGCTCCGGGTCGCGCGCCTCGACCAGGCGGTACGTCCCCTCCGCCAGGTGCGCGTCGAGCATGTCCCGGCGGAGCCGTGTGAGGTCCGACTTCACCTCGCCCTTGTCGAGGAGGAAGAACACGTCGGTGCTCCGCAGCACCCTGACCGCCTGCAAGGTCAGCTGCTCCGGGTCGCCCGCGCCGATACCGATGACATGAATCTTTCGCACACTCCCGAGTCTGCCCCACGCCACTGACAGTCCGTACACCGCACCGGCACGCACCGGGACGATCCCGTGCCGGCCCGGCTACGACGTCCCGCGCAGCCGGGGTGCCCGCGCCCGCGCGTCGACCTTCCCGCCGCCGCGCTCCACGTCGTCCCCGAGCGTCCGCGCCCAGGCCGCGACCCCCGCGAGATCCATCCCGTACGGCCGCTCCCGCCCTGACCGGGACGCCCACTCCTCGACGCCCCCGGCGCCGCGCCGCAGCAGTCGGGCCCCGCCGGTGACGTTGCCCCGGGCCGCGTGCGTGAGGCCCACCGCGAGCTGGGCGAGGCCGCGCCACAGGGCACGCTCCTCGTCCGGCCCCGACTTCCAGGCGTCCTCGAAGACCTCGTGCGCGTGGAACGGTTTCCCCTCGTCGAGCAGCGCCTGCGCCTCGACGACGGTCTCTTCCGGCGCGCGCACGACCCCCTCGGGCTGCCGCGCCACACCGTCCGCGTCGTACGGCAACGGCCGCCCGAGCCCGTCCCGCGGCCGGGCATTGCGCGCCCGCCCTTCGCCGTCCCGGTCCCGCGCGCCGGCCGTACCGCCTGAGGTCGTGTCGCTCATACGACGATTGTCCCGCGCCCGGCACCGGCTTCGGCGCACCCCCGGGCGTGGGGTAAAGTGCTGTTCGCGCGATCACACGGTTCTCCGTGCGAAGCGCACCGGGACGTGGCGCAGCTTGGTAGCGCACTTGACTGGGGGTCAAGGGGTCGCAGGTTCAAATCCTGTCGTCCCGACTCGACAGAGTCGTAGGTGAGGGGGGGGGGGGGGGGGGGAAACGAACCCCCCCCCCACCAAAGGCGGGGCGCCCCGGGTGGCGCGGGGGGTTGTGTTTTCTGTTTTGTGGGGGGTCGTGGGGGGGTTTTTTCAAAATTCCGGGGGCCCCCCCCGCGCTTTTGTTGGGGGGGGGGGGGGGGGCCCCCCACCCCCCCCCCCCCCCCTCACTCATTTCCGGGGACCAGGAGATCGACGGGGGATCAGCCGCACTCCTTGAGCGGCCGGGCCTTCACCGTGCCGGTCGGCAGTGCCGTGTAGGAGTAGCACTGGGCCCAGGACTGCGCGGCGACCTGCACCACCAGGACCGCCCGGTCGTCGGCGCGGTCGACCGAGCGTGCCCGTACGTGCCCCAGGGCCTCGGTGATCTCCCCGTCGGTGAGCGTGCCGTCGGCGTCGGCTGTCTCCAGGCGGGTGCGCAGCCGCTCCGCCGCGGCGGTCACGGCGGCCCGCGCGTCGCGGTTGCGGTCCTGCGCGTCGTCCCGCACGGACTGGAAGAACCACACCACGACCCCCGCCGCCAGCAGCACGCAGACCAGCACGAGGGCGCCGAGGCAGCCGGCCGGCCGGCTGCCTCGGCGTGGTTCCACAGGGGTCACCTGAGCCATTCGCTCATGTTCCCGTGTATCCGATGGCGGTCAAGGCGTTCTCCACCACATGCTCGTAGCCGGTGGTGCCCGCGTTGTTCGGGTGGAAGGCCTCCCGGCTCAGACAGGTCTGGCCGATCCCGGCGACCGCGATGCACGTGGAGTGCGGGTCGCCCTCGTGGAAGTCGCCCTCGCCGTTCGGCCCGAGCACGATCTTGTTGATCCACTCGTCGCTGTCGCAGCCGCCGTGCCCGACGAACGCGTCGACCGGACTGGCGTACGACACGTCGGTCCCGCCCGCGCGCAGTTCGTCGACCTTGTCCTTCTGGACGCCGTCGATGTAGTTGGCCAGGGTGGCCAGGGCATCGGCCTCGTCGCCGTCGATGTACCAGGAGCCGGTGCACTTGACCGTGCGGCTGAGGAGCTCCGGGTAACCGACCATCAGGATCTTGGCGTTGGGGGCCTGCTGGGCGATGGCCGTCAGGGTGTTGCCGACGTCCTCCTTGATCTGGTCGGCCAGCGCCTCGTACTTCGCGAGGTAGGCGCTGGTCGCGCAGTCCCCGAGGGTCGCGCAGTCGGAGATCGCGCCGACGAACGTGCCGTAGTTGTTGCCGCCCATGGTGACCGTCACCAGGGTGGTGTCCTTGGTGAGGACTCCGGACTGGATCTGCGGGACCTCCCGGAACTCGCCCTCGCCCGCGCCGATGTCGCCGCTCTGCCAGTAACCGGTGTCGGCGGTGCCGTCGACGTTCCAGGTCGTCGAGCCCGAGCAGGCGACGAAGCCGAGTTCGGCGTCCGGGCTGTAGTTGTCGGAGAGCGTCGCGAGGCCCGTCGGCATGCCCGGCAGCACCAGCTTGCGCGGCCAGGCGTTGGCGCTGCGGCTGCACGCGTTCCAGTCGACGGTGCCGTGCTCCTGGTCGGTGGACGTGTCGTAGGCGCCCGCACCCTCCCCGGAGGAGTACGAGTCGCCGAGCGAGGCCACGATGTGCCGGGGCTTGGCGGAGAGCCACTGGAAGCCGACCGCGTCCCAGGCGATGTCGTTGGCGGCCTGCCCCTCGCCCGTGTGGTTGGACAGGGTGACGCCCTGGAAGTCGGAACCGGCGACGAAGTGGTAGATGCCCAGACTCACCCAACGGTTGTCGTGGGCCACGGCGTTGATGGTCCGGTTGTGGGTGGTGCCGTCGCCGAGATGAATGGTGTAGACGGCCTGCTGGCTCGCGGACCCGGTGTCGGGCAGATGGACCAACACCCTTGTCCAGGACGTCCGTTGACTGCTGAGCTTCCATGTTCCGGTCGCGGCCATCACCCCGGACGCGGTGCCCGGGTCGGTGGCGGGGTCGTCGATGTAGGCGGAGGCGCCGTGCGCGTCGTCACGGGCGTGGGCGTACCAGAAGTGGTCGCCGAAGCCGCCGCCGATCTGGTGCAGGTCGCCCTTGGCCTCGTAGTGGCTCTGAGCGTCGGCGTTGAAACGGAACGAGAAGCTGCCCGAGTCGGTCCAGCCCGACTTGTCGCAGCCGTCGGTGAAGGTCGGCACGCTGCTCGGCACGTCGTCGACGATCGTGAAGCCGACGGACGAGTTGTCGCACCTGGTGCCGGCGCCGTTGTTGCCGTTGCCCAGCTCGACCCTGAGGGTCTTGTAGGTGAGGTACTCGTGCCCGCAGCTGACGTCGCAGCCGACCTTCCAGGTCGTCTGGGCGCCGTGGTACCAGTGTGGCGGATCGCAGGTCTCGCCGAGGTGGTCGACCTCGCAGCGCGGCGGGTCGGCCGGGTCGCAGGCGTTCACGTCCGGGTCGCAGAAGGTGTCCAGACCCGGCTTGACCGTGGAACGGTCGCTGTCGGAGCTCCACCAGGCCGCCGAATAGCCCGCCGTGTTGCCGTCGTTCGCGGTGCCGTCGTCGGCGTACGAGCGCCCGGTGTCGATGGGCCACGCACCCCAGCCCAGCACCTTCTCCTCGTACGGCCAGTCCTGCGGATGCGCGGCGTCGGCATAGGTGTTGCCGTCGAGGAACGCGTGCCGGTCCGGCGGATAGAGGGGGTTGGACGGGTTGTTGAGCCAGCCCAGGCCCCAGTTGGCGCTCGGGTTCGCCGGAACGTAGTAGTTGAGGCCCGAGTTGTAGTCCCACAGGGCGGCGAACCAGTTCTCCGGGGCCGCGGGGTCGTCGGTGTTGAGCTTGATGCCGCCCGGCGTGATCGCGTTGTCGTGCAGCTCGTTCCACTTGGTCGCGAGGGTCCGCGCGGCGATCGCGATGTTGGACGTGTAGTCGAGGGCGATCGCCTTCTGCTGGGCGGCCGGGAACTCGTCCGTGTCACCGGTCTTCATCCCGCTGGTCTGCTGCCCGATGCCGTAACCGCAGTCGGCCTTGGACCAGTCGATCAGCCAGTGGTCCTCGGGGGTCGCCGGATCGCTGGGATGGCCGTAGAAGCCGTTGGTGCTCGCCAGGGTGGAGCTGGTCTGGCCGGGCAGCGCGCCGCCCTCCGCCTGCCACAGGTTGGACTCCTGCGCGAGTACGCCGAGCAGTACCTGGGCGGGGATGCGGCCGCCGGACGTGCCGGTGAGCGCGGGGAGGGGGAACATGCCCTGGGGGTTGACGGTGCCGAGTCCGGCGGCGGTGCGCCAGCCGCCCTGACGGACGTAGGTGCTGGTCAGGTCGCCGCGGATGGCCATGTCCACGGCCCACTCGACCTGGTTGGGAGTGGGCTGGTAGGCCTGCTGGGCGGGGTCGTTGCGGGGCTGGGAGCAGGTGCGGTCGTCGTCGACGGTGGAGGTGGGGTCACCGGCCACGGCCGGGGAGAGCTCACCGCCGGAGCCCGTGAGAGCGGGGGACGTCGTCTGACCGGAGGCTTCGGTGCCGGTGGTCGTCGTGTCGACCGTGAAGGGCACGGACTTTCCCGTCGCCGGGACCTCGGTCGTGAGCCGGAGCGGCGCCGGGGCGTTCGACGCGGTCGCCGCGAGCGGATCGCTGACGTGACTGCGCAGGCTCTCGGAGACGGCCTGGTCGACGGCGAGCGCACCGGTGGAGGACACGGTCGCGTCCGCGGGAACCGCCAAGTGCCTTACCGTCGAGGGTAATTGTGCCGAGCTCGGATCACCGGTGAGGAAGACCCGCCCCGAAGTGCCGGACCGCAGGCCCAACTTGCCCGACGGCCCCTCGGCGATGGTGGTGGTCCGGCCTCCTGCGGAACGGCGGGCGCGGGCCGTATCTCCTTGCTGGTCGAGGAAGTTGACGCCGCCCTGGCTGTCGACCCGGAGGTCGAAGGCGGGGCCGGAGGTGGTCGCGAGCTCGGTGGCGCGGTTGCTCCGGTCGAAGGTGAGCAGCCGGCCGGCCGCCGCGCCGACGATGCCGTTCTTCGTGGGCACCGCCGAGGTGACCTGGACCTTCTCGGTCTGCCTGCGGGTGACCTCGCCGGTGGCGGCGTCCACCGTCAGCAGCCGGGTCGCGTTGTCCTTGTCGTCGCCGATCTGCGTGAGGACGGCACTCTCGCCGGTCCCGCAGCCCGGGTTGAAGTAGGCCAGGGTCACCGTGTCGGCGAGCTTGGTCACCTTGCCGCTGGTCAGATCGACGACGGCCGCGAAGGCGCCGCGCTCCATCAACTCGGGCTCGTTGGTGAAGTCCCGGGGTGCGTACACGACGACCGCGCGCTTGCCGGAACCCGTCACGCAGGCGTTCCCGATCCACAGATCAGTGCTGAGGCCGGGCTCGGAGAGGGTGGCGACGGAGCGCCACTGGTAGGCCGTACGGCTCTCGGCGGCGAGGAGGTGGAGACCGGATCCGTCACCGGCGACGGTCACCGCGCGGTCGGCGGAGGTCTGCCAGGTCTTCGGGAGGACGGTGTCGGGGGAGAGGACCTTGGAGGACCGGCCCTGCGAGCTCTGAGCGGGCGTCGGTGGATCGGCGGTGCCGCCGCCGCTCGCGGCCGCGGCCGGGCCGCCGCTCAGCAGGGCGGCGACGGTGGTCGCTGCCGCCGCCAGACAGAGGGATCTTCGTGCTCCACGTCTCGTTCTCACGGATTCTCCACGCGTAGATGAGGCAACCGATTTGCTGCGAGCGAAGCCGAGTGATGTGTACTTCTGTCGTAATTCCACCCGATCTTCGCGTTGGTCCGGAACCGGTCAACAGCCCACCCCTTCACCGGGGTTGGGCGGATGAGAAGAATGCGCACAAGGTTCCGTCGCGCCGTCGGGCTTGACGATTTCTTGGGTGAATCTTGGTTGGTGTTGTTGATTCCTGAGGGTGACGCTGTGACGGTCGCATGATCGGCGCACCGGTCCGCGACAGCGAGACGGTGGGGGCGTCGCGCACCGCATGACCTTTTGGTGAATTCGTCTCCCCTGCCCGGAGTTTGCCCGTATTCACCACTGAAAAGGATGGTCATGCCTCGTCGGCACCCGAAGACCGCCCGGCTCTCGAAAAGAAGACGCTGGGCAGGCGGCGCGACCGCCGCACTCCTCTTAATCGCCGCTCTCCAAGGAGCGGGCGCCCCGCAGGCATCGGCCGCCCCGAGCTGCTGGCGTGACACGTGTTCGGGCGTCGACCCCGTCGAGGCGGGCTGCGACGCGGATGCCGAGACGCTCCAACAGGTGGACACGGCGGACAGTGCGATCGAGGTGAAACTCGTCTGGTCTCCGGACTGCCAGGCCGTGTGGATGAAGGTCAGCAGGGACACCAACCTCTACACAGGTGCCCTGTACGGGAGCCTGTGGACGACCGACGACTTCACGGGCGGCATCGAATGGGCCAGCACGACCGGCCAACTCGCGGACGATGAGCAGAGCGCCTACACACCCATGCGCAGCTGGATGGACAGCACGACCAAGGCCTGCTGGAACGACCAGGGCGACCGTTTCGACCCGGTCCCGCTCCACTACGAGCAGAACGGCGGCGACGCGAGCCTCTCGCCCCTGCACGGTCTCTGCACGGACTGGATGTGAGGACGCCCATGAACCGATCGCAGACGTTCCGCTCGCGGATGTTCCGCTCGCGCATCAGAAGGCCCCGCCTGTCCGGCCCGGCCCTGGCCCTGTTCGTCCTCGCCGGCTCCCTCGCCGCGCTCCCCGCGGCGACGACCACCACCCCCGCACAGGCCGCGCCCGCCTCCGGGGAGCTCTTCTCCGACCCCGGCAAGGCCCTCGGCTCCCACTACACGGACTCCACCGACATCGATGTCCAGGCCACCGGCGACTCGGGCGGCCTGCACATCCTCGCGGCCAAGGAGAGCGACGGCTTCACGTTCCGGGAGATCGCCCGCCTGGGCAACGGTGAGCTGTCGGACATAGGGCCGTGGACCGGCTACGTCTGCACCACCGGCTCCGGCCGGTACGCGGCCGCCGTGTACGCGCCCTCCGCCTGGACCAACCAGCCCGGCGCCACCGCCCGCGGCGCCTTCGCCGCCGTGATCCGTCTCTCCGACGGCAAGGTCACCGAGGTCGCCGAGGGCGTGCAGCTCGCCTACTTCAGCCCCGGCTGCGGAGACGGCGACCGGGTGATGTTCACGTCCAGCTCGGTCACGGACACCGACATCGGCGACACGACCCTCATCGAGGCCGACGCTGCCACCGGACAGGTCAGCAGCAAGCGGAAGATCGCGGGCCAGCTCACCCACGTCGTACCGACCGCCCACGGCGACTACGGCGTCCTGGGCGGCGAGTTGGTCACGCTGACCGGCAGCGGCAAGAAGCTGAAAGCCACGGCCGAGGCGAAGGTGCCGGGCCCACTGTTCGCGCTCACGGCGTCGGCGGACGGAGCCGTCGACATCGGAACCGTCCAGGACGGCAAGAGCGTCGTGACGCGCTGGCAGGGCGGGGCGCTGACCCGGCTCGGCGCCGGCACGGAAGGCGAGGTCAAGCTCTTCCCGGCGAAGGGCGGCGACATCGTCGCCGGTGATGTGGCGGGCATCGACACCACCCATGCCTCCGGCCTCGTCCGCCGCCCCTTCGACGGCCGCCCCACCGGCGTCTCCCGCGAGGGCCACCTGGTGACCACCTCGGTCTTCTCCGAGCAGATGAAGGGCGTCACCGGCAAACTGGGCTCCCCCTCGGACGAGGGCTCCGGCCTGATCACGGTGAAGGCGACCGCGACCGGGACGGGAACGGCGGCCGCGACCGAGGTCGACGCGAGCCGACGACTGCCCACGGACGCCGACACCACATCGACGGAACCGGCCGCGTACACCACGGCGATCACCGCGGCCGCCGACGACGTGGACCCGCTCACCTGCGGCGAGGGCGGCCCCGAATCCCAGTGCCTGACCTCCACCGGAGCCGACGTGAACGGGCCCGTCATCTCCATGGAGACACCCTGCGTGGTCAAACGCAACGACCCCACGCGCCAGGCCCTCCAGCCCAGCGCGAACATGGTCGAGTGGGCGGTGGACCAGGCCGTGCACGGTGACCTCACCATGACCCGCCCGGCGAACTGGCACGACACGGGCCTGTCCGCCTACAGCCCCCAGGGCCTGTTCCCCAAGGCGGACCTGACCGACGGCGACAGCGTCCCCGCCCAGGTCATGCTCGGCATCCTCGCCCAGGAGTCCAACTTCAAGCAGGCGTCCTGGCATTCGATCTACGGCGACTCGGGCAACGTCCTGCAGGCCGACTGGTTCGGCAACGGCGCGAGCATCCACTACTACCCGGACCGCACCAAGGCCGACTGCGGCTACGGCATCGGTCAGGTGACCACCGGCATGTCGGAGATCAAACCCGACCCGTACGACGCCCTCCACGCCGGCGCCATCACCACCGACTACGCCGCCAACATCTCGGCCGGACTCCGCATCCTCACCGAGAAGTGGAACCAGCTCAAGGCCCTCGGGATGAACGTCAACAACGGCAACTCCAAGTACATCGAGAACTGGTACATGGCGCTGTGGGGCTACAACTCCGGTGTCTACACGGACGCTTCGGCGAAGACCGGGCTCGGCTTCCTCAACAACCCGGTCAATCCCGTCTACCCGGCCGACCGCGCCGCCTTCCTCCGCTTCGACACCGGCGACGCCGCCCACCCGGCCGACTGGCCGTACCAGGAGAAGGTCCTGGGCTGGGCCGAGGTACCGCAGCAGACCTGGAACGCCGAACCGTCGTACTCGAAGCCCAACATGCCGCTGGCCAACGTCATGCTCAACACCCCCACCAGCTACGACCTGTTCTGCGACCCGGGCGTCAACGCCTGCACCCCGGGCGCGGCCGACCCCTGCCCGTCCCTGGACGAGCAGTGCCGCTGGACCCAGAGCGTCACCTGGATCAGCGACGAGCAGGACGGCAACGCGTCGACGGAGAACCTGGCCTACAGCCTGGGCTCCGGCGAACCGGCCCTGGAGAGCAAGTACGACCACGGACCGTGCATCGACTACCCGAACGGCGACGAGACCGCCCTCGTCGTCGACGACCTGGGTGGGCACGAGAACACCTACGGCTGTGAGGACTTCGTGGGCGCCGACGACGGCAAGTTCACGCTCCAGACCGGCGACAACATCACCATGCAGCGCGCGGACACGACCTGGCGTGCCACTCCGTACATCGCTCAGATCGACATCCACCAGCTCGGCGCCGGCTACGACAACCACATCTACTTCACGCACAGTTACCCGGCGGGCGACATCTTCCACAAGGTCACCGGCCGCTGGGAACTCAACCAGGACCGCCTGCCCGCCGGTGACCAACCCGGCAACCGGTACGACGTGTTCGTCCACCTGCCCAGCCATGGCGGCCAAGCGATCGTGAGGTACAACTTCATCCCCGGCGACAACACCGAGGGGGCCGAGGCCGACTACTGTCGCATCAACCAGGCAACCCGCAGCAACGGCAGCGACACCTGGTTCGAGTTCGGCACCTTCACCTTCTGGAAGGGCGGCCGTATCGAGGCGGACAACCTGCACGACCCCGGAACCGGAGACGCCGACGTCGCCTTCGACGCGATGGCCTTCGTCCCTCACAACAGCAAGGTCACCACGGCATGCGGACTGAACGACAGCGGTACATGACGGGCAGGGGCAAGGGGGTGTCGCTGGTGGTGACCGCGGTGGTGGCGGCCCTGACGCTCACCGCCTGTACCCAGCACGAACAACAGGATCCCCCGGTGGTCGTGGGCGCCGAGGACAAAACGCCCCCGGCCGAGCCGAGCCCCACACCGTCCTTCACGCCACCGTCCGTCAAGTCCCTTCCCCAGCACGCCGTTCTGGGAAGGGACAGGCCAAAGCTGGGCGCCATCACCACCATGTCCAAGGGCTACACGGCCAAGACCTTCCTGAGCCGTCTCTCCACCACCTGGAACATCACCTTGAAGGCCCCGAAGAGAGAGGAACTCCCCCTCAACCGGAAGGTGTTGATCGCCACGAGCAGCAACGCCAAAGGGCTGTCGGTGCAGACCACCCTCGCCGACGACCTCGATCTGACCGCCCTCATCTGCAGCACCCCGATCGGCTACCGGCAGGGGGACGAATTCCTCCGTGACTGCGCGGCGCTCGACGTCCCCGGTGTCGACCAGGACGCCGCCGCCAAGTGGCTGGCCCAGGCGGAGAAGGAGGACGACGCGCTGTACGCGAAGAAGAAGGACTACGTCATCAGTGGGGTGTTCGCATCAGGCCCGGTCGTCATGTTCCTGGACCGGACCTCCAGCGAGCACGCGCTGAGAGTCCTCGGCGGGGCGGTGGCAGGGAACTCCTGACCCACCCCGAACTCGGCCCCCGTCCGCATCAGCGGCCGGGGGCCGACCCGTAGGCACATATGGTTCATTATTTGCGAGGATGCGCAAGAAACTTGCATCAGCTTGCAGAATTAATTCTTTACTTCGTTCGAATCTAGCGAGGTGAATGAGGTCTCTGTACGGTCGGGGCGCCGGTCTCCCCCCACTCCGTGAAGGAGCCCCCCATGCTGACGATCCTCAGACCCCGGCACCTGGCGGTGACCGTCGTCGCCGCGGTCGGCGCGCTGTGCGTGTCCGCCTTGCCGGCCGCCGCCACCCCGCAGGCACCGCCGGCCAAGGCGGCGGCGAGCGCGGCGGTCGGTGCGACGACGCCGTTCTCGGTCTACGAGGCCGAGGGAGGAACGACCGGCGGAGGCGCGGCCGTACGGTCGCTGACCTCGGCGCCGACGACGCAGTACTCCAGCGCCACGCTGGAGGCCTCCGGCCATTCCTATGTCCACTTGAGTGACACCGGCCAGTCGGTGCAGTGGACGAACACCACCGGGCAGCCGATCTCGTTCCTCAACGTCCGCGCCGGCATCCCGGATTCGGCGTCCGGCGGTGGTGAGACCGGCACGCTGAACCTGTACGTCAACGGCGTGTTCCGGCAGGCGCTGAACCTCAACTCCCGGCAGACCTGGGTGTACGAGGGCAACGGCAACTACAACACCAGCGACGACCAGAACCCGGCCGACGGCGACCCTAGGGTCTTCTGGGACGAGTCGCACGCCTTCGTCAGCGGGGCCCCGATCCCGGCGGGCGCCACGTTCTCGCTGCGCAAGGACGCCGACAACAGCGCGTCCTTCTACGACGTGGACTCCGTCGACGTGGAGAACCCGCCCGCGCCGCAGGCGCAGCCCGCGAACTCCATCTCGATCACCAGTTGTGGCGCGGTCTCCGACGACAACCCGACCAACGGCGCGGCCGACAGCCAGTCCGTGGACAGCCGGGCCGCCATCCAGAGCTGCATCGACCAGGCCGAGCAGCAGGGCAGGACCCTGTGGATCCCGCAGGGCACCTTCTACGTGAAGGGCACCGCCGGCCTGAACGCCGAGGGCATCACCATCGCGGGCGCCGGCCTCTGGTACAGCACGGTCTACCGTGACGTCCCGGTCCCCAACTCCACACCGCTGGCAGCCCTGTTCGACCTGACCTCCTGCACGGTGCGCGACTTCCACATCGACGCCAACGCCGTCAGCCGGAGCACTGTCGGCGGCGACGGCGGCGCGATGGACACCACCGGAACCGACTGGCTGGCCGACGGCATCTGGACCCAGCACACCATGTCGGGCTTCTGGGCCTCCGGCACCGGCGGGACGGTCAGGAACAGCAGGCTGACGTCGATCTGGGCCGACGGGATCAACGTCAACAACGTGTCGCTGAACGCGGACACCGGCAACGACCTGACGGTCACCAACAACTTCGTGCGCGGTACCGGGGACGACGCGATCGCCATCAACTCGGTGGCCTACAACACGAACAGCGACGGTTCCCAGACCCACTACAACCCCATGACCGACGTGACCGTCAGTGACAACACCTCGATCGCACCCTGGGGCGGCAAGGGCATCGGCATCTACGGCGGCAGCGGCCACCAGGTCAAGGACAACTACATCAGCGACACGGCCCGTTACATCGGCCTGGGCGCCGGGCGCTTCGGTGTCAACGGCAGCGACCTGCTCTCCGCGACCGTGACCGGCAACACCGTGGTCCGCTCCGGCGGCAACGCCTACAGCCAGGGCCAACCCGCCCTGCACATCGGCAACGGCGGCGACGGCCAGAACACCGGGACCGTCGACAAGGTCACGGTCACCGACAACACCGTCACCGACTCCCTCTACGACGGGATCGCCTTCTCCACCTCGACCAACACCCTGCTGCGGGACAACACCGTCAACAGCCCCGGCCGCAACGGCATCGCGATCTCGCCGCCGTTCTACCCCGCGCCCACCGGCTCCGCGACGATAACCGGCAACACCGTCACGGGACTTGACGCCGGTACCTCGGCCTTCGTCAACAACTCCACCGGTTTCGTCGCCACGTTGAGCGACAATCACTGGCCGCCGCCCGCTCCCGAGGGCCCCTTCGGCGGCACCCCAGCGGCCGTGCCCGGCACGGTCCAGGCAGAGGACTACGACACCGGTGGCCAGGGCATCGCGTACAACGTCAACTCGGTCAACGGCAACGCCAATTCCTACCGCGCCGACGGCGTCGACCTGGACAACACCTCGGACACCGGCGGCGGTTACAACCTCGGCTGGACCGACGCGGGCCAGTGGTTCCGCTACACCGTGGACGTCGCCACGGCCGGCACCTACACCCTCGACCTCCGTATCGCGGCCCCGTCCGCGGTGCCCGGCGCACTGCACCTGTCGGACGCCTCCGGCACCAACCTCACCGGCGCCGTCGACCTGCCCGCCACCGGCGACTGGCAGACCTGGGGCACCGCGACCGCCCACGTGACCCTGCCCGCCGGCCGACAGGTTCTGACGCTCCAACAGGACAGTGGCGGCTGGAACATCAACAACTTCGGCTTCGCCACGGGGAGTAGCGCACCGTCCGCCACCCTGACCGCGACTCCGGGGTCACTCACCTTCGCCGACCAGGCGGTGAACACCACCAGCGCGGCGCAGACCGTCACGGTCACCAACCCCGGTACCGCCACTGCCTCGTTGACCGGAATCACCGCAGGCGGCGACTTCGCGCAGACCGACACCTGCGGCAACTCCCTTGCTTCAGGCGCGAGTTGCACGGTCGCCGTCACCTTCAGGCCCACCGCCTCCGGCCCCCGCACCGGCACGCTCACCCTGACCGGCAACCAGTCCAACAGCCCCACCACGGTGGCCCTTTCGGGCACCGGCACCGAGGCCGCGAACACCAACCTCGCCGCAGGCAAGCCCACCACCGAGTCCAGTCACACCGACGTGTACCCGTCGTCGAATGTGACGGACGGCAACCAGAACTCCTACTGGGAGAGCGCCAACAACAGGTTCCCGCAGTGGGTCCAGGTCGACCTGGGCTCGGCCCGGAGCGCCTCCCGGGTGGTGCTGCAACTGCCCGCCGCCTGGGGTGCCCGCACCCAGACCCTGACCCTCGGCGGCAGCATCGACGGCACCACCTTCACCACCCTGAAGCCCTCGGCCGCCTACACCTTCGACCCGAGCACCAAGAACACCGTGACGCTCACCTTCCCTGCCTCCACCCAGCGCTATTACCGCGTCACCGTCGCCGCCAACACCGGCTGGCCCGCCGGTCAGGTGTCCGAGTTCCAGGTCTGGAGCGCCTGACCCCACCCGCCCCCTGACCCCACCCTCCCCGGGGTGCCGCCGGACGACTCGTCCGGCGGCACCTTTGCGTGTGCGGTCGCCCGGGATCTTGCGGGATCCAAATTTGTTTGTTGCAAAGCTCTGTTCAGATATTGCGTGATCATATCAACGATATTACGGTCCCCCATGCATCGTCACCAACCCCCCGTCTCCCCTCCCTCTCTGGCGGCACCAGCGCGACAGTTCCGGCATTTCATTACGTAAGGAGTGGCACGTGTTCCATTCCATCCGAGATCTGAGACGAGCCCTCGTCTGGGCGGTCAGCACCGTGATGCTGGCCGCCGTAGGCGTCTTCGCTCTGGCTGTCCCACCCGCAGCGGCGGCGTCCACCGCCACCGGCGGCAGCGGCGCGAGCCTGCCGTACGTCGAGGTGCAGGCGGAGAACTCAGCCACCAACGGCACGCCGATCGGCCCGAGTTACACCCAGGGCCAGCTCGCCGACGAGGCGTCGTACCGCAAGGCGACGACGCTCCAGGGCACCGGCCAGTACGTCACGTTCACCACGCCGGTGGCGACCAACTCGATCAACTTCCGCTACAGCATCCCTGACACCTCGGGCGGTTCGGTCTACACGGCCGCGCTGTCGCTGTACGTCAACGGCGTCAAGCAGCCCGACTTCACCCTGACCAACGCCTACAGCTGGTACTACGGCAGCTACCCCTTCACCAACACCCCGGGCAGCAACCCGCACCACTTCTTCGACGAGGCCCACCGCCTGTTCACCACGACCTATCCGGCGGGTACGACCTTCAAGCTCCAGGTCGACGCGGGGGACACCGCCTCCTCGTACACGATCGACTTCGCCGACTTCGAACAGGTCGGCGCCGCCGCGACCGCACCCTCGGGCGCGGTGTCGGTCACCAGCAAGGGCGCCGACGCGACCGGCGTGGCCGACGCGACCAGCGCGTTCAACGCCGCGATCAGCTCGGCGGGCCCCGGCGGCACCGTGTGGATCCCGCCGGGCACCTTCAACATCCCCGGGCACATCAGCGTCAACAACGTCACGATCGCCGGCGCCGGCATGTGGTACTCGACCGTCACCGGCACGGCCCCCGGGTTCTACGGCAACTCGGCGCCCAACGCGAGCACCGACGTGCGCCTGCAGAACTTCGCGATCTTCGGCAATGTGCAGGAACGCGACGACAGTGCCCAGGTCAACGGCATCGGCGGCGCGCTGAGCGACTCGACCGTCTCCAACCTGTGGATCGACCACATGAAGGTCGGCGCCTGGATGGATGGGCCGATGGACGGCCTGACGTTCACCGGCATGCGCATCCGTGACACCACCGCCGACGGCATCAACTTCCATGGCGCGGTGACCAATTCGAAGGTCACCAACAGCGACATCCGCAACACCGGCGACGACGGCATCGCCACCTGGGCCGACTCCGGCATCGGCGCCGACGCCAACGACACGATCTCCAACAACACCGTGTCACTACAGATCCTCGCCAACGCCATCGCGATCTACGGCGGCCACGACAACACCGTCAGCGGCAACCGCGTCGTGGACACCGGCATCGCCCAGGGCGGCGGCATCCACGTGGGGCAGCGCTTCACGTCGACCCCGGTCGGCACCACCACCATCTCCGACAACACCATGGTCCGGGCCGGCAGCCTCGACCCCAACTGGCAGTTCGGCGTAGGCGCGTTGTGGTTCGACGGCAGCCAGGGCGCGATCACCGGCCCGATCAACGTGACCAACGCGCTGATCCAGCAGAGCCCCTACGAAGCGGTCCAGTGGGTCGAGGGCACCATCAGCGGGGTCAACCTCAACAACGTGACCATCGCAGGCACCGGAACCTTCGCCCTCCAGGAACAGACCGGCGGCGCGGCCAAGTTCACCAACGTCACGGCCACCGGCGTCGGTTACTCGTCCCCGGTCTACAACTGCTCGGGCGGCAACTTCGTCATCACCGACGGCGGCGGCAACTCCGGCATCAGCGGCACGCCGTACTGCGGCGGCTGGCCCGCGCCGGTCTACCCGCCCTACCCGTCGGAGGGCGTGACGGCCACCCCCGGCGCGCTCAACTTCGGCTCCGTGGCGACCGGTTCGACCAGTGCCGCGCAGACGGTGACGGTCTCCAACCCGACCAACGCCGCCGCGTCCGTCTCCTCGATCTCCACCAGCGGGGACTACGCCCAGACCAACACCTGCGGTTCGTCGATCGCGGCGAACGGCTCCTGCACGGTCAGCGTGAAGTTCTCGCCGACGGCGACCGGCAGCCGTAACGGCGCCCTGACCGTCAACGCGGGCGGGACCACCAACACGGTCAGCCTCTCCGGTACCGGCACCGCGCCGGGTCCGGTGCTGAACACCGACCCGGGGAGCCTGTCCTTCCCGGCAACAGTGGTCGGCTCGTCGGCCACCGCGCAGACCGTGACGGTGACCAACTCGGGCACCGCGTCGGCGACCGTCTCGGCCGTCGCGGCGACCGGTGACTTCAGCCAGACCAACAACTGCTCGACCCTCGCGGTCGGCGCGTCCTGCACGGTGACCGTCGGCTTCAAGCCCACCACGGGCGGAGCGCGCGCGGGCACCCTGACCGTCACCAGCAACGCCAACAACAGCCCAACTGCCGTATCCCTGACGGGCAGTGGCATCGACAGCACCACCAACATCGCCGCCGGGCGGCCCGCGTCGGCGAGTTCGGGCAGCAGTCCGTACGTCGCCTCGAACCTCACCGACACGGACGCGTCGACGTACTGGGAGGGCACGCTCGGCGCGTTCCCGCAGTGGGCCCAGGTCGACCTCGGCCAGAACTACGGCGTCGGCAAGGTCGTGCTCAAGCTCCCGCCGGCGTCGGCATGGTCGACCCGTACCGAGACCCTGTCGGTGCAGGGCTCCACGGACGGCTCCAGCTTCTCCACGATCAAGGCCTCGGCCGGCTACACCTTCGACCCGAGCGCCAACGCCAACACGGTGACCATCACGTTCACCGCCGCCACGGCGCGGTACGTGCGGGTGAACATCACCGCCAACACCGGCTGGAACGCTGCCCAGTTGTCGGACTTCGAGGTCTTCCCGAGCAGTGGCGGCTCCTCACCGGCGACCCTGTCGGCGGACCCGACGTCGTTGACGTATCCCACTCAGGCGCTCAATACCGCCAGCAGTGCGAAGACGGTCACGGTGACCAACACCGGCACGGCGGCGGCGACCGTCTCCGGTGTCACCGTCACGGGCGACTTCGCGCAGACCAACACCTGCGGTTCGTCGATCGCGGCGGGGGCCTCCTGCACGGTGAGCGTCACCTTCACACCCACCGCGTCCGGCACCCGCGCCGGTGATCTCAGCATCGCCAGCAACGCGTCGAACGGCACAACGACCGTCGCCCTGACCGGAGTCGGCGCCGGAACAGTGAGCAGAAACCTGGCGGCCGGCGCGGCCACCACCGAGTCCAGCCACACCGACGTGTACGCGTCGTCGAACGTCACGGACGGCAACCAGGGCACCTACTGGGAGAGCGCCAACAACGCCTTCCCGCAGTGGGTCCAGGTGGACCTCGGTTCGGCGCAGAGCGCGAGCCGGGTCGTCCTCCAGCTCCCCGCCACCTGGGGCGCCCGCAACCAGACGCTGTCCCTGTCGGGCAGCACCGACGGCTCCTCCTTCACCACCCTCAAGTCGTCGGCGACGTACACCTTCGATCCCACCACCAACAACACGGTCACCCTCACCTTCACCGCGACCACCCAGCGCTACCTCAGGGTGAACATCACGGCGAACAACGGCTGGCCGGCCGGTCAGATCTCGGAGTTCCAGGTCTGGAACAGCTGAGCCGAGTCGACGGTGCCGCCGGGCGCGAACGCACACGCGCCCGGCGGCACCGACCACCGACCACCGAAGAGGAGCCCGGAGGAATCCCCATGGGTGTCACACGCAGAGTCTTCTTGAGGGCCGCGATCGCGGCCACCGCGGTGGGAACCGCGGGAGCCACCGAGACCGCACTCGCCCCCACAGCATCGGCCGCCAGCGGACCGGGTGACGTCGTCGGCAAGATCACCGTCGGCTACCAGGGCTGGTTCGCCTGCATGGGCGACGGCGCGCCCATCAACGGCTGGTGGCACTGGACCCAGAACTGGAGCCAGCCGCCGTCCCCGACCAACACCGGCATCAAGTGCTGGCCCGACATGCGCGACTACACCAGCACCTACCAGACGTCGTACGCGGCCCTCGGCAACGGCCAGCCCGCCACGCTGTTCTCCTCGTACGACCAGCAGACGGTCAACACCCACTTCCTGTGGATGCAGCAGAACAACATCGACACGGCAGCCCTGCAACGCTTCAACCCGACCGGCGGCGAGGGCCCCACCCGCGACGCGATGGCGACCAAGGTGCGCAGCGCCGCCGAGTCGTACGGGCGGAAGTTCTACATCATGTACGACGTCTCCAACTGGACGAACATGCAGTCCGAGATCAAGACGGACTGGACGAACAAGATGTCCGCGCACACGGCGAGTTCGGCGTACGCGAAGCAGAACGGCAAGCCTGTCGTGTGCATTTGGGGCTTCGGCTTCAACGACCCCAACCACCCCTTCACCCCCGACGCCTGCCTCGACGTCGTCAACTGGTTCAAGAATCAGGGGTGTTACGTCATCGGTGGCGTCCCGCGCGAATGGCGGACCGGCACCGGGGGCTCGCAGTCCGGCTTCTCGGGCGTCTATCACGCCTTCAACATGATCTCGCCGTGGATGGTCGGCGCCATCGGCACCGTGGCCGAGGCCGACAACGCGTACACCACCTACACCGTCCCCGACCAGGCCGACTGCAACGTCAACGGCATCGACTTCCAGCCCTGTGTCCTGCCCGGCGACGTCTCCGGCCGGCAGCGCGCGCACGGTGACTTCATGTGGCGGCAGTTCTACAACATGGTGCGGGCCGGGGTGCAGGGCATCTACATCTCGATGTTCGACGAGTTCAACGAGGGCAACCAGATCGCCAAGACCGCCGAGACCCAGGCCTGGGTGCCGACCAACTCCGGGTTCCTCGCGCTCGACGAGGACGGCACCGCCTGCTCCTCGGACTACTACCTGCGCCTCACCGGCGACGGCGGCCGCATGCTCAAGGGGCAGCTCGCGCTGACACCGACTCGCCCCACCCAGCCGGTGGTTCCGAGCGGCGGCGACACCACACCGCCCGCCGCACCCGGTGGCCTGACCGCCACCGGGCACACCAGCGACTCCGTCTCGCTGTCCTGGAACACGGCGACCGACAACGTCGGTGTGAGCGGCTACCGGGTCCTGCGGGTGTCCGGCTCGTCCAGCACCCAGGTGGGGACGACCGGCTCAACCTCCTTCACCGTCACGGGACTTGGCGCGTCCACGGCTTACACCTTCGACGTCATCGCCTACGACGCGGCGGGCAACGTGTCACAGCCCTCCAACCAGGTCACCGTCACCACCGACGCCCCGTCCGGGACCACCAACTTGGCGCTCCACAAGGCCACTTCGGAGAGCAGTCACACCCAGACGTACGCCTCGGGCAACGCGACCGACGGCGACACCAACACCTACTGGGAGTCCGCCAACAACGCCTTCCCGCAGTGGATCCAGGTCGACCTGGGCGCCGCGACCGGCGTCAAGCGGATCGTCCTGAAACTTCCCCCGGCCACCGCCTGGGCCACCCGCACCCAGACCCTCTCCGTCCAAGGCGGCACGGACGGCGGCACGTTCACCCAGCTGCTCGCCTCGGCGGGCTACACCTTCGACCCGGCCACCGGCAACAGTGCCACCCTCACGCTCCCCGCCACCGTCACGACCCGCTACGTACGGCTCAACATCACCGCGAACAACGGCTGGCCGGCCGGTCAGGTCTCCGAGTTCCAGGTCTTCGGCGCCTGACCACTCGTACGTACGGTGAGGGTGTCGTCAGGAACACCCCCGATCCGGTCCTCAGGCCCAGGGACCGGGAGCGCCGTCGGCGGCAGGATTCAAGGCGTACCGAATCCACCACACGGAACCTTCGGGGGACCCCATGAACGAAATGTCGGCCAGGCGTCTGGCGGGCGGTGCGGGCATCGCCGCCGCCGTCGCTCTCATCGTCGAAGTGCCCCTGTACTTCGTCTACTCGGGCCCGCCGCCGGACGCCAACGTGCTGGCCCGGCTGCTGATCGGGATCGTCGCGCTGGCGTTCCTGCTCGTGTTCGTGACCGCGTTCCGCGAGCTGGTGAAGCGCGTGAATCCCGAGTACGAGTGGGCCGGTTCGATGGCCTTCACGGCCGGGCTGGTCTACACGACGATCACGCTGGTCTCCAGCGGACTGGAGGCCGGCGCGGTCATCGCCGCCGACCACCCGATCGACCCGACGATCGACGTCAGCGGCACCTACATCCTCTACGGATCCATCTCCCGGCTGATGCTGGCGTTCTTCCTGACCGCGCTGGGCTTCGCCGTCTCCCGCACGCGACTGCTGCCGCGCTGGACCAGCAGGTCGGCGTACGTCCTGGCCGGGATCAACCTCGCCTTCGTGCCGTCGCTGTTCTTCGGGAACACCCCCGCGCACTTCTACGCGGCGAACGGCTGGGGCACCACCGCCCTGATGGGCGCGATCCTCAGCTACTGGCTGCTGGCCCTGGGCATCTCCACCTACCGCAGTGCGAAGGCATCCGGAGCGGGGGCACTGACGTAGGTGTCCGGTGCGGGCCCGATACCCAGGGTGGGTATGGTGGCCCCATGACCCGTCCCGAGCAGCCCGTAGGACCGCACCCTCGGGTGCGGTCCTACGGGCTGCTCGTCGCCGTCCTGCTGTTCGGCCTGCTCGGGATGCACGGGCTCGGGCCCGTTCCCGTGGTCGACTCCGCGCACGGGCACACCATGGTGGCCCCGGCCGTGGCGACGGGGGAGAAGGCGTCGACGCCGGACGGCTGTGATCACGACGGGGGCGACTGCGGCGGCAGCCACATGACGCACGCCGACGCGACCTGCGCGTCCGCGTCCGTCGCGGGTGCCCCGGCCGTGGTTCCGGTGCTGCAACCCGATGTGGCGGCCTGCGCCGAAGCGCCCGACGGGCGTACGTCCGGGGCGGGCAGCGGTCCCGACGGGGGCCGGGCCCCGCCCTCGCTCGCCGAACTCCAACTCCTGCGGATCTAGAGCGCCTTGCGCGCCGACGTGCGCGCATCGGCATGCCCTGAACGGATCCACACACCAGGAGTTCCCCCATGACCGCACAGCGCAGGTTCGTCCGTCGTACCGTTCTCGCCGTCACCGCCTCGGTGGCCGCCCTCACGCTCGCCGCGTGCGGCGGCGACGGCGACGGCAAGGCGAGCGGCGGGACCGCGTCCGCCACCTCGACCGCTGGCCACAACGCCGCGGACGTCTCGTTCTCGAAGGAGATGATCCAGCACCACCGTCAGGCCGTGGAGATGGCCGGACTGGCCGCGGGCCACGCCTCCTCGGCGCAGGTCAAGAGCCTCGCCACCAAGATCGAGGGCGCCCAGGCCCCGGAGATCAAGACCATGTCCGGCTGGCTCACCTCGTGGGGCGAGCAGGTCCCCAAGGACATGTCCGGCATGGACTCCGGCATGGGCCACGACATGTCGTCGTCCACGCCCGGCATGATGAGTGACGCCGACATGGGCAAGCTGGAGAAGGCCTCCGGCGCCGACTTCGACACCATGTTCCTCACCATGATGGTCGAACACCACCAGGGCGCCGTCGACATGGCCAAGACCGAGAAGGCGGACGGCAGTTACGTCCCCGCCACCCGGCTCGCGGCCGACGTGATCACGGCCCAGAGCGCCGAGATCAAGCAGATGAACACGATGCTCGGCAAGAGCTGACGCCACCGCGCAGGCGGAGGGCGGGACCGGCCGGCCCCGCCCTCCGCCTGCGCTCAGGCCTTGTCCGTGTCGCCGTCGCGCCGGCGCCGCTGCTCCTCGAACAGCCGGAGGAATTCCTGCGCCTGTTCGTCCGCGATGCGGCGCTGCTCGGTCTCCTTCTCGTTCAGCACCCGGTACTCGTCGAACACGCCCTCCTCGCGGAGCTGCTCCTCCTGGACGGCGGTGGGGAGTTCGGGATCGGTGTCGGAGGGGCGCGGGCCCTCGGGACCGTCGGGGCCGACCCGCACAAGGCGCTCCACACGCACGATCCGCGTCCGGCAGCCGTCGATCACGATCTCGTCGCAGCGCTCGTCGTCCATCCGGTCGGCCAGCCGCCCGTACTCCGCCCGCTTCTTCTCGTCGAGCTTCTGCATCACCGGCGCCATCACCCGCAGATAGGTGGTGAGCGTGTCCCGCGACCCCTGCGGGCTCGCGTTCGTCATCTGCCGCGGCGCCCAGTGCCCGTCCGTGAACTCGGCCGCGGTGAACTCGGCGGGCAGCAGCACACCCCCGGGATGTGTCTCCAGCGCGCGCAACGAGTCCTTGCGTACGGCGGAGGGAGCGGTGCCCCGGGCATGGACCAGGGACAGCAGCTCCATCCGCAGGATGCCCTCGGACATCCCGGTCGGGGTGAAGGGGTCGATCACGAATCCCTTGGTACGGCCGCGGTACTCGTGCGCGTGTCCGGGCTTCGCCGGGTCGGGGTCGGACGGCCGGGGCGGCTCCGGTCCCGTCGGCCCCATCCGGATGAACTGATCGCCCCGCACGATCCTGAACCGGCGGTCCAGCACCGTGAGTTCGTCCAGCGCCTCCCAGTCCAGCCGCTCCGCGTTCCGCAGCCACTCCTGCTGGGTCTCCGTGTCGCCCGCGTCCTCGGCGGCCCGTGCCCGCTCGCGGAACATCATGGCCATGGAGTCGCGGGAACCCTGCGGGTAGGGGCTCGAGAACTGGGAGATGATCTCCCAGCCGCCGGACTCCAGCTCCCCGGCCACCGTGAACACCGGGCCGCCACCGCCGAGGACGTCCGGATAGGCCTTGCGGGCCTGCCACGCCTCCACGTCCGCGAGAGCCGCCGCCGGAGCCTCCGGCAGGGCCTCCATCCTGATCATCCGGTACCCGGGAACCTGATCACCGTGCTCAGACATGCTGTCAGCATGCCCGGGCGAGGTGGCGGTACGCGACGAATCAACGCAACCGGCACACCAGTTGGGCTCGCGGGGCACGGGTTTTGGCCAGGCGTCCCGGGCTCCGGGGTGATAGACGTCGGACATGAACAACTCGAACGTCCTCTCCCGTCCGGCCGGTGTCCGATGACCGCGGGCGCCGACACCCCCGACCGCCGGGGCCGCACCGGCCTGGACCGCACCGGCCTCGACCTGACCGGAAACCCCCGCGTCAGAGTCCGCGACGTGACCCTGCTGTCCAGCCACTGGTACGTCGAGCGGACCACGACCTTCGACTTCCGGCACGGCGACGGCACGTGGACGACCCAGGAACGCGAGACCCACGACCGCGGCAACGGCGCGACCCTGCTCCTCTACGACGCCGAGCGCGAAACGGTCCTGCTCACCCGCCAGTTCCGCTTCCCCGTGTACGTCAACGGCCACCCCGACGGCATGCTCGTCGAGACCCCGGGCGGCCTCCTCGACGACGAGGACGAACACCCCGAGGAGGCCGTACGGCGCGAGGTGGTGGAGGAGACCGGGCACACCGTCGGCGAGGTGGAGCACGTCTTCGACGTCTACATGAGCCCCGGCTCGGTCACCGAACGCATCGGCTTCTACGCCGCCTCCTACGGCCCCTCCACCCGCACCCACGAGGGCGGTGGCCTCCAGGAGGAGGGCGAGGACATCGAGATCCTCGAACTCCCCTTCCGCAGAGCCCTGGAGATGATCCGCAGCGGCGAGATCGCCGACGCCAAGACCATCATGCTGCTCCAATGGGCGGCGCTGGACGGGCCGTTCGCCAAGTAGCCGCGCAGGGCCTTGACTTGAAGTGCGCTTCAAGAGGAAGACTCCCGTTCGCGCCCGGAGCACCGGGTGCGAACGGGAGGGATCACCATGAAGTACCGCACCATCGGCACCGATCCGGACCGTCGCCGTGAGGTGAGCGTGCTCGCGCTCGGCGCGATGCTGTTCGGCTCCCGCACCGACGAGGAGACCTCCTTCGCCGTGCTCGACCGCTATGTCGAGGCAGGCGGGAACTTCATCGACACGTCCGACAACTACGCCTTCTGGACCGACGGAAGCCAGGGCGGCCAGAGCGAGAAACTGCTCGGACGGTGGCGGCGCAGCCGCGGCATCGGCGACGAGATCGTGATCGCCACCAAGCTCGGCGCCCGCCCCCTGGCACCCGGCACGGGATTCGTCGACAACCCGGAGGGCCTGTCCGCGAAGGTCATCCGCGAGTCGGCGGAGCGCAGCCGCGAACGCCTCGGCGTGGACAAGCTGGATCTGCTCTACGCGCACATCGAGGACCAGAGCGTTCCGCTGCGGGAAACCGTTGAAGGATTCGCCGAGTTGGTCGCCGAGGGCACCGTAGGCCTCCTGGGCGTCAGCAACCACGCGGCCTGGCGGGTGGAACGGGCCCGCGCGCTCGCCGCCGCGGCCGGACTGCCCGGATACGAGATCCTCCAGTACCAGCACAGCTATCTGCGCCCCCGGACCGACGTACCGTCCGAGCTCTTCCCCGACGGCAGCCTCGGCAGCGCCGGCCCGGACCTGCTCGGCTATCTGCGCGCCGAGCCCGCCCTCACCCTGGTCGCCTACTCACCGCTCCTGGCCGGCGCCTACACGCGCCAGGACAAACCGCTGCCCGCCGACTACGACCACCCGGGCACCCCGGCCCGCCTCGCCGCACTGCGTGACGTGGCGAAGGAGACCGGGGCGAGCGTCAACCAGGTAGTACTGGCATGGCAGTTGGGCGGCCCGCTGCCGATCGTCCCGCTCGCCGGGGCGTCGTCGGTGGCCCAGTTGGAGGAGAACCTCGCGGCCGTGGACCTGGACCTGACGGCGGAGCAGCGCCAACTCCTCGACTCCGCCGTGCAGTTCAGGGCCTGACCAGCAGCTGGAAGTCGAACGCGTACCGCGACGCCCGGTAGATGTGCGTGCCGTACTCCACCGCCCGCCCGGTGTCGTCGTAGGCCGTGCGCTGCATGGTGAGCAGTGCCGCGCCCTCCTTCTCGTCGAGGCGGGCGGCCTCCTCGGGGGTGGCCGAGCGGGCGCCTATCGTCTGGCGGGCGCTGTGCAGGGTGATGCCGGCGGTGCGCAGCATCCGGTACAGGCCCGTCGACTCCAGCTTGGGGGTGTCGAGTTGGAGCAGGTTCGCCGGGAGGTAGTTGCAGAGGAACGCCACCGGCTGGCCGTGCGTGGAGCGCAGTCGCTCCAGGAGGGTGACCTCGCTGCCCTCCGCGACGCCGAGGGCGGCCGCGACATCCGCGGTCGCGGGCACGCCCTCGTTGCGGACGACCGTCGTGGTCGGGCCCTGTCCGGCCGACTCCAGGTCGTCGTAGAGGCTGCTGAGTTCCAGCGGTCTCTTGACCTGGCTGTGCACGACCTGCGTGCCCACCCCGCGCCGCCGGACCAACAGCCCCTTGTCGACAAGGGACTGGATGGCCTGGCGGACGGTGGGGCGGGACAGGCCGAGGCGTACGGACAGGTCGATCTCGTTGCCCAGGAGGTTGCCCGGCGCGAGGGTCCCGTGCTCGATCGCCGCCTCCAGCTGCTGCGCGAGCTGGTAGTACAGCGGCACCGGGCTGTTGCGGTCCAGGGCGAAATGCAGGGCGTCCAGCGGGGATCCGGTCACGGCGCGGGAATAGCCACCGGTCTTCGCCACTGAGGGCACCTCCTCACAGATCGTGACGGACAGTCAGGAGTTGCTGGGGAAACCGAGGTTGATGCCACCGTCGGCCGGGTCCGGCCAGCGGGTGGTGATGACCTTGCCCTGCGTGTAGAAGGCGATGCCGTCGTTGCCGTAGATGTGCAGGTCCCCGAAGAGGGAGTCCTTCCAGCCGCCGAAGGAGTGGTAGCCGACGGGCACCGGGATCGGCACGTTCACGCCGACCATGCCCGCCTTGACCTCCATCTGGAAGCGGCGGGCGGCGCCGCCGTCCCGGGTGAAGATCGCGGTGCCGTTGCCCCAACGGGAGCTGTTGATCAGGGTGATGGCCTCGTCGTAGGACTCGGCGCGGACGACGACCAGGACCGGGCCGAAGATCTCGTCCTTGTACGCGTCCGCCGTCAGCGGCACCTTGTCGAGCAGGGAGACGCCGAGGAAGAAGCCGTCCTCGTGGCCGTCGACCGAGAAGCCGGTGCCGTCGACGACGACCTCGGCGCCCTGCTCGGCGGCCGACGCGACGTACGAGGCGACCTTGTCGCGGTGCTCGCGGGTGATGAGCGGGCCCATCTCGGACGCCGGGTCGTTGCCGGGGCCGATGCGCAGGTTTCCGGCGCGCTCGGCGATCTTGGCGACCAGCTCGTCGCCGGTGTCGCCGACCGCGACCACGACGGAGACGGCCATGCAGCGCTCGCCGGCCGAGCCGTAGGCCGCGTTGATCGCCTGGTCGGCCGCGAAGTCCAGGTCCGCGTCCGGGAGGACGAGCATGTGGTTCTTGGCGCCGCCCAGGGCCTGTACGCGCTTGCCGTGCTCAACTGCCTTGAGCTGGATGTACTTTGCGATCGGCGTCGAACCGACGAAGGAGACGGCCTCGATGTCCGGGTGCTCCAGGATGCGGTCGACGGCTACCTTGTCGCCCTGCACGACGTTCAGTACACCCTGCGGCAGGCCCGCCTCGGAGGCGAGTTCGGCCAGCCGGAAGGACGCCGACGGGTCCTTCTCGCTCGGCTTGAGCACGAAGGTGTTGCCGGTCGCGATGGCCAGCGGGAACATCCACATCGGCACCATGGCAGGGAAGTTGAACGGCGTGATGCCCGCAACCACCCCCAGCGGCTGGCGAATCGAGGCCACGTCGACGCGGGTCGAGACCTGCGTCGACAGTTCGCCCTTGAGCTGCACGCTGATGCCGCAGGCGAGTTCGACGATCTCCATGCCGCGCGCGACCTCGCCGAGCGCGTCCGAGTGCACCTTGCCGTGCTCGGCGGTGATCAGCTCGGCGATCTCGTCGCGGTGCGCGTCCAGCAGCTCGCGGTACTTGAACAGGATCGCGGTGCGCTTGGCGAGGGAGGCGACGCCCCAGCTCTCGAACGCGGCCTTCGCGGAGGCGACGGCGGCGTCCACCTCGTCGACGGACGCGAAACCGACCTGCTTCTCCTGGGCGCCGGTCGCCGGGTTGTACACGGGACCGAAACGGCCCGAGGTGCTCTCGGCGGGCTTGCCGTCGATCCAGTGGGTGATCGTCTTCATGGTGCGAAGGCCTTTCGGGGGAGGGGAGTTCAGAGGTGACGGCGACGGTCGGCGACCTGACGGTCGTACTCCTCGCGGGCCTGGACGGCGGACTGCCGCGAGGCAGTCTCGGCGACCGGTACGTCCCACCAGGCCTCGGCCGGGGGAGCGGTCGGGGTGGCGATGTCGGTCTCGACGTAGACGCACGTCGGCCGGTCGGAGGCGCGGGCCGTGGCCAGTGCCTCGCGCAGTTCGCGCACGGTTTTGGCGCGCAGGACGTCCATGCCGAGGCTGGCCGCGTTGGCGGCGAGGTCGACCGGGAGCGGGGCGCCGGAGAAGGTGCCGTCGGCCGCGCGATAGCGGTAGGCGGTGCCGAAGCGCTCGCCGCCGACGGACTCGGAGAGGCCGCCGATGGAGGCGTAGCCGTGGTTCTGGATCAGGACCAGGTTGACCGGGAGACCCTCCTGGACCGCCGTGACGATCTCGGTCGGCATCATCAGGTACGTGCCGTCGCCGACCAGGGACCACACGGGGGTGTCGGGGGCGGCCTGCTGGACGCCGATGCCGGCCGGGATCTCGTAGCCCATGCAGGAGTAGCCGTATTCGAGGTGGTACTGGCGCGGGCTGCGGGCCCGCCACAGCTTGTGCAGGTCGCCGGGGAGCGAGCCGGCCGCGTTGATCACCACGTCGTCGTCGCCGACGACCGCGTCGAGGGCGCCGAGGAGTTGGGTCTGGGTCGGCACGGCGTTCTCGTCGGGGGCGGTGAACGCGGTGTCAACAACCCGCTCCCACCGCTCCTTGCCCGCGCGGTACTCGGCCTCGTAAACCGAGTTCACACGGTGATCGGCGAGTGCCTCGGTCAACGCGGTGAGACCCGCCCGCGCGTCGCACACCAGGGTGCGCGCTGCCAGCTTGTGGGCGTCGAACGCGGCGATGTTGAGGTTGACGAAGCGGACGGCCGGGTTCTGGAAGAGCGTGTTCGACGCCGTCGTGAAGTCCGTGTAGCGGGTGCCGACACCGATCACCAGGTCGGCGGCGCGCGCGATGTCGTCGCTGACCGCCGTGCCGGTGTGGCCGATGCCGCCCAGGTCCGCCGGGTGGTCGTGGCGCAGCGAGCCCTTGCCCGCCTGGGTGGAGGCGACCGGGATGCCGGTCGCGTCGACCAGCGCCTTCAGCGCCTCCTCGGCGCGGCTGTGGTGGATGCCGCCGCCCGCGACGATCACCGGGCGCTCGGCGGACCGGATGGCCTCGACGGCCTCCGCCAGTTCGGAGACGTCCGGCGCGGGACGCCGTACGTGCCACACGCGGTCGGCGAAGAACTCCTCCGGCCAGTCGAACGCCTCGGCCTGAACGTCCTGCGGGAGAGCCAGAGTCACCGCCCCCGTCTCCACCGGGTCGGCCAGCACGCGCATCGCGTTCAGCGCGGCCGGGATCAGCGCCTCGGGGCGGGTGATCCGGTCGAAGTAGCGGGAGACCGGACGCAGCGTGTCGTTGACCGAGAGGTCGCCCTCGACCGGGTGCTCCAACTGCTGGAGCAGCGGGTCGGCGGCACGCGTCGCGAAGTAGTCGCCGGGCAGGAGCAGGACCGGCAGCCGGTTGATCGTGGCCAGCGCGGCGCCCGTGACCAGGTTGGTCGCGCCCGGTCCGATGGACGACGTGACGGCCTGCGCGGAGAGCCGGTCGAGCTGACGGGCGTAGCCGACTGCCGCGTGCACCATGGCCTGTTCGTTGCGGCCCTGGTGGAACGGCATCGTGTCCTCGCCGACCTCCAGCAGCGCCTGGCCGAGACCGGCGACGTTGCCGTGGCCGAAGATGCCCCAGGTGCCGGCGATCAGCCGGTGCCGTTCGCCGTCGCGCTCGGTGTACTGGACCGACAGGAACTGCACCAGGGCCTGGGCGACGGTCAGGCGGCGGGTGGTGGGGCTCATCAGGACTTCTCCGGTGCCGTGTAGAGGGGGAGACGGGGATCGACGGGCTGCTCGGGCCAGGTGCCGCGGACCCAGGCGTGATCGGGGTGGTCGCAGATCAGCCAGGAGCGGTCGTCCTCGGGACCCGCCATGACGTTGAGGTAGTACATGTGGTGACCGGGCACCGCCATCGAGGGCCCGTGCCAGCCGTCCGGGATCAACACCACGTCCCCGCCCCGGACTTCGGCCAGGACATCCGTGTTACGGCCCTGTCCGGAGGGGGAGACGCGCTGGTAGCCGAGACCGGGGGTGCCCTCGTGGTCGGCGAACTCGAAGTAGTAGACCTCTTCGAGGACGGACTCCTCGCCGGGCCGGTGCTCGTCGTGCTTGTGCGGCGGGAAGGAGGACCAGTTGCCGCCCGGCGTGATCACCTCGACCGCGATGAGCTTGTCGCACTCGAAGACCCCGGCCGCGCCGAAGTTGTTGACCTGCCGCGAGCTGTTGCCGGTGCCGCGCAGCTCCACCGGCACCGACGACGCCGGTCCGTAGCGCGCGGGCAGCCGGCGGCCGCAGCGGGCCCCGTTGAGCGCGAAGCGGCCACCGCCGGCCGACGAGATCGTCGTACGGGAATCCCTCGGGACGTACGCGAAGTCGCTCACCGAGGTGAACACGCTCTCGCGGCCCGCGAGTTCGAAGGTGTCGTGGCCGAAGTCGTCGGACGCCGAGACCGTGCAGGCACCGCTCAGCGGGAGCACGATCCACTCGCTGTCCTCGGTGTCGAAGGTGTGCGTGCCGCCCGGCGGCAGCTCCAGGACCCGCAGGCTGGAGTAGCCCCACGCGGCCGACTCGGGGGTCACGTCCACGACGTAGGGGCCGCCGAGGGCCTTGCCCGCGGGAAGGTGATAAGCGCTCGTCATCGTGTGCCTCCGGTTCACAACAGACCTACAGCCGTGTCCACCGCCGTCTCCACGCTGCCCACGGCGGGGTACAGCAGGGAGCGGCCGACGACCAGGCCCTGGACGGTGGGCAGCCGCAGCGCCTTGCGCCACTTCTCGTACGCGCCGTCCTGGTCGTCCCCGACCTCGCCGCCGAGCAGCACGGCCGGCAGCGTCGAGGTCTCCATGACCTCGGCCATGTCGTCCGGGTCGTCGGTGACGGGCAGTTTCAGCCAGGTGTAGGCGGAGGTGCCGCCCAGGCCCGAGGAGATCGCGATCGAGCGGGTCACGGCCTCGGCGGACAGGTCGTTGCGGACCTTGCCGTCGACCCGGCGTGAGATGAACGGCTCGACGAACAACGGGAGTTGGTGCGCCGCCATGTCGTCGATCGCGCGCGCGGTGGACTCCAGGGTGGTCAGCGAACCCGGGTCGGTGTAGTCGATGCGGACCAGCAGCTTGCCCGCGTCGAAGCGGAGGCGGGCGATGTCCTCGGCGCGGTGGCCGGTGAACCGGTCGTCCATCTCGAAGGAGGCGCCGGACAGGCCGCCGCGGTTCATCGAGCCCATCACGACCTTGCCGTCCAGGACCCCGAGGAGGAGCAGGTCCTCCAGGATGTCGGCGGTGGCGAGCACCCCGTCGACACCCGGCCGGGACAGCGCGACGCACAGGCGTTCCAGCAGGTCGGCCCGGTTGGCCATGGCCGTACGGCGGTCGCCGACGCCGAGCGCGCCGCGGGCCGGGTGGTCGGCGGCCACGATCATCAGGCGGCCGCTGTCGCCCAGCAGCGGGCGGCGCACCCGGCGGGCGGCCGCCTCGGCGATGGCCTCCGGGTGCCGGGCTCTGACCGTGACCAGGTCGGGGATGCTGATGCTCAAGAGAAGCTCCGTTCAGGGGTGGCTGGATCGGCCACGTGCTCAGTCGCCCGCTCGGGCGCCGACGAGGAGGTCCTCGACCTCGGACTCGGTGGGCATCGCGGTGGAGCAGGCGAGACGGGAGGCGACGAGGGCGCCGGCCGCGTTGGCGTACCGCATGGTCCGCTCCAGGTCCCAGCCGGCCAGCAGGCCGTGGCACAGGGAGCCGCCGAACGCGTCGCCCGCGCCGAGGCCGTTGAGCACCTCGACCGGCACCGGCGGCACCTCGGCCGTCGTGCCGTCGCGGTGCACGGCCAGCACGCCCTTGGGGCCTTGCTTGACCACGGCGAGCTCCACGCCCGCGTCGAGCAGCGCCTGGGCGCAGGCGCGGGGCTCGCGGACGCCGGTGGCGATCTCGCACTCGTCGAGGTTGCCGACCGCGACCGTCGTGTGGCGGAGGGCCTCGGCGTAGTACGGGCGGGCCTCCTCCGGGTCCTTCCAGAACATCGGGCGCCAGTCGAGGTCGAAGACCGTGGTGCCCGCCTTGTCGCGTGCCTTGAGGGCGGCGAGCGTGGCGGAGCGGCTCGGCTCCTCGCTCAGACCGGTGCCGGTGATCCAGAAGACGCGGGCCTCGCGGATCGCGAAGTAGTCCAGCTCGTCGGTGTGGATCTCCAGGTCCGGCGCCTTCGGCTGCCGGTAGAAGTACAGCGGGAAGTCGTCCGGCGGGAAGATCTCGCAGAAGGTGACCGGGGTCGGGTAGTCCGCGACGGGGGTGACCCAGCGGTCGTCGACCCCGAAGTCCTTGAGGGCCTCGTGCAGATAGGTCCCGAAGGGGTCGTCGCCGGTGCGGGTGATCACCGCGGTGCTCCGGCCGAGCCGGGCGGCCGCGACGGCCACATTGCTCGCCGAACCTCCGAGGAACTTGCCGAACGTCTCCACACGGGCCAGCGGTACGCCAGACTGCAGCGGGTAGAGATCGACCCCGATGCGGCCCATGGTGATGAGATCGAAGGGCTGGGCTGACTCGGCCATGCGCGACACTCCTCTGAGCTGCTGGGGGTGGGCGGGTCCCAGGGGCCTGCCGCCTCCCAGGTGTAGGTCTCGGAGGGTGCCTCTGTCAATAGTTTGTACTTACATTCGGACCTGCTTGTGAAATGATGTCTTAACAAAGTATTGACAGCGGGCGCGACCGGGGATTGGATTCCGTCCCAGCGCACCAGCCGTGTTCCACGGCGTACGACCCGGGGCCGGACAGGCCCCGAGCCCTGATCTCTGCGATCATTGATCCCTTTCCCCTGAAGCACAGTGAGGTGCAGGAAAGATGGACCGTTCCTCTTACTCCCGCTCGCGCAGAATGGCCCCCTTTGTGGCGGTGGCCGCGGCAGCGGCGCTGACTCTCGCCGGCTGCTCCAGCAGCTCGGGCGGAAAGAAGGCCACGGAGGACACCTCTGGCGCCTCCGCGGGCAAGGCCAGCACTCCCCGGATGACGGTCGCCCTGGTCACGCACCAGGCGCCCGGCGACACGTTCTGGGACATCGTCCGCAAGGGCGCCCAGGCCGCCGCCGACAAGGACAACATCAAGCTCATCTACTCGGCCGACCCGAACGCGGGCAACCAGTCGAACCTGGTGCAGAACGCGATCGACCAGAAGGTCGACGGCATCGCGGTCACTCTCGCCAAGCCCGACGCCCTCAAGGACGTCATCGGCAAGGCGAAGACCGCGAACATACCCGTCGTCGGGCTCAACTCCGGTCTCAGCGACTGGAAGAAGCTCGGACTCCTGGAGTTCTTCGGCCAGGACGAGACGGTGGCAGGCGAGGCGCTCGGCAAGCGGCTGAACACGGAAGGCGCCAAGAAGGTCGTCTGTGTCATCCAGGAGCAGGGCAACATCGGCCTGACGCAGCGCTGCGACGGTGTGAAGAAGACCTTCAGCGGCACCACCGAGGTCCTCAACGTCAACGGCACGGACATGCCGTCGGTGAAGTCGACGATCACCGCCAAGCTCACCCAGGACAAGGCCATCGACTACGTGGTCACCCTCGGCGCCCCCTTCGCGCTGACGGCCGTGCAGTCGCTGTCCGACGCGGGCAGCAAGGCGAAGGTCGCCACCTTCGACCTGAACAAGGACCTCACGACCGCGATCAGCAAGGGCACCATCCAGTTCGCCGTCGACCAGCAGCCCTACCTCCAGGGCTACTTGGCGGTCGACTCGCTGTGGCTCTACAAGAACAACGGCAACTACAGCGGTGGTGGTGAGCAGCCCGTACTGACCGGCCCGGCCTTCGTCGACAAGACCAACGTCGCCGCCGTCGCGAAGTACGCCGCCAACGGAACCCGGTGATGAGCATGACCCAGCACGCCGAGCCGGCGGTGACCTCACCGCCGGCCCCCGGCCCCAAGGAATCCGACGGCCGGACCTCTGAACGACCTTTGCCGCTACGGCTGTTGGCGCGTCCCGAGGTGGGTGTCTTCCTCGGTGCGGCCGCGGTGTACGTGTTCTTCCTGATCGCCGCTCCGCCGGTGCG
>NZ_JBITHH010000015.1:0-267428 GCF_044457795.1 Streptomyces sp. NPDC050528
AGGCGTTCCTCGGCGTGATGCTGCTGGGCGCCGTTCTGATCAATCTGTGGGTCCAGCGCACGGCGACCCGGAGGTGAGCGACGACATGGCAGGCAATGAATCCGGCACCCACGGTGCCGTCCTGGAAGACAGCGCCCCGCGGGACGGCGATGCGCCGATCGTGCAGTTGCGCAACGCGGGCAAGGCGTACGGCAATGTGCGGGCCCTGCACGGTGTGGACCTCGCGGTCCGGCCGGGTCAGGTGACCTGTGTGCTGGGTGACAACGGCGCGGGCAAGTCCACCCTCATCAAGATCATCTCCGGGTTGCATCAGCACACGGAGGGCGAGTTCCTCGTCGACGGCGGGCCGGTGCACTTCACCACCCCCCGCCAGGCCCTGGACCGCGGTATCGCGACCGTGTACCAGGATCTTGCGGTGGTGCCGCTGATGCCGGTGTGGCGCAACTTCTTCCTCGGCTCCGAGATGACCAGGGGCCCCTGGCCGTTGCGTCGTCTGGACATCGAGCGGATGAAGAAGACCGCGGACGAGGAACTGCGCAACATGGGCATCGTCCTGGACAACCTGGACCAGCCCATCGGCACCCTCTCGGGTGGTCAGCGCCAGTGTGTGGCGATCGCCCGCGCCGTCTACTTCGGGGCGCGGGTCCTGATCCTGGACGAGCCGACCGCAGCTCTGGGCGTCAAGCAGTCGGGTGTGGTGCTGAAGTACGTGGCAGCGGCGCGGGAGCGCGGGCTGGGGGTCATCTTCATCACCCACAACCCGCACCACGCCTACATGGTCGGCGACCACTTCAGCGTGCTGCGCCTGGGCACCATGGAACTCTCCGCCGAACGCAGCGAGATCACGCTGGAAGAGCTGACCAACCACATGGCCGGCGGCACCGAACTCGCCGCGCTCAAGCACGAGTTGTCCCAGGTCCGCGGCGTCGACGTCGAAGAACTCCCCGACGAGAAGGCCCTCAAGGCGCCGGTGGCCGCGTCTCCCGAAGGGACCGCCTGACATGTCGGACCGTCCCTTCCTGGACCGCATCCGGGTCGGCTCCGCCCCCGACTCGTGGGGCGTGTGGTTCCCCGACGACCCCCAACAGGTGCCGTGGGAACGGTTCTTGGACGAGGTCGCGCAGGCCGGCTACTCGTGGATCGAACTGGGTCCGTACGGCTATCTGCCGACCGACCCGGCCCGGCTCACGGACGAGATCGCCCGGCGTGACCTGAAGGTCTCCGCCGGTACGGTCTTCACCGGCCTGCACCGGGGCCCCTCCGTCTGGGACGCCACGTGGGAACACGTCAGCCAGGTGGCCGAGTTGACCCAGGCGATGGGCGCGAAGCACCTGGTCGTGATCCCCTCCTTCTGGCGGGACGACAAGACCGCCGAGATCCTGGAGCCGCCGGAGCTGACCGGCGAACAGTGGGCGCACCTGACCAAGGGGATGGAGCGCCTCGGGCACGAGGTGAAGGAGGCGTACGGTCTCGACATCGTCGTCCACCCGCACGCCGACACCCACCTCGACACCGAGGACCACGTCGAGCACTTCCTCGACTCGACCGACTCCGAACTGGTCAACCTCTGCCTGGACACCGGGCATTACGCCTACTGCGGCGGCGACAGCGTCAAGCTGATCGAGACGTACGGCGAACGCATCGGCTATCTGCACCTCAAGCAGGTCGACCCGGAGATCCTCGCGGACGTCGTCAAGAACGAGATCCCGTTCGGGCCGGCCGTGCAGCGCGGGGTGATGTGTGAACCGCCGTCCGGTGTACCGGAGTTGGAGCCGGTGCTGATCGCGGCACAGCGGCTGGGCGTGGAACTGTTCGCGATCGTCGAGCAGGACATGTACCCGTGCGAGCCGGACAAGCCCCTGCCCATCGCGGAACGCACCCGCAAGTTCCTCCGCTCCTGCGGTGCCTGACCAGTCGAAAGGACGGCCGATGGCCATCAGCCCGCGCGACACGCTCGGAGTGGCAGTCGTCGGAACCGGAAAGATGGGCGCCGACCACGTCCGCCGGATCGAGGACGTGGTCAACGGAGCCCGGGTGAGTGCCGTCGTGGACGTCGACGCCGAGCGCGCCAAACGGATCGCGTCCGGTGTCGACGGCTGCACCGCGTACACCGACCCGGCCGCCGCGATGGCGGCGGCCGACGTCGACGCGGTCCTCATCGCCTCACCGGGTCCCGCCCACGAGGCCGCGCTCCTCACCGCCTTCGAGCACGACCTCCCGGTCCTGTGCGAGAAGCCGCTCACCCCCGACGCGGCCTCGGCGCTGCGCGTCCTGGAGGCCGAGGTGAGACTCGGCCACCGCCGGGTCCAGGTCGGCTTCATGCGGCGCTACGACGCCGAGTACATCAAGCTCAAGTCCCTGCTGGAGACAGGCCAGTTGGGCCGCCCGCTGATGCTGCACAACCGGCATCGCAACGCGGCCAGCCCGCCCTTCTTCACCAGCTCGATGCTGATCAGCGACTCCGTGGCCCACGAGACCGACGCGACCCGTTGGCTGCTCGGCCAGGAGATCACGGCCGTACAGGTGCTGCGCCCGCGGCCCTCGGCGAGCGCACCGGAGGACCTCCAGGACCCGCAGTTCGTCGTCTTCGAGACGGACGGCGGCGCGATCGTCGACGTCGAGATGTTCGTCAACTGCGGCTTCGGCTACCAGGTCCAGGCCGAGATCGTCTGCGAACGCGGCACTGCCCGCATCGGCGACGGCCACGCCATGGTCACCAACATGGCCGGCCGCTGGGGCGGCACCATCGCCCAGGACTTCGTCGAACGCTTCGCCGACGCCTACGACCGCGAGGTGCAGACCTGGGTCGACGCCACCCGCCGCGGCGAGGTCACCGGCCCGAGCGTGTGGGACGGGTACGCGGCGGCGGCCGTGTGCGAGGCGGGAGTACGGGCGTTGGAGGAGGGCGTGCGGGTGGAGGTCGAGCTCGTGGAGCGGCCCGAGTTCTACCGCTGACCAGGCCCACCGGTAACGACGGAGAGGGGGGGGGGGGGGGGGGGGGGGGGGGGGGGGGGCCCGCGGCGGGGGGGGGGCGGCGCCCCCCCCCCCCCCCCCCCCCCCCCCCCCCCCTCTCCGTTCGTCTAGCGCAGAACCGACACCCGCGGCCTCGGCTCGAACCCCGCCGCGCGGTAGGCCTCGTCGATGAGAGCCATCGTCGCGACCGCGTCGTCCGGACCGATCGGGAGGGGCGCGCCCTCCCTCAACCGGGCGGCGAACGCCTCCAGTTGGTAGGTGTACGACGACCGGCGGCCGAGGCGTTCCGTGCGTTCGCCGTCCGTGGTGCGGACGACGATGCGGTCGTCCAGCTGGGGGAGGACGAAGTTCGGGGCGAAGGCCTCGCCCCGGCTGCCGGTGATGCGGCAGCTCATGACCAGCTCGTCGTACGCCATGTGGCAGCGCGCGGTGCCCGTGGCGCCGCTGGGGTAGACGAGGTTGGCGTCCAGCCACTCGTCGACGCCCGCAGCGCCCGCGCGTTCGCCGCCCCGGGCCGAGACGAGCCGGGGTGCGCCGCCCGCCCAGGGGGCCAGCGTGCGTACGGCGTGCAGGCTGTAGCAGCCCAGGTCCATCACGGCGCCGCCGGCCAGGTCCAGGGACCAGCGCGGGTCGGTGTCCGGCGGGGCCGGGATCGCCACGAGCGTCTCGACGTGCCGCAGCTCGCCGAGTTCACCGGAGGCCAGCAGCTCGTGCAGGCGCCGGGTGACCGGGTGGAAGAGGTAGTGGAACGCCTCCATGAAGACCGTTCCGGCCTTCGCAGCGGCCTCCCGCACCTCGGCCGCCTCCTCCGCGTTGCTCGCCGACGGCTTCTCCGACAGGACGTGCTTGCCCGCCGCGAGCGCGGCGAGGTTCCACGGTCCGTGCAGGCCGTTGGCGAGCGGGTTGTAGACGACCTCCACCTCCGGGTCGGCGATCAGGTCGGCGTACGAGTCCACCACCCGCTCGACGCGGTGCGCGGAGGCGTACGCCTCCGCCCTGGACCGGTCCCGTGCGGCCACCGCGACGATGCGGTGGCCGGTCGTCCGGGCCGGGCCGATGAGGGACTGCTCGGTGATCCGAGCCGCTCCCAGTACTCCGATGCGCAGTGGTTCCCGGCCCGGACCGCTCATGCCTCCCGTACCTCCTGGATGGTGACCGGGCGGTGCTCGTGCAGCGACAGGGTGCAGGCGTCGGCGATCCAGCCGGCCTCCAGGGCGTCGGCGACCGTGCAGGGGGAGGGGCGGGTGCCGGCGACGACCTCGGTGAACGCGGTGAGTTCGGCGCGGTAGGCGGCCGTGAAGCGGTCCATGAAGAAGTCGTGCGGGGTGCCCGCCGGGAACGTCACGCCGGGCTCCACGGAGCGCAGCGGCAGCTTGTCCTCCAGGCCGACCGCGATGGAGTCCGTGAAGCCGTGGATCTCCATGCGGACGTCGTACCCCCGGGCGTTGTGGCGGGAGTTGGAGACCACCGCGATGGTGCCGTCGTCCAGGGTGAGGATCGCGCCGGTGGTGTCGGCGTCGCCCGCCTCCTTGATGTACTCGGCGCCCCGATTGCCGCCGACCGCGTACACCTCGGTGACCTCACGGCCGGTGACCCAGCGGATGATGTCGAAGTCGTGCACCGAACAGTCGCGGAAGATGCCCCCGGACGCGGCGATGTACGCGGCCGGCGGCGGCGCCGGGTCCAGCGTGGTGGAGCGCACGGTGTGCAGCTTGCCCAGCTCGCCGGACTGCACGGCGGCGCGCGCGTTGACGAAGCCGGTGTCGAAGCGGCGGTTGTAGCCGATCTGGATCGGCACGCTGCTGCCCTCGACGGCCTTGAGGACCTGGACGCCCTCGGCCATCGTCTTGGCGACGGGCTTCTCGCAGAAGACCGGGATGCCCGCCTCGACGGCGGCCAGGATCAGCCCCGGGTGGGCGTCGGTCGCCGCGGCGACCACGACACCGTCGATCCCGGCGGCCAGCACGGCCTCGGGGGAGTCCGCGACCTCGGCGCCGAACCGCTCGCCGGCCTTCTTGGCGGCCTCCGCGAACGGGTCGGCGACGACGAGGGACTCGACGACGTCGAGTCCGGACAGTGTCTCGGCGTGGAAGGCGCCGATGCGGCCGAGGCCGAGGATTCCGATGCGCATGAGGGCTCTTGCTTTCTTGAGGGGTGCGGGTGTGGTGCGGTGGTTGTCGTGGAACGGTCCGATTGCCGGACGGTGCGGGTCAGTCGAGGGCGCCCAGGACGTTCTGGTCCCAGTCGATCACCGAACCGGTGACCACCCCGGACCGGTCGGACAGCAGGAACACCACGAAGTCGGCGATCTCGTCCGGCTGGCCGAGCTTGCCCATCGGCTGACGGGCGGCGGCCTGCTCGCGCCAGTCGTCGCCCGCACCGTGGAAGGCGCGTTGGGTGGCGTCCTCGCCCTCGGTGTCGGTCCAGCCGATGTTGACGGTGTTGATCCGGATCCGGTCGAAGCGGTGGGCGTGGGCAGCGTTGCGGGTCAGGCCCGCGAGACCGGCCTTGGCGGTGGAGTACGGCGCGAGGTACGGGGGCCCGCCGTGGGCGCAGTTGGAGCCGATGTTGACGATGGTCCCCGGTGCTTCGCGTGCGGTCATGTCGGCCACGGCCGCCTGCATCGCGAAGAACGGCGCCTTCAGGTTGATCGCCATGTGCTGGTCGAACAGTTCCGGCGTGGTGTCCAGCAGCGAGCCGCGTGAGGTGAGCCCCGCCGCGTTGACGAGGCAGTCGATACGCCCGTGGGCCCCGACGGTCTGTACGACGCTGTCGCGCGCCTGTGCCGGATCGGAGAGGTCCGCCCGCAGGAAGCACGTACCCGTGTCCGCGGCGAGCTTCTCGCCCACGTCGGCGCGGCGGCCGGTGAACGACACCACCGCGCCCTCGCGCACCGCCGCCCGGACGATCGCGGCGCCCACGCCCTGGCTGCCGCCGTTGACGAGGACGACCTTGCCGTCGAGGAGCCCCGTAAGGCCCGCGAGTTCCGTACGTTCCGTGGATCCCATGGTGCTCCTCAGCTCTCGCGCCGCTCGGCACCGGCCCGCAGTTCGCCGCGGAGCGCCTGCGGGGCCCAGCCCTCACGTACCGCGCGGCGCACGAGGTCGGCCTGCGAGGGCGGGGCCAGACCCTCGACCGGCGGGTCGTTGTCGAGGTTGGTGGGGAACGGATAGCCCTCGGCGCTCGCCGCGACGACCGCGTCCAGCCACTCCTCGCCGACGCCCTCGGCCTTGCGCTTGAGCAGCACCGGGAAGACCGCGTTGGTGACGGCCTCGCGGTCCACCGTCTCCATCGCCCGCCCGAACGCGGACGACACCTGCAGCAGGTTCGCCATCCGCCGCACGTCCGCCGTGCGGTTGGTGCCGGCCGCGTGGAAGAGCGCCGGGTTGAAGAACGCGGCATCGCCCTTGGCGAGCGGGAGTTGGATGTGGTTCGCCTCGAAGTAGGCCTGGAATTCCGGGAGTCGCCATGCCAGATAGCCCGGCTCGAACTTCTGGGAGTGCGGCAGATACATCGTCGGCCCCGACTCCACCGGCATGTCGCAGTGCGCGACCGCCCCTTGGAGCGTGAGCGCGGGGGAGAGACGGTGCACGTGCGCCGGATACCCGGCGGCGACCTCGTTCGTGAGGAACCCGAGGTGGTAGTCGCGGTGCGCGGTCTGCGCGGCGCCGCCCGGGTGGACCACGTTGATCTGCGAGGTGACCTGGTAGCCCGGGCCGAGCCACGCGGCGGAGACCAGGGCCAGGATGTCGTTGGCGTAGTAGTCGGCGAACGCCTCCGGGTCGTAGAGCGCGGCCTTCTCCAGCGCGTTCCACACCCGGTCGTTGGCACCCGGCTTCGCGAAGTGGTCTCCGGCGCCCGCGCCCGAGGCGCGCTGCTCGGAGATCAGGGCCTCGAACACCTCGGTCGCACGGTCCACCACCGACAGGTCCGGGAAGGCGCCCTGAAGGACCACGATGCCCGGCCCCTCGGCGAACGCCCGGAACAGCTCGGCCTGCACCTCGCGGCGCTCGCCGGCCGTGACGGACTTGCGGAGCCGGTCACTGTCGTAGACGAGGACGTTCCGCTCGACGGAGGACGCGTACGGGAAGTCGGCCAGGTCGGTCGGCTGCTCGACGAGCGCGCGGAAGGCGTCGAGGTCGCAGTCCTGCTCGGTGAGCCAGGCGCGGCGTTCTGCTGATGTGAAGGACATCGTCGTCCCCTCGGGTCACGGAGCGGTGCTGTCCTGTCATTCTTGTCAGTACAAACCCTTCGAACAACCAGCAGCCAGCCATCAAAAACCCCTCAAGGAGACGACCGGTGGGCCACCCCTTCCCGATCCGCGAAATCGCACGTCAGGCGGGTCTCAGCGAGGCCACCGTGGACCGGGTCCTGAACGGCAGGGGCGGTGTGCGGGAGAGCACCGAGCGTGAGGTGCGCCAGGCCATCGCCGATCTCGACCGGCAGCGCACCCAGGTCAGGCTCGTTGGTCGTACGTTCATGATCGACATCGTGATGCAGACGCCGGAGCGCTTCTCCACCGCTGTACGGAACGCGCTGGAGGCCGAGCTGCCCGACCTGCACCCGGCCGTCGTGCGCTCACGCTTCCACTTCCGCGAGACCGCGCCGGTGAAGGAGCTGGTCGGGACCCTGGACCGGATCGTGCGGCGCGGTTCGCAGGGCGTCATCCTCAAGGCGCCGGACGTCCCCGAGATCACCGCCGCCGTCGGCCGGCTCGTCGCCGCCGGTATCCCGGTCGTCACCCTGGTCACCGACCTACCCGCGAGCGCCCGCCTGGCCTACGTCGGCATAGACAACCGCGCGGCGGGCGCGACGGCCGCCTACCTCATGGGCCAGTGGCTCGGCGACCGCCCCGGCAACGTCCTCACCAGCCTGAGCAGCGGTTTCTTCCGCAACGAGGAAGAACGCGAGATGGGCTTCCGCAGCACCATGCGCGCCCGCTACCCGGAACGGGCGCTCGTCGAGATCACCGAGGGCCACGGCCTGGACGCCACCCAGTACGAACTCGTCCGGGCCGCCCTCAAGCGCGACCCGGACATCCGCGCCGTCTACTCCATCGGCGGCGGCAACATCGCGACCCTGCGCGCCTTCGCCGACCTCGGCCGCGAGTGCGCCGTGTTCGTCGCGCACGACCTCGACCACGACAACACCCGGCTGCTGCACGAGCAGCAACTGTCCGCCGTCCTCCATCACGACCTGCGCCAGGACGTCCGCGAGGCCTGCCGCATCATCATGCGCGCCCACGACGCCCTGCCGCCCGCAGGCCCGACCCTGCCGTCCGCGATCCAGGTCGTCACGCCCTACAACTTGCCTGTCCTCAAGCTGAGTTGAGCCCGTTCAGAGATTGATCGCGTACGCCTTGCGCAGCGTCTCGTGCACGGTCCACGTCGTACGGTCGCCCTCGCGCAGCACGGCCAGGTCGCCCGGGCCGACCGTCAGCGTCTCCCCGCCCTCGACCTCGATCGTGGCCGACCCGCTGATCACGACGAACAGCTCGTCCGCCTCCGTGTCGGTGACCACACCCGGCGTGATCTGCCAGATCCCGCGGATCTGCTTGCCGTCCTCGGACTCCCACACGACCTTCCCGGTGACCTCGGGCGTACCGGAGACGATCTGCGCCGGGTCGAGCGGCTCGGGTTCGAGCTCGGCGTCGGGGATACGGACTACGAAACTGTGCGTCATGCCGCGACCCTAGCCGGGGCGGACCGGTCCGGGCGTGGACACTGTGTGGGGTATCGGCCCAGGTGGGGGGACACTTCGTCGCGGAGTGGCGGCCCGGCCGGGCCCGGGTGATCGTGGAGGGCATGGCGCAGACCACGGCAGCCGTCCCCGAGCCGCACCCGCACGCAACCCGGGAGAACATCCTCTTCGGCGGCGTCTACGGCTCCGTCCTCGCCTGCTCGATGGTCGCCGCGCTCACCCAGTACGGCCACACCGACAGAGCCAGCCGCCGCTACGACGCCCTGTGGCTTCTGGTGACCGCCGCCGCCTCGGCACTCGCCCACGGGTACGCCCACTACATCGCCGAGCGTGCCCCGCACCGCCGCTGGGACGCCCTGCGCACCCTGCGCGACGAGTGGCCCCTGGTCGCCGCCGCGCTGCCCACCGTGCTGCTGCTCGCCGGGGCCGGCTGGGGCTGGTGGCCCGCGAACGGCGTCGAGTACGCGGCCTTCGTCCTCAACATCGCCCTGCTCTTCTGCCTGGGCCTGGTCACGGCCCGCTGGTCGGCACGGAGTTGGGTGGCCGCCGTGGCCATCGGGACGGTGGACGCGCTGCTGGGAGTGGTGGTCGTGGTGGCCAACGCCCTGATCAAGTAAGTGCGTTGGGCTTGCTCGCGCGACGGCACCCGCCCGCGAAACGCCCTACGGCAGGTCCCGGTAACCGCGCAGCTTGCGGTACAGCGTCGCCCGCCCGATCCCCAACGCGGCAGCCGCCCGCGCCTTGTTGCCGCCGTGCCGACGCAACGCGGCCAGGATCGCGGTGCGTTCGGCATGCTCCATCGGGCTGAGCCGCCGGGCCGCTGGTCCCTCCCGCACGGGATCGGGCAGCTCGGCCCGCCGTACGGGCCCGGTGACGCGTCGGTGCTCCGCCAACGCCCTGACGACGTGCGCGAGTTCGGTGACGTTGCCGGGCCAGGGATGTTCCTCCAGGGCCCGCAACGCGTCCAGCGTCCAGGTGAGCGGCGGCTGTCCCGGTGCCGGGCGGGGTGCGAGGACCGGCAGCAACTCCCGTACGTCCTCCGGGCGTTCACGCAACGCGGGCAGGGTCACCGACCGGGCGGCGAGAGTGTCCAGCAGGCGCTGGAAACACGGGCCCGGGGGAGTCCCGGGTGTATAGGTGACCAGCAGATACACGTCGGGGTGTTCGTCGAGCAGGGAGTTGAGCGCGGCGACGTCCGGCTGGGCGAGCCGTTCCGCGTGCCGCAGGAGGAGCGGGCGGCCGTCGGCCAACTCGCCGTACTTCACGCCGAGTTCGGGCGACTCGGCGGCATCGGCGACCAACGGCACGGTCCCGCCGAGCAGTTCACGGGCGAGGGCGGTCTTGCCGCTGCCGCGCTCGCCGGTCAGCAGCAACGGCTCTGGAACCCGGGCCAGTTCGACCGCCCGAGCGACCGCATGCCGCCAGGGCACCGAGCCACCCGCGAGCGCCAGCGCGGGGCGCGGGACGAGACGCGGCACCGGCGCCTCGGCGGCGCGCTCTTCCAGTACGGCGATGATCCCGAGGACGCGGCCCTCATGCCGTACGGGAGTGATCTCGGCGGTGCACCCGGCGTCGGCGGGGAGCGTCACGGCGTGGGACTGCTCCTGCACCGGACCGCACTCGGCGTCGTAGGGGCGCTCGCTCGTGGTCGTGCGTTCCAGCGCGGCCAGTACCTGAGGTGTCGCGAGGCGGACCGCGGCCTGGCTGATGAGGCGGTTGCGGCCGTCGAGGGCGACGATGGCGCGGGCCGGGCCGTGGGCGGCTGCCCGGGTGTAGGCGTCGAGGAGCACCCGTTCGGCGGTGCGGGAGCGGGCGAGCAGTTCCGCTTCGACCGCCGTGGCCGTCGCCTCGGCGAGGGCGGCGCCCGGGTGCGGGCCGCAGCCCGCGCACAGGGCGGACGCGATGGTCACCGTGCCCAGTACCTGCCCGGAATCCGGGGCGAGCAGCGGCACGCTGACGGCGGACACGTCCTGCCAGACGTCGAGGAAGTGCTCGGGGCCGTGCACCTCGGCGCGGCGGCGGGTGCGCAGGGCGAGGGCCGCGCTGTTGTGGCCCACCTCCCGCTCGGAGAGGTCGCGGCAGCGGTCGTCGCCGGGGAGGTCGCCCGTGGTCCACAGCACCCGCAGACGCTCGTCGGTGAGGAGCAGCGCCGAGCGGCCGAGGGCCGGCGCGATGCGGTCCAGCACGGGCCGAGCGGCCTCCAACAGGGCGGATTCGGCGGGCGGTTCGGGTTCGTGGACCGGTCCGTCGAGGTCGTGCCGTACGCCGAAGAAGCGGGCGCGGCGCCAGGCGGCGAGGACCTCGTCCGGGATGTCGTCGGGCAGCGGGCGGCCGGTCAGGAATCGCTCGCGCGCCTGGCGGAGCGGGGCGAGGGCGGGGGAGTGATCCAGGGTGGTCATGACGCCTCTCACCGTATCGGGCCCGTGGCGGCGGCCGCCGAGGGGCTGTAACTGTCTCGTAATGAGACACCCGCACGTGTCCGGCCCGCATCATGATCGTGAAGAGTCGGTGCCTTTCTCACCTCTGTCTCAACCTGCCTGAGCCTGCCTGAACCTGTCTCACCCCTGGAGCGTCCCGCCGTGCACGTTGTCGAGACCGACGTACTGATCGTGGGCAGCGGCCCGGCCGGCGCCTGTGCCGCGCTGGCGCTGAGCACCTACGGCGTGCCCCACATCGTCGTCACGCGCTACTCGCGCCTCACCAGGACGCCCCGCGCGCACATCACCAACCAGCGCACCATGGAGATCCTGCGCGATCTCGGCGTCGAGGACGAGGTGCTGGCCAAGGCGACCCCGCAGAACCTGATGGGCAACACCACGTTCTGCACCAGCCTCGCAGGCCAGGAACTCGGCCGGATCCGCTCCTGGGGCAACGAGCCGCTCGTGCAGGCCGCTCACGACCTGGCCAGCCCGACCCGCATGTGCGACATGCCGCAGCACCTGATGGAACCGGTGCTCATCGACGCGGCGCTCGCGCGCGGCTCCAACGTCCGCTTCAGCACGGTCTACAAGTCCTTCGAGCAGGACGACGACGGCGTCACGGTCACCGTCGAGGACCGGCTGCGCGGCGACGAGTACCGGATCCGCGCCAAGTACCTCATCGGCGCCGACGGCGGCCGCTCGCAGGTCGCCGAGGACGCCGGGCTGCCGATGGGCGGCCAGATGGGCGTCGCGGGCAGCATCAACATCGTCTTCGACGCGGACCTCAGCAAGTACACCGCGCACCGCCCCTCCACCCTCTACTGGGTGCTCGCCCCCGGCGCCACAGTCGGCGGCATCGGCGCGGGCCTGGTGCGCTGCGTCAAGCCTTGGAACGAGTGGCTGATCGTGTGGGGCTACGACGTGAGTGCCGGCGCCCCCGACCTCACCGAGGAGTACGCGCTGTCCGTCGTACGGCAGTTGGTCGGCGACGACGAGATCCCGGTGACCATCAAGTCGTCCTCGGCGTGGACGGTCAACGAGATGTACGCCGAGACCTACGCCAACGGCCGTGTCCTGTGCGCCGGTGACGCCGTGCACCGCCACCCGCCGTCGAACGGGCTCGGCTCCAACACGTCGATGCAGGACGCCTACAACCTGGCCTGGAAGCTGAAGCTGGTCCTCGACGGCACTGCCACGCCGAAACTCCTCGACACCTACGACGCCGAACGCGCCCCGGTCGGCAAGCAGATCGTCACCCGCGCCAACAAGTCCATCGGCGAGACCGCCCCCATCTTCGAGGCGCTGGACGGCCTTTCCCCGCAGACGCCCGAGCAGTTGTGGGCCAACATCGAGGCCCGCAAGGACGCCACCGCGGCCGCCGCCAAGCAGCGGGCCGCGCTGCGCGAGGCGATCGCCTTCAAGGTGTACGAGTTCAACGCGCACGGCGTCGACCTCAACCAGCGCTATTCCGCGGAGAGTTCGACCGCGGTCGTGTCCGACGGCACGCCCGACCCCGGCTTCGAACGCGACCGCGAGCTGTTCCACCAGCCCAGCTCCCGCCCCGGCGCGAAACTCCCGCACGCCTGGATCACCGCCGGCACCCGCACCGTCTCGACCCTCGACACGGTCGGCAAGGGCCGCTTCACCCTCCTCACCGGCATCGGCGGCGAGGCGTGGGTGCGCGCGGCGCAGGCGCACCCCCTGGACATCGCCACCGTCGTGATCGGCCCCGGCCAGGAGTACGACGACCCGTACGGCGACTGGGCCCGCCTCAGCGAGGTGTCCGACGGGGGCGCGCTCCTCGTACGCCCCGACGGCTATGTCGCCTTCCGCCACGCCGACGCGGCCGAGAACGCCGAACAGTTGCTCACGGACGCGTTGCGACGCATCCTCGGGCACGGCTGACATGTCGCACAGGGGCAGTTCGCAGAGGGTAGGGAGCCGCAATGACCACTGACGTCACCGTCACGGACGAGGCCGTCGCCAGTCTGGAGGGGACCGCCGATCCCCGCCTGCGTGAACTGCTGACCGGCCTGATCCGGCACCTCCACGCGTTCGCGCGGGAGACCCGCCTCACCCAGGCGGAGTGGGAGCGGGCGCTCGGCTTCCTGACGGAGACCGGCAAGATGTGCACGGACACCCGGCAGGAGTTCATCCTCCTGTCGGACGTGCTCGGCCTGTCGATGCTGGTGGAGACCATCAACGGCGACCATGCGGCCGGTTCCACCGAGTCGACGGTGCTGGGCCCCTTCCACATGACCGAGTCCCCGGTCCGCGAACTCGGCGCGAACATCGACCTGTTGGGCGGCGGCGAGCCCTGCGTCGTCAGCGGCCGGATCGTCTCCGGCGACGGCACTCCGCTCCCCGGCGCGCTCCTCGACGTGTGGCAGGCCGACGGCAACGGCTTCTACGACGTGCAGCAGCCGGACGTCCAACCCCCGGGCAACGGGAGGGGGTTGTTCACCGCGGACGCCGACGGCCGCTTCTGGTTCCGCACCTGCGTACCGAGCCCGTACCCCATCCCCACGGACGGCCCGGTAGGCGAACTCCTCAAAGCGACGGGCCGTCACCCCTACCGCCCCGCCCACATCCACTTCATCGCCTCGGCCGAGGGCCACGCCCCGGTCACCACCCACATCTTCGTGGCGGGCAGCGACTACTTGGACTCCGACGCGGTCTTCGCCGTCAAGCAGAGCCTCGTCGAGGACTTCACCCCGACCGACGACCCGTCCCTGGCACGGGAGTTCGGCATCGAGAACCCCTTCCGCCACGCCCGCTTCGACCTCGTCCTGGACCGAGCATGAAGAACTTCCTGGACTTCGCCTACGACGCCCAGCCCATGCGCGTCGTCTTCCGCCCCGGCGCCGCGCTCACCGCGACCGCCGGTGAGGCCGAACGGCTCGGTCTGCGGCGGGTGTTGGTGCTCTCGGGTGCCCGGGGTGCCGAGACCGCGCGGGCGGTCGCCGACTCGCTGGGGGAGGTGTGCGTCGGCGTGCACGCGGAGGCGAAGATGCACGTCCCGGTCGAAGTCGCCGACCGCGCGGTCGAGTTGGCGCGCACTCTGGGCGTCGACGGCTGCGTCGCGGTCGGCGGCGGTTCGGCGGTCGGCCTCGGCAAGGCGATCGCCCTGCGCACCGGCCTCCCGCTGATCGCCGTGCCCTCCACCTACGCCGGTTCCGAGATGACCCCGGTCTGGGGCCTCACCGAGAACGGCGCCAAACGCACCGGCCGCGACCCCGCCGTCCTGCCCCGCAGCGTCGTCTACGACCCCGAACTCACCCTGGAACTCCCCGTACCGCTCACGGTGACCAGCGGCATCAACGCGATCGCGCACGCCGTGGAGGCCCTGTACGCCCCGGACACCTCGCCCCTGATCGGCCTCATGGCGGAGGAGGGCGTAGCGGCGCTGTCGAGCGCACTGCCCCAACTGGCCGCCGAACCACGACTGTTGGCGGCCCGGGGCGGCGCCTTGTACGGGGCGTGGCTGTGCGGCTCCTGCCTCGGCGCCACGACCATGGGCCTGCACCACAAGCTGTGCCACGTCCTAGGCGGCACCTTCGGTCTGCCGCACGCGGAGACGCACACGGTGGTGCTGCCGTACGCGCTGGCCTACAACGCGCCCGCCGCACCGCAGGCCGCTGCCGCCGTGGCCCGCGCGCTGGACGCCGAGGATGCCCCACGCGCCCTGTGGGACCTGGCGAGGCGCCTCGACGCACCGCGCTCGCTCGCCGAACTCGGGCTGAAGGAGGGCGACTTGGCGACGGCGGCCGCGCAGGCGGTGAGCCAGGCGTACGCCAACCCCCGGCCCGTCACCGAGGACGGGGTGCTCGCGCTCCTGCGCGCGGCGTACGAGGGAACACCCCCCGCATAAACGGCCGTTCAGTGGTCCGCGCGTTCCGTCGTTCGCGCGGTCAGTGGTTCGTGCGGACACCGTCCAGTGCGATCGCCAGGACGCGGTCGCGCTGGGCGTCGTCCACGAACTTCGTCCCGGTGACCCCGGCCACCAGGCGCAGCAGATCACCGAAATCCATGTCCGTGCGGGCCGTGCCCGCCTTCTGCGCGCGCTCGAACAGCGGACCGCCCGCCGAGAACATCGACTCGCGGCAGGTCCCGAAGATCTCCGAGTCGTTGTCCAGCGCCTCGCGCACCGCCTGCTTGGTCACCATGTAGCCCGCGAACCGGTTCAGCCACGAGGTCAGCGCCTCCCACGGCTCCTGGTCGGCGACGGACAGGGCGACCTGGCACAGCGCGTTCACCTCGTCCGCGTAGACGCTCTCGAAGAGGGCCCGGCGGGTCGGGAAATTGCGGTACAGGGTGCCGATGCCGACGCCCGCGCGGCGCGCGATGTCCTCCAGCGAGGCCTCCGAGCCGTGCTCCGCGAAGGCCTCGCGGGCGGCGGTCAGCAGGGCGTCGTAGTTGCGGGCCGCGTCTTTGCGATGGGGTCTCTGGGCCGCGACGATCTCGCTGACGGGGAACGGCTGGGCCGTCACGGGTGCCTCCCTGGGGTGGGGCCCGGTTGAACCGGAGGTGTGCCTCCGTTATGGTGGAGGGGTACCTCCACTTTAGCAGTGTGGGCGCGTTCCGCCGTAGAGCAATGCGCGGGCGCACCCCCGTTCGCTTGTTCCGGAGAGGCTCTCGATGCCCCGCAAGTCCTCCCGCCTCACCTTCGCGGTCCTCGCGACCGGTGCGGGCGTGTTCTCCATGCTGCAGTCGCTGATCGCGCCGGCCCTGCCGACCGTCCAGCACGCGCTCCACACCTCCCAGTCCACCGCGACCTGGGTGATGACGGCCTACCTGCTGTCCGCCTCGGTCTTCACCCCGATACTCGGCCGCGTCGGCGACCTGGTCGGCAAGAAGCGCACCCTCGTCGCCGTCCTCCTGGCCGTCCTCGCCGGCTGTCTGATCGCCGCGCTCGCGCCCAACATCGGCGTCCTGATCATCGCCCGGGTCGTCCAGGGCGTCGGCGGCGCGCTGTTCCCGCTGTCCTTCGGCATCATCCGCGACGAGTTCGACGCGTCCCAGGTCCCGGGCAGCATCAGCAACCTGTCCGCCGTGATCGCCGCGGGCGGTGGCGTCGGCATGGTCGCCGCAGGGCCCATCGTGACCGCGCTCGACTACCGTTGGCTGTTCTGGTTCCCCGTCGCCATCGTCGCCGTGACCACCCTCATCGCCGTGCGCTACGTCCCCGAGTCGCCCAACCGCGCCCAGGGGCACGTCAATTGGCTCGGCGCCGTACTCCTTTCGGGCTGGCTGGTCGCCCTGCTGCTGCCGCTGAGCCAGGCAAGCATCTGGGGCTGGGGCTCCGTGCGGGTCGTCGGCCTGTTCGCCGCGGCCGTCGTCCTCTTCGCGGCCTGGCTGTTCTCGGAGGCCCGCTCCCGCAGCCCGCTCATCGACCTGAAGGTGATGCGCCTGCCGTCCGTCTGGACCACCAACACCGCCGCGCTGCTGTTCGGTGCGGGCATGTACGCGATCTGGTCCTTCCTGCCCGGCTTCGTCCAGACCCCGTCGTCCGCCGGCTACGGCTTCGGCGCCAGCGTGACCGCGTCCGGCCTGCTGATGCTCCCGATGCTGATCGCGATGTTCGTCTCCGGCGTGCTCAGCGGCCGCCTGGAACCGATCGTCGGCGCCAAGGCCCTGCTCACCACCGGTGCCGCCCTCGGTGCGGTCGCCTGCACGATCCTCGCCCTCTGGCACGACCAGCAGTGGCAGATCGCCCTGGTGGCAGGCATCTTCGGCCTCGGCATCGGACTCGCCTTCGCCTCCATGGCCAACCTCATCGTCGGCAGCGTCCCGCCCGAGCAGACCGGCGCCGCGACCGGCATGAACGCCAACATCCGCACCATCGGCGGCTCCATCGGCGCCGCGGTGACCAGCGTCCTGGTCACCGGCCACCTCCAGCCCTCGGGCCTGCCCTACGACTCCGGGTACACCCACGGGTTCACGCTGCTGGCGGTGCTGCTCCTCGGTGCCGCGCTGGCCGCGCTCCTGGTGCCGCGACGGTCCGGCCGTAGCGGAGGAAAGACGGTCGGGGGCTCCGAGTCGGCGCTCCTGAAGGCGGAGGAGGAGGCGTCGGTGATGGCTCCCGGCGCCCTCAACTGACCTGTCCCGTATGCCAGCATGACGTGATGATCGAACAGAGTGGGCGGGGTTTTGGCGGGGAACTCCTGGATGTGCGTCGGCTCCGGCTCGTCGAGACCGCCGCTCCTCGGCTCACGCCCGAGGAGCGGCAGGCCATGGACCGGGTGTGGGACGACTTGGTGCGGGTCAACCCGAGTTTCTTCGACGGGCCGGTCCTGGTGTGCGCGGGCGCGGAACGGGAGGGACCGGACGGCCTGACCGTCTCCTGGGCCAGGACGACGTTCCGGCACTTCGCCCTCCGCCGCGTCCCCGGCTGCACCTCGTGGCTCCCGTCCTTCTTCGTCGCCGTCCTCCAACCGGCGGACGACGGGCGCCTGTTGGTCGGTCGCATGTCGAACTCGACCGCGGCGCCCGGGCGTTGGCAGTTGCCGGGCGGCTCGCTCGAACCTCCCGAAGGCGACGAGCCGCTCGACATGAGGGCCCTGCGCCGGCACGCCGCACGGGAGTTGGTCGAGGAGACCGGCATCGACACCCGTCCCGACGACCTCACCTTCTGGAACGTCACCCGCGCGGGCAACGGAAGCATCGGTGTCCTCTTCCGCGCTCCGTCCCTCCCGGAGTCCACGCTGCGCGAGCGGTTCAGGGCGATGGCGGCGGCGGAGCGGGCCCAGGGCCGTGAGCCGGAGCTGGACAACATCTTCCTCATCCACTCGCCGCCCCAACTCCGGCTCATGGTGGGCCCGCACGCGGACTACCTGGCGCCGATCGTCCGTCGCTACGCGGAGACCGGATGAACGGGTGTCTCGATATGAGACACCCGCGGCGGCGGCGATGCCTTCAGGATCGGCAGAGTACGACTGCTGTGAAGAAAGGTGATCACCATGGCCCTCGCACTGCTCCGGCGCTGGCGGCCCCAAGGCGCCTCCGCCACGGCGGCGGGCCTCTCGCTCCCCCTGCCGCCCGGCGCGGGCGGCCTCGGCCGAGAGATCGTCGACCCGATGGGCTCTCCCATGCCGGCCGCCGACGTGACCGTGACGGCCCTGGACTCGCACCGCGTGGCCGCCTCCGGTACGACCGACCCGTACGGCTTCTTCCTCGCGGCCCTGCCGCCCGGCCGCTACAGCCTCCTCGTCTCGGCCCAGGGACTCCAGCCGCACCAGGAGACGGTCGAGATCGTCGCCGGGATCGCCGAGCCCACGGAACGCGTCTGGCTCCAGCCCGGCCGCGCCCAGGAACTCCCGCCGCCCGGCACCTGGCTCTTCGACCCGCCGCACACCGCGATCCGCTTCATCGCCAAGCACGTCGGCATGGCCCATGTGCACGGGCGGTTCGAGCGGTTCCAGGGCGGTATCCAGATCGCCCAGGAAGTCGCCGACTCCCGGGTCCACGTCCGCATCGACGCGTCCAGCATCACCACCGGCAACACCACACGGGACAACCACCTGCGCTCCGGCGACTTCCTCGACGTGGAGCGGTTCCCGTACATCGACTTCGCCAGCACGCGGTTCGCCTACCGGGGCGGCAGCAAGTGGACGCTGCAGGGTTCGCTGACGATGCACGGCGTGAGCCGCTCGGTGAACCTCGACACCACGTATCTGGGCACGGTCAACGGCGGCTACGCCGAGGAACTCCGCTGCGCGGCCCTGGCGACGGCCGAACTGCACCGCGAGGACTACACCCTCAACTGGCGAAGCATGCTGGCCCGGGGCATCGCCGTCGTAGGCCCAACTGTCCAGCTGGAGTTGGACGTCCAGGCGATGTACCGCACCCACGACACCCCGACGCCGCCGAAGTGACCCGCCGTATGCGGTAGGGTTTACCTGCGCGTTCATCCGGCTGACCGGGTGCGGCGCGAGCGGGACGTGGCGCAGCTTGGTAGCGCACTTGACTGGGGGTCAAGGGGTCGCAGGTTCAAATCCTGTCGTCCCGACTGGAGACAGTCGTAGTCCAGGGCCGGTTTCGGAGAAGTCCGAGACCGGCCCTCGGTCATTCTCGGGGACCGGCCGGGGACCCGTCGGGGATCGGCGTCACCGTCGCGCGGGCCGCGCCCACCAGCGCCGCGTCCCCCGCGGAGCCGGCGACTTTCAGCGCGCGGACACGCGGGTCGTCCGGCGGCCAGCCCCCGGTCGCGAGACCGGCGGACAGGGCGGGGGCGACGAGGTCCCAGGAGCGGGCCATGGAGCCTCCGACGACCAGGGCTGTCGCGCCGAAGTCGGCGAGGCGTGGGCCCAGTTCGACGCCCAGGGCGGTGAAGACGTCGGTCAGCACCCGGCGGGCCCGCTCTTCCCCCGCTCTGGCTCGTCCGGCGATGTCGTGGACGTCGGCGGTGGGGTCGCCGTAGCGGGTGAGGATCGCGCGGCGGGAGACCGTGTCCTCCAGGGGGCGGCCGGCGATCTCGGTGAGGTCCATGCGGCCCTCGGGGGGTATGCCGGGACCGTGGTCGCGGATGCGGCCGTCGGCCAGGAACGCCGAGCCGACGCCGGTGCCGAGTGTGATGCCCACCGCGCGGCGATGTCCGCTGACGGTGCCCGCGGACCACTCGCCGGCGAGGAAGGCGTGGGCGTCGTTGAGGAACACGATGTCGCCGGGGCGCTGCCGGAGTCCGTGGAGGAGTGCTGCTCGGACGTCCGTCCCGTACAGGGCGTCGAACTTGCCCACGCCCCGGAAAAGGGCGACCCCCTTCGCGTAGTCGAACGGTCCGGGTACCGCCACGCCCCACCGCGCACCAGGAGGCACCGGCAGTTCGTCGGCGCAGTACCGGACGGTGGCGAGGATGTCAGCGGCATCGCCGTCCGCGTCGAGCGGTTTGCGCGTACGGCTGGTGACCCGGCCGCCGAGCGGGTCGACGAGCGCCGCGGTGACGTGGGTGCCGCCGATCTCCAGGACTGGGATCAACGGACCAACGCCTTCACGACCCGCACCGGACCGCCACCGGCTGCCGCTCGCAGGGTGTACGCGCCTACCGCGGCCGGCACGGTCAGTGTTTCCGCATAGGCCAGTTCGTGGCGGTCCCCTGCCGCCGTGTGCACGGTGACGCCTTCGCCCTCCACCACGTTCAGGATGTGGAACCGGCCCTGTGTGTCGTCGGCCGCCTCGGCTCCGGCGTCCAGCACGAACCTCCTGACCTCGTAGAACATCTCGGGCAGCACGCCGATGACCTCCTCCCGCCAGCCGGTGCCTTCGCGCAGGGTGCGGGGTTCCTGAATCAGGTCACGGGCCACTGCCTCCCCGCGCCGTCCGGTCTCCAGGTTGGCGAAGCCGTGTTCGTAGGGGAGGGGGCGCGGGTTGCCGTCGGCGCCGGGGCGCAGCCAGTCGTAGAACCTCAGGCTGTATAGGTAAGGGGTGGCGCTGATCTCCAGTACGAGGTTGCCCGCGCCGCTCGCGTGTGGGGTGCCTGCCGGGATCATGAACAACTGGCCCTGTTCGGCGGGGAAGGGCAGGACGTGGTCCTCGGGGTCCATGGGGACTCCGTCGGTGATGGCCCGCTCCACCTCCTTGCGGAAGACGTCCACGTCGGCGTCCTCGCGCAGGCCGAGGAAGACCTTGGTGTCGGTGCTGCCGAGGGTGAGGTAGTACGTCTCGTGCTGGGTGTACGACCAGCCGAAACGCTCGCGCATGTACGACTCCTTGGGATGGCAGTGCACGGAGAGGCTGCCGCCGCCGACGGTGTCCAGGTAGTCGAAGCGGATCGGGAAGGACGTGCCGAAGCGGGCGTGCGCCTCCACCCCCAGCACGCTCAACGGTTCGAGCGTGCACAGGAGTTGGAACGGCACCTCGGCCTGAGCCTCCGGTCCGGTGCCGATGAGGATGCCGGCCTCGGGGGCGATCAGTTCGTAACCGAGCGCTGTGTTGCGCGAGGTGGGGTTGAAGCCGAGCTCGCGCTGGGCCCAATGGCCGCCCCAGGGTGTGGAGTTGAAGTACGGGCGGGTGCGGACCGGCTTGCGGGACAGGGCCGTGTACGTGGCGCGCAGGCCTGCTCCGTCGATCCACGCCGGGTGGTCGGGGTGCTGCATGTCGAGCCAGGCGTCGAGGTGGGGTGCCAGTGCGTCGCGGTGGCGGTCGAGCATCGGCCAGTCGATGTAGAAGAGCCGCCTGAAGTCTGGCTTCTCGCCCGGCAGTCCGAGGTTGGCGCCCACCTCGCCCGCGCCGACGGCGGCCTCGGCGTAGCGCTTGGGGACATCGGCGTACCAGAGCAGGTCGTGCTCCACGAGGGCTGCGCCGGGGCCGTGGATGAGGAGTAGTCCCGCCTGCGGTGGTGTGGGTGCCGGGAGGGTCTCGAAGAGGTCGTCCAGGGAGTTGTCGGCGAGCTTGCGGAAGTAGGGGTCGTCGGCGTCCGCGAGTCGTTCGGTACGGCTTCTGATGTGTGCCGGGGGTGCGTAGTGGCTCCGGATGTCGAGCAGGGTGACGGGGATGCCGCGGCCGGTCAGCTCGTGCGCGAGGCGATCGGCCAGGAGGGACCAGTCGACGGACGGGGGGCCGTCGACGGCCAACACCGCTGGGCCGGTGGGGAGTTGGGAGGCCACCGCCTGCCAGCCCATGTGGAACGCGGCCTGCGGGGCGGGGGCGTAGCGCGGGTCGAGCCGGTACACGCGGTCTCCTTCGGCGGGCAGGGCGCTGCTCATTCCTTGCTCGATCCGGCGAGCATCCCGGACACCAAGGTGCGCTGCGAGAAGACGAAGAGCACCAGCACGGGCAGGATGGCGATGAGGATGGCCAGGGCGAGTTCGGGGATGGTGACGTTCAGGCCGGCGCCGGCGACGGGGTTGAACGACGGTGTGGAGGTGAGGAGTTGGTTCAGGCCCACCTGGACGGGGAACTGCTCGCTGTTCGGCAGGACGAGGTAGGGCAGGAAGAAGTTGTTCCAGTTGCCCACGAAGCTGAAGAACGCGACCAGTCCGACCACCGGTTTGGCGAGCGGGAGCGCGATGCGGGCGAAGAGCTGCCACTCGGTGCAGCCGTCGATGCGCGCGGCGGACAGCAGGTCCCTGGGGAGGCTGCTGCCGAAGTAGATGTAGACCAGGTACACGCCGAACGGATAGAAGGAGAAGGGGAGTATCACCGACCAGACGGTGCCGATGAGATGGAAGCGGTTGAGCTCCAGGAAGATCGGCAGCACCAGGGTGGCCTGCGGCATGATCATGGTGACCAGGGTGATCACGAGGAGCGTCTTGCGGCCCCGGAACTTCGTCAGGGCGAGGGCGTAGCCGGCCGGGACGCTGACGGCCAGCGTCAGGACGAGTGAACCGCCCGAGTAGATGGCCGAGTTGAGCAGCCACCTCGTCATGGCGCCGTCCTGGAAGGCGAACAAGTGCCGCCAGGCCGTGCCTATTTGATGGAATGAGCCGAAGGAGAGCGGGTTGTCCCGCACGACTTCGCCTGCGGTCTTCGACGGGGCCAGCAGCAGCCAGATCACCGGCAGCGCGAAGAACACCAGGAGAAGGGCCAGGAGCAGGCCAACGATCAGGAAGGGAAGGCTCCTTGACGGGTGGACGCGTCGCCTCACGGCCGTCAGGAAGAGAGTCGTCTGTGTCATTTCTCGTCCAACGTGAACAGGTTCGAGCGGGCGACCAGGAGACCGGCGGCCACGAGACCCACGGCGAGGAGGACGACGGAGATGGCGGCGGCGCCGTTGAAGTCGCCCTGCTGGAAGGCGTAGACGTAGGCCAGTTGGTTCGGCGACCAGGTGGGGCTCACCCTGCCGAGGCTGGCGGTCTGGAGGAGTTGGGGCTCGACGAACAGCTGGGTGCCCGTCGCGAAGGCCATGATCGTCATGTAGACGATCCACTGCCTGATCATCGGGATCTGGATGTGCCAGGCGGTGCGCCACGGGCCGGCGCCGTCCATGCGGGCCGCTTCCAGGACCTCGTCGGGGATGTTGTTCAACGCTCCGTACATCACGACCATCCAGCCTCCCGCGCCGGTCCAGAAGGCGATCAGCATGAGGATCAGCGGCAGGTTGCCGGGGGCCAGGACGGCGGCGAACGTCTTGAACCCCAGAGCGGTCAACAGCCGTGACACCGGGCTGACATCGGGGTCCAGCATGAACAGCCAGACCAACACGCTCGCCACTCCGGCGAGGGCGCCGGGGATGTAGTAGAGGAAGCGGAAGAGCGCCGAGGTGCCCGGACGTACGCGGCTGCGCAGGATCACAGCGGTCAGTACGACCAGGACGACGAGCGTCACCAGCCACAGGACCAGGTAGATCAGCATGTGGCTGAAGGCCGGGGCGAAGCGGTAGTCCTGGACGACCTTCACGAACTGGTTGAGGCCGGTGAACTGGCCCCGGTCGTTGGTGAGCGACAGGTAGAACGCGTACCCGGTGGGGAAGACGCCGAACGCGAGCAGCAGCAGCGCGTAGCCGGCGACGAAGTAGTAGCCCGCGCGACCGCGGCCCTTGCGCCGCCGCTGTGCGGTGCGGCGGCGCAAGGGGGAGACGGCGACGCGCTCGGTCTCCAGCAGGGTCACTGATCGACCACCTTGTAGCCCTGGGTCCTGGCCTCGTTGGCGATCTCCCGCTGCCAGGCCGGCAGCGTCTCGGTCAGGCTCTTTCCGGCGGTCAGAGCCGGGAGGACGACGCTGGACCAGGCCGTGGAGTCCGAGAACCGGGTGTTCGACCAGCCGGTCCACACCTCGTTCGCGGCCTGCTCGAACGGCCCGCTCACGTCATTGGCGAAGTAGTCCTTGTTGGCCGGGTTGGCCAGCCACGCCTTCGCGGCCTGCGCGTAGGCCGGATACGTGGGCGCGGTCGCCTGGTTCGCGTCGGAGGTGGTCAGCCAAGTGACCAGATCCGTGGACGACTTGAGGTTGGCGCTGTGCGAGGACACCATCCACACACCGCCGCCCACGTTGCCCGTGGCGGCCGTGCTCTCGCCCTGCCAGGTCAGCGGGGGCGCGGCGGCGATCTGCTTGGCCGGAGTCTTGAAGCCGGCCTTGAAGAGGTACTGGCCGTACCACGAAGGGCCGTACGCCATAAGGACTTTGGAGCCGCTGTCCTTGGCGAAGCCCTGGCTGAAGAAGCCCTGGGTGGCGATGGCCTTGGCGCTGATCAGGTGGTCCAGCAGCGTCGCCATCCGCGTGCATTTCGGGTCGGCCAGGTCGGTGCGCAGGGTGTCCGGCTTCGTCAGGCTGAACGCGGGGCACTGGCCCGACCAGAAGTACGACTCATGGGAGTTGGTGTCGCCGACCGAGCCGACGAGGTAGCCGGGGTGCTCCTTGGCGACCTTCGTGCCGAGGGCCTCGTACTGCTGCCATGTGGTGGGGACCTGGTAACCCCACTTGTCCATGAGGGACTTGTTGTACCAGAGGACGACCTGCGCGATGTCGTTGCGCATGCAGTAGGTGTGGCCGTTGAACTGACAGGGCGTCAGAGAGCCCTTGGCGAAGCCGTCCAGCGTGCTCTGCGGGACGAGCTTGTCGTCCAGGGGCGCGGCGAACGGCTGCGCGCCGGGCTTGGTGGCCTTCGACGCCCAGGTCACGTCGGTCGGATTGCCGAACACCACGTCGGGCCAGCCGCTGCCGGTCCGGTCGAACAGCTGCACCTTCGACTGGAGATACGTCGATCCGTCGGCCCCGCCGTCGTACGTGACGATCTTCATCTTCACGTCCGGGTGCGCCTTCTGGTACGCCTGCACCGACGGCAGCCGGGTCGAGTCGGCCCACACCGTGATCTGTGAACCGGCCTTCTGCGCGGCCGACTTGAACGTCGGTGAGGCGGAGGAGGACTGGGTGGTGGTGTCGGCGCTGGCGCAGCCGGCCAGGGCGGCCGCGGTGGCCAGGGACAGCGTGAGTGCCGCCGTGCGGAGCAGCGCGTGCCGCCGGCCGGATCTCGGAGATCGGGAAGACTCCATCGTCTTGCCTTGCCTTTCTGTTCTTGCGCGGGTCGGCTCTGTTCTGGTGCCGGTCAGCGCGGCTGCTCGACGAACGGCAGGAGCTCGTCGCCGTAGCCGAAGTCGAGGGGGAGGGCTATGCCGGGCCCCGCGGGCGCGTGCACCAGGCCGTGGGCGTCCACGTGGCGCTCACGGACGACGTCCACCGAGGTCACCAGGGACTCGTAGTAGGTGGTGTTGGAGATGGCCATGCACAGGTGATGGTTGGGAATGTCCGAACCGTGCACCTCGGCCCGCAGCCGGTAGGCGTCGGCCAGATGCGCGGTGCGCATGGCGCCGGTGATACCGCCCCGGAGGGTGGTGCCGGTCCGGACGCCGAAGGTGGCGGCACCGGACCGGATGAAGTCCGCCGCGTTCATGTGCGCTCCGTCGGAGGTCTCCGCCACCAGCAGCGGTACGTCGACGGTCTCGGCGAGCCGCTGATAGGCCGAGATGCTGAACTCGCGGATCGGCTCCTCGTACCAGAGGTAGTCGGCCTCCGAGAGCGCCCGCCCCAGCCGGATCGCGTCGGGCAGGTCGAAGCCCGCCGAACCGTCGTACATCAGCGGGACATCGGGACCGACGTGCGCGCGCAGGGCCAGGCACAGGTCCGCGTCCCGGCGGGCGTCGCCCCAGGCGTGCAGTTTGATCCCGCGATACCCCAGCCCCAGGCACTGGTCCGCCACGTCGAGGAACTCCGCCGTACTGGAGAACGTCGAGGTGGAGGCGTACGCCGGGATGGCGTCCCGGAAACCGCCGAGCAGACGCCAGACCGGCTCGCCGTGGTAGCGGCCGGCCAGGTCCCACAGGGCGATGTCGATCAACCCCAGGGTGGGGAGCGGGAGTTCGTGGATACGGTCCAGCTCCCACACCCGGTGCCACAGCCACTCCCGCTGGAACGGGTCGGCTCCGAGCAGCTCCGCACGGAAGACCCGGTCCACCAGGTCCCGCAGGGTGGCGTGGGCGCCGGGACGGGCGAACACGGCCACGCCCTCGGCACCCTCGTCCGTCCCGATGCGCAGGACCGCGCCGTCGCCCGCCGGAGCGCTTCCGCTCAGCCCGTCACGCCAGCGGAAGGGCGGACTGGCCGGCGGAACATCGATCCGGTGTACTTCGACATGGGTGATCTTCATCCTGGCTTTCGTCTTCTGTAGGAGATCTGCGGGGAGAAAGGTTTCGGCTCGGATGCGGAGCACTCAGTCGCGGAGTACTCGTCCGCGGAGTGCTCAGAAGCCGCCGTACGCCTGGAGCGCGTAGATGCTGCCGCCGTTGCCGCTGGAACCGGTGACGGTCAGGCGCAGGTAGCGCGTGGTGACGGGGGTGTCGGCGAAGGCGTAGTCGGTCCGCGCGGTGGTGTTCTCGGCGGTGTGGTCCTCGAACGTCGACCAGTTCTGGCCGTCGGTGGAGTACTCCAGGCGGAACTTGTAGCCGCTCGGCAACTCGAAGGTGGTGACCACGGCGGAGACGGCGGTGTCCTTGCCGAGGTCGACCTGGAGCCAGGAGGGATCGGGCAGTCCCAGGCCCTGCGCCCAGCGGGTCGACGGATCGCCGTCGACCGCCTTCGCCGGGGCGTAGCCCACCGACTCGGAGGACGCGGTCGCCGTCCGGTTCAGGGCCAGGTCGTTGTCTGCCGGTGTGGTGACGACGGTGGCCTTGCTGGCGGGGGAGGCGTTCAGCGCCTCGTCGCGCGCTACGACGGTGAAGGAGTACTGCGTGTCGGCGGTGAGACCGGAGACCCGCAAGGTCGTGGCGTCGGTGACACCGATCCGCTTGCCGTCCTGGTAGACGACGTAGCTGGTCACGCCGGTGTCGTCGGTGGCCGCGGGCCAGCTGACGTCCACCAGTCCGGGGAGCAGTGGCTTCACCGTGGGCTGTCCGGGGGTGGTCGGGGCCGTGTGGTCCGTGACGGTCCTCGGAGTGCCGTAGACCTGGAAGTCGTAGATGCTGCCGCCGTTCCAGCTGGAGCCGGTGACGGTCAGGCGGACGAAACGGCCCGTGACCGGGGTGTCCGTGTGGACGTAGTCGGTCGCCGCCGTGGTGTTCGTGGCGGTGCGGTCCGCGAGGGTCTTCCAGTGGACCTCGTCGGGGGAGACCTCGATGCGGTACTTGTATCCGCTGGCCTTCTCGAAGGTCGTGATGGCGCCGTTCACGTCGTACGACGCACCGAGATCGACCTGGATCCAGGACGGGTCGGGCAGGCCGAGGCCCTGGGCCCAGCGGGTGGAGAGGTCTCCGTCGACCGCCTTCTCGGGGGTGTTGGTCTCCGAGTACGACGACGCGGTGATCGGCTTCTTGAGGGCGAGGTCCGTGCCCGAGGGCATCGTGACGTGCAGGGTCGGACTGGGATCGGACTCGTTGCCGGCGGCGTCACGGGCGGTGATGCGGAAGGCATACGTCTTTCCGGCGGTCAGGCCCGGGAGGCGTACCGAGGTGGTGCCGGTGGCGCTGACCAACTTGCCGTCGCGGTAGACCGAGTATCCGGTGACGGCGGTGTCGTCGGTGGAGGCGGGCCAGGCGAGGTCCGCGATCGTCGGGAAGTCCGTGACCGCGCTCGGGGTGCCGGGGCTGCTGGGCGCCTGGTGGTCGGGGACGGCGGGGCCGGGGTCGAGGTGGCGGTAACTCGGTTGCAGGCCCGCGTTGTTGACGATGGAGGCGGGCAGTTGGGCGCAGGAGTCCACGGTGGTGTTGCCGGTGATGGTGCTGCCCGTGCTGTTGGCCTGGGCGGAGTAGGCGGGCTGGGTGGTGAAGTTGCCGGTGGCGTCGATGTCCATGCCGTGGTTGAGGAACAGCCACTGGTAGGCGATGTCGCACAGGGCGTTGCCGGTGTTCGTCCAGTACCGGCTGCCCTCGTCGTGGTAGATCGCGCCGTAGGCGGGCGGTGGGGTGCCGTGGATGTAGTTACCGGACACCAGGCCGCCGGGGTTGGAGCTCAGCGTGTAGATGGCGCCACCGTCGGCCTGCGACTTCATGATGTCGTAGATCTCGTTGTCCGTGACCTGGGTGTCCCGGCTGGTCGTGGGGGTGTCCCAGATCGGTACGCCCAGATTCCCGGGGGAGTAATTGCTGTTGCCGCCCTGGTCGGTGAGGCCCCAGCCCCAGCCGACGGAGATGCCGGTGTAGGGCAGGTCGTAGACCTTGTTGTGGGTGATCGTGGTGTGGTCGGTGTAGCCGGCCAGGATGCCGATGGAGCCGTTGTACTGGTCGGCGACCTGGGTGACCACGTTGTTGTCGACCCTGGTGTCCTTGGTGATGTCCCGGGGGTCGTCCGGGTGGGCGTCGATCACCGCGACCCCGCCTATCTGGATGCCGGTGGCGGCGATCTCGCGGAAGACGTTGCCCGTGATGTCGGTGCCCTGGGTACCGGTGTTCAAGTTCAGCCCGACCGCGCCGAGATGGGTGAAGGTGTTGCCCTCGAAGTCGATCCCGTGGCCGTAGTCGACGTTCACGGCACCCGGCGTCTTCTGCCACTTCAGACGGGTCGCGTCGAAGGTGGGGTCGTTGCCGACCATCCGGAAACCGGCCTGGCCCTCGATGAGGCCCTCGGACGAACTGGGCGCGAGCCAGGTGGAGTTGGAGAAGGTGATGCCCCGGAACGACACGTTGCTGACCGGGGCGGTCCGGGTGCCATTGAGGTCCACCAGGTCCTGTACCAGCGGCACGGTGACGGTCGAAGTGGAGAGATTCTGACCGGACTTGGGCATGTAGTAGATCTCGCCCGCGCCCTTGTCCAGGTACCACTCACCGGGCGTGTCCAGCAGCTCGCGGGCGTTCTCCAGCCAGGTCGGGTTCTGGATCTCCTGGCCCTGCTGGAGATGCGCGTTGTGCCAACAGGGCTGCTGCATCGTCATCTTGAAGTCGGCGATCGACTGCACGGGGCAGCGCATCAGCTTCCAGCCCCAGGAGTTGACGACCTCCAGGTCCGAAGGACGCTTGTAGGCATTGAGGGCGGGGTCGGTGAAGGTGTATCCGGTGGACGTCTGGCTGAAGCCGGCGGGGTTCTTGCCGCTGCGCGCCCGGGTCTCCAACTCGCCGTCCACATACAGCTGTCGGGCGTCGATGGCACCGACCTTGGCCTTGTAGACCTTCCCCGCCGAGTCGGCCGGGGTCCAGCCGGTGACCTGCCTGCCCCCGCTGATCACCGGGTGTGCGCCGGGGGCGGCCTCGTAGAAGATCCGGTGTCCGTCGCGGCCCGAGTCCCGGGCGGTCAGGGCGAACGTACGGCTGAGTTGATAGGTGCCGGACATGAGCCGGACGTGGATGTCGCCCTTGGCCTTCTGCTTGACGTCGCGTACGTAATCCCGCGCGTGGTCAAGGGACTTGAAGGGGTGGGCGGCGGTTCCCGAACCCACGTCGCGGCCGGTCGGGGAGACGTAGACATCGAGGTCCGGCGACGGGGGAGCCGCCTGGGCCGGCACGGCGTTCAGCAGGGCGGCTGCCATCGCGGCCACCGAGAAGGCGGCCGTGAAGGCGGAGGGGAAACTTCTTCGCAGCGGCACGAAGGCGCCCCTGCGCGCAGACGGATGAGACACACGTATCCAATCGCCTGAGGGAGGTTGAGTACCTGGAAGTCGAGTACCTGCACGTCGAATGCCTGCACGTCGAGTACCTGCAAGTCCCGGTCGTCCACCGGGACTTGAGGGCGTCGGGCGGCCCGAGCGCTGTGCCGGTGCGGCACAGGCGGGGGCGGCCGGTTCTACGAGGCCGGCGCCTCCGGAGAGGGCGGCTGAGCCTCGGGACTGAACAGCCGGTCGCGGATCTTGTTCTCGAACTGGCTCTGGGTGGTGGCGATGTGTTCCACCATCAGTTGCTCGGCGAGATCGGCCGCCCCCGCGGCGACCGCCTCCGCTATGGCCACATGCTGATGCGCGGCGACTTCCAGCGATCCGGGCACGTCACCGTGGAAGAGCAGTACGTCGGACTGGGCTGCCAGGCGCCGTACACCGGCGACGCTCGCCCTGAGAAACACGTTGTGCGAGGCGGCGCCCACCGCGTCGTGGAAGGCCGCGTCCGCCTTGGCGAAGGTGTCGACGTCGTGCATCGTGGCCGCCGTCAGGGAGCTCTCCGCGCTCTCCCGGATGGCCCGGACTTCGATCGGGGTGGCGTGGGAGGCGGCACGGCGGGCCGTCTCCGACTCGATCACCTTGCGGTAGTCCAGAAGCATGCGGACGTCTTCCATGCCGGTCGGCCGGAAGTGCGACAGCTCGTCGTCCAGCAGCCCGCCGACCGAGGCGGCGACGAAGATGCCGGCGCCTCGCCGCACGGTGAGCCGGCCGATGGCGGCCAACACCTTCACGGCCTCGCGGGTGACGTTGCGGGACGCGCCCAGGATCTGGGCCAGGCCCTGTTCGGTGGGGAGGCGGTCGCCGGGCCGCAGGTTCTGCTGGGCGATGTACTCCAGCAGTTGCTCCGCGACCAGTTCATATCCCGGTCGGTAGGCCGGTGTTGAGTCGCCCAAGGCGAACCCCCCTCTTGCGTCACAAATCTTGCGCCATGAGTCTCGCGCCACGAATGAATCAGGTTCATTTTCCGGGGTCAATATGGCACCGCTGTTGTGAGTTGGGAAGAGATCGGACAGATCTCGACCCGGAGGTCTGTGCAGACACTGATAAAACGCCACCAACTAGGCACTTCTCTCAGGGTGTTGCGCGAAATGGATCCCATCCTTAGGGTCCTGGCTGCCGGATGAAGCAGATCCTTCTCTATGCGGCGAGGGCCGTGGAAGCGGGAATCTCATGAGGGCACGCCCACTTGGTCGGACAAGCGTCCGGGTCGGCACGCTGGGATTCGGTGCCGCCCCCATCGGCAACCTCCACAGCGCGATCGACGACCGCCAGGCGCAGTTGACCCTTGAGGCCGCCTGGGACGTGGGGGTGCGTTACTACGACACCGCCCCGCACTACGGCCTCGGCCTGTCCGAACGGCGGCTCGGCGACGCCCTCGCGCACCGTCCGCGGGGGGAGTTCACCCTCTCCACCAAGGTCGGCCGACTGCTGGAACCCCACCCGGCACCCACCGGATCCGACCTGACGGCAGGCGGCTTCGCCGTACCCGACACGCTGGTCCGCCGCCCCGACTACTCACGGGACGGTGTCCTGCGAAGCCTGGAGGACAGCCTGAAACGCCTGCGCCTCGACCATGTGGACATCGTCTACGTCCATGATCCCGACGACCACTTGGACGCCGCCCTCGGCCACACCCTGCCCGCGTTGACCGCCCTGCGCGACCAAGGCGTCATCGGTGCCGTCGGTGTCGGCGCGAACACGGTCGCCCCGCTGCTGCGTGTCGTCGCGGAGGCGGACGTCGACGCCGTGATGGTGGCCGGGCGGTGGACCCTCCTCGACCGTACAGCCCGTCCCTTGCTGGACGCGTGCGCCGAACGCGGGGTCGCGGTGGTGGCCGCCGCACCGTTCAACTCCGGTCTGCTGAGCCGCACTTATCCTGCGAGTGACGCCACCTTCGACTACGGCCCGGCGTCGGAATCGGCACTGCGTCGCGCCCGGCACCTCGCCGAGGTGTCCGCGCGACACGGCACCGCCCTCCCGCACGCTGCCCTGCGCTTTCCGCTGCGCGATCCCGGGGTGGCCTGCGTGGTGGCGGGGTTCCGTACCCCGGAGGAGGTCGTGTCCGCCGCCTGCTGGGTTGCCACGGATCTGACCGAGGAGGCGTGGGTGGACCTCGACATGGTGGCAGCTCGGGCGGCTTAAGTCCCGCCGTCTTAGCCGCAGTTGAGGGTGCGTGGAGTATGAGCGACCGAAGGCGCCGACGAGACCTCGCGGATACGGAACGGCTACCGCCGAGCGGGTCGGGGAGCCGACCGGGCTGCAGATTCGCGACGGCCGGCAACTGGACGTTCCGTTGCCCAGGTGAGACCGGTCGGGGAGTTGCCCGGGTGGGACCGGGTGGGCCAGAGATGGGCCCCGGCCTCCGGTGCCGGTTGTCGGACCGGGAGTTGGGTCCGGTCCGGGACACGGGTTCCCGGACCGGGGGCGAGCTCTGACCTCCGATGCCGGTTCCCGGACTGGAGGCGAGCTCTGACCTCCGATGCCGGTTCCCGGACTGGAGATGGGCTCCGACCTCCGACCCTGGTTGGCGGACTGGATGTGGGCACTGGCCTCTGGCCCTGCTTCCCGGACCGGGAGTTGGGCCCGGTCCGGGACACCGCTTTCCGGACCGGAGGCGAGCTCCGACCCCGGATGCCGGTTCCCGTACCGGAGGTGGGCCCACCTCCGACCTTGGTTGCCGTACCGGAGGTGGGCCCCGGCCCCCGACCCTGCTTCCCGTACCGGGATCAGGCCGGCTTCCGCTACCCCGGCCCCCGATCCTGGTTGCCGGACGGGAGGTGGGCCCCGGCCCCCTGCTCAGGTTCCCGGATCGGAGGTGGGACCGGCCCCGACCTCGCTTCCCGGACCGGGATCAGGCCCGGCCCCCGACCCAGCTTCCCGGACCGGAGGTGAGGGCCCGGCCCCGGTTCCTGCTACCCCAGCATCCACCCCTCCGCCCGTCGCGCCGTGGCGCGGATGTTCTTGCGGGCGCCCGGTGGAAGGCGTCGCAGCACCTCGCGGACGCCGTGCCGTAGGCGGTGGTCGGCGGTGGTGCGCAGCAGGACGCGGCGGGTGGTGCCGATTCGGCCGGGTGTGCCGACGGTGAGCCGGAGTTGGCCGCCGGGGCCGGCCCAGGTGGGGGAGACGAGACGCGAGGGTGTGCCGACGGCGACGGTGCCGAGGAGGATGCGGGTGCCGCCCGGCGCGGCGGCCAGCCGGGGGCGGCGCCCGACGCCCAACAGCTGTGCGCTGGCCCAGACTTGATAGGCACCGGGGTTCATCGGCGCGTCACCGGCAAGGGTCAGCGGGTCGATGACCGTCTCGCCGGAGACGACGACCCGGTGGACGTTTCCGCCGAGCGGTTCCAACGTCGGCGTCAACTCCCCTTCGGGATACCACCAGTGGTTGTCCGCGGTGTCGTGCACGATGAGTTCCCCATACGCGTGCGAGAAGGGATCGGGGACCTCCCAGTTCTCCGCTCCCCTTATGCCGTCGAGGAGTTGGGGGTCGAGGAACATCCGGCCGTCGCGCTCCACGAGGGTCAGCGGTTCGCCGTCGCCCCGGACCATGCCGACCCGGGTCCGGATCACCAGCTTGTCGTTGCGCCAGCGCAGGTCGTCCACCTCGACGTGCGCCCTGATCTGCTCGGTGCGGCGGGCGAGTTCGACAAGCGAGTCCAGCCGGTCCTGCACGAGCAGTTCCGCCCGTAGGCGGCTGATCGCCGGGAGTCCTTCGCTCACCCCCGGCGGATAACTCGTCATCGCCATCCGGCGGACGGTGGTGAAGTACTCCTCCAGGTCCTTGCCCTTGCGCCGCAGTATGCGCGGTTCACTCACCGGCCGTAGCAGCTCCACGCGGTACGAACGGCGCAGCAGCCGGTCCTGCAAATCCCCCGGCGGGGTGCCCTCCTTGATCGCCTCCACGACCTTGTCCAGGTGGCCGTAGTAGTCGTCGGCGGTGATGCGGCGACTGCTGTTGTTGCCGCCGTCCTCACGCCGATTCCATTGGTAGCAGGGGTAGTTGCCGAGGATCGACACGGTCTTGGCCCGTACGTAGGTGCGCGCCATGAACAGCTGGTCCTCCAGCCTGACCCGCCCCTCCGGGAAGCGGATCCCGTGTTCGCGCAGGAAGTCCCGGCGGAACATCTTGTGCGGCGTCAGGCTTTCGATGAGCGGTGCGTCGGCGACGGTGCACCGCTCGACCGTCCGCTTGAACACATTACTGGGCCCCTGCATCGTCCCGTGCACCTTGCCCAGCACGATGTCCGACCCGTTGCGCTCCGCCAGCGCGTACAGCCGCTCCAGCGCCTCGTACGACAACTCGTCGTCCTGGTCCACGAATTGGACGTACTTCCCCTTGGACCGGTCCACCCCGACGTTCCGCGGCTTGCCCGGCCAGCCGGAGTTCTCCTGCCGGTACACCCGCACATGTGGATGCGCCTCGGCCAGCCGGTCGAGCCGCTCGGCGGAGTCGTCCGTCGACCCGTCGTCGACGTACACGACCTCGTACGCGTCCGCCCCCAGGCTCTGGTTGACCAGCGACGGCGCACAACGGTCAATGTACGAACCGGCGTTGTAGATGGGCACGACAACGCTTACCTTGATCAAAATATCCCCCCCCGGGACAAGTGTTGTTGCCCTACGAGACACTTGTTGTTGGGGATAAGTTGTACGGCTCTTGGGGTGAACCTTACGGAGTGTGCGCGGGCCCCGAGGGGCACGGCCGCCGCGTCACGCGGATTCCCGGATCACCAGTTCCGTCGGCAGGATGAGGGGTGTCGGCTCCTCGCCGGCCAGGACGCGCACCAGCATCCGGGTCATCTCGCTGCCGAGGGCGACGATGGGCTGGCGGATCGTCGTCAGGGCGGGCTGGGTGTGCCGGGCGGTGAGGATGTCGTTGAAGCCGACCACCGCGACGTCCTCGGGGACGGACCGGCCGCGCTCGCGCAGGACGTGCAGGGCGCCCGCCGCCATGGCGTCCGAGGCGACGAACACCGCGTCCAGGTCCGGGTGTTCGTCGAGGAGACGGGCCGTCGCCGTGGCCCCGCCCAACTCGCTGAAGTCGGCGTGCGCCACGCGGTGGTCCTCCAGACCGGCCAGCGCGACCGCCTCGCGGAAGCCCAGGTAGCGGGAGACACCGGCGTGCATGTCGAGTGGGCCGGTGACGGTGCCGATGGCACGGCGGCCGGTCGAGATCAGGTACTCCACGGCCTCGCGGGCGCCGCCGCGGTTGTCGGCGTCCACGTAATAGCGCGGAGCCTTTTCGAGGGAGCGGCCTCCGTGCACGACGGGCACGTTCCCCGCCTCGGCGACTTTCGCCAGCGGATCGTTCTCGCGCAGGGCCAGCAACATGACGCCGTCCGCGCCCCGGGACTGAAGGACGCGGGTGAGCCGGGCCCGGCCCCGCTCGCCCGCGGCCAGGATCAGCAGGAGTTCGAGGTCGGTCTCCTCGACGACCGCGTTCACACCGGTGATGACCTCGGCGAAGAAGAGGTTCGCGAACAGTGCCGGATCGTCGCTGGAGACCGCCAGCACCACCGCGCCGCGCCGCTGCGAGGCCAGCGAACGGGCCGCCACGTTCGGCACATAGCCCAGCTCCGCCACGGCACTCTCCACCGCCTGCCGAGCCTTCTGGCTGACGTGCCGGCGGTTGTTGATCACCCGCGAGACGGTCCCGACGGACACCCCGGCGCGCAGCGCCACCTCGTCGAGCGTCGGCGGACGTGTACTCATGTGGGGCGGCTCCCGTTCGTGCGGAGTGCGGAGTGTGGAGGGCGGAGAGCGAGGTGTGGAGGGGTGGGCGGAGGGACGGGCGGTAGCAGCACTGTAAGCGCTGACGGCTTCACAGGCCGCCGCGTCGGATGACCTCGGCGTACCAGTGAGCGCTGTCCTTCGCTGTACGGCGCTGCGTCGCGTAGTCGACGTGCACGATGCCGAAGCGCGGCCCGTAGCCGAAGGACCACTCGAAGTTGTCGAGGAGCGACCAGACGAAGTAGCCCTTGAGCGGCACCCCTTGGCCGATCGCCCGTGCACAGGAACGGAGATGGCCGTCCAGGTAGGCGATCCGGTCCGCGTCGTGCACCACCTCGCGCACCGCCCCGTGCACCGCCCCGGCCACCCCAGCCACCCCGTCCCGCTCGACCACGTCGTCGAAGGCGGCCCCGTTCTCCGTGATGTACAGGGGCACGGCCGGGTAGTCGGCTTTGAGGCGCAGCAGGAGAGCGAGGAGCCCTTTGTCGTCGATCTCCCAACCCATCGCCGTCTTCGGTCGCCCGCCGTCGGCGACACGCACCAACGGCGAGCCCACATAGGCGGATTGGACCGGTGCAGTGCTGCCCGCGACCAGCGTCGGCGCATAGTAGTTGATGCCCAGGTGGTCCAGCGGAGCGCCGATCCGCTTCAGGTCGCCGTCCTGGATGTGGCCGGTGCCGGTGACCTCGCGGAGGTCGTCGAGCACGTCGTCGGGGTACGCGCCGCGCAACAGTGGGTCGAGGAAGAGGCGGTTCTGCATGCCGTCGACACGGCGGGCCGCGTCCAGGTCGGCGGGCTCGGTGGTGAGCGGGGTGACATGGGTCAGGTTGAGCGTGATGCCGACGTGCGAGTCGTCGTCCCGGATCGCCTCGGCCGCCAACCCGTGGGCGAGCAGCAGGTGATGGGCGGCGCGTACGGCGGCGGCCGGTTCGCGTCGGCCGGGGGCGTGGCGGCCTGTGGCGTAGCCGAGGAACGCCGAGCACCAGGGTTCGTTGAGGGTGGTCCAGTGGGTGATGCGGTCGCCCAACGCGTCGTGTGTGAGGGCCGCGTACTCGGCGAACCGCTCGGCCGTGTCCCGCACCGGCCAGCCGCCGGCGTCCTCCAGCGGCTGGGGCAGGTCCCAGTGGTAGAGCGTGGGCCAGGGTTGGATGCCGTGGTCGAGGAGGGTGTCGGTGAGGCGGCGGTAGAAGTCGAGGCCGCGCTGGTTCACCGGGCCGGAGCCGGTGGGCTGGATCCGGGGCCACGCGAGGGAGAACCGGTAGGCGCGCAGGCCGAGTTGGGACATCAGCGCGATGTCCTCGGGGAAGCGGTGGTAGTGGTCGGCCGCGACGGCTCCGGTGTCACCGCCCCGGACGGCGCCCGGAGTCGCCGCGAAGGTGTCCCAGATGGAGGGCCCCCGGCCGTCCTCCGCGACCGCGCCCTCGATCTGATAGCTCGACGTGGCGGCGCCCCACAGGAAGCCGGGATCGAACGTGCTCACTGGGTCGAACCTCCGTCTGCGGGAATTCTTCCTGGCCTGTGATGGAACTGGGGTGACGCCACAGCTCGGCCGGTTCCTGTGCGATGCCTCCGAAAGAAACTGGAAGCGCTAACAGTCGCAGAGTAGGAGGGGGACGTTCACTCTGTGAAGGGTTCCGACGAGGAAAAGGCTTCTGTGCGCCAAGACTTGACAGCCTCGTCGGCCCCGCTCACCATCTGGCACTGACGCCGCACCGAGCCGACCCTGTCACCGAGAAGGGCTCGGTATGTTCCGCAGGACCAGCTTCCGTACGACCAGATTCCGCAGGACCAGATGGGCCGCGGTCCTTCTCGCGCCCGCCCTGACCGTCGCCACCCTGGCCGCGACCCCCGTGCTTCCCGTGACCTCCGCGCAGGCCGCCGATGCGCCCTACGAACGGGTGCTCAACGGCACGTTCGACAACGGCAAGACCTCGTGGTGGAGCAGCGGCAACACGCCGTCCACCGTCAACTCGGGCCGCCTGTGCGCCGATGTCCCCGGCGGGACCGTCAACGTGTGGGACTCGATGATCGGCCAGAACGACATCCCGCTGGAGGCCGGCCAGCCGTACACCCTGCGCTTCACGGCCTCCGCCACCAAGGACGTGTCGATCCACGCCGTACTGCAGCTGCCCGCAGCCCCGTTCACGACGACCCTCAACAAGACCGTCGCGATCACCACGACACCGAAGACCTTCCAGTTCACCGGCAACTCCACCGTCGCCAATCTGCACGCCCAGCTCTCCTTCCAACAGGGCGGCGCCGCCCAGCCGTTCACCCTCTGCCTCGACGACGTCTCCCTCACCGGCGGCGCGATACCCCCGGGCGGCGGACGCGACTTCGGCTCACCGGTGCGGACGAACCAGTACGGCTACGCGGTGCACGGCCCGAAGAAGGCGTCGATCGTCAACTCCTCGACGGAGCCCGTACGTTGGAGCCTGCTCGACGACTCGGGCGCGGTCGTGAAGTCGGGGCGCACCGTCGTGCAGGGCACGGACGCCGCCTCCGGCGACCATGTGCACATCGCCGACTTCAGCTCGGTGCGCAAGGCCGGTACGGGATACACGCTCGTCGTCGGTGACGCGACCAGCTATCCGTTCGCCATCGCGGAGAACCCCTACAAGGCACTGAGCAAAGACGCGTTGGGCTATTTCTACGACGTCCGCAGTGGCACGCCCATCGAGGCGCAGTACGCAGGTGGCGCCTACGCTCGGCCCGCCGGACATGTCGGAGTGGCACCCAACAAGGGCGATACCAACGTGCCCTGCCTGCCAGGCACTTGTGACTATTCCCTTGACGTCCAGGGTGGTTGGTACGACGCGGGCGACCAGGGCAAGTACGTCGTCAACGGGGCACTCGCGGACTGGCAGTTGATGGATTCCTACGAACGCTCCCGCGCCGAACGCGACACCGCCGGACTGCGCGACGGACTGCTGAGCATTCCCGAGAACCACAACGGCGTCCCGGACGTCCTCGACGAGTCCCGCTGGGAGACGGAGTTCCTGCTGAGCATGCAGGTCCCGGCGGGCGAACCGCTGGCCGGGATGGTCCACCACAAGGTCCACGACCTGGCCTGGACCGCTCTGCCCACCCGCCCCGACCAGGACTCCCAACCCCGTTACCTGCACGCCCCGTCCACGGCCGCGACCCTCAACCTTGCCGCCGCGGGCGCCCAGTGCGCCCGGGTCTGGGCCCGCTACGACGCGGCCTTCGCCCGCACCTGCCTGACCGCCGCCGAGACCGCCTGGAAGGCCGCGCTCGCCCACCCCGACGTCTATGCCCCGAGCAGCGACAGCGTCGGCGGCGGAGCGTACGCCGACACGGACGTGACCGACGAATTCTCCTGGGCCGCAACGGAGTTGTACGCGACCACGCACGACCGCGCCTACCTGTCCCGCATCGACACCGAGATCACCCCGGCCGGCTTCTCCTGGCGCGACACCGGCGCCCTGGCCGACCTCACCGTCGTCCGGCTGCCGAACCGCTTCCCCGCCCGCATGGTCGCCGCCGCCCGCAAGCGGGTCCTCGCCGTCGCCGACGGTTTCGTACGCGACGAGCGGTCACAGGGTTACCCGAACCCGAACCTGCCCACCGACGGCGCCTACGTGTGGGGCTCCAACAGCGTCACCGCGAACAACGCCATGGTCATCGCGACCGCCTACGACATCACCCACCGCGACACCTACCGCAGCGCCGTCCTGGAGTCGATGGACTACCTCCTCGGCCGCAACGCCCTGAACCAGTCCTTCGTCACCGGCTACGGCACCCAGTCCAGCCACAACCAGCACAACCGCATCTGGGCCCACCAGATCGACGCCAACTTGCCGAGCCCGCCCGCCGGTTCACTCGCCGGCGGTCCCGACTCGGCCCTCCAGGACCCGGTCGCGCAGCAGAACCTGGTCGGTTGCCCCCCGGCCACCTGCTACATCGACGACATCTACTCGTACTCGACCAACGAGATCGCCATCAACTGGAACTCCGCGCTCGCCTGGGTGGCGACCTTCGCCGCCGACTCCGCGCGCTGAGCACCGCTGATCGAACGGTATGGATCGCCGTGGCCCCGCCCGCGCTTGGACGAGCGCGGGCGGGAGCCGAGCCGAGGGGCCTGCGGCAGCCCCGCCCCGAGAGATAGGGACGCACCATGCGCTGGAAAGCCCTGCTCAAAACCAACCTCCCGCGAACCGCCTCGCTGAACACCGGCCCGCAGAAGTCCGGCCTGCGGAAATCCGCCGCGCGGCGAACCGCCACGCTCAAGACCGCCACCCTCAAGACCGCAACGCTCAAGACCGCCTCGCTCCGAACTGCCCTGATCTGCCTGCTCGTTGCCCCGCTCCCGCTCCTCGGAGCCGGTTCGGCAGCCGCCGCCAGCCCGGTCTCCCTGACGAGCGGCTTCTACTCCAACCCCGACTCCGGCCCGGCCGTCTGGGTCCGCAACAACCCCTCCGACTCCCGCGCCGCACGCATCCAGTCGGCCATCGCCTCCCAGCCGATCGCCCGCTGGTTCGCCAACGAGAGTGCGGGCATCGGACCGGCCGTGTCCGGGTACGTCGGCGCCGCCGACAGCCACGACAAACTGCCGGTCCTGGTCGCGTACAACATCCCGGGCCGGGACGCGTGCGGCGGCGAGTCCTCCGGCGGCGCGGGCAGCGTGGCCGCCTACCGCACCTGGATCTCCACCTTCGCGGCAGCGGTCGGCACCCACCCCGCCGTCGTCGTCATCGAGCCGGACGCCCTCTCCGACTTCAGCTGTCTGACCAGCGCACAGATCACCGACCGCCTCGCGATGCTCTCCTACGCCAGCCAGATGTTCCAGCAGAAGGCCCCCAACACCTGGGCCTACCTGGACGCCGGACACACCAACTGGGTCGACCCGGCGACCATGGCGAGCCGCCTGCGGTCGGCCGGCGTGGCCAACATCCGCGGCTTCTCCCTGAACGTCTCGAACTTCTACACGACCCCGTCCTCGGAGACCTACGGCAACTCGATCAACTCGGAGCTGGGTGGCACCTCCCACTTCGCCGTCGACACCAGCCGTAACGGCAACGGCTCCAACGGCGAATGGTGCAACCCCGCCGGACGCAAACTCGGTGTCACCCCGCGTGTGGGCAGCGCCGAGGACCTCCTGCTGTGGGTCAAGGCACCGGGCAACTCCGACGGACAGTGCGGCGTCGCACCGACCGTGCCCGCCGGGCAGTTCAGTCCCGATCTCGCCGTCCGGCTCATCGACGGCACGTGATCGCGGTGTGGGGCGCGGGCCCCTGACAGCCCGCGTCCCACCCCGTCCGGTTCATCAACTCGGCGGTTCCAGGCGGACGTTGTCCTCCGTCCCGTCCGGCCACGTGACGGAGGCAAGAGCGCTGCCGTCACCGTCGTAACAGATCTCCAGCCGTACGGCTTCGGCGGCACCCGGCCCCGCGACCACCCCGGAGAGGCAGACCAACGCGGCGTAGACCGTGCCGAGTTGGACCTCGGTCGTCGTGGCGAGCCAGGGTGTCGCCGAGTGCGGCCCGAAGGCGTTGGCGTCGCGCGCGGTGCCGATGCCCGCCTCGTCGAAGCCGCGCAGCCCAACCACCGTGCTGGACAGGCCGGTTGAGCCGCTTGCCCATGCGGCGGGCTGGGGACCCAGGTGCACCTCCGGCTGCTCGGTCGCGGCCAGGCAGTAGCCACCGAGCCGCAGTCGCAACGGCTCCTGGGCCGCCGCCCCGTCGACCCGAACGAGCCGTACTTCCAGCGGGCCGTTCAGTACGGAGGCTGTCGTAATCCACGGTCCTGTACGGAAGTTGGGCGCGGGTTCGTGGGCGTAGGGGGCGGGCACCGGACCGTTCGGCCAGTGCGCGCGATGACGGGAGACAGCTGTGCGCACACCCAGGTGCAGGCGGGTCAACGGGCGCCGGTGGGAAGGCCGTTCGTCGGCGTCGAGCAGCGCGATGTGCGAGTCGAGCGGGTCGTCGAGGCTCGACTCCGTGCTGTCGGGGGCGGCGTGGGAGGCGTAGGCGAGACGGCTGTAGACCGGGTCGTCCGCCTCCAGGGCGGCACCGTCACCGAAGGCGTGGTCGCTGCCGTGGTTGACGACGCGGACGACCCCGTCCGTCGCGGTGCCGGAGACGAGCCACCCCGGGGCGGTCAACGTCCGCCGCACGTCCCGGGTCTCGATCGGCAGGGCCTCCTCCTTCTCCGTCCACACCGGGTGTTCGGACGGCAGCACCAGTCCGGCGAAACCCTTGCTCGACCAGTACGGCGAACCGGGCCCCGAGTACGGCTGTCGGATGGCCGTGAACTCCCCGTGCCAGCCCAGCGGTTGGAGCCCGCGCTCGTCGAAACAACCCGCCTCGGTGAAGTGCCTCAGGACTCCGCTCGCGAGGCGGCGGGTACGGCCCGCCGGCAGGGGAGTGGCGTCGAAGACGGCGCCGGCCCACAGCGGGCAGAGCATCGCGTAGCGGTACGTCAGGGAGCGGCCCTGGTACACCGGGGCGCCGTCGGCCGCCACCAGGTGCTGGGCGTCGTCCAAGTAGCGGCGCAGCCGGGCCCGGTAGCGGGGGAGCAGGGCGGGGTCCGCGTCGGCGCCGGAGATGCGGCAGTACCAGAGCGGGTAATAGTGCATCGCCCAGCCCGAGTAGTAGTCGAAGTGGCGCAACGGGCCGCCGGTGCCGCCGCCGTCGGAGTACCAGCCCTCGCCCGCGTACCAGGCCTCCGTCCGCGCGATCGCGTGGTCGATGTCGGGCGCGCTCCACGGGGCGCCGACCGAGCGCAGGAACGCCGACGTGATCGCCCTGAACCAGACCCAGTTGTTGTCGGGGACCTCGCTTCCGAGCAGCTCCGTCATCCAAACGACGATCCGCTGCCGTACACCGTCGTCCAGCCGATCCCAGATCCAGGGCCGGGTCTCGTGCAGCGCGATCGCCACCGACGCGCACTCCACCTTGGCCTGCCCGCACTCGCGCATGCCCGGCCAGTGGTCCGGCGCGTGCGGGTCCGTGCCGGCGGTCAGGCCCTCGGCGTACCAACTGGCGTGATCGAGCGGGTCGTTGTCGCCGGACTGGGCCAGGCGGAAGCCGGCGAGGAGGAAGGTGCGGGCGAAGCCTTCGAGGCCGTCGCTGTGCCGGCCGTTGCGACTGGCGGGGCCGGGGAGGTGGAGCAGGGCGTGGTGGTCGGTGGAGTACGGGCGGACGGCGGTCAGTTGGGCGTCGGCCAGCGCCTCCCAGTGGGTGCGCGTCCAGCCGGTGTGGGGGGAGAGGAGCCGGTCCTCAGGTATCAACTGTCCACCTTTCCAACGGGGTTGAGGCGGGCCGGGGGCGCCACCGACTGGCGTACGACGACGTGCGACCCGAGCACCACGCGGCGGCTCGGCGGGTCCATGGGGCGGCGGTGCAGAGCCAACCGGGTCGCGGAGCGGCCGAGTTCCTGCTGGGGGACGTGCACCGTGGTCAGCCGTGGGTAGAGGTCCTCGGCGAGCGGGATGTCGTCGAAGCCGACCACGGAGAGGTCGTCGGGGACCGAGCGGCCCAGGTCGCGGGCGGCGGCGATGGCACCGGCCGCGCTCATGTCGCTCGCGCAGAAGATCGCGGTGGCGTCGGTGTCGGTCAACAGGCGGCAGGCCGCTTCGTATCCGGACTCCCGCGTCATGTCGCTCTCGGCGACGAGCGCCGGGTCGGGCTTCACGCCGTGTGCGCGCAACGCCCGTTCGTACCCTTCCAGACGCTGGCCCGCCACGCTGAACTCGTGCGGGCCCGCCAGGTGGGCCACCCGGGTGTGACCGGCGGACAGCAGATGACTGGTGGCGGCGAAGGCGCCGCTCTCCATGTCGCACTCCACCACGTCCACCGGCGCCTTCGCGCCGCCCTTCCACGGCCGGGCGCAGAGCACCAGCCGGGACCCTGCCCGCTCCAACCCTTCGGCGGCGGCGGTGAGTTGGGTGAGATGCTCCTCGGTCTCGGCCATGCCGCCGACCAGGATGATCGCCTCCGCGCCGCGCTGGCGCATCAGCTCGATCACCGACAACTCCCGCTCGGGGACGCCCTGGGTGGAACAGACGAGACACACGCGGCCGTCGGCGACGGCCTGTTCCTCCACCCCGGAGGCGACGTTCATGAAGAACGGCGAGGTGATGTCGTTGACCACCATCGCGACCAGCCCCGAACTCGTGTTCAGGGAGCGGGCGTTGGCGTTGACGACGTAGTCGAGGTCCTGCACGGCCTGCATGACCCGCTCGTGCGTCGCCGGGGGAGCGGTGTACGCCCCGCTGAGAATCCGCGAGACGGTGGCGACGGAGACGCCCGCACGCGATGCCACGTCACGGATCGTCGCCCGACCTGCGGAACCCCGACCTTGAGCCATGCTCTGCTTCTCCTCGCCACGGTGAACTGCCGGTGTAAGTAACACCGATGAAAAAGTTACACAACTGGCGAGGGTTTCTCTACGCCCAAGATGCAGCTGCCTGTTGGAAGTTGTCCAGGATCGCCGAACCTCTTGACGGCTGCGAGACCTGCCCTTAACGTCCCGGTTACTGTAAACGGTTCAGTGAACGTTACATGCCGCTCGGCATCGCTCGGCGTACCGCGGCATCTCCCTCGGCATCCCACCGCATCCCTCTTCTCCGCCTCGGAGGAACACCAGATGACTTCGTCGAACGTCTCCAGACGCGGCCTCCTGCGCACCGCCGCACTCGGCGCCGGCACCCTCGCCCTGGGCGGCGGCCTGAGCGCGTGCGGCTCCGGCTCCCCCTCCTCGTCGGCGGACGCGCTCACCTACTGGGACTGGTACGTCACCCAAGCCCCCTGGGTGGACAAGGAGATCGAGCTCTTCGAGAAGGGTCACAGCGGCGTCAGCGTCAAGAAGACCACCCAACAGAACGCCAAATACCCGGACTTGGTAGCGCTCGCCAACCGCAGCGGCAACCCGCCGGACGTCTTCATGATCCCGCAGGTCCCCAGCGTCGCCGAGCAGGTCGCCAAGGGCTGGCTGCACCCGCTCGACGAGTGGGCGACACCCGAGTGGCAGTCGCGCTTCCCGGAGGGCACCTTCCTGGAAGGCGCCAACGTCTTTGACGGCAAGGTCTATTCGGCCCCGCTCAAGGGCTCCGGCCCGCAGCTCCAGCTCTACATCCACCACGGCGTCTTCAAGTCCGTCGGCCTCACGAACCCCGACGGCAGCGTCAAGATCCCCCGCACCTGGGACGACGTGACCAGCGCCGCCCAGACGATCACCAAGAAGAGCGGCGGCAAGTCGTACGGCTTCGGCTTCGGCAACGCCGACGGCATCGGCGTCCTCGCCTGGTGGCTGGACCTGTTCGTGCGCGGCGCTGGCGCACCGGGCGGCGCCCCCACCGTGCCCGGCACCGGCATGGACTACCGCGTCGGCAAATGGACGTTCGGCACCGACCGCGCGTACGCCGACTTCCTGGAGCTGTTCGTCGAATGGAAGAAGCGCGGCTTCTTCCACCCCAACTCCGTGAGCCTGTCCGACGAAGCGGCCCGTGCCTTCTTCGAGCGCGGCAAGTTCGGCATGACCGTCGGCGGTGTGTGGAACCAACCCGAGTGGACCCAGCACAAGTTCACCGACTACAGCCTGGTCACCCTGCCCTCGCCGACCACGACACCGAGGGGCTTCTACTACGCCGACCCGGTCGGCAACGGCACCTTCGCCGCCGTCTCCGCCAAGAGCAAGAAGGCGCACGAGGGGTTCCAGTGGCTCGACGCGCTGACGTCCCCCGCCGCCGGGCGCCGCTGGGTGCAGGACCTCAACGGCGTCTCCACGCACCCCGCCGACAACAATCCGGACGGCATCGACTCCAAGCCCTTCGCCGCCTTCATCGGCATGACCGAGCAGGTACTGCGCGGCCCGGTCCCCCTCGTGCGCAACCCGGAGCTGGCCGGCGTCGCGCCCGGCGTGCCCAAGCCGGACATCAGCGATGTGGTCACCGGCGTCTACACCGGCCAAATCAAGGACGTCCAGGGCGCGTTGACCAGCCTGGCCGACAAGAAGTTCCAGCTCCTGTCCGACGCGGTCGCCGCCGTGGCCAAGCAGGGCAAGAAGGTCAGCACGTCCGACTATGTCTTCGCGGACTGGGACCCCACCAAGCCGTACACCACGAAGAAGAAGGCGTGAGCCGTCACCATGTCACTCCTCGACACCCGCGAGCGTCGCCGAACGCCCCCGACTCCACCCCCGGTCGCCGCCCGCCCCGGCCTCGGCCGCCGCATCCGCGCAGCCAAGTGGTCGTACCTCTACCTGGCCCCCATGGCCGTACTCCTCCTGGCCTTTGTGGTCTACCCGATCTTCGCGTCCTTCGGCTACACCTTCTACCGCTGGAACGGCATCGGCGAACCCGGCAACTACGTGGGCCTCGCCAACTTCCGGCAGATCCTGAGCGACAGCATCTTCTGGGGCGCGGTCGAGCACACCTTCGTCTACGCCTTCGTCCTCGTCCCGGTGCAGCTCCTGCTGGCGTTGGCGCTCGCGCTGGTGCTGAACAACCCGAAGCTCAAGTTCGCGCTGTTCTTCCGGACCGTCTACTTCATCCCGGTCGTCACCTCGGCCGCGGTCGTCGGTGTCGTCATCCAGCTCATGCTCGCCAACTTCGGTGATTCGGCGGGGAGTCTGCTCGCCAAGACCGGCATGACGGACGGACACATCGACTGGCTCGGCGACCCGCACACCGCGCTCGCCGTGATCATCGCGATCGGCATCTGGCACACCCTCGGCTACAACCTCGTCTACTTCCTCGCCGGACTCCAGACCATCCCGGCCGAGTTGTACGAGGCGGCGAAGCTCGACGGCTGCGGCCCGGTCCAGTCCTTCTTCCGCATCACCATCCCGATGCTGCGCCAAGTCGGCGTCGTCATCGTGGTGTTGGCGTTCATCGGCAGCTTCCAGGTCTTCGACCTGGTGCAGGTCCTCACCGGCGGCGGCCCGTACTTCGCCACCGAGGTCGTCAACACGTACATCTACCACCTGGCCTTCGGCGGCTCCGCCGGCGCCGCCGCCCAGCCCGACATCGGCCTGGCCTCCGCCGCCTCGTTCCTCTACGGACTGCTGCTCATCGTGTTCTCCGCGCTCCAGGTCCTCGCCCTGCGCGGCATCAGCCGACGGCGCACGGCCGCCCACCAATAAGCCGACCAGTCTCAACGGCCGCCAACCAGCAAAGGGTCCCGTCGATGTCCACACTGTCCCAACGCCCGCGCCCGCGAACGCGGTTGAGCCTGCGCCGAGGCCGACGCGGTCTGCTCTATCTCGCGCTGCTCGGCGGCGGCCTCGTCTGGCTCTACCCGTTCCTGTGGGCGCTCGGCAGCTCACTCAAGAGCACCGACGGCTTCTTCTCCGGCGGGCTGAACCCCATCCCGTCCGAGTTCCACTGGTCCAACTACAGCGAGGCCTGGACGCAGGCGGACTTCAGCAAGTTCTTCGTCAACACGGTCGTGTTCGCGACCGGCACGGTCATCGTCACTCTGCTCGCCACCTCCATGGCCGGCTACGTCCTCGCCCGCACCGACTTCCCCGGCAAGAAGATCTGGCTCGGCCTGGTCGGCGTGACGCTCTTCCTGCCGCACGGCTACACGATCATCCCGGTCTTCGACCTCATCCAGCGCCTCCATCTCCTCAACACCCTCTGGTCCGTGGTCATCGTCCAGTCGGCGGGCGGGATGGTCTTCGGCACCTTCCTCTTCATGGGCTACTTCACGACGATCGACCGGGGGCTGGAGGACGCGGCCCGCGTGGACGGCGCGAACTTCCACCAGATCTTCTGGCGGATCATGCTCCCGCTGTCCGGCCCGATGCTGGCGACCGTCGGCCTGTTCGCCTGCATCAACGCCTGGAACAGCTTCTTCATCCCGCTGGTCTTCACCCTCTCCCGCCCCGAACTCCACACCCTGTCCGTGGGCATGTTCAACTTCATCGGCCAGAACTCCACCGCCTGGACCCTGGTGTGCGCGGGGTCTGTCATCACGCTGCTGCCCATCGTCCTGATCTTCATCGTGTTGCAGCGCTTCTTCATCAATGGGCTGGCGGGCGCGGTCAAGCAGTAACGAGGCGCGGTTGTCGCGGAGTTGGGAGCAGCGGCCGCCGGATCAGCCGCCGCCGTCGAGGTCGACGCGCTGCCGCAGCACCCGCAACTCGTCACCGGCGAGTTCCATCTCGTACACCTTCCCCCGCGCGTTCTCGAACGGCCGGTGCAGGATCATCATCAACTGCCCCTCGAACGTGCGGAACAGCATCCCGTGCCCGCTGTCCTCCCGCACCAATGGCCGCCGCTGCACCCAAGGCCCTTGTATCTCACCGGACTTGGAGACGGCGTAGGTCTGGACGTAGCCCCCGGTGAGGCTGCCGTCCGCGCCGAGCACGTTCTTCTCGTACGTCGACCAGAGCATGAGCAGCGCCCCGTCGGGGGTGCGGTACAACTGCGGGCCGTCCGTCACGTACGGCGGGAGTTGGTGCGGCACACCGGCCGGGATCTCCTCGCCGATCCAGGGTGCGTCCGAGGCCTTGAAGAGGAAGACCGGGTCGCCGACCGTCCCGGTCAGGTCCGGGGCGAGCCGGATCGCCTCCACCGTGCCGTCGACGGTCTGCAGCCACTCGTGCGCGTACACCATCCACGGCTGCCCGGACGGGGCGACGTACAGCGTGCCGTCCAGGGTCATGAGGTGCTCGGGCGGGGTGGGGCGCGCGGGATCGACCGACGTGAAGGGGCCCAGCAGGGATTCGGACACGGCCGTGATCGTGCCCCGCCGGTGGTTCGCGAGCTGAAACGGCGTGCCCCAGCGGCCGGTTGGGGGCACGGGAAGCGGACTGTCCTCGTCGTGCAGCGTGGTGAACAGGTAGTACCTGCCCTGCCACGCGTGCACCTCCGGCGCCCAACCACCGTCGCTCGCCCAGCTGTTGGGCTGTTCCGCCGCCAGGAACACCACCACCGGACGCGTCCAGTCACGCAGGTCGTGGCTCCGGTAGACCATCGTGCCGACGCCTTCCACGCCTGACACGGAAGGGTCGTTGGACGTATAGAGGTAATACATGCGGGTCGCCTCGTCGGCCACGACGAACGGATCGTGCAACGGCATGTCGGGAAGCCGCATCGGCCCGCTCACTGGATCAGTCGCCATGGTGTCACCGTAGATCCCGCAAACCCCGTGCGCATCAGGGCTGTTGAGGGAAAATCGCTTGGACTGCGCGCATGCCGTCGCGGGACACTTCCCTTCCTGGCCAGTCCGTTTGCCGGGCGCCGGACGACACCAGGGGGTGGGGATGGAATCGCCTGAATCGCGCGCCGTCGGGCCGCGCAAAGGCTCGGTGTTACTCGCACTGCGTTACTACGGACGGGAGTTGGCCCGCCTCCGCCGCTGGACCGCCCCCGCCACACTGCTCCCCGCGGTGGGCAACATCGGCATCAACTACGTCGCCCCGCTGATCGTCGCCAAGCTCGTCGGCCGAATCGCCGGAGACGCGGACATCAGCGTCCGCACGACACTGCCGTACGTCCTCGGGTTCGCCGGAGTCCTGCTGCTCGCCGAGGTGTTCTGGCGCCTCGGACTGCACTGTCTGAACCGGCTGGACGCGCTCGGCATCGAGCACCTGTATGTCATCGGCATGGACGAACTCTTCGCCAAGGACGCGGCGTTCTTCCACGACAACTTCGCCGGGTCGCTCACCAAGCGGGTGTTGAGCTTCGCCTCTCGGTTCGAGGAGTTCGTCGACACGATGACGTTCCAGGTCGTGGGCAGCCTGGTCCCGCTGCTGTTCGGCTCGGTCGTGCTGTGGCGCTACGAACCGCTGCTCGTCGTAGGCCTGTTGGCGATGATCGCGCTCACCGCCCTGGTCGTCGCGCCCCTCATCCGGCGCCGTCAGGCCCTCGTCGATCTGCGCGAGGAGGCCATCGCCCGGGTGTCCGGCCATGTCGCCGACAGCCTGATGAACATGGACACGGTCCGCGCGTTCGCCGCCGAGGAGCGCGAGGCCGCCGAACACCGGTCCCGCGTCGCCCAGTCGAGGCGCCTCACCCTCCGCTCCTGGGACTACGGCAACCTGCGCATCGACACCCTGGTCGCACCGCTCTCCGTGCTCACGAACGCGCTGGGTCTACTCCTCGCGGTGGCCCTCGGCGGCGGCGAACACGGCGTCGAGGCCGTCGTCGTAGCGTTCACGTACTACACGAACGCGACCCGGATCATGTTCGAGTTCAACCAGATCTACCGGCGTCTGGAAAGCTCGATGACCGAAGCCGCCCAGTTCACCGAGCTGTTGATGGCCCCGCCGACCGTGGTCGACCCGGCCTCGCCCGAGCCGCTGCGGTCCCGGGCCGCCGATGTCCGCTTCGAGAACGTCACCTTTGCCCACGCCGGCGCCGACACCCTCTTCGACGGACTCGACCTGACCGTGCCCAGCGGCACGAAGATCGGCCTCGTCGGCCGGTCCGGCGGCGGCAAGACCACCCTCAGCCGGCTGCTGCTGCGGATGACGGACATCGACGCCGGCCGCATCCTGATCGGCGGCCAGGACATCAGCAAGCTCCGCCAGGCCGACCTGCGCAGCCTCATCGCCTACGTCCCGCAGGACCCGGCGATGTTCCACCGCACCCTGCGCGAGAACCTCACCTTCGCCCGGCCCGACGCCACCGACGCCGAGGTCCGTCGGGCCGCCGAGGCCGCGCACGTCACGGAGTTCGCCGACGCGCTGCCGGACGGCTTCGAGACGATGGTGGGGGAGCGCGGGATCAAGCTCTCCGGCGGCCAGCGCCAACGCGTCGCGCTCGCCCGGGCGATCCTGCGCGACGCGCCGATCCTGTTGCTCGACGAGGCGACCAGCGCGCTCGACTCCGAGAGCGAGATCCTCGTACAGGAAGCGCTGTGGCGGCTCATGGAGGGCCGGACCGCACTCGTCGTCGCGCACCGGCTGAGCACCGTCGCCGGCATGGACCGGCTCGTCGTCCTCGACCGCGGCCGGATCGTCGAACAGGGCACGCATCAGGAGCTGTTGGCAGCCGAGGGTGCCTACGCGAAGCTGTGGCAGCACCAGTCGGGCGGCTTCCTCGACGACAGCGCCGAGCAGGCCGCCGACCTGCACTGACGGCCAGAACAGGGGCCGGCGCTCCGGGAGTTCGGCCATCGGATTCCCGGGGCTTCGGCCATGCCTGTCGGACAACCGGTTTCTAGCCGACCACGTTCCAACGTCGTCTCGCCGAGGTTACCCAGTCTTTTCGAAAGTTCGCCCAGGGTCTTGACGCCGTTTCCGAGCCGGAAGAAGCTCTGCCCCAACGCGTGACAACCGGTTTCTATTGGAGGACCGGTTTCTATGGGAGGTGGTGCGGTCATGCACCCACGTGCTGGTGCGCCCCTGAGCCGCCGACGATTTCTCGCCCTCTCGGCGACCGGCGCGGCAGTTGGCGTGACATCACTCGGTGGCTGCGCGCTCCAGGTGTCGACCGGGGTGAGCGGAGCGGGCGAGACCGTCACGCTGATGGTCAAGGACGGCGACGTCACCACCGACCAAGTCACCCAGGCCTACAAGGACTTGGGCATCAAGATCCACCTGGTGCGCTACGACCTCACCAAACTGATCGCGATGATGACCACCGGCGCCCCGCCGGACCTCGTGCGCGGCGTCGGCGCCGTGGACGCCCCGTACTTCGTGGCCCGGGACGTCGTCGAGAACCTCGACCCGTACTTCGCCGCGAGCGGCGTCCTCAAGACCGACGACCTCGATCCGGTCAACGACCTGTGGCGCTACGACGGCCACAGCCAGGGCAAGGGCCCGCGCTACGGCATGGCGAAGGACTTCTCCCAGGACTCCATGTACTGGTACAACACCGCGCACTTCGACACGGCGGGCGTCGCCTACCCGCCGGAGACCCAACCGGTCACCTATGAACAGTGGTTGGAGGACGCCAAGCGCCTCACCCAGCGCAAGAACGGGCAGACGACCGTCTTCGGCGGCAGCTACAACGGCCTCAACGCCCCTGGTCTGCTGGCCGGGTTGACGGCCGCAGCCGGCGGCAGCCTGTTCAGCGAGGACTTCTCCCGCGTCGACTTCACCACCCCCGAGGCCCGCAAGGCGCTGGCCTGGTACATCGACTACTGCCGGGCCAAGGTCGGCCCGAGCCTGATCCAGCCCGACCCCAACACCTGGGACGGGCCCACCTATCAGGCCGGCCGGATGGCCATGGCGGGCGACGGCTACTGGCTCGGCGGCATGATCGACACCGACAAGAAACTGGCCCGGGTGTCCCGGCTCGCCCCCGCCCCGGTCTTCGAAGGCGGCCCGCGCCTGAGCCCCTGCCAGGGCGGTACCGGCCTGTGGATGCCGAAGAAAGCCCCCAACAAGGACGCCGCGTGGCGGGTCTTCGAGTGGTTCTTCGGCGAGGCACCGGCCAAGGCACGCGCGTCGAGCGGCTGGGGCATCCCGAGCCTGAAGTCCCTGCGTCCCCTGATGCCCAGTCAAGAGTCTTACCAGAAGCGGGCGTTGCGGGTACAGGAGGCCGAGCTGAAGCACTTCTCGGTGACCGCGTTCACGCCCTACGCCTCGGCCGACGCGCTCGCCGCCCTCTTCAACCAGGCCGCCCCCGCCGCCATGTCGGGCGGGATCTCCGTCGACACCCTCGCGGGCCGCCTGAACTCGTCCATGAACGAGCAGCTCAAGCGCGGTAGGGAGCAAGTGGGATGACGGTCGATCAGATCCCCTCGGTCACGGGCCGTCCCGGCGCGGCCGCCAGCGGTGAACGGGCGCGGCCGGTACGGCAGTCGCGGACCACCGCGACCGGGCGCAGGCACCGCGCGTTCTACATGTTCACCTCGCCCTGGATCATCGGCTTCCTGCTGCTGACCATCGTCCCCATGGCGTACGCGCTGTGGCTGAGCTTCACCACGTACGACGGCATCTCCCCGCACTGGCGCTACGTCGGCCTCGGCAACTACCGCGAGCTGTTCTCCGACTCGGTGACCTGGCACGCGCTGGGCCGCACGGGCCTGTTCGCGGTGACCTCCGTGCCGTTGTCGATCGCGGCCGGGCTCGGGCTGGCCGTGCTGGTCAACCGGCCGCTGAAAGCACGCGGGTTGTTCCGCACGCTGCTCTATCTGCCCGCCGTGGTGCCGCCGGTCGGCGCGGGCATCGCCTTCAAGCAGCTCTTCGACCAGAACTCCGGTGCCGCCAACGGGGTGTTGAACATCTTCGGCATCAACGCCCTTGGCTGGCTTGCCGATCCCTACGCGCGCTACGTGCTGCTGATGAGCGTGCTGTGGGGCGCCGGAAACGTCATGATCATCTCGCTGGCCGGGCTCCAGGACGTACCCCGCGAACTCCACGAGGCGGCCCGCATCGACGGCGCGAGCGCTTGGCGGACCTTCCGCAGCATCACCGTGCCGCTGCTCTCGCCGGTGCTGCTCTTCCAGACCGTGACCGGCGTGATCGCCTCCGTGCAGACCATCATGCCGCTGCTGCTGGCACCCGACGGCACCACGGGCGGCGTCACGGCGATCCCGCAGTCCAACTACCTCTACATGATGCACGTGTTCGCGGAGTACTTCGCGCTCGGCCGCTACGGCTACGCCTCCGCACTGCTGTGGGTGCTCTTCGTCCTGATCCTCGTCGTGACCGGACTCATCTTCAGGTTCACGTCCGGCGTGGTCTTCTACAACGTCGACCCGGAGGCCAACAAGTGAGCGCCGTCAGCCCGTTGGTGAAGTCCCCGGTCCGGGTGCGGGCGGGCCGACTGGCCCTCTACACCGTCCTCGTCGCCATCACGGGCCTGTTCCTCGGCCCCTTCGGCTGGCTCGTCCTCGCCGGTCTGAAGACCCCGGCCGAACTCGCCGCTTCACCGGTGCACTGGCTGCCCCAGCACATCCAGTGGCACAACTTCACCGACGCCTACAAACTCATCGACTTCCTCGGCTACGCCCGCAACTCCCTGACCATCGCGACCATTTACGCCACCCTTGTCACCCTCAGCTCCGCCTGGGTGGGCTTCGGCTTCGCGCGCCTCTCCGCCCCCGGCAAGAAGACCCTGTTCGGCATCCTGCTCGGCTCGATGATGCTGCCCCAGATGATCACCCTGCTGCCGACCTACCTGATCTTCGCGAAGCTCGGCATGGTCGACACCTACTGGCCCTGGGTGCTGTGGGGGCTGGCCGCCGCGCCGTATCTCGTCTTTCTCTTCCGGCAGTTCTTCGCGGGCCTGCCAAGGGAGTTGGAGGAGGCCGCGATCGTCGACGGCTGCGGCTACGCCACCATCTTCTGGCGGATCTTCCTGCCGCAGTCCTGGCCGGTCCTCAGCGCGAGCTTCGTGATCGCGTTCACCTGGACCTGGGGCGACTACATCGCCCCACAGCTCCTGCTGTCCACCGACCGCACCACCCTCGCGGTCGCCGTCATGTCCACCTACGTCACGTCGGCCGGCACCCCGGTGGCCGACCTCCAGGCCGCCGCCTCCGTGATGTACGTCGTCCCGATCATGCTGGTCTTCCTCGTCGCCCAGCGGGGGTTCGTCGCCGGGATGTCCACGACCGGCCTCAAGTAAGCCCGGCAAGCGGCCTCAAGTAAGCCCTCTTCTCCACCTGTTGCAAGGAGTCGCACCCCATGAACAACTCACCCCTGTCTCGTCGTACGGCCCTCCAGGCGGCCGGTGCCACAGCCCTCGCCGCCGGTCTGACCGGCCTGACCGCCACGGCGGCCCACGCCGGAGGCGGCCACAACTCCCGTCCCAAGCTGGTCACTTACCCTCGCCCGACGACCATGCCGACCAACACCAGTTTCCAAGTGCGGGTCCGCAGTACCACCCCCGACGGCACGTGGCAGACCCTCGACATCTACCGGCCGCAGTTCGAGGAGATCAACGCGAACACCGGGTCGGGCAAGGTCTACAACTCGTCGATGGCGTACTTCGACTTCGACGGCTCGGTGGAGATCGAGGTGACGTACCTCAAGGGCGGCACCACCAAGGCCCGGGTGAGACCCGACGCGCTGGGCATCACGCCCGAACTCCTCGGCGACACCCTGCGGTTCACGCTCGACGAGCCCAAGGACGTCGTCGTCCAGATCAACGACGAGATCTTCGACGCCCTCCACCTGATCACCAACCGCGTCGAGCACCACACACCGTCCCCCGACGACCCGAACGTCATCTACTTCGGCCCCGGCGTCCACACCGTCACCGGCAACGTCCTCACCGTCCCCAGCGGCAAGACCGTCTACCTCGCGGGCGGCGCCGTCCTGACCGCGCAGGTCTACTTCAAGAACGTGGAGAAGTCCCGCCTCATCGGGCACGGGGTGCTCTACAACAACCCCGGCGGCGCGATCCTCAGCGAGGGCAGCAAGAACATCCGGATCGAGAACGTCATCATCCTCAACCCGGCCGGTTACGCGGGCACGTTCGGGGAGAGCGAGAACGTCCACGTCACCAAGGCACGCGCGTTCAGTTCGAAGGGCAACGGCGACGGCTTCGACGTCTTCTCCTCCACCGGGATCACCTTCGACGGCTGCTTCATGCGCAACTCCGACGACTGCATCGCCATTTACTGCCACCGCTGGGACTACTACGGCGACACCCGCGACATCACCGTCAAGAACTGCACGCTCTGGGCAGACGTCGCCCACCCCATCAACGTCGGCACGCACGGCAACAGCGACGCCCCCGAGACGATCGAGAACCTCGTCATCAAGAACATCGACGTCCTCGACCACCGCGAACCCCAGATGAACTACCAGGGCTGCATCGCCCTCAACCCCGGCGACTCCAACCTCATCAAGAACGTCCGCATCGAGGACGTACGGATCGAGGACTTCCGCTGGGGCCAGGTCATTTACATGAAGGTCATGTTCAACACGAAGTACAACACGTCGGTCGGGCGCGGCATCGAGGACGTGTACGTCAAGAACCTCAGCTACACGGGCACCCACGCCAACCCGTCGCTCTTCCTCGGCTACGACGCCGAACACGCCATCAACAACGTCACGTTCGAGAACCTGATCATCAACGGGGTCGTCGTCGCCGACTCGATGAAGAAGCCGAGCTGGTACTACACCACGGATGCGATTCAGTGGTTCTACAACGAGCACGTGACGAACCTGAAGTTCCTCACGACCGCCGAGGCCGAGGCGGCCGGTGCGTCATGACGATCCCTGTAGCCAGCTCCGCTGGAAGTGCGGGGAAGGGCTGTCGGTCGGCTGCTGCGCCGTCGTGGCTGGGCGCGCAGTTCCCCGCGCCCCTGGGGGGTGTTGCCGAACCGCGGGTGACTCCATCGGGTTCGCTTAGCCGCCGGGGATTCCTCGGCGGTACCGCGGCCCTGCTGTTGGCCTCGGGCGCGTGCGGGCTGCTCGTGCCCGGGACCGCCCGGGCCGCCGAGAACCACACCACGGCTTTCACTCACCCTGGTCTTCTGCACACCGCCGACGACCTCGCCCGCATGAAGGCAGCGGTCGCCGCCAAGCAATCCCCGGTCTACGACGGCTACTTGGCGCTCGCCGCCAACGCCCGCTCCTCGACGTCGTATGCCGTACAGAACACCGGCCAGATCACCACCTGGGGCCGAGGCCCCGCCAACTACCAGAACCAGGCCGTCGCCGACTCGGCCGCCGCCTACCAGAACGCCCTCATCTGGTCGGTCACCGGAGACACGGCACACGCCGACAAGGCCCGCGACATCCTCAACGCCTGGTCCGCTTCCCTCACCGCCATCACCGGAGCCGACGGCCCCCTCGGCGCCGGCCTCCAGGCCTTCAAGTTCGTCAACGCCGCCGAACTCCTCCGCCACACCGGCTACGACGGCTGGACCGCAGCCGACATCGCCCGCTGCGAGGAGTCCTTCCTCCGCGTCTGGTACCCGGCGCTGTCCTGCTACATGCTCTACGCCAACGGCAACTGGGACCTGACGTCCCTTCAATCCCTGTTGGCCATAGGCGTGTTCTGCGAGGAACCCACCCTCTTCCACGACGCGCTCCGCTTCGCCGCGGCCGGCTCCGGCAACGGCAGCGTCCTCCACCGCATCGTCACCGACGCCGGCCAGGGTCAGGAGAGCGGCCGGGACCAGGGCCACGAACAGCTCGCCGTAGGCCTCCTCGCGGACGCCGCGCAGGTCGCCTGGAACCAGGGCGTCGACCTCTGGGGGTTCGACGACAACCGCATCCTCGCCAACGTCGAATACGCCGCCCGTTACAACCTCGGCGGCGACGTTCCCTTCGTCCCTGATCTCGACCGCACCGGCAAGTACATCAAGACGGCGGTCTCGGCGACCTCGCGCGGCACCCTGCCGCCCATCTACGAGATGGCGTACGCCCATTACGCCGGTGTGCGCGGCCTGGACACCCCGTACACGAAGAACGCCGTCTTCCGCGGCGCCGGCGGTACCCGCGTCATCGAGGGCAGCAACGACGACCTCCCGAGCTGGGGCACCTTCGCCTACGCCGGTGCTACGACCCCCTCGCCGACCGTCCCGACACCACCGGCCGGTGTCACCGCGATCGGCAACGACCGTTCCGTGACGGTGAGTTGGCTCCCGTCTACCTGGGCAGACACCTACACGGTCCTGCGGGCCACCGACGTGGACGGCCACTACGAGCAGATCGCCTCCGGCGTCGACCGGCCGACGTACACCGACAAGAACGTGCACGCCGGCCGGACGTACTACTACACGGTCGCCGCCTCCAACACCCCTGGGAGGAGCGGCAGTTCAGCGTGGGCCGCCGCCTCCGCCGGTCTTCCCGGACCCTGGTCGACCCGCGATGTCGGAGAGGTGAAGATCCCCGGTGCCACCGCCTACGACGGTGAGCGCTTCGTCCTGGAGGCGAGCGGCACCTCCGACACCTACCGTCTCGTCCACCTCCCGCTGCGCGGCGACGGCACGGTCACCGCGCGGATCGTCTGGCCGCTCAGCTCGCAGTACACCAAGATCGGCGTCACCGTCCGGTCCTCGCTCGACGCGGACGCGGCGCACGCCTCGATGCTGATCCAGGGGCTGCCGCTGCACACCTGGAGCGGGGTGTGGACGGTACGTCCGTCGGCAGGCGCGGCGATCTCCGCGACCGGCAGCACCCCCGTACCGCCCTCCCAGCAGCAGGCGATCACGGTGAACGCCGCCTTCCCGATCTCCAACCTCGGCGCGCTGCCCGAGTCGGCAACACCGTTGGAGGCGCCTTGTGTTGAGGGTGCGGGCGACGGATACCGGCTCCGGGCGCCCTACTGGGTACGGGTGACCAGGAAGGGCGCGCGCTGCACCGGCGCCATCTCACCCGACGGCATCCACTGGACCGAAGTCGGCTCCACCGAGGTCGAGTTGGGCCGCACCGCCCACGCGGGCCTCGCCCTCACCTCCTGCCTCGGTGTCGACGAGGACTACGCCGAGACCGGCACCGGCGCCTTCGACAACGTCACCGTGACCTCCTCGTCCGGCACGGTCTGGTGCGTACCCCGCCCCGCCCGCACCGCCACCGGCCTGCGGGCCGAAACCGGCGCCGACGCAGTCGAGTTGGCGTGGAGCGACCCGGACCTCTCCGCCGAGTACGCGGTGCTGCGCGCCCCGCGCACCGGCGGACCGTACAAGACCCTCGCCACCCGCGTCGGCCCGGTCGGCTTCGGTACCCGCGTCCGGTACATCGACGCGACGGGGATGCCGGGAACGACGTACCACTACACGGTCGCGAAGACCAACGCCGGTGGACGCGGGCCGCGTTCGACACCGGTGCAGGCCGTGATGCCGACCCCGGCGCAGCCCCAACTCACATCCACCACCGCCGTGTTCACGAACCAGGGTGCCGCCTTCCGGTATCTGCTGCGAGCCTCACACGAGCCCGTGCTGTTCGCGGCGGACGGGCTGCCCGGCGGTCTGCGTGTCGACCGGCGCACCGGGCTCATCTCCGGAATCCCCACGGAGACAGGCGAGTTCACGGTCGCGACGACGGCGGCCAACGCCTCCGGAACCACGACCGGCACCCTCACGCTCATGGTCGGCACCGCGCCGGCCTCGCCGTGGACGTACGGCGATCTCGGCGACACCGTGCTCGACGACCGTGACTTCGGGACGCTGGGCGTGGTGGCGATCACCACGCCGGGCAGTACGTCGTACGACAGCGGGACCTTCACCGTGCGCGGCGCGGGCGTCGATCTCAACGCCAACGGCCAAGGGATGACAGGGCAGTTCGTGCGGCGGCCGGTCAGCGGGGACTGTGAGGTCGTCGCGCGGATCGTCTCCCGAAGTGGGGTGAGCACGGACCGGGTCGGGCTGCTCATGGCGAAGTCGCTGTCGCCGTTCGACCAGGCCGCCGGAGCGATCGTCACCGGCGGGACCAGCGCTCAGCTCATGCTCCGCAAGACCGTGGCCGGTGCCTCCGCCTTCACCGGCGGAGCCGCTGTCACCCTCCCGACTCTGCTGCGGCTGAAGCGCGTCGGGACCGCCTTCAGCGCGGCGCTGTCCACCGATGACGGTGTCACCTGGACCCCCCTCGCCGACGGAGAGATCCCCGGCTTCGGTGACGCCCCCTACCACGTCGGGCTGGTGGTCTGCTCGCGCAGCCAACCGGTCCGCTGCACCGCCGAGTTCGACGAGGTGAGCATCACGCCCACCTGATCCTTCATGGATTGGAGATGCACAGCGATGAGCCGCACTTCCCCCCACGAGCACCTCCGCAGAACAGAGTTGAGCCGCCGAGGTCTGCTGAAGACCGCCGGCGGCCTCGGCGCCGCCCTCGCTCTGGGCGGCGCCACCGTGGCCACCACCGCACACGCGGCACCGGCGACCTTCACCCACCCCGGCATGCTGCACAACGCCGGTGACATCAACCGCGCCAAGGTCAGGGTCGCGGCGGGAACCGACCCCTGGCTCTCCGGCTGGAACAGGCTGACCGCCAACTCCCACTCCCAGTCCACCTGGACGAACCGGGCGACGGCGACGATCATCCGAGGCGGCACGGGACAGAACTACAGCCTCCTCTACAACGACATCGCCGCCGCCTACCAGAACGCCCTGCGCTGGAAGGTCGGCGGCACCGAGGCCAACGCGGTGTGTGCCGCGAACATCCTCAACGCCTGGTCCACGACGCTCACTTCGATCGGCGGCGACGCCGACCGGTTCCTCGCGGCCGGTCTCTACGGCTGGCAGTTCGCCAACGCGTGTGAACTCATGCGGGACTACTCGGGGTTCGACCTCGCCGCCGCGCAGGAGCTGATGGCGAACGTCTTCTACCCGATGAACAACAGCTTCCTGACCAACCACAACGACGCCTGCATCACCAACTACTGGGCCAACTGGGACCTGTGCAACATGGCGTCCGTGCTGGCCATCGGGATCCTCAACGAGGACTCCGCCAAGTACGACCAGGCCGTCACGTACTTCAAGTCCGGTGCGGGCAACGGCTCGATCGCGCACGCGGTGCCGTATCTGTACACCGACGCGGACGGCTACGCGCTGGGCCAGTGGCAGGAGTCCGGCCGCGACCAGGGCCACACCGTCATGGGCATGGGGCAGATGGGCGCGATCTGCGAGATGGCCTGGAATCAGGGCGACGACCTGTACTCGTACGACAGCCGTCGCTTCATGAAGGCCGCCCAGTACGTCGCGAAGTACAACAGCGGGAGCGACGTGCCCTTCACCACCTACACCTGGGGCACCGGGCAGAGCTGCGCCCAGTCGTCCCAGACGGTGATCTCCTCCGCCTCGCGCGGCCAGATCCGGCCGGTGTGGGCGATGCTCCACTTCCACTACAACCGGCGTATCGGCCTCGACGACAAGTACATCTCGGCCATGTACTACGACCTCGTCGCGCCCGAGGGCGGGGGAGGTGACTACGGCTCCGACAGCGGCGGCTACGACCAGCTCGGCTTCGGCACGCTGATGTACGCGAAGTAGCGGCGCCGGGGTGTCCACGGGGCGGGCGGTCGGTGCCCGGTCCGTGGACGCCCTCTTGACCCCGGGTCGCGGCGGATCGACACTCCAGTAGGGAATCCTAGTGAACAGGTAGGGAAACATGGGGCTTGAGCCGGTCACCACTCGTCGCGTGGGCCGTTCGCCTCTTCTGACCTCCCGCCGTCACATCGACCTGCTGCGGGTCTGCAGCGCGCTGAACCCCCTGCGCTGAACCCCCGTCCTCCGCACGACGACGCTTCCGCCGCGCGTACGTCCACGCGCCCGTACCCGGGGAGTCCCATGTCCAGCACCCCTCTCGCCGCCATCCCCTCACCCCGCTCCACCCCCACGTTCCGGGGCCGGATCGGGAGCGACGCGCGCAGCGGGCACTACGCCGTGCCGCGCCGCTACCGCCTCCACCTGTCCACCGCCTGCGCCGACGGACTGCGCATCGCCGTCACCCACAGCCTGCTCGGCCTCGACGAGAGCTGTCCGGCCGTGTTCCTGTCCGCCGTACCCGACTGTCCGAGTGGTGGACACTCCGCACTGCGCCCGCTCTACGAGGCGAGCGCGCACCGCTATTCAGGACCCGCCGCCGCGCCGGTCCTCAGCGACGACTGGTCCGGCCGCATCGTCAGCACCCACGCCCCCGACATCACACGCGACCTCGCCCGCCACTTCGGCCAGAGCGGACCGCAGTTGTACCCGTGCGGCGCCGAGTCGGAGATCGAGGCCGTCGAGCGGCTGTGCGCACAGGGCATCGAGGACGCGGCGCAGCGCGCGGGCGCGGCCGGGGTCGAACAGGAAGAGCGGGACGAGGCGCTCGGCCGACTGCTGGAGACGCTCGGTTCACTGGACCGCTGGCTCGACGGCCGCGAGCACATGATCCGCGACGAACTCACCGCCGCCGACGTCGAGTTGTGGGTGTCCCTGGTGCAGCTGGACACCGTGCACCGCAACCACCTGGACGCTGCCGCCGTCCAGCGCATCGCCGACCACCCCCACCTGTGGGCCTACGCCCGCCGCCTGGCCGCCCACCCCGCCTTCGGCACCCACCTCGACCTCGACGGCATCGCCCGCCGCCATCACGCGCACTGCCGGGGCCTGGAGGCCGCCGGCGCCGCTGTCCAGATCCTGGACTGGGCGGCCCACGCGGCGGACGAATCCGGGGCTTGCCGCAGCTGAGGGGCCTTCCCGGCCGTCCACCTGATGGACTGTCGTTGACAGTCGAACAAGTATCTGACTTACTACCGCTTCAATGAGCGCGAGGCCCTTCAGGGCCGGAACGGCAACGGTGACGGACATGTACGCAGCTTCGAGGACGGCCACGCGCCGCTCCCACGGCTGCGTACTGCCGTACGCGAACCCGCTGGTCGAGGACCGCGCCGTCGATCTCCTGCGCGTGAACAGCGCACTGTGTACCGCACCGGGCTGTGCCCGCTGTCGAGGCTGACGACTTCGCCCAAGAGTCTCCCAGCTCTTCCCGTTGGTCCTTCCAGCCCCCGGTCCGTGCGTTCCTCGCCGTGAACGTCTCCTCCGTCACGCCCAGGTGCCGTGGTCCAGGGTGCTGCTCCCACTCCCGCCGGAGCCCCCTCATGAGTGAACCCCCAGGCACCACCGTGTCCCTGGCCGAGGCACCGTCCGCCGACGCCCCGTCAAGAACCCTCACAGCGCAGCGGGTTCAGCCCCTGCGCCGACCCGGCCGCTGGATCGTCACCCTCGTCGTGCTGGTCGTGGTCGCCCAGTTCGTGCACGGCCTGGCCACCAACTCCTTCTACCAGTGGGACCGCTTCGGCTACTGGTTCCTGCGCCCGACGATCCTCGACGGACTCGTCATCACCCTCCAAGTGGCCGCGCTCAGCGCCGTGTTGGGCCTGGCCGGCGGCATCCTGCTCGCCCTGGCCCGGCTCTCGAAGAGCCCGGTCCTGCGCGCCGTGAGCTGGACCTACGTCTGGGCACTGCGCTCGATCCCGCTCATCGTGGTGCTGATCTTCCTCTACAACTTCAGCGCCCTGTACAAGACGCTCAGCATCGGCGTCCCCTTCGGCCCCGCCTTCTTCTCCTTCGACGAGTCGAAACTCGCCACCGACATGGCCGTCGCCGTCGTAGGACTCAGCCTCAACGAAGCGGCGTACGCGGCCGAAGTGGTCCGCGGCGGCATCCTCTCCGTCGACCAGGGCCAGCACGAGGCGGCCTCCGCCCTCGGCCTGCCCAAGGGCTACCAGTTCCGCAGGATCGTCTTCCCGCAGGCCCTGCGCTCCATCACCCCGAACTACGTCAACCAGCTGATCGGCCTGATCAAAAGCACCTCACTGGTCTTCTACGTCTCACTGCTCGACCTCTTCGGCTCCGCGCAGACGATGGGCTCCACCTACCCCGGCGACATCGTGCCGCTGCTCCTGGTCGTCACCGTCTGGTACCTGATCCTGACCAGCGTGGTCTCCGTCGTCCAGTTCTACGTCGAGCGGCACTACGCCCGCGGCGCCACCCGCACCCTGCCGCCCACCCCGTTCCAGAAGCTCCGCACCGGCCTCAGCGATCTGCGGGCCCGCATCCGTCGGGAGACCGCGCTGTGACCACGCACACCACCGAACCGCTGACGGAGATCGTCCCGGCCGCCGTCGAGGTGCACGACGTGCACAAGTGGTATGGCGCCCACCGGGTCCTGGACGGCGTCGACTTGACCGTACGACCCGGCGAAGTCACCGTGATCCTCGGCCCGTCCGGCTCCGGCAAGTCCACCCTGCTGCGGGTCGTCAACCACTTGGAGAAGCCGGAGATCGGCTACGTCAGCGTCAACGGCGAACTGATCGGCGTGAAGCAACAGGGCGGTCGGCTCAAGGAGTTGAGCGAACGGGCCATCCTCGCGCAGCGCAGCCGGATCGGGTTCGTCTTCCAGAACTTCAACCTCTTCCCGCATCTGACCGTCCTCGACAACGTGGCCGCCGCCCCCGTCGCCACCGGCCGGCTCAGCAAGCCCGAAGCCCGGGAACTGGCACGGGAGTTGCTCGGCCGCGTAGGTCTCGGTGAGAAGACCGGCGCCTACCCCCGGCAGCTCTCCGGCGGCCAGCAGCAGCGCGTCGCCATCGCCCGCGCGCTCGCCCTGCGCCCCGGCGTCATCCTCTTCGACGAGCCGACCTCCGCCCTCGACCCCGAACTCGTCGGTGAAGTCCTCGCCGTCATCAAGGACTTGGCGACCAGCGGCACCACCCTCGTCATCGTCACCCACGAGATCGGCTTCGCCCGCGAGGTCGCCGACCGGGTCGTCTTCATCGACGGCGGAAAGATCGTCGAGCAGGGCCCGCCGCACGAGGTCCTCGACAAGCCGCAGCACGAACGGACCCGCGACTTCCTCAGCAAGGTCCTCTGAACTCCCGTACCACCGCGCCCACTTCCACGCCTTCGCCTCCTCCTTCCCGAACACCGAACCTAGGAACAGCCATGTCTCCGCTCAGCCTTCGCAGCCGACTCACTCGCGGACTCACCGCGGGAACCGTCCTCGCTTCCCTCGCCGGCGGGCTCGCGGCCTGCGGCGGCGACAGCGACGCGGCCACCACCACCGACACCGCCGCCGGCACGGTCACCGTGGGTGCCCTCTCGAACGGCGCCGCCCAGCAGACCACCGTCAAGGTCTCCGAAGTGAAGTCGATCAGCGCCGAGTTGCCCAAGTCCGTAGCCAAGAGCGGGACGTTGGAGATCGGCCTCGGCTTCCTGCCCGCCGGCTCCCCGCCACTCGGCTACGTCGGTTCCGACCAGAAGACGGTCACAGGCTCCGAGGCCGACATCAGCCGCCTGGTCGCCGCCGTCCTCGGTCTCAAGCCCGAGCTGAAGAACTCGACGTGGGAGAACCTCTTCATCGGCCTCGACAGCGGCAAGGTCGACGTCGCCTTCTCCAACGTCACCGACACCGAGGAGCGCAAGGCGAAGTACGAGTTCGCCTCCTATCGCGAGGACAACCTCGGCTTCGCAGTGGCCGCGAGCGACAAGTGGAACTTCGACGGCAACTACGAGAACCTCGCCGGCAAGACCGTCGCCGTGGGCTCCGGCACCAACCAGGAGCGGATCCTCCTGGAGTGGAAGAAGAAGCTGGCCGCCGAAGGCAAGAAGGCGCTCAGCGTCAAGTACTTCCAGGACAACAACAGCACCTACCTCGCGCTGGCCTCCGGGAAGATCGACGTCTACCTCGCCCCGAACCCCTCGATCGCCTACCAGGTCGCCTCCACCAAGGGCACCGCGAAGGCGGTCCGCGACGCGGGCACCTACTCCGGCGCCGGCTCCTCCCTCCAGGGCCTGATCGCCGCCACCGCGAAGAAGAACAGCGGCCTCGCCAAGCCCCTCGCTGACGCCATCAACTACCTGATCAAGAACGGGCAGTACGCCAAGTGGCTGGCCGCCTGGAACCTCTCCAACGAGGCCGTCGCCAAGTCCGAGGTCAACCCGCCCGGACTGCCGCTGAGCGACTCCTGACCCACCCTCTCCGCAAGGGGACCCCGCCGCGTCACGGCGGGGTCCCCGCCCGTGCGACCAGTACCGGAGCCGTCACCCGATGTCTGCCACCGCCAGTATCGAAACCACCACCTCCACGTCCCACGTTCTGGACAACCCCGCCTGGGCCGCCCTCACCGGCCCGCACGCCCACTTCGCCGAACGCGTCGGCCGAGCCGCCCGCTACCCCGTCGACGTCGCCGGCTTCCACGCCATCACCGACAACGACGACCCGCGCGCCTGGGCGGACCTGGCCGCGCTCGTCGGTCCCGGCGGCAGCGCCGCGGTGCGCGGGGTGAGCGAGACCCCGGACGGCTGGGAGATCGTCCGCAGCGGACAGGGTGTCCAACTCGTGGACACCGGGCTGCGGGCCGAACCCGACCCCGAGGCCGTACTCCTCGGCGCCGAGGACGTCCCCGAGATCCTCGACCTGGTCGCCCGCACCGAACCCGGCCCCTACCTGCCCCGCACCGTCGAACTGGGCACTTATCTCGGCATCCGGCACGAGGGCCGCCTCGTCGCCCTGGCCGGCGAACGCCTCCACCCGCCCGGCTGGACCGAGATCAGCGCCGTGTGCACCGACCCCGCCCATCGCGGCCGGGGCCTCGCCACCCGCCTGGTCCGCGCGGTCGCCGCCGGCATCAAGGAACGCGGCGAGCACCCCTTCCTGCACGCGGCGGCCGGCAACACCAACGCGATCCGGCTGTACGAGTCGATCGGCTTCACCCTGCGCGCCCGCACGGTCTTCTCGCTCGTCCGGCGTACCGGCCGGACTGCCGCCGCCGATCCGCGAGAATCCGCCGCCGATCCGGAAGAAACGGCATAGCCGTGCCGTTGCCCCTTACGAAGCCGGATTCCGTGGAGGTGGAGCACATGTGTGGCGCGTCCATCGTCCTGGTGCGTCTCACCACGCGGCCCCACATCGACCTGCTGCGCACGGCCGGCGCGCTCTGTTGCTCCTGACCCGTTGCCCCAGCCGTCGTACCGGCATCTGACCGGATCGGCGATCTCGTACGGATCTCCAGGAAGGCACCACCGTGTCCCCAACCAGCTCCACCCCCCTCCACCTCGCCGTCGCCCTCGACGGCACCGGCTGGCACCCGGCCTCCTGGCGCGAGCCGGTGGCCCGGCCCCGCGACCTGTTCACCGCCGCCTACTGGGCCGACCTGGTCGCCGAGGCCGAGCGCGGGCTGCTCGACTTCGTGACCTTCGAGGACGGCCTCGGCCTCCAGTCCTCGCACTACGGCGAGCTGGACGGCCGCACCGACCAGGTCCGCGGCCGCCTCGACGCCGTGCTCGTCGCGGCCCGCATCGCACCGCTGACCAGCCACATAGGCCTGGTCCCGACGGTGGTGTCCACGCACACGGAGCCGTTCCACATATCCAAGGCGATCGCCACCCTCGACTACGTCAGCACCGGCCGCGCGGGTCTGCGCGTGCAGCTCTCCGCCCGCCCGCACGAGGCCGACCACTTCGGCCGCCGCACGTTCCCGCCGATCAGCCTGGAGAGCCTGCGGACCGAGGCCGGGCAGGAGCGCCTCGCCGAGCACTTCGACGAGGCCGCCGACTACATCGAGGTCGTGCGCCGCCTCTGGGACAGCTGGGAGGACGACGCCGAGATCCGGGACGTCGCCACCGGCCGCTTCGTCGACCGCGACAGGCTGCACTACATCGACTTCGAGGGCCGCCACTTCAGCGTCAAGGGCCCCTCCATCACGCCCCGGCCGCCGCAGGGCCAGCCGATCGTCAGCTCCCTGGCCCATCAGACCATCCCGTACCGGCTGGTGGCCCGTGCTACCGACATCGGCTACGTCACCCCGCACGACACCGACGACGCGCGGGCGATCGTCGCGGAGATCCGTGCCGAGCAGCAGACCGCCGGACGCGCCGACGAACTCCTGCACATCTTCGGCGACTTGGTGGTCTTCCTCGACGACGACGAGGCCACGGCGGTGGCCCGCCGCGAACGCCTCGACGCCCTCGCGGGGGAGCCGTACACGAGCGACGCCCGCATCTTCGCGGGTACGCCCGCTCAACTTGCCGATCTGCTCCAGGAGTTGCAGGAGACAGGCCTGACCGGCTTCCGGCTGCGGCCCGCCGTCGCCGGGCACGATCTCCCGGCGATCACACAGAAGTTGGTCCCCGAACTCCAGCGCCGGAACGCCTTCCGCCGCGCCTACGAGGCCGACACCCTGCGCGGACTGCTGGGGCTCGCCCGCCCCGCCAACCGCTACGCCGCTGCCGCAGCCACCGCCTGAGCCGGAGGGACCGTACGACATGAGCAAGCCCCTGAAGCAGATCCACCTGGCCGCCCACTTCCCCGGTGTCAACAACACCACCGTGTGGAGCGACCCGGCGGCCGGCAGCCACATCGAGTTCAGCTCCTTCGCGCACTTCGCACGCACCGCCGAACGCGCCAAGTTCGACTTCCTCTTCCTCGCCGAGGGGCTGCGGCTGCGCGAACAGGGCGGCAAGATCTACGACTTGGACGTGGTCGGCCGCCCCGACACCTTCACGGTCCTCGCCGCGCTCGCCGCCGTCACCGAACACCTCGGTCTGACCGGCACCATCAACTCCACCTTCAACGAGCCCTATGAAGTGGCCCGCCAGTTCGCCAGCCTCGACCACCTCTCCGCCGGTCGCGCAGCCTGGAACGTCGTCACCTCCTGGGACGCGTTCACCGGCGAGAACTTCCGGCGCGGCGGCTTCCTGCCGCAGGACGAGCGCTACTCCCGGGCCAAGGAGTTCCTCGCCACCACCCAGGAACTCTTCGACTCCTGGCATGGCGACGAGATCGTGGCCGACCAGGCGACCGGGACCTTCGTGAGCGACGCCAAGGCGGGCGCCTTCGTCCACCAGGGCCAACACTTCGACATCCAGGGCCAGTTCAACGTCCCGCGCTCCCCACAGGGCCGCCCGGTGATCTTCCAGGCGGGCGACTCCGACGAGGGCCGCGAGTTCGCCGCGTCCAGCGCGGACGCCATCTTCAGCCGGTACAGCACCCTCACCGAGGGCCAGGCCTTCTACGCCGACGTCAAGTCCCGCCTCGCCAAGTACGGCCGCAGGTCCGACCAGTTGCTCATCCTCCCCGCCGCGACCTTCGTGCTCGGCGACACCGACGCCGAGGCCGAGGACCTGGCCAAGGAAGTGCGCCGCCAGCAGGTCAGCGGCGCCACGGCCCTCAAGCACCTGGAGTTCGTCTGGAACCGGGACCTGTCGTCCTACGACCCGGACGGCCCGTTGCCCGAGATCGACCCGGACGTCAGCGACAACCACATCTCCAAGGGACGCGCCCAAGTCCGCATGTACCGCGACCCGTTGGCGACCGCCCGCGAGTGGCGAGAGCGGGCGGAGGCGAACGGCTGGTCCATCCGCGACCTGGTCATCGAGACCGGCAACCGGCAGGCCTTCATCGGCTCCCCGTCCACGGTCGCGAAGACCATCAACGACTTCGTGCAGGCCGACGCCAGCGACGGCTTCATCCTCGTCCCGCACATCACTCCGACCGGCCTCGACCCGTTCGCCGACAAGGTGGTCCCGCTCCTCCAGGAACAGGGCGTCTTCCGCACCGAGTACGAGGGCCCGACCCTGCGCGACCACCTCGGCCTGGCCCACCCCGACGACGTGCGCGAGGAACGGGCGGCATCGTGAAGTTCCTCGCGATCACCCTCATCGTCCACCGCCCCGACCCGATCACGGGCATCCAGAAGCCGACGCACGAACGCTTCCGCGAAGTCCTCGACAACGCCCTGCTGGCCGAGGAGTTGGGCTTCGACGGCTTCGGCGTGGGGGAGCGGCACGAGCGCCCCTTCATTTCCTCCTCGCCGACCGTCGTCCTCAGCCACATCGCCGCGCTGACCCGCCGCATCCGCCTCTTCACGGCGGTCACCACGCTGAGCCTCCTCGACCCGGTCCGGGCCTACGAGGACTACGCCACGCTCGATCATCTCTCCGGCGGGCGCCTCGACTTGATCATCGGCAAGGGCAACGGCACCGCCCAGCGCGACCTGTTCCACGTCACACCCGAGGACCAGTGGGAGCGCAACGCCGAGAGCTACGAGGTGTTCCGGCAGCTCTGGCGCCAGGACAAGGTGACGGCGAAGACGCGCTTCCGCCCCGAACTGAAGGACGCGGAGGTGTGGCCGAGGCCGTACCAACAACCCGTCCGCGTCTGGCACGGCAGTGCGACGAGCAAGGAGAGCGTCGACCTGGCCGCCCGCTACGGCGACCCGCTGTTCTCCGCGAACGTCACCAACCCCATTGAGCCGTATGCCGAGTTGATTCGCTACTACCGCGAGCGCTGGGAGCACTACGGCCACGACCCGGCCGACATCGCGGTGGGCGCGGGCACGGCCGGCCTCTACGTCGCTCCGACGACCCAGGAGGCGCTGACCGCGTATCGGCCGATCTTCGAGAGCAACCTCGCCTTCCAGAAGCAGGTGGGCCTGCCCATCGTCTTCGAGACCCTGGAGGACTACGTCGAGCGCAGCTCCGCGCTGATCGGCAGCCCGCAGCAGGTCATCGACAAGGTGCACCGCTACCACGAGCAGTTCGGGCACACGGTGCTCCATCTCCACGCGGACGCAAGCGGCTTGACGGACAGTCAGCACCGGGCGTCGCTCGAACTCTTCCAGTCGGCGGTGACTCCGGTGCTGCGCAAGGACATCCCGGACCCGCCGTTCGCCTGGGGACCGGTCCTGCCCGAGCCCGCCCCCGCCGGCCACTGAGGAGTGAGCGAGCACATGTCCATCCCTCTCGGCGTCCTCGACCTGGTCCCCATCTCCTCCGGCTCCACCGCGCCCGAGGCCCTGCGCAACTCCATCGAACTCGCGCGCAGGGCCGAGGAGTTCGGGTACGCCCGCTACTGGTTCGCCGAGCACCACCTCAACCCCGGCGTCGCGGGCACGTCCCCCGCGGTGGTCCTGGCGCTGACAGCCGCCGCGACCTCCACGATCAGGCTCGGCTCCGGCGCCGTCCAACTCGGCCACCGCACCGCGCTGTCCACGGTCGAGGAGTTCGGCCTGATCGACGCGCTCCACCCCGGCCGCTTCGACCTGGGCCTGGGCCGCTCCGGCGGCCGACCGACACCCCCACTCCCGACGGCGACCCCGATCGTCGACGGCCGAGCCCCCAACGGCCTGCGCATCCCGCCCCGTTTCTCCTTCGAACGCCTCCTCGGCTCACCCCGAATCGCCCTCCAACGCAAACTGCTCCTGCTGCCCGACGCCAAGTCCCAGGACTACGGCGACCAGATCGACGACGTCCTCGCCCTGCTGGCCGGCACCTACCGCTCCCCGGAGGGCGTCGAGGCGCACGTGGTCCCGGGCGAGGGCGCCGATGTCGAGGTGTGGATCCTGGGCAGCAGCGGTGGCACCAGTGCCGAGGTAGCGGGCCGCAACGGCCTCCGCTTCGCGGCGAATTACCACGTCAGCCCCGCCACGGTCCTTGAGGCGGCGGACGGTTACCGCGCCGCGTTCCAGCCCTCCGACTTCCTCGACAAGCCGTACGTCACCGTGTCCGCCGACGTCGTCGTGGCCGAGGACGACGCGACGGCCCGCGAACTCGCCACCGGCTACGGCCTGTGGGTGCGCTCCATCCGTACGGCGGAGGGCGCCATCCAGTTCCCCACCCCCGACGAGGCACGCGCCCACGTCTGGACCGACGAGGACCGCGAGCTGGTCCAGGACCGCGTCGACACCCAGTTCGTCGGCTCACCCGGCCAGGTCGCCGACCAACTGGAGCAGCTTCAAGAGGCCACGGGCGCCGACGAGTTGCTCATCACGACCATCACCCACGACCACACGGACCGGGTCCGCTCGTACGAACTGCTCGCCCAGGAATGGCGTCGGCGGGGTCACTCCTCCCAGTCGAGCTGATGCTCCGGGGTCCCCACCGACCGCCCGTACGCGACGGCTTCGGCGCGGGCCGCTTGATCGCCGCGCCGATACCGGAACACCTTCCCGGCGAAAACGACCACCCGCTCGTCCCCGGCCGTGAAGTCCGCGTACCAGCCGTTGTCCGGCTCCAACGCATTGGCGAGCGCCTCCGCGATCCGACCGGCGGCACCATCGTCGTCGGTCTCCCAGTGGACGAACGTCCAGGCGTCGGGCTGCCCGGCCGTCGCGCTCGCCGAGTTGTCGACCCGCTCGACCTTCCGTATGCGCAGTCCGTGCGGCGCGAACACGGCACCGGGGCGCAGGCTTTCACCGAGAACGTAACCCGTGATCATGACCCGTCTCCTTCTCGACTCCGTACGGCTCTCTGCCATGATCGATGTCATGGACGTCCGTATCGAACCCGCCGATGTCACCGACCTCCACCAGGTCCTGGAGGACCACGCACGCTACTGGGGAGAGCGTGACCTTCGCGCCCTCCATCTCACCGCGCTGGTCCAGGAGTTCGGGTCCACCTGTCTGGTCGCCCGCGCCGACGACGGCATCCGGGGCTACCTCTTCGGGTTCGTCACGCCCAGCCACACCGGGTACGTACACCTGGTGGCCACCCGGGACGACGCACGTGGCACCGGTCTCGGCCGCGACCTGTACTCGGCCTTCATCGAGGCAGCCCGGCGACAGGGCGCGGTCCGCCTCAAGGCCATCACCTCGGTCACCAACGAGGGTTCGATCGCCTTCCACCGCACCCTCGGCTTCGACACGCACACCGTGGAGGACTACGACGGCCCGGGCCGACCCCGCGTCGTCTTCACCCGCGAGCTGCCACCCCGCTAGCACCGCACAGGTCCACCAACCGCTGCCCGTTCTCCCCGGCGAACCACTCCGCGTGTCCCACGTAGTACTCGTACGCCAGCCGGGTGTTCTCCGCCGATCGCGTCACGCCGTGGAAGTAGCCCAGCTCGGAGAGCGCGAACTCGGCGTGGACCAAGGGGAGTAGCGCGGGGAGTGCCTTCGACTCGGCGGGGCTGAGCGGGCGTACGGACTGGTAGCCGGTGAGGAGTGCGAGCGCGTCTGCCTCGCGAACCGGGAAGCCGGGCTGGAGCCACTGGACCGTGTTGCGTTCGATGGCCGTGGCCAGGTCGTGGACGGCAGTTGTGCGGTCGCTCATGCCGAAGTCGAGAGCCGTCGCGACCGAACCGTCCTCGTTCCAGAGGAGGTTGGAGGCGTGCCAGTCGTTATGGGTCCAGAGCGAGGTCAGGCCGGGGAGGTGCGGGGCCAGTTCCTCGTACAGCGGGAGCAGGGCGCGGCTCGTGTCCTCCCGCCACGGGAACTCCGCCAGCCCCTTTGCCAGTTGGGGGCGTTCCTCCACATAGCGCTCCAGCTCCGCCTCCGGATCGGCCGAGGCGAACACCGTGAACGACGCGACCAGCGGCTGCACTTGGCGGCGCGGGGCGTCGAAACCCTCCGCCGCCAGGTGCAGACGGGCCAACGCCTCGCCTGCCGCCCTCGCGTGGGCGGGGGAGCGGAACGGGGACCAGGACAGGGCGTCGCGGTAGAGGTCGATGCCGACTCCGGCCGAGTGCACCTCGTACGTCCACTCGCCGCGCGTCGCCTGGTCCAGCACCTCGACGACCGGGGCGCCGCGCAGCCGCAGGTGTCGTAGGAAGGCGTGTTCCTCGGCCAGGCCCTCTGTCGTGCGGACGGAGACGTGGTGGCGCTTCACGAACAGGCGGCGGTTGGAGCGTTCCACGACGGCCGCCGCCGACAGGGGGCGGGGGCTGCGCCAGATCACCCGGGCCGGGCCGACGATGTCCGTGGCCTCGGTGTCCGTCAGCGGGGGCCAGTCGGGTTCGACCGGGTCGGTGCCCAGGCCGTGGGCGAGGTGTGAACTCATGCTGTGCGCACCGCCGTTGTGCCGCGCAGGGCGTCCAGGACGCGGCGTTCGGTGGACGCGAAGTCCGGGTTGGTGAAGTCGTCGGCGCCGCGCGGGCGGGCCAGCGGGACCTCGACGCGGTCCACGATCGTGGCCGGGCGTGGGGAGAGGACGTGCACGGTGTCCGCGAGCAGGACCGCCTCGCGGATGTCGTGGGTGACCAGGACGACCGTCCAGCGGTGGCGTTGCCACATGCCGGCCAGCCACAGCTGCATCTCGGTGCGGGTGAGGGAGTCGAGCGCGCCGAAGGGTTCGTCGAGCAGGAGGACCGGGCGTTCCAGGACCACCGTGCGCAGCAGGGCCGCTCGTTGCCGCATACCGCCGCTGAGTTGGGACGGGTACGCCTTCTGGAAGCCGTCGAGGCCGAAGTCCGGGAACAGAGCGTCGGCCCGGCGCCGTGCCTCCTTCTTCCCAACTCCCTGTGCTTCAAGGCCCAGTGCCGTGTTGTCGAGGACGGTCCGCCAGGGGAAGAGGAGGTCCTTCTGCGGCATGTAGGCCACCTTGCCGGACTCCACGCCGGCCGGTTCGCCCTCGACCAGGACCCGGCCCGACGTCGGGCGGTCCAGGCCGGAGACCAGGTTGAAGAGGGTGCTCTTGCCGCTGCCGCTCGGGCCGATCACGGCCGCGAACTCACCCGGTTCCACGGCGAGTTCGAGGTCCCGGAGGACCTCCAGTGGGCCGAAGGACTTGCCGACGCCCTCGATACGCAGACTGCTCATGACGCCTTGTCCTCCTTCAACGCCCGCTCCCACGGCAGGACCAGCCGTTGCAGCAGATAGGTCGCCCCGAACAGGGCGATGCTCAGCGCGGCCGTCACCGCGACCGCCGCGAAGACCAAGTCCGTGCGGAACGCGCTCTTTTGGGCCTGCATATAGATCCCGAGGCCCGCCTCCGCACCCGCGTACTCGGCGAAGACGGCGCCGACGACGGCGTAGGTGATGCTCACGCGCAGCCCGGCGAAGAAGTACGGCATCGCGCTCGGCACCCGGACGAGGCGGAACGTCCGCCACCTGCCCGCACCCAGGGAGCGCAGCAGCCGCATCGCCTCACGGTCGGTCGCCGCGAAGCCCGCCGCGAGGTTCGCGGCGAGCGGGAAGAACGTCGTCAGGGTCACCACCAGCATCTTCGGCAGCAGCCCGAAGCCGAACCAGATGATCAACAGCGGTGCCACGGCGACGATCGGGATGGTCTGCGAGGCGACCAGTAGCGGGTACAGGCCCCGGCGGGCCGCCGAGGAGAAGTCGAGGAGGACGGCGACCAGCCAGGCCGCCGCGAACGACAGGGCGAAGCCGAGCAGTGTCTCCTGGAGGGTGGGGAGCGTCTGGTCCCACAGGTCCTGGCGGTTCAGCCAACCCTGTTCCACGACCCGGGCGGGGGAGGGGAGCGTGGTGGGATCGACTCCGGCGGCGGTGACGTACAGCTGCCAGCCGCCGAGGAGCACGGTCAGGACGAGGAGCGGCGGCCACAACGACCGCAGGAGCGGCCTCACTTGGCGTCCGGGAGATATGCGTTGGTGAAGAACGTCGACGCCTTCGGGGTGGACGTCAGCTTCTTGCCGTTGGCGTCGACCAGCAGGCCCGCCTTGTACTCGAAGTCCGCGAAGGCCTGCCAGCGCGCGGCGCTCTGCGTGCCGATCGAACCGTCCGTGCCCTTGTAGTACTCCTTGGCCAGCAGCGCCTCGCTCTCCTTCACCAGCTTGGTGTTGGTGAGGACGCTCTTGTTCGCCGAGATCAGCAAGTCGGCTGCCTGGGACGGGTGTTCGGCGGCGTAGCGGTACCCCTTGTCGACCGCCGCCAGGAACTTCTTCGCGAGCTCCGGGTTCTTCTTCAGGAACTGGTCCGAGGACGCGACGAGGGTCGAGTAGATCGCCGGGAAGCCGTAGTCGGAGAGCTGGAAGTTCTTCAGCGGCTTGCCGTTCAGCTCCGCCTCCAGGCCCTCCCAGGTCGGCATCGGCATCGCGAAATCGGCCTTGCCGGCGTAAAGCGCCGCGTACGCCGAGGTGTTGAGGGTGACCTGCTTGAAGTCGCCCTTGCCGCCCGCGTTCTGGATCACCTTCTGGAGCAGTGGCTTCTCGTACGGGGCGCCGAAACCCGCGTACGTCTTGCCGTCCAGGTCTTTCGGCGAGGTGATGTCGTCGCGGTCGGCGCGCACCGCGATCGTCACGTCCGTCTTCTGCGTCACCGCGTAGACGGAGGTGATGTCCTGCCCGGCCGCACGCGCGGTGGTGACGCCCTCCTGGTACGAAATGCCGAAGTCCGCCTTGTGGTTGGCGATCAGCGTCTCGGGCGCGGTCGAACCGTACGGCACGATCTTGAGGTTGATCCCGGCTGCCTTGAACCAGCCCTTGGCCTGGGCGACGTAGATCCCGGTGTGGTTGGTGTTGGGCGTCCAGTCCAGCGCGAGGGTGACGGTCGTGGTGCCGTCCTTCGCGGCGGCCGTGGAGTCGGCGGAGCAGCCGGTGACGGCGAGAAGGGCGGTCGCGGCTATGGCGGACAGGGCGGTACGGCGATGCATGTCGGGTCCTTCGAGGGGTGGGAGGGCTGGCGGGTCGGTCCGGTCACGGCCGACACAGCGCGCTGCCCACCCTCATGAAGTCGACGGCGAGGCGCCGGGTCAGCGACCTCGCCTGGCAGGCCAGGGTTCTCATGTGGCCACGTCCAGCAGGCCGTTGGTGAAGGACCGCGCCCAGTCCCGGTCGTCCGGGATCGCGCCGTTCTCCGCGAGCCAGTGCGCGTACGGACCCATCCGGCCCTCGTCGATGACTCCCCAACGGCCGTCCGCGTCCGTCCAAGTGGGCGCGATGAGTGCCAGGGAGCGGGCGATCAGCGGGCGCGGGAAGTACGGGATCACCTGCTCCAGCAACTCCAGCGTGGCGTCCGGCTCTTGGGCCGCGGCCGCGTAGCCGCGTGCGGTGACGGTGAGGAAGTCCCGTACGAGGGAGGGGTGTTGGGCGAGGAGCGTCTCGTTCGTGCCGAGCAGGTAGCTGTGGTAGCGCGGGGCGCCGATCTCGTCGACCGGCCAGGTCAGGCGCTGCTCTTCGGGGAGATCGCCGCGCAGGGCGTCCCAGGACCAGTAGTTGCCGAAGGTCGCGTCCGCCTCGCCCGCCGCGATGTCGTCCACGGTCAGCTCGCGGCTGCCCGCGTCCACGCTGATCACGGCGTCCGGGTCGCCGCCGTCCGCCGCGACCAGGTGGCGCACCATGGCCCGGCCGCGCGGGGTCGGGTTGTAGGCGATACGGCGGCCGGCCAGCTCGCGGGGGCGGGTGATCCCGGTCGACGTGGTGGTCTGGATCGCCTCCAGGCCCCGGTGGTTGATCGCGGACACGGCGATCAGCGGCTGGCCGTGCTCCGCGCGCCGGGCCAGCAGCCGGTTCGGCGGGAAGATCCCGAAGTCCACCTCGCCCCGGGCCAGGTACTCCAGCGTGTCCCCGCGTCCCGGATCCTGGACCACCAGCTCGACATCCAGGCCGGCCTCGGCGTACCAGCGGCGGGCACGGGCGACGTACAGACCGGCGGAATTCGGCCAAGGGTGGAAATAGTCCAGCATGACCCGTATGTGCGGCATGGAGGTGCTCCGGGAGGTGCGCAGGCGTGACGGCGCCTGAAGGGAGAGGGGAGGGGGTGCGCGGAGGCGGTGGATCAGTGCGTGCGACAACAACAGGAGCGGCGCGCACGGGTGTTGACCACCGGATGCCGAGGCTCGACTGCTGCAGACACGTGAACTCCTACGCGGGCGCTGAGGCGCGAGTGGTGCGGTCGGCGTCCCCATGGGGGCCGGACTCTCGACGAGCCGGTCCCAGACGCCCTCTCAGCCCAACCGGGTAGGGGCTCCCGCGTAGATGGCCGAACGATAACCGCACCACCCGGATTCTGTGCAAGCAGGGTCCGATATCCGAGACGGCCATGCCCGAGGCGTGAGACGCCCAGGTCGCGGGCGTACCATCGGCCGCCATGACCACCTCCCTGCTGCCCGGCCCGCTGGTCGACGACACCTGGCTCGCCGCCCACCTCGACGATCCCCGGCTGGTCGTCCTCGACGCCACCGCGCTCCTGCCCTCACCCCGCGAGGACGGCGACTACCGCTCCGCGAGCGGGCACGAGTCATGGGCGGAACGGCACCTGCCCGGGTCGCGACACGCCGACCTGACCGGCGACCTCTCCGACCACGACGCGCCGTACCACTTCGCCGTGCCGTCCCCCGAGGCCCTCGCCGCCGCCCTGGCCAGGCTGGGCGTGGGGGAGGGCAGCGAGGTCGTGTCCTACGACAGCGGCGGCGGGATCTGGGCCGCGCGGCTGTGGTGGATGCTGCGGGCGATCGGCGTACCGGTGGCGGTCCTGGACGGCGGTCTCGAAGCGTGGGAAGCGGCCGGGCGTCCATTCGCCTCCGGTGACGACACCGAGCCGGTTCCGGCGGTCCGCCCCGTGACACCCGTCGTACGTCCGGATCTCTGGGCCGGCATCGAGGACGTGGCCGCCGTCAGCCGCGGCGAGCGCCCCGGCACGTTGGTCTGCGCCCTCCCTGTCGGCGGCTACGACGGCTCGGCCCCGACGCGTTACAGCCGCCGCGGCCACATCCCGACCAGCCGCAGCCTCCCGGGCCGGGGTCTCCTCGACGAGTCCGGTCGCGTCCTGCCCGCCGAGGAGCTCGCGGCGAAGGTCGGCGCGGTCCTCGACACCGACGACTCACCGGTCGTCCTGTACTGCGGCGGCGGCATCTCGGCGGCGGGCGCCGCGCTCGCGCTCACGCTGCTCGGCCGTACGGACGTGTCCGTGTACGACGGTTCGCTGGAGGAGTGGTCCAAGGACCCTGCGCGGCCCATGGAGTTGGGGGCCTAGGGCACAAGGTCCCGCGCAGGTGCGGGAGTTGGAGGGCTTGGCTTCAAGGGCCCTGAGTGCTGGACGAGTTGGACATGGCGGCGTGGCCGGAGTTCGTATCCCTCCCCCGAAGGCTACGAACTCCGGCCGCTTCCCCCGGCGCCGGACTTGTGGTCCGTCCGCCCGCGTGCGGCTGTACCCATGCTGTTACCAGCACATCACCGCGGTGTCCCCCGACCCCCACGTGGAGTACAGGCGCACACGGACGAAGTAGCGGCGGCCCTTGACGAGCCGGACCTTGAATGTGGCGTTGTGCGGCGTGCCCCCGTCGTCCTGCCCGGCGAGGAAGCGCGGTTCGCCGTCCCGTTCCTCGAAGACCACGACGACCGTGTCGCTGTCCCCGAAGGCGCCGACGGCGTACTCGCGCGTCTGTGTCGGCTCGATCGCGAAGTCGGCCTGCTCGCCCGGTCCCAGGCGCAGCGGCGCCGACCGGAACGGCACCAGCTCGGGCGGCCGGGGAGGGCCGACGGGCGGGTACCAGCGCAGGACGAACTCCTTGTCGGAGGGGGAGAGACCGCCGTGCGGGTGCAGACCCGTGCGGTACTCCTCCGGCTCCAGGATCAGCCCCGAAGCGAACGGGTACTCCATGACCGACTGCGGGTCCCAGACGGAGCTGTTGACCTCGTCCGGGTCGAGCTTGCGCAGGATGTTGAAGCGTGTCCTGTCCCGGCTCCAGAAGTTCGGCGGGCCCGCCAACTCGGCGTAGACGGCCTCGTCGTCCCAGTGGATACCGGCGAACGGGCTCTGGTGCTCGTGGAGCAGCCCCAGGGCGTGCCCGATCTCGTGCAGGGCCGTACCGCGCTGTCCGGTTGCGGTCAGGTCCCAGCCGAAGTTCATGGTGCGGTCGGACAGACCGACCGTGAGCGCGTCGCGGCCGATCGCCGACCAGGAGCCGTCACCGGGCTGGAACCCGATGCGCAGCTCCGCCTCCGAACGGTCGCCGACCTCGGTGAAGTCGACGCCGATACCGAGGCCTTGCCACTCACTGAAGCACTCGCGTACGACGTCCTGCTGCTCCTTGCTGCCGCCCCACGGCACCCGTCGCATCTCGCCGGTCCCGGGGACCGGGATGACGGATGTGTCGGTGGCCGCGGTGTTCTCGGGGTGGTCGGCGTCGAAGAAGTAGTAGTGCAGGACCGTGCCGTTGACCCACATGCGGCTTCCGCCGATGAGCGCACCGCGTCGCTCGGCGGCCAGTCCCGGTGCGAACTCCGGGGCCGGCTGCTGCGCGAGGGAGCAGTAGCGAGCGGTCATGCGACCAGATTGCCGGTGACCGTTCCCGGGCGCCTGAGTCGAGGGCTACTCAAGTCACCCTGTATCAGGCGTGAGTAGCCGGACTCATATCTGCGTGATGACTTTCGAACGGGACGCGAAGACCCTGGCACTGCCCTGGCCGTTCACCGGCCGGGAGGACGAAGTCGAGCTGATCCGGGGTTCGTTGACGGCCGGGCGGCCCGGCATCGTGGTGACCGGTCCGGCGGGCCGGGGCAAGACCCGGTTGGTGACCGAGGCCGTCCGGGGCAGCGACTGCGCCAGGGTCACCGGGACGCCCGAGACCCGCCGGCTCCCCTTCGCCGCGTTCGCCCACCTGCTGCCCGAGAGCGTCTCCCTGCACCGCGCGGTCCAACTCCTGTCCGGCGTCCGGCTGTTGCTGGTGGACGACGCCCATCTCCTCGACGACTCCTCGGCCGCGCTCGTCCACCAACTCGCCGTCCACGCCCGCACCCGCCTGGTGGTCGTCGTGGCCGACGGTGAGCCGGTACCGGAGGCGGTCTCCCGCCTGTGGACGGGCGAATTGCTGCCACGCCTCGCGTTGGAGCCGCTGCCCCGCGAGGAGACCGCCCAGTTGCTGGCGCTGGGTGCCGGCGGCCCGTTGGAACCCCTCACCGTGAACCGCTTCTACGGCCTCTGCCAAGGTGATCTGCGCCTGCTGCGCGACTTGTTCGGCGCGGTGCGCGAGCGTGGGCTGCTCACCCGGGCGACGGACTCCGACGAGTGGGCGTGGCGCGGCCCGGTGCCGGTCACGACGGCGGTCCGCGAACGCACCGCGCAAGTCCTCGCCCGCACCGGCCCCGAGGAGCGCGAGAGCCTCGAACGCCTCGCGTTCGCCGAGCCGTTGGGGTCATCGCTGGACGACTTCGACCTCGACGTCCTCGAACGCCTGGAGACGGAGGCGCTGATCCGGATCGACGACCAGGGCGCCGTCCACCTCGCCCACCCGCTGCACGGCCCCGCGCTGCGCGCCGCGGCCGGCCGGCTCCGGGCCCGCCGGCTGGCCCGCACCCCGGACCAGTGCGCCCCGGCCCTCGCGGCCGAACGGGCCGCGCTGACCGACCGCATCGACCGCACCGACGTACGCCCGCTGCCGACGCCCGTGGGGGAGTGGCTGGTCGCGGAGGGCGCGCCGGTCCCTGCCGGGTACGCCGCCGTCCGCGCACGGTTCGCGCGACTGCGGGGCGAGCTGCGCGAGGCGGCGGCCTGGGCGCGCGAGGGACTGCGGCAGACCGCGGGCAGCCGGGCCTGCGGGGCCGAACTCGCCCTGGCCGCCGCCCAGTCCGGCGACGTACCGGCCACCGACGAGGCTCTCGCCCACCGCCCCGCGACCGGCGACGCGGGCAGCTGGCTGGCGGCGGCCCGGGGCGATGTGGAAGCGGCCCGCGAGATCGCCGACGGCAGATGGAGAGAGGGCGAGGAGCCCCGCGGCCTCACCGCCGAGGACGCCAGGCCCGCCGCCTACGTCCTCTACGACGCCGTACGCCTCGGCGCTCCCGAACGTGTCGCCGGCCGCCTCGCCCAACTGCCCGGTGACGGCCCGGCCGTCCTCGCGAGGCACGCGGAGGCGCTGGTCGACGGCGACGGCCCCGCACTCGACAAGGTGGCCGGGGAGCTGGAGCAACGCGGCTTCCTGCTCTTCGCGGCCGAGGCACACGCCCAGGCGGTCCGCGCCCACCGCGACCCGCGCGCCGCCCGTATGTCCCGCACCCGAGCGGTAGCCCTGGCCCGCCGCTGCCAAGGCGCCCGCACCCCGGCCCTGTCGGGCCTGGTCCTGGGCGAACTCACCGCCCGCCAACGCCAGATCGTCACCCTCGCCGCAGCAGGCCTCAGCAACCGTCAGATCGCCGAACGCCTCACCCTCTCCGTCCGCACAGTCGGCAACCACCTCTACAGCGCCTACGCCCGCCTCGGCGCGAGCGACCGGGGAGCACTGCCCTGGCTGGTGGAACTGCCTGCGACGCAGTCTGCGTGACGGGGGATGTGACCGAGGGCTTGAGCAGCGCCGCCCTGTGCGGGTCGGGCTCGGCCCGTCGGGGCGGTGGTCGGGTCGAACTGCCGGGCGGGCGGGGTTACTTCGGCCTGCGTGTGATGCGCGGGTGAGATGCGCGTGGGCCGAGCGGGATCGGGTGAGCAGTGCCGGACCGCCCGTGTCGTGGCCGGACCCAGCACAGGGGCCGAGTCCCTGCGCTGACCGCCTCGCGACCCGACCCGCCCGCTGCACGGCCTCGCGCCCGCGCACCGCGACCCGTCGGCTCCGGGCCCGCCGATCGGCCCGCGCCCCGGACCAGTGCACCGGCCTCCGTAGCCGAACGGGCCGCGCCCACCGGCGACATCGGCCGCACCGCTGTCCCCCCGCGCCCCGCTCAGGCCGCCCCGAACGCCGAGAACGCCCACCCCGTCGCCCGGTGCATCGCATCCCCCGGCAGGGCCGCCCGGGCGTCGCGCAGGGCCTCTGCCAAGGACAGGCCCGTGCTGAGGCCCTTGTGGAGGGTGAGCATCAGGGGGACCACCGCCGCGTCGTTGACCGGGGCGCTGCTCGCGACCACGCCGGCCGTGCCCAGCGGGAGCAACGCCGTGACCAGGCCCAGGAGTTCGTCCGCGCCGACCGACGCGAGGCGGGCCGTGTCGCAGCTGGAGAGGATGATGCGGTACGGGCTGCGGGCGAGGCGTTCGAAGTCGTGGACGATGAGCGGACCGTCGGCCATGCGGAGGGACGAGAACAAGGGACTGTCCGCGCGGAACGTGCCGTGGGCCGCGATGTGCGCCAGGGTCGCGCCGTCCAACTCGGCCAGCACGCGGGGGACTTCGGCGTCGTCGTGCTCCAGGACCGTGGGCCTGTCGCCGTACCGGTCGGCGAGGTCCGGGACCTCGGCGCCGCCGGTCGCGAGGCCGGGGCCGCGCACCAGGACGTGCCGGTCGCCGGGCGGCCGTTCGGTGTCCAGGGCGCGCAGCCAACTGCCCGCCGACGGCGACACGCTGAGCACGCGGTCGCGCAGCGAGGGCAGCAACGCCCAGGGAACGCGGTGGAGTCGGCCCGGCGGGACCACCACCACCGGGCCGGAGCCCAGGTGATGAGCCGCCTCGCCGAGGAGGAGTTCCTCCAGGCGTCGGCCCGCCGCCTCCACCACCGGGAGCCGAGCCTCCGCTCCGGGGTGCGCCAGGCGCCGTAGACCCGCCTGTACGTGTTCCGCCTCGGCCATCGCCTCCGCGAGGAGGCCTGCCTCGAAGCGGCGGACCCGGCCCTCGCCGCACAGCAGGGCGTGCACCCGGCCGTCCACGACGGCGAGTTCGACCAGGCGTCCCTCACCGAGCCGTGCCAGCAGGCGACTTGGGTCGAAGCGGTCGCCCTCGTCGGGGGCGTCGCCGCGCATGTGGAGGGTGCGGGAGCGGATCTCCCGTTCCAGGCGCCGCTGTTCGCGTTCCAGGGCCGGTACCGGGCGGCCCTCCATGCGGGCCTCCTCCGCGCGGGCGGCGATCTCGCGGAACGCCGTCAAGTCGCTGAGCAGGGTCGGGTCGGCGGGGGGCCTGGTGGGTGGAGTGGAGAGGGCGGTCGCCCGCCAGCGCTCGCTCCAGACCAGGAGGCGTCGTGGGCCACCGGAGGCGAGGCTCGCGCGCTGGGCCAGCGCCGCCAGTTCCGCACCCTGTGCCGTCGCCCGCGCCCTCAACTCCGAGGCGCCCAGGGTCGTACGGTGATCGTCGAGGACGTCGAGGCCGCGTCGGCACGCCTCCAGCACCCCGCGACCCGAGCCCGCGGCCTGCGCGCGCAGTGCTTGCGCCGCCCAGCCGGTCATCCGGGCCAGTGGCGGGCCGCCGCGTCTGCTGCGGGCGGCGACCGCCAAGTGCCGTTCCGCGTCCGCCGTCCAGCCCAGGGCGAGTGCGATGCGGCCCGCGAGCAGTGAGGCCTCCGGTGCGGACGGTGAGCCGAACGCGGCCAGCTTGTCGGCCACCGCCGCGGCGTCCGCGACCAGGCGTCCCGACGCGCGCCCGGCCGCCAACCGGGCCTCGATCAGCACCAGTTGGGCATGCGTCTCCCACCACGTGCGGCGCTGCGCCGCGAACAGCCGTACCGCCACCGCCGCGCGCGCGATCGCCGTCTGCGGATCCTCGGCCAGCCGTGCGGCCCGTGCGGCCACCAGCAGCAACTCCGCCTTGCGCGTGGACTGTCCGCCGATGCCGTCGAGCAGCCGGACCGCCGCGTCCGCGTGCGCCAGCGCCTCCCCGGCCAGGCCCGCGCTCATCAGGACCTCGCAGCGGCGGACGGTCAGCATGAAGCTCGGGGTGGCGAGCTTGGCGTACATCTCCTCCGCCTCGTCGAGGAGTTGGAGCGCCACCGGGATGTCGCCCGACCGGAACGCGGCAAGACCCCGGCTCTCCACCGCGTCCGCCTTGTCGTGCTCCTGGCCGGTGGTCTCCCACAGCAGTTCGGCCGCCGTGAAGTCGGCGTCGGCCCGCTCCACCGCGCCGAGCGCGAGGTGCACGGTCGCGCGCAGGGTGAGCGCCCGCGCCGTCCAGATCACGTCATCCACCTGCCGCAGCACGGGAATTGCCCGCCGTACGTCGTCCAGGGCTTCCGGGTGCCGGCCCAGCACCCACCAGACATAGGCCCGCCGGAACAGGACCCGCGCCCGGGTCTGTCCCGTGCCGCGCGCGATGCCCCGCTCGAAGGCCTCCAGACCCTGCCGGGTGCGGCCCGCGTGCACCAACGCCACGCCGAGGGTGCCGAGTACGTCCGCCTCACGGTCCGCGGAATCCGCGCGGGCCGCCAGGTCGCGGGCGCGCCGCAGGTGGTGCAGGGCGAGCCGCAGATCGCCGAAGTCCCGCTGCCACATGCCGATCGCGTGGTGGGCCACGGAGGCCCGGAACGGCGTCGGATCGCCGTCGAGAACCTCCCGCGCACCGGCCAGCGCCTCGCTCGGCGCCGCGAACACCATCGGCAGCAGTTCGAGAACCGAGTCGCTTCCCGCAGTCACTCCTCGCATCCTAGTGGTCCCAGGTGCAGACCACACAGGGTTGGTGCTGTATCAAGTAGCGGTCCGGCGGCTCTGATTGACGACCGCCGCCGCAGTGGGAGGAACACGCCATGGCGCCACAGCGATTCCACGAGCAGTTCGACCAGATCCAGCGCTCGATGCCGGACGTCCCCCTCGCGATGGGGCCGGACGACTCCGCCGAGTTCTTCTACGAGAAGGGCGTCGTGCTCGCCCGCGACGGCGAGGAGGCCCGCGTCGTCGAAGAGACCGTCCGTACGCACTTCACCGCGGTCACCGGCCTCAGCGCCGACTCCGTGCGCCGAGCGGGCCCCGAGACCAACCGCTCCGGCATCACCCGCATCCAGGTCGGCGACCCGGGCGTGGGCGACCGACGCGGCGACCACGCCGTCGCGAACGCGCTGCGCGCCCTGCGCGAGCCGGAGGGCCGCGCCGGACGCCGACTCGTCAGCCGCAACCACGTCGTGTCGATCGCGGTGAACGCCTGTCCCGGCGACGAACCCGTGCCCGCCCCGAGCGCCGAAGGCGCCAACCCGGCGCCCGCGGAAGCCGGTTACGACCCCGACACCGCCGTGGGCGTCCTCGTCATCGACACCGGACTCATGCACGACTACCGCTCCTACCCGCTGCTCGCCCACGTCCAGGGCGACGCGCAGATCCGGGAGACCGACGACGCGGGAGTGCTCCAACAGTACGTAGGACACGGCACGTTCATCGCCGGACTCGTCGCGGCCGTCTCGCCCAACACCGAGGTCACCGTCCGCAACACCCTCAACGACGCGGGCGCCATCCTCGAATCCGACTTCGGCGAAGCGCTGTTCGCCGCCGTCGACCAGAACGGCTGGCCCGACGTCATCAGCCTCTCCGCCGGTACCTCGAACGGCCGTACCGACGGACTCCTCGGCGTCGAGGGATTCATGCGGCAACTGCGCGGCCAGCGCACGCTGTTGGTGGCAGCGGCCGGCAACAACGCCAGCGCCACTCCCTTCTGGCCCGCCGCCTACGCCGACCTGCCCGACTACCAGGACGTCGTCCTCTCGGTCGGCGCGCTGCGCAGCGACGGCGAGTTCGGCGCCTGCTTCAGCAACCACGGCGCCTGGGTGAAGGCGTACGCCCCCGGCGAGCGGCTCGTCGGCCCCCTCACCGGCTTCGACGCGCCCACGCCGTACGCCTACCAGCACACCACCTACGACGCCTGCCGGTTCGGCTTCACCTACTCCTGCACCTGCCAGTCGCCCGCCCACAAGGGCGTGTTGAGCCAGGCCGGGGACGCCGAGCCGGGCAGCCCGGACCAGGTGACGTTCGACGGGCTCGCGCGCTGGAGCGGCACCTCGTTCGCCGCCCCCGTCGCCGCCGGCATGGTCGCCGCCTTCATGACGGCCAACAAGGAGGCCGACGCACGCGCCGCCCGCACCCAACTCCTCACGGGGAACACCGAGTACGCCGAAGTGCGCGGGGCGCATGTACCGGCGCTGCGCCCGCCCACCTGGCGCCCGGTCCCCGTCGTACCGCTCGCCCCTCCGGCATGAGGGCCGGAACCATCCCCTCCACGGCGTACGATGACATGCCGTACACGAGGGGTGGCACCGTGGAACGTGCAGAAGTCGGCGCGCTCGTCCAGTCCGCCGTCGACGGCGACGCGGCGGCCTGGAAGGCGCTCGTGGAGGGGCTCAGCCCACTGGTCTGGTCCGTGGTGCGCGCCCACCGGCTCTCCGACGCCGACGGCCACGAGGTGTACCAGACCGTGTGGTTCCGCTTCGCCCAGCATCTGCGGCGCATCCGCGAACCCGAGAAGGCTGGCTCCTGGCTCGCGAGCACCGCGCGCAACGAGTGCCTGAAGGTGATCAAGTCGCTACGGCGGCTCATGCCGACGGACGATCCCCAACTCCTCGACCGCGTCAGCGAGGAGCGCACCCCCGAGCAGTCGCTGATCGACTCGGAGGAAGCGGCCTCCGACGCCGAGCGCATCCGGCGGCTGTGGCAGGAGTTCGAGGAACTGGGCGAGCGCTGCAGGCAGTTGCTGCGCGTGCTGATGGCCTCGCCGCCGCCCAGCTACCTGGAGGTGTCCGCCGGTCTGGGGATCGCCGTCGGCAGCATCGGCCCGATGCGCCAGCGCTGTCTGCGCCGGCTGCGGGCCCGACTCGACGCCCGGGGGGCGGTGTGAACGGCATGCACGACGACGGTCTCGACGCGTTCGGCGCCTTCGGCCAGGACCCTTTCGACGACGAGGAGTTCGCCGAGCAGGAGGGTGAACAAGACGACGGCGCCGGGGAGTTCGAGGACGGACTCCTGGAGGAGGAGCTGCGCCAGGCCGTCGCCATCCTGGACCCGGTCCCCGCCGAGCTGCGCCAACTCGCCATGGACGCCTACGCGTTGTACGACATGGACGCCCGGCTCGCGGAGCTGACCTTCGACTCGCTGGTCGACGCGATTCCGGTCAGAGGGGTCACGGCCGCGCCCCGCATGCTGACCTTCACCGCGGGCGAACTCAGCATCGACGTGGAGGTGACGAGCGAGGGCCTGATGGGCCAGGTGATGCCACCCCAACCGGCCGGCATCGAGGTCCTGAACGGCCCCCAGGCCCTGCGCCCCACCACCCTCACGGCCGACGCCATGGGCCGCTTCACCAGCGACGTACCCCCGACCGGCCCCTTCGCGCTACGGCTGCGGGCGGGCGGCGAGGTCGTCGTCACGGAGTGGCTGCGGGCGTGAACACCGGTGCGCGAGGCGGGTGTCGGAACACCTGCCTCGCGCACGGCGATTCAGAGACTTCGGCCTACCAGGTGACCGGCAGCGTCTGCGGCCCCCGGATCATCGTCTTCCGGCGCCAGACGATCTCCTCGGCGGGGACGGCCAGTTGGAGCCCCGGGAGCCGGTCCAGCAGGGTGTCGACGAGGAGTTCGGTCTGGAGGCGGGCCAGGACGGCGCCGGTGCAGTAGTGCGAGCCGTTGCCGAGCGCCAGGTGCGGGTTGGGATCGCGGTCGACGTCGATGCGGTCCGGGTCCGGGAAGACGGCCGGGTCGCGGTTGGCGGCGAGGTAGGAGACGTAGACCGGATCGCCCGCGCTGATGCGCAGGCCGTGCAACTCGACGTCCTCCAGGGCGATCCGGGCCAGCCCGACCGACGAGCGGTGCGGGATGTACCGCAGGAGCTCGTCCAACGCGGCCTCCCTGCAGTCCGGTTGACCGCGCAGCCGCTCCAGCAGCTCGGGGCGGGTGAGCATCAGGTACAGCATCTGCCCGCAGTTGTGGGTGACCGCCTCCCCGCCGATCTGCAGCGGGCCCGCCACACCGGACGCTTCGTCCTCGCTGATCTCGCCCCGGGCCACGGCGCCGCCCAGCAGCGAGTACACGTCGGTGCCGTCGCTCTCGGCGCGGGCGCGGATCGTGTCCGTGATCCACGCGTACATGCCCTGCTTGGCCCGGTCGGCGGCCTCGGCGCCGCCGGACGTGGAGATGATCTGCCGCGTCCAGGCGTGCACCTGCTCCCGGTCCGCGTCGGGCACGCCCATGACCTCGCTGACGACGGCGATCGGGAACGGTTCGAGGACCCGCTCGATGAGGTCGGCCGGGGGCCCGTCGGCCACGACCCCGTCGACCAGCGAGTCGAGCAGTGACTGCGCCCGGGGCCGCAGCCGCTTCATCGCGCCGACCGTGAACGCGCCCGCGATCGCCTTGCGCAGCCGGTTGTGGTCGGGCTGGTCGGCGAAGGCCAGGGACCCCGGGCGGGGCTTGAAGTGCGGGGCCATGCGCGTCACTTGACGTGTGGTGACCTCCGCGCGGCCGAACCGCGCATCGTTGGTGATCATCTTCACGTCGTCGTAGCGGGTGGCCAGCCACGCCCAGCCCTCGCCGTGCGGCAGCCGGATCCGGGTCAGCGGGCCCTCGCGCATCAGCTCCGCGAGGACCGGGTCGAACTCCGTCCCGGTCAGGTCGAGCGGGGGCCAGTCCCGGACGGGGGGCGGTGCCTGGCCGGTCAGCGTGGTGGTCTCCTCGGTCATGCGTCCACCCTCGTACGCCCCCGCCCGCCTGTCCTGCGGGAGTGCTCCAGCCGGAGGGCTGTGCGTTATCCGGATACGGCGTCCACGAGCGTCGCCAGTGCGGAGGCGAGCCGGGCGACTCCGGGAGCGTCAGCCGCCCCGCCGGGCTCCGTCATGTACGTGTCCCGGCGGATCTCCACCATCAGGGCACCGACCGCCGGCTCCTTGCCGTAGAACTCCAGAGGCACGTAGGTACCGATGAACGGGCTGTCGAGCCCGATCTCCCCGCAGCGCGCGAACGCCTCGCGGGCCGCCGACAGCAGTGCGGGCGGGGTATGGAGGGTGTCGGTGCCGAGGCAGACGGGTGGGCGGGGGCCGGTGCCGTGGAGTTCGTAGGGGAGCGGGGCGGTGGGGTAGGAGTGCAGATCGATGACGACGGCCCGGCCGGTGGCGGCGAGCCGGTCGGCGACCGCGTCCGTCATCGCCCGGGCGTACGGGCGGAAGTAGCGGTCGATCAGCGGCTCGGGGTCGTGGTCGGCGGGGCGTAGGTCGGCGTGGTGGGTGGTGCGGGTGTAGACCGCGCCCATGCCGACGGAGAGCATCTCCTCGCGTTCGTCCGGGAAGCGTTCCGGATCGACGACCAGGCGCGACAGGCGGTTCACGAACCGCCAGGGCGTGACCGCACACGCGCGTGCCGCCTCGGCGGCGATCCGGGCGGTGTGGCTGTCGGTGATGTGGTCGAGTTCGCGTTCCAGCGCCGGGTCGTCCAGGACGATGTCCGCGCGGACGTCGGCCGGTATCTCCCGTGCGGAGTGCGGGACATGGAGGATCACGGGCGATTCGGCGGCGCCGGGCAGCAGCTCGAAGGACGGTCCGGCGGCCGGCGTGGTGGACGGCGCGGAGGGGGACACGGGCGGCTCCCGGAGGCGTTGTCAGTGGCGTGGTGCAGCATCAAGGTATCCGCAACGACGATCACGGACCGGGGGAGCACCACCATGTCCGTCAGCAACGAGCAGATCACCGAGCACGCCTTCCTGCGCGGGCTGTACCGGGACGCGTACTACCCCGACCACGTCGTCGACCTCGGCAAGGCGATCCTGCTGCGCCTGTGCGAGCGCATCGAGACCGAACGGCCCGCGGACCTGCCCGCTCTGTACGCCCTCACCGAGGTCGCCACCGAGGAGTTCAACGCACTTCAGGACGACTTCGAGGCGGCCGACAGCGACATCGAGACGGTGGCCCGCGAGGAGATAGCCGAGGACTTCTGGTTCGTGGCCAACGCGTACGGCTTCGCGGACGCGGACGTGGAGGAGCTGATCGCTGTGCGGGACTGGTGAGGGGTGTGGGTGGTGGGTGTTGCCCGGGGGTTGGTGAGTGCGGCGGGTCGTAGTCCTGACCGGGACGGGCGGTCGGCGGAGCACTTGGGCGCCCGCCTCGCGGAACACCGCTGCCCCGGCCGGAGACTCCGGCCGGGGCAGCGGTCGACAAGAGCCCTCGGGCTCGCCGCGTCAGCTCAGGGAAGCCAGCGCCTCGTTCCACGTCGTCGACGGGCGCATCACCTTCGCGGCCTTGGCCGGGTCGGGCTGGTAGTAGCCGCCGATGTCGGCCGGGCTGCCCTGGACCGCGCCGAGTTCCTCGACGATCTTCTCCTGGGCGCCCGCGAGGGTCTCGGCGAGCGACGCGAACGCCTTCGCGAGGTCCGCGTCGTCGGTCTGCGCGGCCAACTCCTGCGCCCAGTACAGGGACAGGAAGAAGTGGCTGCCGCGGTTGTCGATGCCGCCGACGCGCCGGGTCGGGGACTTGTCCTCGTTGAGGAAGGTCGCCGTGGCGCGGTCGAGGGTGTCGGCGAGGACCTTGGCGCGGGTGTTGCCGGTGAACGTCGCGTACTGCTCCAGGGAGGGGACCAGCGCGAAGAACTCACCGAGCGAGTCCCAGCGCAGGTAGTTCTCCTTGACGAGCTGCTGCACGTGCTTCGGCGCGGAGCCGCCGGCGCCCGTCTCGAAGAGGCCGCCGCCCGCCATCAGCGGGACGACCGACAGCATCTTGGCGCTGGTGCCCAGCTCCAGGATGGGGAAGAGGTCGGTCAGGTAGTCGCGCAGCACGTTGCCGGTCACCGAGATCGTGTCCTCGCCGCGGCGGATGCGCTCCACCGACAGCTTGGTGGCCTCGACCGGGGCGAGGATCCGGATGTCCAGGCCCTCTGTGTCGTGCTCCGGCAGGTACGCGTTGACCTTGGCGATCAGCTGCGCGTCGTGCGCGCGGGTCTCGTCCAGCCAGAACACCGCCGGGTTCCCGGTGGCGCGGGCCCGCGTGACGGCCAGCTTCACCCAGTCCTTGATCGGGGCGTCCTTGGTCTGGCAGGCGCGGAAGATGTCACCCTTGGCGACCGCCTGCTCCAGGACGACGTTGCCGGCCTGGTCGACGAGGCGGACCGTACCGGCGGCCTTGACCTCGAAGGTCTTGTCGTGGGAGCCGTACTCCTCGGCCTTCTGCGCCATGAGGCCGACGTTCGGCACCGAGCCCATGGTGGAGGGGTCGTAGGCGCCGTGCGCGCGGCAGTCGTCGAGGACGGCCTGGTAGACGCCGGAGTAGGAGGAGTCCGGGAGCACCGCGAGGGTGTCCGCCTCGGCGCCGTCCGGGCCCCACATGTGGCCGGAGGTGCGGATCATGGCCGGCATCGAGGCGTCGACGATGACGTCGGACGGCACGTGCAGGTTGGTGATGCCCTTGTCGGAGTCGACCATCGCGAGCGCGGGGCCCTCGGCGATCTCCGCGTCGAAGGACGCCTTGATCGCGTCGCCCTCGGGCAGCGCGGCCAGGCCCTTGAGGATGCCGCCGAGACCGTCGTTCGCGGACAGACCGGCCGCGGCGAGCGTCGCGCCGTACTGCTCGAATGTCTTCGGGAAGAAGGCGCGGACCACGTGGCCGAAGATGATCGGGTCGGAGACCTTCATCATCGTGGCCTTGAGGTGCACGGAGAACAGGATGTCCTCGGCCTTGGCGCGGGCGATCTGCGCGGTGAGGAAGGAGCGCAGCTCGGCCACGTGCAGCACGGAGGCGTCGACGACCTCGTCCTTGAGGACGGGTACGGACTCGCGCAGCACGGTGGTGGTGCCGTCCTCGGCGACCAGCTCGATGCGCAGCGAACCGGCCTCGGTGATCGTCGTGGACTTCTCGGTGGAGCGGAAGTCGTTCTCGCCCATCGTCGCCACGTTGGTCTTCGAGTCCGCCGACCAGGCGCCCATGCGGTGCGGGTGGGTCTTGGCGTAGTTCTTGACCGAGGCGGGGGCGCGCCGGTCGGAGTTGCCCTCACGCAGGACCGGGTTCACGGCGGAACCCTTGACCTTGTCGTAGCGCGACTGGATGTCCCGCTCCTCGTCGGTCTTCGGGTCGTCCGGGTAGTTCGGCAGCGCGTAGCCCTGCTCCTGCAGCTCGGCCACGGCGGCCTTGAGCTGCGGGATGGACGCCGAGATGTTCGGCAGCTTGATGATGTTGGCCTCGGGCGTCTTCGCCAGTTCGCCCAGCTCGTGCAGGGCGTCCGGGATCCGCTGGTCCTCGGTGAGGTACTCCGGGAACACGGCGATGATGCGCCCCGCCAGCGAGATGTCCCGCGTGGTCACGGCGACACCCGCCTGCGAGGCGTACGCCTGGACCACCGGCAGGAAGGAATACGTCGCCAGGGCCGGGGCCTCGTCAGTGTGCGTATAGATGATGGTCGAGTCAGTCACCGGTGCTCCGCTCCACGTCTGCAACATTGCTCGACATCAAGATATCTCGTGCTCGGGTCCCGCTCGACAGCGGTCCGTCCGCACCGCGCGAACACCCGTGCGCGATCCGAGGGCAACCGACCGACCGGTTCGGTAGTCAGTAACGGGTGGATCACCTTCACTGACCGACGGCCGGAGCTGACCACCCGGCCGCCCGAGCGAAAGCGGATCATGAGATATCGCACCAGAGTGACGGCCCCGGTGGCCGCATTGATCGGTACGGCCACGGCGCTGACCGTGGGTTCCCCGGCCTTCGCGGCCGGACGGGGGAACGACGACGGGACGACCGGACAGGGCTACGGCGACGAGGGCGCCGAGACCCTCGGTGACCCGGTCTACCCGAGCCTCGGCAACGACGGCTACCGAGTCCACTCCTACGACCTCGACCTCGCCTACGACCCGACGACCAAGCTCGTCGACGGCACGGCCACGATAGAACTCCGCACGACCGAGGCCCTGACCCGCTTCTCCCTGGACGCCCTGGGCCTCGACATCCGCACAGTGCGCGTTCACGGCCGTAGCGCCGACTTCGAGCAGGCCGACGAGAAACTGCGGATCACGCCCGCCCGGACCCTCCCGGCGAGGGCCCGGGTCACCGTCCGCGTGGAGTACTCCGTCGACCCGAGCCGCGCCGCCGCGCCCACCGGCGGCTGGGTCCTCACCCCCGACGGTTTCGCGGTGTGCGGCCAGCCGAACCTGGCGCACACCGTCTTCCCCTGCAACGACCACCCCAGCGACAAGGCCGATTTCACGTTCCGGATCACCGTCCCGGACGGGCTGCGCGGGGTCGCCAACGGGCAGTTCGTCTGCGAGGAGAACCTGAGCGGCGGCCGGACCGCGTACACGTACCACTCCCGTTCGCCGATGGCGACCGAGCTGGTGCAGATCACGGTCGGCGACTACGTCGTCAAGGAGCGCCGTGGCCCGCACGGGCTGCCACTGCGGGACATCGTGCCCACCGCCCGCGCCGCCGCCCTGGAACCGGCGCTCGCGCTCACGCCGGGCCAGGTGGACTGGCTGGAGCAGCGGCTCGGAGCGTTCCCGTTCGAGACGTACGGACTGCTGCCCTGCAATTCCGACAGCCCGACCGCCTTTGATTTCACGGGGCTTGAGACCCAGACCCTCACCCTCTACAAGCCGAACTTCCTGCTCCAGGAGGAGAGCAAGATCGGCTCGCACATGATGCACGAGCTGGTCCACTCCTGGTTCGGCAACAGCGTCAGCCCCGCCACCTGGGCCGACCTCTGGCTGAACGAGGGCCACGCCGACTTCTACGGACTCCTCTACCGCTACGAGCGCGGCTGGCCCGACTCCCTCGGCCTCACCACGATGGAAGCCCGCATGAAGGACACCTACGCGCGCGGCGACCAGTGGCGCCACGACTCGGGCCCGGTCGCCGCCCCCAACGCGGTCAACCTCTTCGACAACCAACGCTACTTGGGCGGCGTCCTCGTCCTGTACGCCCTGCGGGAGTTCATCGGCGAGGACACCTTCCACGCCGTCGAGCGAGCCTTCCTCGCCCGGTACCGCGACTCCTCGGCGACGACGGAGGACTACATCGCCGTCGCGTCGAAGGTCTCGGGCCAGGACCTGTCCGGCTTCCTGCGGGACTGGCTCTACGGTACGGCGACGCCGCGCATGCCCGGTCATCCGGACTGGACGGTGACGCCGGTGAACCCGTCCCTCGCCGTCCCGCACGGCCGGACCGGCGGGCGCTACCGCGACAACTCCGCGACCCTCTAGGGGACTTGACCGGTCAGGTCAGTCGAGCCGGGTGGAGGGAACTTCGCCCGGCTCGTCCTCGGGAACCCGCTGTTGCGGTATGGCGACCGCCCCCTGCGGGAGCGACCCCTGCTGCAACGCCACCGTCCGCGTCGGCGCCGGAATCCGGATGCCCTCCTGCCGGTACCGCTTGTGCAGGCGCTTGATGAACTCGTGCTTGATGCGGAACTGATCGCTGAACTCCCCGACCCCCAGGATCACCGTGAAGCCGATCCGCGAGTCGCCGAAGGTGTGGAAGCGGATGGCCGGTTCGTGCTCGGGAATGGCACCCGTGATGTCGGTCATGACCTCGGCGATGACCTCCATGGTCACCTCCTCGACGTGCTCCAGGTCGCTGTCGTAGCCGACGCCCACCTGGACCAGGATCGTCAACTGCTGCTCGGGACGCATGAAGTTGGTCATGTTCGTCTTGGCGAGCTGGCCGTTCGGTATCACGACGAGGTTGTTGGAAAGCGCCCGTACGGTCGTCTGACGCCAGTTGATGTCCTCGACGTACCCCTCCTCCCCGCTGCTCAACTTGATGTAGTCGCCGGGCTGGACGGTCTTCGAGGCGAGGATGTGGATGCCCGCGAAGAGGTTGGCGAGCGTGTCCTGAAGGGCGAGCGCCACGGCGAGACCGCCGACGCCCAGGGCGGTCAGCATGGGCGCTATCGAGATGCCCAGCGTCTGCAGCATCACCAGGAAGCCGATGGCCAGGACCAGTATCCGGGTGATGTTGACGAAGATCGTGGCCGAACCCGCCACCCCGGAACGGGAGTTGGTGACCGCCCGGACCAGTCCCGCTATCACGCGGGCCGCCCCCACCGTCACGGCGAGGATGGTCAGCACCTTGAGGGTCTGGTTGACCTGGTGCTGGACCGTGTGCGTCAACGGCAGCACGGCCCCGGCGACCGCCGCGCTGCCGATGACCGCCGACCACGGCAGCACGCTGCGCAGCGCGTCGACCATCACGTCGTCGCCGCTCCAGCGGGTACGGTCGGCGTGCTTGCCGAGCCAGCGCAGCAGTATCCGCAACAGGAACGCCGCCAACAGGCCGCAGGCCAGAGCTATTCCGGCGAGCATGAAGTCGTCCAGGGTCGGCGCGCGGTTCATCGGTCACCGCCGGGGAGGGAAACGGCGGCGGAGAGCGCCGCCGACGGCCGGATGCGAAGAGTCGTCACGTTGTCCACCTGCTCGATATTGCGGGCATTGCCGGTACTGCGGTCACGCCGGCCGGAACGGTTCTCCGCAGCGACGCGACCGCTCATCCTGCCGTATGCGGAGGGGGAGTTTGTACCTGGTGCGGGGCTGTGAGCACGGCTTTCAGACGATCCCCTCGGCGAGTTCGTCGCACATGTTCCCGGCGGACCCCGCGCGGTGGGCACCTCATGGAACCGGAACGGGACGGCGTAGGGCTCTGGATCCAGCCGGGTGAGCCGGACACGACGATGTGGTGCGGCCTGGTTGCTTGTGGAAACCGGCGCTGCTCCCGGGTGGTGGTCGTACCCAACTCCGCAGATATATCCACGAGTTGACCGATGATCAGAAATGCTTGACGTCCGGTGCGGACCGGCGGCAGTCTGTCGCGCAGTGATCTACGAGAGGGGTGGTATGACGGGTCCGGTACTCGCCGTCGATCAGGGGACATCCGGCACGAAGGCCCTGGTGATCTGTCCCGAACGCGGTGTGATCGGTACCGGGTTCGTCTCGGTGGGGACCCGTCGGCTGTCGGGCGGCCTGGTCGAGGCCGATCCCGAGGAGCTGTACGACTCGGTGATCGTCGCCGGGCGCCGCGCGCTCGCCGAGGCCGACGAACCCGTGACGGCGCTGGGCCTCGCCAATCAGGGTGAGACCGTGCTCGCCTGGGACCCCGACACCGGAATGCCGCTCACCGACGCCCTCGTCTGGCAGGACCGGCGGGCCGAGAGCGTCTGTGCCGAACTCGCCGAGCACGCCGACGAGTTGCGTGCCCTGACCGGCCTGCCGCTCGACCCCTACTTCGCCGCACCCAAGATGGCCTGGATCCGCCGCCACCTCACCCGGGACGGCATGGTCACCACCACCGACTCCTGGCTGGTCCACCGTCTCACCGGCGCCCACGTCACCGACGCGGCGACCGCCGGCCGCACCCAGCTCCTCGACCTCGACAGGGTCACCTGGTCACCCCGCGCCGTCGACCTGTACGGCCTGTCCGGGGAACGCCTCCCGAGCGTCGTCGACTGCGCCCAACTCATCGGCACGACCACCGCGTTCGGCGCGGAGATACCCCTCACGGGGCTGGTTGTCGACCAGCAGGCGGCCCTCCTCGCCCAACGCGTCACCGCACCCGGCGGCGCCAAGTGCACCTACGGCACAGGGGCGTTCCTCCTCGCGCACACCGGCGACACACCCCGGCGCGGGGACTCGGGACTGGTGAGCAGCGTGGCGTGGCGGCTCGGCGGCCGGACCAGTTACTGCCTCGACGGTCAGGTCTACACCGCCGCGTCCGCGGTACGGTGGCTCACCGACCTCGGCGTCATCACTGGCGCCGCCGATCTCGACCGCGTGGGCGGTGCCGTGCCCGACAGCGGCGGCGTCACCTTCGTACCGGCCCTCGCCGGACTCGCCGCACCCTGGTGGCGCGGCGACCTGCGCGGTTCGCTCACCGGGCTCGGCCTCGACACCACCTCCGGACACCTCGTGCGCGCCCTGTGCGAGGGCCTCGCCGCCCAGGTCGTCGAACTCGCCGAAGCCGCCGCCACCGACCTCGGCACACCCCTCGACGTCCTGCGCGTCGACGGCGGCCTCACCCGCTCCGCCCTCCTCATGCAGACCCAGGCCGACCTCCTGCAACGCCCCGTCGAGGTCTCCGCACTCCCCGACGCGACCGCCCTCGGCGTGGGCGCACTGGCCCAACTCGGCGCGGAACCGGGTTCGTTGCTCGCTGACGCCCTGCCCGAATGGAAACCCGCCGCCGTCTACGAGCCCCGCATCACCCCCGACCAGGCCGCCGAACGCCGGGCCGCCTTCCGTACCGAAGTGACGGCGCTCCTCGACCGGGCCCCTGCGTGACCGTCACGGTCAACGGGCCGTTGCCGTCGGGGAGTTACGACGTGGCGGTGGTCGGGGCCGGAGTCGTCGGCTGCGCCATCACGCGCGAACTCGCCCGCCACCCGCGCCTGCGCGTCGCCCTCGTCGAGGCGCAGGACGACGTAGGCCAAGGCACCTCGAAGGCGAACACCGCGATCCTGCACACCGGCTTCGACGCGGTACCGGGCTCCCTCGAAGCACGCCTCGTCCGCGAGGGCTCCCGCCAACTCGCCGCGTACGCAGCCGAGTCGGGCATCGCCGTCGAACCGGTGGGCGCGCTGCTCGTGGCCTGGGACGAGGAACAGCTCGCCGCGCTACCGCAGTTGGCGGAGAAGGCCGTACGGAATGAGTACGGTGACACCCGCCTGATCGACCCTCCCGAACTCTACGAACGCGAACCGCACCTCGGCCCGGGTGCGCTCGGCGCCCTGCACGTCCCCGGCGAAAGCATCATCTGCCCCTGGACCACGACACTGGCGTACGCGACACAAGCGGTCGGGCACGGAGTCGACCTGCACCTCAACTCGCCAGTAAGCAAAGTCAGTTGGGGCGAAGGCGTGCACATCCTCACCACCCCCCGAGGCACCCTCCACACCCGCTACCTCGTCAACGCCGCCGGACTGCACGCCGACACCCTCGACCGTCATCTCGGCCACCACGACTTCACGGTCACCCCGCGCCGAGGCCAACTGATCGTCTTCGACCAGCTCGCCCGCGAACTGGTCCACCACATCCTCCTGCCCGTCCCCACCGCACTCGGCAAGGGGGTTCTGGTCGCCCCCACCGTCTACGGCAACCTGCTCCTCGGCCCCACCGCCGAGGACCTCGACGACAAGCGAGCGACCGGTTCGACCAGCCAAGGGCTCGCCCTGCTGCGGGGGAAGGGCGCGCGCATCCTCCCCGCGCTGCTCGACGAGGAGGTCACAGCCGTCTACGCCGGTCTGCGCGCCGCCACCGAAGAGGACGACTACCGCATCACCGCGCACCCGGAGCAGGCGTACGTCACGGTCGGCGGCATCCGTTCCACCGGCCTGACGGCGTCCATGGCCATCGCCGCGCACGTGACCGGGTTGCTCGCGGACGCGGGCCTGGACCTGGGCGGCCCGGTGCGGGACCTGGACCCGGTCCGCATGCCGAACCTCGGCGAGTCACACCCGCGGCCGCACCAGAACGCCCAACTCGTCGCCGCGGACCCGGAGTACGGCACCCTCGTCTGCCACTGCGAGCGGGTCTCGCGCGGCGAGATCAGGGACGCGCTCGTGAGTACGGTGCCGCCGCGCAATCTCGACGGGTTGCGTCGACGGACGCGGGCACGGGCGGGGCGCTGTCAGGGTTTCTACTGCGGGGCGGCTGTACGGGAGTTGTTCGAAGGGGCCGGGGCATGATCCATCCGACGCGCCAAGGCGCCCAGCCATGACCCGCCCCGCCCGCGAAGTCGACGTCCTCGTCGTCGGCGCCGGCCCCGCAGGACTCGCCGCAGCCGCGCGCCTCGCCGTCGCCGGTGTCGCCCGGGTCGAAGTGCTGGACCGGGAACAGCACGCCGGGGGAGTGCCCCGGCACTGTCACCACGGCGGCTTCGGTACCTGGACGCATCCTCTCACCGGGCCCGCGTACGCCCGCCTGGTCCTGGACGCCGCCGTACGTGCCGGTGCCGTCGTGCGTACGGGGATTACGGCACTCGACTGGGCGGGACCCCTCGCCCTCGACACCGTTGGTCCACAGGGGCCGGAGACCGTCCGTGCCGCAGCCGTCGTCCTCGCCACCGGTGCCCGCGAACGCCCCCGCGCAGCCCGCCTGGTGCCGGGGACGCGCCCCAACGGGGTATACACCACAGGCGAGTTGCAGCAGGCGGTGCACCTGTACGGGCAGCGGATCGGCACCCGGGCCCTCGTGGTCGGTGCCGAGGACGTCTCCTATGCCGCCGCCGATACCGTGCGTGCCGTCGGAGCTCAAGTCGTCGCCATGGTCACCGAGTTGCCCGCCTCCCAGACGACGGTCACCCGCACCCACAACGCCCGCCTCCGTCACCGCATCCCCCTCCTCACCGACACCACCGTCACCGAACTCCTCGGCCACGGAAGGCTGTCCGGCGTCCGCGTCCGGCACCGGGACGGTCGTACCACTCAACTCGCCTGCGACACCGTCGTGTTCACCGGAGACTTCGTGCCCGACCACGAACTCGCCCGGCGGGGGCGCCTGGAACTGGACCCCGGAACCCGTGGCCCCGCCGTCGACGGTGCCCTGCACACCTCCCGGCCCGGTGTCTTCGCCGCCGGCAGTCTCCTGCACCCCGTCGAGAGCGCGGCCACCGCCACCCGCGAGGGGGTCCGGGTCGCCGCCGCTGTTCTGGCGAGCCTCGCCGGTGCCGAATGGCCCCGCCACACCGTGCCGTTGCTCGTCGAGCCGCCGCTGCGCTGGATCGCCCCGAACCGTGTCGCCCCGGGTGACGGGCACCCGTATGTCCTGCGGACGTCGGCCCTGTTGAAGCGGCCGGTGCTGCAAGTCGTCCAGGATGGGCGGGTGTTGCATCGGGAGCGGTTGGGGGTGGCCGTACCGAATCGGACTCTGACCCTGGCGGCGGGGTGGACGCGGCTCGTCGACCTGGAAGGTGGGTCGGTGCGGGTGGCGCTCACCCGGCGCTGAAGTTCGGACAGCCGGGTGCTCAACTTGCCGCAATAGGTGTCCACTTCGCGCATTCCGTGTGCGCCGCGTCCGCCCGTGTCCCGATACGACGATGACCGACGCAACCGCGACAACGACCGTCCCGGCCGTTCAGGTGCGTGACCGGGCCACCTGGGCGGAGCTCTTCTTCGATCTGGTCCTCGCGTTCGGCGTGGGCCAGGTCGCGCACCTGCTCGCCGGGCACGCCACCTGGCCCGTGCTGGGGCAGTGTCTGCTGGTGCTCGTCCCGCTGTGGTGGGCCTGGGTGGATGTCGTCATGGCGATGAACGCCGTGCACGAGACCAGTCTGCAGCGGGTGTTCCTGATGCTGACCGCACTCGCCGTCTACGGCATGGCAGTTGCCGCACCACAGGCTCTGAACGACCGGGAACAGGCCCTGCTGTACGCGGGGAGTTACCTCGCCCTGCGCCTGCTCATCGGCGAGGCCATCCGCAGAGAGTGCGCGCTCTACACCATCCACCCCTACCGCGCCGGACTCGCCTTCGCCCTGGTGCTGTTCGGCGCCGCCACCCTCCCCGCGCCCTGGCGCGAGGTGTGCTGGGCGGTCGCCGTGGTCGCCGAGCTGTCGGCGCCCGTCCTGCTCAGCGGCCATCTGCGGCGGCTGGCCTTCGGCGTCAACCATCTCCCGGAAAGGTTCGGCCTGTTCATCATCATCGCGCTCGGCGAGAACATCTTCTCCGTCGGCGCCGGAGTCGCCAAAGGACCGCTCGACCCGGTCAGTCTGACCGCGCTCACCCTCGCCTTCCTCATCGGCTGCGCCCTGTGGTGGCTCTACTTCCACCTCGTCGCCTCCGCCGTCGCCCACGCCCTGCGCACCCACCCGACCCCCGCGATCGTCGTCCGCGATGTGCTCAGTTACGGCCATCTCGTCCTGGTGGCAGGGCTGTTGCTGGTCTCCGTCGGCGCCGCGCGGACCGTGCACGCCCCGCTGCGGACCCCGCACTCGGGTGCCGCCGGGCTGCTGCCGGTCGGCGCCGCCCTCATCCTGCTCACCTTCTGCTACACGCGCCGCCGGATGTTCGGCGCCGCGTCCGCCACCCGTTTCTACTGCGGCCTCGTGCTGCTGGCCGCCGCCGCCGTGGCACCGCTCGTGCCGGCCCTCGCCGTGCTGGCGTTCACGGCCTTGTTGCTCCTGCTGGTCAACGCCGTGGAGCACTGGCTGATCAGCTCCGGCCGCAGTGTGCCGCTGGTGCTGCGCTCACGCGCTTTCGGCACGACCTGACGTAGTGCAGGGACGGACCTCGGGCAGTGCCGGGGTCCGTCTCGCGGCGCGCGCGAGGGCCTGCGGGGCGCTCCTACGGTCACCGTATGCACCTTTCCCGTTCGGAAGAGGAGGTGGCGTGATGCCGTCCCGCAGCGCCTTACCGGCCTTGCTGTCGCTGTCACTGGGCTACTTCAGCCTGGGGACGATCTCGCTGGCGGTCGTCGGCCTGAACGGTCCGATCGGGGACGACCTGCACGTCCAGCCCGCCTCGGTGGGCATCCTCGTCACCGTCTTCGCGCTGACCTTCGCGGTCTGCGCGCCCTCGGCCCCCATCCTGTTGCGCCGGTGGAACCGCAAGCGGGTCCTCCTCGTCGGCATCGGACTGCTCACCGTCGGCGCCGCCCTCGGGGCCGTAGCCCCCAACTACGGCTTCCTGACGGTCACTCGGGTCCTCGGCGCGATGGGCGCGGCCGTCTTCGGACCCGGCGCCTCGGCGGCCGGCGCGCTCATCGTGCCGCCGGAGCGCCGGCAGCGGGCCCTCGCCACCGTCTTCGGCGGGATGACAGCGGCCGCCGTACTCGGTGTGCCGCTGGCGTCGTTCCTGGGCGGCAGCCTCGGCTGGCGTCCGGCGCTGCTCGGCGTGGCCGCGCTCTCCGCGATCGCCTTCGTGACGGTGTTCGTGTTCGTCCCGGAGATCCCGGCCGGCGAACCGCCCACCGTGCGGGCCTACCGCAGCGCGCTGCACACGCCCGCCACCGTGGCCACGGTCTCGACGACCCTGCTGTTCATGGCCGCCCAGTTCACCGTCTACGGCATCGCGGGCGCCTATCTGAAGGACCGCTTCGACGCGTCGTCCGGACTGATCTCGGTGACCCTGCTCGCCTTCGGCGTCATCGGCGTCGCGGGCAACGCGTCGGCGCCGAAGATCGCCGAACGGCTGGGCGGCGAACGGACGGTGGGCCTCGCCGTGCTCGGACTCGCCCTGGGATTCGCCCTGTTGCTGGTTGCCCCGCACTCCACGGCCGGGCTCGTGTTCTTCGCCTTCTGGGCCTTCTTCAGCCAGCTCTACCAGGCACCGCAGCAGGCCCGGCTGGTCGAACTCGTGCCCCTGCAACCGGGGTTGATCCTCGCTCTGAACGCCGCCGCGCTCTACCTCGGGATGAGCCTCGGCAGCTTCATCGGCAGCTCCCTGCTGCCGGGCGTGGGCGCGGGCCCCATCCCGGCCGCGGCCCTGGGCGTCCTGGTCCTCGCCGGGCTGGCCCATCTGCTGTCCGTCCGGCAGGCGTCGACGGCCAAGGTCGCCGAGCAGTCCGCCACACCTGTACACATCAGTTAGCCAAGGAGAACTCATGAGCAGCCACCAGGTGCACTTCGTGCGCGAATACCTGGAGACCGTCTGGAACCAGGGGCAGACCGACCTGGCCGACAAGTACCTGGCCGCGGACCTCATCCAGCACAACCCGAACCTGCCCGACGGCCGCAAGCCGCTGGTCGAGTTCATCGAGGGCTTCCGCAAGCAGCTCCCCGAGGCACGGTTCGAGATCAAGCGCGCGGCGGGCTCAGGGGACCTGGTCTTCGTGCACACCCACTTCCGCGCCACGTCGACGGACCGGGGCTCGGCCGTCGTGGAGATCTTCCGGCTCGAGAACGACCTGATCGCCGAGCACTGGGACGTCCGCGACGAGATCCCGGAGACCACGGTCAGCGGACACGACGTCGTCTGACGCCGGTCCCCGGGCTCACCCCCAACTCCTGCCGCCCAGAAGGCTCCTGGCCTCCTGGGCGGCAGTTTTTTCACGAACGAAGGAGACAGCAGTGACACCACAGCAACCCGACCGACGCCCGTCCGCCGGCCTCACCCGACGCGGACTCCTCGGCACCGCCACCGCCGCGGGGATCGCCGCGGCCGTGGTTCCCACCCGCGCCCTCGCCGCCGACAGCACGGCCACGGACACCACCACCCCCGCCGCGGTCACCGTCGGCGCCTCGGACCAGCGCTATCTCGACCTCACCTCCCGCGGCTACAACGCGAGATTCGTCGCCGCCCCCGACTCGATACGCCTCGTCCACACCACCGCGCAGGTGGTGTCCGTCGTCCAGGAGGCGGTCGACGCCGGCAAACGCATCGGCGTACGCGGCGGCGGCCACTGCCTGGACTCACTGGTCGACGACCCCGACGTACGGATACTCGTCGACATGTCGGAGATGGACGCGGTCCGCCACGACCCCGCCCGCCGCGCCTTCCTGGTGGAGGGCGGCGCGACTCTCGGCCACGTCTACCGCACCCTGTACCTGGAGTGGGGCGTGTCCCTGCCCGGCGGGACCTGTCCGACCGTGGGCGTCGGCGGCCATGTCACCGGCGGTGGCTACGGCGCGATGTGCCGCCAGTACGGCGCCGTCGTCGACCACCTCTACGCCGTGGAGGTCGTCGTGGTCGACGCCTCCGGCACCGCCCGTGCCGTCGTCGCCACCCGCGAGGCCGACGACCCGCACCGTGACCTGTGGTGGGCCCACACGGGCGGCGGCGGAGGCACCTTCGGCATCGTCACCCGCTACTGGTTCCGCGCCCCCGACGCCACCGGCACCGACCCATCGACCCTCCTGCCCAGACCGCCCAAGACCCTGCTGAAGTCGACGGTCGCCATCAAGTGGACCGACCTCACGGAGGCCGCCTTCACCGCGCTGATCGCGAACCACGGCACCTGGCACGCCCGCAACAGCGTCGCCGGATCCTCCTACGACAGCCTCCACAGCGTCCTCATCCTCTACAACCGCGTCCAGGGCAGCCTCGTCCTCAACACCCAGATAGACGGCACCCGTTCGGACGCCTCGGCCCTCCTCGACGCCTACGTCGCCGCTGTCACCGGCGGCATCGGCGTGCCGTACACCGACGCCCGCTCCTCCTGGCCCTGGCTGAAGACCACCCTCAAGGACCCTTACGACACCGGCCTTTACAACCGCACCAAGTCCAAGGGCGCCTATCTGCGCCAGGGTTGGTCCGCCGCCCAGGCGAAGACGCTCTACGGTTACCTCTCCGACGCGACCTACGACGGGCACGCCGGCATCCTGCTCTACTCCTACGGCGGCAAGGTCAACACCGTGTCGTCCACGGCGACCGCGCTGGCCCAGCGGGATTCCGTCCTGAAGGCCAACTTCACTACGTACTGGCCGGATCCGACGCAGGACGACCGGCACGTGGCCTGGATGCGCGCGCTGTACCGCGACCTCTACGCGGACACCGGCGGGGTGCCGGTGCCGAACGACACCAACGACGGGTCGTACATCAACTACCCCGACACCGACCTCACCGACCCGGCCTGGAACACCTCGGGCGTGCCCTGGCAGACCCTGTACTTCAAGGGGAACCTCGCCAAGTTGCGCACGGTGAAGGCGACTTGGGACCCGGGCAACGTGTTCCACCACAAGCTGTCCGTCACCGCGAGCTAGCATCCGCACACCACGAAGCCCCCGCCTCGCGTGCACGAGGCGGGGGCTCGGTGGTGCGGTCGGCCGCTCAGCCCAAGAAGGCCGCTCGGCCGTTCAGTCGTTCAGCCGCTCAGGTCGGACGGGAAGCTCACCCCGGTCAGCGACTCGCTCAGCGCGCGCAGCCGGGCGCGGTCGCGCTCGTCGTAGGCCTGGGCGCCCGCACGGGACCGCTGGGTGCGGTTGAAGTAGGCGCCCGTGACGTTGTCGAGGGACGGGTCGGTGATCATGCGCAGGGTGCTGTGCACGCCCTCCTCGACCGTGGACTGCGGGGTGAACAGGTTCACCACCATCTTCGTCGGCATGTACGACGCCGGGTGCAGGGCGTTGGCCGTCACCCCGGTGCCGTGCAGCCGCTCGGCCAGGTCGAACGTCAGGCTGATCTGGGCGAGCTTGGCCTGGCAGTAGGCCTGCACCCCGTCCCAGTTCCGCTCCAGCATCACGTCACGGAAGTTGATCGGCGCCTGACCCGCGGAGCTGACGTTGACGATGCGGGCCGGGGCCGAGCGGACCAGCAGCGGCGCGAGCCGGCAGCTGAGCATGTAGGCCGCCAAGTAGTCGACCTGGAAGGTGAGTTCCAGGCCGTCCTGGCTCTCCTGGCGGGCCAGCTCGACGCCGATGCCGGCGTTGTTCACCAGCGCGTCGAGCCGGTCGTGGGTGGAGAGGACGCGGTCGGCGAGCTTGCGGATGTCCTCCAGCGAGGAGAAGTCGGCCAGCTCGTAGCTGAGCCTGTCGTTGCCGGTGGACGCGCGCAGTTCCGCCAGCAGCTCGGCGCCCTTGGTCGCGCTGCGGCCGTGCAGGATCAACGACGCCCCCTGCGCGGCGAGTTCACGGGCCAGCTCACGGCCCATGCCGTCGGTGGCGCCGGTGAGGAGGATGGTCTGGTCGGGGACGGGCCTCATGGTGGGGGACTCTCCTGTCAGGCGTACGTGGCCAGTTCGTCGGTGGACTGATCGGTGTATCCCTGGCTGACCTCGATCACGATGCCGTCCGGGTCGGACACCCACACCGTCTTCCAGCCGGGGATGAACGCGTCGAAGGTCAACGGGCCGAGCAGCGCCGCCAGTTCGCCGTCGGCGGCGGCGAGGAACGCGTCCACGTCGTCGACCTGGAACGCGAGATGGCGTGCCGTGCCGGGGTTGTCCGGGCCGTCCTTCGCCGTGGTGAACAGGGCGTCCGCGTCGGTCGCGAACAGCTCCAGATAGACGGGGCCGTTGCGCAGGAACACCACGCGGACCCCGTCGGCCTCCACCACCCGGGCCCGGGCGAACCCGAAGTGCCGGGTGTAGAAGTCCTCCGTGGCCTTCTGGTCACGGCAGTTGAGGCCGACGTGCGACCAGCGCAGGCCGGCCGGGGCAGCGGTCGTCATCGCCGTCACGTCCCGGTGACCGCGGCGAACGGCACGCTGTCGTGGAAGTTGGCGAAGTAGGTGATGAGGCCGCCGGTGACGCGGAAGTAGTTGCACACCTTGGCCTCGACGGTGATGCCGTCGTGGGTGCGGCCGGTGATGTCGGAGACCACCGCGGCCTGTTCGCCGTCCACGACCACGTGCCGGGGGACGTTGGCGAAGGAGGCGTACATCTCCGGGAAGCCCTTCATCATCTCCCGGAGCGTCTCGCGGCCCTCGACATGTCCGGCCAGCTGTTCGTCCATGGTCTGGTCGGCGGCGAACAGGTCGCACCAGGCGTCCCACTCGCCGGAGTTGGCCAGCCGGTAGTACGTGTCGACCACTTCTCGGGTGTCCATGCGCCCGTCCTTTCTGTGGCTGTTCCGGGGTACGGGATCGGTCAGGGGAGCGGGACGCCGACCTGGCGCATCAGACCGGCGGTGTCGGCCTGCACCCAGCGTTCGACGACCTTGCCGTCCTCCAGCCGGTAGACCTCCAGGCTGGTCCAGGAGACCTCCTTGCCGGTCGGCTCCTGGCCGAAGAACGGCGCGATGTGCTTGCCGTGGAAGGTGATGTGCATGATCACCTTGTCGGGCGAGGCGGGGTAGAGCGCGTCGAGGTGCACGGAGAAGTCGAGTCCGTCGTACGCGCCCTGGATGATGCCCTTCAGCTCCTCCAGGCTCTCGCAGCTCCACGCCGGGTTGTTGTCGTGGAACGTCGGCCCGAACAGGTCGTCGAGGTCGTCCAGCCGGCGGTGGTTCACGGCGTCGCTGACCTGCTGGACGACGGCCAGGTTCGACGCGTTCGAGGAGATCTGCTCGCGCAGGCCGAGCATGTCGTCCTGTGCCCACCGCTCCACGAACAGGCCGTTCTCGACCCGCCAGATCTCGGTGGTGGACCACTCCACCTTGCGGCCCGTGGCCGGGAAGCCGAGCAGCGGCGCGAGATGCGTGCCGGTCAGCTTGACCCGGGTCAGCACCCGGTCCTCGCCGAGCGCCGACAGTTCGTCCAACTCGCCTTTCAGATCAAGGGAGTTGTACGCCCCGCGCAGCGCCTCCAGGTAGGAGTCGATGCCGGTGATGTCGAACCCGGGGTGGTGGTCGGTGAAGCCGGCGGCGATGACCCGGGGGATCTCCGCGAGGTCGCCGGAGTTGAACGCGTCGAGGAAGCGCCGGTACAGCGCCAGGTTGTCCTGCTGGGTCTGGTCAAGGTCGGACATGCTGCATCCCCTAGCTCAAGTGGACGTCGGACAGGGACGGTTGGGAGAGAGACGGCACGGACTCCGAAGAGGCGGACCGGGAGGGGGCGGCGGCCGCGCGGACGAACGCCGCCGCGCGCTCGCCGATCATGACGCTGGGCGCGTGCGTGTTGCCCGCGGTGATCGACGGCATCACCGACGCGTCGGCGATCCGCAGCCCCGCGATGCCGTGCACGCGCAGCTCCGGGTCCGTGACGGCGTCCGTGCCCGTGCCCATCCGGCAGGTGCCGGCCGGGTGCCACAGAGTGGTCGCGTTCGCGGCGACGTACCGGCGCAGCTCCTCGGGCCCGGTGATGTCCTTGCCGGGGCCCAACTCGTCGCCGCGGAACGGGTCGAAGGCCCGGGTGGCGGCCAACTCCCGGGCCAGCTGCACCCCGTGGACCAGGACGTCGACGTCGGCCGTGGAGGTGAGGTAGCCGGCGCTGACGACGGCGTTGGACACGGGGTCGGTGTCACGCAGCCGTATCCGGCCCCGGCTCTGCGGCCGCAGCGCGATCGGCGCGAAGGTGAAACCGGGACCCTCCCACTGGTCGGCGGGGGCGTCGGACGGCAGGAACTTGATGGGACCGAAGGTGAATTGGAGGTCGGGGGCGTCCTCCGGGCCCGCCTCGCGGGTGTGGGTGAACAGCCCCGCCTCGGACAGCAGCGCCCCGTCCGGATGCTCCTGGAGCGACTGGTAGCAGATCGGCACGAACAGGTGGTCCTGGAGTCCCGCGCCGACGCCCGGCAGATCCTGGACGCAGCGGATGCCGTGCTCCCGCAGGTGCGCGGCCGGGCCGATCCCGGACAGCATGAGCAGCTTCGGCGTCTCGAACGCCCCGGCGGACACGACGACTTCACCCTCGGCGCGCAGCTCGCGCCGTTCGCCGTCCTGGACGTACTCGACGCCCGTGACCCGCGTCCCGTCCAGCAGCAGCCGGGTGACCAGGGTGTCGGTGAGCACGGTCAGGTTGGAGCGGTCCAGGGAGGGGCGCAGATAGGCGTCGGCCGTGCTGCACCGGTGGCCCGCGTCGTCGCGGAACGTCTGGTACAGGAAGCCGAAGCCCTCCTGCCGGGCGCCGTTGTAGTCCCCGTCGGTGTCCGTGGCGTAGCCGAGTTCACCGGCGCCCGCCACGAACGCCCTTGCTATCGGGGCGGGTTGATCGAGCTGCCGCACCCGGACCGGACCGCCCACGCCGTGGTACGCGTCGGCGCCGCCCGAGAAGTCCTCGGCCTGCCGGAAGAACGGCAGGACGTCGTCGTAGGACCAACCGGTGGCGCCCTCGGCGACCCAGCGGGTGAAGTCGTGGCGGCTGCCGCGTACCCACATCAGGGCGTTGACGGAACTGCAGCCGCCGACGACCTTGCCACGGGCCACGGGGACACGGCGGCCCTCCATGCCCGCCTCGGACTCGGTGACGTAGCCCCAGTCGATCTCGCTGCGCCACTCGGCGGTGAGCAGCGAGAGGACCGAGGCGGCGTCGGCCCGGTGGATCTCGGGGCGCTCGTCCCAGCCGCCCGCCTCCAGCAGGACCACGCTCACGGACGGGTCCTCGCTCAGCCGGGCCGCGACCGCGCAGCCGGCCGAGCCGGCACCCACCACGATGTAATCGGCCCCTGAGGGCACCGACTTCGACGGCATGTCAGCCTCCAAAAGGTGACGGGGAATCAGATCGCGACCGGCTCGCCGACCCGGTAGTCGACGATCAGCGGACGGGCACCCGGCTCGGGGCGCTCCAACTGCCACTTCTGGTTGATCCGGAAGGACGAAACGCTGCCGTCGGCAGTCGACTTGGCGGTCCACACCACCCGGACGTCGACGTCGATACGGGTGCCGTCCTCGTGGGAGGTGACCTCCTCGACGGTGTGGGACTGGTCGGTGTAGGCCTCGCCGACGGCCGTGTACCAGTCGAGGAAGTCCGCGTGGCTGTACAGGGTCCGCTCCGGGAAGGCCATCACCAGGCCCTGGTCGGCGACGAGGGGCAGCAGCTCCTCGACCGGCGCGTGCCCGCTCAGCAGGTCGTACCAGCGCTGCACGAACGCGGCGATCTCCCGGTCGGAGCCGGTCTGTTCGCTCGGCATGAAAGTCTCCGCTCATCGGGGGTTCCGCTCCCGGGGTCCGGAAGCGACACACGTCCGATGACCCCACAACCGCGCCCGCCCCGGCCGCTCGCGTACGGGGACCGGCCGCACTGTGCGAAGTCGCCGCCGGAGCTGCGGCAACTCCCGCCGGGCGCCCCCGGGTTCACCGGTCGAAGATCGATGGCCAGGACATGCCGTAGTGCGTTCGGCCACTTGAGGATGTGCCGCGACCCGGGCCCCGCCGACGACCGGCGCGAACTCCGCCGACGTACACAGGAATTCGCCAGTCGGCACCGTCCCGCCGAACGGGAGGAACCCCATGAGCAAGCGCATTCTGGTCGTCCTGTCCGAATACGGTTACTGGGGTGAGGAGTTGATCGGCCCCCTGGAGACCTTCGACCAGGCCGGCTACCACCTCACCTTCGCCACCGCGACCGGCAAGCGCCCGCACGCGCTGCCGCCGAGCATGGACCCCGAGTACGTCGACCCGCCGCTCGGCCGCTCCGTCACCACCCCGGAGACGGCGGACAAGGTACGCAAGGTCGAGGCCTCGGACCGGCTCGACAACCCCCTCGACCTGTCGTCCTGGCTGCCCGACCGGCCCTACCGGTCCAAGCCGTACTTCCTGCGCGACTGGGAGGCCTACAACACCCGCCTGGAGCAGGTGCGTGCACAGATCGCCGACCGCTACGACGCGCTCCTGATCGTCGGCGGCAGCGGACCGATCGTCGACCTCGCCAACAACTGGCGGGTCCACGACCTGATCCTCGCCTTCCACGCACTGGACCGGCCGATCGCCGCCGAGTGCTACGGCGTCGCCTGCCTCGCCTTCGCCCGCGACCAGGAGACCCGGGTCTCCCTCATCCGCGGCAAGCACGTCACCGGCCACTGCATCGAGTACGACTACAAGGACGGCACCGGCTTCCTCGGCACCGACTTCGTGATGGGACCGCCCCCGTACCCGCTGGAGTACATCCTGCGCGACGCCACCGCACCCGGCGGCGCCTACCACGGCAACTTCGGCAAGACGACCTCCGTCATCGTCGACTACCCGTTCATCACGGGCCGTTCGACGCCCGACTCCTACCTGACCGGTCAGAAGACCGTCGAGGTCCTCGAAGAGGGCCTGCGGCAGTGGGGGTTCACGGCGACCGACTGAGGCCGCCCGACGCCCTTTGCTCCGACGAGAGGTGAGCACACGATGGACAGCAGGCCCGCGCGGATCGCGCTGCTCGAACAACTGCAGGCCGAAGGGGTCCGATTCATGTTCGGCAACCCCGGCACGGTCGAGCAGGGGTTCCTCGACGAACTGCGCTCCTTCCCCTCGATCCAGTACGTCCTGGCCCTCCAGGAGTGCACGGCCGTCGGCATGGCGGACGGCTACGCACGCGCCACCCGCACCCCGGCGGTCCTGCAACTCCACTCCGGAGTCGGGCTCGGCAACGGCATCGGCATGCTCTACCAGGCGATGCGCGGCCACGCCCCGATCGTCACCCTGGTCGGCGAGTCCGGACTGCGCTACGACAGCATGGACGCGCAGATGGCCGCCGACCTGGTCGGCATGGCCAAACCGGTGACCAAGTGGGCCACCCGCGTGGTCGATCCCGACTCCACGCTGCGCGTCCTGCGACGCGCCTTCAAGGTCGCCGCGACCCCGCCCTACGGTCCGGTGCTGGTCGTGCTGCCCGCCGACGTGATGGACCACGAGACCGCCGAACCGGTGGCGCCCGTGTCCTACCCGGAGACCCGCAGCCTGCCCACCCCGGACACCGTGGCGAAGGCCGCCGCGCTGCTCGCCGACGCCCGCAAGCCGATCGTCATCGCCGGTGACGGCGTCCACTTCGCGGGCGCCCAGGCCGAGTTGGGGCGGCTGGCCGAGGTGTGGGGCGCCGACGTGTACGGCGCGGACTGGGCCGAGGTCAACCTCTCCGTCGAACACCCCGCCTACGCGGGCCAGTTGGGCCACATGTTCGGCGAGCAGAGCCGGAAGATCACCGGTGCGGCGGACGGTGTCCTCGTCGTGGGCACCTACGCGCTGCCCGAGGTGTACCCGGCGCTCGACGGCGTCTTCGGGGCGGGTGTCCCGGTCGTGCACATCGACCTCGACTCCGGCGCGATCGCCAAGAACCACCCCGTCGACCTAGGCATCGTCGCCGATCCGAAAGCCACCCTGGGCCTGCTCGCCGACGCGCTGGGCCGGGCGATGGGCCTGGGCCGGCGCACGGCGGCGGCCGAGCGGCTGCGCCGGCACGCCGCGCAGCGCTCGGCCGCCCTCGCCAAGGCGGACGAGCGGGCCGAGGCCGCGGCCGAGGCGGCGGAGCTGCCGACGATCGCCCTCGCGCAGGAGTTCGCCCGCCGGCTGCCGTCGGACGCGATCCTCTTCGACGAGGCGCTGACGGCGTCCCCGGCGCTCTTCCGCCGGCTCCCGGCAACCGTGCCGGGCCAGTGGATGCAGACCCGCGGCGGCTCCCTCGGCGTCGGCATCCCCGGCGCGCTGGGTGCCCAACTCGCCCACCCCGACCGCACGGTGGTCGGTTTCACCGGCGACGGCGGCAGCATGTACACCTTCCAGGCACTGTGGACGGCGGCCCGCTACGGCCTCCCCACCAAGTTCGTCATCTGCAACAACGGCAGCTACAAGCTCCTTGAGGACAACATCGAGGAGTACTGGCGGGAGCAGCACATCCCCGCCCACGAACAGCCCGAGATCTTCGATCTGTCCAGCCCGGCCGTCGACTTCGTCTCCCTCGCCGGTTCCCTCGGTGTGGCAGCCGTAAGGGTCGAGAAGCCCGGGCAGGCCGAGGAGGCGGTCGCGCAGGCGCTCGCCCACCGCGGGCCGTTCCTCATCGACCTGGTCACCGCGAAGGGGAAGGGGTAGTTGCCGTGCGACTGTCCGGTCACAAGATCGCCGTCCTGATGGAGAGCGACTTCTACGAGCCCGAGATCCTCTACTACCGGTACCGCTTCCCCGAGGAGGGAGCCGAGGTCCACTTCCTGTCCCGGCTGTGGGGCAACGAGCAGATGACCTTCCAGGGTCATGAGCACCGCATGCCCTTCGAGGTCACCGAGTCCTTCGAGGACCTCGACGAGTTCGCGCTGAAGGAGTACTCGGCGGTGATCGTCCCCTCCGGGATGGTCGCCGACCGGCTGCGCTTCACCGAGGACACCCAACTGCTGCCGCCCGCCTCGCAGTTCCTGCGCCGCGCGTTCGCCGACCCGGCGATCCTCAAGGGCATCATCTGCCACGGCATGTGGCTCGCCGCGCCCGTGCAGGGCCTGATGCAGGGCAGGCGCGCGGTGGTGCACAACAACCTGCTGGGCGATCTGCGGAACATGGGCGGCGAGTACGTCGACCAGGACGTCGTCATCCACGACGACCTGGTCACCGGCCGCACCGGCAACCACTGCCACCTCTTCGCACGGACCATCATCGACCTGCTCGCAGCCCGGACGCCGGCCCCGACCGGGCTTCGCTGACGGGATCCGAGCGGGGAGGAGTCGACCATGACACCGGTGACCGGGCGCATCCCCGTCCTCGACGTCCAACCACGCGTGCGGGACGGGGAGTTGCCCGCCAAGGCCGTGACCGGGGAACACCTCCACATCACGGCCACCGTCTTCCGCGAGGGCCACGGCGCCGTCGCCGCGGACGTCGTCCTGCACGATCCCGCGGGGCGCCCCGCCCACCGGGTCCCGATGACCCTCGTCGACGAGGACGCCGACCGCTGGCAGGCCACCGTGGTCCCCGACACGGAGGGCCTGTGGACCTTCCGTGTCGAGGCCTGGGCCGACCCGCTGGAGAGCTGGCGGCACGATGCCACGCTCAAGATAGAGGCGGACGTCGACACCGAACTCACCCTGGCCGAGGGCGCGTTGCTCCACGAACGGGCCGCACTCGGCATCACCTCCTCGGACCGCCGGGAGGCGGTCACCGCGGCCGTCGCCGCGCTCCGCGACACCCTGGGCCCCCCTCCGGCCCGGCTGTCCGCCGTCACCACCCCCCGGGTGACGGCCGCCCTGGGGCGCTACGCGCTGCGTGACTTGGTCACCGCCTCCCGGCCCCTGCCCCTGCGCGTCGAACGCCGGCGCGCCCTCGTCGGCTCCTGGTACGAGCTGTTCCCGCGCTCGGAGGGAGCGGTGGTCCAGGCGGGCAGCCGCCCGGTCGGCGGCACACTGCGGAGTGCCGCCGACCGGCTGCCCGCCGTCGCCGCGATGGGCTTCGACGTCGTCTACCTCCCGCCGGTCCACCCCATCGGCACGACCCACCGCAAGGGCGCCAACAACACCCTCCACGCCGGCCCCGACGACGTCGGCTCACCCTGGGCCATCGGCTCCCGGCACGGCGGCCACGACGCCATCCACCCCGACCTCGGCACCGAGGACGACTTCCGCCACTTCGTCGCCACCGCAAGGGAGTTGGGCCTCGAAGTCGCCCTGGACTTCGCCCTCCAGTGCTCACCGGACCACCCCTGGCTCACCGAGCACCCCGAGTGGTTCCACCACCGCGCCGACGGCTCCATCGCCTACGCCGAGAATCCGCCGAAGACGTACGAGGACATCCACCAGCTCGACTTCGACGGCGACCCCGAGGGCCTGTACGCCGAGGCGCTGCGCGTCGTACGGCACTGGATGGACCTGGGCGTGCGGATCTTCCGGGTGGACAACCCGCACACCAAACCCGTGCAGTTCTGGGAGTGGCTGATCGCCGAGGTCGACGCCACCGACCCCGATGTGCTGTTCCTGGCCGAGGCGTTCACCCGCCGGGCCATGGTGCACGCGCTGGCGCAGGCCGGCTTCCAGCAGTCGTACACCTACTTCACCTGGAAGAACACCAAGGAGGAACTGACCGACTACCTGCCCGAACTCGCCCTGGACAGTGCCGGGTTCCTGCGGCCCAACCTCTTCGTGAACACCCCCGACATCCTGCACGCCTACCTCCAGCACGGCGGCAGACCCGCCTTCGAGGTCCGGGCCGTGCTCGCCGCGACCGCCGCGCCGAGCTGGGGCGTCTACGCCGGCTACGAGCTGTGCGAGAACACCCCGCTGGCGGAGGGCACCGAGGACTACCTCGCCTCGGAGAAGTACCAACTCCGGCCCAGGGACTGGGCACTTGCCGAAGCCGAGGGCCGCACCATCACACCCCTGATCACCCTGCTCAACCGGCTCCGCCGACTGCACCCGGCCCTCCAGGAGTTGCGCAACCTGCGCCTCCAGAGCACCGACTCCGACCAGATCCTCGCCTACACCAAGAGTGTCGAACTCCCGGACGGCGGGACCGACTTGGTGCTCGTGATCGTCAACCTCGACCCGCACCACGCCCACGAGGCCACCGTCACCTGCGACCCGGCCGCGCTCGGCCTGCCCGCCGACGGCACGCTCAAGCTGCGCGACGAACTCACCGGCGAGACCTACGCCTGGGGCGAGTCCACCTACGTACGCCTCGATCCGGCCCACCAGGCCGCGCACGTGCTCACACCCGCGGAGGGATCATGAGCGACGGCATCCTCGAACCCCTGCTCCCGGCCCTGGCACCCTGGCTGGAGGGCCGCCGCTGGTTCGACTCCCGCTTCACCGGGGCCCGCCTCGAAACCCGCGCGGCCTCCGCGCTCGGCGACGAACCACCCCTGCTGCTGCACGCCGTGGTCGCGGCCCGCCGCCCCGACGGCCAGACCCTGCACTACCAACTCCTGCTCGGCCTGCGGCCCGAGCTCCCCGCCCGCCTCGAACCCGCCGCGATCACCACCGTCCCGGCCGGCCCCTGGCAGGGCTGGCGGGTCTACGACGCCCTCGCCGACGGCGCCCTCCTCGGACTGCTGCTGCGCAAACTGGCGGGCGGCGGCGCGAGCCCCGGCCCCCGCCTGGAACGCACCGGCCGCTACCCGCTCCCCGTCGGCCTCGTGCCCCACCCGCTCGACGTCGAGATGAGCAACACGGCCGTGTCGTACGGCGGCCAGATCCTCCTCAAGATCTTCCGCCGCCCCGAACCCGGCCCGCACACCGAGGTCGAGGCCCTGCACGCCCTCACCCAGCAGCACTGCGAGCGCACACCCCGCCTCTACGGCGCCCTGCACAGCGACGCCCCCGGCGCCGAGGGCCTGGTGCTCGGCCTCGTCGAGGAGTTCCTGCCCGACGCGCGGGACGGCTGGGCGGAGGCGGTACGGCACGCCAGCGACTGCATGGACGACGCGTGCCGGGGGGTACCGGCCGGCGGCGGTTTCACCCCGCACGCGCGCAGCCTGGGCCGGGCCGTCGCCGACGTGCACGGCGCGCTGGACAGGGCGTTCGGGCGCAGCCGGCTCACGGCCCAGGACGTGGCCGAGGAGGCGGCGGCGATGAACATACGGCTCAAGGAGGCCGCCGAGGAGGTCCCCGCGCTCGCCCGCTACACCACCCGGCTCGGCGCCCTCTTCGACGACTACGCCCGGATCGCCGGGCGCGGCAGCTCCGTCTTCGCCCAGCGCACCCACGGCGATCTGCACCTCGGGCAGGCGCTGCGCACCGCCGACGGCTGGCGCATCGTCGACTTCGAGGGCGAACCGGCCCGCACCGCCGCCGAACGCGCCCTGCCGCAACCGGCGTTGAGGGACGTCGCCGGCATGCTGCGCTCCTTCGACTACGCGGCCCGTACCGGCCTCGGCACCCTGGAGTCCGGCGACCCGGCGGACGGCTCGCCCGCGCGACGGCTGCGCCGACGCCGGCGGGCCTACGCGTGGGCGGTGCGCAACCGGCGCGCCTTCATCGAGGGCTACGCGTCGGCCGGCCGGGAGGACCCGAACTGTCACCCGGTGGTGCTGCGCGCCTTCGAGGCCGACAAGGCCGTCTACGAGGCCGTGTACGAGTCGAGGCTCCGCCCCGACCGGCTGCCGATCCCGCTCGCCGCCGTGCACCGCCTGGCGAACGCCTCCCGCTGACGGCCTCCGCCGCCGGGAATTCCCTTGCGCCGAGCGGGAATTGACGACTCGGAGAGAATAGGGAATTCCCGTCTGCGGCACGCGGCGGGAATACGCGGGGCGGAAAGGGGAGCGCCCTCCGGGCGGCTATCGCCGGCGAACGGCTCGGAAATTCGGGGGAGTTGGGCATTGCGCCGCCGGGTGCCTGCCGCCGTCCCGACCGGAGACACGACGAACCCCCCGGCCCGGACACTGTTCCAGGCGGGGGGTTCGGAAGGCTCGGATCCGGCTCGAAACGGAACCGGGCGGCCTGTTCCGCCGGGCTGTTCGACGTCGAATGGTCCATGCCTTTACCAGGCACGACGGTCAATGGTCCATGCCTTTGACCGGAGCCGCCCGAGCGGTGAACTCCCCCTGGACGGTAGGGAACTCACCCGGATTCGGGAATGCGGCGCGGATCTCAGGAACGGTGCTGCTCGGTGAAGATGTGGCCGGGGTCCCGGTGCGGTGCCATGCCGGCCGCCGACAGCGCCCGGTCGTACGCCTTGAGGGCCTCGGTCGTGTTGCCCTGTCGTTTCCACAGATCGCCCAGGTAGCGCCAGTTGAGGGCCACCTGGTGCGATGGCCGGAACTGCCGCAACTGCCGGGTGGCGGCCTGGAGATACTGCGCGGCCTGGTCGAAGTTGCCGCGCATCAGCTGGATCTCGGCGAGCGTGCCCCGGGCGCCGACGGCCTGGATACGGGACTCGGTGCCGGTCAGCCCGAGCGCGCGCTCGGCGTGCGCCGCGGCCTCGTCCCACTGCCCCAGCATCGCGTCGGCGTCGGCGAGCCCGATCTCGCACTGCGCGAGCTCCGGGGCGTTGCCCACCTCGGCCAGCAGCTGCTGCGCCTCCTCCAACAGCTGCTTGCCGCGCGCCGGTTCGGGCTCGTCGACCTGGAGCAGCAGCGAGCCGTAGTTCATCTTGAGCATGGCGAGATGGCGCAGGTTGTCGTCCTCGGACATCAGCGCGAGCGCCCGCTCGACCAGCGCCATGGCCTCGTTGAGCTGCCCCCGGGAGCGTGCCACCAGCCCGGCGTTCCAGTACACGGCACCCCGAGCGGCCCGCGCGCCCTGCTTCTCGGCGGCGTCCAGCAGCCTGCCGCCCATGAGCTGGGCCCGGGTCAGGTCGCCGCGCATGTGGTACGACGCCATGAGCGTGGCGCCGAGCTGGACGTGGTCGACCGTCACGTCCAGGCCGAGGGCGTCCAGCCGGGCCATGGCCCGCTCGCCGATCTCGATGCTGAGCGTGATGTCGCCGGCGTTGCGATAGCAGCGGCACAGGGCGACCGCGATCTGGCACCACTCGGCGGAACCCGGAGCCAGGTCGGGGTCGCGGTCGAGCTCCTCCAGGACCGCGATGGCGGCCTCCGTACGGTCCAGCTTCTCCAGCGCGGAGGCCTGGCCCATGCGGGCGCGCCGGGTCATGGAGACGTCCAACAGGCTGGGCTTGGCCAGCAGTTCGCTGAGGGCCTGGAGTGCCTCGCCGTTGCTGCCGTTGCGCAGGGCCATCTCACCGAAGGCCAGCCGCAGCCGGGCCTCTTCCAGCTCGTGGTCGTCCCGACCGCTGCGCAGATACTCGGCGGAGCAGCCGAGGCGCTCCGCGAGCGCGGCGAGCACCGACTCCGAGGGAGCGCGCTTGCCGGATTCGATCAAGGAGATGTAGCTCGCCGATATCTCGCTGGACGCCAGATCCTGCTGCTTGAGGCCACGTTTGCCCCGCAGCAGCCGGATGCGGTCACCCAGCCCTGCAGTCGTCGTGTTTTCGAGAGGGTCCATGTGGGCTCCTTGGAGGTGGCTATGACCACCGGGATGACAGATCAACGTTACCAGTAAGTCGCCGACGATCCAATGGAGTCGGCATGATCGATTCGCGCACGCGAAGTGGCCTGTTCAGGCGTTTTCTGAATTGACGCTAATTCAGATTTCATATGGGTAAGGGGATTCCGCTTTTCGAGATCGTCTTTTGCGAGATTAATACTTGACTGATTGAGTAAGTTCTTGTTGACTCATCTTGTCAACGCGTCATCCGTAAATGGTCATCCGTAAATGCTCGGAGGGGAGATTTTCATGAGCATCAAAGTATTCACGCTCATAGCAATCGTCGTCTTCGTCGGTGGACTTGTGACGAGCGGACTCTGGTTGAACGGTTCGGGTGCCACCACCCATCCCCTGCGCGAAGGCATCGCACAGTCCAGCGGTGCGAGCGGTGCCTGCTGCTGAGGCGAGGCCCGCACGGACGAACGGCACTTCAGGCTCAGTGGACCGGTGGACGGTCCGGCGGCTCGCTCCACGGCCGACCGGACGTCCCCCGGTCTGTCCGTATGTGCTGCCAGGGCATTCCCCCGTGCGGGAAATGGCAGGCCACGGTGTGGGTGCCGGCCGAGGTGACCTGTGACGGCCGGGGGATCTCGGTCTCGCACCGCGCACGCCGACCGGGCGCGAGCAGCGCGGCGACCGGACACCGGGCCAGGAACCGGCACCCCGCCGCGACCGGCACACCGGACGGCGGGTCGCCGGGCAGCACGATCCGGTGCCGGGCGCGTTCGGCGACCGGGTCCGGCAGCGGGACGGCCGACAGGAGGGCCCGGGCGTAGGGATGCCGGGGCGCGTCGAACACCTCGGCCACGGGTCCCGTCTCCACGGTCCGCCCCGCATACATCACCGACACCCGGTCGGCGATCTGCCGCACCACCGCGAGATCGTGCGACACCAGCAGATAGGCCGGCCCCAACTCCCGCTTGAGCCGCAGCAACAGATCCAGGATCTGCGCCTGCACGGACACGTCCAACGCGGACACGGGCTCGTCGAGCAGCAACAACGCCGGCTCGACGGCCAGCGCCCGCGCGATGGCGACCCGCTGCCGCTGCCCGCCGGAGAACTGATGCGGATACCGCCCCGCGTCCCCGGCGTCCAGCCCCACCTGCCCGAGCAACCGCGGCACCCGCGCGGCTACGACGTCCCGAGGTACCCGCCGCGCGTACAACGGCTCGGCGACGATGTCCCCCACCGGCATCCGCGGATCCAGACTCGACAGGGGATCCTGCGGCACGATCTGCACGGCCCCGCGCAACAACCGCGCCGTCCGCCGGGTCAGCCGCGCGACATCCTGCCCGAGGATCTCCACGGTGCCCGCCTGCGGGGCGGCGAGCGACACGACCTCCATCAGCGCCGTCGACTTACCGGCCCCGGACTCACCCACGAGCGCGAGCGTCTCGCCCCGGCGTACCTCCAGGTCGACCTCTTCCACGGCGACGACCGTTCGCTCGCGACGGCGGCGGCCGGTGGACGGGACGTAGGACTTGGCCAGACCGGTGACACGGAGGACGACTTCGGGTGCGGTGCGTCCCCGCGTGTCCGAGTTCCTGTCGCCCGGTGCGGGCGGCAAGGCCCAACTCCGGGACCCTGGGCTTCCGTTGTCGGGAGCGAACAACACCGGGCCGTCCGACTCACCCTCGCTCCGCGCACCCCCGCTCGGCGGGAACAGCTGCACCGCCGTCCGCTGCGACACCAGCCGTACCCGTCGGCAAGCCGCCTCGTGGGCGTCGACGCCCGCGAGGCCGGCCCTGGACGGGCTGTCCACGCCCAGGAGTTGGACGTCCGACGTGACGCAGTCCGGCTCCGCGAGCGGGCAGCGGGGCGCGAAGGCGCAGCCCGGGGCCGCCGTGCCCGGAGCCGGGGCCGTGCCCGGGATCGGGGTGAGGGGGACTCGGGCGTCGGGGCGGGGGACCGAGCCGACCAGGCCGAGGGTGTAGGGCATGCGGGGGCGGGTCAGGACCGCCTCCACCGGGCCCGTCTCCACGATGCGGCCCGCGTACAGGACGGCGACCCGGTCCGCCGTGCCCGCGACCACCCCCAGGTCGTGAGTCACCAGGAGCAGGGCCGCGCCCGTTTCGCGGCGGGCGGCGGCCAGCGCTTCCAACACCTGTGCCTGCACGGTCACATCGAGCGCGCTGGTGGGCTCGTCCGCGATCAGGACGTCGGGGCTGTTGGCCATCGCCATCGCGATCATCGCCCGTTGCCGCATCCCGCCGGAGAGCTGGTGGGGGTAGGCACGCGCCGCCCACGTCGGACGCGGCACCCCTACGAAGTCCAGCAGCTCCACCGCCCGGCGCTGCGCCGACTCCCGGCGCGGGCGCGGGTGTTGGTGGATGCGCAGCGCCTCCGCGATCTGGTCGCCGACCCGCTGCACCGGCGTGAAGGCGTGCAGTGGGTCCTGGAAGACCATCGCGATGCGGCGGCCGCGGACACGCGCCAACTCCCTTACCGGTAGGCCCAGTAGCTCCTCACCCAGGAGGCGTACCGAACCGCCGACCTGAGCACCCGGCGGTGCGAGTCCCATCAGGGCCAGCGCCGTGAGCGTCTTGCCGGTGCCCGACTCGCCGACCAGGCCCAGGACTTCACCGCGCCGGAGGGTGAGGTCGACGCCGCGCACCACGGGCAGCGGGGGCCGTCGGTCCTGTCCGACGGCGACCGTCAGACCGCGCACCTCCAGGACGGTGGTCAACTGGGTATCCCTGACAGGGGAGGTCGGGACGCGCGGCTCGTGGAGGTGTCCACCGTCGTCGGGTCCAGCGCGTCCCGCAGGGCACCGCCCAGCTTGTTGACCGCCAGCACGAACGCGATCAACAAGCCCGTGGGGAAGAAGAACATCCACGGATACACCAGCGCCACATCCGTCGCGTCGGCGATCAGTGTGCCGAGGGAGACGTCGGGCGACTGTACGCCGAGGCCGAAGTACGACAGCCCGGTCTCGCTGATCACCGCCCCGCCCACGGCGATCGTCGCGTCCGTGATCAGGAACGACGCCGTGTGCGGGAGCACATGCCGCCAGATGATCCGCGCGGGTGAGACGCCCATCAGCCTTGCCACCACCACGAACTGACGCTCCCTCAGGGACAGCGTCATGCCGCGCACCGCCCGCGCCGTGACCATCCAGCCCAGCAGCGCCAGCAGCCCGACGAGCGCGATCCAGCCCCGGTCCCGCAGCTTCGGCGCGACCACGACCAGCACGAGGAGCCCGGGGAGGACCAGCATCAGGTCCACGACGAACATCAGCACCCGGTCCGTCCAGCCGCCGAAGTAGCCGGCGCACGCGCCCACCGCCGCCGCCAGCACAGTGGAGAACAGCGCGACCAACAGCCCGATCAGCAGCGACTTCTGCAGCCCCCGCACCACCTGGGCGAACACGTCCTGCCCGATCCGGTTCGTGCCCATCCAGTGCCGCGCGTCCGGCGGTTGCCGCAGCGCCGTGTAGTCGACGTCCGTGTGCGTCCACGGGCTGAGGAACGGCCCCACGAAAGCCAGTGCGAACAGCACGATCAGGACCGCGAGTCCGCACAACGCCCCCGGCCGCCGCACCATCCGCCGCAGCGCCGTCCGGCCCCGGCCGACGCCCGTCACGGCTGCCGTACCCGGGGATCGAGGAGCGCGTGCACGACGTCGGCCAGCAGCCCGGCGAGCAGGACCACGGCCGCGGCGAACAGGTCGACGGCCACCACCGAGTTGACGTCCCCCTTCTGCACCGAGTCGACGAGCCAACTGCCCATGCCGGGCCAGCCGAAGATCTCCTCGGTGAACACCGCGCCGGTGAACAGGGTCAGCAGCCCGAAGGAGAAGAACACCGACACCGGGACGAGCGAGATCCGCAGCCCGTGCCGCAGGAGGGCCCGCCCGGGGGTGAGCCCCTTGGCCTGGGCGGTGCGCAGATGGTCGGCGCCGAGCACGTCGAGGGTCGCGGCGCGCTGGTAGCGGCTGTACGAGGCGATCGCGGGGATCGCCACGCAGATCGCCGGGAGGAGCAAGTGGGCCGCCGTGTCGCGGAGTTGGGCCGCCCAGCCACCCTCCAGACCCGGGGTGTGCTCGCCCGTGTAGAGGATGACGGTGCTGCCCGCGGCCCGGTTGACCGCGAGCGCGCCGGTCTTCAGGAGCAGCGCCAGCACGAACGTCGGCACGCACAGCACCGCGAACGAGAACACCGTCAGCGCCCGGTCGCCCAGCCCGCCGCGCCGCACCGCCGCCCACACCCCGGCCAGCACCCCGACGGCCGTACCGGTCACGGTCCCCACCAGCAGCAGCCGTGCGGACACCCCGACCCGGCGGCCGAACTCGGCGTTCACGGACTCGCCGTCGATGGTCCGGCCCAGGTCGCCGTGGACCGCGCGGTCCGCCCAGTGCGCGAAGCGTTCGGGCAGCGGGGTGCGGTCGTCCATGCCGAGGCGGGCCAGCTCGTCGTCGACGACCCGGCTGGGCGGGGGCGGCTGCCGGCCCTCGAAGTAGGCGCGCGGATCGAGCGCCGTGGAGGCGAGGGCGTAGGTGAGGACGACGGAGGAGAGGAAGAGGATCGTGCAGTGGACCAGGCGCCTGAGGATCAGGGAGAGCATGGAACTCGTTCCGCTTCATGTGGGTGACACATCGTGATGTTAAGCTCCGGCTCCGCAATTCGCGGGACAGTTCGGGCAGTTGACGGTTCGTCCGCACTGGGAGGGCCGTTAGGTGGAGCGATTACGGGTCTGGTCCGCGTGGGTGGTGGCCTGCGCACTCACCCTCCTCGTGGCCGGCTGTTCCGGCTCCCCGGACCCCGAACGGCACCCGGCCCTGCCGACGTACGGCACGTACGACATCAACTCCCAGCCCGCAGCAGCCCTTCGCGCGGGCGGGACGCTGACCCTGCCGATCGCGCAGATGATCACGCAGTTCAACTTCGGCCAGGTCGACGGGGCGTTGGACGACGTGTGGACCGTCGACAGCATGACCGAGCCACGGCTCTTCGCCCGTGACGTCAAGGGCGTCCCGCACGCGGTCCCCGAGTACCTGCTCTCCGCGTCCGTCACCGGAACCTCGCCCCAGGTCGTCACCTACCGCCTCAACCCGAAGGCCCGCTGGTCCGACGGAACGGCCCTGGGCTGGCGGGACTTCGCGGCCCAGTGGCACGCCCTCAGCGGCTCCGACCCGCGCTACCTGGTCGCCGACACCAGCGGCTACGACCGCATCGCGGACGTCCGCCGGGGCGTCGGCCCGCACGAGGTGCGCGTCACCTTCAAGCAGCCGTACGCCGACTGGCGCAGGCTGTTCACCCCGCTCTTCCCGGCCGCCGGCTACGACACCCCGCAGCGCTTCAACTCCGGCTGGCAGGGACAACTGCCCATCACCGCCGGGCCGTTCAAGCTCAGCGAGGTCGACAAGACGGCGCAGACACTCACCTTCGTGCCCGACCCCCGCTGGTGGGGCACCCGGCCCCGGCTCGACCGGATCGTCTTCCGCGTCCTCGACGCCGACGCCGCCCTCCAGGCCTTCCTGAACGGCGAGGTCGACGCGGTCAACGCGGCCACCAGCGAGGCCTACGCCCAGTTGAAGAAGGCTCAGGACAGCGACATCCGCATCGGGTCCGCGTGGGACGAGGTGCACATCACCCTCAACGGCGGAGGCGGCCCGCTCGCCGACCGGGCCGTGCGCAACGCGGTCCAACAGGCCGTCGACCGCACGGCGTTGGCCGACGTCGCCGCCGAAGGCCTTCCGGTGAAGGTGCCGTTGCTCGGCAACCACTTCTTCATGACCAACCAGCCCGGATACACCGACAACTCGCGCCCGTACGGGAGTTACGACCCCGAGGCCGCCGAACGCGCCCTGGACGCGGCAGGCTGGAAGAGCCCGGGGAGCGGGAAGACCCGGGTCAAGAACGGCCGTAGCCTCACCCTCCGCTTCGTGCTGAGCGAGGGCACCAACCGGCTCGGCGAGGACCTCGCCCAGCTCGTCCAGCACATGCTCGCCCAGGTCGGCGTCCAGGTCGTCATCCAGCAGGTGCCGGCCTCCGCGTACGCACCGCAGTACCTGGAGAAGGGCAACTTCGACCTCGCCATCTTCCGCTTCACCGGCCTGACTTACCCCAGCTCCGCCTATGCCATCTATCGCCGTCCAGAGAAGGGACAGGCCTTCCAGAACTACGGCGGGGTCGGCTCGGCCGAGGTGGACAAGCTCCTCGCCCAGGCTGTCGGCACCCTCGACGAACGGGCCGCCGAGAAGCTCTACGACCGGGCCGACGCCGAGATCTGGAAGCTCGGCCACGACATCGAGCTGTACCAGCGGCCCCAGATCCTCGCCGTCCGCAAGGGCTTGGCGAACTACGGGGTGCCGGGACTTGGCGACGTCGACTTCAGCCGGGTCGGCTGGCAGAAGTGAGCGTGCGAAAGCCCCGTACGGACGAATCCGTACGGGGCCCTCGCGGCGGGCGAGTTCAGGCACGCGGCCGGCTCAGTGCTCTCTCGTCGGCCTGCTGGCGCACCATGTCGTAGCCGAACGCGGCCGAGGCCAGCGTCACATGGTGGTGCCAGCCCCGGAAGGACCGGCCCTCGAAGTCGCCGAGCCCGAACTCCTCGTGCATCCGGCCCAGCGCCTCCTCGGCGAACCTGCGCAGCTGCGCCAGCGGCACGATCTCCGCGAGGCGGCGGGCCGGGAGGTTCGTCAGCCAGTAGGCGCGCGGCCGGGGGCGGCCGTAGGGCCAGTCGGCGAGGAGCAGGCGCGGACGGGGTGCCGCGGCGGCGGCCGGGTCCGCGCGGAGCAGGACCGGACCCGTCACGAACTCCGAGTGCCGCATGCGTTCGGTCACCGGATCGTGCCAGGTCACCGAGGTGCGCTCACCGTGCCGGGCCGCGTGCCCGGCGAGTTCGGCGAGAGTGCCGCGCACCCCGGGGGCGGTGGCCTGCCGCCGGGGCAGCAGGACCGGGGTGTGCGGCGCCGCCTGTACGAGATAGCCCAGGCCGCGCGCCTCAAGGCCGCGCAGGAGCGGGTCGGGGTCGCTCTCGCAGCGCCAGTCGGCGAGCACCGGCAGCGGTTCCAGGGACCACTCGTCGAGCATCTCGTCGAGTGCCTCCAGGACGTAGCTCCAGCGGGGCCGGCAGCGTTCCTGGACCGGTACATGGGCCTGGCCGCGCAGCCGTTCGTCACGGTCCCAGCGGGCCGGCAGCATCAGCCGCCAGTTCACCGGGACCCCGCCGGCCTGGCCCACCAGCGAGGCGGCGAGGGCCAGTTGGCAGTTCACGGTCCGCTCCTGCGAGGCCGCGTACTGCCGGGCCACGCCCACCGACCGGTCGCCGTTCTTGGCGAAGACGACCTCGTCGATGGACCAGGCCTCGGCCCGCGAGGCCCGCACCACCTGCCGGGCGAGCCGCCCCCGTACGGGAGCGGAGGCCCACGGGCTCTGGTTCACGAACTGCTGGATCTGCTGCACGGCCCGCCTGCCGAGCACCTGCTCGGAGATCCGGGCGGGTGTCTTGCGCCCGGGTACGTCCAGCAGCCCGCGCACGTACACCTCGCCCCAGCGCCGCTGGTCGGCGCGGGTGAAGTCGCCGAACAGATCACGGCAGTAGGCGGGGAGCCCGGCGGAGGTGCCCGGCGGTGCCCCCGGGGCGCGCATCGGGGGTAATGGGAGGGTGAAGGTCGCGAGGTCAGTCATGGTTGCACTCGTCACCCCCAGCCAGCAGGAAGGCGTCCGTCGCGAGCAACGCGTCCGCCACGTCCGGCAGCGCACAGCCCACGATGACGAAGTCGACGTCCAGGCCCGCCTTGGTGCGCTGGAACAGCAGCTCGTTGATGGCGGGGCGGCACATGCCCCCGACCTCGCAGAGGTGGAACTCCACGCGCCGTGGGGTCGCAGCCATGACCTCGGCCAATATGCGGCGGAACTTGCCCAGTTCGGCCGCGTCGATCACCCCGTGGCAGACGACGTGCGCGGTGCCGCCGTCGAACGAGGTGCGCATCCGCAGCCGCATCGTGGCCGGCTCCAGCTCGACCCGGACCCGGACGGGTTCGTCGCCGCGCGGCAGCCGCACGGTGAGGGCCTTGCCGTCGAAGTTCTGGTACGGCTGGTCGTCGACCCACACCCGGGTCAGCTCCACGGAGCCGGTCGGCAGCAGATCCGGCGCGACCCGCAGCACCTGGTCCGGGAGGTCCTCCGGGCGCGGCTTGAAGTGCAGGGTGACCGGGTCGTTGCTGAGCAGCAGCCCGGTGTAGGTGGCCGAGAGGTAGCACAGCTCCAGCGCGTGGTAGCCGGCCATGGCGTGGCTGCCCTTGAGCCGCTCGGTGCCCAGCAGATACGGGATGCCGCTGGCGAGGACGTTGAAGTAGACGCCGCCGTCCTGGTAGTCGAGGAAGAAGGCGTTGTAGAACGCCGCCGCCTCGCGGCCCAGCCGCAGCTGCTCCGGGTCGCCGGTGGTGCCGGCCAGGATCAGATAGGCGAGGATCGCCTGCTCCTGTTGCCACCAGGCCTTGCGGTCGTGCCACACCATGCGGTGGATGCCGCTGTCCGGGTCGGGCTGCCGCTCGACCACGTCCAGCCAGCCGCCGCGCAGCCCGTCGCTGCCCACCGCCGGCATGATCTCGGCGATGCGCTCGGCGGTCGTGGCGTACTCGGGCTTGTCGAACAGGGACTTGATGCGGGTCAGGTTCCAGGCGATCTTCAGGTTGTGGCCGACGACCGCCCGGTCCTGCTGCCAGCCCCAGGTCCGGTCCGGACTCCAGTCCGCGTGGAACCGCTCCTGCACGAACGGGCTGTTCGGCTCGTCGGGGAACCGCTCCACGATGGTGTCCGCGGTCTCCTCCAGGAGCGCCGCAAAGTCCGAACGGCCCGTCGCCAGATAGGCGTTGATCAGATACGCCGGGGCGTGGTCGCCGACCGAGTTCCAGTTCTTGCGGGCCCGGTTGCGGCCGAGCGAGTCGGCGTTCGGGTCCAGGGTGATCGGGTCGATGTGCGAGAAGAACCCGCCGCGCACGGGGTCGCGGAAGTACTTCTGGAACAGTGCGGACGTCCGGTCGATGTCCTCCAGGATCCGCGGGTCGCCGGTGATGCGGAACGTCTGGGTGGGTCCGGCGAGCGCGTAGATCTGCTCGTACATCGGGATCGCGTCGAAGTCGTCGCCGAACTCCGAGGCGAAGACCGGGCGATGACCCGACGAGGTGATGTCGATGCCGTGGTACCAGTAGGTGATGCCGTCGGCCACGTCGTCCACCCGCATGTGCTCGCGCAGATACAGGGTGCCCGCCTCGGCCGCCTCCAGGAAGCGGTCCTCGCCGGTCAGCAGGTACGCCGTGGACAGGCCGTAGACGAGCCGGGAGATGGTGTCCGTCTCCTGGCGCACGTCCCCGCCGGCGAAGTCCGGCAGATGGGTGCCGCTGAGCGTGATGTGGGTGCGGAAGTTGCGCCAGTCGTACACCCCGTCGGGGAACTGGCCGCGCAGATAGAAGTCGGCGATGGCGGTGGCCTGTTGGACCCACCAGTTCGGGTGCTCGAAGACGTACTGGCCGCGCGTCTCCTCCGGGAAGGTGATCTCCTTCGCGTCGAACCGGGAGCCGCCCTCCCACTCGTAGAGGATGCCGTACGCGAAGACGAACCGGCCCTCGGCCAGCATGTCGACGGTCTCGGCGGTGGTGTCGCGGTAGTCGTCACCGAGGTTGCGGACGATGCGGGAGACGGCGTTGGACGCCAGGTGGACGGTGAACTCCCGTTCGTCGGAGGTGCGCAGGCCGAAGCGGCGGCTGGTCGGGCTGTAGTACGTGACGTAGCCCGCGAGGGTGTCGGAGTGGATGCGTCGTTGGGCAGGGGTAGTCATCTCAGGTGCCCTTCTCGTCGGGCAGGGCCGCCAGTAGGACGACGCTGCGGCCCTGGGCGTGGTGGGTCGGACCGTCGACCAGCTCCTCTTGTCCGGGCGGCAGAATGTCGTCGGGGCCGGGGCGGGCCGTGTCGAGCACGCGGTGCCAGCGGTGACCGGGGATCTCGGGCAGCTCGAAGTCGAGGCCCAGGTGGTACATGTTGAGGATCAGATGCAGATCCGGGTCGCCGTCGAAACCGCCGTACGTGCAGGCCAGCACCCGGGCGTTGGGGTCCTCCCAGCCGGGTTGGTGGAGCCGGGTGCCGTGCCACGTGATGTCGGGCTGGGAGCGGGAGTTGAGGCGTTCGGAGAAGAACTGCGGTTCGCGCAGGGTGCGGTAGCGCTTGCGGAGCCGGATGACGCGCTGGGTGAAGCCGGTGGTCTCCTTCTCCTTCCTGGCCTGGTTCCAGTCGAGCCAGGAGACCGGACTGTCCTGGCAGTAGCCGTTGTTGTTGCCGCCCTGGCTGTTGCGGAACTCGTCGCCCGCCAGCAGCATCGGGACGCCTCGGCTGAGCATCAGCAGAGACAGCAGGTTCTTGATCTGCCGCACCCGCAGGCACTCGACGTCGGCGTCGTCGGTGGGGCCCTCGACGCCGCAGTTCCAGCTGTAGTTCTCGTCGGCGCCGTCGGCGTTGGCCTCGCCGTTGGAGTGGTTGTGCTTGGCGTTGTAGCTGACCAGGTCGTTGAGGGTGAAGCCGTCGTGGCAGGTGATGAAGTTGATGCTGTTGGTGGGCAGTTCGCCCTGGGCGGCGAACAGGTCGGCCGAGCCGCCGAGCCGTGAGGCGACCTCGCCGACCATTCCGGCGTCACCGCGCACGAACCGCCGTACGTCGTCGCGGAACGGGCCGTTCCACTGCGCCCAGCGCTTCCCGGGGAACCGGCCGACCTGGTAGAGGCCGCCGCCGTCCCACGGCTCCGCGATGATCTTCGTCTCGGCCAGCACCTGTGACAGCTCGATCGCCCACAGGGCCGGCGGCACCGCCATCTCGTAGCCGAGGGGGCCGCGGGAGAGTTCGGAGGCGAGGTCGAAGCGGAAGCCGTCGATGTGGTGCTCGGTCACCCAGTATTCGAGGCTCTCCACGATGAACTTGGTGACCATCGGATGGTTGGCGTTGACCGCGTTGCCGCACCCGGTGAAGTCCATGTAGTGCGAGCGGTCCTGCGGCCACAGGTGGTAGTACGCCTCGTTGGCCGCGCCCCGGAAACTGATCGTCGGCCCGAACTCGTTGCCCTCGCTGGTGTGGTTGAAGACCACGTCGAGGATGACCTCGATGCCCGCCTGGTGGAACGCCTTCACCATGTCGCGGAACTCGGTGATGTGCGTGGCGAGATGGGGGCTGGAGCAGTAGCCGGTGTGCGGGGCGAAGAAGCCGTAGGGGTCGTAGCCCCAGTAGTTGCGGCGCGGGGTGCCGTCGGGGCCCGAGCGCAGGACCTGGGTCTCGTCGAAGTCGAAGACCGGCAGCAACTCCACGGCGGTGACGCCGAGTTCACGCAGATGCGGGATCTTGTCGATGACGGCGGAGAAGGTGCCGGGGCGCTCGGTGTCCGAGGTCGGCGACGCGGTCAGACCGCGCACGTGCATCTCGTAGACGACGGTCTCCGCCATCGGGGTGCGCAGCGGGGTGTCGCCCTCCCAGTCGTAGTCGTCGAGGTCGACCACCAGACTGCGCATGCAGCTCTCGACGTTGTCGCCGGGGCCGATCGCGTGGGTGCGCTCCCAGCGGCCGTTGATGTTGGCGCGCGCGTACGGGTCGATGAGCACCTTGCGGTGGTCGAACCGGGTGCCCAACTCGCCGTTGTCGCGCGGTCCGTCGATGCGGAACGCGTAGACCTGGCCCGCGCCGATCCCGCTGACGTGGCAGTGCCAGAAGTGGAAGCTGCGGTGGCGGTCGGGGAGCAGTGTGATGGTGCGGTACGGCTGCGGGCTGTCGCAGTGCTCGAAGAGCAACAGGTCGACCCGCGTGGCGTGTTCGGAGAAGAGCGAGAAGTTGACACCGTCGGCGTCGACGGTGGGGCCCAGCGGCTGTGGCCGGCCGGGGGTGACGTCGGAGGGACGGCCGCCGGGGGAGGAGCCGGTGGCCTGGTCGGGGCGTAAGGTCATCTGTTCTGTCATGGCATCGGTCGCAGAGTCCGTCGGGGTGTCGTACACATCGGTGGCCACCTCAGGTGAGTGCGGCCCGGGCCGCGGTTGGGGCGTCGGCGCGGAGGCCGGCGAAGAGTTCCTGCCAGGGCAGGGGACTGGTGCCCGGCCCCGTCTCGCTGCGCATCTCGAAGGTCACGCCGCGCGCCTCGGGGGAGTACAGCGCCTGCACACAGGCGTCGGCGACGAGCGGGCGGGCCACCTGGCCGTCGCCCAAGTCGCCCTGTTCCAGGTGCAGATGACCGTGGCCGAGGTCGTCGGTCAGCCAGCCCGGGCGGATCACGGTGTACGGCAGCCCGGAGGAGCGGACCGCGTTCTCACCGGCCAGCCGCCAGTCCAGCATCCGGCCGTAGGCGTTCATGGGGTGGTCGCGGCGGGTCACATGGCGCTGGCTGATGAGCACGAAGTGCGGTGCGGCGGCAGTGGAGTCGAGGGCGTCGAGGACATGGCGGACCCCGGTGTGCAGGGTGGTCTCCGGGCTGTCGGGTCCGGCGTCGTCGGTGCCCGGCTCCACGATGTAGACGACCGCGGAGCAGCCGTGCAGCGGGGTGCGGACGGAGTCGGGGGAGCGTACGTCGGCCGCGAAGAACTGGGCCTGCGGCGGCGTGTGGCGGCGGGCGCGCTGGGTGCTGCGGCCGATGACGCGGACGCTCTCGCTCCGGGCGAGCAGTTGACGGGCGACGAGGCGGCCTGTGCGGCCGGTGCCTCCTATGACGGCGATCGGGCTGTCCATCGAGATCTCCACGGGGGCTGCGGAAGAGCCGGAAAGGGCGGGGGAGTTGGCGGGGCGCGCTCAGATCCAGTGCAGGATGTCGTCGGAGCTGGTCAGATGGGTGCCGGTGGGCAGCCCGGTGACGGCGGGCACCCGCAGCCGCGGATAGACGCTCACCCCGGACAGCCGGGTGCCGGGCCGCAGATCGGCGGCCTCGCCGATCGCGGAGTGGACGAGCCGGACCGGGTTGTCGCGCTCGGAGTGCACCCGCGCCATCGGCCCGACGTACGAGTCGGTGATGCGGGCGTACGGCCCGACGACGGCGCTGTCGCCGATGGCCGTCCGGCTGAGCCGGGCGCCCTCGTCCACGTCGACGCCGTCCCCGATGTCGCTGAACCGCAGCTTCACCCCGGGCCCGATCTCGACGTTGCGCCCGATGCGCACGGCGGGCCCGATGACCACACTGCCCTCGGAGATCTTCTGGGCGAGCGTGGTCCCGGTGACGCTGTCCTTGGTGCGCAGACTGGACTCGTGGATCCAGTACGGCGGGTGGGCGTTCGTCGGTTCGCCCATGGCCCGGGTCATCCACGGGTAGCGGCCGTCGAGCACGTCGCCGAGAGTGGCGAGGTAGTCGGGGATGCTGCCGAGGTCACCGAGCCGGTCGATGGGCGCGGCGGCGACCGGCAGTCCGCGCCCGACCAGCCAGGGCAGCAGGTCGCCGCCCCAGTCGAGGCGCTGCTGGGCGAGCCGGATCATCTCCGGGTTGCGGACGGCGAGGCGCAGCCGGCCGCAGTCGACCAGGTACATCCCGGCGTTGGTGGGCAGGGTGCGGACCGAGGAAGGCAACGATGTCTCGGGGAAGATCCGGTGGACGCGGTCCAGGGTGGGTTTCTCCACGAACCCCGAGACCAGTCCGTCCGGGGAGGTCTGCATCACGCCGTACTTGCCGGCGATCTCCTCGGGGGTGCGGCCGACCGAGGCGACGGTCACGACGGCGTCGGCGGCGTCGTGCGCGTCCTTGAGCCTGTTGAGAGCGAACTCGAAGACGGAGTCCACCGGCAGCACCAGCGCACGGCCCGTCAGGTCCCACTGTTCGAGGTTGTGCAGGGTGGCGGCGCCCGAACCGACGTTGTACCGGTCCAACCGGGCACGGGAGTAGTGGATCTCCACGCCGAACCGTTCGCCGTGGCCGAGCACGAGCTTGATCTGGCTGTGGTTCTCGGCACCTTGGGCGATCACGTAGAAGCGGCGGATGCCCTGGTCGCGGCAGGACTCGACGAGCCACTCGACGACCGAGCGGCCGACGAACGGGATGAGGGCCTTGCTGCGGATGTAGTCGGACGAGGCGAGGGTGAGCGGCTTGGCGCGTTCGCCCCTGCCTCCCGCCAGGATGATTCCTAACGTCTCGTCCCCCATGACAGTCCTGCCTCCTCGGCTGACAAATCAACGCTCTTCAGTCAACTCGCGCTGTCATGTAGAGTCAAGTAAAAAGTAAAACAACGTAGTTGGGGCGCACGCGAAGAAACCCCGGCCAATGTCTCGACCAGGGCTGATACCGCTTTACAGGAATGTTCGAGCGAACCCGAGAATCAGATGACTCTCAGCCGAACCAGGGCGCCGAGCGTCAACGCGCCCGGGACGATGGGGATCCAGACGGTGATGATCCGGTAGGCGAGGACCACCGCCGTGGCCACCGTGACCGGCCCGCCCGCCGCCACCAGCGCGAGGATGAGCGCGGCCTCGACGGAGCCGATGCCGCCGGGCGTCGGTATCAGCGCGACGGCGACGGTCGCCGCGAGGTAGGCGACGACCATGGACGCGGGCGGCACGGGCAGCCCCAACGCCAGCCCCACCGCGACGAGTCCGGCGGCCTGGAGCGAAGGGAAGGCGAGCACCCCGCCCCACAGCGCGAGCGCGCGAGACGGCCGGGTGTGCACCGACCGGGCCTCGCCCAGCGCCGAGCGCACGAAGGCGATGACGGCGGTGCGCAGCTTGCGGGCGAGCAGCAGCACCAGCACCGCGGCGCAGGCCAGCACCCCGATGCCGGCCAGCAGCGGACCGACCGCCCCGTGCGGGAGCAGCGAGCCGATCTCCAGCGCGTCCGGGAACGCGATCAGCAGCGCGAGCAACAGGCCCACCCGGGCGACCGATTCGGCCAGTAGATAGAGCGCGACGGCGGCCGAGGACCGCGCCAGCGGCACCCCGCACACCGCCATGAACCGCAGATTGACCGCGCTCGCGCCGAGCCCCGTCGGCAGCAGATGGTTGGCCGCGCCCGCCGCGAACTGCGTGGCCAGCAACCGGCGTACGGGCAGCCGCTCGATGAGCGCGCCCTGCCGTCCGGCGGACGCGGCGACCCACGTGCCGCAGGTCGCGGCGGCCGCCGCCAGCAGCCACGGCCAGTCGGCTTCTTCGAGGTGACCGAAGCCCGCGACGAGCACGGACCAGTGGCGCACGGCGATCCACAGCACGAGCGCGAGCGGGACCAACATCAGGATCTGCCGGACGGGAAGGCGCCTGAGGCCCTGGGGAATGCGTACGACCATCACATCCGGAGAGGGTCCCCAGGCCACGACAACTGCGGGTTGCGACAGCGGGGACAGTTCCTTACGCGCGCCCCTACACGAGCCTCTGACCTCGTCTGCGCATGCCGATACGGCAAATACGTTGACCTCAACAACGCTTGAGGTCCTACGGTCTCTCCCATGAGCATGGAGAGCACGGCCTGGACCCAACTGCACAGCGTCATGACCGCCGAACAGGAGCGCCGCCCCTTCGCCCGCGCCACCCTGCGCCGCATCGCGGAGTTCGCCCGACCGCACCGCCGCCCGATCGCCCGGTTCGTGCTGCTCGGGGTCGTGACCGCGCTGCTCGCCGTCGCGACCCCCGTCCTCGCCGGGCACGTTGTCGACGCGATCGTGTCGGGCGGCGACGACGGCACCGTCGTACGCCTCGCCCTGCTCATCGCCCTGATCGCGGTCGCCGAGGCGGCCCTCGGCATCCTGGGCCGACGGCTCTCGTCGGCGCTGGGGGAGGGGCTCATTCTCGATCTGCGGACGGCCGTGTTCGACCATGTCCAGCGCATGCCGGTCGCGTTCTTCACCCGCACCCGCACGGGAGCGCTCGTCTCCCGGCTCAACAACGACGTCATCGGCGCCCAACGCGCGTTCAGCAACACCCTGTCCGGCGTGGTCAGCAACGTCGTCACCCTGCTGCTCACCCTCGCCGTCATGCTCACCCTGTCCTGGCAGATCACCCTGCTCGCGCTCGTCCTGCTCCCGGTGTTCGTGATCCCGGCCCGCCGGATGGGCAGCCGCATGGCCCGCATGCAGCGCGAGGCGGCCGAACTCAACGCCGCGATGGGCACCCGCATGACCGAGCGTTTCTCCGCCCCCGGCGCCACCCTCGTCAAACTCTTCGGCCGCCCCGACGAGGAGTCGATCGAGTTCGCCGCCCGCGCGAGCCGCGTCCGCGACATCGGCGTCCGCACGGCCACGGCCCAGTCCGTGTTCATCACCTCGCTGACCCTGGTCTCCGCCCTGGCCCTCGCCCTCGTCTACGGCCTCGGCGGCTGGTTCGCCCTGCACGGCACCCTGGAGCCGGGCGCGGTCGTCTCGCTCGCGCTGCTCCTGACCCGCCTCTACGCCCCGCTCACCGCGCTCGCCGGAGCCCGCGTCGAGGTGATGAGCGCCCTCGTCAGCTTCGAGCGCGTCTTCGAGGTCCTCGACCTCAAGCCCCTCATCGAGGACAAGCCGGATGCCCGCGAGGTCCCCGAGGGCCCGGTCGCGGTCGAGTTCGACGAGGTCCGCTTCGCCTACCCCTCCGCCGACAAGGTCTCCCTCGCCTCACTCGAAGAGGTCGCCTCCCTCGACACCCGAGGCGGCGCCGAGGTCCTGCACGGCATCTCCTTCCGCGCCGAACCCGGCCAGACCATCGCCCTCGTCGGCTCCTCCGGCGCCGGCAAGTCCACGGTCGCCCAACTCCTGCCCCGGCTCTACGACGTCGACGAAGGCGCCGTACGCGTCGGAGGCGTCGACGTCCGCGACCTCACCGCCACTTCTCTGCGTGCGACCCTCGGCATGGTCACCCAGGACGGCCACCTGTTCCACGACTCCGTGCGCGCCAACCTCCTGCTGGCCCAACCCGCCGCCACCGAGGCCGAGTTGTGGGACGCCCTGCGCCGCTCCCGCCTCGACGATCTCGTACGGTCGCTGCCCGACGGCCTGGACACGGTGGTCGGCGAACGCGGCTACCGGCTCTCCGGCGGCGAGCGCCAACGCCTCACCATCGCCCGGCTGTTGCTGGCCGGCCAGCGCGTCGTCATCCTCGACGAGGCCACCGCCCACCTGGACAACACCTCGGAGGCGGCCGTCCAGGAGGCCCTCACCGAGGCGTTGCAGGGCCGGACGGCCGTGGTGATCGCCCACCGGCTGTCGACCGTGCGCTCCGCCGACCAGATCCTCGTCGTCGAGGCGGGCGAGATCGTGGAACGCGGCACCCACGACCAACTCCTCGCCTCCGGTGGGCGGTACGCGGAGCTGTACCGCACCCAGTTCGAGAGGCAGGCGGAGATCGGACCGGTCCAGGAAGCGGCGGTGTGACGGCGTACCGCCCCAACGGACGTCAGGGCTCGCGGTGTTCGTGCGCCGCGGTCTCCAACTCCTCGGCCTCGGCCTCGGCCACCCGGATCTCCGCCTCCACGTCGATCGAGCGGCTCAGCCACCAGTACAGCAACCCGGCGACCGGCAGCCCGACGAACAGTGAGAGGTCGGCGCCGTCCATGGCGTGCGCGATCGGGCCGACGTAGAGCGTGCCGACGGAGAAGAACGGCACCATCACACCGAAGCCCACCAGGTAGGAGATGATCCCGTGCCAGCCCCAACGGCCGTACATGCCATGAGGGTTGAAGATCTCGGCGATCGCGTAGTGGCCGCGGCGCACCACGTAGTAGTCCATCAGGTTCACCGCGGTCCACGGGATGAACAGATAGAGCACCAGCAGCAGGAAGTTGTTGAAGTTCGTGAGGAAGTCGGCGGTCGCCGCCATCGCCCCGACCAGGGAGAGCACGGCGGTGAGCCCGATCGTCAACGCCCTTACGGACACGGTCGGATGGACCTTCTTGAACGAGTCGATCGCGCTGATCAGGGTCAGTGAACCGCCGTACATGTTCAGCGCGGTCACCGAGACCAGGCCCAGGGTGGCGAAGAGGAGCACGATCGCGCCGAAGCCGCTGAACACCTTGTCGCCGGCCGCGTTGATCGAGCGGATCGTGTCGAAGTCCTTGCCCGCCCAGGCGGCGAGCAGCGCGCCGAGCGTCATCAGCCAGACCCCGCCGAGCGCCGAACCGAAGTAGGTCCAGTAGAAGGTCTTGCGGACGGTCACGTTCGGCGGGAGGTAGCGCGAGTAGTCCGAGACGTAGATCGCCCAGCTGATCTGGTACCCCGCGACCACACCGAACTGCGCGAGGAACGGCGTCCAGGAGAAACCGCCGAGATCGAAGGAGCCGGCCGGGTAGTGCAGGGTCGCCAGCACACCCACGGTGAAGATCCCGAAGACGACCAGGAAGGTGTACGTCAGGAACTGCTCCGCCTTGTGGATGACGTCGTAGCCCACGAGCGCGATCACGAAGCCGACCACGGTGACCACGGCCACCCACATCTTCGTGCCGCCGTGCACCGTGGTGTGCAGGGCCTCCCCGGCGAGGATCGTGTTGAAGACGTTGAAGCCCGCGTACTGGACGTACGCGAACAGCCACACCAACAGGGCGCCCACATAACCGAACTGGGGCCGCGACTGGATCATCTGCGGCAGGCCCAGCTGCGGGCCCTGGGCCGAGTGGAACGCCATGAAGAAGGTGCCGAGCAGGGTGCCCGCGACGATCGCGATGAGCGACCAGATGAGGTTGCCGCCCTCGGTGATGCTGATCAGGCCCACGGCGAGGGTGGCGATCTGCGCGTTCGACATGAACCACAGCGGGCCCAGGTGCCACAGCTTGCCGTGGCGCTCGTTCAGGGGGACATAGTCGATGGAACGTATCTCCAGCCCGGACACCCGGGGCTCTGATGTGGTGGTCACGGCGTCTCCAGGGTGCTGATCCGGCCTGTGTGGCCACATTCATCCCCCGCACGGGAACCGGCAACCGCAACCGAAACTGTGAACCACGGTCTTTACCTGGACCATACGAGAAGCACGTCCGGCCGCCTGCCCGGCGCAGGCCGGAGACCCGCTGATCACCATCGGTTACGCTCGGGCCGACACGGCCTGACCATGCCACCAGGAGGATGCCCATGAGCGAGATCGAGATCCGCGACGACCGGGCGGCGGGCCGCCTGGAGGCGATCGCTGGCGGCGAAGTCGTGGGCCACATCGAGTACTTCGTCCTCGAATCCCCCGCACGCGCCCTCGTCCCGGTCCACACCCTCGTGGAACCGGCCCACGAGGGAAAGGGCATCGCGGGTTCCCTGGCCCGCGAGCTCTACGGCATCGCGGCCCGCGAGGGCATCGTCGTCGCCCCGCTCTGCCCCTACGTCGTCAAGTGGGCGGAACGGCATCCCGACGAGGCACCGGCCTCCGACCCGGCGTTGCAGCGGGCGGCGATGGAGTGGCTCAGGGCGCATCCCGGCCGCTTCTAGTACCGACGCTCCCGCCCTGCGAGGGCACTGAAGAACCCGAAGAAAGGCACCGCCAGCGTGCTCGCCCTCCTGCACACCTCGCCCGCGCACATCCCGGTCTTCGACGCCCTGCGCGACGAGGACCACCAGGGCCTGGAACTACGGCACTTCGTCGACGAGGAGCTGTTGGCGCGGGCCCGCCGCGAGGGACCGGAAGCGGTGGCCGGGGCGGTGCGGGACGCGCTGGAGGAGGCCGTCGCCGCAGGGGCCCGGGCGGTGCTGTGCACCTGCTCGACCATCGGCGCGGTCGCGGAGAACGCCGGTGCGCGGATCGGCGTACCGGTGCTGCGCGCCGACCGCCCGATGGCGGCGGCCGCGGTGGCCGCCGGTCCCCGTGTCGTCGTGGCGGCGACGCTGGAGAGCACCCTGGGGCCGACCGTGGCGCTGGTCGAGGAGGAGGGGCGGCGGCGCACCGGGCGCGGCTCCCACGAACCGATCGCACCCCACGAACCCAGCGCACCCATGGCACCCCGCGAATCCCTCGCACCCCTCGACATCCGCACGCTGCTCGTCGAAGGCGCCTGGGCCCGTTTCGAGGCCGGCGACACCGAGGGCTGCGCCCGGCTGGTCGCGGACGCCGTCGACGCGGTCACCGGCGCCGACGTGATCATCCTCGCGCAGGGGTCCATGGCACCGGCCCAGCGGCTCACGACCACGGCGGTCCCGGTGCTGTCGAGTCCCCGCCTCGGGCTCACGGCCGGTGCGCGGGCGGCGCGCGTCGGGTGAGTCCACCCGGGTGAGTGTCCGCGCCGGTCACGGGTACGCGGGGGAGTAGTCCAGGGCCGACGTAGCCGACATTCACCACTGACTGGAGGACACGATGACCCACCCGTACCCCGACCCCGTACCCCCGGCACCCACGCCGGGCCCCGGTCCCACGCCGGACCCGGTACCCGGACCCGGTCCCGTACCCGTGCCGGACCCGCAGCCCCCGACACCGCTCCCCGCGCCGCCGCCGAACCCCGGCCCCACCCCGGAGCCGTCCCCGTCGCCGATCCCGCCGGGCCCGGAACCCGTACCGAGCCCGGAGCCGGGACCCCCGCTCACCTGAAAGCTCCCCGGAACCGGGTCACCCGGCACCGGCCCCGCCGCCCTGGCACGATGACCCCATGGAACGTGTGCTGGGAATCGGCGGATACTTTCTGCGGGCCACCGACCCGGAGGCCCTGAGCGCGTGGTACCGGGACTGTCTGGGCCTGGACCTCGACGAGCACGGGCTGTGGCAGCAGGAGGCCGGGCCGACGGTGTTCGCGGCGTTCGAGTCCGGGACCGACTACTTCGGGTCCCGGACCCAGCAGACCATGCTCAACTTCCGGGTCCGGGACCTCGACGCGATGCTCGCGCAGCTGCGCGCCAAGGACGCGGACGTGGCGGAGGAGACGCAGGACATGGAGGGCGTCGGCCGCTTCGGCTGGGTCACCGATCCCGAAGGCAATCGCGTCGAACTGTGGCAGCCCGCCTGACCGAGACCGACGCCCTCCCGTCCGGGAAGTCCCCTAGGCCGACGACCTAGGGGAAAGCCCTTAGGCCGAGACCTCCGACCGGTCCCCGCCCCACAGCGTGTGGAACGCGCCGTCCCGGTCCACCCGCCGGTACGTGTGCGCCCCGAAGAAGTCCCGCTGCCCCTGCGTGAGCGCCGCCGGCAGCCGCTCGGCGCGCAGCGCGTCGTAGTACGCCAGGGCCGCGGAGAAGCCGGGCGTCGGGACGCCCTGCCGGGTGGCCGAGACGACGACCTCGCGCCAGTCGTCCTGCGCCCCCGCGATCTCCTGCGCGAACGTCTCGTCGGACAGCAGGCTCGGCAGGTCCGCGCGGGCGTCGTACGCGGCGCGGATGCGGTCGAGGAAGGCCGCGCGGATGATGCAACCGCCGCGCCAGATCGAGGAGATGGCGCCGAGGTCGACGTTCCAGTCGTACTGCTCGCTGCCCGCCGCGATCTCGTGGAAGCCCTGCGTGTACGACACGATCTTCGACGCGTACAGCGCCTGCTCGACCCGGTCCGCGAACGCCGCCGCCTCCTCCTCGCCCAGCGGGGAGGCCGTGGGTCCGGCCAGACCCCGCGAGGCCTCGCGCAGCGCCGCGTGGCCGGAGACGGAGCGGGCGAAGACCGCCTCGGCGATGCCCGACACCGGGACGCCGAGGTCGAGGGCGATCTGGACCGTCCAGCGGCCGGTGCCCTTCTGTTCCGCCTGGTCGACGACCACGTCCACGAACGGCTTGCCGGTGGCCGCGTCCACGTGGGACAGCACCTCGGCGGTGATCTCGATCAGGTAGGAGTCCAGCCGGCCCGTGTTCCAGGTGCGGAAGATGTCCGCGATCTGCGCGGGGGAGTACCCGGCGACATCGCGCAGCAGCTGGTAGGCCTCGCCGATCAGCTGCATGTCGGCGTACTCGATGCCGTTGTGCACCATCTTCACGAAGTGCCCGGCGCCGTCGGGACCCACATGGGTCACACAGGGCGCCCCGTCCTTCGCCTTCGCGGAGATCTTCTCCAGCATCGGACCGAGCGAGTCGTACGACTCCTTCGGGCCACCCGGCATGATGCTCGGCCCGTGCAGCGCGCCCTCCTCGCCGCCGGAGACGCCCATGCCGACGAAGTGGATGCCCTGTTCGCGCAGCGCCTTCTCACGGCGCCGGGTGTCCTCGAAGTGCGCGTTGCCACCGTCGATGATCATGTCGCCGGGCTCCAGGAGAGGGGCGAACTCCTCGATCACCGCGTCCGTCGGGTCACCGGCCTTCACCATGACGACCAGGCGGCGCGGCCGCTCCAGCGCCGCCACGAAGTCCTTGGCCGTCTCCGCCGCGATGAAGTCGCCCTCGCCGCCGAACTCCGCCACCAGGTCACGCGTGCGGGACGCGGTCCGGTTGTGCACGGCGACCGTATAGCCGTTGCGCGCGAAGTTGCGGGCGAGGTTGCGGCCCATGACCGCGAGACCCGTGACGCCGATCTGCGCTGAAGTGCTCATTCGGTTGGCTCCTAAAGATCAGGAAGGTCCTGACATCGGTGGTACCGGTCGTGCTCGCCAGTATTGCCCCACTGACCATCCTGGCCCGCCGGTACCCCGTCCGCACGTGCTGGCCGTGCGGAGTTGTCCGCCTTGCGTCGGTGTTCCACCCGGGCTCCTTCCGCGGAAACGCACGCCCAACCCCACCAGCCCCACCCGTTTCCAACTGGCGTGGATTACCGGTCACTTGAGTAACAGAGCGGCCGGTTGCCGCCTTGTCATGGCCTGTTCGGGGCGCTTATTTTTGGCCCTCCTGACGCATGTGGAGGGGGATTCCCCATGGCCGTACGCGGCCGGCACCGCCGGTATCAGCCGAGCAGGATCAACCGGGCCTCGCTGCTCACGGTCACGGCGGGCGGCGCGGGCATCGCGATCCCGCTCGCGACCGTCGGCGCGGGCACCGCCCAGGCGGCCGATGTGAGCACCTGGAACAAGGTCGCCGCCTGTGAGTCCAGCGGCGACTGGAGCATCAACACCGGCAACGGGTACTACGGCGGGCTGCAGTTCACCCAGTCCACCTGGGAGGCTTACGGCGGCACGGCGTACGCGCACCGCGCCGACCTCGCCACCCGGGACCAGCAGATCGCCATCGCGGAGAAGGTGCTCAAGGGGCAGGGACCCGGTGCCTGGCCGGTCTGCTCGGTGCGCGCCGGGCTCACCCGCGACGGCGGCACCCCCGACATCCACGTCGGCGGCACCAAGACCGAGAGCACCGCAGCGCACAAGGCCAAGGACGCCAAGAAGCAGACCGTGGTCAAGCGGTCCGTGAAGGACGTCCAGCCGCAGACCACCCCGCAGTCCCGCGCGGGCACCGCCGAGATGTACACGGTCGTGCGCGGGGACACCCTCTCCGGGATCGCCGACAACGAGCGCGTGGACGGCGGCTGGCACGGGCTCTACGCCGCGAACCGCACGACCGTCGGCAGCGACCCCGACCTGATCCTGCCGGGCCAGCGGCTCAGCCTGCACGGCAAGGCGGCCCCCGCGGCCCACACGACGACGAAACCGGCCACCAAGTCGTCGGCCACCAAGTCCCCGAAGAAGAAGGCCTCTTCGGACACCGCCGAGAAGGTCACCCACAAGACGACGAGTCACTCCCTCGTCGCCCCCGTGAACGCCCCCATCGGCACCGCGTACCACGCGGAGGGGTCCGCCTGGTCGAAGGGCTATCACACGGGCGTCGACTTCCTTGTCCCCACCGGCACTTCGGTGAAGGCCATCGAGAACGGGACGGTCGTCAGCGCCGGGTGGGCGGGATCGTACGGCTACCAGGTGGTGATCCGGCACGCCGACGGGCGGTACTCGCAGTACGCCCACCTGTCCGCGATCTCCGTGCGCGACGGCCAGTCCGTCGGCGAGGGACAGCGCATCGGGCGGTCGGGGTCCACCGGAAACACCACGGGCCCCCATCTGCACTTCGAGGTGCGGACGGGGCCCGGCTTCGGCAGCGACATCGACCCGCTCGCCTATCTGCGAGACGGCGGGGTCAGGATTTGACGCGCTCCCGGTGCCGGTCGGGCACCGGGAGCATCACGTACAGCCCGGCGTAGAACGGGCCGAAGTAGCCGACCGGTTGCGCCTCGGCGGAGTCGGCCGGCTCCAGGGCCGCGTAACTCTCGCCGGCCGGGATCGCGGCCGGTGCCGGGACGAGGATCCCGTCGCCCGGTGCGTCGGCCGTGATGACCGCGCCCGGCACGTCGGCGTTCACGCTCACGCCGACGGGCTGTCCAGGGAGGGCGTCCAGCAACTCCTCGACGGGCGAGGGGGCCGGGGGAATCGCCGCGGTGTCGGCCGGTGCGGTCTTCTCCAGGCGCTCCGTGGTCAGCAGGATCAGGCCGCCCGCGGCGACCACTCCGGCGGACAGGGCGAGGAGGGTGCCCGTCGTGCCGTAGCGGAAGGTCTCACCGAACATCGTGATGCCGACCGCGGCGGCGACCACCGGGTTCACGACCGTCAGGACCGCCAGCGGGGCCGCCAGGCCGGCGCCCCGGTAGGAGGCCTGCGAGAGCATCAGACCGGCCACCGCGAACACCGCGATCACGCCGAGGAACGGGATGTCGGTCGCGGAGACCGCGCCGTTGTCCCAGTCGACCGTCACCGTCTTCGTGAACACCGAGGACATGCCGAACGCTATGCCGGACGCGGTCGCCAGCAGCACGCTGCGCACCGCCGGGTGCCGGTGTGCCGCGCGGCCCGCGATCATCAGGGTCACGACCACCGCGCCGGTGAACACGGCGACGGCCACCCGCTGGGCGGTGCTCAGGGACTGACCTTCGGACGTACCGACGAGGGACAGCAGACCCGCGAGACCGATCGTCGCCATGATGGCGCCGCGCCAGGCGGTGGAGCCGGCCTTGCGGCCGACGAACAGGGCCGCCATCGGCAGCGCGAACACGATCGTCAGCGCGCCGAGCGGCTGCACCAGGCTCAGCGGGCCGTAGGCCAGCGCCACCACGTGCAGCAGACCGCCCGTACCGTTCAACGCGACCGCCGCCCACCAGCTCGGGCGGCGCAGCGGCGCGTACTCCTGGTCCGGCGAGGACACCGCGACGCGCTCCTGCACGATCGCTCCGCCCGCGTAGGCCACGGCGGAGACGAGCGAGAGCACGATGGACAACGCGAGGGCGCTCATCGGCAGCTCCTCTGCGTCAGGCGGGGGCCTCTGGCACCACGCGGCGAACGGTCGGCTTTCATACAGAACACGATGCCGCGTGATGTTCTTCCCGTCGTCGTACCTGAGCACCGATTGGGTAGTACTGCCGATGGAGTACGAAAGGCCCCTTGTCCTCCCCAAGGTGGGTGACACCGGACGACACCCCCTGGGTGAAACCCCTAAGAGCCTTGGTACTACTGCTCTTCGTGGACCTCGACCCCGAACTCGCCGCGCTCCGCCCCCTCGGCGGCTTCTTCGTACTACGCACGGGCGCAGCGCCGCACGGCCCGCTGCCGACACTCGCGGCGACCTACGAAAACCCGGCGTCGGAGGTTTACGGAAATTCCCTGACTTTTCGTGTCCAGGTCGTCGCGGACCGTCTCCGGGCCCCTGAGCTGCGCATCGCCGCCTCGATCGCCCAGCAGGCGCTCGCGGCCCGGCTGTGGTCGGTCGCGCTCGGCTGCGCCGCCCTGTACGGCAGCATCCCCGACCTCGACCCGCGCCTGCTGCACTGGGACGCCGACCGCAGTGCCCCGGACGACCTGTGGCTGGCCGAGGTGCGCCCGCTGCCGGCCGACGCCCTCGCCGATACCGTGCTCCACGGCCACCTGGAACCCCTGAACGCGGCCCTGGTTGCCCGCCACCACATCGCCACCGGCCTCCTGTGGGGCAACGCGGCCTCCGCGCTCGCGGGCGCCGCCCGGGAACTGGACCGCTGGGCGCGCGCGCGTGGCCGTAGGGACGTCGCCACGCGCGCGCGTGCCCTGGCCGCGGAACTCTTCGCCGACCCGCTCCTCGCCGGAACCGGAACGTTCACCGGCAGATCCTTCCGGCGCCGCAGTTGCTGCCTCTACTATCGGATCCCCGGTGGCGGGGTGTGCGGCGACTGCTGCTTCACGCGACCGCCGGGCTCTTCCCCGAACGCGGCTTCTGGGTGACCATGAGTGCAATCAGCCGCCGAGAACAAGGGGTTACGGGTGCGAGTGGGACTGCTGACCCGGGAGTACCCGCCGGATGTGTACGGCGGCGCGGGCGTCCATGTGGAGTTCCTCGCCCGGGAGTTGAGGCCTCTGGTCGACCTCGACGTGCACTGCTGGGGCGAGGGCCGCACCGAGGGCGTCGTACGCCACCGCTCCTGGCCCACCCTCGACGGCGCCAACGACGCCTTGCGCACCTTCTCCGTGGACCTCTCCATGGCCGCCGCCCTCGAAGGCCGTGAACTCGTCCACTCCCACACCTGGTACGCCAACCTCGCCGGCCACTTCGCCAAGCTCCTCTACGGCATCCCGCACGTGATGACCGCCCACTCGCTGGAGCCGCTGCGCCCCTGGAAGGCCGAGCAGCTCGGCGGCGGATACGCCCTCTCCAGCTGGGCCGAGCGCACCGCGATCGAAGCGGCGGACGGCGTGATCGCCGTGTCGGGAGCCATGCGCGAGGACATCCTCACCTGCTACCCGACGCTGGACCCCGCCAAGGTGCAGGTCGTCCACAACGGCATCGACACCACGCTCTACCGCCCCGACCACGGCACGGACGTCCTCACCCGGCTCGGCATCGACCCCGACCGCCCCTACGTCCTGTTCGTCGGCCGCATCACCCGCCAGAAGGGCGTGCCCCATCTGCTGCGCGCCGTGCGGGACATCGACCCGGCCGCCCAGGTCGTGCTGTGCGCGGGCGCGCCCGACACCCCCGAGATCGACCGCGAATTCCGCGACCTCTTCCAGGAGTTGAGCAGCGTCCGCGCGGGCGTCCACTGGATCCCGCAGATGCTGCCCCGCCCCGAAGTCATCCAACTCCTCACCCACGCCACCGTGTTCGCCTGCCCCTCGGTGTACGAGCCCCTCGGGATCGTGAACCTGGAGGCGATGGCCTGCGGTACGGCCGTGGTCGCCTCCCGCGTCGGGGGCATCCCGGAAGTGGTGGCACACGGGGAGACGGGGCTGCTGGTGTCCGTCGACGACGACTTCGAGGCGAACCTGGCGCGGGCTCTCGACTCCGTGCTCGCCGACCCGGAGACTGCGAAACGGATGGGCGAGGCCGGGCGGGAGCGCGCGGTGGGCGAGTTCGGCTGGGACGCCGTGGCGCTGCGCACCGCGCGGCTCTACGGGGAGATCGCCAAACAGGCTTAGTGTGCGCTGCTCAGGGGCAGGCTGGGGTCAACCAGGGTGAGGGGAGCGGCCATGCGTCGTGGCGGACCTTCGGTGCTCGGGATCGTACTGGCGGGCGGTGAGGGCAAGCGGCTGATGCCCTTGACCGCCGACCGGGCCAAACCCGCGGTCACCTTCGGCGGAACGTACCGCCTCGTGGACTTCGTGCTGTCCAATCTCGTCAACGCGGACATCCTCCGCATCTGCGTGCTCACGCAGTACAAATCGCATTCGCTGGACCGCCACATCACCACCACCTGGCGCATGTCCAGCCTGCTCGGCAACTACGTCACCCCCGTCCCGGCCCAGCAGCGCCTCGGCCCGCGCTGGTACCTCGGCAGCGCGGACGCGATCCTCCAGTCGCTGAACCTGATCTACGACGAACGCCCCGAGTACGTCGCGGTGTTCGGCGCCGACCACGTGTACCGCATGGACCCGCGCCAGATGCTCGCCCAGCACATCGAGAGCGGCGCGGGCGTTACGGTGGCCGGTATCCGCGTGCCGCGCGCCGAGTCCTCGCAGTTCGGCGTGATCACCCCGGGTTCGGACGGCCAGACGGTCGAGCGCTTCCTGGAGAAGCCCGCCGATCCGCCGGGTCTGGTGGACGACCCGGAGTGCGTGTACGCCTCGATGGGGAACTACATCTTCACCACCAAGGCGCTGATAGAGGCCCTCCAGCGCGACGCGGAGGAGCTCGACTCCGTGCACGACATGGGCGGTTCGATCCTCCCCGCGCTCACCGACCGGGGAGAGGCCGCCCTCTACGACTTCAGCGCCAACCACGTCCCCGGCGAGACCACCCGCGACCAGGGCTACTGGCGGGACGTCGGCACGCTCGACGCGTACTACGACGCCCACATGGACCTCATCGCCGAGCGCCCCGCCTTCAACCTCTACAACCGCAACTGGCCCATCTACACCCACTCCGGCCAGCTCTCCCCGGCCCGCTTCAACGCCGGCGGCATGGCCAGCGAGTCGATCATCAGCTCCGGGTGCCTCATCCGCGGCCAGGTCACGCGGTCCGTCCTCTCCCCGGGCGTGGTGGTCGACCCCGGAGCCGTCGTCCAGGGCTCGATCCTGCACGACAACGTCCACATCGGCCGGGGCGCCGTGGTCCGGGGCGCCGTCCTGGACAAGAACGTCGAGGTACCGCCGGGCGCGACGATCGGCGTCAACCCGGAACGGGACGCCGACCTGTACACGGTCTCCAAGGGCGGCGTCATCGCACTCGGGAAGGGCCAACTGGTCACGTAACGCCACGTCTTGGCGATTCCGGGCCCCGGTGCTTTTCAGCCGCACCGGGGCTTCGCCACGTCGGGGTGCTTTCCATGGCCGCGCTTGTCATGTCCCTGGACGGAATCCGGAATCCGTGTTGTCATGCCAACTGCCGCCTATGACAACGTTGTTATGGAGGTTCCGTGCGCATCAGACGACTCAGAAACCGACTTGCGCTCCTGCTCGCCCTGGCCCTCGGCATCGCCGGGCTGGCCGCCGTCCCCGCCGCGAGCGCCACCGCCGCGGACGACCCCGTCGAGATCCACGGCCTGAAGGGCGAGTACTACACCCAGTCCGCCCCCGGCGCCTTCGACTTCGCCGACCTCAAGGCCACCGGCGTCGACCCGAACCTCGACTTCGACAACCTCGAACCCCGACTCGCCTTCGCCACCGGCCAGTCCGACGACGTGAGCATCCGCTGGACCGGCAAGCTCGTCCCGGCGAAGTCCGGCCCCCACACCTTCTCGATCATCGGCGACAACGGCTTCCGCCTCTGGATCGCCGGACAGCTCGTCATCGACCACTGGGTCGACGACTGGGACACCGAACAGACCTCCGCCCCCGTGGAGTTGACCGCCGGCACGGCCTACGACGTCAAGGTCGAGTACTTCGAGCACTACGGCGGCTCCAACCTCCATGTCCGCTGGACCGAACCCGGAGGCATCAAGGTGGCCATCCCGCAGTCGGCCTTCCGCCTCCCCGACGGTTACGACTACGACGGCGCCATCGCCGCCACCGTCACGAGCACCGGCCGCACCCTGAAACTCGACTTCGCCCAGCCTCTCGCCACACCCCCGGCGGACCTGACCGACCACCTCGAAGCGGTGATCGGCAGCGCCAAGTGGCCCCTGGGAACGGCCGAGTTGGACCCGGCGGACCCACGGACCCTGCTCATCCCGCTCACGCAGCCCGTCGTAGGCAACAAGACCGGCACCGCACCCGGCACCGCGGACATCCGCTACGACGGAAACGCCGGCCTCACCGCGGCCGATGGCAACGTTATCAACGCGTTCTGGAGCAGCGGCCCGAACCACTCCACCTACGAACTGCGCACCCAGTGGGCCGACCAGGTGGGCCCGCACAACGCCCTCCCCGAGTACCCGCGCCCACAGCTCACCCGCACCGACTGGCGCAACCTGAACGGGAGTTGGCAGTTCGCCGCGGCCACGGCGGGCGAGCAGCCCCCGGTCGGCAAGAACCTCGCCGAGCGCATCCTCGTTCCGTACCCGGTCGAGTCCCAACTCTCCGGCCTGGAACGCCACGAGGACCGCATGTGGTACCGGCGCACCTTCACCGTCCCCGCCGACTGGAAGATCGGCTCGGGCAAGCGGCTGATGCTCAACTTCGGCGCCGTCGACTGGCGCGCCGAGGTCTACGTCAACGGCACGAAGGTCACCGAACACCAGGGCGGCTACGACAAGTTCAGCGCCGACGTCACCGACGCGCTGAAGCCCGGCCGTACCCAGGAACTGATCGTCGGCGTCTACGATCCCACCGACGCGGCGAACGGCGAGAACCCCCCGATCGGCAAGCAGCGCCTGGACCCGAGCGGCATCTGGTACACCCCGACCTCGGGCATCTGGCAGACGGTCTGGATGGAACCGGTCGCCCGCGACCACGTCGACTCCCTCAAACTCACCCCCGACGTGAGCAAGAGCCAACTCACCGTCGAGGCACAGGGAGTTCGGGCCGGCGTACCGATCACGGCGACGGCGTACGACGGAAAGCGCGAGGTCGCCACAGCACACGGCCGCACCGGCAGCCCGCTCACCCTGACCGTCAAGAACCCCCGTCTCTGGTCACCCGACGACCCGTTCCTCTACGACCTGAAAGTCACCGTCGGCCAGGACCGCGTCGGGAGCTACTTCGGTATGCGCTCGATCGCCGTCGAGAAGGTCAACGGCGTTCCGCGCACGGTCCTCAACGGGAAGCCCATCTTCATGATGGCCACCCTGGACCAGGGCTTCTGGCCCGACGGTCTCTACACCGCCCCGACCGACGAGGCGCTGGCCCATGACCTCAAGGTGCACAAGGAGTTGGGCTTCAACGCCGTGCGCAAGCACATCAAGGTCGAGCCCGACCGCTGGTTCTACTGGGCCGACAAGCTCGGTCTCATGGTGTGGCAGGACATGCCCGCGATGACCGCCGGGGTGAACCCGTCCGCCGCAGCCCGCGCCGAGTACGAGCGCGAGATGAAGCAGATGATCGACGAGCACATCAGCAGCCCGTCGGTCGTCATGTGGGTGACGTTCAACGAGGGTTGGGGCCAGTACGACGAGGCCCGCATCGCCGATCAGGCCAAGGCCTGGGACCCGACCCGGCTCGTCAACAGCATGTCCGGCATCAACCTCGGCGTGGACGGCGGCACCGGCGACATCATCGACGAACACGGCTATCCCAGCCCCGCCCTGCCACCCCATCCGGACGGTCAACGCGCCCTGGTGAGCGGGGAGTACGGCGGTCTCGGGCTCGCGGTGCCGGGACACGCGTGGTCGGTCCAGCAGTCGTACGTGGACGTCGATCCGGCCGCCTACACCGACGACTACCTCGCCAAGCTCGCCGAGGTGCACGCCCTGACCTGCCAGGGCGGCAACGGCGCGGTCTACACCCAAATATCCGATGTCGAGGGCGAGTTGAACGGGCTCATGACGTACGACCGGCGGGTGCTCAAGCCGGACGTACAGCGCGTGAAGGCCGCTCAGCAGGCCCTGATCCGTGACGCCTCGCAGGCGACGCCCGCCAACTGCCCCACCGCCTGACCCCTTTCGCCAACTGGAGGCCCACCCGCATGAGATGGACCCGGCGCCTGCGCCTGGGCATGGCGGGGGCGGTGGCAGCGTCCGCGCTGTTCGCCGTCCCCGCCGCAGCCGAAGCATCTGCTCATGGTCAACTCACCGACCTGGTCAACCCGTTCATCGGTACCGAGAACGACGGCAACACCTATCCCGGCGCCGCCGTGCCCTTCGGCATGGTGCAGTTCTCGCCGGACACCGGCCACAACACCGGGTACGACTACTCCCAGAACCACATCCGCGGCTTCTCCCTCGTGCACCTCTCCGGCGTCGGCTGCGGGCTGGGCGGGGACCTGCCCGTACTGCCCACGACCGGGGACGTGACGCAGACGGACTACGCCCAGTACGCGGCCGAGTTCAGTCACGACGACGAGCACGCGAGCCCCGGCTACTACCAAGTCGGCCTGAAGACAGGCATCGAGGCCGAACTCACCGCGACAGCCCGCACCGGCGTCCAGCGCTACACCTTCCCGGCCACCGACAAGGCCAACGTCCTGCTGAACGCGGCCCAGTCGCTGCACAGCGGGGTCACCTCGAAGGTGGAGGTTCTCGACAACCACACCGTGCGTACCTCCATCACAGGGCGCGGCTTCTGCCAGGACACCAAGCCGTACACGGTCTACACGGTCACGCACTTCGACCGGCCCTTCACCGCGTACGGGACCTGGAACGGCTCGACGGTGACGGCCGGTTCGCGGACCGGGAGCGGCGGCGCGTACGTCCGCTTCGACACGTCGAAGGACCGTACGGTCGAGGCGACCACGGCCCTGTCGTACGTCGACGCGCACGGCGCGGCCGTCAACCTCCGTGCGGAGGGCGGGAGTTCCTTCGACGCGGTACGCCATCGCGCCCAACGGGCCTGGGAGGACCGGCTGGACGACGTGCGTGCGCAGGGCGGTTCCGACAGTCTGCGCCGGACCTTCTACTCGTCCCTGTACCGGTCCTTCCTGGCGCCCAACATCGGCAGCGACGCCGACGGCCGGTACACCGGCTGGGACCAGCAGGTCCACCGGGCACGGGACTTCACGTACTACCAGAACTGGTCCCTGTGGGACACCTACCGCACCCAGTCCCAGCTCCTCGCCCTGCTCGCACCCCGCGAGGCCCGCGACATGGCGATCTCCGTCATCAAGATCGACGAGGAGAGCGGCTGGCTGCCCAAGTGGGGCTACGGCACGGTCGAGACGAACATCATGACCGGCGACCCGGTCACCCCGTTCCTCACCAACGCCTATCAACAGGGCTTGCTCAAGGGGTACGAGGAGCGTGCCTACCGGGCGTTGAAGCAGAACGCCGACGGAGTCCCGCCCACCGACTCGGCGGCGGTGGGCAGGGAGGCCAACAAGGAGTACCTCGCGAACGGGTTCGCGCCGTACATCAAGGACCGCCCGCACGCGAAGCCCGGTGACTCCGACTACGACCACGGGGCCTCGGCCACCCTGGAGTACGCGCTGTCGGACGCGATGCTCGCGCAGATGGCCCGCGACCTCGGGCACGGCGCCGACGCCGCGCGCTATGCGGCCCGCGCCCAGAACTACCGGAACATCTTCGACCCCTCGACCGGCTTCTTCCGCGCCCGCGACGCCTCCGGCGCCTTCGTCGGTCCTGCCGACCCGGCACAGAGCGAGGGTTTCCACGAGGGCACGTCGTGGCAGTACCAGTGGCTGGTGCCGCAGGACCTGCCCGGCATGGTCGACCTCATCGGCGGCCGGCAGGCGGCCAACGACCGGCTCGACTCCTTCTTCGCCTACGACCAGCTGCTGGCCGACCCGGCGAAGACCGCGCGCGAGGTGTGGGTCAACGGGCCGTACGACTACTACAACGCGGACAAGTACAACCCGCAGAACGAGCCCGACCTGATCGCGCCGTACGCCTACCTGTCCACCGGCCAGCCGTGGAAGACGACCGACGTCGTCCATGCCGCGCTGACCCTGTTCACGGACGGCCCGACCGGCATGACCGGCAACGACGACCTCGGCACGATGTCCGCGTGGAACGTGCTGTCGTCGATCGGGATCTTCCCGGTCCAGCCCGGCTACGACACCTGGGGCCTGTCCACGCCCGTGTTCGACCGGGTCGACCTGACCCTGGACCGGCGCTACTACCCGCACGGCGCCCTGACCATCAAGGCGCCGGGCACCTCGGCGGCCGACCGCTACATCCAGGGCGCCCGGACGGACGGGACGTCGTACGACCGGGCGTACCTGACCACCGGCGATCTCCGCTCCGTACGGTCGCTCGCCTTCACGGTCGGCCCGCACCCGTCGGAGTGGGGTACATCACCCCAGGCGGCGCCACCTGCGCTGAAGTGATCCCGTGTGCCTCTAGAGTCCCGCCCCTCCCAGAGGGGCGGGATCGGGGCCGGATGTAATCTGCTGTTAACTGTGCGTAGCTTGATCGTACTTGACCGTAATCGCTTGTCGGCGCTTCACTGCTTGCTCACCCCTAGTCGACGCGAGGCAAGCCATTGACTTCTGACCTGCTCGCTCCTCTCGACCTTGCGTTCTGGAACATCGAGTCCGACCGGAACCCGATGCACCTGGGCGCACTCGGCGTCTTCTCGGCGCACTCGCCCACCGCGGGAGCCCACGCCGCCGACCTCCTCGCCGCCCGTGCCGCCGCCGTTCCCGGGCTGCGGATGCGCATCCGGGACGTGTGGCAGCCGCTGTCCCTGTCCTTCGGGAGCGCCACCCGCGAGGCCGACCCCGACTTCGACCCGCTGCACCACGTGCGCCTGCACGCCCCGACCGCCGACTTCCAGGCGGACGCGGGCCGGCTCATGGAACGCCCGCTGGAGCGCGGCCGGCCCCCGTGGGAAGCGCATGTGCTGCCCGGCGAGGACGGTGCCTCCTTCGCCGTGCTGTTCAAGTTCCACCACGCCTTGGCCGACGGACTGCGGGCACTGGCGCTCGCCGCCGCCATCCTCGACCCGATGGACATGCCCGAGCGCCGTCCGCGCCCCGCTGAACCCGCGCGCGGACTCATCCCCGACGTGCGCAAGCTGCCCGGTCTTGTCCGCGGCGCCCTGTCCGACGTCGGCCGGGCCCTCGACATCGGGGCGTCCGTCGCCCGCTCCACGCTGGACGTCCGCTCGTCGTCGGCGCTGACCTCCGAGCCGTCGGGCACCCGCCGTACCGCCGGAGTCGTCGTCGACCTCGACGACGTGCACCGCATCCGCAAGGTGGTCGGGGGCACCGTCAACGACGTACTGATCGCGGTCGTCGCGGGTGCGCTGCGCCGCTGGCTCGACGAGCGCGGCGACGGCAGCGAGGGCGTCGCGCCCCGCGCCCTGATCCCCGTCTCCAAACGCCGCCCGCGCTCCGCGCAGCCACAGGGCAACCGGCTCTCCGGTTATCTGATACGGCTGCCCGTCGACGACCCGGACCCCCTCGCCCGGCTCGACTCGGTGCGCGCCGCCATGGACCGCAACAAGGACGCGGGACCCAACCGGGGCGCGGGCGCCGTCGCCCTGCTCGCCGACCACGTCCCCGCCCTCGGTCACCGGCTCGGCGGACCCCTCGCGGCCCAGGCCGCCCGGCTCTGGTTCGACATCCTCGTCACCAGCGTCCCGCTGCCCGGCATCGGCCTGAAGCTCGGCGGCAACCCGGTCACCGCCGTCTTCCCGTTCGCCCCGCTGGCCCGCGGCCAGTCCCTCGCGGTCGCCGTCTCGACGTACCGCGGACAGGTCCACTACGGCCTCGTCGCGGACGCGGAAGCCGTACCCGATCTTGACGTGTTCGCCCGCGCGCTGACCGAGGAGGTGGAGACGCTCATCACCGCCTGCGGGTCGTGACCTGGAGCGGGTTTGGTGCTGCGGCCCGGCGCTCCGTAAAATTCCACGTTCGACGGTGTGCGCGATCGAGCGCCGCCGCGGATGACCCAAGGAAACGGCAGCGCGATGACGGTGACAGAGGACGGCTCCATGACCCCGGACGAGGTCGTGTACGGGCCCGGCATCGACCCCGAGCGGCTGGCCGTCTGTCTCAGCGTGCTCGACGAACTGGAGAAGATCGACGTCGACCACCCCGACGCGATCACCGTCCGCCGCGCCACCGCGGGCATCTACCGCAGCGTCAAGCAGCGCCGCCGCCAGGAGCGCCGGGCCGCGAAGACCGCGCACGACAAGGCCGTCACCGAGTCCACCGCGACCGGCTCCGCCCAGCGCATCGACGACGAGACCGAGGGCCTCCTCCCGTCGTCGGTGACGGAGGAGGGCCGGATCGCCGGGATACTCCAGCGGCCGCGCTCCTGCTACACCTGCAAGACCCGGTACGTGGAAGTCGACTACTTCTACCACCAGCTCTGTCCCGACTGCGCCCGCCTGAACCGCGAGAAGCGCGACGTCCACGCCGACCTCACCGGCAAGCGCGCGCTGCTCACCGGCGGCCGCGCCAAGATCGGCATGTACATCGCGCTGCGGCTGCTGCGCGACGGCGCCCACACGACGATCACCACGCGGTTCCCGAAGGACGCCATCCGCCGCTTCAAGGCCATGGACGACTCGGCGGACTGGATCCACCGCCTCGACGTCGTCGGCATCGACCTCCGCGACCCGGCCCAGGCCGTGGCCCTCGCCGACCAGGTCGCCGAGGCGGGCCCGCTCGACATCCTCATCAACAACGCGACCCAGACCGTACGCCGCCTGCCCTCCGCCTACGCCGCCCTCGTCGACGGCGAGAGCGCCCCGCTGCCCGCCGGTGAACTCCCCGCCCACCACGTCATCGGCGCCTTCGGCTCCGGCGCCGTCGACGGCCTGGCCGCGCTGCCCGTCGGCATCAGCGGCCTCGACGCCCAGCAGGTCGCCGACCTCGCCCTGGTCGCGGGCAACGCGAGCGTGGCCCGGCACCTCGACGGCACGGCCATCGACGCGGGCGGCCTGGTCCCCGACGTCGTCGACACCAACACCTGGGTGCAGACCATCGAGCAGATCTCGCCGGTGGAGCTGCTGGAGACCCAACTCTGCAACTACACCGCCCCGTTCATCCTCATCAGCAAGCTCCGCCCGGCCATGGCCGCCGCCGCGAAGGCCGCGACCAGCGGACGCGCGTACATCGTCAACGTCTCCGCGATGGAGGGCGTCTTCGGCCGCGGCTACAAGGGCGCCGGGCACCCGAACACCAACGCCGCCAAGGCCGCGATGAACATGGTGACCCGCACCAGCGGCCAGGAGATGTTCCAGACCGACGGCATCCTCATGACCTCCGTCGACACCGGCTGGATCACCGACGAACGCCCCCACTACGACAAGCTCCGCCTCGCCGAGGAGGGCTTCCACGCCCCGCTCGACCTGGTCGACGGAGCGGCCCGTGTCTACGACCCGATCGTGCTCGGCGAGCAGGGCGAGGACCTGTACGGCGTCTTCCTGAAGGACTACGCGCCGGGCAAGTGGTGACCTGCTGCGGGTGCGGGTGCGGGTGCGGGCCGGGGCGGTGCGGCTGACCTCAGCCGGTCGTGGACGGCGTATCCGCCCGTCGTGTACGCCGCCCGCACCCGGGTCCCGCCGTCCACCAGCAGATCCGCCCCGGTGATCCACTCGGCCTGGTCGGAGGCCAGCCACAGCACGGCGCGTGCGATGTCGGCGGGTTCCCCGATCCGGCCGAGCGGCAGCCCGGCGGCGAGCTCCGCCTCGCCGGGTTCCCACACGACGCGGGCCATCTCGGTGCGGACGAGCCCGGGGGAGACGGAGTTGACGCGTACCTTCGGCGCGAGTTCGCCCGCGAGCTGCTGCGTGAGGTGAAGCAGGGCCGCCTTGCTGGTGGAGTACGCCCCCACGTTCGGCCCGACGTGCCCGGCGCCCTCCGTGCACACGTTGACGACAGTGCCCCCGTGCTCCCGCATCCACGCCCGCCACACGCACTGCACCAACCGGAGCGGCGCCTCGACGTTCACGGTGAACGCCGTCCGCCACGCGTCCGGATCGGCGTCCATGAGCGGGCCGTACGGCTGGTTCGTCGCCGCGTTGTTGACGACCACGTCGATCCGCCCGAAGGCGCGCAGCGCGAACTCCGCCAATTCTCTTGGGTGTTGGGGATCGGCTACATCCCCGGCCAGACCGACGCCGCCCAACTCCTCGGCGGCGCGCGCCACTTCACCGTCGTCCCGTGCACTCACGCACACCAGCGCTCCGGCTCCGGCGAACGCCTCGGCCACGGCACGCCCGATCCCGCGCGTGCCGCCGGTGACCAGGACGGCCCGACTCTGTAGACCGTACGACGACGTCATCGCCGTACGATCTCATGACGGGCCGTCAATCGACAGCCCCCAGACGGGAGTTGGGGAGCCGCGAGTTCCTGGCGGCGACGATGCCCAGCACGGTGCGCCAGTCCTCCAGAACCCCGGCGTCGAGGCCGACGACCTTGGCCGCGTCGTCGGCCTGGCGGAGGGTGATCGCGTCGTCGGCGAGCGGGTCGCGCTCGAAGACGGCGGCCTCGGCGGGGGACATGGGGCCGCCCTGGGTCCGCAGGGTCAGGGCGCTCTGGGCGGACAGATCGCGGTCGGGGACGGAGGTGGCCAGGTAGCGCTTCGCGGGCACATGGAGACGGACGAGGTGGGCGACCCGCTCACCCAGCAGGGCGCGGACGGCGTCCGCCGCGTGGTCCGCGTGTCCGGCGTCGTCGCCGGGCTGGAGCAGATGTCCGATGTCGTGGACCAGGCCGGCGATCTGAAGTTCCTTGTCGGCGGGGCGACTTCGGCGCAGCAGCGCGGCCGTCTGCAGCGCGTGGTCGTGCAGGTCGACCGGGTCGCCGCTTCTGTCGGGGGTGTCCCAGGCGCCCCGACAGGCGTACAGCAGATCCATCAGCTCCTCGACGCTGCGCAACTCCATGCGTCAGTCCTCCCGCGAGACAGCCTGTGCGGAACCCCAGGGGATCATGGCGAGCTTTCGACACAGCCAACGGGACCTGAACTGCGCGACGCCTTGAGTGACTCAGGTCATGTTGGCGGTCGTGCGTGCGCCTACGTAGGCGGGGCGGACGGCCGGCGTGGGTGGTTCGCTTCCGCCTCCGCGACCAGCGCGTCAAGTGCCGTACGCAGCATGGTCAGTTCGGCCGGGGTGGGATCGACCGGTTCGTGCGGGGCCAGTGCGGCGGGGGTCACAAGGGGGATGGTGCCGTCCGGACCGGGCACGGCCGCGGCGCGGGCGAGCAACGGGCCGTTGTCGGGCGGCGGGGTTGGGCCGAGGCCTTCGCCGAGCCTGCGCAGGGCGGGCGCGAGCGGGGGATCGGGGAAGGGGAAGTCGGCGGGGAGCAGTCCGGCCTGCCGGGTGTGGTCGTCGCCGCGGAAGTCCAGGGCCCAGTCCTCCCAGCGCGGCAAGGGCCAGTCGTGGATGCCGGCGACGGTCCGCACCGCCCAGAGGGAGACGGTTCGGGTCTGCGGGTCGACATGGACGCCGCCGTCGGGCATGTCGGTGAGCGCGGGAGTGGTCGGCGAGGCGACGAGCCAGTCGATCAGGCCGGGGCCGCCCGCGAGGTGCTCGATGGGCTCCCAGTCGCTGCCCCACGCGCGCACGGTTCCGTCGGGCAGGCGCAGGGAGACGACGGAGCAGGGCTCGGAGTACTCGGTGTCCGCGAACCCGGCAGGCTCGAAGGTCTCGAACCAGCCCGGCGAGCGGGTCAACTCCCGTCCCAGGCCCAGGTGGTGGGTCAGGTCACCCATGCCGTCGTGCGCGAAGCGGACGTCCCAGCCCGGCCAGGTCCGGGCCAGTACGGCGCGGGCGGCGAGGTGGTCGGCCCAGCTGCCCGCGTCGGCGAACCAGAGCAGGACCCGGCGGTCGTGGTCGACGAGTGCCGCGCCCTCGCACCACACGTCGTCGAGCCATTCGTCGATCTCCCGGTCGGCACGGAAACAGCGGGTCGCCGCGGCGGGGCCGGGCAGCAGATCGTCCGCCACGCGGTTGGCGGCCCAGTGCGAGTAGTACCGCTGCCAGGTGCCGTCCTCGACCACCACGTACTGTGCTCGTGCTCCCATGACCTGCGAGATTAGCGCCGCTCGACGATGATCGACGAACGCTTTTCCGGCGACCAAGTCCGTCTGGTCGTGGGCGACTTGGGGGACGCTTTGCGGGTTCCGGCTCGCGCGCCGCGACTTCAAGCAGCGGCATCAGTTCATCAGGGTGGCTATGAAGACGGCGTGGTGAGCCACGAGCCACTCCTGTATGCGGTCCCAGCGCTGCCAACCACCGCGCTCGGACTGTGCGTTGGTAAAGACGGGGTCACCGTCGGCCACGCGGTGGGCGACGAAGGCCCGGCAGGTTGCGGTGGCCTGTTCGATGACGCCGGGCAGTTCAGCGCGCTCCTGCGGGGAGAGACCGTAGCTGTCGGCGAGGATCCGCAGTCGCGTCGGGGCGTCCAGTCCCGCCGGATAGTGAGCCGCCGCGGACGCGGGATCGAGCATGGGAATCCAGTAGCGGGCGGTCATGGCGACGTCCCACACCGCTCGGCCCGGGGCCGCCAAGTCGAAATCGATCAGTGCCGCGGCACGGCCCTCGCGGAAGACGACGTTCTCCGGGCACACGTCGTTGTGGCACAGCATCGCTCCTCCCGCCGGGTCGGCCATGGACCGGGGCCACTCGACGCGGTCGTCGACCGCGATGTGCGCGGCGGCGTCGTGCAGGCGCCGCAGCAGGTTTCCCACCGACCGCAACGCGGTCTCGGTCATCACCCAGCGCGGAAACGGCGGCAGTGCGACATCGCCGGGGATGAAGGTCAGCTGTTCCCGTCCGTCCCCGGTGAGTCGGACCGGTCTCGGAGCCGCGTCGAACCCGTGTTCCGCGAGGGCGAGGAGATGGGCATGGAGAGCGTGTGCGGTACGCGGCGCCGGGCGATCCACCACGGCGCCGTGACGGAAGACCGCGCCCGCGTTCGCCATGCCGCCGGCCAGGGCTTCGCCCTCTGTTGTCCCGCCCTCGGCCGTCACGTCGATCACGCTATCGCCAGGTCGGTCGTGTGGGGGACTGTTCATTCGTCGGAGGGTGAGGAGGTCTTCGTCCGACCATGTGCTTCGGCCGAGGGCGGAGTGATGGCCCTGTGGTCGCGCTCCGCCGACCTGTCATGATCGTCTCGACGTGTTCCGTGGCGGGAGGGGCTGGAGGCAAGAGATGACGGTATCGCTGCCTGACGGGCTGGTTACGCCGGCACTCGTGGTCGATCCGGAGGTTCTGGACGGCAACATCTCGCGGATGGCCGAGGCGTCGCGCTCTCAAGGATTCGCCCTGCGCCCACACGCCAAGAGCCACAAGTGCGCGCAGATCGCGGACCGACAGCTCCGGGCCGGTGCGAGCGGGTTGTCGGTGGCCACGATCGGCGAGGCCGAGGCGTTCGCCCGGGCCGGCGTGGACGACCTGTTCATCGCGTACCCCGTGTGGCTCGATGCCGACAAGACACGGCGGCTGCGCCGGCTGGCGGACGATGTTGCCCTCCGGGTCGGCGTCGAGTCGGTCGAAGGAGCGCGACGGCTGGGCGAGGCCTTTCGCGGCAGCGTCCGGCGGGTCGAGGTGCTCGTCGAGGTCGACAGCGGGAGCCACCGGACGGGAGTACCGCCGCACGCCGCCGGCGAGGTCGGGAAGGTTGCCGCCGACACGGGCCTCGATGTCGTGGGCGTGTTCACGTTTCCGGGGCACGGCTACGGCCAGGACCCCCGGGCACGCGAACGCGCCGCACGGGATGAGGAGCGCACCCTGGGCGAGGCCGCACAGCAGCTGCGGGACCTGGGGCTCGACGTCCGTGTGGTCAGCGGCGGGTCGACTCCCACGGTGGGGCAGTGGCAGCCGGGCGCGGTGAACGAACTGCGGCCCGGTGTCTATGTCTTCAACGACGCCACCCAGTTGGCCATCGGCACCTGTGGTGTGGAGGATCTGGCTCTGGTCGCCGCGGCGACGGTGATCAGCGTTCCCGCCCCTGACCGCTTCGTGCTGGACGTCGGCAGCAAGGTCCTCGGTTCCGACCGGTCCTCCTGGGTGACGGGCCACGGCTACCTGCCCCGGTTCCCGCAGGGGACCATCACCGGGCTGTGGGAACACCACGCGGTGGTCCGGCTTCCGGACGGGGTGCGGGGACCGGGACTCGGGTCCGTGGTCGCCGTCGTCCCCAACCACATCTGCACGCCGGTGAATCTCGCCGATGAGCTGCTGGTCGTCCAAGACCGCGAGGTGGTCGACCGCTGGCCGGTAACGGCACGAGGCGCCAATACCTGAGGATCGTTTCCGGCCGGGAGGTGGCGGTGGCCGCCCAGCCGCTGGGAGGACTTGGCCCGCCTGCGTGCGGTGCGCGGGACGAGGTTGCGGCCGCGGAGCCGGCATTGCAGGCAGTCGTAGTCGCACCCTCGACCCAGCGATCAAGCCAGTCGAGACGATCTCTCGGCTCAGCGAGTCACGCAGGCTGAACCGCTTTGCTCGATGACCTGTGCGGTCTCGTAGTTGTGGACCTGAACCCACAGGTTGCCTTTGTTCCGCCGGTCGTAGAACTTTTGATTTATGTATACGCCGTAGTCGTACCAGAGCACGGTGTAGCACCATCCGCCGTCAACCCGGAACGCATCCCAGTCCTGCTTGGGAGGGGTTGTCTGGTGGGGAGAGAGCCATTTCGTCTGACTCCCCGAACAGAGGGTGCCCGTGCTGCACCAGTCGCGGCCCGCCACCATCCCCAAGGACGAATCGTTGTGGGTCTCCGAGCACCCGAGGGTGCAACTCCCGCCTGCCTGGGCGGCGGGTGCGAGGGCCACGATGCCGCTGAGCAGAGCGGCTGAGAGCAGGCCCGCAGAAATGCGCGTGCGTATGTCCAAAGTTGATCCCCGTTTATTGCGGACAGCCGTGACGCAGTCGGCTGCCTTCGTGGATGGCCGTGGTCATTGAGGCCATCCCTTCACACAGAGTGTGGACGGGCATATGACGTCGCACCATGCCGGTCCCGGCCATTCCCTTTGCCGGTGCCGACGGATGTGTGGCGAGGTGGTGGACGGACAGGGGGGCACCAAGGTTCGCCGGGGCTGCCGTTGTGCCGTGTGTGGTTCAGCGGAGCGCGGCGCGGAGCCGGTCCTGGGTCTCGTGCATCAGGTCCTGTGCCTTGGCCGCGTGGGTTCCGACCAGGGTGCCGTCGCGCTTGGTGAATTCCCCGCCGACCAGGACTGTCTCGACGTCGGCCGGGCCGGCGCCGAGGACGAGCATCGCGACCGGGTCGCCGAAGCCGTCCAGGTGGGGTGAACGCAGGTCGACGACGGCGATGTCGGCCTGTTTGCCGGGGGTGAGTGAACCGGTCCGGTCGGCGAGGCCGAGTACCTGGGCGCCGCCGAGCGTGGCCAGTCGCAGCATGTCCCGCTGGTGCAGCGCGACTTCGTGCACGAGCTCGTTGCGGGCGAGGGACTCGGCGTTGGCGCGTGAGCGTTCCGCGGCCAGCGCGAGGCGCATCTCGGAGAACAGGTCGGTCCCGGCGCTGCAGATGGTGTCGACCCCGAGCCCGGAGACGATGTCACGTTCCAGAGCCCGCCCGGTGGCAGGGTAGGTGCCGAACTGCATCAGCATGTCCGTGCTCGGGGTGATGGTCACGGTCCCGCCCGAGGCGGCGATCAAGTCCATCTCCTCGTCGGTCAGTTGGTTGGCGTGGATGTAGTTGACGTCCGGGCCGAGCAGCCCGTCGCGTTGGAGCGCGGTGACCGCGTCCGCGGTGCCGGCCATCCCCACATGGATGGAGATCGGCAGGCCGAGTTCGCGGGCGAAGGCGAAGTCCTGGCGGTTGCGCTCCGGGGAGGTGAAACACGGCCCGCGCAGCGCCATGCCCATCCGCAGCCGTCCGTTGTCGCCGGTCCCGCTGATGCCGCCGTCGCCGGGGAAATGCTCGTCCCGCATGCGCCGGGCATCCAGCGGGTGCGGCGGGTTCGGGTCGTCGTCGGCCGGACCGGGGCCGCCGTAGAAGAAGAGGCCGCGGATTCCCGATTCGTGCAGGCCGCGCAGGTTGGCGTCGGCGTGGTCGGCGGACTGGAGTGCGTGGGCCCAGTCGCCGATCGTGGTGATTCCCGCGTCCAGCGCCTGTAGCGCTCCCCACAGCGTGCCGGCGTAGATGTCGGCCGGAGTGTGCTTGAGGGAGATCCCGGTCAGTACGGCCGGTCCGTAGCCGTATCCGGTGATCTGCGGGGTGAAGCCGGCGATCGCGCCCTGCCAGACGTGGCGGTGCGTGTCGATCAGGCCCGGGATCACCAGGCGGCCTCGCGCGTCGACGATCTCGGTATCCGGCCCGGGGCGCAGGCCGACACCGATCTGCGTGATGACACCGTCCCGGACGCGCACGTCACCACCGGGCACATCGCCGAGCGTGTCGTCGAGCGTCACGACGTGGCCACCGGTGATCAGGATTTCTTCGGACATCGTCGAACTCCGTTTTAGTTGACTTGACTTGGGGGTTACAGGGCCGGACGTGTCCGGACCGGGCAGGGTCATCGCGACGCGGGGATCGGGGTGCCGGTGAGTTCGGCGCAGTAGTCGAGCAGGGTGTCCTGGACCGTCGTCTCGTGTGCCTCGGCGGGTACGGGGTGTTGCTTCTGGTGGTAGAAGTGCCGGCCGGTGACTCGCGCCGCCTTGTCGTCGCTGACGGCGAGCCATGCCTGGGTCACCGGGCCTTGGTCCAGGTCGTCCGGCGCGCCGGGGCCGCCCATCCTGGTCGCGACCCACCCGGGTTCCACGGAGTTCGACAGCACATCGGGCCAGTGCCTCGCGACACCGAGCGCGAGCAGGATGTCGTACAGCTTGCTGTCGCTGTACGCCTGCGACCCGCTCCAGCGCCGGTCGGTCCACTGCGGATCGGACAGGTCCGCGTCTCCGCCGCGAGCCATGCCCGAGCTGAGGTAGACCAGCCGATCGGGCCGTGTCATCAGCGCGGTCAGCAGGTAGGGCGCGAGCACGTTGACCGTGAACAGCTGGGACAGGCCGTCGACGGTCTCGACGCGGCGCGGCTCGCGGTAGCCGATGCCCGCGTTGTGGATGACGGCGTCGAAGCGGCCCGCCGCGTTGGCCTGGGTGGCCACCGACCGGATCCCGTCGAGGGATCCGAGATCGCCCACCAGGACATTCTCGGCAGCGGGCAGGACCGCACGCGCATGCGCGGCTCGCGCGGTGTCGCGAGCGTGCAGTGTCACCGTGTGGCCTTGGCCGATCAGCAGGCGAGCGGCCATCAGGCCGAGGCCGTCGGCGGATCCGGTGATCAGGACGTGAGTCATCGTCGCACCTCCCTGAGGGCGTTCGAGATGTGTCTCGGGTTGTCGGTCGGAACGCCGGCGACGGGCAGGAACCGGGATCCCGGCCCGCTGTCGCGGCACGTCCACTGTCGATCCGCCGGGTGCGCCCTGTCCAAGACCCTTTACGTCCCCTGCGATGCCCGCGGGGCATCGACGCGGCCGGCGACGTGTCATGCCCCGCGGGCATCACAGAGCACGAAACAGGTCTTGGACACGACCGGCGATCAGACCGCACGGTGGAGTCGAACCTGATCAACAGAGGGCCTGATCAACAGCGAGGGACGGTATGAGAATTTTCCTGACGGGCGGATCCGGCTACATCGGCCGGGCCACGATCGCCGAACTGGTGCGACGAGGTCACTCCGTGGAGGCGCTGGCGCGCAGCGAGCAGGCGGCGCTAACCGTGACGGGCGCCGGGGCGGTCGAGGTGCGCGGCGGACTCGCCGACCTGGACGTGCTCAACCACGCGGCCGCCCGCGCCGACGCGGTGATCCACCTCGCGCAGGCCAGTTCCGCGGGCATGGACCTCGCCGCGGCCACGGCCATGCAGGACGGCGTCGGGGCCGGACCCTACGTGCACACCGGTGGCACCTGGGTCTACGGCGACACCGACGGCGTACAGGACGAGAGCGCTCCGTGGAATCCGCCCACTGTGGTGGCCTGGCGCAGGTCGGTCGAGGACGCGGTCTCGGCCCGCGCCGCCGAAGGCGGTCGCCCCGTCATCGTGCAGCCCGGGCTGCTCTACGGCGGCGACAACCGACTGATCGAACATTTCTTCATCGCCCCGGGTAAAATCAGCGGTGCTGTCCCGTACATCGGTACCGGCGCCAACCGGTGGGGTCTCGTGCACATCGACGACATGGCCACGCTCTACGCCGCCGCGCTCTCGGCGCAGGCGGGATCGGTCTATATAGGGGTCGGCGAGGGCCACCCGACGATGAGGCAGGTCGCCGAAGCGGCGGCGCGCGGTGCCGGACTCGACGGAAAGACGGTCTCGATCACGCTGGACCAGGCCCGCGTCGAGATGGGGCCCGTCGCGGACGCGTTCGTGCTGGACCAGCGCCTCACCTCGGCCAAGGCCCACCGCGAGCTGGGCTGGACACCGACGCACGGTGACCCGCTCGCCACCTTCGAGCGCGGCTGATCACCCGGAGGAACCGCATGGACGTCGACCTGCGCAAGCTTCGCTACTTCCTCGCCGTGGCCGAGGAACTGCACTTCGGACGCGCCGCGGAGCGCCTGCACATCACCCAACCCGTGCTCTCCCGCCAGATCCGGGTGCTCGAAAGTGAACTGGGCGTGGACGTGTTCATGCGGGACCGCCGCAGCACCGTGCTCACACCGGCAGGCGAACAACTCGTCCACGACGCCGGGCCCCTGCTGGCGAACGCGGACGCACTGCTGCGGCGGGTACGCGCCGCGGGCGAGAGCGTCACCCGCTTCACGATCGGGTTCATGCCGGGCATCACGTTGACGCCCGTCATCCGCCTGCTGCGCGAGCATCACCCCGGGCTGGACGTGCGGATGTTGCGCACCGGCTGGCACGACCAGGTGGAGGTGCTCCACGACGCCCGCGCGGATGTCGGCATCGTCCGGTTGCCGATCGACCCGGCGGGACTGGAGATCAGGCCGCTCCACACCGAGCCGCGCCTCGTCATGGTGGCCTCGTCCCATCCGCTCGCCGGAAAGGAATCCGTGCGGGTCGCCGACCTGGCGACCGATCACCTCCTTCAGGACCCCGACGCCGTCCCCGAGTGGCGCGACATCGCGGTGGAACTGCGCACCGGCGAGCGCCGCCCGGTGCCGGTGATCCACAGCGTCGAGGAGAAACTCGAACTCGTCGCCGGCGGACAGGGGATCGCCGTGATCCCGGAGTCCACCGCGAACTTCTACACCAGACCCGACGTCGAGGCGATCCCGGTCGAGGACCTCGGCCCCAACCATGTCGCGGCGGCCTGGCCCACCGGGCGAACCACCGGCCTGGTCCAGGAGTTCATCGACGCCGCCACCACCCTGCTGCCCGAGGCCGAAAGTCGGTAGAGGGCGTGTGGCCTGCTCTGTTACGGTCCTGGAGCCGGCCGCGGGACTCCGGTGCGACTTCCGGAACCTGCCTATGAAGCAATGATTCGCAGCTCGTGCCCCCATTCCCCGGCCGGCGTCCACATCTACGGGGGGACGACGGGGGAAGAGTCGGATGGATGCGTACGGGGACCTCATCGCGGCCGACGACGTCCTGCTCTTCGTCAACGCGGCGATCACCTCCACCGGCCAGCGCGAATTCCACAGCGACGCGGGCGAGCAGCGACTGTCGTTGGACTTCCTCCACGCGTACATGCTGGGCAACTACCGCGACCTGTACGCCGGGGTGCTCGCGCTCGACATCAACGACCACAACGCGGTCCTCGTCATCCGGCGCCTGCTGGAGACCAGTGGTGAGGCAACCGCCGAACAGCGGCGCAGCGAGGGCCGGTTGATCGCGGCCCGGCTGGCGACACTGCCGCCGCAGCGCGTGTACGGGCTGTTCGACGCCCTGCGCCGGGCCCGGGTGAACAACCGTCGCTGCCGCGCGATCATGCGCGACTGGCTGGCCGCCCGCCCGGACGCGGCGTTCGACGCCGTGAAGTACCGCGCCGGCCTCAAGCGAGCCCTGCGCCACGCCCATCTCGCGCCCGTCACCGAGGAGTTGGGGGCGTTCGTGTTCGCGCCGCTGACCCGCAAGCAGTACGAGACCCCGCTCCTGGAGACCTGGCGCCGCGCGCACTACGAACAGGCCGCGCTGTACGACCTGCCCTACACCGCCGCCGAGGGCTTCGCCGCCAAGCACGGCATCCCCCGGAAGGTGTTCCTGGAGCGCATCGCCCCGCGGATGACCCGCCTGGAGACCCTGCGGCTGCGGGACTCCGCGCACCGGATCGGCGCCACCGGGACACCGGCGGACCTGGCCAGGATGCCGCTGACCCGGTTGGCGACCTATGTGCTCTCGCTGCCGGTCGATGAACGTCTGCGCCGACGCGCCGAGTTGACCCACGCCCTGGCATCGGCCGCCGGCCGCGTCGCCGGACCGCACCGGGGGAGCTGGGGCAAGGTCACCGCCGTACTGGACGACAGCTTTTCCACCTTCGGGTCGGTCCAGAAGCGACGTCGGCCACTGGCCGTCGCCCTGGCCTGTCACCATCTCCTCGCGGCCCTCGCCGACGACTACACCGGGCTGTGGACGTCCGGCCGGACCGACGCGCTGCTGGCCCGTCCGTACGGGCCGACGCCGTTGGGCCGCCGGATCCTGGACGCGCTGGACACCGCCCCGTCCCGACTGGTGATCGTCTCCGACGGCTGGGACAACGCGCCGCCCGGCCTGGCCGGTGAGGTGCTGCGCGTCTTCCGCACCCGGCTCGACCCCGAGCGCCGCACCAGCGTCGTGCACCTCAACCCGGTCTACGACGCTGCCGACTTCGACGTACGCCGACTGTCCCCGACCGTGCCCACCGCCGGTGTCCGTGACGCCGAGGACCTTCCCGCGCTGGTGGAACTCGCCCAGTTCGCGGAAGGCCGCACCGGCCTGGCCGAACTCGTCACCTACATGGACACCCGGGCGACCCGCATGCTCGACGCCACCCACCAGGAGCGGGCGCGATGACCACCCTCGACCTGACCGGTCTGATCACTCGCCCGTCCCAAGTCTGGGGCGGCGTCCGCCTCGTGCCACTCGTGCGCGAGGAGCCCGTCGTCGACCTCCGTCTCAACGCACGGCTCTACGACGACGCGATCGGCCTCGTCGAGGTCGGCCCGCGCCATGCCTACATCTCCTACGTCCCGCACGGCTTCGTCGCCACCTGGACCGGCGACGGCACACCGGCCGCCGCCTACGGCACCCAACTCGCCGCCGACGCCGACGCGTTGCCGACCGCCACGATGAGCCTGCGCATCCACCGCAGAATGGCCCGCCGCGAGGCCAAGCACCGGCTGCGCTTCCTCCCCCTGCACCTCGCGCTGGAGGGCTACCTGGCACTGCACTTCGGCGGCCCCTCGATCGCCTGGGAGGAATGGTCGCAGCGCGCGATCCGCCAAGGCCTCTCCCCGCGCGTCGAGGAGGCGTACGCGGGCGCCGAAGTGCGCGGCCTCGCCGACGCGTTGCGCGTCTTCGAGATCCACCCCGGCCAGTGCGGTGTCATGGTCTACGTGTCGGACGCGTTGGCGGCCGCGTTCGTGGTCCCGCATCCCGAGGACTACCGGGCGCTCCACGCGTCGCTCCTCCAGGACCTGTACGGCGAACTGATCCACCACTACGCCCTGTTGATGCCGCCGGTACCGGACTTCAGGGCCCGCGTCCCCGACGCGGGGATCCGCTCCCTGGCCCAGCTGCGCACCGCGGTCGCCGAACAGGAGCGCACCTGGGCGCAGTTCCACGACACCACCATGGCGGCCGAACTGCTGGAGCAGGAGCACACCTGGCAGTCGGTCCACCGGATGGGGCGCTTCACCCTCTCCCGCTTCCTCCCCCAGTTCCGCCCCAAGCAGGGCAACCACATCGGCGAGGCCATCACCGACGACCGGGGCCGGATCGCCTACCTCAAGACCTTCCGTCTGTCGGAGAGCCAGGTCCGCCGCGGCCATCTCCTCAGCAGACTCGCCGCCAACGACTGGCACTTGGCGGACACCGCAGCCGAACTCGGTCTCAGTGACGATCAGTTGGGGCTACGGCTGGAGTCCGCCGGTTTCGGCTTCCTGCTCCGCCAGGACGTCCTGGACGGCTACCGAAAGCGACGACGGGCCTGAGACCACCGAGTCCGGCCAGGCCGGATATCGGCTGCAGGTCTCTAATCTTTACCCCATGTTTTCAGCCCCATCGAGCGGCGGGTCGCTCATTTGGTTAACCTGAGGCAGACGGACAGCGACAAGGGGTCCCACCCACACCCATGGTCCGTCCCGGGACAAGCCGGTCACAACGGCCTGCTCTCACACGAGTGACCGGCGCCACCGCGTCCGAACTGCCTTCAACCCACACCCGAGCGGGGCTCAGGTACCGGACCGGAGCATGGCCGGTATGCCCCCGAGGGTGACCCGACACATAAGGAGTGCGCGGTGACACCGGAGAAGACGAATCGCGAGCAACGCCCCAAGGAACCCACGGAGCGTGCGGGCCACCGGTCCGACGAGCTCGGCAGCCTGGCCGTGTGGGCACGGTCCGCCCCCATCCGTCTCGCGGGCTACGAGGACGACCTCGCCGAGCCCCACATCCTGCCCAGCGTGGACTGACCCCCACACGGGACCCATCGCGATCGCCGACAGCATGGGCGTGCGAAAATCATGCCCATGCTGATCAGAGAAGCCGCGGCCGACGACTGGCCGCGGATCTGGCCTTTCTGGCACCGGATCGTCGCCGCAGGCGACACCTACACCTGGGCCCGGGACACCTCCGAGGAGGCGGCCCGGGCCTTGTGGACGAGTCCGCCGAAGCGCGTCTACGTCGCCGAGGACGAGACCGGAACCGTCGTCGGCTCGGCCTTCGTCACCCCGAACTACGGCGGCCCCGCCGACCGCATCGCCAACGCCGGCTTCATGGTCGACCCCGACCACGGCGGCCGCGGCATCGGCCGCGCCCTCGCCGAACACATCCTCACCACCGCCCGCGACCAGGGCTTCCGCGGCATGGTCTTCAACGCCGTCGTCGAGACCAACCCGGCCGTCAAGCTCTGGCTCTCCCTCGGCTTCACGATCCTGGGCACGGTCCCGGACGCCTACGACCATCCCCGCGACGGCCGCGTCGGCCTGCACGTCATGTACCGCGCCCTCTAGCGGCACCTTCCGGAGGCGCCGGCTAGTCGAGCGGCGCCGTCCGCTGCCAGGGCCTGAGCTTCTCCAGCTCCTCCGCCACCTCCAGCAGCGCCGCCTCCGACCCCGGCCGCCCCACCAGCTGTACGGCGCAGGGCGCGCCGGAGGGGAGCGTGCCGAACGGGACCGACATCGCCGGCCAGCCGGTGAGGTTCCACGGGGGCGTCATCGGCGAGTAGTTGGTGTTGGCCAGCACATTGCGCAGCCAGCCGCGCTCGTGCCACGGCCCGGCCTTGGGGGAGCGGCGGGCCAGCGCCGCCGTCAGCAGGATGTCGTGCTCGGCGAAGAACGGCGCGAGGCGCTCCCGGAGCTGCTCCCGAGCCCTGCCGGTACGGACGCTCTTCACGAACCGCCGCCCGATCGCCGCATGCACCCGGGACCGCCGCGTCAGCTTCCGGGGGTCCAGCCCCGCCGCATCCACCGACGTACCCGCCGTCCAGTGCGCGAGCGACGTGGTGCTCAGCGAGAGCGGATACGGCGGATCGGCACGCTGCACGGTGTGCCCGGCCCTGTTCAGCAGCCCGGCCGCCTCCCGGACGGCGGTTGTATACGGCTTGCTGATGGCCACCCCGGTGAGCGGGCTGCGCACAGACGCGGCGATCGTCCGGGTGGTGGGCTTCTCGGGGCGTACGACCTCGATGTCCGCGATGACCGAAAACATCAGCCGGGCGTCCTCGACGGTCGTCGCGAGGGGTCCGTTCTCGGACATTCCGAACCAGTCGCCGTCGCCGATGCCGGCCGGGACCACCCCGAACCCCGGCTTGATGGTGACCAGCCCGCAGTTGGCCGCGGGTATGCGCAGCGAGCCCATGCCGTCGTTGCCGAGCGCGATCGGCACCATGCCCGCGGCCACGGCGGCCGCGCTGCCGCCCGAGGAGCCGCCCGCCGTACGGGTCGTGTCCCACGGGTTGCGGCTGGTGCCGTGGACGCCCTCGGTCGTACCGAAGATGCACAACTCGGGCACGTTGGTGAGCCCTACGACGACCGCACCCGCCGCCCGCAGCCGGGCCACGGTGATGTGGTCGTGGTCGGCGGGGGTGTCCGGGGTCGCGGCGGAACCGACGCGGTTGGACTCGCCGGTCACCGGGAGGTTGTCCTTGATGGCCACCGGCACGCCCGCCAGGGGCAGTTGGGCCAGATCGTCCCGCGCGCCCACCGCGTCGGCCTCCGCGAGCGCCGCCTCCGCCCGCACCACCCGGAACGCGCCGACCCGCGCGTCGAGCCGCTCGATCCGCGCGAGATGCTCGGCCACCACCTCACGCGGCGTGACCCGCTTCTCCCGTACGGCGGCGGCGATCTCGACGGCGGTACGGCCGATCCAGCTGGTCACGGGCGCGCTCCTTCTCACTACTCGCGAGTATGTAGGGAGAACTGTGCCCCCGTCGGGGCGGTGCGTCGAGAGGTGAACGGTCGCGGAAACCAAGGACCGCTGGTCGTGGATGACCAAGGGCTGCCGGTCTTGGACGACCAAGGGTCGCCGGTCTTGGACATTCGGGACCGTCTTCTTGGACTTTTCGCGAGCCGGTACCGGGCGGACGCCGACTGACCTGCTGGTCATCCGATCAATGGCTCAACTTGACTGCTCCCGCCGCCCATTGACAGCCCCTGAGAGCAGTCCAATCATCAGTCGTCCGATCAATCGCGACCGGTGGAGTGGCATGGCTGAGCGCAGGAAGAGACGGTTCCGGTTCATCGGCTTCGCGGCGGTGTTCGCACTGCTCGCGGCACCCGCACCGGCGGCGGTCGCGGCACAGCAGGAGCAGGCGGTGCCGGTCACCGTGCCCGCACTCTCCAACTGGACACCGGAATCCGGGAATTACGACTTCGAAGCCGGCACCCGACTCGTGGCCGACGGCAAGAGTGAACGCGAAGTCGCCGACACCCTCGCCGACGACCTCAAGGCGGCCGGTCACGGAACAGTGCCCATCGTGCGGGGCGGTGCCGCCCGACCCGGCGACATCGTGATCCAAGTCCGGCCGACACAGCGTTCGTTGGGCACGGAGGGCTACGAACTCCGGTCGGGCGAACGGCTGTCGATCACCGGGGCCACCAAGACCGGCGCCTTCTACGGCACCCGGACCCTCCTCCAACTCCTCGCCCAGGGCGACCGGATCCCGGCCGGCCGCACGGTAGACGTCCCCCGCTACAAGGAACGCGGAGTCGGCGTCTGCGCCTGCTACATCCACATCTCGCTGCCCTGGCTGGAGAACCTGGTGCGCGAGATGGCGTACCACAAGCTCAACCAACTGCTCCTCGAACTCAAGGTGAAGAGCGACGCGCACCCCGAGGCCAACACCTGGGGCTACTACACCAAGGACGAGATGCGCCGGCTCGTCGCGCTCGGAGACAAGTACCACGTCGAGATCATCCCGGAGATCAACTCCCCGGGCCACATGGACCCTTGGATAGAGAACCGCCCCGACCTCCAGCTCACCGACAGCGACGGCACCAAGCAGCCCACCCGCCTCGACGTCACCCAACAGGCCGCCTTCGACTACTACACGAGCCTGATGGACGAGTACGCGCAGGTCTTCACCGCGTCGTCCTGGCACATGGGCGCCGACGAGTACATGCTCGGCTCCGACTACTCCAAGTACCCGCAGATGCTGCGTTACGCCCAGGAGAAGTACGGCGCGAACGCCACCCCGCAGGACGCCTACATCGACTTCATCAACCGGGTCCAGGCCTACGCCGCGAGCAAGGGCAAGAAGCTGCGTATCTGGAACGACGGCCTCACCGGCGCCAACACCGTGCCGGTGGCGCCCGGCACCACGGTCGAGCACTGGCTGAACGTCACCGAGAAACCGAGCCAACTCATCGCCCAGGGCTACCCGTTGATGAACGCGGCCTACTCCCTCTACCTCGTCCGCGGCGGCTTCCACAGCGACACCGAGGCGCTCTACGACCAGAGCTGGGACCCGCGCAGCTTCGAGGGCGAGCAGCTCACCTCCAGCGACGGCATCACCGGCGCGAAGATCAGCCTCTGGCCCGACAACGGCCGCGGCGAGACCGAGAACGAGGTCACCGCCGACACCGAGCCCGCGCTACGGCACCTCGCGCAGGCCACCTGGGGTGACCCGCACCCCGACGCCACGTACGCCCAATTCACCGCACGGGGCATGGCAGTTGGTCATGCGCCCGGGTGGCGCGACCTGACCCGGGTGCCGGTGGCGGACGGGACGTACACCTTCCGGACGGTGGGCGGCACCTCCTTCGACGCCGCAGTGCAGCGCACGCCGGACGGTTACGCGACGCTGCGGACCGCCGACGGCTGCCTTGAGGTGCAGGGCGGCAAGCTCACCCTCAACGTGCCGCTCCAGCCCGGGGTTTCGGCGACCCCGCAGCCCTGCGATGCCACGAACACCATGCAGCGCTGGGAGTTGACGCCCGCAGCCGGTGGCTACCGACTCGTGAACGCCATCACGCAGATGGCGCTGAGCGTCGCGGACGACGGCCGGCTCGTGCAGTACCTGCCGGATCAACACCGGCCCGCCACCTGGCACTTGACCGCCCACTGAGCAACCAGAGGAGTCCCACCCCATGGCCCTCTCCAGACGTCTCTTCGTCCTCTCGGCCACCGCCCTCGCCGCGACCGGCACCGCCACTGCCTCCGCCCTCGCGGCGACCCCGCCCCCGTCCGACTCCCGCTCCCGCATCCCCGTCAGCCCCGACGACACCGAGGCCGACCTGGTCCGCAAGGCCTCCCAAGTCCGGCCCACCGCACGGCAGGTGGCCTGGCAGAAATTGGAACAGACGGCGTTCCTGCACTTCGGCGTCAACACCTTCACCGGCCTGGAGTGGGGGACCGGTGACGAGGACCCGAACGTGTTCCAGCCGACCGGCCTCGACACCGACCAGTGGGCCCGCGCCCTGCGCGACGGCGGCTTCAAGCTCGCCATCCTCACGGTCAAGCACCACGACGGCTTCGTCCTCTACCCCTCCCGCTACACCAACCACACGGTCGCGTACAGCAGTTGGCGTGCGGGCCAGGGCGACGTACTGCGCTCCTTCGCCGACTCCATGCGACGGTACGGCCTCAAGGCCGGCGTCTACCTCTCACCCGCCGACGAGAACCAGTACCTCCACGGCGTCTACGCCAACGGCAGTCCCCGCGCCACCCGCACGATCCCGACCCTCGTCGACGGCGACGACCGCTCACCGGACGCCTTCTCCACGCTGGACGCCACCGACTACGGCGCCCACATGCTCAACACCCTCTACGAAGTACTGACCCAGTACGGCCCGATCGACGAGGTCTGGTTCGACGGCGCCCAGGGCCGCATCCCACCGGGCCACGTCGAGGACTACGACTGGGACAGCTGGTACACCCTGGTCAGATCGCTGGCCCCGGACGCGGCGATCGCCGTGACCGGCCCGGACGTGCGGTGGGTCGGCAACGAGGGCGGCACCGCGCGGGAGGACGAGTGGAGCGTCCTCCCGGTCAAGGAGGAGCAATACGGGCGCACGGACTGGGCGTTGGCGTACGACACCCCCGACGAGGGCAGCCGTAGCGCACTCGTCTCGGCGCAGCCGAACACCGACTACCTCCAGTGGTGGCCCGCCGAGTGCGATGTGTCGATCCACGACGGCTGGTTCTACCACCCGGACCAACTCCCCAAGAGCGTGGACGAGTTGATCGACATCTACTTCGGCTCGGTCGGCCGCAACTCGGTGCTGCTGCTCAACGTGCCCCCGGACACGGACGGCGTGCTGGCGGCCCCGGACGTGGCGCGCCTGCGGGAGTTCCGGGAGCGCGTGGACCGGGAACTGCCCGAGGACCTGGCGCGCGGGGCCCGGAGGGTCACCTCGCCCGGCCGGGTCACTGTCGACCTCGGTGCCGAACAGGCCGTGGACCGCGTCCGGTTGGCGGAGGATGTAGCGCGCTACGGCCAGCAGGTCGAGGCCTTCGTGGTCGAGGCGTACGTCGACGGGGCCTGGACGGAGGTCACCCGCGCCGGGACGATCGGCGCGAGCCGCATCCTGCTGCTGGACGTGCCTGTAAGCGCTCGGCGGTGGCGAGTTCGGGTGACGGCAGCCCGAGACGTCGTAAGGATCGCGGAGTTCGGGCTGTACCGGTCTCGGGTCTGAGCGGCGGCTCGAAACCGCCTGCCCTCACATCTCGTTGAGGAGCTTCTCCAGGAAGGCGACCGACTCGGGGGCCGGTGAAGCGACCATGCTCAGCCGGTCCATGACCGCGAGGTAGCGGTCGACCTCTTCGGGCTTGTCCAAGTAGAGGGCGCTGGTGAGCTGTTCGAGATAGACGATGTCCGGCAGGTCCGGCACCGGGAAGCGCAGCACGGTGATCGGACCGCCGGCGGCCGCGTGGCCGCCCACGTGGAACGGCAGCACCTGGAGGGTGACGTTCGGCAGGGCGGCCGCCTCGATGAGGTGCCGCAGCTGCTCGCGCATCACGTCCACTCCGCCGAGCGGACGGCGCAGCGCTGCCTCGTCCACCACGACCCACAGCCTCGGCGCACCGGGCCTGGTGAGCAACTCCTGCCGGGTCATGCGGAGTTCGACGCGGCGCTGGATCGCGTCCGGGGTGTCGACGGGGCGGCCGAGCCGGATGACGGCCTCGGCGTACGCGGCGGTCTGCAACAGGCCCGGGATGAACTGGACTTCGTACGTACGGATGAGGGAGGTGGCCTCCTCCAGACCCAGGTGCTGCTCGAACCAGGTCGGGAACGCGTCGCCGTACGCGCGCCACCAGCCGGGTTCGTTGGCGCGGCGGGCCGAGTCCAGGAACTCCTGGCGTGCGTCCGGCTCTTGGAGGCCGTAGAGGGTCAACAGGTCGGCTACGTCACGCTCTTTGAAGCCGACGCGGCCCAACTCCATGCGGCAGAGCTTGGCGTCCGAGGCGCGTATCGCCGAAGCGGCCGTGTCCCGGGTGATGTTGAGGGACTCGCGCAGGCGGCGCAGGCGGGTGCCCAGCATGATGCGCTGGACGGTCGGACCACCGCGCTGAAGGCTCAGCACGTCCGAACCCGAGGGAGCGTATTCCGGTTGAGCTGCAGTCATGTTCATCCCCTCGGCGGTCGCGCCGATACCGTCCGCAAGTTTTCGGGACTCAAGACAGGATCGTAGCACCGAGGTTCCGGATAACTGCGGGGAGTGAAGGAGCCGGAAGGTGCCGGCCTGTGTCCGGCGCCTTCCGGCCAATCCGCAGGTCTGCCTGACCTCAGCGGCCGGGGAGTAGGCCGTCGAAGTCGCCGTCCTTCACACCGCGGACGAACGCGGAGATCTCGGCGCTGGTGTAGACGAGCGCCGGACCTTCGGGATGGCGCGAGTTGCGCACGGCGACCTGGCCGTCGGAGAGCGCGGCCAACTCGACGCAGTTGCCCTCCGGGTTGCTGTGGTGGCTCTTGCGCCACTGTGCGCCGCTCAGCAGGGTCGCCGACATGCCGTTCGCGTGCTCTGTGTGAGGCCTCATCGCTCCCCCGGAAGATCGAATGCAATTGCAGCTTCAATTGCATCCCTTGCTGGTGTGCAGGACGATAGCCCCCGCGCGAACCGCTCGCAAGATCGTCTGCAATTGCAGCGGTAATTGCCGATGCACTTGCGTTGGCAGGGGCAGGCGGAGGACGATGCTCCGGACAGGTGTAACCGCGCAGGTGTTCTCTTCCCAGGGGTCTCAGGGGTCGCGATGTCCGCAGAGCAAGACGTACGACCGGTCGACTCCCTGCGGATCGAGGGGACTTGGGAGTGGCTGTGCCGGGCCGTCGACGAGGTGGGCCGTCCCGATCCGGGGCAGACCGTCACCCTGGTCCCCGCCGTCGGGGACGGGCGCAACCCCGCTCTGTGTTCCGTCCTCGTCGTGCCGCCGCTGCCCCGATCGGCCCATGTGGCACGGGAGTTCACGCGCGCGGCACTCGCCGACCGGGCCGGGGACGAACTCGTCGACGACGTGACGGTCACCGTGTCGGAGCTGGTGAGCAACGCGCTGCGCTACGGCCGGGCGTCCAACTCCCTTGTGGAGCCGCAGCCTTCACTGTGGCTCGCGGTGTGGGACCGGCTGCCGTACGCGGTGTGCGCGGTCACCGACGACAGCGATCGCATACCCGTGGAGGGACACCCCGACGAGTTCGCGGAGTCCGGGCGCGGGCTGCAGGTGGTCTCCGCGCTGAGTGAGTCGTGGGGCTGGAGCCTGCGGGCGGGCGGCGGGAAGACGGTCTGGGCGTTGTTCAGGATCTGACGGGACATCCGCGCCGCAGAGAGACGCAAGACGAGGGGCACCGGCAACTCCGGTGCCCCTCTTCGGTGTTGGCGCTCAGGCCTTGCGGCCGATGCCGCAGATCGTGTTCTCGACGGATGTGTCACGGCCCACGTCGACGGGCTCCGGGTGCCACCGCGAAATGGGGACGATGCCGGGTTCGACGGCGTCGAGGCCGTCGAAGAACGCCGCTATCCGCTCGGGGCTGCGCAGGTGGTAGGAACTGGCGGAGTTGGCGTTGTACACCGAAATCGCCTGGTTGAGCGCCGCGTTGGTGTCGGTGCCGTCCGTCAGCGCGAGATAGCTGCCCGGGGGCAGCGCGTCGAGGAAGCGGGCCACGACGGCCTCGGGCTCGTCCGAGTCCGGGATCTGCCCCAGGATGCCCAGCATCGTCAGCGCGATCGGCTTGCCGAAGTCCAGGGTCTGGGCGGCGGCTTCGAGAATCCTCTCGGGGTCGCGCACATCGGCGTCGACGTACGCGCAGGCGCCCTCCGGAGCGCTGGTGAGCAGCGCCTGCGCGTGCACCAGCACCAGGGGGTCGTTGTCGACGTACACGATGCGGCTCTCGGGCGCGATGCGCTGCGCGACCTCGTGCGTGTTGTCGACGGTGGGCAGACCGGTCCCGATGTCGAGGAACTGGCGGATGCCCGCGTCCTCGGCGAGATAGCGCACCGCCCTTACCAGGAACCGGCGTTGGAGGCGGGCGAGCAGGGCGATGTCCGGGAACATCTGGACGATCATTTCGCCGGCCTCGCGGTCGGCGGCGTAGTTGTCCTTGCCGCCCAGGAGGAAGTTCCACACACGGGCGGAGTGCGGCCGGTCGAGCTGGAGCCGGTCGGCCAGCGGGTCTTCGGAGGTCATGGGCAAAGCCTCACACGAAGTACCCGGCGGTGTCCGGCGATTCGGCCTCGAAACGGGGGACACGCCCCCTTTCATGCCCGTGCCGGTCCCGTGCTGTCCCGTTCGATGAGCCGCGGCACCGGCACCCGCACCGTGCGCGCCGGTCCGCCGTCCAGCAGAGCGGTCAACTCCCGGGCCGCCGTACGGCCGAACTCCACGCTGTCGCGGGACAGCGCGGACAGCCACGGCCGGACCATGCGGCACAGCGCGGAGTCCTCCCAGGCGACCACCGACACGTCCGCCGGTACGGAGAAGCCGAGTTCGGTAGCGGCGGCCACCCCGGCGACGGCCATCACGTCGTTGTCGTAGATCAACGCTGTTGGGGGAGCGGGGACTTCGAGCACCCGGCGGGTGACGGCGGCGCCGGCCGCGTCCGAGTAGTCGGTGGTCACCGAGTGCACCTCGGTCAGTTCGCGGCGGGCGGCCTCGGCGCGCAGGGCGCGGATACGGCGCTCGGTGTGCGCTAGGCCCGGCAGACCGGCGATGTGCACGATCCGCCGGTGGCCGCGCGCGTACAACTCGTCGACCACAGAGGTCATCGCGCCCGCGTCGTCGGCCCAGACCGTCGACAGACCGGGGTGCCGTTCGTCGGGTGCGCCGCCGATCACCACGGCGGGCAGGCCGAGTTCGTCGAGGAGGTCGGGCCGGGGGTCGGCGGTGCGCGGGTCGGCCACCAGGACGCCGTCCACGCGGTGTTCGGCCCACCAGCGCCGGTACACCGCGCACTCGTCGTCGACGTCCTCGGCCATCTGGAAGAGCAGACCGAGGTGACGCTCGGCGAGTATCTCCTGGATGCCCGACACGAGTTGGAGGAAGAAGGAGTCGACGCCGAGCGTGTGCGCGGGCCGGGCGAGGACGAAACCGACCGTCGCCGCACCCTCCCCGGACAGCGCCCGCGCCGCCGTACTGGGCCGCCAGCCCAGCTGTTCGGCGACCCGGCGCACCCGGTCGCGGGTGATCTCGGAGACGCCGGGCCGCCCGTTGAGCGCGAAGGAGACCGCGCTCTCGGACACGCCGGCGCGCTGCGCGATGTCCTTCATCGTCGGCCGACGCGCGGGCGACCGCTTGCCTGACAAGCCCGCTCTCCATTCCGCAGGTGCCGCGCACTAATGCGCTTGAGTCAGCACACCCTAAAGCGCATTAGTGATCCACCGCAAGAATGCGAACGCACCTCTCTGACCAGTGCAGTTGGTCGGATCGGGCCAACTAATGAATTTAGCTGAGCGGAATCCATTGACGGGCCCCGCGCGCAGCGTGCAAGGTCTGCCCCGGCACGATTCGCCAACCCCACGGGCAAAGGAGCCACTCGCCGTGCGCATCTCCCGCAGAGCCTTCGCCGCCGCTGCCGCCGCCGTCGTCCTCATGCCGCTGAGCGCCTGCGGTTCCGGGGGAGACGACGGCGGTTCGACCGACGCCTCTGGCAAGGTCGAGGGCGACATCACCTTCCAGACCTGGAACCTCCGCGCCAACTTCAAGTCGTACTTCGAGGGCGTGATCTCCGGCTTCGAGAAGCAGTACCCCGGCACCCACGTGAAGTGGATCGACCAGCCCGCCGAGGGCTACGCCGACAAGATCAGCGCGGACGCCGCCGGCGGCACCCTGCCCGACGTCGTCAACGTCTCCCCGGACCTCGTCGCCCCGCTCGCCAAGGCGGGCCTCGCGCTCGACCTCGACAAGTCGGCCGCGAAGTACAAGAGCGAGTACCTGCCGGGCGCTTGGGCCAGCCACGAGATACCGGGCATGACCGGCACCTACGCCTTCCCCTGGTACCTCAACACCGGACCGCTCTTCTACAACAAGTCCCTCTTCAAGCAGGCCGGACTCAACGCCGACCAGCCGCCGAAGACGTACGACGAACTGTTCGCCCAGGCACTCCAGTTGGCGAAGAAGACGAACGGCAAGGTCGCCACGCTCGCCAACGTCCCCACCGTCGAGGACTTCGGCCGCTACGGCGTCGAGCTCATGAACAAGGAGGGCACCGCCTTCGCCTTCAACGACGCCAAGGGCATCCAACTCCTCACCAAGTACAAGGAGTTGTACGACGCGAAGGCCCTGGACTCGCAGGCGCTGACCGCCACCCCTGAGTCGTCCGGCAAGAAGTTCCTCACCGGGGCCGTCGCCATGAACCCGGGCAGCGCCCTGGACCTCGACAACTTCAAGAAGCAGGCGCCGACCCTGTACAAGAACATCGGCATCACCGACCAGATCACCAGCACCGGGCACGTCAACATGTACGTGATGGGCGTGATGGTCAACTCCAAGACCAAACACACCCCGGCCTCCGTGGCCTTCGCGCACTACGTCACCGACGCCCAGCAGCAGATGTCGTTCGCGAAGAAGGTCGCCATCTTCCCGAGCACCGCCGGTTCCCTCGACGACCCGTACTTCACCAAGGAGGACGGCACCGACGAGACGCGGGTGCGGATCGCGGCCGCCAAGTCCCTGAAGAACGCGGTCAATTACACGCCGGTGCTGTTCAGCGAGCAGATGAAGACCGCGCTGCGCAACGAGGTCGCCAAGGCGCTGCAAGGAAAGGAGAGCCCCAAAACGGCTCTCGACAACGCTGTCAAGGCGTGCGACACACTGCTCCAGCAGGAAGGCTGAGGGTCCCCATGGCCGACGTGTCCCGCGTGCGGCGCCAACTGCCCACCAGCCCCTGGCTGTTCGCCGCCCCCGGGCTGCTCGTCGTCGGCGCCTTCGTGCTCTACCCCTTCGCCTCCACCGTGATCAACTCCTTCACGGACCGGCGCACCCTGATCCCGGGCCACTTCGTCGGCTTCGCCAACTTCCGCGAGCTGTGGCACGACGACATGTTCTGGACCGGCCTGCGCAACAGCACCCTCTACATCGTCGGGGTGGTGCCCGCACTCGTCGTACTCCCTTTGCTGCTGGCCCTGTTGGTGCAGAAGAACATCCCCGGTATCACCTTCTTCCGGTCCGCGTTCTACACGCCGGTCGTCGCGTCGATCGTCGTGGTCGGACTGATCTGGGTGTGGCTGCTCGACGAACGAGGCCTGGTCAACTCACTGTTGGAGACGATCGGCGTCGGCAAGGTCGGCTTCCTCAGCGACCAGTGGCTGCTTCTGCTGAGCGCCATGGCCGTCACGGTCTGGAAGGGCCTCGGCTACTACATGATCATTTATCTGGCCGCGCTCGCCAGCGTGCCGCGCGAACTGCACGAGGCCGCCTCGGTCGACGGCGCGGGGGCGGTGCGCCGCTTCTTCACGGTGACCGTGCCCGCCGTCCGCTCCACCATGGTGCTGGTGGGCGCGCTGTCCTCGGTCGCCGCCTTCAAGGTGTTCTCCGAGGTCTACCTGATGGCGGGCCCGAGCGGCGGACCGGCCGGCGAGGACACCACCCTCGTGATGCTCGTCCAGCGCACCGGCACCGGACTGACCGGCCGCGTCGGCTACGCCTCCGCGCTCTCGGTCGTCGTCTTCGTCGTCACCGTCGCCCTGATGCTGCTCGTGCTGCGGGCCGACCGGAAGGAGGACGCTTGAGCGTCATCGAGCGCACAAGACCCGTCCAGGAGACGGCAGTTCGCGAACCCCGCATCACCGACGAGCACAGCCGCCGCATCCGCGTCTGGGAACTCGCCCTGCGCTACACCCTGTTGCTGATCGTCCTCGCCATCACCGTCGGCCCCTTCGTGTGGCAGCTGTCCACCTCGCTCAAGGGCCCGACCGAGGACATCTACAGCTCGCCCCCGACCTTCCTGCCCGAACACCCCACCCTGCACAACTACAAGCGGGTCGCCGACACCATCCCCGTCTGGGACTACGCCTTCAACTCGCTGAAGGTCGCCACCGCCAACGTCGTGACGAACTGCGTCGGTTCGGCCCTCGCGGGCTACGCCCTGGCCCGCCTGCGCTACCGGGGCCGCCGCGTCGCCACCCTCGTCTTCATCCTCGCGATGCTCGTGCCGGTGGAGGGCATCATCATCGCCCAGTTCACCACCATGCGGGAGCTGGGCCTCAACAACACCCTGATCGGCGTGGTCGTCCCGGGCTGCATCGGCGCGATGAACGTCCTGCTGATGCGCAACGCCTTCCTCAACCTGCCCTACGAGATAGAGGAAGCGGCCTTCGTCGACGGCGCCAACGTGTGGCAGCGGTTCCTGCGGATCGCGCTGCCGTCCGTGAAGGGCACCATCGCCGTCGTCGCGATCTTCGCGTTCATGGGCGCCTGGGACGACTTCCTGTGGCCGCTCATCGTGCTCAGCGACCCGTCCAAGTTCACGCTCACCATCGGCCTCAACTATCTGCACGGCACCTTCGCCAACGACGAACGCCTGGTGGCCGCCGGCACGGTCATCGCCGTGGCACCGCTGATCGCCCTCTTCGCCTGCCTCCAGCGGTACTTCTTCCGGGGCGTGGGCGAAGGCGCCGTCAAGGGCTGACCGCCGGCCGGACTCCTCCCGTACGCACTGACTCCTCCCGTACGCACCACAGAACCAGGATCCCGATGTCTTCTGCCGTGCGCTTCGGCGTCAACTACACGCCCAGCCAAGGGTGGTTCCACCACTGGCTCGACTTCGACCTCGACTCCGTACGCGCCGACCTCGACTCGATCGCCGAGCTGGGCCTCGACCACATCCGCGTCTTCCCGCTCTGGCCGTACTTCCAGCCCAACCGGACCCTGATCCGAACGAAGGCCGTGGAGCAGCTGGTTGAGCTGGTCGACGCGGCCGGTGAACGCGGGCTCGACGTCAACGTCGACGGTCTGCAAGGGCACTTGAGCAGCTTCGACTACCTGCCGGCCTGGACCCGTACCTGGCACCGGCGCAATCTCTTCACCGACCCGGACGTCCTCGACGGCCAGGCCGCCTATCTGCGTACGCTCGCCGCCGCCCTCGCCGACCGCCCCCACTTCATCGGCATGACGCTCGGCAACGAGGTCAACCAGTTCTCGGCGGGCCCGCATCCGGACCCCGACCGGGCGACCGAGGACCAGATCGACGCCTGGCTGGAGCGGATGCTCGCCGCTTGCGCGGAGGGTGCGCCCGGCAAGCCGCATCTGCACGCCGAGTACGACGCCACCTGGTACCAGGACGACATGCCGTTCACCCCGGCCCAGGCCGCTCGGCGCGGTGCGATGACGGCCGTGCACTCCTGGGTCTTCAACGGCACCGCCCAACGCCACGGCCGGAGTTCGGTACCTTCCGAGCACCACGCCGCGTACCTGATCGAGCTGAGCAAAGCCTGGGCCGAGGAGCCGCACCGGCCCGTCTGGCTCCAGGAGGTCGGCGCACCCCAGCCGCTTGTCCCCGCCGAGCACGCGGCCGACTTCGCCTCCGCGACCATCGCCAACGCCCTTGACTGTCCTGGCCTCTGGGGCATCACCTGGTGGTGCTCGCACGACGTGTCCCGCGACCTCGCCGACTTTCCCGAACTCGAGTACGGGCTGGGCCTGTTGACCAACGACCGGCAGGCCAAGGACATCGCCCTCGTCCTTGCCGAGGCGGCCCGCGAGCCCGCGTACACGCCCGCCACCCGCACCACGGCCCTCGTCGTACCCGCCGATCCGTCGGTCCGGTCGGGCTGTGGTCCCGGTGGGCAGGTCTTCGACGCCTACTTCCGGCTCGTCGCCGACGGAGCCCGACCGGCGACCGTCCTCGACGTGCGCGCGGACGACAAGGAACACCTCGCCGCGCGCGGCATCACCGAAGTCGTCACTCCCGACCAGGTACTCCCCACCCCCCAAGGAGGCACCCGCTCGTGAACGCCGGACGCCCCACCAGACGCAGCGTCCTCATCGCCGGCGCGGCGGCCACCCTGCTGCCCCAACTACCCGCGCCTGCCTTCGCCGCCCGACAGGCCGCGACCAACACCGGTCAGCCGTACGCCAGTTACTGGTACCCGGACTCGCTGCCCTCCGGTACCCCGGGTACCGGCATCACCTGGAACAGCCTGAAGACCTGGACCGCCGACGCGGATTCGGACCTCGCCTTCAACGCCGCCGTCGTCCCGCTGGCCGCGCGCTTCACCCCGACCCCCGCGAACAGCACCGCCCGCTCCGGTCAGGCCCGCGTCCAGTCCCTGGTCTCCTTCGGACCGACGTCCAGCAACCCCTCCCAGGGCGCGGCCACCGCCGACTACTACGCACTCACCCACTGGTCCTACCTCGACGAACTCGTCTTCTGGGGCGGCTCGTCCGGCGAGGGCATCATCCTCGCCCCCAACGCGCCCATCGTCGACGCCGCCCACCGCCACGGCGTGCCCGTCCTCGGCAACGTCTTCCTGCCGCCCGTCGCCTACGGCGGCCAGCTCCAGTGGACCCGCGACCTGGTGCAGAAGGACTCCGCCGGGCACTATCCGCTGGCCGCCCAACTCGTCGCCGTGGCCGCCGCTTACGGCTTCGACGGGTGGTTCGTCAACGCCGAGACCAGCGGCGGGAACACCGCCCTCGGCACCGACATGCAGGGTTTCGTAGGGGAGTTGACGTCCCTCGCCGCCGCGCAGGGGCAGCGGGTCACCTGGTACGACGCGATGACCGTGAACGGGACGGTCAGCTGGCAGGGCGCGCTGAACACCTCGAACCAGGCGTTCTTCCAGGCCGCGAACGACATGTTCATCGACTTCCGATGGAGCGCGAGCACGCTGGCCGCGTCCGGGACGAAGGCGGACGGACTCGGGCGCAGCCGCTACGAGTTGTGGGCCGGTGTCGATGTCGAGTCCAACGGGTCCAGTACGTCGGTGAGTTGGGACGCGATGGTGCCGACGACCAAGGCGCACATCACGTCAATCGGGTTCTACCGGCCGGAGTGGACCCGCAACCACCTGCCCGCGAGCCGCACTCCGGGCGACTTCCACGCCGCCGACGACCGGTTCTGGACCGGGCGCTCGCTCGACCCGTCGAAGCCGGACGGTACGGACCCCTGGCGGGCGCCGGCGGTGTCGGTCGCGGACCGGTCGACGGTGGGCGGCGCGCTGCCGTTCGCGAGTGTCTTCAACACCGGGCACGGGCTGCGCTGGTACGAGGACGGGGTGGTCACCTCGGACGCGCCGTGGAACCACCTCGGGCTCCAGGACCGGCTGCCGTCCCGGCGGTGGGTGGTGTGGACGGCGGGAACCCGGCCCACGGTGACCTTCGACTTCGCGGACGCGTGGCGGGGCGGCAGCAGCGTGCTGGTCTCGGGTGTGCTCGATCAACCGGCGACCGTGGATGTGTACGGTTCACAGCTGCCGATCGGTGATGACACGGTGGTCGACCTGACGTTCCGCACGGACGGTGACGGTGACGGTGACGGCGGCGGCGGTGTGAACGTCGAGCTGGCCGTCGCCACCGCCGAGCCGAGCGCGGCTGGGTCGACACCGCCGTACACCTATCTGCCTGTGAACTCGGTTAACGGCGTGCGGGCTGTGACGGACGTCAACGGCTGGCAGACGGTGACCGTGCCGCTCACAGGTCTCTCCGGGACGCTGCACGCGATCGGGGTACGGCTCACCGCGGCCGACACGAGCGGGAGCACTGTGTACTGGCGGCTCGGCGGTATCGCTGTTCGCGATGTCAACGACACCCAGCCGCCGGACGCGCCCACCAACCTCCGCATTACCGACGCCACCGGGGGCGACCTGCGCTTCGCCTGGGAGGCCGTGCCCGGTGCCGTGCGCCAGTACACCCTCCACCGGCTCCTCCCCGACGGCACCCGGCGGTTCCTCGGCGGTACCTGCCAGTGCGCCTTTTTTGTCGGCGGGCTGCAGGCCGAACAGGGGGAGTCGGAGGCGAGGTTCGAACTGCGCGCGACAGGGGAGCTCTACACAGCGTCGGCCCCCGTGACCGTCACGTACACCTGGTAACACCCACCCGTACTACCCGTAACCCAACCCGCAACCGAGCTACGGAGCACCCCACATGCATGACGACCGCAGCCTGGTCGAAGCCCGCCTCAAGCGCGTCCTCGAAGAGCGCATCCGTCCCGCCGTGTATCCCGAGTCCGTGCCGCTGGAGGTGGCCGTCTGGCACGCGCCCGACGAGCCGGTGCCCGTGGCCGAGGGGCTCGCGGGCACACCCGAACCGATCGCGGTGGGTGCCCGGTGGGGTGCTCCCTGGGGCACCAGCTGGTTCCGCGTCACCGGGACCGTCCCGCAGGAGTGGGCAGGGAAGACCGTCGAGGCGCTGCTCGACCTCGGCTTCGACGAGAACATGCCCGGCTTCCAGTGCGAGGGCCTCGTCTACCGGCCCGACGGCACCCCCGTGAAGGGCCTCAACCCGCGTAACCAGTGGGTCAGGATCGGCGCGCCCGTCGCCGGCGGCGAGGAGGTGCGGCTGCACATCGAGGCCGCGTCCAACCCGGTGGTCATGGACTACCACCCGTTCGTGCCGACGCAGTTGGGCGACAAGGAGACCGCGGGGAGCGAGCCCCAGTACACGCTCACCCGCATGGATCTCGCGGTCCTCGACGAGAACGTATGGAACCTCGTCCTCGATCTGGAGGTCGTCGGCGAGCTGATGGCCGAGCTGCCGGTGGACTCGGCGCGCCGCTGGGACCTCCTGCGGGCGATAGAGAAGACGCTGGACGCCGTCGACCTCCAGGACGTCAACGCCACGGCGGAGCAAGCCCGTTCACAGCTGGCGGCCGTGCTGTCGACGCCCGCTGTCCCGTCCGCGCACCGCATCAGTGCCGTCGGTCACGCGCACATCGACTCGGCGTGGCTGTGGCCGTTGCGCGAGACGGTCCGCAAGGTGGCGCGCACAACCTCCAACATGACGGCCCTCCTTGACGACGAGCCCGACTTCGTCTTCGCCATGTCCCAGGCCCAGCAGTGGGCTTGGGTGAAGGAACACCGGCCCGAGGTGTGGGCGCGGGTCAAGAAGGCGGTCGCGGACGGGCGGTTCGTGCCGGCCGGTGGCATGTGGGTCGAGTCGGACACCAACATGCCGGGCTCGGAGGCGATGGCTCGTCAGTTCGTGCACGGGAAGCGGTTCTTCCTCGACGAGTTCGGCATCGAGAACGAGGAGGCCTGGCTGCCCGACACCTTCGGCTTCGCCGCCGGACTCCCGCAGATCATCAAGGCCGCCGGTTCCAAGTGGCTGCTGACCCAGAAGATCTCCTGGTCCCAGACCAACAAGTTCCCGCACCACACCTTTCGTTGGGAGGGCATCGACGGCACCCGGATCTTCACCCACTTCCCGCCCGTCGACACCTACAACTGCTCCATGCAGGGCCGCGAGATCGCCCACGCGGCACGCAACTTCAAGGACAAGGGCGTCGCCCGGCACTCCCTCGCGCCCACCGGCTGGGGCGACGGAGGCGGCGGCACGACGCGCGAGATGGTCGCCAAGGCGGCCCGCCTGCAGGACCTCGAAGGCTCGGCGACCGTGGCCTGGGAGACGCCGAAGGAGTTCTTCGAGAAGGCGGAGGCCGAATACCCCGAACCCCCGGTCTGGGTCGGCGAGTTGTACCTCGAACTCCACCGCGCCACCCTCACCAGCCAGGCCAAGACCAAGCAGGGCAACCGCCGCAGCGAACACCTTCTGCGCGAGGCGGAGTTGTGGGCGGCGACGGCTGCGGTGCGGGTCGGATTCTCCTACCCGTACGAGGACTTGGACCGGATCTGGAAGACGGTCCTGCTGCACCAGTTCCACGACATCCTGCCCGGCTCGTCCATCGCCTGGGTGCACCGTGAGGCCCGCCGGACGTACGAGCGGATCGCCTCGGAACTGAACGCCATCATCGACGCGGCCCAGCGTGCGCTGGCGGGGGAGGGTACGACCCCCCTCCTCTTCAACTCGGCGCCCCACACCCGCGAAGGCGTCCTCGCGGGCGGCGCCCGGACCCCGGCCGTGCAGGGCGAGACGGCACTCGCGACCCGGGTCGGCGGCGGACACGCACTGGAGAACGGCCTCCTCCGCGTCGAGATCGACGCCCGGGGACTCGTCGTCTCCGCCTACGACATCGAGGCCGACCGCGAGACGATCGCCCCCGGACGGGCCGCCAACCTGCTCCAACTCCACCCGGATTTCCCGAACATGTGGGACGCCTGGGACGTCGACGAGTTCTACCGCAACACGGTCACGGACCTCACGGACGCGGAGGAGGTCGTGGCCGAGGGGAACAACACCGTGCGGATCGTACGGTCCTTCGGCGCGTCCAAGGTCACCCAACTCCTGTCCCTCGCCCCCGGGGAGCGGCGGTTGCTCATCGACACCGAGGTCGACTGGCACGAGACCGAGAAGTTCCTGAAGCTCGCGTTCCCGCTGGACGTGCACGCCGAACGGTACGCGTCCGAGACCCAGTTCGGGCACTTCCACCGGCCCACGCACACCAACACCTCATGGGAGGCGGCCAAGTTCGAGGCCTGCAACCACCGCTTCGTGCACATGGAGGAACCCGGCTGGGGCGTCGCCGTCGTCAACGACTCGACGTACGGCCACGATGTGACCCGTACCGTCCGCAGCGACGGCGACTCCGGTACGACGACCACGGTCCGCGTCTCCCTCCTCCGCGCCCCGCGCTTCCCGGACCCCGAGACCGACCAGGGCGTCCACCGCTTCCGGCACGCACTGGTGCCGGGGGCGGGCATCGGCGACGCGGTGCGCGAAGGGTGGCGAATCAACCTGCCGGAGCGGCGAGTTGAGGGCGCGCAGGAGGTCGCCCCGCTGATGAGTGTCGACCAGGACGCGGTCGTCGTCACGGCGGTGAAGCTGGCGGACGACGGGAGCGGTGACGTCGTGGTCCGCTTCCACGAGGCGCACGGGGGACGGGCCAGGGCGACACTGACGGTGGGCTTCGCGTTCGACGCGGTGGAGGCCGTAGACCTGCTGGAGCGGCCGTCGGCCGATGCCGAGGAGGTGACCCGTGAGGGCGATCAACTCAGCTTGCGGCTCCGCCCGTTCGAGCTCGTGACGCTGCGGTTCCGACGATCCTGACCCGGGACGGCTTTCGCCGACGGCCGTGATCGCCCGATGATGTGGCGATGAGACGAAGAACGGCCGTCGGCCAGGCCTGGGCCTCCCAACCCGATCCTCTTCTGGGGCTTGCCCGGCAGGAGTTGGAGTTCTACGCCGGGGCGTGCGACCGGGCCAGGTGGCTGCACTACACGACGGAACTCGGCGCTCTCGCCGCCACGTCCGCGACGGTCGTGGCGGCGGGACTGCACGCGCCCGCCTGGCTCACCGCCCTGATCGCGGGCAGCGCCGTCTTCTTCACCGGCATGCGCCAACTCTTCAGCCCCGGCTCACGCTGGGTCCTGGCCGCCCAGGCGCGGGAGGGCTTGCGGCGCGCGATCGACCACTACCTCCTCCTCCCACAGGCCGAACGCGACGCGGACGCCCGGGCCGCCCTGCACCGGGCGATCGACGAGGTCGGCACCAGCGAACTGCGCGGCTGGGCGGAGGTCCAGGGCCAGCGGGGCGAACCACCGCTGCCCACCGGAGGCGCGTGAACGCCGGGGCGATGGGACAGGGCGGGCGGTCTGAGCTGTCCGCCGCAGGCGGCTGAATGCCGGGACGGCGTGAGAGTGCCCGTTGCTGTCGCCGCGGGCCCCTGAAAGCAGGGACCGGGCGGGTAATCTGCGCTGCCCGCTGCCCGCTGCCCGCTGCCCGCTGCCCGCTGCCCGCTGCCCGCTGCCCGCTGCCCGCTGCCCGCTGCCCGCTGCCCGCTGCCCGCCTGCTGAGGCCTGATTGCCGGGATCGCGGGGATGCCTTCAGCTGTCCGCCGCATGCGTCTGAAAGCCAGGACCGTGCGCATGCCCTCCGCCGCTCGCCCCAGGCCGCTCAACCCCCGCTCTCACGAACCGAGTTGGGCCCGCAGCCACTCCTCCACCTCGCCCACGTGTGACGCCGCCGCCGCGCGGGCCGCTTCCGGGTCGTGGGCGACCAACGCCCGGTGGATCGCGGCGTGTTCGCGGCGGGTGCGGGCGAAGGCGCCCTCCTCCTGGTAGCCGCGCCAGACTCGGGCGCGGAACGTGCGCGACGACAGGCCCTCCAGGATCGCGGCCATGGTGTCGTTGCCGGCGGCGGCCGCGATCTCGCGGTGGAAGGCGAGATCGTGGGCGAGGATCTCCTCGGGGTCGTCGGTGGCGTTCATCGCCGTGAGGTGTTTCTCGACCTCGGCCAGCTGGTCCGGGGTGATACGGGCCGCGGCCAGTGCCGTCGCCGTTGACTCCAGGATGCGGCGGACTTCCAGGAGTTCCACCAGACCCGGGCCCCGCGAGAGATCGGCGACGACACCGAACGTCTCCAGCAGGTCGCCGGCCTCCAGCTGCGTGACGTAGATGCCCGAACCGTGCCGCGCCTCCAGCACGCCCAGCACCGTGAGCGCGCGGATCGCCTCCCTCATCGAGCTGCGGGAGATGCCCAGTTGGGCCGCGAGGTCGCGCTCGGTGGGCAGCCGCTGGCCCGGTTCGAGACGGCCCTCGCCGATCAGGGCCTTGATCGATTCGATGGCGCGCTGGGTCACCGTGCCCTTCGGCGCGGCGGCCCCCGGGTCCGTCTCACTCGGCAGGGTCTCGTCCACGCCACTCCTCCTGTCGCCGGTCCGCGCAGTCTAGTCACGGATGTGGTCGGACCACTACGGCCCGAAAGCGCGAAAATTTGGCTCCTGAGGGTGTTGTAGCCCCGAAGTGGTCTGATAAATATTCCGGCAACTGCTCGAACCCGCTCGATGAGGAGCCCGACAGATGGCCGGCAGCACAGTGCGCAACGGACGACAAGGCAGGCGTTTCTCCTCGTGGGCGGTGCGTGCGACGGCTGCGGCCGCGTGCGGCACCCTCGCGCTCACGGCATGCGGCAGCACCAAGGACACCGGCGCGTCCAGCTCCGGCGGGGGCGGCACGGGCAAGGTCGGGGTGATCCTGCCCCTGCTGACCTCGCCGTTCTGGCAGTCGTACAACGACTACGTGCCGAAGATGGCGAAGTCCGAAGGTGTCCAGGCACTGAAGACGGTCAACTCCAACAGCGACCCCTCGCAGCAGATCACCGACATCAACAACGAGTTGAACCAGGGCGTCAAGGGCCTGGTCGTCGCCCCGCTGGACAGCGCCGCCATCGAAGCCGGCCTCGACCAGGCCGAGCGCAAGGGCGTGCCGGTCGTCGCGGTCGACGTGGCGCCCGACAAGGGCAAGGTCGCGATGGTCGTGCGCGCCGACAACGTCGCGTACGGCGAGAAGGCCTGCGAGTACCTCGGGGCGCACATCACCAGCGGCAAGGTCGTGCAGATCATGGGCGACCTGGCGTCCGTCAACGGCCGTGACCGGTCAGAGGCGTTCAGGGCCTGCGTGAAGAAGAAGTACCCGAAGCTCAAGGTGCTGGAGATCCCCGCCAAGTGGGAGTCCGACACGGCGGCCTCCAAGCTCGACACCCTCCTCAACGCCAACCCCGACATCAAGGGCATCTACATGCAGGCGGGCGGCGTCTACCTCGCGCCCACCCTCCAAACCCTCAAGTCCAAGGGCCTGTTGAAGAAGGCGGGCCAGGCCGGACACATCACGATCGTCTCGAACGACGGCATCCCGCAGGAGTTCGACGCGATCCGCAAGGGCGAGATCGACGCCACCGTCTCCCAACCGGCCGACGCCTACGCCAAGTACGGCATGTACTACATCAAGGCCGCGATGGCGGGGAAGACCTTCAAGCCCGGCCCCACCGACCACGACTCCACGATCGTCAAGCTGCCCAGCGGCATCCTTGAGGACCAGCTCCCCGCACCCCTGGTCACCAAGGACAACGTCGACGACCCCAAGCTCTGGGGCAACACGGTCAAATGAGCAGCCCACTGACCACTCCGCTGGTGGAGGCGACGGGAATCGTCAAGCGGTACGGCCCGACCGTCGCCCTCGCCGACGGCCGGCTCACCGTCCTGCCGGGCGAGTCCCACGCCCTCGTCGGCCGCAACGGCGCCGGCAAGTCCACCCTCGTCACCGTCCTCACCGGACTCCAGGCCCCCGACGAGGGCACGGTCCGCTTCGACGGCGAGCCCGCGCCCCCGCTCACCGACCGCGACGCCTGGCGCGGCAAAGTCGCGTGCGTCTACCAAAAGCCCACCGTCGTACCCGAGTTGACGGTCGCCGAGAACCTCTTCATCAACCGTCAGCCGCAGTCCCGGGGCGGCATCATCAGCTGGCGCCGGCTGCGCACCGAGGCCGCCGAACTCCTCGACACCTGGGACGTGCACGTCGACCCCGAGGCGCGCACCGCCGACCTCAAGGTCGAGGACCGCCAAATGGTGGAGATCGCCCGGGCGTTGAGCTTCGGCGCCCGGTTCATCGTCCTCGACGAGCCGACCGCACAGCTCGACAACCGGGAGATAGAGCGCCTCTTCACGCGGATGCGGGCGCTCCAGGAGTCGGGTGTCACCTTCCTGTTCATCTCGCACCACCTCCAGGAGGTGTACGAGGTGTGCCAGACCGTCACCGTGCTCCGCGACGCCCGCTGGATCACGACCGCACCGGTCGCCGACCTCCCGCGCCGGGCGCTGGTGGAGGCCATGGCGGGGGAGTCCATCGACGAACTCGACGTCCAGCTCAGGGAGTTGGACACCGAGGCCCCCGTCCTCCTCGACGCACGCGGGCTCACCTCCGAGTCGTACGAGAACGTCGACCTGACCGTCCGTCGCGGCGAGGTCGTCGGACTCGCCGGATCGAGCGGGAGCGGCAAGATAGAGCTGGCCGAGTCGTTCACCGGGCTGTACACGCCGACCGGCGGTACCGCTCAACTTGACGGTGAGAAGCTGCCGTTCGGGGATGTGCAGGCTTCGCTGAAGGCCGGTGTCGGATGCGTTCCCCGCGACCGGCACGGACAAGGGCTGGTCTTCGGCATGTCCATCGGGGACAACGCGACCATGACGGTCCTGGACCGGCTCGGCCGTTTCGGGTTCGTCGGCACCGAGCGCAAGCGCGCGTTCGCCACCGAGCTGATCGACCGGCTCGACATCCACACCGAGGGTCCCGAACAGCCCGTCTCAGACCTGTCGGGCGGCAACGCGCAGAAGGTCGTCATGGCCCGCGCGCTCGCCTCCGACCCGAGGCTGCTGGTCCTCATCAACCCCACCGCGGGCGTCGACGTGAAGTCCAAGGAGTCACTGCTCGCCCGCATGGACAGCGCCCGCGACGACGGCACCGCCGTGCTCGTCGTCTCCGACGAACTCGACGACCTGCGGCGCTGCGACCGCGTCCTCGTCCTCTTCCACGGCCGTGTCGTCGCCGAGCACCCGGCGGGCTGGCGCGACCACGAGCTGATCGCCTCCATCGAAGGAGTGGACCATGGCTGACACCAAGGCGGCCCCGGCGCTCGCCGCCCCCCGCGCCGCCGGGGCGCGCTCGGCCCGGACGGTCCTGCTCCGCCGGGCCCGTGAACTCGCCCTTGTACCAGCCCTGTTGGTGCTACTGATACTCGGCGCGATCGTCAACGACTCGTTCCTCACCGAACGGAACCTGATCTCCATCCTGGGCGCCTCCGCCGCCCTCGCGATGGTCGTCCTCGCCGAGTCGCTGATCCTGATCACCGGCAAGATCGACCTCTCGCTGGAGTCGGTGGTCGGCATCGCGCCCGCCATCGGCGCCCTGCTGGTCCTGCCGACCGCCGAGTCCGGCTGGGGCACGGAGTGGTCGGCGCCGCTCGCCCTCGTCGCGATCCTCGTCGTGGGCGGGATCATCGGCGCCTTCAACGGCATCCTCGTGGTGAAGTTCAAGCTCAACGCCTTCATCGTCACCCTCGCCATGCTGATCGTGCTGCGCGGGCTGCTGGTCGGCGCCACGAAGGGCAAGACGCTGTTCGGCATGCCCGACTCCTTCTTCACCCTGGCCACCAGCACCTTCCTGAACGTCCCGATGTCGGTGTGGCTGGCCGCGGTCTGCTTCGCGATCGCCGGGTTCGTGCTCAAGTACCACCGCGTCGGCCGCGCCCTCTACGCGATCGGCGGCAACCAGGAGGCGGCCCGCGCGGCCGGCATCCGCGTCGACCGGATGCTCCTCGGGGTCTCGGTCATCGCCGGCGTCCTCGCCTCGGTGGGCGGCATCATGCAGACCGGCTACGTCGGCGCGATCAGCGCCAACCAGGGCAACAACATGATCTTCACCGTCATGGCGGCGGCCGTCATCGGCGGCATCAGCCTCGACGGCGGCAAGGGCACCATGTTCGGCGCCCTAACGGGCGTACTCCTCCTGGGAGTTGTCCAGAACCTCCTCACCCTCGCCCAGGTCCCGTCCTTCTGGATCCAGGCCATCTACGGCGGGATCATCCTGGTCGCCCTCATGATCGCCCGCGTGACGACCGGCCGAGCCCAGGACTAGGTCCCCCTCCGGCACCCGCACGGCACCGGATCCCTGTACCCGACCGAAAGGCCCTCCGTGTCCCCGACCCCCGCCCGCATCACCGCGGTCGACACCTACGACATCCGCTTCCCCACCTCGCGCGAGCTCGACGGCTCCGACGCGATGAACCCGGACCCCGACTACTCGGCCGCGTACGTCGTGCTGCGCACCGACGCGGCCGACGGGCACGAGGGGCACGGGTTCTCCTTCACCATCGGGCGGGGCAACGATGTCCAGGTCGCCGCGATCGACGCGCTGCGGCACCATGTGATCGGCCGGTCCGTGGACCAACTCTGCGCCGATCCCGGGACGTTGAACCGCGAGCTGATCGGTGACAGCCAACTCCGGTGGCTGGGGCCCGAGAAGGGCGTGATGCACATGGCGATCGGCGCCGTGATCAACGCGGCCTGGGACCTCACCGCCAAGCGCGCCGGCAAACCGCTGTGGCGGCTCCTCGCCGACGCCGACCCCGAATGGCTCGTCAGCCAGATCGACTTCAGGTACATCACGGACGCGCTCACCCCGGACGAGGCTCTCGACATCCTGCGCCGAGGCAGGGCGGGCGCGGAAGGCCGTAGGGCCATCCTGTTGGAGCGGGGCTTCCCCGCCTACACCACCTCCGCCGGGTGGCTCGGCTACGACGACGAGAAGCTCACGCGGCTCGCGGCGCAGGCCGTCGCCGACGGGTTCCGGCAGATCAAGTTGAAGGTCGGCGCCGACCTCGACGACGACATCCGCCGTTGCCGGGTGGCCCGTTCGGTGGTCGGGCCCGACATCCGGATGGCGATCGACGCCAACCAACGCTGGGACGTGGCCGAGGCGATCCGCTGGACCAAGGCCCTCGCCGAGTTCGACCCGTACTGGATCGAGGAACCCACCAGCCCCGACGACGTGTTGGGCCATGCCACCATCCGCGCGGCCGTGGCCCCGGTGAAGGTCGCCACCGGCGAACACGTCCAGAACCGCATCGTCTTCAAGCAGTTGCTCCAGGCCGGCGCCCTCGACATCCTCCAGATAGACGCGGCCCGCGTCGGCGGCGTCAACGAGAACCTCGCGATCCTGCTGCTCGCCGCCAAGTTCGGCGTCCCCGTCTGCCCGCACGCGGGCGGCGTCGGACTGTGCGAACTCGTCCAGCATCTCTCGATGTTCGACTACCTCGCCGTCGCCGGGACGACCGACGACCGCGTCATCGAGTACGTCGATCATCTGCACGACCACTTCCTCGATCCGGTGGTGATCAGGGAGGGTCACTACATGGCACCCACCGCGCCCGGCTTCTCGGCCACCATGCGACCCGAGTCCATCGCGCGCTACACCTTCCCCGGCGGCACCTTCTGGGCCGCCGACCTCGACCGGCAGAAGGGACACGCGGCATGACCGACTTCCAGGGGCTCAAGGCCCTGGTCACCGGCGGCGCCTCCGGCATCGGCCGGGCCACCGCCGAACTCCTCGCCGAACGCGGTGCGTTGGTGGCCGTGCTCGACCTCGACCCCTCCTCCGTCGAGAAGCCGCTGCTCGGCTACAAGGCCGACGTCACCGACGACGCCTCCGTACGACAGGCCGTGGCCGCCGCCGTCGCCGACCTCGGCGGACTCGACGTGGTGGTCAACAACGCGGGCATCGGCGCCCAGGGCACCGTCGAGGACAACGACGACGAGGAATGGCACCGCGTCTTCGACGTGAACGTCCTCGGCATGGTCCGCGTCGCCCGCGCCGCCCTCCCGCATCTGCGCGAGTCCTCCAACGCGGCGATCGTCAACACCTGTTCCATCGCGGCCACGGCGGGACTGCCCCAACGCGCCCTGTACAGCGCCACCAAGGGCGCCGTGTACTCCCTCACCCTCGCCATGGCCGCGGACCATCTCCGCGAGGGAGTCCGCGTCAACTGCGTCAACCCCGGTACGGCGGACACCCCTTGGGTCGGCCGTCTCCTCGACTCGGCCCCCGACCCGGCCGCCGAACGGGCCGCCCTGGCCGCCCGCCAGCCCTCCGGCCGACTCGTCTCGGCGGCCGAAGTCGCGGGCGCCGTCGCCTACTTGGCGAGCCCGCTGTCCGGCGCCACCACCGGCACGTCGCTCGCCGTGGACGGCGGCATGCAGGGGCTGCGGCTGCGGCCGGTGGGCCAGTGAGCGCGCTCGGGGAGAGCGGGGTCGAGGTCGCCGGGCTCGGCCTCGGTAGCGCCCCGCTCGGCAACCTGTTCACCGAGGTCGACGACGAACAGGCGCACCGGGCCGTCAACACGGCCTGGGAGCAAGGGATTCGGTACTTCGACACCGCGCCCCACTACGGCATCGGCCTCTCCGAGCGCCGTCTCGGAGCCGCGCTGCGCGACCGCCCGCGCGCGGAGTTCGCGATCTCCACGAAGGTCGGCCGACGCCTGGAACCCGTGGAAACGGTGACCGGCGACGACCTCGCCAACGGCTTCGCCGTGCCCGCCACGCAGCGCCGAGTGTGGGACTTCAGTTCCGACGGGATCCGCCGAACCCTGGATGCCAGCCTCGAACGGCTCGGCCTCGACCGCGTCGACGTCGTCTACCTCCACGACCCCGACGGCCACGCCGAACAGGCCTTCCGGGAGGGCTATCCGGCCCTGGAGAAGCTCCGTGCGGAGGGCGTCGTCGGGGCGATCGGCGCGGGCATGAACCAGGCCGAGATGCTCACCCGGTTCGTCCAGGACACGGACGTCGACGTGGTGCTGTGCGCGGGCCGCTACACGCTGCTCGACCAGAGCGCCCTCGCCGAACTGCTCCCGTCCGCCGTCGCTCGCGGCAAGTCGGTGGTCATCGGCGGTGCCTTCAACTCCGGTCTCCTGGCGGACCCGAAGCCGGACGCGACGTACAACTACGCGCAGGCACCTGGGGAGTTGCTGGACCGCGCCCTACGCATGAAGGCCGTCGCCGAGCGTCACGGCATCACGCTGCGCGCCGCCGCCCTGGCCTTCTGCGCGGCCCACCCGGCCGTGGCGAGCGTCCTGGTCGGCGCCCGGTCGGAGGCCGAAGTGCGGGACTGCGCCGAGCAGTTCGCCGTCGCCGTGCCCGCCGGGTTCTGGCAGGAACTGCGGGACACGGGGCTGCTGTCCGCCGACGCCCCGATCCCCACCGAGGAGCCGTCATGAGAGTGGCCCTGCACACCAAGGTCCGGGCCGACCGCATCGCGGCGTACGAGGACGCCCACCGCGAGGTCCCCAAGGAACTCACCGCCGCGATCCGTGCCGCCGGTGCCACCTCCTGGACGATCTGGCGCAGCGGCACCGACCTCTTCCACATCCTGGAATGCGACGACTACGCCCGCCTCCTGGCCGAGTTGGACCAGCTCCCGGTGAACGTGGCCTGGCAGGCCCGCATGGCCCAGTTCCTCACCGTGGTGCACGACTACTCCGGCCAGGGCGCCGACGCGGGCCTGCCCGTCGTATGGGAGCTGCCATGACGGTCGACGCGCACCACCATGTCTGGGACCTCTCGGTCCGCGACCAGGACTGGATCACCGGCCCCGAACTCCAGCCGCTGCGCCGCGACTTCACCGTCACCGACCTCGCACCCGAGGCCCGCGCTGCCGGTGTCGACCGGACCGTCCTCGTCCAGACGATCACCGTCGCCGAGGAGACCCCGGAGTTCCTCGCCCTCGCCGACGCGCACGACCTGATCGCCGGAGTCGTCGGCTGGACCGACCTCACCCGCCCGGACATCACCGACGAACTCGCCCGCCTCCGCGAACTCCCCGGCGGCCACTACCTGAAGGGCATCCGCCACCAGGTACAGGGCGAGCCCGACCCGAACTGGCTGCTGCGCCCGGACGTACGCCGAGGCCTCACCGCCGTCGCCGACGCGGGACTCGTCTACGACCTGCTGGTCCTGCCCCACCAGTTCCCGGCCGCCGTGGAGGTGGCCGCCTCCCTGCCCCAACTCACCTTCGTCCTGGACCACTTGGGCAAGCCGCCCATCGCCTCGGGACAACAGGAACCCTGGGCGACCTCTCTCCGCTCCCTCGCCGCCCTCCCCAACGCGTACTGCAAACTGTCCGGCCTGGTCACGGAGGCCGACTGGAAGACCTGGAGCGCGGAGGACCTCCATCCCTACGCGGACACCGCACTCGAAGCCTTCGGGCCGGCCCGGTTGATGTTCGGCTCGGACTGGCCGGTGTGCACGCTGGCCGCGACGTACGGCCAAGTCCGCGATGCGACCGGTGAGTTGACCGACGATCTGAGTGTCTCCGAACGCGCCGAGGTCTTCGAGGGCACAGCCACCCGCGTCTACGGCCTCTGAGTGTCCGCCGCCAACCGCGTCGGCGGCAGATACTCCCGCACGAACGTCCGCTCCCAGCACGCGCCCGTCTCCCTCAACTCCCGCCAACTCGTGTAGCGGTAGCGGAAGAGACGGGCCCGGACGTAGCGCGGCGGTGCGTCGGGCGGGAACGGGGAGCGGCGCAACAGCCGTAGCGTGTCCCGGTCGTTCTCCAGGAGGCGTTCCACCAGGGCGCCGAACCACGGGTCGGCGTAGCCGGGGGAGAGGGCCGCGAACCACATCATCCAGTCCAGCCGCAGATGGTACGGCGCGAACTGGCGTGGCCAGCGCCGTGGATCACCCGGCTTGCCCCTGAACTCGTACTCCCGCCAGCCGGAGTCCTCGTGGGGTACGGCGTCGGCCGTGCCCTCGACCACCACCTCGTAGCGGATGCGGCTGACCGTGCCGAACGCGCCGTAGGAATTGACCAGATGGAGCGGGTCGAAGGAGCGGTTCATGATCTGGCGGCGGGAGATCATGTTGCGGACCGGGCGGTGGCTGCGCCACAGCAGGAGGGCGGCGACCGCGAGGACCACGACCTCGTACCAGACGGGCGGGCCGGGTAGGGACGGCGGTGTGTGGGGGAGGTGGAGCGCGGATGCGGCCAGCACGATGGTGATCCAGTTCAGCCAGGAGAAGTTGCCGGACAGGACCAGCCACAGCTGGGTGGCGATCATCAGGGACGCGGCGGCCGTCGCGATCGGCTGAGGGGTGAACAGGAGGACGGGGACGAGGAGTTGGGTGACGTGGTTGGCGGCCACCTCGATGCGGTGCAGTGGGCGCGGGAGGTGGTGGAAGAACCAGCTCAGTGGGCCCGGCATCGGTTGTGTCTCGTGGTGGAAGTCCAGGCAGGTCAACTTCCGCCAGCAGGCGTCGCCCCGGAGCTTGATCAGGCCCGCGCCGAACTCCACCCGGAACAGGATCCAGCGGAGCAGGAACAGCACCACGACCGGCGGGGCCACCTTGTCGTTGCCGAGGAAGACGGCCAGGAAGCCGACCTCCAGGAGCAGTGACTCCCAGCCGAACGCGTACCAGGTCTGGCCCACGTTGACGATGGACAGGTAGAGGACCCAGGGCAGCAGCCACAGCAACATGCCGCCCCAGAGCGGGAGTTGGGAGTCGAGTCCGGCGGCGAGGGCCGCCGACACCGCGCAGCCCGTCCAGGCGCAGGTCGCGAAGAAGCGGTCCGTGTAGTGGAGTTGGAAGATGCTCGGGGCCTGGCGGAACGGCATGCGGGTGAGGAAGCGGGGGACGGGCAGCATGCCGCGTGCGCCGATCAGCGTGCGGAACTGGCGGGCCGCCGTGAGGAACGCGACCAGGTAGATGCCGGCCAGGGCGCGCTGGAAGACCAGTCGGCTCAGCCAGTAGTCGGGTGCGGTGAACCATCCCACGGCGGTGTGCTCCTCCCTCCGGCGTCGGGCCCGCTCGGGCCTTCACTCTGCGTGTTCCATGTCTCCGGTTGCGTAACCCAAGTGAGTGAAGCAGACAATAGTGGCGAATCACCCGGCTTGAGGCGGGAGAACCTGGTGCGCACATCCACCGGAACCATCGCCACGGCCTGCGCGCTCTCGGCGGCGCTCCTCGTCGCCGGCTGCGGCGGCGACGGCGGCAAGGGCACGAAGTCGAGCGGCGAGGTCTTCCTGCAGCCCGTCGCGGCACAGGGCCCAGACCCCTTCACGGATTCCACGGCCACCGCGCCGAGCGCCCCACCGCGGGTCACCCGAACGGCGCAGCCGACACCTCCGCACACCACGTCGCCTCCCTCGGGAACCACCTCCCCGTCCTCGGGCCGTGTGCGTACCCTCTCCGGCGCCACGCCCGGCCTGTACGGCGGGACCGCGCGGACCGGCAGCTGTGACGTCGAGCGGCAGATCTCGTATCTCACCGCCGACCGGACCAAGGCCCGCGCCTTCGCGCAGGCCGAGGGCATCTCCCCGGGCGGGATCCCCGGCTATCTGCGCGGGCTCACCTCGGTCGTGCTGCGCGCCGACACCCAGGTCACCAACCACGGGTTCCGGGACGCGCGGGTGACCGGGTTCCAGTCGGTCCTCCAGAGCGGTACCGCCGTCCTCGTGGACAACCGGGGCGTGCCCCGGGTGCGCTGTGCCTGCGGCAACCCGCTCAAGGCGGGGGCGGCGAGTCAGGGCTCCGTCGGTAGCAGTGGTCGGCCCTGGTCCGGGTTCCGGCCCGCCGAGGTGGTCGTGGTGACGCCGGCGCCGCAGGTGATCACCAACATCACGATCATCAACATCGTCGACAACACGTGGATCGAACGGCCCCTCGGTCATCGCGGGCCGCATCACGACCACGTCGTACCCCGGCCGCCGCATGTGACGCCGACGCCCACGCCGTCGCACACCTGGCCGTCTCCGCGACCGCACGACAGCGGGTCCGGCGTCTCGCCCGGCACCAGTACCGGTCCCTCGCCGAGCCCGAGCGACAGTGCGAGCGCTTCCCCGAGCCCGAGCGGCAGTACGAGCCCCTCGCCGAGCGGCGAGAGTGTGTCGCCCGGTGGCAGTCCCACCCCGGAGGGCTCGGCCACGGACTGTGTCACCCCGACCGTCACGGTCACCCCGGGCGTACCCGGCGAGGCCCCGTCCCCCGGCCCCACGCACTGTCCCGCGGTCACCGTGACGGCCACCCCGCCCGGCGCCTCGCTCGCCCCGTCGCCGCGCGGCACCACCCCGAGTGCCGGCATGGTCGTACCGGAGCCGTCCCAGGGCCGGAACTCCCCGGACGAGATCGGGCCGCCGACCGTCCCGGAGACCCCTGACCTGCCCGACGGCGGCGGGCTGATCCCCGACGACACCACCAGCAGCATCTTCGACAGCCCTACGAACGTCTTCGACGGCTGACCGCGACCGGAGCGGTCGCGGCGTTCGGACGGGTCGAATAATCGGGCAAATCCTGGCAAGGTGGGCCGCATGGTTGATCGGGGAGCGAGCGCCCTGTCACTCCCGGACGACTGGCCCGCCCACCCGGACCCGATCCTGGCGCTCAACCGCATGGGCAGCTTCGACTGGGACCTGGACAACGGCCTGTTCCACATGGACGCCCAGGCCCACGAGGTCTTCGACCTGCGCCCCGACGAATACGACGGACGCCCCGAGTCGCTGGCGATCCGGGTACCGCCACCGGAGGGCTACCGGCTCGACGGTCTCGTCTCCCAGGCGATGAAGGACGGCAGCGAGAACTACGGCGCCTACTTCCGGATGCGGCTGCGCGACGGGAGCCTGCGCTGGACCCACACCCAGGGCTACATCCGGCGCGACGAGACGGGCCGCCCGCGCCGGATCATCGGGATCATCCGGGACGCCACGCAGGAGCTCGCCGAGAGCGCGGCCCGCCGTGAGCAGGCGGCCCAGGACGCGGCGCTGCGTCGGCAGACGAACATCGTGCAGCTCACCACCGCCGCGCTCGCGCACGCCCGTACCGTCCAGGACGTCATCGACGTCCTCAAGGACACCCACGGTCTCGTCCACCTCGGTGCGACCAGTCTGGTCATGGGGCTGGTGGAGGCCGGCCGGATCCGGCTGGTCGCCGAGGCCAGCGTCGTACCCGGCAAGGAGGTCCTCCGGATCGACGAGCCGTACCCGATGTCGGACGTCGTACGGACGCTCAGCCCGGCGTTCATCGAGTCGCCCGAGGAGTTCGCCGAGCGGTACCCGCTGCTGTGGCAGCACATCGCCGAACTGAACATCACCGCGGGCGCCTATCTGCCGCTGATCGCCCAGGGCCGGCCGATCGGCACGATGGGCCTGTTGTACAGCGACCGCCGCGGGTTCTCGGCGGAGGAGCGCAATGTGCTCGTCGCGCTGGGCAGCAGCATCGCGCAGAGCCTCCAGCGCGCCATGTTCTACGAGCAGGAGAAGGACCTCGCGCAGGGTCTTCAGCAGGCGATGTTGCCGCGCGCGATCCCGAGTGTGCCGGGCGCCGATGTCGCCGTCCGCTACCGGTCCGCGAAGCTCGGGCGGGACATCGGCGGTGACTGGTACGACCTGATCCCGCTGCCGGGCGGGCGGGTCGGCGCGGTGATCGGTGACGTTCAGGGGCACGACACGCACGCGGCCGCCGTCATGGGGCAACTGCGCATCGTCCTCAAGGCGTACGCCGCCGAGGGGCACACCCCGGCGACGGTGATGGCGCGCGCGTCCGTCTTCCTGCACGAACTCGACACCGAGCGCTTCGCCACCTGCCTCTACGCCGAGGTCGATCTGTCGACCGGAGTGGCGCAGGTGGTCCGGGCCGGTCATATCGACCCGCTGGTGCGGCAGTTGGACGGGACGTCCCGCCGGATGACCGTCGTGGGCGGGCTGCCGCTCGGTCTGTCCGCCGAGTTCGGGCGGCTCGAATACCCCGTCTCCACCATCGAGATCGACCCCGGCGAGACCCTGGTGCTGTGCACCGACGGCCTCGTCGAACAGCCCGGGGCCGACCTCGACGACGGCATGCAGACCCTCGCCGCGCTCATCGCCTCCGGCCCCGACGACGTGCGCGATCTCGCCGATCTGCTCATCGACGTGGCCGAGGAGCGCGGCGGCGAGGACGACGTGGCGCTGCTCCTGCTGCGCCGGCGCGGGCTGGACGCCCCGCAGTCCGGCGGGCGGCTCCAGCAGCATGTGGCTCCCGGCGACTCCGAGGCCCTGACCGAGGCGCGGCACATGATCCGGGCGGCGGTCCGTGCGTGGGGTGCGGGTGAGCGTTCCGACGAGGTGGAGCTGGTCGCCGACGAGCTGATCACCAACGCGCTCATGCACACCGAGGGCTCCGCGATCGTCACCCTCAGAGTCCTCAACGGCACGGAACGCCGACTCCGTGTCGAGGTCGAGGACTCCTCCAGCGCCCTCCCGCGCCGACGTGAGGCGGGTGACGACGGGGTCTCCGGGCGCGGCCTGCTCCTCGTCGACCTGCTCACGGACGTGTGGGGCGTGGAAGCGCGCGGCAGCGGCAAGTGCGTGTGGTGCGAGTTCCTGGTCCCGGACCGCAGCTGAGCCGACTGGAGCTGACCTCACGGGCCTCCGATGGCACCCTGGACGTATGCCGGAACTCCCCGAGGTCGAAGCGCTGAAGGACTTCCTGACCGAACACCTCGTCGGCCACGAGATCGTACGGGTGCTGCCCGTCGCCATCAGCGTCCTGAAGACGTACGACCCTCCGCTCAGCGCGCTGGAGGGGCACGAGGTGGTGGCCGTGCATCGCCACGGCAAGTTCCTGGACGTCGAGACGGACGGCGGCCCGCACTTTGTGACCCACCTCGCCCGCGCGGGCTGGCTGCACTGGAAGGACCGCCTCCCGGACGGCCCGCCCCGCCCCGGCAAGGGCCCCCTCGCACTCCGCGTCGCCCTGGAGACGGGTGAGGGCTTCGACCTCACGGAGGCGGGCACGCAGAAGCGCCTCGCGGTGTACGTCGTCGCCGACCCGCAGGAGGTCCCGGGCGTCGCCCGCCTGGGCCCCGACCCACTCGCCGATGCCTTCGACGAATCGGCCTTCGCCGCCCTCCTCAAGGACGAACGCCGCCAGCTCAAGGGCGCCCTGCGCGACCAGACCCTGATCGCCGGGGTGGGCAACGCCTACAGCGACGAGATCCTGCACGCGGCGAAGATGTCCCCCTTCAAACTGGCGTCGTCCCTGACCCCGGCCGAAACGCACACGCTCTACACGGCCCTGCGCACCACCCTGACGGAAGCGATCGAACGCTCCCGAGGCGTAGCGGCAGGCCGCCTGAAGGCGGAAAAGAAGAGCGGCCTACGCGTCCACGGCCGCACCGGCCAACCCTGCCCGGTCTGCGGCGACACCATCCGCGAGGTCTCCTTCAGCGACTCGTCGTTGCAGTACTGCCCGACCTGCCAGACGGGCGGCAAGCCGCTGGCGGACCGGCGGATGTCGAAACTGCTCAAGTAGCTACCAGGGCACCGCGGTCCCGTCCCACGACAGGAACCGCCCCGTAAACCCGTCGTCCGGCAGCAGCGCCAGGTCGACGGCCCCGCGCGCCGCCTCCGCCGGGTCGCCGTCGCTCGCCGCAGCACGTTCGTTCAGGTCGGTCGAGCGGAGGCCGGGGGCCAGCGCGTTCACCTTGAAGCCCTCCGCCGCGAGGGACTGGGCGTAGAAGAGGGTCAGGGCGTTGAGGGCCGACTTCGACGAGCGGTACGCGGCGCCCGCGCCGGCGTGGGCGGCGAACTCCCGGTCCGGGTCGGCGCCCCAGGTCAGGGAGCCGGTGCCGCTGGAGATGTTGACGATGCGGGGGTGCGGGGAGCGGCGCAGGGCCGGGAGGAAGGCGTTGGTGACGGCCAGGACGCCGAAGACGTTCGTCTCGTACGTGCGGCGGAAGTCGTCGAGGGTCGCTTCCGGTGGCGGGCTGCCGCCGGCCATGATGCCCGCGTTGTTGACCAGGACGTCCAGGGTGTTCAGCTGTTGTGCAGCCGCCGCGATGCTGTCCGCGCTCGTGACGTCGAGGGTCAACAGCCTTGCGCCGCCGCCCAGTTCGGCCACCGCCCGTTCGCCCCGGACCGCGTCGCGCGAGCCGACGTAGACCGTGAATCCCTCGGCGACCAGCAGGCGGGCAATTTCCTTGCCGATGCCCTTGTTGGCACCCGTGACGAGTGCTGTGGAATCGTTGGAATCGTTCATGGGGACGACGATTCCGCAGCCGGAGCCGCCGAACCAGGGACAGCCGATCCCTGGCAGCCGGAGAGCGGGCAGAGGTGGCGGGAGAGTGGTGGGAAGGCCGTCGGACGGAGGCACCGTGAGCGGGAAACAGGAGCTCGCCCGATTTCTGCGCGGGCGGCGGGAGTTGCTGGTGCCCGCCGATGTGGGGCTGCCCCGTGAGCCGTCCCGGCGGACCCTCGGGCTGCGGCGGGAAGAGGTCGCCGAGCTGGCTCACATGTCCGTCGACTACTACGCCCGACTGGAGCAGAGCCGCGGGCCGCGCCCGTCGCCCCGCATCCTGGACGCCCTCGCCGGAGTGTTCCGGCTGACCCCGGCCGAGCGGACCCATCTGTTCCGGCTGGCGGGGACAGAGGTGACGCCGCTCGCCGCGCCGGTGCGGACTGTGCGCCCGCATGTGGCGGACCTGCTGTGCCGTATCCCGGACACGGCGGCCGTCGTCACCGACGCGACCTACGACGTCATCGCCTGGAACCCGCTCGCGGGTGCGGTCTTCGGCGGTGATTTCGACGCGCGGCCGAACCTGGCGCGGCGGCGCTTCCTGGGGCGGCCGCCGGAGAGTTCCAGCGCCGAGGAGTTCGGCCACGTCGTGGTGTCCCGGCTGCGGCGTTCCGCCGACCGGTATCCCCACGATCCGGGGCTCGCCCGTCTGCTGGCCGAACTGCGTGCCGGGAGCGAGGAGTTCAGGGCGATTTGGGAGACCGGCCCCGTGCACGCCCCGGGTCATCGCACCAAGACCCTCACCCACCCGAAGGTGGGCCGGCTCCACGTGAACTGCGACGTGCTCACCGTCCCGCACGACGACCAGCAGGTCGTCTTCGTCACCGCGGACCCGGGGACCCCCTCCGCACGGGCCATGCGGCAACTGGCCCTCGCGGGCCGGGACTTCAGTGCGAGGTGAGCCGGACCAACTGCTGTCCGTCGGCCGTCCGCACGTCGTAGTGGTCGATCTCGGTGGGGTGCATCGCCGAGCCCCCCTGCATCGTGATCATCGTCGCGTCGTGCTCGGGCACCATCCAGCTCGTCACGGTCTGCTCGGAACCGTCGCGGCCGACGACCACGAGACGACAGGAGCGGGGGCCCGCGCCGTCCTTGATCTTCAGGGACACATCACTGCCGTAGTTCTCGTTCGCGGCCGTGACCTGCGCCCACACGCCCGACTTGGCGTCGGTGGCCGTGAGTTGGACGGAACTGTCGCCGTGCGCGGCGAGTGACGCCACCGCGGGCCCGCCCACGGCGAACACCACCGAGGCGGCCACGGCGTACAGAAACCGCCGCCGTCCGGCCCGGTGCCGCGAGGCCACCTCGCCGAGCAACCGGTCCAGCAGACGTGGACCGGGTTGTGCCATGGGGTGCACAGAGCGCGGCGTCGCACGCCGGTACAGCATCAACTGCCGTGAGGCGGGACCGAATTCGGTCACATGAGCCGCGCAACTGGTGCACTCCATGAGGTGATCCTCGAAGCGGAAGGCGTCCGCCTCGTCCAGCACGCCTAGCGCGTACGCGCCGACGTCGCGATGCCTTTCCAGGGACCTCATGCCGAATCCTCGTGCCGTTAGGTGCGGGTGGGGTTACTCCTTGCTCCCATCGGTACGCACCAGACAGTCGAATCACTCAAGGCACACAGAATCCCGAGTAACGATTCGGAGCGGCCTGCCCCGCGGATTGGTCGCATTTCAAAAAAGATGGATGGCGAGATGGCCGAGCGGCAGACCCAGCTGCCAGGCGGGCGTCCAGACCTTCGGCCCGTCGTCCTCACCGGTCACCGGACCACCTCCCGGCCCCGGCACCGCGTCCAGATCCGGCGCGAGCAGCTCGGTCTCCTCCAGCCAGCGCCAAGCGGCCTCCGCCAGCGCCAAGTCCGGTGCGTCCGCTCCGGATTCGGCGGCCTCGGCCGTCAACTTGGACATACGTTCCGCGACCCAGTCCTGCCACGGCTGGTCGTACGCCGTGAGCGAAAGCCAGGTCTCCAACTGGGTCACCACTCGGATACCGGACAACTCGCCGTCCGTGTCGGAGAGGAAGATGGTCAGCGCCAGCGCGTCCCGTCCCGCGCGGAACTCGAAGGACGTCGGCGGCATCAGGTCGCCGGTCCGCAGCAACTCGTCGGCGATGTACTCGGCGTACAACCACGCCATGGGGACGGTGAGTTCACCGCCGCCGGTGCCGTCCGTGCTCTCTTGACCTCTGTGCAGCATCCCTTCCTGCCTTCCTCCGGTGCGTGCGCGTCGCCCGGCGCGGGGCTCCGTGAGGAACCCCGCGCCCCCCAGTCCGGAACACGGATGAGGACAGCCGATTACTCAACCGGCTTCTGAGCAAGGCGCTTTACGGAGGTTTGACCAAGCGATTGGTTTCACCGCAGGTCGGCCGCATAACCCGGAAGCACCCGGCGCAGGGCGCGCAGTGCGTAGTACGCACGGGACTTCACCGTACCGGGCGGAATACCGAGGGCGGCCGCGGCCTCCGCCACACTCGCCCCCTGGAAATACACCAGCACCAGGACTTCACGGTGCTCCGGAGTGAGTGTCTTCACAGCCTCCCGCACATCGAGCGTCGCCGCCGACCGTTCCGCGTGATCGGCACACACGCGTGCGTTCTCCAGCACCGCGTCCCCGACCTCCGGCGGCCGCGCCTGCCGGGCCCGGCGCGCGTCGATGGCGAGCCGCCGGCCCACCGTCAGCAGCCACGGCCGTACGGACTCGAAGTCGTCGGCGCGCAGCGCCTCGGGGTGCTGCCAGGCCCGTACGAGGGTCTCCTGGACGAGGTCCTCGGCGCGCTGGCGGTCGCCGTCGCAGAGCCGGAGCAGCAGCGCGAAGAGCGGCCTGCCGTGCTCGCGCTGCAGTGCGGCGAGCTCGTGCTCGGCGGTCGTTCCGTCTCTGAGCGTGGGTCCGGCCGTCATGGCCGTATGGCATCGCAGGGGGCCGCCCGGGGACAGGGGGCGCACGAGGGGCTTGCGGCGGACGGTCGATCGCGTCGACGAACGGTGCGACGAACGGTCCACGCTCCCCGGCGATCCGCCGCACGCGCACACCGGACGGGTCATCAGAGGCCGGAAGTCGTTTGCGGGGACGGTGAAGTTCATACCTATTGGTGGGTAAATATGACCACAGTGGGGTGAATTGATGATCGCACGCAGACAACAGGTGGCCGTCGCCGTCGCCGCCGTTCTCACCGCGGCCGCCGCCTGCCAGGCCCAGCACCACGACTCCGGGGCGACCGGCCGCCCGGCGCCCCCGGCCGCCCGCGGCTTCACCCTCGTCGCCGCCGGCGACCTCCTCCCGCACAGCGCCGTCGTCGACCGCGCCCGCTTCGACGCCGGCGGCACCGGCTACGACTTCCGCCCGATGCTCGCCGCGGTCCAACCCCTCGTCTCCCACGCCGACCTGGCGCTGTGTCACATCGAGAACGTCTACGGCGACTCGATCGCCGCCGCGCCCCTCATGTCCCCGCCCGAGGCGGCCCAGGGCCTCGCCGCGACCGGCTACGACAGCTGCTCCACCGCGTCCGACCACAGCCTCGACGCCGGTACCGACGGCATCCAGCGCACCCTCGACACCCTCGACCGCGCGGGCGTACGGCACACGGGGACGGCGCGCACCGACGCCGAGGCGCGCACGGTCACCCTGCTGCGCGCCGGTCCGGCGAAGGTCGCCCACCTCGCCTACACCGCCGACACGAACGGCGTCCCGCTCCCGCCGGCCGAGCCCTGGGCCGTCAACCTCCTCGACCCCGCCCGCGTCCTCGCCGACGCCCGGGCCGCCCGCCGTGCCGGCGCCGACGTGGTCGTCGTCTCCCTGCGTTGGGGCACGGCCGGCCAGCAGACACCGGACCCCCAACAGGTCGCGCTGGCCAGGGAACTCACCGCCGCCCGCACCGGCGGCCGCCCCGACATCGACCTGATCCTCGGCACCGACGCCCACGCCCCGCAGCCGTACGAGAAGGTCAACGGCACCTGGGTGGTCTACGGGCTCGGCGACCAGATCACCGGCGAGATGTACGACAACGCGGGCACCCAGGACCCCGGCGGCAACCTGAGCACCCTCGGCCGTTTCACCTTCGTGCCGCCCGCCCGGCCCGGTGGGCGCTGGGAGGTGACGAAGGCGGAGTTCGTCCCGGAGTTGTTCGACATCGACGCGGGCCGGGTCGTCGACGTCAACCAGGCGATCGGCCAGGGCGCCGACCTGACCGGCGACCGCGACCGCATCCGCGAGGTGGTGCTGAGCCGGGGCGCGGCGAAGGACGGGCTGGCGATGGGGAAGTAGCTCCGGGGGTCAGTCGACGTCGACGTGCGCGAAGGTCTCCAGCATCTGCGTGAGCACCCGGGCGCACGCGCGTACGTCGGCCTCCGTCAGTTCGCCGCCGACCTGGCGCATCAAGTAGTGCTCGCGGCCCAGCACATCGGTGATGGTCGAGCGGCCGGTGTCGGTCAGCCGGATCAGCGAGGACCGCTGGTGTGCCGGGTTCGGGACGCTCTCGACCCAGCCGTGTGCCGCCGCGTCGTTGACCATGCGCTGCACGAACTGCCGGCTCAGCGCCTGGTCGCGGCCCATCTGAGGGACCGTCATGGGCCCGTGCAGGCGCAGCAGGTTGAGGACGGCGCGTACGCCCGCGGACACGCCCTCGACCGGTTCTGCCTGCTCCACCTTGCGCGCCGCGCGCCGGTAGAGCGGGCCGACGAGGTCGAACACCTCGGTGAGGCGGTGGCCGAGTTCGTCGGGGGAGAGGGGTGCGGGAGCCGGGGGAGTGGAGTCGTTCACGGACTCATCATGACACCTGGGTTGCCAAACCCAGCCCCAAGATGACACCTTGGTTGTCATGACAGCTGCTTCGGAACTGAGCTTCTTCGCATCTGCCGACGGGGACCTCGCCTACCTCGACGTGGGCACCGGCGACCCCGTGGTCCTCCTCCACTCCGGCTTCGCCGACCACCGCGTCTTCGACGACCAACTGCCGTCCCTCGCCGCCGACTTCCGCGTCATCGCCCCCGACATCCGGGGCCACGGCTTCTCGGCCAACGCGAGCAAGCCGTTCCGCTGGGCCGACGACCTCGCGGATCTCCTGCGCCACCTCGATCTCGGGCCCGCCGTCCTGGTCGGCCTGTGCATGGGCGCGGCCGTGGCGACGGACACCGCGCTGGAACACCCCGAACTGACCCGCGCGGTCGTCGTCTCCGGCGCCGGCACCAGCGCGTTCGAGTACAAGGACGCACGGCTGCTGGAGCGTCAGCCCCGCAGCGCACAGCTCCTGAACACCGGCGACATCGCGGGCTGGCTGGACTTGTTCGCCCAGGGAGTGGCGGGCCCGCACCGCACGGTGGACGACGTCGACCCGTCCGTCATCCGGCGCCTGCGCGAACTGACCGCCCACACGATCGCCAAGCACACACCGGGCGAGAAGGACTGGTACGTCCCCCTGGGCGACCCCTGGCCCCGAGTCCCGAAACTGGACGTCCCGGTCCTCGCCATCCACGGCGCCCTCGACTGGCCCGACAGCCTCGCCATGGCGAACCGCTTCGTCGACACGGTCCCGAACGGCCGCTCCGTGACGATCGAGGGCGTCGGCCACTACCCGAACATGGAGAATCCGGAACGCTTCAACGAACTCCTCACGGACTTTCTCCACTCACTGTGACGAAACTCAGGTCCGCGGCCTTGGACGATTCCGGCTCCAACCGCAACCACACGGTGCCGTGATCCGCCGGATCGCCGTACAGATAGCGCACGAACCGCTCGTCCCACCGGGCTTCGTCCGTACCCAGATAGCGCACGAGCTTGCGCCGCCCGCGCTCGACGTCGAAGGGGACGATCTCGGCCCGACCCCGCGCGATCACCTGCCGAACCAGCCCCGTCCTCAGGTCGCACTCGTCGATCACGAGGGCGACCGCCGGATCGGCCCGGACATGGTCGAGCAGCCGGGCCCACGGCCCCGTCAGAACCCAGAAAGCCCCGTCCTCCCACAGAAACCAGACGGGGCGCACCGTCGGCCCGTTCGTGGCGAGGCGTGCCGTGAGCGGGCGGCGGAGGAAAGCGTCCACATCGAAAGGGTGAGCCGTCACCCGAACATCGTCGGACGCCGGAAGCCACCTGAACACCGTCCGGAGACGTAGGTCTACGGGACCAGGGGACCAGGGGTCTACGGGACGACCGTCACCGGCCACCGCCCCGCCTTCACCAACCGCACCGCCACCGACCCGATGATCCGGTGTCCCGCCTGCTCCGACGCGCCCACGATGACCGCGTCTGCCTTGAGTTCGTCGGCCGCCTTGACCAGGCCGCCGTAGGGGTCGCCGCGGAACGTGTGGAATTCCCAGCGGATGTCGAATATCCCCCGGACACGCTCGGTCTCGTGGCGGATCTGGGCGACGAGGTTCTCGGCGATCTCGTCGGTGGTGTCGGCGACCGGTGCCCCCATGGCCGCGCCCGCCGCCAGCACCGGCTGCACGTACACGAGGGCGAGCAGCGCGCCCTGGCGTCTGGCCAGGCCCGCGGCGTAGGACGCGGCCCGGAGGGAGGAGTCGGAGCCGTCGACTCCCGCCACGATCACCTTGGGCCCGTCCGTGCCCCGCTCGAACTGAGTTGAGTGCTGTTCCGTCACGGCCGTGAGGTTATCGGAATCCGCAGGTCCTGAACCCGCCCGGGAGCGCTCGACGGGCGCGCCGACCGCCCTGTTCCTACAGTCGGAACCATGACTGCCACGGTGGAGGTTGCCAGACCCAAGGACACCAAGGGTCCGATACGGCCGCCCGGCAACGGGTTCCTCAGCCGGGTGCCCGAAGGTTTCGCGACCTTCTTCGGCGCCCTCGGCCTGCTCTGCGTCCTGCTCGCCTTCATCGCCCCGCTGCGCCGCGTCCTGCGCCCGGTGGTCCGCTTCCTCGACCTGCTGATCGTCCCCGTCAGCGCCAACCTCGCCTACGCCGTCTTCCTCTTCCTGCTCGCCGCCGCGACCGCCGCCCGCAAGAAGATCGCCTGGTGGCTGGTCGTCGTCTACCTCGGCCTGCTCGTCCTCACGGACGCCCTGGGCGTGGCCCTCGGCCTGTACGCCGAGTCCCTCCCGTCCCTCATCGTGTGCGTCCTGCTGCTGGTCCTGCTGATCGTGGCCCGCCGGCAGTTCTACGCCGCCTCCCGCCGCGCGGCGGTACGACGAGCCCTCGCCGTCCTCCTCGTCGGACTCGCCGTCGCGATCCTCGCGGGCTGGGGGCTCGTCTCCCTGTTCCCCGGCACGCTCCCCGAGAGCCAGCACCTGGGCTGGGCCGCCGACCGGGTCTGCGGCGGACTGGTCTCCGGGCGCTCCTTCGACGGACGCCCGCCCCACGCCCTGTTCTTCCTCCTCGGCCTCTTCGGCGCGCTCGCCCTCCTGAACGCGGCCACCGTCCTCTTCCGCTCCCAACGCCTCGAAGCGGCCCTGCACGGCGACGAGGAGGACCGCATCCGCGCCCTCCTGAAGACCTACGGCGGCCACGACTCCCTCGGCTACTTCGCCACCCGGCGCGACAAGGCCGTCGTCTTCTCGCCCAGCGGCAAGGCCGCCGTCACCTACCGCGTCGAGGCCGGCGTCTGCCTCGCCAGCGGCGACCCGGTCGGCGACCGCGAGGCATGGCCGCACGCCATCGCCGCCTGGCTGGACCTCGCCCGCCGCCACGGCTGGGCCCCCGCCGTGATGGGCGCCTCCGAGGACGGGGCGAAAGCCTTCGCCCGTGCGGGACTTGGCGCCCTGCAACTCGGCGACGAGGCCATCCTGCACGTCGCCGACTTCAACCTCGCAGGCCGCGACATGCGCGTCACCCGCCAGGCGGTCGGCCGGGTCCGCCGAGCCGGTGCCACCTGCCGCATCCGCCGCCACGCCACCCTCACCGACACGGAGATGGAGGAGGTCGTCGACCGCGCCGACGCCTGGCGCGACACCGAGACCGAACGCGGCTTCTCCATGGCCCTGGACCGCCTCGGCGACCCGGCCGACGGCGACTGCCTCCTGGTCGAAGCACTCGACGAGGACGGCAAGTTGCTCGCCCTGCTCTCCCTCGTCCCCTGGGGCAGCGACGGCGTCTCGCTCGACCTGATGCGCCGCGACCGCACCGCCCCCAACGGCGTCATGGAGTTCATGGTCGCCGAACTCTGCGCCGCCGCCCCGAAGTTGGGCGTCCACCGGATCTCCCTCAACTTCGCCGTCTTCCGCTCGGCCTTCGAGGAGGGCGCCCGCATCGGCGCGGGCCCGGTCCTCCGCCTCTGGCGCCGCCTCCTGCTCTTCTTCTCCAAGTGGTGGCAGTTGGAGGCCCTTTACCGCTCCAACGCCAAGTACCACCCCGAGTGGTACCCCCGCTTCATCTGCTACGGCGAGACCGCCTCACTGGCCCGCATCAGCCTCGCCTCCGGCATCGCCGAGGGCTTCGTCTCCGTACCGTCGCTGCGCCAACTCTGGGGAAAGGGGCACCAGAAGAGCGGACCGCGACCCGCGACCACGGCAGGTCTGCCGCCGCTGTCGGCGCTCGATCCCGACGACGGAGAGAAGGCCGACGGCGCGGACAGCGGCCTGCCCGAACAGGTCCGCGTCCGGCACCACAAGCTCGACCGGCTCCGCGCCGCCGGAATCGACCCCTACCCGGTCGGCGTCCCGCAGCGCACCCACACCCTCGCCGAGGTCAGTACGGGGGACCAAGTCACCGTCGCCGGGCGGGTGATGCTCGTGCGCGACCTCGGCGGCATCGTCTTCCTCACCCTGCGCGACTGGTCCGGCGACCACCAACTCGCCCTCACCCGGGCCGAGTCGGGCCCCGGCCTCGACCGCTTCGTCACGGACACCGACATCGGCGACCACATCACCGCCACCGGCCGCGCGGGCACCAGCGACAAAGGCGAGCCCACCGTCTTCGTCACCTCCTGGCAGCTCACCGGCAAGTGCCTGCGCCCGCTGCCCGACAAACACCGCGGCCTCACCGACCCCGAGGCCAAGGTCCGCATGCGCTACCTCGACCTCGTCGCGAGCCCCGCCGCCCGGGACGTCGTCCGCGCCCGCTCCACCGCCGTACAGGCCCTGCGCCAGGGCCTGTTGGAGCGCGGGTACCTGGAGGTCGAGACCCCGATGCTGCAACAGATCCACGGCGGCGCCAACGCCCGCCCCTTCACCACCCACATCAACGCCTACGACCTCGACCTGTATCTGCGCATCGCCCCCGAGCTGTACCTGAAACGGCTCTGCGTCGGCGGTATGGAGAAGGTCTTCGAGATGGGCCGCACCTTCCGCAACGAGGGCGTCTCCTACAAGCACAACCCCGAGTTCACGATGCTGGAGGCCTACCAGGCGTACGCCGACTACGACGTGATGCTCGACCTCGTGCGGGAGCTGATTCAGGGTGCGGCCACCGCCGCCTTCGGGTCCGCTGTCGCCCGCAAGGACGGCGAGGAGTACGACATCTCCGGGACCTGGCCGGTGAAGACCGTCCACGGCGCGATCTCCGAGGCGCTCGGCGAGGAGATCGACGCCGGCACCGAACTCGCCCGACTGCACCGGCTCTGCGACCGCGCCGGTGTGCCGTACGGCGCCGACGACGGGCGCGGGGATGTCGTACTGGAGATGTACGAACGGCTCGTGGAGGAGCCGACCCGGCTGCCCACCTTCTACAAGGACTTCCCGACCGACGTCTCCCCGCTCACCCGCCAGCACCGTACCGACCCGCGGCTCGCCGAACGCTGGGACCTGGTCGCCTTCGGCACCGAACTCGGCACCGCCTACTCCGAGCTGACCGACCCGGTGGAGCAGCGCCGCCGCCTCACCGCGCAGTCGCTGCTCGCCGCCGGGGGAGACCCCGAGGCGATGGAGCTGGACGAGGACTTCCTCGACGCGCTCGAATACGCGATGCCGCCCACCGGCGGACTCGGCATCGGCGTCGACCGACTCGTCATGTTCCTCACCGGCCTGACGATCCGTGAGACGCTGCCGTTCCCCCTTGTCAGGCGCCGCTGAGCGCGCGATCGATGGGCCGGGCGGGTGTTTTCCTGCCGCCGCACCGGTGTTGCCGTGGGGCGTCGGGTCCCGCGCGGGCGACTGATGAGTCATGACGAAGGATCAGTTGCTCACGCGCCGACGGGCTCTGCTCGCCGGCGCCGCTGCCGTGGGGGCGGCCGGTACCGCCGGTCTGCTGTACTCCGGACTCTCGGACGACGCCCCGGCCCGGACCGCCGCCCCCGCCGCCGGACCCCCGCCGCGCCTCGCGCGCAAACCCTCCTCCTACCGCCTCCAGCCCGTGGCCGGCTACGGCGCACCCCACGCCGCCCCCGCCCGCGTCCCGGTGCGGCACGAACCGTTCCTGCGCATGTCGGGACGCGGCAACACCATGGTCCTGACCTTCGACGACGGACCCGACCCCCGCTACACCCCGCACATCCTGGACACCCTCGCCGAGTACGACGTCCGCGCCACGTTCTTCGTGTGCGGCGAGATGGCCGACTGGAACCGCGACCTGCTCGCCCGCATGTCCGACGAGGGCCACGTCGTCGGCAACCACACCTGGTCCCACCCGCTGCTCACCAAGATGACCCGGGGACAGATCCGCTCGGAGATGGAACGCACCAGCGACGTCATCGAGGACGCCTACGGCGAACGCCCGCAGTGGTTCAGAGCCCCCTACGGCGCCTGGAACCGGGCCGCCTTCCAACTCGGCTCGGAGCTGGGCATGGAACCCCTCGCGTGGACCGTCGACACCCTCGACTGGGACACCCCCGGCGTCCCCCACATCGTCAACGCGGTCGAGGACGGCGCCGCCCCCGGCGTCGTGGTGCTCTCGCACGACGCCGGGGGCGACCGGACCCAGAGCGTGAAGGCGCTGCGCGAATACCTGCCGCACCTCCTCGACTCCGGCTACCACATGACGCTGCCGCGCCGCCGGACCACCACCTGACGGACTTTTCGCCCGCCCGGTCGGGAAACGCTCAGCGGACCTCGACCAGGCGGGCGAAGACGACGACGTTCCCGTCGTAGCCGTTCTGCTTGGAGAAACCGCCGCCGCAGGTGATGACGCGGAGTTCCGGAGTTCCCTTGGAGGCGTAGACGCGGTCGCCGGGGAAGTCCTTCTTCTCGAAGACCTCGATGCCGTAGATCTCGAACACGGCGGTCTTTCCGTCCTTGCGCTCGACCTCGACGCGATTTCCCTTCTTGAGGGCCCCGAGTCCGTAGAACACGGCGGGGCCCATTTTGTTGTCGACATGGCCGACGACGACCGCCGTGCCCTTTTCGCCGGGGGAGACGGCGCCGGTGAACCAGCCCGCCAGATTCGGGTCCTCCGGCGGCGGAGCGCCGACCCAGCCGTCCGCGTCCAGGCCCACCGGCATGACCGGGGCGTCGACCCGGATCGCGGGGATCCGCACCCGGTCGGCGACGGAGTACGGCAGCGGGGCCGGGGCCTTGCCGAAGGTGCCGACGCCGGTACGGGCATCGGCGGCGGCCGCCGTGGCCGGCTGCGGTGGCCCCACGTCGAACTCCCCCGAACCATTCCGAATGAGCGCGAGACCGGTCAGCAGAACAAGCGCTATCACTCCCCACGGGGCGCGCTTCTTCTGCCGCTCCTCCTCTTCGGCAAGCTCGGACAGCTCGGACGCAGACATTCGCCATCCCCTCTCGACGAGGCCGTCGCCACGTCAATCGCGCATACGAGAACGCTAAGTGCCGAAGCGGAAACCGGCGACGGGGAAAGCGCGAACGGGTGGCCCGGACATCCTTATGTGCGCCATACGAGTTGGCCGTCGCAGGAATTTTCTGACGGTGTGTGACCTGCGGCAATATCCGATTGTGCGCTTTCCCTCCGGCGTGTCCGCTCACCAGGACGGACCATTCTCGAAATGCGGGCGCGTGCAAGGCATCTGAGGGTGCGTCTGGGAGGCGTTTTCTCGCCGATCGACCGGGGACGGGTCCCGGGGCGCCTTCCGCGGAGGATGACATGCGTACAACTCGTGCCCTGGCTGCCGCCGGTGCCGCGGTGGCCGTCCTGGGGCTCGCCGCCCCGGCGGCCGTCGCGGACGGCATGGGCGCCAGCCCCAGCAACATCGTCGCCCTGCCCAGCGTGATCGCCCGCGGCGGCCAGCTCACCGTCACGGTCGACGGCTGCTTCAGCGGCGGCAACGCCATGGCGACCTCACCGGGGTTCGAACGCCCCGCCAACCTGTCCCTGCTCGGCGGCTCCGGTACGACGTCCAGCGGTACGGCCAGGATCAGCCGGTCGGCCACCCCGGGCTCGTACAGCATCACCGTCCGCTGCTCGAACGGCTCCTCGCTCACCCGTGACGACGCCTACACCGTCATCGGCGGTGTCCGCGGCGGGCTCGGCGGCAGCAGCAGCGCCGGGGCGACCCCGACCGACATGGCGATCGGCGGCGGCCTGGTCGCCGCGGCCGTCGTGGCCGGCGGGGTGTTCTGGATGCGCCGCCGCACCGAGCGCGGGATCTGACCTCCTCCCCTTCGGAGTTCAGGCGCACGTGACAGGCCTTCGCCCCGGACCCTTGCGGGTACCGGGGCGAAGGCCTGTGCGGGTGATGCCGAGGTCAGGCGCCGTCCTCTCCGGTACGGCGGCGGGAGAAGTGGTACGCCGCTCCCACCGAGCCCGCGATGAGGGCGGCGCCGATGCCGAGCTCCTTGAGGTCGAACCCGGCGATGCTGCCGCCCTCACCGGCGTGCACCCCGCGCGGAATCTGCTGGGCCGGCTGCAGCGGCTGGATGTCGTTGTTCGTGCGGCCCGACGCGATGGTCAGACCCGTGGAGCCGCTCACGCCGTCACACGTGAACGTCACCTGGTACACCGCCCCAGGCCGAGCGTCCCAGTCGACCATCGCCGACGCCGAGGACTGCCCCGGCGAGATCCGGACGGTGTCGAAGACCCCGGAGGAGACCGTGGCGGAGCCCTTGCAGCCGCCCTGGTCCCGGTCGAGCCGCAGAGTCACCTGGCCGCCCGCCGCGATCGTCTGGGGCTGGACGCTGAAGCCGAACGGCGTGATGTTGTGGTTGCCGTCGCCCTTCGCGACGGCGACCGGCGCGGACAGGGCGAGGGCGCTGATGCCCAGCAGTGCGGCCGAAGCGACGCGTATCGCGCGCATGGTGGTTCCTCCGGGTCCCCGAGGAGCAGCAGCGGACCTTTTCCGCTTGCGCCGTAAATGCACCTCGATGACCGAAACGCTAGGAACATGTGTGCGCTCCCGCGATCGCAGTCGCGCGAATGGGGCAACGGTGTGGGCCGCACAGGGGACCCCGTTCGTGCGACCGGGGGACGCCCGCGGCGTGGCGGACGTCCCCCGGTGACCGGCTCCGGTGAGGGGCCGTCAGTCCTTGATGTGCGGGAAGAGGTTCAGGAACGGCTGCGCCGACGCCGTGATGCCACGGCTGTACGGCGCGTCGAAGTCCCAGATCAGGAACAGCAGGAAGGCGATCAGCGCCGAGAACAGCCCGGCGAGGACCAGCTCCCGTGTCGTACGCCGGATCTGCAGCGCGAAGACCATGCCGATGGTGATCACGGCCCCGGCGAGCAGCCCGAACCACACCACCGAGGGCATGGTCGCCCCCGTCGAGTCCGAACGGGCGCTGCGTGCCGAGTCCAGGGCGCCCACCTGGTCGACGAGTGGCTGGTAGGCCTGCGCCTGGAAGTCCGTCTTCGGCTGGTAGTCCGTGACGTCCGCGCGGATGCGCTCCAGGAGGTCGGCGCCGCGCTGGGTGAGCTTCTCGTGGTCGGCCATCGTCTTCCACTCGACGTTGACGACCTGTGAGACATAGGCCTCGACATCGGCCCGGACCCGGTCACGTTCGTCCGCCGGGTAGACCCGCACCCGCTCCGAGATCTCGTGCAGCGCCTGTGCCTCCGCCTGCACATGGTCCTGGGCGGCACTGCGGGCCTCCCAGACACCGGCGATCGCGAGGCCCAGGACGATGGCGTACACCACGCCGATCCACATCGTCATGTACTCGATGACGTCCGGGGTCTCGCTGGGGTCCTCGTCCTCGGAGGCCGAGCGTTCGCGCAGGAACGTGATGATGACGACGACGACACAGGCCGCCGCCATCGCGAGGACGAGAACAAGCCATTCCGACAAGAGGTTCCTCCGGGGATCAGCGTGGACGCAGCGCGACGATGGCGACCACCGCGGGCAGGGTGATGAGCAGGACGTAGACGACCGGCGGCGTCCGGTTGGTGGCCGGCCGCTGACTCGGCTGGGAGCGGTACTTGGGATAACTCACCGGGGCCGCCGAGGGATGCGGGGTGGGCTTGGGCGACGGCTTCGGAGTCGGTGTCGGTGTCGGCGTCGGGGTGGGCGTCGGGGTCGGGATCACCCGGGGCGCCGGAGCCGCGGGCGCCGGGCGGGGTGCCGGGGCAGGTGGTGGCGGGGTGGGCTTCGGGGTGGGCCGGGGCTTCGGCGTCGGCTTGGGTGTCGGGGTCGGGGTGGGTTTCGGCGGGGGAGGCGGAGTCGGCTTCGGCGGGGGTGGTGGCGGGGTGGGTGTCGGCGAGGGGCAGGGCGGTTTCGGGGTCGGCTTCGGGCAGGCCGGGGGAGTCGGCCAGTCGCCGCCGGCCACCGCCACCGCCTCCGTGCCGTCCGGCCCCGTCGAGGCGTACGCACACGCGTCGGCCGTTGCCAGGCCCGCCGGTGCGCCCGCCAGCAGCCACGTCAGCGTCACCAGGGTCAACACCCTTGCGGTGAGGGCGGTTCGGGTCGGTTCGGGTCCATGCACGACGGAGATCATGAGGCCTCGCGGGCGGGGGCGCGCCGTGGCGCGAAGGGATTGCCCCGAAGGAGTGGAAGGCGCGGTGCGACGGTTTGACGAACCGACCGTCGGACATGGCCGGATGCGCACGGGTGTACGAGTTGGAGCCGCCGGGTCACAGGGGTCGTAAAGAAATTTGTGCGGCGGTTGAACACTTCCGTGGTCCCCACCCGTACCTAGGACCGTGCGGCGGCACAGACGGGCGCTGCAACATCCAGGTGATTATGGGGAGTTGACGATGAAGACCTCCTGGCGGAGCGCCTCACTCGCGGCGACGGCCGTGTCCGTCATGGCGTTGACGGCGGCGTGCGGTTCGGAAAATGTGACCACGCCTTCCTCCGCGGCACAGAACGTCGGTGCCACGGCGGCGGCCGGGGGTTACGGCAGTGTCGGTGCCACCGCGAGCGCCAGCACCGGTGCGGGCAACGGCTACGGGGCCGACGGCCAGCAGGCCGCTGCCGCCGAGCCCGCGGGCCAGCTGACCGTTGCCAACAACCCCGACCTCGGCAAGGTGTTGAGCGACGGTGCGGGTCTCACCCTCTACCGTTTCGACGCCGACACGGCCAATCCTCCCAAGTCCAACTGCGACGGCGACTGCGCCACCGCGTGGCCGCCGGTTCCCGCCGACGACGCCACGGCCGGTGCCGGTATCGACAAGTCCCTGCTCGGCGAGGTGACCCGCACCGACGGCACCAAGCAGCTGACCATCGCCGGCTGGCCCGCCTACCGCTACGCCAAGGACGTCAACGCCGGTGACGTCAACGGCCAGGGCGTGGGCGGCAAGTGGTACGCGCTCGCCCCCGACGGCAAGAAGGCGACCCTCGCCTCGTTGCCCGGCCTCTCCGTCCGCAAGGACGCCAAGCTCGGTGACATCGTCGTCGACAAGAACGGCCACACGGTCTACCGCTTCCTCAAGGACAAGGCATGGCCGAAGTCGGTCTCGAACTGCCTCGGCGCCTGCGCGGACAAGTGGCCGGCCGTCGGCATCGTCTCGGCGAGCGACACCAAGGGTGTGCAGAAGAAGGGCCTCATGGGCTTCACCCGCCCCGACGGCGTCAAGCAGATGACCGTCAACTGCTGGCCCATCTACACCTTCTCCGGTGACACGGCCGCCGGACAGACCAACGGTCAGGGCGTGGGCGGTACTTGGTACGCCGTCTCCCCTGAAGGCAAGCCGGTCGGCGCGCCCGCGGAGTAGCGAGAACCTCCCCAGGGTTGATCGCCCCCCGCCCACTCGGCAACGGAACGCGGAAGGGAGGGACGCGGGCAAGCGACAGCAGTGCCGAACACACAACAGCGCGCGCGACCCCAGGTCCGCCCCCTCCGCACCGCACGGAGGGGGCGGGCCCCTTTCGCGTATTCCGCGCGCCAATTCCGGCATTCTCCGCGCTTCTCCGCATGTCCCGCACATCAATTCGGCACGTGCCAGGGGCAATCAACGGGAACGGATGGTCAATTTCCGTTTCCGCTCGACCCTTTGGCGGGCGATCAGTAGCCTCAGCTCGAACACCGGATCGCCTACCGCCTTGGAGAGATACATGGAGCGTCCCGCCTGGGCACCACGAAGCATCGACATCTCGGTGCCGAGCGTTTCGCGTATCTACGACTACTACCTGGGCGGTTCGCACAACTTCGAGGTCGACCGGGAAGCGGCCCGCAAGGCCATGGAGTTCCTCCCGGGACTTCCCAAGATCATGCAGGCGAACCGGGCGTTCATGCGCCGCGCCGTACGCTTCGCGGCCGCCGAGGGCATCACCCAGTTCCTCGACATCGGCTCCGGAATTCCCACCTTCGGAAACGTCCACGAGGTCGCCCAGGCGGCCAGCCCCGGCGCCCATGTCATGTACGTCGACCACGACCCGGTGGCGGTCGCGCACAGCCAGGCCGTCCTCGCGGGCAACGCCACCGCGGACGTCGTCGCGGCCGACCTCCGCAAGCCCCAGGAGATCCTGGCGAGCGCCGAGGTGCGGCGGCTGATCGACGTGAATCGGCCAGTGGCCTTACTTCTCGTTGCCATACTGCACTTCGTGGAAGACGCGGACGACCCGTACGGAGCGGTGGCACAGCTGCGCGAGGCACTCGCGCCCGGCAGCCTGCTGATCCTCACCCATGCCTCGTACGAGGGAATCCCGTTGCCACCGGAGCGGGCGGAGGGCGCGGTGGACGTGTACAAGGACATTCGCAATCCGCTGATCATGCGCTCGCGCGACGAGATCGCGCGGTTCTTCGAGGGGTACGACATGGTGGAACCGGGACTGGTGCCGATGCCGGACTGGCGGCCGGACACGGCGGAGGACGAGGATCCGTTCTCCTACTCGGGCTTCGCCGGCGTAGGACGCACGGCGTGATCGCGGAGCCGGACGGGCCGGAAGGCAGACTGCGCAGGTTCGCGACCATCTGGAGCCGGGCGGTGTTCCCGGCGACCTCCACGTCGCTGACCCGGCCCGAGTTCGAGGAGCTGCTCCTGCCGCTGGCACGGCGGTTGAGCGAGGCGCTGCGCGCCAGGACCTTCGAGGCCGAGGAGGGCAAGGCGGTCGGCGCCGCCCTCGTCTCCGCGCACTGCACGGACCCCGACGCCCTCAGCCACACCCTGGAGTGCGTCGACGCCTACCTGGTGCTCTACTGCGGCGGCGACGGCTCCCAGGAGGACCTGCGGATCCGCTCGGCCCGCCTCCAGCACGCCATGGCCGCCGGCTTCGCCCAGGCACTGCGCGAGCGCACGCTGGCCGAGCAGGAGGCCATCTCGGTGGCCGCCCTCCAGGCCCAGGGCGTCGTCGCCCAGGCCCTGCACGCGACCGAGGCCCGCTTCCGCGCGGTCTTCGAGGGCGCGGCCATAGGAATCGGCATGGCCGACCTCGACGGCAACATCCTCCAGGTCAACGGCGCGCTGCTGCGCATGTTCGGCATCAACGACCAGACCATGGGCGGCCGCAACGTCCGCGAGTGGACCCACCCGGACGACGCTCCCCAGACCTGGACCCTCTACGACGAACTCGTCCGCGGCGAGCGCGAGCACTACCACGTCGAGAAGGCGTTCTACCGACCTGACGGAACGGTCCTGTGGACCAACCTCACCGTCTCCCTCCTGCGCGACGCCGACGGCAACCCGCAGTACCAGCTCGCCCTCATGGAGGACACCACCGAGCGCCGGCTGCTCAACCTGCGGCTGCGCTACGAGGCGACCCACGACGCCCTCACCGGCCTCCCGAACCGCACTCTGTTCTTCGAGCGCCTGGAGAAGGCGCTCGGCGCGGGCAACAACCAGCGGTTCGGGCTGTGTTACCTCGACCTCGACGGCTTCAAGACCATCAACGACAGCCTCGGCCACGCGGCCGGCGACCGGCTGCTCGTCGAGGTCGCCGACCGGTTGCAGTCGTGCGCGACCGCGCCCGGCGAGATGGTCGCCCGGCTCGGCGGCGACGAGTTCGTCGCGCTGACCACAGGACCCGACACCGAGCGCGAGGTCGACGAACTCGCCGGCCGCATCATGAATGCCCTGATCACCCCCGTCAGCATCGACGGCCGTGACCTCACCGTGCGCGGCTCCATCGGCATCGTCGAGGGCCCCGCCGGTGAACGCGGCCCGGCGGAGGTGCTGCGCAGCGCCGACATCACGATGTACCGCGCCAAATCCGCGGGCGGCAACCGCTTCGAACTCGCGGACCCGGAGGCCGATGCCCGAGCGATCACTCGCCACGGCCTCACCACGGCCCTGCCCGCCGCCCTGGACCGCAACGAGTTCTTCATCGAGTACCAGCCGCTGGTCCACCTCGGCGACGGCAGCGTGCGCGGCGCCGAGGCCCTCGTCCGCTGGCTGCACCCGCAGCACGGCGTCCTGGGACCCGACCGCTTCATCCCGCTCGCCGAACACACGGGCCTGATCGTGCCGTTGGGCCGCTGGGTCCTGGAACAGTCCGTACGGCAGGCCCGCGCCTGGCGCGAGACGTACGGCGACGCCGTCCCCCTGCGCATCAACGTCAACCTCTCGCCCTGCCAGCTCACCCACCCCGGCCTGGTCCAGGACACTGTCGACATCCTGGAGCGCACCGGCGTCGCACCCGACGCGCTCTGCCTGGAGGTCACGGAGTCCGCCCTGATCGGCGCCGACGACGACCTCCTGAAGCCGCTGCGGCGCCTCGCCGAGATGGGCGTCGACATCGCCCTGGACGACTTCGGCACCGGCTACTCGAACCTCGCCAACCTCCGCCGGCTGCCGGTGAGCATCCTCAAGCTGGACCGCTCCTTCACCCAGAGCATGCAGCAGTTCCCGGCCGACCCCGTCGACCTGAAGATCGTCGAGGGCATCGTCTCCCTCGCCCACAGCCTGAACCTCGCGGTGACGGTCGAGGGCGTCGAGACGGGCGCCCAGGCCGAACAGCTCCGGATACTCGGCTGCGACACGGCCCAGGGCTGGTACTACGCCCGCCCCGGCCCGCCGGAGCGGCTGCACGAGCTGGCGCTGGTGGACGCGACGGGGTGAGGGCGTAAGTCGCTTGCGGGAGGCCCGGGTTCGCGGGCGATCATGTGCGGGTGAATGAAGAAGCACATGCGTCGGACGACGTGAACGAAGCGATCGCGGGCGAACTGGCCCTGCTGGACCCGGCCGTCCGCGCCTCCCGCAGCGAGGCCGTCCGGCTGCTGGACCCCGAGTTCGTCGAGATCGGCGTCTCGGGCCGCCGCTACACGTACGAGCAGATGCTGGCCTGGCTCCCCGACAACACGGGCGCCGTCGCGCCGGAGGAGCCCCGCCACGACCCGCCGGCCGTCACGGGCACCCTCCTGGCCCCCGGCCTGGTCCAGCTCAGGTACGAGACCGACTCCGACGGCCGCCGGGCCCGGCGCACCTCCCTGTGGCGCAAGCGCGACGAGGCGACGGGCTGGCGGCTGTTCTACCACCAGGGGACTGTGGTGCCGCCGGACATCGAGTAGGACCTGTGCGAGGGGCGTTGGCGGGAGAGGATGCCCTCATGGCGGCCGAACAGCCTCCCGCGTCTCACCGAAGGAGTTGGGCTCGATGAGTACCGAACTGCAGGGCAGGACCGCCGTGGTGACGGGCGCCAGCAAGGGCATCGGGCTGGCGGTCGTGAAGGCGCTGGCCGGCGCGGGCGCGAGCGTCGTCGCCGGGTCCCGCACGACCACCGAGGGGCTGGACGCGCTGGTCAAGGAGTTCCCGGTCACCTGGGTACCCGTGGACCTCGCGGAACCGGCTGCGGCCGAGCGGCTGATCGAGGCGGCGGACGGCCGCGTCGACATCCTCGTGAACAACGTCGGTACGGCACCGCCGCGCACCGGCGGCTTCCTCTCCGTGACCGACGAGGACTGGGCGCGCACCCTCGACCTCAACCTCCTCACGGCGGTACGCGTCACCCGGGCCGCCCTCCCCCTGATGCTGGCCGCAGGGCGAGGCTCCGTGATCACGATCGGCTCGGTCAACGCGACCCTGCCCGACCCGCTGGTCATCGACTACAGCGCGGGCAAGGCCGCCCTGGTCGCCTTCTCCAAGGCACTGTCCAAGGAATTCGGCTCGCAGGGCATCCGCGTCAACACGGTCAGCCCCGGTCCGGTCGAGACGGAACTGTGGCTGGGCGGCACCGGCGTCGCCGCGACAGTCTCGGCCGCCGCGGGCCTCACCCCCGAACAGGTCGTCGCCCAGGCCTCCGCCGCCACCGTCACCGGCCGCTTCTCCAAGCCCACCGAGATCGCCGACGTGGTCCTCTTCCTCGCCGGCGACCGAGCGGCGAACCTGACCGGCAGCGACCTGGTCATCGACGGCGGGTTCATCCCGACCTGGTGAGCCACCCGGGCGCCGAGGGGCGATGAACTCCCGTACCGAGGCGCCCGGTTGTCACCGCTCCAACAACATCCGCTGCAACTCCCGCGCCGCCCGAGGCGGAGCCACATCACTCCGATGCGCGAGCGCGATCGTCCGGTGCAGCCCGGGCCGCGCGAGCGGAGTCACCCGCAGCCCCCGCCCGGACTTCGTCGCCACCATGCGCGGTACGACGGCCACGCCGAGCCCCGCCCGGACGAAACCGAGGACCGCGTCCATCTCGCCGCCCTCCACCGCGAAGTCCGGTTCGAAGCCCTCGGCGCGGCACGCGGCGACGGTCAGTTCGCGCAGGTCGTAGCCGTGCCGGAACATCACCAGGCGCTCGCCCTCCAGATCGGAGATCCGCACCGTCCGGCCGCGGCCCGGTGCCGGTGCCTCCGGTGAGGACACGACCACGAGGTCCTCCCGCAGCAGCTCCACCGTCGTCAACGCCGGTGAGGGCGTGGGCAACGGCAGGACCACCAACGCCAAGTCGAGGGCGCCGCGCGCGAGTTCGCGTACGAGATCGTGCGAACCGCCCTCCTCGATCAGCAGCCGGATGCCCGGATAGCGGTCGTGGAAAGCGCGCAGGACGTCCGGGAGCAAGCCTGTGCACAGGCTCGGCGTCGCGCCCAACCTGATCCGGCCGCTGCGGAGTTGGACCAGTTCGAGCACCTCGTGCCGGGCCGTGTCCGCGTCCGCCAGGATGCGCCGGGCGAGCGGCAGCAGCGCCTCGCCCGCGTCGGTGAGCGTGATGTTGCCGCGGGCCCGCAGGAACAGATCGGCGCCCAGCTCCCGCTCCAGCGCCTTGATCTGCTGGGACAGCGAGGGCTGCGCGACATGGACGAGATCGGCGGCCCGGGTGAAGTGCCGGGTCTCGGCGACGGCCACGAAATACTGAAGCTGCTGGAACTGCATGCACCCACGATAGCCGCAGGCTATGGAAACCAGGCATGCCATGTCTTGGACCGATCGGCCCCTTGACACTTAGCGTGCCTTTCATGGCTCTGGCAACGCGGACGGACCGACGGCCGTCGATGGCGCGCACGGTGTGGGACAGCTCCGTCGGCAAGAAGACGGTGATGGCCGTCAGCGGCCTGATCATGCTGCTGTACCTGGTCGTCCACATGATCGGCAACCTGAAGATCTTCTTCGGCGCGGGCGAGTTCAACCACTACGCCCACTGGCTGCGCACCGTCGGCGAACCCTTCATGCACTACGAGTGGACGCTCTGGCTGATCCGGATCGTCCTCGTCGTCGCCGTGATCGCGCATGCCGTCTCCGCGTACCAGCTCAGCCGCCGCGACATCAAGGCGCGCCCCAGCAAGTACGTGCACAAGAAACGCCGGGCGAGCTACGCCACGCGCACCATGCGCTGGGGCGGGATCATCCTTGCCCTGTTCATCGTCTGGCACATCCTCGACCTGACGACCGGCACCGTGCACTCCGGCGGTTTCCAGGAGGGCCACCCGTACCAGAACGTCGTGGACACCTTCTCCACCTGGTACGGCGACACCATCTACATCGTCGCGATGCTCGCCCTCGGCCTGCACGTCCGGCACGGCTTCTGGAGTGCGGCCCAAACCCTCGGCGCGGGCAGCCGCAGCCGCGACCGTGCCCTGAAGACGATCGCCAATGTCCTCGCGCTGCTGCTCACCGCCGGCTTCATCGCCGTCCCCGTGGGCGTCATGACCGGAGTGGTGAGCTGAAATGGCCCTTGAATACACCGACTTCACGACCGGGGAACCCGTCACCGACACCAAGTCGCCCACCGGCCCCATCAACGAGCGCTGGGACACCCGCCGTTTCGAGGCCAAACTCGTCAACCCCGCCAACCGACGCAAACACACGGTGATCGTCGTCGGCACCGGCCTCGCGGGCGGCTCCGCGGGCGCCACCCTCGCCGAACAGGGCTACCACGTCGTCCAGTTCTGCTACCAGGACTCCCCGCGCCGCGCCCACTCGATCGCCGCCCAGGGCGGCATCAACGCCGCGAAGAACTACCGCAACGACGGCGATTCCGTCCACCGCCTCTTCTACGACACCGTCAAGGGCGGCGACTTCAGGGCGCGCGAGTCCAACGTCCACCGCCTGGCCCAGATTTCGGTGGAGATCATCGACCAGTGCGTGGCGCAGGGCGTCCCGTTCGCGCGCGAGTACGGCGGACTCCTCGACACCCGCTCCTTCGGCGGCGTGCAGGTCTCGCGGACCTTCTACGCCCGGGGCCAGACAGGGCAGCAACTCCTCCTCGGCGCCTACCAGGCCCTGTCCCGGCAGATCGCCGCCGGGAACATCGAGATGCACCCGCGCACCGAGATGCTCGACCTGATCGTCGTGGACGGGAAGGCGCGGGGGATCGTGGCGCGCGATCTCAGCAGCGGCCGTATCGACACGTACTTCGCGGACGCCGTCGTCCTAGCCAGCGGTGGCTACGGCAACGTCTTCTACCTGTCGACGAACGCCATGAACTCCAATGCCACCGCCGTCTGGCGAGCTCACCGGCGGGGAGCCCTGTTCGCCAATCCGTGCTTCACGCAGATCCACCCCACCTGCATCCCGCGCACCGGCGACCATCAGTCCAAACTCACGCTGATGAGCGAGTCGTTGCGCAACGACGGCCGGATCTGGGTGCCGAAGGCCAAGGGCGACACACGTCCCGCGAACCAGATCCCCGAGGACGAGCGCGACTACTACCTGGAGCGCATCTACCCGGCCTTCGGCAACCTCGTGCCCCGCGACATCGCCTCCCGCGCCGCGAAGAACGTGTGCGACGAGGGCAGGGGAGTCGGCCCCGGCGGGCAGGGCGTCTACCTCGACTTCGCCGACGCCATCGGGCGGTTGGGGCGGAAGGCCGTCGAGGAGAAGTACGGCAACCTCTTCGACATGTACGCCCGGATCACCGCCGAGGACCCGTACACGGTCCCGATGCGGATCTACCCGGCCGTGCACTACACGATGGGCGGACTCTGGGTCGACTACGACCTCCAGACCACGATCCCGGGCCTGTTCGCGATCGGCGAGGCCAACTTCTCCGACCACGGCGCCAACCGCCTCGGTGCCTCCGCCCTGATGCAGGGCCTCGCCGACGGCTACTTCGTCCTCCCGGCGACCATCAACGACTACCTCGCCCGGCACCCCGGACACGAGGAGATCGGCGTCCAACACCCCGCCGTACAGGAGGTGTTGGCGGAGACCGAGGACCGGCTCAACCTCCTCCTCGCGGTGGACGGCGACCGCACCCCCGACTCCTTCCACCGCGAACTCGGCGAACTCATGTGGGAGTTCTGCGGCATGGCCCGCACCGACAGCGGACTGCGCAAGGCGCTGGAACGCATCCCGCAGATCCGCGAGGAGTTCTGGCGGCGGATCAAAGTCCCGGGTACCGGAGAGGAGTTCAACCAGTCGCTGGAGAAGGCGAACCGGATCGTCGACTACCTGGAGCTCGCCGAGCTGATGTGCCTCGACGCACTCAACCGCGCCGAGTCCTGCGGCGGCCACTTCCGCGAGGAGTCGCAGACCCCGGACGGCGAAGCGGAGCGCAGGGACGAGGAGTTCAGCTACGCGGCCGCCTGGGAGTTCACCGGCACCGGCTCATCTCCCGTACTGCACAAGGAAGACCTGGTCTTCGAGTACGTCCACCCCACTCAGCGGAGCTACGCATGAAGCTCACCCTGCGCGTCTGGCGGCAGAAGAACGCCGATGCCGAAGGCGCCATGTCCACCTACCAAGTGGACGGAATCTCCACGGACATGTCGTTCCTGGAGATGCTCGACACCCTCAACGAGGAACTCATCCTCAAGGGCGACGACCCGGTCGCCTTCGACCACGACTGCCGCGAGGGCATCTGCGGCGCGTGCAGCCTGGTCATCAACGGCGACGCACACGGGCCGGAGCGCACCACCACCTGCCAGCTCCACATGCGGTCCTTCGAGGACGGCGACACGATCGACATCGAACCGTGGCGCGCCTCGGCCTTCCCGGTCGTCAAGGACCTCGTCGTCGACCGCTCGGCCTTCGACCGGATCATCCAGGCGGGCGGTTACATCACGGCCCCGACCGGCGCCGCCCCCGAGGCCCACGCCACCGCCGTACCCAAACCGGACGCCGACTTCGCCTTCGAGCACGCCGAGTGCATCGGCTGCGGCGCGTGCGTGGCCGCCTGCCCGAACGGCGCGGCGATGCTCTTCACCTCCGCCAAGGTCAACCACCTCAACGTCCTCCCGCAGGGCGCCCCCGAGCGCGAGACCCGCGTGCTCGACATGGTCGCGCAGATGGACGAGGAGGGCTTCGGTGGCTGCACCCTGGCCGGCGAATGCGCCACCGCCTGCCCGAAGGGCATCCCGCTGGTGTCCATCACCGGCATGAACAAGGAGTGGCTGCGGGCGACGCGCAAGGTCACGAGGAGGTAGCGCCGTCGACGGGTGCGGGTGCGCTGTGGCTGGTCGCGCAGTTCCCCGCGCCCCTTGGGGGTTGCCCTGATCGTTCGCCGACAAGGTGCGGACGGGCGGGACCGGGAGTGGTGCTCATCCCCGGTCCCGCCAAGCAACGGGGTATCTCCAAGCAGCGGGGCATGCGGACGCCGTTCAGCAAGCTCACATCCCGGCATCGGGCACAGGTCACGCGCAGGACGCCCGGCGTAGGAAGAACTGTTGCGGCTGGACTTACGGAATCGGCCAGCCAGTTCCCCCCCCGCCGAACCCGGCCCGTGATCAGGGAGAGCCATGACCGGCGTTTCCACCCTCGACCGTCCCTCGCAGCCCGCCGCGCCGACCCGCTACACCGTCACGCTCGCCCGCGACGAGGACGATGTGCGTGCCGCGCAGCGGCTGCGGCACGACGTCTTCGCCGGGGAGATGGGCGCCCACCTGTCCAGCCCGCAGCCCGGCCTGGACGTCGACGCCTTCGACGCCTACTGCGACCACCTCCTCGTCCGCGACACGGTCACCGGGCAGGTGGTCGGCACCTACCGGCTGCTGCCGCCCGAGCGTGCCGCCGTCGCCGGACGGCTCTATTCGGAGAGCGAGTTCGACCTCGCGCCTCTCGACTCGATCCGCCCGGGCCTCGTCGAGGTCGGCCGCTCCTGCGTCCACCCCGACCACCGCGACGGCGCCGTCATCGGCCTCATCTGGGCCGGCATAGCCCGCTACATGGTCGACCGCGGCCACGAGTGGCTCGCCGGCTGCTGCTCCATCCCGCTCGCCGACGGCGGCGCCCTCGCCGCCGGCGCTTGGGACCGGGTCGGCGCCAAGCACCTCGCCCCCGAGGAGTTCCGGGTCCGCCCGCTGCTGCCCTGGAGCGCGGAAGGCGTGACCCGCCCGGCCGACCGCGTCGAACTCCCGCCGCTGCTGCGCGGATACGTCCGCCTCGGCGCCTGGGTCTGCGGCGAGCCCGCCCACGACCCGGACTTCGGGGTCGCCGACCTGTACGTGCTGCTGTCGATGCGCCGGGTCAACCCGCGCTATCTGCGGCACTTCCTCTCGCTCGTCCCGGCGTGATGAGCGTCTGGCTGCCCAGCGCGCCCTGCACCCCCAGGTCGTGCATCGAGTCGAAGGGGTCCGTCACGGCCGTACCGCGCGCCGTGCTGCGCTTCGTGACCGTCCTGGTCGTGGTGGCCGCCGGGGCCGCGCTCACCCCCGTCGGCAAGCGGATCCCCGCCCGCGCGGTGCGCTGGTGGTGCCGGACGATCGTCCGGTCCGCCGGCATCCAGCTCCGCATCACCGGCACCACCACGTCCACCGGCGGACTGCTGCTGGTCGCCAACCACATCTCGTGGCTGGACATCCCGCTGCTGGCCGCCGTCCGCCCCGCCCGCATGCTGGCCAAGGCCGAGATCCGACACTGGCCCGTCGCCGGGACGCTGACCGCGGGCAGCGGCGCCCTGTTCATCGACCGCGACCGGCTGCGCGCCCTCCCGGAGACGGTCGCCTCCATCGCGGGCGCCCTGCGCGCCGGCGGAGCGGTCGCCGTCTTCCCCGAGGGCAGCACCTGGTGCGGCCGGGCCCAGGGACACTTCCGGCGCGCCGTCTTCCAGGCCGCGCTGGACGCCGGAGTCCCCGTCCAGCCCGTCGGCCTGCACTACCTGACCGACGGCACCGCCAGCACCGCCCCCGCCTTCGTCGGCAGCGACTCCCTGCTCACCTCGGTGTGGCGGGTCGTGTCGACGCGCGGGCTCGTCGCCGAGGTGGAGGTGGGCGAGACCATCGCCCCCGGCAGCCACCCCGACCGCCGCTCCCTCGCCCACGCGGCGCAGGCCGGGGTGACGGTCCTGCCCCAGCGCCAGGACCACTGCACGTCGGTGGCGCAGACCCCGGTGAAAATCCGCAGGACGGCGCCGAGGCGTCCTGTTAGCGTGGCGTCCATGAGGATCATCAGGCACAGCGGCACGACCGCGACCGCGCGAGCGACCAGCTCGCCGGCCGCCGACGCCTGAACCTCACTGACCTCTCCCGGCGGCCGGAAACGGACCGCCGGGTGTGTCGTTTCCAGCCCCCTCGCTGCCTTCCCCCGCGGTCCCTTCCGGTCTCCTCCCGACCCGCGAAGGACTCACCGCCATGAACACCGACGACATCGTCCGTACGTTCCTCGACTTCTACCGCGAACGCGGGCACGAGCTGATCACCGGAAGCTCGCTCCTGCCGCCGCCCTCCGACCCGGTCCTCTTCACGACCTCCGGCATGCACCCGCTCACGCCGTATCTCCTGGGCCGTCCCCATCCGCAGGGGCGGCGGCTCGTCAACGTCCAACGCTGTCTGCGCACCACGGATCTCGACGAGGTCGGCGACCTCACCCACCTGACCGTGTTCGACATGCTCGGCTCATGGTCGTTGGGCGACTACGACCATCCGCAGAGCCTGCGTTGGGGGTACGAGCTGCTGCGGGACGGCTTCGGCATCCCGCGCGAGAAGTTGTACGTCACTGTCTTCGGCGGCGATGAGCAGGTGGGGCCCGATCTTGAATCGCTGGACACCTGGCGGGAGTTGGGGGTGCCGGTTGAGTCGACGCGGGACGAGAACTGGTGGTCCAACGGGCCGGTGGGTCCTTGTGGGCCTGACTCGGAGATCTTCTACTGGACCGGGGACGGGTCGCCGGAGGGGAGCCCTACCAGTGATTCGAGGTGGGTGGAGATCTGGAATCACGTGCACATGAGGCTTGAGCGGGGTGAGGATGGCGGGCTCGTTCCGTTGCCGCAGGTGAGTGTTGATACGGGGATGGGCTTGGAGCGGCTGGTGGCTGTTCTTCAGGGGCGGCGGTCGGTGTATGAGACGGATGTGTTTGAGCCGTGGGTGCGGATTGTTCCGACGCTGTGGGTTCTGGGCGAGCGCGATATGCGGATTGTCTGTGATCATCTGCGGTCGAGCATCTTCGTCATCGGGGAAGGGGTGCGGCCGGCCAACACGGGGCGGGGATATGTGCTGCGGCGGTTGATTCGGCGGGTGCTCACGGTTCTGTGGCGGGATGATGACTCGCGTACGTTGTCTGATCTGCCGGTGGAGCTTGTCGGGACAGGCACCGAGCGGGAGGTGCTCTTTGATGAGGAGCGGCGGTTTGGTCAACTCCTTGAGCGGGGGCGGCGGGTGTTGTCTCGGTCGGAGTTTCGAGGTCCTCTGAGTGAGGAGGACTACCACTACCTTCATGACACTCATGGGTTGCCCCGGGAATGGGTTGCCGGGCTTCTGAGGTAGTCGGTCGGGTGTCGGCCGGTGGGGGCTGGTCGCGCAGTTCCCCGCGCCCCTTAAGAACAAGGGAGTTCACGCGAGGGCGTTTGCCAGATAGGGGGCCGTGGCGCTGCCGCTGGCCCCCGCCACCTCTGCTGGCGGCCCTGCCGCCACGACCCTTCCGCCCTCTTCCCCTCCACCCGGCCCCATGTCGATCACCCAGTCCGCGCCCGCCACCACCGCCATGTCGTGTTCGACCACCACCACGGTGTGGCCGGCGTCGACCAGGCCGTGGAGTTGGCGGAGGAGGACCTCTACGTCGGCCGGGTGGAGGCCGGTTGTGGGTTCGTCGAGGAGGTAGAGGGTGTGGGTGCGGTGGGCGCGCTGCAACTCCGTGGCCAGCTTGATGCGTTGGGCCTCGCCGCCGGACAACTCCGTGGCGGGCTGGCCCAGATGGAGGTAGCCGAGGCCCACGTCCAGGAGTGTGGTCAGGCTGCGGGCCACGGCCGGGGTGTCCGTGTCCGCGAAGAACTCCGCCGCGCTCTCCACCGTCAGGTCGAGGACTTCCGCGATGTTCCGTCCCCGGTACGTCACTTGGAGTGTCTCGGGGTTGTAGCGCGCCCCGCCGCAGTCCGGGCAGGGGGTGTAGGTGCTGGGGAGGAAGAGCAGCTCCACGCTCACGAAGCCCTCGCCCTGGCAGGTCTCGCAGCGGCCGCCCGTCACGTTGAAGGAGAACCGGCCTACGCCGTAACCCCGTTGGCGTGCCTCGTCCGTCGACGCGAACACCTTGCGGATGACGTCGAAGAGGCCGGTGTACGTCGCCAGGTTCGAGCGGGGGGTGCGGCCGATCGGTTTCTGGTCGACCGACACCAGGCGGCCCACGCCCGGCAGTTCCTCGGTGATCTCGCCGATCAAGGTTGATTTGCCGGAGCCCGAGACGCCGGTGACCGCCGTGAACACGCGCAGGGGGAACTCCGTCGTCACGTCCCGCAAGTTGTGCCGCGTCACCGGGCCCACCTTCAACTCGCCTTGCGGTGAACGGACTTCGCGGGGAGGCGTGGGGGAGTCGTCGAAGAGGAAACGGGCCGTCGCCGATTCCTCCACCGCCGCCAGGCCTGTCACCGGTCCGCTGTACAGCACCCGGCCGCCGTGCTCGCCCGCCTGTGGGCCCACGTCCACCAGCCAGTCGGCGCCGCGCATCACGTCGAGGTGGTGCTCCACCACGAACACCGAGTTGCCTGCGGCCTTCAGGCGGTCCAGGACCGTGAGCAGGGCCTTGGTGTCGGCGGGGTGGAGGCCTGCGGACGGTTCGTCCAGGACGTAGACGACGCCGAAGAGGCCGGACCTCAACTGGGTCGCCAGGCGCAGGCGTTGGAGTTCGCCTGCCGAGAGGGTGGGGGTCGCGCGGTCCAGGCTGAGGTAGCCGAGGCCCAGTTCGAGGATCGGGGCGATGCGGGAGGTGAGGTCCTCGGTCAGGACGCGGGCCGCCTCCGATGTGCCGTTGAGTGTGCCTGCCAGCTCCGCCAACTCTGCCAGCGGTAGCGCGGCCAGGTCTGCGATCGTGCGGCCCGCGATGGTCACCGCCAGGGACTCGGGGCGCAGTCTGCGGCCTCCGCAGAGCGGGCAGGGGGAGCTCGTCAGGAAGCGTTCCGCCTTCGCCCGTAGGGTCGGGCTCTTCGTGTCCGCGAACGTCTTCATGACGTAGCGGCGGGCGCTCATGTACGTGCCCTGGTACGGGCGTTGGATGCGGTCCGCGTCCCGGACGGGGTGGACCGTCACCACCGGCTGTTCGTCCGTGAAGAGGATCCACTCCCGCTGCTCGGCGGGGAGTTCGCGCCACGGGACGTCCACGTCGTAGCCGAGGGTGTCGAGGATGTCGCGCAGGTTCTTGCCCTGCCAGGCGCCCGGCCACGCGGCGATCGCGCCCTCGCGGATCGAGAGGGAGGGGTCGGGGACCAGGGACTCCTCCGTCGTGCCGTGGACCAGGCCCAGGCCGTGGCACTCCGGGCACGCGCCCGCCGCCGTGTTGGGGGAGAAGGCGTCCGAGTCGAGGCGTTCCGCGCCGGGCGGGTAGTCGCCGGCGCGGGAGAACAGCATCCGGAGGGAGTTCGACAGGTTGGTGACCGTGCCCACAGAGGAGCGGGAGGTGGGGGTCGAGCGGCGTTGCTGGAGGGAGACCGCCGGGGGGAGGCCGGTGATCTCGCCGACTTTCGGTGCGCCCACCTGGTGGATCAGGCGGCGGGCGTACGGCGCCACCGACTCGAAGTAGCGGCGCTGTGCCTCCGCGTAGATCGTGCCGAAGGCCAGGGACGACTTTCCGGAGCCGGACACGCCTGTGAACACGGTCAACACGTCCCGCGGGATGTCGACGTCGACGCCCTGGAGGTTGTGCTCGCGGGCGTCGCGGACACGGACGTAGGAGTCGGGGGTGGGGGATGTGTGAGGGCTGTGCATGACGCGGCGAGTCTATGCGAGCACCCCATGTGCCGCCCGGTGGCCTGCGGGGGTGCGGAGGCGTCCGCGCTGTGACACGTTGGAAGACACGGATGCCAGTTGCCGCACAGTCGCCGCACGGAAGAAGGCCCGTGGTCGTATGAGCACTCCCGGATTCGGTTTCGGACGCAGCCCCTTCGAGGAATTCGACGAGCTGATGTCCCGGTATTTCGGCGGTTCGGGACCGGCGTCACCATCGCGCCGGGCCCAGCGCGTCGACATCGGGAGTCTGCTCTCCGAACGGGCCCGTGAGCTGGTCGCCCAGGCGCGGGACATCGCCGCCGTCGAGGGCAGCGAACAACTCGACGCCCGGCATCTGCTGGCCGCCGCCACCGAGCAGGAGTCGACCCGGCGGCTGCTCGCCGAGGCGGGCGCCGACCCCGACCGGATCCGGGAACGGCTGACCGCCGGTGAAGGCAGCGGGCCGAAGACCGAACCCACCACCCTCACCCCGGCCGCCAAGCGGGCCCTGCTCGACGCGTACCAGATCTCCCGCGCCGAGGACTCCTCGTACATCGGTCCCGAGCATCTGCTGCGGGCGCTGGCCGCCAACCCCGAGTCGGCCGCCGGACAGGCCCTCACCGGCAGCGGCTGGGAGGGCGACCGGGTGCCCACCGGTGCCGAGCCCGAGCGCAAGCGGGCCAGCAGCACGCCCACCGTCGACGAGTACGGGCGCGACCTCACCGAGGACGCCCGCGCTGGGCGGCTCGACCCGGTGATCGGGCGGGACGAGGAGGTCGAGCAGACCATCGAGGTGCTGTCCCGGCGCAGCAAGAACAACCCCGTGCTCATCGGCGACCCCGGCGTCGGCAAGACCGCCGTCGTCGAGGGCATCGCCCAGCGGATCATCGCCGGTGACGTGCCGAAGACCCTCGCGGGCAAGCGGCTCGTCTCGCTGGACCTCGCCGGGATGGTCGCCGGCACCAAGTACCGGGGCGAGTTCGAGGAGCGGCTGAAGAAACTCCTCGACGAGGTGAGCGAGCACAGCGACGAACTGGTGCTGTTCCTCGACGAGTTGCACACCGTCGTCGGCGCGGGTGGGGGTGGGGACGGTGCGCTGGACGCGGGCAACATGCTCAAACCCGCCCTGGCCCGTGGGCAGTTGCACCTCATCGGTGCCACCACCGTCGACGAGTACCGCAGGTACATCGAGAAGGATTCCGCGCTGGAGCGCCGCTTCGCGCCCATCCTGATCGGCGAACCGACCGTCGACGACACCATCGAGATCCTGCGCGGCCTGCGCGACCGTTACGAGGCGCACCACCAAGTCCGTATTACCGACGAGGCGGTTGTCGCGGCGGCCGAGCTCTCCGACCGGTACATCACCGCCCGCTTCCTGCCCGACAAGGCCATCGACCTGATGGACCAGGCCGCGGCCCGGGTACGGCTGCGCGCCAAGACCCCGCTCTCCGACACCCGCGAGGTCGAGGACCGGCTCGCCGCCCTCAACCGCGAGAAGGACCAGGCCGTCGCCGACGAGGAGTACGAGCGGGCCAAGGACATCCGCGACCGGATCAAGGACACCGAGGCCGAGTTGAAGGCCGGCGGCACCGCCGAGGAACAGGCGCCCAAGGTCACCGCCGAGGACATCGCCGAGGTCGTCTCCCGTACCACCGGCATCCCCGTCGCCCAGCTCACCGAGGAGGAACGCGCCCGGCTGATGAAGCTGGAGGAGCACCTCCACGAGCGGGTCGTCGGCCAGGACGAGGCCATCACCGCCGTCGCCCGTGCCGTACGCCGTGCCCGGGCCGGCATGAGCGACCCGAACCGGCCCATCGGCAGCTTCCTCTTCCTCGGCCCCACCGGCGTCGGCAAGACCGAACTGGCCCGCGCGCTCGCCGCCGCCCTCTTCGGTGACGAGGGTCGCATGATCCGGCTCGACATGAGCGAGTTCCAGGAGCGCCACACCGTCTCCCGGCTGGTCGGAGCGCCTCCCGGATACGTCGGTCACGAGGAGGCCGGCCAGCTCACCGAGGCCGTCCGCAGGCAGCCGTACGCCGTGCTGCTGCTCGACGAGGTCGAGAAGGCGCACCCCGACGTCTTCAACACCCTGCTCCAACTGCTCGACGACGGACGGCTCACTGACTCGCAGGGCCGCACGGTCGACTTCAAGAACACCGTCGTGATCATGACGTCGAACATCGGCGCCGACCGCATTCTCGCGGCGGGCGTCGACGACTACACCAAGGTCCGCGAGACCGTGATGCCGGTCCTGAACCAGCACTTCCGCCCCGAGTTCCTCAACCGCATCGACGAGATCATCGTCTTCCGGGGCCTGGAACGGACCCAACTGCGCGACATCGTCGAGCTGTTGCTGGAACACACCCGGCGCAGGCTGCACGCCCAGGACGTCACCCTGGAGGTGACCGACGCGGCGGCTGACCTGCTCGCGAACCTCGGGTACCAACCCGACTTCGGCGCCCGCCCGTTGCGCCGCACCATCCAGCGCGAGGTCGACGACCGGCTCGCCGACATGCTCCTCAGTGGCGAACTCAACGCGGGCGACGAGGCCCGGGTCGACGCGAGCGACGGAGCGATCGCGATCAGCGCACGCCAGGCGGCCGAGCACTAGCCGAGCCGCATTCGCATCCCTCAGGGAGACAGGCATGAGCAGTTATCGAGCCGCGCAAGTGGGCGCGGCCGGGGGCGAGTTCACGATCGTCGAGCGAGATGTGCCGGAGCCGGGACCGGGCCATGTGCGGATCGCCGTGGAGGCCTGCGGGATCTGCCACAGCGACACCTTCTTCGTGAACGCCGGAGTGCCGGGCGTACGGTTCCCGCTCGTCACCGGGCACGAGATCGCCGGGCACATCGACGCGCTCGGCGAGGGTGCCTCGGACAGCGGCTGGCGGATCGGCGACCGGGTGTCCGTCGGCTGGTTCGGCGGCAGCTGCGGCCACTGCACCCCGTGCAGGCAGGGCGACTTCATCGTCTGCGAGAACCTGAAGGTGCCGGGCTGGGCGTACGACGGCGGCTTCGCGGAGATGACCGTGGCGCCGATCGACGCGCTCGCCCGCATCCCCGAGAGCCTGTCGGCGAGTGCCGCCGCGCCCATGGGCTGCGCGGGCGTGACCACCTTCAACGGGCTGCGGCGCAGCTCCGCGAAGCCCGGCGACCTGGTCGCCGTCCTCGGACTCGGCGGCCTCGGTCACCTGGGCGTGCAGTACGCGGTGGCGATGGGGTTCGAGACCGTGGCGATCGCGCGAGGTCCCGAAAAGGCAGATTTCGCCAAGCAGTTGGGCGCGCACCACTACGTCGACAGCACGGCGGACACCGATGTGGCGGACGCGCTGAAGGCCCTCGGCGGCGCCAAGGTCGTCCTGGCCACGGCGGGCAACGCCGACGCCGCCACGGCGACCGTGGAGGGGCTGCGGCACCGCGGCGAGCTGGTGGTCATCGGCGCGGACAACGCGCCGTTGGGGATCAGCCCGCTCCAACTGCTCATGAGCGCCAAGGTGGTTCGGGGTCACCCGTCCGGCACCGCGCAGGATGTGCAGGACACGCTGGCCTTCAGCGCCCTGCACAACATTCACCCGATGGTGGAGACCGTACCGCTGGACCAGGCGGGCGAGGCCTACGAGCGGATGCTGTCCGGCGCCGCGCGCTTCCGGATGGTGCTCACGCCCTGAGCGAGGCGAGCCGCCGGTAGGAGTCCAGCAGGGCTTCGCGGTCGTGGGTGCTGGTGGTGACGAGGACCTCGTCGGCCGCCGTCTCCTTCAGCACCGTCTCCAGCTCGTGGGCCACCTGTTCCTCGGTGCCCGCGAGCTGTCCGGTGAGCCCGGCCTCGTAGAAGCCGAACTCCTTGTCGGTCATGGGCAGTTGCTCCACGCGCTGGGCGGGTGGCAGCGGCGGGAAGGTGCCGTGGGTGCGCGAGTACGCCATCGACCAGGCTTCCGGGACGAGCAGGCGTCGGGCCGCTTCGGGGGTGGCGGCCACGGCGATCGTGCCCGAGATGACGACGTACGGCTCGGAGGCCCAGGGGGAGGGGCGGAAGTTGTCGCGGTAGTGGTCGATGCCGCGCCGCATCTTGTCGCGGCTGCGGAGGTCGCCGATGACCATCGGCAGACCGGCGCGGGCCGCGATGTCGGCGCCCTCGCCCATCGCGAGCACGAACGGCGGGACGGTCAGCCCCTCGGAGGGGCGTGCGTGCGCGCCGGTGGGCGACGTACCGCTGAACCAGTCGAGGAGTTCGGCGAGTTGTCCGGCGAAGTCGTCGGCGTCGTCCTTGTCGCGGCCCAGCGCCTTGCGCACGCCGCCGGTGAAGCCCACCGAGCGCCCGAGTCCCATGTCGATCCGGCCCGGGAACAGCGACTCCAGCACCCCGAACTGCTCGGCCACGACCAGGGGTTGGTGATTCGGCAACATCACCCCGCCCGTCCCGACCCGGATGCTCCGGGTCGCCGAGGCGACGGCGGCGGCCAGCACGGTCGGCGCCGAACCGGCGACCCCGGGCACACCGTGATGCTCCGACACCCAGAACCGGTGATACCCCAGCTCCTCGACCTCCCGCGCGAACCGCACGGTGTCACGCAGCGCCTCGGCGGCCGGGTGCCCCTCGCGGGTGCGGGACCGGTCGAGGACGGAGAAAGGGGTCGTAGCGATCACGGAACTCACGTCTGTTTCAACGCCCGGGAGGTCTCGGCATTCCCGCGGCCGTGGTCAGTCCTCGGGGCGCAGCAGCCCGCGCTCGTAGGCCTTCGCCAGGTGCTGCGGGACGAGGTGGCGTACGCCGTCGACGGTGACCGGCACGAGCGTGGGCGTCGTGGCCTTCCACTGGGCGCGACGGTGGCGGGTGTTGCTGCGGGACATCTTCCGTTTGGGGACGGCCATGGGGATTCCTCCTCGGTGGGCGGGCAGGCACCGAGGACGCTATATGAAAACGGATCCCATTAGCAATTGAGGCTTCTGTGCGCGGCCCTCACCGCCGGGACCGGACGCGGGCGTCCCGGGGCGGGTCGATGAACTGGAGCTCCAGCGTGACGGGCGGCGCGGCGATCCCCGGGCCGCCCGCCGCCGCCCACTCCAGAACTTCCTCCGTGCAGTCGTCGTCCATCGCGAAGCCGATCCAGGTGGGGCGGCCGCCGGCCCGGCGCCCCGCGGCCGACGGCTGGACGACGATCACGTTGGCCTGGTCGCAGGGGCCCAGGCAGTCCGTCGTACGGACGGCGAAACCGTGCTCTGCGGCGCCCGCGCGCAGCCGTTCCAGCTGCCAGGCGTGGTCCGTGCCGGGGTATTTGCGTGGGTCGCCGCAGCAGCAGCCCCGGCAGACGACCAGGGTGCAGGGCCGCTCGCGGGCGGCGCCGATGAGGAACGTACGGGGAGCGGGAGTGGCGGCAGACATGCGAGAAGCATGAGGCCAGGGCTCTTGCGGGCCGCCGCCGGGGTCGCGGGTCCGGCTGTTTAGGGTGGCCGTGTGACTGCCGAAAACAAGCGCCCGCTCGCCGTGTTCGACCTCGACAACACCCTCGCCGATACGGCGCACAGGCAGCGGTTCCTGGAGCAGAAGCCGCGCGACTGGGACGGCTTCTTCGGTGCCGCGCCGCAGGACCCGCCGCTCGCGGAGGGCATCGCGCTCGCGCTGGAGAGCGCCGAGGAGTGCGAGGTCGTCTATCTGACCGGCCGTCCTGAACGCTGCCGGCGCGACACGCTCGCCTGGCTCGCCGCGCAGGGGCTGCCCGAGGGCCGGGTCCTCATGCGCCGCAACGACGACCGCAGGCCCGCCCGGCGCACCAAGCTGGAGAAACTCAAGCAGCTCGCCCGCGACCGCGACATCCGGGTCCTCGTGGACGACGACGAGCTGGTCTGCGACGACGCCGAACGGGCCGGTTTCAGGGTCGTACGGGCCCGCTGGACCTCCCCCTCCACCGCGCTGGAGGCGGCACAGGAGGGGGAGGGTCGGACCTGACAGTCGTAGCCGCTACGGCCGTCAGGTCTCGTCCTCGATGCGGAAGCCGACCTTCAGGCCGACCTGGAAGTGCTCGATCTGCCCGTTCTCGATCTGGCCCCTGACCTGGGTCACCTCGAACCAGTCCAGGCCGCGCAGGGTCTGCGCGGCGCGGGCGACGCCGTTGCGGATGGCCTGGTCGATGCCCTCGTGAGAGGTGCCGACGATCTCGGTGACCCGGTACGTGTGCTCGGACATGCGGGTACTCCTCTCGGCCGTGACGGGCGCGTCACGCGTCACTCCACACACCACCGTGCCCCAAGGTGCGGCAGTGCGCGAGACGGCCCGTCATCCGATGTCAGCGCACCACGCTCAGTGACAGCGCGAAGCGTCCTTCCCGGTCGGTCCACCAGTGGGTCAACTCCAGCCCGGTGGCGGCGAGTTCGGACCGCACGCCCTCCTTGCGGAACTTCGCGGAGATCTCGGTGCGGAGTTCCTCGCCGGCCGTGAAGTCGACGGCGAGATCGAGCGCGGGGATCTTCACGGTCTGGTCCGTGCGGGAGCGCAGCCGCATCTCGATCCACTCGTTGTCGCTGTCCCAGAGGGCTACGTGGTCGAAGGCGTCGGCGTCGAAATCGGCGCCGAGTTCGCGGTCGACCACGGTCAGGACGTTCTTGTTGAACGCGGCCGTCACCCCGGCCGCGTCGTCGTACGCCCTGACCAGGACCTCCTCGTCCTTCACCAGGTCCGTGCCGAGGAGCAGCGCGTCGCCGGGGGAGAGGAGCGAGCGGAGGCGCGCGAAGAACGTGGCGCGTTCCGCCGGGAGCAGGTTGCCGATCGTGCCGCCGAGGAACGCCAGCAGGCGCGGGCCCGGTGTCTCCGGCAGGGTGAGGTCGCCGGTGAAGTCGGCGATCAGGGCGTGTACGTCGAGACCCGGCCGCTCCTCGACGAGAGCCTGGCCCGCCTGTGTGAGCGCGCTCTCGCTGACGTCGACCGGGACGTACACGGCCAGGCCGGTGAACGCGTCCAGCAGGTGCCGCGTCTTGTCCGAGGACCCGGAGCCCAGCTCGACGAGCGTCCGGGCGCCGGTCGCGGCGGCGATCTCGCCGGCCCGGTCGACGAGGATCTCGCGCTCGGCGCGCGTGGGGTAGTACTCGGGCAACTCGGTGATCTGCTCGAAGAGTTCGCTGCCGTGGGCGTCGTAGAACCACTTCGGCGGGAGTGTCTTCGGGGTGCTGGTGAGGCCCTCCAGGACGTCGGCGCGCAGAGCCGCGTCGGTGGCGTCCTCGGGCAGGGTGCGGGTGAGAAGGAACGGGCTCACGTGCGGGGCTCCTTCGAAGATGGGGGTCCCCCCGGTCGAGCGGAGCCGAGACTGGGGGAGGGTGCTAGGTCCTTCAGGGGGGTGAGGAGGACCTCGGTGCGGGTTGCGGTGAGCAAGGTGCGGTCGGGGGCCTCCTGCCAGTGCGGGTCGTCGTCGTAGGGCTCGGACGCCACGACCGTGCGGCGGCCGGGTTCCGAGAGGTACCAGAGGGTGTCGCCCCAGGCCGTCGCGGCGATCGAATCGCCGTTGGTGAGAAGGAGGTTGAGACGGGAGCCGGGGGCCGCGTGGGCGACCTCCGTCACCGTGTCGGCCAGTGCCTGGCCCTCCTCGTCGCCCGCCCGGAGCCGGTTGAGGAGCAGCGCCCAGACGAACGCCGAGTCGCAGCGGGCCTCCAGCGACAACAGGTCGACCGGCGGCAGGCGTTGGGCCAGGGCCGCCAGTGTCTGGGGCCAGCCGGTGACGGCTCCGTTGTGGCTGAACAGCCAGGGGCCCGCGGCGAACGGCGCCGCCGCGGCCTCCCCGTCCGCACCCGCGAACGTCGCATCCCGTACGGCGGCCAGCAGCGCCCCCGAGCGGACCACGCGGGCCAGGTCGGCGAAGGACTGGTCGCCCCAGATGGGCACGGCCCGCCGGTAGCGGCCCGGCACCGGGTCGCCCTCGGCGTACCAACCCACCCCGAAACCATCGGCGTTGACCGTGCCGTGCCTCTGTCGACGCGGTTCCCAGGACTGGCGGTACAGGCTGTGCTCCGGGTCCACGAGGAGCCGGCCCAGCGGCTCCTCGGGTCCCAGGTACGCCAGGTGGCGGCACATCAGACGGCCCCCGAGCGGGCGGTGCGGAAGCCGGAGAAGATCTGCCGCCGGATCGGATAGTCCCAGTTGCGGAACGTACCCCGGCAGGCCACCTCGTCCACGGCGAACGAACCGCCCCGCAGCACCTTGTACTCGGGGCCGAAGAACACCTCCGAGTACTCCTTGTACGGGAACGCCTTGAAGCCCGGGTAGGGCAGGAAGTCGCTCGACGTCCACTCCCACACGTCACCTATCAACTGGCGTACGCCGAGGGGTGATTCGCCTGCCGGATAGCTGCCTGCGGGGGCCGGGCGCAGGTGGCGTTGGCCGAGGTTGGCGTGCTCGGGGGCCGGGTCGGCGTCGCCCCACGGGTAGCGCATCGAGCGGTCGTTCGTCGGGTCGTGGCGGGCCGCCTTCTCCCACTCGGCCTCGGTCGGCAGCCGGCGTCCGGCCCAGCGGGCGTAGGCGTCGGCCTCGTACCAACAGACGTGCACCACCGGCTCGTCGAGCGGTACGGCCTCCGTCACGCCGAACCGGCGCCGCAACCACTGGCCCGCCTCCCGGCGCCAGAACTCCGGCGCCGTAAGGGAGTTGCGGCGGACGTGCGCCCAGCCCTCCGTCGTCCACCAGCGCGGGTCGTCGTAGCCGCCGTCCTCGATGAACGCCAGATACGCGCCGTTCGTCACCGGGGTCGTGTCGATGTAGAACGGGGCCACCTCCCGCCGGTGTGCGGGCCGTTCGTTGTCCAGCGCCCAGGGCTCGGTGGAGGTGCCCATCGTGAACGGGCCGCCGGGGACGAGGACTTCGGACGGGCCGGTGAACAGGGGTATCGGTTCCGGGTCCGGAGCCGTCAACGCCTGCGGGCCCGTGCGGAGTTGATGGGTGATCAACATTGTTTCGTCGTGCTGCTGTTCGTGCTGGGCGACCATCCCGAAGGCGAAGCCCAGGTCGGTGAGCCGCGTCCCGCGGAAGGCGTGGCTCGCCAGGATGTCCGTCACCCGGCCGCGCACCTCGGCCGCGTACTGCCGGGCCTCCTCGGGCGGCAGCAACGGCAGCGAGGGGCGTTCGGAGCGCGGGTGCTCGAACGCGTCGTAGAGGCCGTCGATGTCGGGCCGCATCGCGTCCCGGCCGCCGACGGCGCGCAGCAGCCACAGTTCTTCCTGGTTGCCGATATGTGCGAGATCCCAGACCAGCGGGGACATCAACGGCGAGACCTGGGCGGTGAGTTCGGGCTCGTCCACGCAGCTCGTGAGGAGCGTGGTGCGGTCCCGGGCGGTGGTCAGGGTGGTCAACGCCCGTTGCCTGAGCGCCTCGATATCGATGTCAGCGGAGGTGCCGGCGGCGGTGTCTGCGTCGGTCATGTGCGGATGTCCTTCCCGTGCGGGCGGCTGTCCGTGCCGCGCACGCGGTCGAGCAGATCGTCGGCGGGGCAGCGGCCCCGGACTACATAGCGGTCGAAGTACGCGCGGACGGCGTCCATGACCTCGGCGGTGGCGCCCAGCCGGGGCAGGGCATCCAGGGCCGCCGCGAAGCAGACGAGGGCGACCTCGTGCAGCTCCGGGTCGGACAGCCCGTAGCGGGCCGCGTCGATCCACAGCGGATTGTGCGGCGCGGGCAGCCCCTGGGTCCGTTCGGCCAGTGGCTTCACGGCCCGGTAGGCGGTCTCGGCGGCCTCGGGGTCGTCGAACAGCGCCGTCGTCACGGCCAGCGGCACGATCCAGCCGTCGTCCCCGGGCTGCGCGTCGATCATGCGCAGTTCGAGATGGCCACGCGGTCTGACCGGCGGGAACAGCGTCGAGACGTGGTAGTCGAGATCCTCACGGGTCGGCGGCCTGGGCGCCCCCGACCTGATCCACTCCCGGAACGTCAGCTCCTCCGGGACGTCCCACGGGCCGCTGTCCTGCCGTATGCACATCACCGGCGAGTCCAGGACGTGGTCCGTCCAGGCGTCGCGCGGCAACGCGTCCAGGGTCGGACCGCCCGCGCGGCCGGGGCCGATCTCCATCCAGATCAGCTGCCGGGTGGAGCGCCAGCCGGTGGGGCTGCGGCCGACCAGCGGGGAGTTGGCGAACGCGGCCACCAGGACCGCGCCGAGTTGGTGCGCCAGCCACCAACGCCGGCCCAGGCCGAGCGGACCGGGTTCCTCGTAGCCGGCGTCCAGGCACACCTGCACGGACGCCGAGGTGCACATCATGCGGCGGCCCGCGGGCCCGGTGCGGTCGAGACAGCGCTCCATGGCGTCGTAGCGCGGCTCGTGCAGGAACCGGCGCGGCGGATGCCAGGGATCGTGACCGACGCCGACCAGCCCCAGGCCGTCGCGGCGCAGCACCGCGCGGACGGCGTCCAGGTCTTCGGAGACGGAACCGATGCACTCCATCAGGGAGGCGGCGGGCGACGAGCTGAGTTCCAGCTGGCCGCCGGGCTCGACGGTGAGCGCCGACCTCAGGGGCACGGTCTTCAACGCGGCGTACGCCGCTTCGAGTCGTTCAGTTGTCACGGGGAGCTGCGGCAGCCGCAGCTCGTGGACGAGCCATTCCACTTCGACCCCGAGTGTTCGGGGCGGACCGGTCTTGAAGCAGATGCCCCTGACCAGGGCCTCCACCTCGGGTTCGGTGACCGCGGTACGGGGCTCCGTACAGTCGCTACAGTCACTTGCCGTATCGGACATGTCGGGATCCTCCTGAGATTCCACCATGCCACCGGCCCGGTTTCTGTTGGGCCCGGGCGGCACACTCGTACCACCCAAGACCCTCGCGGCTGGTCGCACAAGGGTGCGTATTGCCACGTTCGGGATCGGTAATCTCCGGTTCGCCGGCCGTTCGCGGGGCCCGGAAACTCCGTTGCACCGCAGGACCAGCATCGCTCAGGATGCCTGTATGAGCACGACGGGGGAGAACACGGGGGAGGTCGCGGGGCGCGCGCCCATGGCGTACACGGGGGTTATGCCATGAGCGCGCGCCTGCGCGGCATCGCGCAGCAGACCGAGCAGATCGTCGCGGCCGGAAGCTACCACGCGGCGGACGGGCGCGAGGTGTCCATCGCCGCCGAGACCGAGGCGGCCCGCGCGGGCACGCGCCCGCATGGACCGGAGCCCATACTGGTGCCACCCTTCTCACCTGCGGAGACGGTCTTCGAGGTCACCGGCGAGAGCAGCCTGGAGGCCGCCCGCCGACTGACCGGCCCGGTCGCCGTCCTGAACTTCGCCTCCGCCCGCAACCCGGGCGGCGGTTTCCTCAAGGGCGCACAGGCCCAGGAGGAAGCCCTGTGCCGTGCCTCCGCGCTGTACACGTGCCTGCTCGAAGCCCGCGGTTTCTACGACCACCACCGCGCCCACCGCGACCCGTTCTACACGGACCGCGTCATCCACTCACCGGCCGTCCCCGTCTTCCGCGACGACAAGGGCCGGCTCCTGGACGAGCCGTACACCGCCGGATTCCTGACCGCCGCCGCACCGAACGCCGGGGTCGTCCTGCGTACGGCACCCGAGCGCGCGGCCGAGCTGCCGCACGCCATCGCCGTCCGGGCGGAACGGGTGCTGGAGACGGCCGTGGCGCACGGCTACCGGCGCCTGGTGCTTGGCGCCTGGGGCTGCGGGGTCTTCCAGAACGACCCGGCGCAGGTCGCGGGCGCCTTCCACGCGCTGCTCGGGCCGGGCGGACGGTTCGCCGCGGCCTTCGAGCACGTGGTGTTCGGCGTCCTGGACCGCACACCGGGTGCGACGGTCCGGGACGCGTTCCTACGGACGTTCCCGGAGCGCCAGCTCCAGAGCTAGCCGCGCGGGTTCAGCCGCTCAGGTCCAGCCGTAGCGCTCGTGCAGCCGGTGCCGGACGAGGTTGAAGCGCATCTGGTCGATGGCGCATGCCTCCCGGCGCATGCCGTCCTCGTGCAGGCGCAGGACGCGGTCCACGTCGACCCACGAGTCGCGGCCGGACTTGTCCCAGGGGCCGCTGCCGATCGCCACCCACTCGCGGTCGCCGTCGTGGCGCTTGCTGGAGAGCTGGACGGCGAGCAGGGTCCCGCCGGGCTCACGGGCCACGACGAGGACCGGGCGGTCCTTGCCCCGGCCGTCGTTCTCCTCGAACGGCACCCAGGTCCAGACGATCTCGCCGGGGTCCGGGTCGCCGTCGTGGGCGGGGGAGTACTCGGTACGGACCTTGCCGACCTCGCGCGGGTCGGCCTCGGTGGTGGCGGAGGGGCCGAAGCGGCCCGGAACATTCTCATCGGTATAGGCGGTCACGGAGGCACCTTAGAACGTGCCTCCGTGACCATGGACGCCGGGCGTCCGTCAGACGATCACCGCTACTCCTTCTCCACCGGCACCTTCTGCGACGGCGGGGCCGTGCTCCCGTTCAGGGCCGAAGTCCCGTTCGGGGTCTGGCCGTTCTGGTTCATCGAGGAGAGCAGCTGACGGGCCAGACCGAGGCCCGTACCGCCCATCGTGAGCGCCTTGGCGAGCATCTCCGCCATGCCGTCGGCCCCGTTGAGGACCACCATGTTGTCGACGCTGCCGAACGCGGACGCGCCGGCCTTCACGATCTCCGGCCAGTTCTCGGCCAGTTGCTGCGCTACGACGGCTTCCTGGTTCTCGGCGAGGGCGGCGGCCCGCGCCTTGATGGCCTCAGCCTCGGCGAGACCCTGGGCCCGGGTCGCCTCGGCGGCGGCCAGACCCTTCGCCTGAGCGGCGGCTGCTTCCGCCTCACCGGTCGCCCTGGTCGCCGTGGCGGCCGCGGCACCTCGTGCCTGGGTCGCCTCGGCCTCGGCGTTCGCGGCCGTCTTGATCCGGCTCGCCTCCGCCAGGGCCGCCAACTCGGTCTCCTTCGCCTTGGCCTGAGCCGCGGAGATCCGCGCGTCACGCTCGGCCTCGGCACGCGCCCGGGTCTCGTAGGCCTGGGCGTCCGCGGGCTTGCGGACGTCCGCCTGGAGCTGCTGTTCCCGGCGCAGGGCGTCGAGTTCGGCGATCCGGGTCTCCTGGACGACGACGTCCTGCCGGGCGGCGGCGTCCGCGAGGGGTCCGGCCTGTCGGGCCTTCGCCGCCGCCTTGTCGCGCTCGGCCTGGTAGCCGGCCTGGAGGATCTCGCTGTCCCGGGTGGCCTCCGACATCCGTGCCGCGGCCTTCTGTTCGGCCTCGGTGGCAAGACGGTTGGCCTCGGCCTGCGCGATGCGCGCGTCCCGCTGTACGGCGGCGGCGTGCGGCATCGCCAGGTTCTTGATGTACCCCGTGGGGTCCTCGATCTCGTGGATCTGCAGCGAGTCCACGATCAGACCCAGTTTCTCCATCTCCGTACCGCACGCGGCACGAGTCTGCCCCGTCAGCTTCTCCCGGTCGCGGATCATGTCCTCGACCGTCAACCCGCCCACGATGGACCGGAGATGACCGGCGAACACGTTGTGCACCCGCTCCGACATCATCTTCTGCTGGTCGAGGAAACGCCGTCCCGCGTTGGCGATCGACACGAAGTCGTCGCCGACCTTGAAGATGACCACGCCCCGCACCTTGAGCGGGATGCCCTGCGTGGTCACACAATCCACGTGCAATTCGGTCTCGTTGAGGTCCAGCGAGATCTTGCGCACCGCCTGCACACCGGGCAGCACCAGCGTGCCGCGCCCCGTGACGATACGGAACCCCATGCCCTCTTCAAGGCCTTCGGTACGGTGCTTGGAGCCCGAGATGATGAGTGCCTCGTTGGGCTCCGCGACCCGCCACATCGACTTGAACAGACCGATCAGTACGAGAACGGCGACAACCGCCACCCCCGCTACGACGCCGATGACCATCGGCATACGCCCCCTTGTGATGGTGCCCTTTCGGCACCGAACGAAGGGAGTGTGCGCCTGTGCGACACCGGGGTACAGACGCTGACGGATCCTTGTTGCAATCTTGACGCATACGCCCCTGGACAGCTCTCACCTGCGACGGAGGTGGCTCAACTGTCGTATGCCTGCGTGACGTAGACCGTCCTCGGCGGCAGGTACTCCACCACCATCACCACGGTCCCCCGCTCGATCCGGTCCGTGCCGCTGGCCGCGTACGCGAGGAAGTGCTCGGCGCCCCCGCGCACCCGGACGATCACCTCGCCGACGAGCCCGGGCCCGACCGTCCCGGTGACCCGCCCCATCAGCCCGACCATCGACGCATCCTGCATGGTCACAGGGTACGGGCCCAACCCGCCTATGCCGCCGGGGAATCCGCGGTGACCGGCTCCGGCCACTTCTCGTGCCAGCGCAGGTCCGCCTCCAACTGCGCGGCGAGCGACAGCAGAAGAGGCTCGCTGTTCGACGGGCCCAACAGCTGGGCGCCGACCGGGAGTCCGCCCGCCACGAAACCCGCGGGGACGTTGACGCCGGGCCAGCCGAGGATGTTCCACGGCCAGGCGTAGGGGCAGGCGGCGACCATCGCGCGGTCGGTGGCCAGACCGCCCAGGTCGAGCATCGCGCCGACCAGGGGCGGGGGAGCGGCAGTTGTCGGCGCGAGGACCAGGTCGTACCTCCCGAAGAACGCCCCGAACCGGTCGTGCAGGGCCGCCTCCGCGCGTCACGCCGCCCGCAGCGCGGCCCCGCCCAGCCGTCGGCCCAGGCGCGCGGCCTCCAGGGTGCGCCGGTCGAGGAGTTCGGGGTACGGCGCCTCGCGGACCCGCTCGGCGATACCGGCGGTGGCGCGGGGGAGGAAGCCCAACCCGATCTGCCCGTACGGCGGATCGTCCTCGACGACCGTGTGGCCCAACTGGGCCAGTTTCTCGGCGAGTTCGAGGACCCGGGCCCGGACCTCCGGTTGCAGTCGCGCGGGCAGGGCGGTGAACGGCGGCTTCAGGGAGAGGGCGATGCGCAGGCGGCCGGGGTCGCGGCCCACCGCCTCCGACACGGTGAGCGCGGGCGGGCGGTGCAGGTCCCCCGCGTGGTTGCCGCTCGCCGCGTCCAGGAGCAGGGCCGCGTCCGCGACCGTACGGGCGAGGGTTCCGTTGACCGTGATGCCCTGGAAGGACTCGCCGCGCGGCCAGGTCGAGATGCGGCCGCGCTGCGGCTTGACGCCGATCAGGTGGGTCCAGGAAGCGGGGATGCGCACCGAACCCGCGCCGTCCGAGCCGAGCGCGGCCGGCACCAGCCCCGCGGCGACCGCCGCAGCCGAACCGCCCGACGAACCCCCGGGCGTATGACGGGAGTTCCACGGATTGCGGGTCGCGCCGAACGCGGGCCCCTCGGTGAACGGCCACTGCCCGAACTCGCAGGTGTTGGTCTTCCCGACGATCACGGCACCGGCCGCCCGCAGCCGTCGTACCGCCTCTCCGTCCTCGATCGCCGGCGGGAACTCGCCCCGGCAGCCGAACGCGGTCGGTTCGCCCGCCACATCCATGTCGTCCTTGACGGCGACCGGAACGCCGAGGAGCGGTGTGCGTACTCCGGCGGCGAGTTCCTTGTCCGCGGCTTCGGCCTCGGCGAGGACCGCTTCCCGCCGTACGACCCGAAAGGCGTTCAGGGAGGCCTGAGTCGACTCGATCCGCGCCAGGGCCTCCTCGGTCAGGGCCCGTGCGGTCACCTCCCCGGCGGCCAGCGCTCGGGCGGACTCGGCCAGGCCTGCGGAACGGTCGGGTGTCATACGGCACCTCCGGAAGCGCGTGGTCTACCGAACGGTAACGTCCGGGCGGCCGGTGTGGTGCGGATGCGGCAACTTCCCCCGGGGTGCGGGTGGTTCGGCCTTCACCACAGGCGTCCCACAGAGATCATCCAGCATTGCGCAAACCATTGACGTGCTCCTGACCCACCCCTACCTTCTGACCGAATTCACGAACTGGGTTCGATATGACGAACATTCGAGTCTCCGGGAGAGCCGCCCGTGACCACACGTCCCCCCACACCGTCCCGCCGGACCCTGCTGCGCGCGCTGGCCGTCCTGCCCGCCTCGGCGCTCGTCCTGGGCGAGGCCCCCGGGCTGCTCGGCACGGCGCTGGCCGCCGCACCGTCGAGCGGTTACGCGACCCGGTACACGATCGTCCCGTTCCTCAACAGCGACGACGGCACCGTCAACGTCTACCAGTCCGACGACGCCACCGACTTCCGCCTCGTCCAGGCCACCGCGTACACCCCGCCCGCCAACCGCATCCGCGACGCGAGCGTGTTCAAGCACACCGACGGCTACTACTACCTGACGTACACCACCCACACCTGGGAGGACGTCAGCACCACCATCGGCTTCGCGCGCAGCGCCGACCGGGTCAACTGGACCTTCCTGTACGACTACACGGTCCCCATCACCAACCTGTCGCGCGCGTGGGCGCCCGAGTGGTTCGTCGACAGCGACGGCAGTGTCAACGTCATCGTGTCCTGCTCCACCACCGACGACGAGTGGATCTTCACGCCGTACCGGCTGAAGGCGACCAACTCCGCGCTGACGGCCTGGAGTTCACCGGTAGCCCTCTCCGGCATCGGCTCCAACCACATCGACACGTACATCGTGCGGATCGGCTCGACCTACCACGCCTTCACCAAGAACGAGACGGCGAAGTACATCGAGTACGCCACCGCCACCAGCCTCACCGGCCCCTACACGATCTCCAAGACCGGCGACTGGGCCGGCTGGGGCAGCTACCGCGAGGGCCCCTCGGTCGTACAGCTCGACAACGGCGGCTGGCGGATCTTCTTCGACGGCTACGGCGACGGCAACTACTACTACAGCGACAGCTATGACACCTTCGCCACCTGGTCCGCGCCGACCGCGCTGACCACGCTCTCTGGCACGGCACGCCACTTCACGGTCATCAAGGAGACGGTGTCCGGCGGCCCGAGCCTCGCGACCGGCGTCAGCCGCTCCTTCCAGTCCGCCAACTACACCACCCGCTACTGGCAGGAGGTGTCCTCGCTGCTCAACCTGCCGGTGGTGACCAGCTCCAGCACCACCGCCCTGAAGCAGGCGTCCACGTTCACGGTGGTGGCGGGCCTCGCCGACCCGACCGGCTTCTCGTTCCGGGACTCGGCCGGCAACTACCTGCGCCACTACGACTTCCGGGGCCGTTTCGACGCCAACGACGGCACGGCGACCTTCGCGGGGGACGCCACGTTCTACGCCCGGACGGGCGCCACCACGGGCGCGCTGCGCTTCGAGTCGTACAACTACCCCGGCTACTACCTGCGTCACTACAACTACCAACTCCGGGTGGACCCGACGGACGGCACGGACCTCTTCCGTACCGACAGTTCGTTCGTCCCCGTGACGGCCTGGGCCTGAGACATGACGGTGATCGACCCGAACGGGGCACGATGTACGCGCAGTTGACCGGCCATGGCCTGGAGGCGCTGGGCGCATGAGCAGTACGGCAGGAACACGGATCCGGGAGCTGATCGTCACCCCGATCGCCTTCCGTGACCCGCCCCTCCTCAACGCGAACGGCGTCCACGAGCCCCTCGCCCTGCGGTGCGTCCTCCAACTCGTGTTGGAGGACGGCACCGTGGGCCTCGGCGAGTCCACGGGCGGCACGGTCCGGCTGGAGCGACTTGAGGCGGCGGCGAAGATCGTCGTGGGGCTCGACGTCTTCGACACGGCGGCCGTCATCGCCGCGATCGACTCCGCCCTGCTGCCGACCGTGCCCAGCTCGCACGAACGCGGCTGGACCACCTCGGCGGTGGAGGTGGCCTGCCTCGACGCCCAGGGCAAGCTGCTCGGCCGCCCGGTCAGCGATCTGCTCGGCGGCAAGGCGCGTGACGCCGTGCCCTTCGCCGCGTACCTCTTCTACAAGTGGGCCGAACACCCCGCCCTCGACGGCCAACCCGCAGTGGCCGACGACTGGGGCGAGGCGCTCGACCCGGCCGGGATCGTCGAGCAGGCCCGGCTGATGCAACAGCGGTACGGCTTCCGGTCGTTCAAGCTCAAGGGCGGTGTCCTCCCGCCCGACGAGGAGATCGCCGCGATCAGGGCACTCGCCGAGGCCTTCCCGGGGCAGCCGCTGCGGCTGGACCCCAACACGGCCTGGACGCCGGAGACTTCGACGTACGTGGCGAGCCAACTGGACGGCGTGCTGGAGTACTTGGAGGACCCGACCGCCACCATCCCCGGCATGGCCCGCGTCGCGAAGGAGTCACCGCTCCCGCTCGCCACCAACATGTGCGTGATCGCCTGGGAGCATCTGCGGCCCGCGATCGAGCAGCACGCGGTCCAGGTCCTCCTCACCGACCACCACTACTGGGGCGGACTGCGCCGGACCCGTGAACTGGCCGTCGTCTGCGAGGTGTTCGGGCTCGGACTGTCCATGCACTCCAACTCGCACCTCGGCATCAGCCTCGCCGCCATGACCCATGTCGCCGCGGCCATCCCCAACCTCGACCACTCCTGCGACACGCACTACCCGTGGAACTCGGCCGACGACGTCATCGTCCCCGGAGTACTGGAGCTGCGGGACGGCGCGGTCCGGGTCCCCACCGGTCCCGGCCTCGGCGTGGAGCTCGACCACGACGCCCTCGACCGGCTGCATCGGCTCTACGTCGAGTCGCGCGTGCGTGGCCGGGACGACACCGCGTACATGCGGCGGGTCCGGCCCGAGTACGATCCCGGGCTCCCGCGTTGGTGAACTTGCCCTGCCTAGGTGGTAGTTGAGTCCGCGCGGCGCCGGGTCTCCCCGAGGTGGAGGTCGACGGACCGGCACATGATCACCCCGCTCTGCGGGTCGTCTGCCGCGTGGTCGATACGGCGGAGAAGGGTGACCGAGTCCAGGGCGACGCCCTCGCGGGCCAGCACGAAGACGAGGGCGAGGAAGGCGGAGCGGGCGTTGCCGTCGTCGAAGGGATGGAAGAAGCACACGTCGAGACAGACGCGGGCGGCCCGGGCGGTCAGCGGGAGGGGGCGGTCGGCGTCCCGCGTGCTCTCGGCCAGACAGGCGTCGAGGCGTTCACGGGTGTCGGGGCCGATGCCGTAGCGCTCCCTGCCCTTCTTGGCGAAGGCCGGCAGGGTGCGGAACGACGGTGGTTCGGGTGTGCCGAGGACATGTCGCTGCCAGCCGCGCAGCAGCTCGAAGTCGAGCGGGGCGCCGCGTGCCGCGTCGGCCCGCACCAGGTCCAGGGCGGTGAGCAGGCCTTCTCCGCGCGTGGCGGAGACGGTGAGGTCGAAGGCGCGGATGTACTCCGCCGCGCCGTCGCGGGCCGGAGTGACCGGCTCGTCCCCGCCGCCGTCCGGCGCGTCCTCCCACGGCACGGTCTCGCGGACCGCGAGCCAGCTCCGCAGATGGTCCGGCAGAGGGCCGGGGGCGGGCGGCCGTACGGTGTCGTCGGGACGGAGTGAGCCCGCGAGGCGTTCCGCGATGTCGTCGACCAGGACCCGGTCCGGGCCGGTCCAGCTCTTGAACCGGCCGTCGATCGCCTCGTCGACCAACTCCTGTGCCACATCGGGGTCCACGCGCCAGCGGTTGAGGAACCAGGTGAGGACCTGACGGCAGTGCCCGTACCAGCCGCTGCCGGAGCCGGTGCGGTCGTACGCCTGGAAGATGAGGTTGCGGGCGGCGCACTCCCAGAGGATCCGCTGGTCCGCCACGTCGGCCAGGTCCAGCGGGTACGCCTCGAACCGGTCGGCGAGTTGCTCCAGCCAGTCGCGCCATTCGCACAGCCCGGAGACCACCCGGTCGAGTGTCTCCTCCGGTGTGGTGAACGAGTGCACCGGACAGCACCAGCTGCCGACCGGCCCGCCGTCGAAGTCGCCCTCGTCGTGCGCCCACCGCCAGCCGATGGCCCAGTCGCCGTAGCGCTCGGAGAGGGCGTACGACATGGCGTCGGCCCAGGGCTTCGCCACCTTCCAACTCCAGCGGTGCAGCGCGGAATTGCCGTAGGGGAGGTCGGGGCGGGTCGGCATCCGGTGGGCCGGTCCCAGTGAGCGCACCACCTCCGCCGCCGCCCCGGGGTCGAAGGGATGACGCGCGGGGTCCACCTCGTCCCAGTTCAGACAACCCGGTATCCATTCCCTCTGCACCGCGCAAGCCTGCACACCCACCCGGGGTGCGTTCAACCGAATTACCGCGAGGTCAACGCGGCGTCGTGGAGGGCTCGTTGGGGAGCATGGCGTGGGGCGGCCGGTCGGCGGACGCGCGTAGCGTCGGCTCCGTGCGCAGCCGTACGAAGGTGATGGCCAGGGCGATCGCCTGGACGAGGGCGCAGCACAGGACGACCGCGTCGAGGTGGGTCGGCGGGGTGACGGCGACGAGGATGCCGGCCACCGGGAAGGGCAGCAGCAGAAGCAGCATGGTCAGGGAGAGCGTGGTGCCGAAGGCCGTCGCCGGGATGACCAGCGAGCGCAGGGTGCGCAGGACGACCGTAAGGCCGCCGTCGCCCGCCATGAACAGCGCGATGAGGACCATGTAGGCGGCGTAGGACGGGGCTTGGGGGAGAGCCAGGCAGGCCGCGGAGGCGAAGGTCGCGCAGACGACTCCTACGCCCCAGAGGTCGATGCGGCTCAGGGCGAGCCGGCAGCAGGTGACCGCCAGGAGGGTTGCGGCGGCCGCGGCGGACCACAGGGTGCCGACGTCGGCGGAGGAGCGGCCGAAGTTCTCGACCACGATGATCGGGCTCGCGGACTGGAGCAGGCCGAGGGCGAGATTGGAACAGGCCAGGCCCGCCACCAGCCAGCGCAGGGCGGGCAGTTTGCGCAGCATGCGCAGCCCGGTCCGCATGCTGCCGGGGGTGCGCTCGCCGACCGGCCGTCCGGCGCGGAGCGGGGTGGGCGGGGTCTGGAGTCCGAGGACGGCCGCGAGCAGGGACAGGCCGGTCAGGCAGCCGAGCATCCAGCCCGGGCCGACCAGCAGCAGGAAACCGGCGAGCAGGGGGCCGACGAGCATCGCGGTCTGGTCGATGCCGATGAGGACGGACTGCACTCCGTGGGGCCGGTTCTCCGCGCGCCGGGTGACGATCGCGCCCACGGCCTCGTTGGCGACGAAGCTGAACTGGGTGAGGGTGCCGGTCACCGCGGCCAGCACCAGCACGGTCACCGTCTCCGCCGTGCCGCGCGGCAGCATGACCAGCGCGACGGCCGCCCCCGCCAGCACCACGGCCCGCAGCAGCGAGGCGAGGAAACACACGATGGCCGCGCCGCGCCGGTCCACCACATTGCCCGCCAGCACGAACGCGGCGATCCGCGGCGTCCACTCCAGGGCGAACGCCAGACCCGTCAGCGACGAGGACCGGGTGATCGCCAGGACCAGCAGCGGCATGGCGTACGTCGACATGGAGAACGCCAGGGCGTCACTGGTGCGGGGTGCGTAGATCCGTCGGAACAGGCTGCCGGACGGAACGGTTGCATGGCGACCGGCCGGGGGCCGGTCCTCGTGCAGGGTGATGGCCACGGAATGGAAAGCTTTCAGAGAGGCGTATCACGGAGGGGGAAACGGTTGGTACCGACCTGGGGCGAAAAGAATTCGCGGAGGTGGGGAGAGGGCAAAACGCCTGTGGCTAAAGTCAGTTGAGGCGTGAAATATAGCGCAGTCAAATGAGATCCGGCATATCCCGAGCGGACGTCTCCGCACGGCGTGCGCCTCTCCTCCCCGTACCCGGAAGGCGGAAGGAGAAAAGAAAGCCGCTTTGTCGCAATTGGGTGCGGGGATGCCAGGCATTCACGGCATTTCCAGTGCCACCTGCCGTTACGGGCGGAAGAATCCGGCTCTGTCGATTCGTCCGGCGTCCGGGAGTTCGGCGGGCGGTGAGTTCTGGGCATACTGCCGCAACTCCCGCTCGGCGAAGGCGGAACGAGGCAAAGGACCGGCGGTCGTCGAAGGCGCCGGTCGGCTCATCGGGCTCGACGCGAATGCCGAAGCGGCGGTCACCGACCCGATGTCGGTGACCGCCGCTTCCACGTGCCTAGTGGCCCTGTCCGGCCTTCTCGACCTTGCGGGAGACCGTGAAACGGTCGACCTCCGCGCCGGTCGCGGCCAGCGCCCGTACCGTCAGCGTCGTCGTACGGCCGGGTGCGGCGGGGGCGACGTCGACGCGGATGAAGGAGTAGCCGGTGTAACGGACCCGGGACCAGTCGACGTTCTCGGTGACCTTGCCGTCCTTGCCCGTCCAGTACGTCGGCACCGAGTCGATCGCGTCCTCGTGCCCCTCGTAGCTGTCGGCCACCGGGAAGCTGTACACGCTCTCGCCGCCCGCGCCCGCCGTCACGTACACGACACCGCCCCGGGTCGGCTCGTGGGTGCCGCCGATGGGCAGGGCGCGTACGGCCTTGTCCTGGACGACCGGGTCGGTGCGCTCGTAGACGTGGTTGTGGCCGTTGACCACCAGGTCCACCTGGTGCTTCTCGTACAGCGGCACCCACTGCTCGCGCACCCCGCCCTCGGAGGCGTGCGAACTGGTCGTCGAGAACGCGCAGTGGTGGTGGAACACCACGATGAAGTCGACGTCGGCACGCGCCCGGAGTTCGGTGAGCCGCTTGTCGAGCCAGGCGGTCTGCTTGCCGCCGGTGTAACCGATGTTGGCGGGGATCTCGTACGACACGTCGTTCGCGTCGACCGACACCACCCCCACGTTGCCGTGGACGAAGGAGTACACACCGGGAGCTGACGCGGCGTCAAAACCGTTGCCGGGAAGGGTGAAACGGGCCTCGTTGCCGCCGTAGCCGTTGGGGGAGTACCAGGACTCCATGTCGTGGTTGCCGAACGCCACCATCCACGGCACCCGGCTGGAGAGCGGCTCGATCTGCGCGAGGAACGAATCCCATTGGCGGGCGTCGTAGTTGCTCGCGTCGCCGGGCAGCCCGTGCCCGGTCTCCTCCGCGTAGCAGATGTCGCCCGCGTGCAGATGGAACGCCGGATTCTGCGCCTGGACAAGGGCGTTGAGGCCGATCGAGGTGTAACTCGGGTTCTGGTCACCGAAGGCGGTGAACGTGAACGGCCGCGTGCTGTGCGTCCTGGGCGCGGTCCTGAAGGAGTACACGGTGTGTGCGGCACCCGCGTCGGCGGGATCGAAGCCGTCGTGGCCGACGCCGTAGTAATAGGTGGTGTCGGGGCTCAGGTTGTCGAGCGCCGCGTGCACGTAGTACTGGTCGATGTCGGCGCTCTTGCCGATCCCGGCCGGCGTGAACAGGTCGCGGACCTCCGCCGGTATGCGGTGGCTCAGGTCGAGGGGGCTTCTGCCGATCCGGAGGAAGGGCTTCTTCACCGGCAGCGGCACCTGCCACGACACCCGCATCTGCGTGCGCGGATCGGCTCCGTAGGCGATGTGCCGGCCGAACGGCGCGACCAGCGAGCCGTGCACGGTCGAAGCGGTGGAACCCGGTACGAGCGTGGGCGTCGCCGCAGCCGCGGCACCGGCGGCGGTGCCCGCGAGGGCGGCCCCGGTCGCGGCGACCGCGCCGCCGCGCAGCAGGCCGCGACGGGAGAAGGCGCGTCTGAGGTATTCGTGTTGCTCGGGCATGCTCAGTGTGTCGGCGAGCCGGTCGGGCAGGCCCATGCGAGGAGTGTTCATGGTCCGGAGGCTGGCAGCGGAGGTTGAACTTCCGATTGCCGCCTGCCCATGGACTGGCCATATCCCGCCCATTGCCTGGCTCGTTTCCTATGCCCCGGATGTCCCCGGCGGCTGGGTGAAGTGCCGGGCACCGGTCAGCACGAGCACCGCCAGCGCGGCCGGTGCCGCGTACGCGAGCCGGAACTCGCCGGTGGAGCCCAGGAGTCCGCTCACCGCGCCGCCGGTGACGACCCCCGCGTAGTTGAAGAGGTTCAGCCGGGCCAGCACCGTCTCCGCGGCGCCGGGCCGCAACCGCGCGGCCGACGCCAGACACAGCGGCGCCAGCACCGATGCCCCCAGCCCGGTGACTCCCGCCGCCAGCACGGCGATCGGCCAGCTCGGCGCCGTGGCCATCCCCACCAGGGCACCCGCCACGACCAGCGCGGCCGCACGCACGACGGCCACCGTCCCGACCCGCTGCACCAGCCGGTCCACGGTCGCGCGCCCCACGACCGTGCCGGCCTGGTACGCCGCGTACGCCATCGGCGCCACCGCGAGGGACGCGGCGAGCGTCTGCCGCAGATACACCGCCGACCACGCGGAGACGGTCGAGTCCACGACGTAGACGACGAGAAGCACCAGCCCGAAGGGAAGGATCCGCAACCACAGCCGTCGCCCCAACGGCGGTTGCGCGGACGGACTTTGGGCCCCTTCGGCGGCGTCGGGAAGACCGTGCGTCCGCAGGCAGACGGCGACGGCCAACAGCACGCCCGCCTGCACGGCCAGCCCCTCGCCCACCGGCCGGTCCAGCCGCGCCACCCCCGCCGTGAGCAGGGCCGCGAACACGCCACCCACGCTCCACGCCATGAAGAAGGACCCGAAGACGCTACGGCCGTACGCGCGCTCGATCGCGGCGGCCCGGGTGTTGATCCCCACGTCGAGGATGCCGAGCGCGAGGCCGAGGAGGACGTACGCGCAGATGACGGTCTGCGGGCCGGGAGCCCAGCCGATCAGCGGGAGCGCGACCGCGGCCGTCAGCAGCGCGCCGCGCACCGTGGCGACGGGACCGGCGACGCGGACGGCGGCCAGCCCCAGGAAACTGCCGAGCCCCGCCGTCAGGGCCACCCCGACCAGCGTCGCGGTGGTCAGGAGCGGGGACAGCTTCAGGTGCTCGGTGACGGCGGGGACGGTCGTGTACACGGCGGCGACGGACATCCCCTGCGCGGCGAACGCGAGGGTCGTCGCCCTGCGGGCACCGGCCCTGTCGACGGGGCGCCCGACCCGGGCCCGGCCCGGAGTGCTGACTGACATGCACAGACCGTAGTCAGCCGTGGCGGGGCGAACGCAGGACGCCGGGGGCCGTTGAGGGGACTTCGGCGGCCATGGCCTACGACCGTTGACGCCCGGGTGCTTACGGTGGTCGCCCACGAGGAGGTGACCGCGATGCTCCCCGCCCCCACCCCGGCGGACCCGCAAGGGACCAACCGCAGCACGTCGGCGACCATCCAGCCGAACATCCTGCGCTACCTGGTCGTCGTCGCCGACGAACGCGGCATCGATCTACGGCCCCTGCTCGGCGAAGTCGGCCTCGACGAGACGCTGATGCGCTCGGCCGCGCTACGGGTGTCGTACCGGCAGGGCAGCGCGGTGATCCGGCGCGCGCTCGAACTCACCGGGGACGAACGGCTGGGCCTCAAGGTCGGCGCGACCCAGCACCTCACCGCGTGGGGTCTGCTCGGCTTCGCGCTGATGGCCGCCGACACCCTGCGGCACGCCATCGAGACCGGCGTGAAGTACCAGAACCTCTCCGGCGCGATGACCGTGTGGTCGACGGGAGTCGGCGAGGACGGCGCCTTCGTCCTGCGCGCGGACCTCCCCGATCCGGCCATCGACCCGGGCGTGGCGTCCTTCCTGATCGAGGAGGGCTTCGCGTCCGTCGTCACCCTCTCCCGGCTCGCCGTCGGCCCGGACTTCGCCCCGCGCGTGGTCGAGTTCGCCGCACCGCCACCCCGCCAACACGAGCTCTACGGCGCCCTGTTCGGCTGCCCGGTCCGCTTCCGCGCCCCGGCCGACCGCATCGTCGTCGACCCCGCCTGGGCCGCTGCCCGCATGCCCGGCCGCGACCCGGTGACCTACGCCTCGACCCTGGAGACACTCGACGCCCAACTCGCCTCCCGCACCGACCAACAGGACCTCCTCGAAGTCCTGGAGGTGTCCGTCGCCCAGAGCCTCCCGGTGATCCCGTCCTTCGGTGAACAGGCACGACGGCACGCGACGAGCGAACGGACACTGCGCCGACGGCTCGCCGACTGCGGCACGACGTACGAGGCGTTGGCGGAGGGCGTACGCCGGGAACGCGTCGAACAGCTGCTGCTGCGACCGGAGTTGACGCTGCGTGAGATCGCCCGGCGGGCCGGATTCTCCGACGAGCGGGCCCTGCGGCGCGCGGTACGCCGCTGGCACGGCACCTCGCCGGTCCAGTTGCGGGAGCAGTTGCTGCGGGTGGCGGCGCACCGCGAGTGACGCCGTCAACTGGACTGACATCAGGGGGAGTTCAAGTACAGGCTGGGTCAACGGGTGCGGATCCAGACCGTCTTCTCCCGCGTCCACTGGTCGAAGGCGTTCGTCGACTTCTCCGCGCCGCCGAACCCGGACTGCTTCCAGCCGCCGAAGGGCGTGGTGATGTCGCCCTCGCTGTACGCGTTCACGGAGACCACGCCCGCCTCGATGCCGCGGGCCAGCCGCAGCGCGGTGTCGAGGTCGCGGGTCCAGACGGAGGCGGCGAGCCCGTACTCGGTGGCGTTGGCCATCCGTACCGCCTCGTCCTCGGAGTCGAAGGTCTCGACGGTGACCACGGGACCGAACAACTCCCTTGTGAGGACGGCGCTTTCGGCGGGGACGCGGGTGATCACGGTGGGCGGGTAGTAGGCGCCGCGCGCCGGCAGCCCGTGGGGGAGTCCCGCGGTGTGGATCTGAGCGCCGGCCGCTCGGGCGGCGTCGACGGCACCCGAGACCCGGTCGAACGCGGCTCGGTTGATGAGCGGTCCCTGCTGGGTGCGCGGGTCGACCGGATCGCCGATGACGAGGGCCCTCGCGGCATCCGTGAACCGCCGCACCACCTCCTCGGCGATGCCGCGATGCACCAACACCCGTGAACCGGCGGTGCAGTTCTGCCCCATCGTCAGGAACGCGGCCTCGATCATGTCGCCGATGAGCTCGTCGCCGTAGGAGAGCGCGTCGGCCATCAGCACCTGCGGGCTCTTGCCGCCCATCTCCAGGGAGACGCGCTTGAAGTTGCTGTCGGCGGCGGCCTTGAGGATGTGGCGGCCGGTGGTGGTGGAGCCGGTGAAGGAGAGGGCCTGGACGAGGGGGTCGCGGGCGAGGGCCGCGCCGGCTTCGTCGCCGTGGCCGGGGAGGACGGTGAGCACGCCGTCGGGCAGGCCGGCCTCGGTGGCGAGTGCGGCCAGGTGGAGGGCGGAACGCGGGGTCGCCTCGGCGGGTTTGAGCAGGAGGCAGTTGCCCGCTGCGAGGGCGGGGCCGACCTTCCAACTGGCCATCGCCAGGGGGTAGTTCCACGGGAGGATCGCCGCGCCGACGCCGACCGGTTCGCGGGTGATGAGGCCCAGGCCGTCGGGTCCGCTCGGTGCGACCCGGCCGAAGACCTTGTCCGCCGCCTCGGCGAACCAGCGGACCGACTCGATCGCGCCCAGCACATCCCCCGTACGGCACTCGGTGATGGGCTTGCCCGCGTCCTCGCTGTCCAGCCGGGCGAGGATCTCCGCGTCGCGTTCCATCAGGTCGGCCAGGCGCAGCAATACGGCGCTGCGTTCCCGGACCGGAAGGCGCGACCAGACTCCGGAGTCGTAGACGTGTCGGGCCTGTTCGGCGGCCTTGGTGACGTCATCGGCGCTCGCGGCGGGGATGGTGGTGAGCGGTTCGCCGGTGGCCGGGTTGACGACGGTCAGTGTGTCGTTCCTGGTCATGCTTCCTCCACCAACTCCCAGCGTCCGTCGGTCTGTCGGGCCAGTCCGCGGCGGCGGAGTTCCTCCAGATAGCGGGCCATGCCGCGGTCGCCGCGCTTGCGGAACAGGGGGAAGATCCTGGGCAGCAGGTTCGGTACGAGCATCGCGCAGCGCACCAGACGGGACTCGCCGGACCGGGGGTAGGCCTCCAGGCGGGGCCGGTCCAGCAGGCTCACGACGGCCGTGACGACGTTCGCGGGCTGTTGCGGCTGGTCCTGGAACTGCATGGAGTTGCCGCCGTCCACGGCCTCTTGGCGCAGCATCCGGGTGTCGGTCGCCGAGGGCAGGACCGACCCGGCGAGGATGCCCTTGCTGCGCAGGTCGAGGCCGATGGCGAGCATCGCGCCGCGCAGCCCGAACTTGGACGCCGTGTAGATCGGCGTCTCGCCCAGCGGGAAGATCCCGCCGAGGGAGACCGTGGTGACCACGCGGGCGTCCCGGGATGCCTTCAGCAGGGGGATCGCGATCCGGGTGGCGACCAGTGGGGAGGTCAGATTGAGGCTGATCTCCCGCTCGATGCTCTCGACGCTGCGGACGTCGAAGCGCTCCGAGCTGGTCATGCCCACGTTGTTCACCAGCACGTCGATACGGCCGTAGAGATCGGCGACCCGCTCGAACAGCCGCTCCAGGTCGGTGCGTTGGAGCAGATCGCAGCCGATGCCGGTGTGGCCGGCGCCGGGCAGCTCCGCGGCCACCTTCTCTGCGCGGACGCCGTCGATGTCGACGACGACACAGCGGGCGCCGGCCGAGGCGAAGCGGTGGCACAGGGCGCTGCCGATGTCGCCCGCGCCGCCGGTGACCAGGATGACCTTGTCGGTGAAGTCGAACCTCCCGCTCATGCTGTCGCCTCCACGCGCTCGGCGGCGGACCGCACCGGCGGAGCCTGGCCCTCGGTGCGCCAGCCCATCTGGCGGGCGACCTTGCCGAGGTACTTCACGAACGCCCCGCTGTCGACGTAGCCCGTGTGCCGGGGCGAGGCGACGAACTTCAGCCCGCCGGACAGGTCGGGCCGGTCGGCGCGGATCATCTGCGTGAACCGCTCGGCGTTGGGCAGGCCGTGCCGTTCGTCGTTCAGGTACCCGGCTATCAACTGTGCCTGGGAGTCGAAGAGTTGGTACGCCCCGGAGTTGGTCTCCACGAACCCGATCCCGAACAGGCCCTGGTGCTCGCGCGAGAACGACGACAGATACAGGTCGGGATGCTGTTCGTCCCCGAAGTACCGCTGCGCGACCGGGACTTTGTGCACATAGCCGGTGGCCAACAGGATCAGGTCGAAGTCGTCGCTCGTGCCGTCCGTGAAGTGCACGGTGCTGCCCTCGGCGCGGGCGATGCCGGGCCTGGCGGTGATGTCGCCGTGCTGGAGGTGGTGGATCAGCATCGAGTTGATGGCCGGGTGGGTCTCGAAGAGCTTGTGGTCCGGCTTCTGCAGGCCCAGGCGTGTCGGATCGCCGTTGACGATCCGCAGCAGTCCGCCGAAGACGCGCTGCGCGAGCCACATCGGCAGATGCGGACCGCTGTTGGCGATGGTGTCCACCGGGTGCCCGAAGAGGTGCTTCGGGATGAACCAGTACCCGCGCCGCATGCTGATCACCGCGTGGTCCGCCGCACGGGCCGCGTCGCACGCGATGTCGCAGCCGGAGTTCCCCGCACCGACGACCAGCACCCGCCTGCCCCGCAACTCCTCGGCGCTGCGATAGCCGGCGGTGTGCCGGACCTCGCCGCTGAACTCGCCCGGAATCTCAGGGATGTTGGGGTGCCACTGCGAGCCGGTGCACACCACGACCTGCCCGTGCAGGCTCTCCCGCCCGTCGGCCCGGACGACCGTCCAGGTGCCGTCCGCGTTCTTCTCGACGCGCTCCACCCCGACCCCGAACTCGATCCGCTCCGTCAGCCCGTACGCGTCCGCGAAGGACCGCAGGTACGACAGGATCTGCCGGTGCGGCGGATAGTCCGCGAAGTGGTCCGGCATCGGGAAACCGCCGAAGCCCGACAGGGTCCGGCTGGAGATGAAGTGGGCCGACTCGTACATCGGGCCGCCCGGGTTCTCGATGTCCCAGATACCGCCGAGCCCGGTGTGCCGCTCCAGATGGGTGTACGGCAGGTTCCGCTCGGTCAGGGCCCGGGCGACGGCCAGCCCGGCAGGCCCCGCCCCGATCACACACGTGTCCAACTGGCTTTCCGTCACGAGCCTGCCTCCTCTGTCGTCCCGTCTCACGGGCGTTGGAGGAAACGTATGCACCCGCCGTCCGGCGCGAACTGACCCGCGCGGCCAGGGACCGGACCTCAGCGGCCGTGGCCCGGTCATGGGCGTCGAGCTGCGCGAATGCCGACTTGTTCGGACGACTTGTTCATGGGACTCAGTCGTTATGCTGGGCGCATGGCTCACGTTTCCGCGGCCGAGCGCCGCCCCCAGCTCATCAAAGCGGCCATCGACTTCATGACGAGGGAAGGCGTCGCGGCCGGCAGCACGCGCGCCATCGCCGCCGAGCTGGGGGTCGCCCAGGCCACGGTGCACTACACCTTCGGCACGAAGGAAGGGCTGTACCTCGCGGTCATGGAGCACCTCACGGAGGATCTGGTCGCTCAGGTCGAGCAGGCGGCGCCGGCCGACGGAGGCTTCGAGGAGACCGCGAGCGCACTGGTGGCCGCGCTGTGGCGGACGGTGCGCGAGCAGCCAGCGAGCCATCAACTCCTCACGGAACTAACGATGTTCGCGCTCCGCTCGCCCGCGCTGAGCGAGGCCCTCAATGCCCACTACCGGGGGGTGACGGAGGTGACCGCGAAGCTGATCACCGAGGCGGCCGAACGCGCGGGCCGACCCCTCGCCCAGCCCGTCGACGCGATCGCGCGGTTCTTCCTCGCCGGGTTCGACGGGCTCATGCTGCAACACCTCGCGCTGCCCGACGAGGAGGCCGAGCGCATCTGTCTCCAGGCCTTCGCGTCCGCCGTGGTGGCGATGGCCGGGGGACGGCTGGAGCTGGTGGCGGTACCGGTGGGCTGACGCGGCACCCCAGGGGGGCCACCCAATTTTCAAGCGACCTTGTCATGTGACCAGGTCGCTTGTTTTTGTCGCCTGAGTACTGCCTCTGAACTGGTCTTTCGTCGAGTGGGACGCGCGTCACGGTTGAATGACTGGGTCGTTCGACTTGAGCGGGTGATAAAGTCGGTTCATCGATTAGGGTGCCCCTCGGTGCGGGCCCGTCACGCGGCCGGCGTCCGGCTGCCGTCCGGTCGGTGTTTCCTCCCCAACCCCCGCCTCCTTCCAGGGAGTTAGTCATGGCTGTCCTGCTTCACCGGCTGGGCCACAGTGCCTACCGGCATCGCAAACTCGTCCTGGGCATATGGCTGTTCGTGCTGGCCGCGCTCATCACGTGCGTCGGCGTCTTCGGCGGCAAGCTCGACGACCGCTTCTCGGTGCCGGGCACCGAGTCGCAGCGGGCGTTGGACAGCCTGAGCAAGACGCTTCCGGAGGCTTCGGGCGCGAGTGCCCAGATCGTCTTCACGGCGCCCGAGGGGCACCGGATCACCGAAACCCCGTACACGGCCGTCATCGCCCGGGCCGTCGCGAAGAGCCGGCAGGCGCCCCAGGTCAGCGGGGTCGTCGACCCCCGCACCGCCGGTGCCGTCTCCGCCGACGGGACGACGGCGATCGTCCAGATCCAGTACCGCGTGCAGACCGTGGACGTGCGGACCTCCTCCGTGGACGCGATCAAGAACACGGCCCACGCGGCGGAGCGGGACGGGCTGCGGACCTCGGTGGGCGGTTCCGTCTTCAGCAGCAAGGGAGTTCACATCGGGCCGTCGGAGATCATCGGCGTGGCCGTGGCGCTGCTCGTGCTCGTCGTCACGTTCGGTTCGCTGCTCGCCGCCGGCATGGCACTGCTGCCCGCGCTGATCGGGGTCGCGGCCGGGCTCACCGGACTGCTCGCCCTCGCGCCCGCCGTCAGCATCTCCTCGACGGCCGTCACGCTCGCCCTGATGCTGGGCCTGGCCGTCGGCATCGACTACGTCCTGTTCATCCTCTCCCGCCACCGGCAGCAACTCGCCCGCGGCGCCGACCCGAAGGAGTCCGTCGCGCTGGCCGTCGGCACGGCGGGCAGCGCCGTGGTCTTCGCCGGCACCACCGTGATCATCGCGCTCGCCGCGCTGAGCGTCATCGGCATCCCGTTCCTGACCACGATGGGTCTCGGCGCCGCCGGAGCCGTCCTCGTCGCCGTGCTGGCCGCGATCACCCTCGTCCCCGCCGTCGCCGGATTCGCCGGTACGCGACTCGCCCCCAAGCCCGGCAGCCGCGCCGCCCGACGGGCCGCCGACGCCGAGGGAACCACCGGCCGCGCCACCCTGGGCACCCGCTGGACGAAGTGGGTCATCGCAAAGCCGCTGCTGACCGTGCTCGCCGTCGCGGGCGTCCTGATCACCCTCATGCTGCCCGCAGCCGACCTGCGCCTGGCCCTCCCCGACAACGGCTCCGCCCCGCACGCCTCCACCCAGCGCACCGCCTACGACACGATCAGCGCGAAGTTCGGCCCCGGCTTCAACGGTCCCCTGCTCGTCCTGGCCGAGACCAACGACCGTACGGCGTCGGCGAGTTCACGGTCCGGCACCAACGACCCCGCGCGTGCGGCGAGTTCAAAGGCCGGTGCCCAAGTGGCCGCGAAACTGCGGACCTTGAAGGACGTCAAGGCCGTCCTCCCGCCCGAGCCCACCGCCGACCCGACGCAGAGCGTCATCACCGTGCTGCCCGACTCCGGCCCCGACACGGTCCGTACGGACAAACTGGTGCGCGCGATCCGCGCGGTCGCGCCCGAACTCAGCGCCACCACCGGCGCCTCGATCGCGGTCACCGGCACCACCGCCGTCAACATCGACGTCTCCAACCGGCTCAGCGACTCCCTGCTGCCCTTCGTCGCCATCGTCGTCGGACTCAGCCTGCTCCTGCTGATGATGGTCTTCCGGTCGCTGGTGATACCCGTCAAGGCCGCCGTCGGCTTCCTGCTCTCGGTGGGCGCCTCGCTCGGTCTGGTCGTGGCCGTCTTCCAGTGGGGCTGGCTGGCCGACGTGCTGGACGTGCCGCACAGTGGTCCGGTCGTCAGCTTCCTGCCGATCATCCTGATCGGCGTGCTGTTCGGACTGGCCATGGACTACGAGGTGTTCCTCGTCTCCGGGATGCGCGAGGAATGGACCCACACCGGCCGGGCCCGCCAGTCGGTCGTCGACGGCGCCCGGCACAGCGTGCGGGTCGTCACCGCCGCCGCCCTGATCATGTTCACCGTCTTCGCCGGGTTCTTCCCGCTGGACGACTCCCTCATCAAACCCATCGCGTTCGCCCTCGCCGTCGGCGTTGCCATCGACGCCTTCGCCGTCCGGATGACGCTCGTACCGGCGGTCCTCGCCCTCGCCGGCCGGGGCGCCTGGTGGCTGCCGGCCTGGCTGGACCGGCTCCTGCCCGACCTCGACGTCGAGGGGAGCAGCCTCCAGAAGGCCGTACCGGCGGACAGCGCGGAAGCCGAGCCCGCGGTTGCGGCTGGGGCGGGTGGGAACTCCGGGAAGTAACGGGCCGTTACGCAAAGACCAGGCCTTGGGGCGGAGTTGAAGAAGATTTCACCCGAGCCCCGAGGCGCACCAGAGTCACCGAGACCGCCCAACCACCGTTCCACCAGCCCCCGTTCACCCCCACTCGTCCCCGGAGGCCCCGAACGATGACCCGGATCCACCCCCACCCCACCACCCGGCGCGCCCTGCTCGGCGGCGCCGCCCTGACCGCCCTCGCCGCGACGGTCGGCACCGGCACCGCAAGCGCCGACACCTCCGCCGTGCAGGCGAGTTGGCCGACGGAGTTCGCCCTGCCCAACGGCTTCCTCCCCGAGGGCATAGCCATCGGCAGCAGGCCGTACGCCTACCTGGGCTCCCGTGCCAACGGCGCGATCCACCGCTTCGACCTGCGCACCGGCGAAGGTGAGATCCTGTCCGAGGGGGCCACCGGCCTGGTGTCGGTCGGCCTGAAGCTGGACCACGACGGCCTGTTGTACGTCGCCGGCAGCACCGGGGTCGCGAGAGTCGTCGACGCCCGCACCGGCGAGGTCCTGACGACCTATCAACTCACCGCCTCCACCGGCCACTTCATCAACGACGTCACCCTGCTCGGCGACCGCGCCTGGTTCACCGACTCCCTCGACGCGGTGCTCTACGGCGTACCGCGCGGCCGTACGGGCGAGGTCACCGCCCTGCCGCTCACCGGCGACTGGGTGCAGACGCCCGGTGTGAACAACGCGAACGGCATCGTCGGCACCCCCGACGGGCACGGCCTGATCGTCGTCAGCAGCTCGCCCGGCAAGCTCTACAACGTGTCCCTCAAGACCGGCCGCGCCACCGAGATCGCCCTGAGCGGCGCGGCGAACGTGGCCAACGGGGACGGGCTGTTCCGGATCGGCCGGACGCTGTACGTCGTCCAGAACCGGCTGAACCTGATCAGCGTGTTCGACCTCGACGCCAAGGCCACCACCGCGACTCTGCGCCGTACGGTCACCGACCCGCGCTTCGACGTCCCGACGACCGCCGCCCGCTTCGGCAACCGGCTCTATCTCGTCAACGCCCGCTTCACCACCCCGCAGACGCCGGACACGACGTTCACCGCCGTCGCCGTGTCGATCTGAGGTGACAGTGGGCGTGGGCCCCCCCGGAGTTCAACCGGGGGCCCCCCCCCGGGGTGATAGTGGCGCAGCGGGTGGGCGCCGCGGGAAAACCCCCCGGCCCCGCCGCCCGGGGTGTAGC
>NZ_JBITHH010000016.1:0-256491 GCF_044457795.1 Streptomyces sp. NPDC050528
GAGCACGGTGGGGCTCTCGACACCGCCACGCGCCGGTAGGCGCATATCGAGCACGGCAGCGCCCCGAAGGCGACCGAACCAAAAGAGGTGCGCGCGGGGTACCTGACCAACACCGGCCCACCCACGCGACTACACAACACCGGCCCCTCAGAGACCTGAGTCCCCGAGAATCACCAACCCCGTCAGAGCTTGACGATCATCTTCCCGGTGTTCTCCCCCCGCAGCTGCCCAAGGAACGCCTCCAGGTTGTTCTCAATACCCTCGACAACCGTCTCGCGGTACTTCAGTTCACCCGAAGCCACCCACGCCCCGACCTCCTGAACGAACTGCGGCTGCAGGTCGTAGTGGTCGCCGACGAGGAAGCCCTCGATGCGGCCGCGGGTCTGGATGAGGCGGCTGAGGTTCTGCGGGCCGGGGGCGGGCTCGGTGTTGTTGTAGACCGAGATCATGCCGCAAATGGCAATACGCCCACGCTCGTTCAGAGAACCGATCGCAGCCTCCAGGTGCTCGCCGCCGACGTTGTCGAAGTACACGTCGACGCCGTCCGGGGCAGCCTCGCGCAGCTGCTCGCTCACCGGGCCGTTCTTGTAGTTGAAGGCCGCGTCGAACCCGTACTCCTCCACAAGGAGCTTGACCTTCTCGTCGGAACCGGCGGAGCCGATGACCCGGGAGGCGCCCTTGAGCTTGGCGATCTGGCCGACCTGGCTGCCGACGGCACCCGCGGCGCCGGAGACGAAGACCGAGTCGCCCTCCTTGAAGGACGCGGTGCGCAGCAGACCGGCGTAGGCGGTGAGGCCGGTCATGCCCAGGACGCCGAGGTAGGTGGAGAGCGGGGCGAGGTCGGGGTCGACCTTGACGGCGCCCTTGGCGTCGATGGTCGCGTACTCGCGCCAGCCGCCGAAGTGCAGCACGTGGTCGCCGACCGCGAAGCCCTCGGCGTTCGACTCGACGATCTCGCCGACCGCGCCGCCCTGCATGACCTTGCCGAGCTCGAAGGGGGCCGTGTACGACTTGCGGGCGCTCATGCGGCCGCGCATGTACGGGTCGACCGACAGGTACTTGTTCCGCACCAGCACCTGGCCCTCGGCCGGGGCCCGGGTCTCGGTCTCCACCAGGGCGAAGTCCTCGGGCTTCGGCCAGCCGACGGGACGGCTGAGCAGGTGCCATTCGCGGTTGATCATCACAAGCGCCTTTCGTAGTGCGGTAATGCAGGGGACCGTGCGGGGTGATTCGGGGTGGTTCGCACACCGCCAAATACTTCAGTACCTGAAACAACCATGCTCCTGAATATTTCATGATGTCAAGTAACGGGGTACGCTGAGTCCATGGCCACACCCGAAAAGACGCGCCGCTCCGACCCCGTGACCATGGAGGTCGTCGAGCTGATCGGCGATGTCGTGGCGCGGTTCTACGCGGACTACGAGGAGGCGGCGGGCGACCACGCGCTGACCGGCGCGCAGGCCAGGCTGCTCAGCCTGCTGTCCCTGGAGCCGCTGCCGATGCGCAAGCTGGCGCGGAAGCTGAAGTGCGAGCCGTCGAACGTCACGGGGATCGTGGACCGGCTGGAGACGCGCGGCCTGGTGGAGCGCCGCCCCGACCCCGCCGACCGCCGCGTGAAGCTGGCGGCGGCCACGGAGGAGGGGCGCCGGGTGGCCCGTAGCCTGCGGGAGTCCCTACGGTTCGCGCGTGAGCCGCTCGCCGGGTTGTCGGACGAGGAGCGGCTGGCGTTGCGGGGGTTGCTGCGACGGATGCTGGAGGTCTGAACCCAGCGGCTCAGCACCACCGGCGACCCGGCGGCGGCACCACTCAGCCCCTAGGAACACCACCACAGGATCTGCTTGCAGGTTTCCGAGGGCGACGGTGTCGGGCTCGGGTCCGAGGTCGTCGGGTCCGAGGACGGAGTGGTCGCCGGGTCCGTCGAGGACGTCGACGCGGGGGACGTGGCGCCGCCGCCGGTGTCCGTCGTGGGGGTCAGCGACACCTTGGGGTCCTCGGTCTCCTTCGCGGACTTCGACGGGGACGCGGACGGCGACGCCGAGGCGTCCGGGGACGCCGTACCCGCGCTGGTTCCGACGGTCTTCGTGACGTCCAGGGGCTCCGCGGTCTGGCTGGCCTCCGCGTCCGCCCCGCCCTCCGCCGAGGCGTCCGGCGCCGCGGACTTCGAGGTCGAGAACGGCGCGTCCGTGCCGAGCTCTGCCAGGCTCAGGCCGCCCGCCGCCAGTACGAAACCGGCCGTTATCAGCAGCACCCGGCGCCGGCGCCTCCGGTGGGCCGCGGCCTTGCGATCGCGACGGCTCGCGCCCGGTCCGGCGTCGCCCTCGATGTCACCGTCGTCCTCGGCCGCAACATGAGCGGTGTCGACCCGCCCGCGCCCCCGGCTCTTCCGCCGCGCGGCACGCCCCTGGGGCTCGCCGTTCCCAGCGTCCTCCTCATGCCCGGCGTCGGGCGCGTCCGCAGCTTCGCGCGCGGCGGCGCCCGCGTTCGGGTGCGCGTCAACCGCGCCCGCGTGGGCCTGAGTTGAATCGGCTGACGGTTCGGCTGATGCGCCGCACCCCGGGCACGCGAGGGCGCCGTTCAGGTGCCGGCCGCAGGGGTGGCAGTAGTCCATGACGCGGGAAGAGTAAGTTCCTCACAGGTAACGTTCATAGTCACGGCTGTGAAAGTTGTGTAGGGACGCGGCGGGAAACGACAAGAATCGACACGAACCGCCGCCGCCGAGCGGTACGGCGATCACACCTCTTGCCGAAACCGTTACGTGTTCGACCCATTGACACCCCCGCCCCGGCATCCTTACTGTCTGCCCAGCATTTCGAACGTGAGCCGAAATTTCGAACAGCACTGAAGAGCACAGGGGGCAACTGCCGTGCGCATCACGGGAATCAGCACGCACGTGGTCGGGACGCCATGGCGCAATCTGACGTACGTCCAAGTGCACACCGACGAGGGCGTCACCGGTGTCGGCGAGACCCGGATGCTGGGCCACACCGACGCGCTGATCGGTTACCTGCGCGAGGCCGAGGCAAACCACATTCTCGGTTCCGACCCGTTCGCCGTGGAAGACCTCGTACGCCGGATGAAGTACGGCGACTACGGGCGTGCGGGTGAAATCGTCATGTCCGGCATCGCCGTGATCGAGATGGCCTGCTGGGACATCAAGGGCAAGGCCCTCGGCGTGCCGGTGTGGCAGCTGCTCGGCGGCAAGGTCACCGACAAGGTGAAGGCGTACGCGAACGGCTGGTACACCACCGAGCGGACCCCGGAGGCCTACCACAAGGCCGCGCAGGGGGTCATGGAGCGCGGGTACAAGGCGCTGAAGATCGACCCCTTCGGCACCGGGCACTTCGAACTCGACCACGAGCAGACCCTGTACGCGGTCTCCCTCATCGAGGCCGTGCGGGACGCGATCGGTCCGGACGCCGAGCTGATGCTGGAGATGCACGGCCGGTTCTCGCCGTCGACCGCCGTACGGCTCGCGCACGAACTCGCGCCGTTCAAGCCCGCGTGGCTGGAGGAGCCGGTTCCGCCGGAGAACCTGAAGGCGCTGGAGAAGGTCGCCGCGAAGGTGGACATCCCGATCGCCACCGGTGAGCGCATCCACGACCGGATCGAGTTCCGCGAGCTGTTCGAGAGCCAGGCCGTCGACATCATCCAGCCCGACGTCGGTCACATCGGCGGCATCTGGGAGACGCGCAAGCTGGCCGCGACCGCCGAGGCGCACTACGTCCTCGTCGCCCCGCACAACGTCGGCGGCCCGGTACTGACCGCCGCCTCGCTCCAAGTCGGCTTCTCCTCGCCGAACTTCAAGATCCTGGAGCACTTCAACGACTTCGCGGACGCCGACATCAAGAAGGTCGTCAAGGGCGCCCCGCAGGTGATCGACGGCTACTTCCACCTCTCGGACGCGCCGGGTCTCGGTGTCGAGCTGGACACCGACGCGGCGGCCGAATTCCCGCAGCAGCAGGCGCGGTTCGACCTGTGGGCGGACGGCTGGGAGCAGCGCAAGCCGAAGGGCACGCAGAAGTGAGCACCGCCGTCGTCATCGCGGCACCGGGCGAGCACCGGCTGGCCCCGCACGAGCCCCGGCGGCCGGAGGCGGGCGAGGCGCTGGTGCGCGTCCACGCGGTCGGCATCTGCGGCAGCGACCGCGAGGTGTACCAGGGCAACAGGCCCGAGGGCTACGTCCGTTACCCCCTCACCCCGGGCCACGAGTGGTCCGGCACGGTGGAGGAGGTCGGCGCGGGCGTACCGTCAACTCTGGTCGGCCGCAAGGTCGTCGGCGAGGGCTTCCGCAACTGCCAGGTCTGCGACCGCTGTCACGCGGGCGAGACGACGCTGTGCACGGCGGGCTACGAGGAGACGGGCTTCACCCAGCCCGGCGCGATGGCCACCACCCTCACGCTCCCCGCCCGCCTCCTCCATGTCCTCCCGGACGAGGCCGACTTGACGGCGGCGGCGCTGCTGGAGCCGGCGGCCTGCATCGCGGCCGCCGCGCTGAAGGCCAACGCCCGACCCGGTGAGCGGGTCGCGGTGGTCGGTACCGGCACGCTCGGAATGTTCGCGGTGCAGTTCCTGAAGGCGGGCTCACCGGCCGAGTTGCTCGTGGTGGGTTCACGCCCGGACCGGGCAGCCCTCTCCGAGCAGTTCGGCGCCACGGACTTCCGTACGAAGAACGAGCCCCTCCCGGACGACTTCGACGTGGTGATCGAGACCGCCGGCTCCGCGGACGCGGCCCGCACCGCCGCCTCCCTGCTCCGGCGCGGCGGACGCCTGGTCCTGACCGGCATCCCGGCGCCGGGCGCGGAAGGTCTCGACCCGACCGATCTCGTCGTACGGCAACTGGAGGTGCACACCGTCTTCGGGGCACCGCCGGACGCCTGGGCGCACACGGTGCGGGTCTTCGGGGCGGGCCTGCTCGATCCCCTTCCCCTGGTCACCCATGAGCTGCCGCTCGCCGAGTTCCCGCAGGCCATCGAGCTGGTGGGGTCCGGCGATCCCAAGGTCGGCAAGGTGCTGCTGCGGCCGTAGGACACCCCAGTCGTACGTCGGCACGGGGTGACCTGACCACCCCGTGCCGACGTACCACCAGAGCCTTTCGTACCCCGAGCCGCGAACCTCGTCCGAAATACCGAACGCGAAGGACAGCAAGTGACCGACACCGCCACGGCAGCCCGCCGGCCCGGGGAGCAGGCGCTCTCCGCGCTCGGCCTGGGCGCGCCCGCCCTCGACCCCGCCGACGCCTCGACCCACACCTTCCCGGACGGCGGTCGCTGGCGCACCGAGATCCCCTCGTGCGAGGGGCCCGAGGCGCTGGCGGTCATCCTCAAGGAGTCCTCGCGCCTCGATGTGCCGATCCACCGGATCAGCCAGGGCAGTGGCGTGTGGATGCTGACCGATGCCGAGATCACCGAGATGGTCGAGGCGACCGCCGAACGGGACATCGAGCTCTGCCTGTTCACCGGGCCGCGCGGTACCTGGGACATCGGAGGGTCGGTCCGTTCCGACTCGCGGGGCGGGGGTCTGCGTGCCCGGGGCCACGACGCGGTCGCCGGGTGCGTCGAAGACGCCGTGCGGGCAACGGAGTTGGGCGTCAAGTGCCTGCTCGTCGCGGACGAGGGTGTGCTGTGGACGCTGCACCGGGCGCGGGTGGCGGGGATCATCCCCGCCGACACCACGCTCAAGGTCTCGGCGCTGATCGGTCCGGTCAACCCGGCGGCGTACGCGGTGTACGAACGCCTGGGAGCGGACTCGCTCAACGTACCCAGTGACCTGACGCTGGATCACCTGACGGAGATCCGGCGGGTGTCGGCGGCTCCGATGGACATGTACATCGAGGCGCCGGACGATCTCGGCGGGTACATCCGGATGTACGAGGTCGCCGAACTGATCCGCCGAGGCGCTCCGCTGTACCTGAAGTTCGGCCTCTCCAAGGCTCCCGGCATCTACCCGTGGGGCACCCACCTGCGGGACGTCACCCTGGACACGGCGCGGGAGCGGGTTCGTCGGGGTCGGCTGGCCCTGGACCTGCTCGCGAGGCACGGCGCGGACGGCGACATGGCTCCGCTGGGGTCCAGGTTGCCGGGGTCTCTGAACCGTTTCCCCGTCGAGAGTGCCACTGACTGATCGACGGGGGCTGCGACCCGGTGGGGGCTGGTCGCGCAGTTCCCCGCGCCCCTTTGATGCCGGCCCGGGTTTTCAGGGGCGCGAGGAACTGCGCGACCAGCCCCCACCGGACCCGCACCACAAAACTCAACACGCACCACCCCGCATCCCGAACCACCCCCCACGCTCGCTGCCCCTCTCAACGACGAGAAGAATGAGGCCAGTTCACATGCGCATCCGCAGAAGCCGCGCCCTCCCCCTCATAGCCGGCGCCGCCACCCTCGCCCTGTCCCTGTCCGCCTGCGGCCAGAGCGGCTCGGGCGGCAGCAAGGAGAAGGAGAGCAGCGCCAAGGGCGGCACGATCGGCATCGCGATGCCGACGAAGTCCTCCGCGCGCTGGATCTCCGACGGCAACAACATGGTCAAGGACCTCAAGACCAAGGGTTACAAGACCAAGCTGGTCTACGGCGAGGACGACCCGGACACCCAGGTCTCGCAGATCGAGAACATGATCACGCAGGGCGTCAAGGGCCTGATCATCGCGGCCATCGACAACAAGTCCCTGAACAACGTGCTCCAGGAGGCCGCGGCGGCGAAGATCCCGGTCATCGCCTACGACCGCCTCATCCTCGGCACCAAGAACGTCGACTACTACGCGTCCTTCGACAACACGAAGGTCGGCGTGCTCCAGGGCACGTACATCGCGGAGAAGCTCGGTCTCACCAGCGGCAAGAAGGGCCCGTTCAACATCGAGCTGTTCGCCGGCTCGAACGACGACAACAACACCAAGTACTTCTTCAACGGCGCGATGAGCGTGCTCCAGCCGTACATCGACAAGAAGGAACTGGTCGTCAAGTCCGGGCAGACCGCTCTGAACAAGGTCACCACCCTGCGCTGGGACGGCACCAAGGCACAGAACCGCATGGAGGACATCCTCACCGGCTCCTACAAGAGCGGCCGGGTCGACGCGGTGCTGTCGCCCTACGACGGCATCTCCATCGGCATCCTGTCCGCGCTGAAGTCGGACGGCTACGGCTCCGCCAGCAAGCCGCTCCCGGTCATCACCGGCCAGGACGCCGAGCTGGCCTCGGTGAAGTCGATCATCGCCGGTGAGCAGACGCAGACCGTCTACAAGGACACCCGCCAGCTCGCCAAGGTCGCGGACACCATGATCGACGACGTCCTCAACAAGAAGACGCCGCAGACCAACGACACCAAGACCTACGACAACGGCACCAAGGTCGTCCCCGCCTACCTGCTCCAGCCGGTGAGCGTCGACAAGACGAACTACGAGGACGTGCTGGTCAAGGGCGGCTACTACACGGACTCCCAACTCAAGTAAGTCCGCAGGCAGTTACCCGACCCCACACGTGATTGGTAGGCACGACCATGGCGGGACCCGTCCTGGAAATGCGCTCGATCGTCAAGACCTTTCCCGGTGTCAAAGCGCTGTCGGACGTCACGTTGACGGTCCGTCAGGGCGAGGTCCACGCCATCTGCGGTGAGAACGGCGCCGGGAAGTCCACCTTGATGAAGGTGCTCTCCGGCGTCCATCCGCACGGCAGTTACGAGGGCGACATCCTCTTCGAAGGAGAGGAGTGCCGCTTCCGCGACATCCGGGCGAGCGAGCAGCGCGGCATCGTGATCATCCACCAGGAACTGGCACTGGTGCCGTTCCTCTCCATCGCGGAGAACATCTTCCTCGGCAACGAGCACGCCTCGCGCGGGCTCATCAACTGGAACGAGACGCTCAAGCACGGCACCGAACTGCTGCGCCGGGTGGGCCTGAGCGACCACCCGGAGACCCGCGTCGCCGACATCGGCGTGGGAAAGCAGCAGCTCGTCGAGATCGCGAAGGCGCTGTCGAAGAAGGTGAAACTGCTCATCCTGGATGAGCCGACGGCGGCCCTGAACGACGAGGACAGCGGCAAACTCCTCGATCTCATCCTGGAGTTGAAGAAGCAGGGCATCACCTCGATCATCATCTCCCACAAGCTGAACGAGATCCGCAAGGTCGCCGACTCGGTGACGATCCTGCGCGACGGCCGCTCCATCGAGACCCTCGACGTGAAGGCGCCGGAGACGACCGAGGAGCGGATCATCTCCGGCATGGTCGGCCGCGACCTCGACCACCGCTTCCCCGAGCGCACCCCGCACGAGGGCACGGCGGAGGCGGCACCCGCTCTGGAGATCCGCGGCTGGACGGTGTTCCACCCGATCGACCAGCAGCGCAAGGTAGTTGACGATGTGTCAATAAATGTGCGCAGGGGCGAGATCGTCGGCATCGCCGGACTCATGGGCGCCGGCCGCACCGAACTCGCGATGAGCGTCTTCGGCCGCTCCTACGGCCGTTACGCCGCCGGCACGGTCCTCAAGGACGGCCGGGAGATCCGCACCAAGTCCGTCGCGGAGGCGGTCAAGCACGGCATCGCCTATGTCACCGAGGACCGCAAGCACTACGGCCTCAACCTCATCGACACGATCAACCGGAACATCTCGCTGGCCGCCCTGGGCAAGGTCTCCCAGCGCGGTGTGGTCGACGAGCAGGAGGAACGGCAGGTCGCCGAGCGGTTCCGCAAGTCGATGAACATCAAGGCGCCGACGGTGTTCGAGCCGGTGGGCAAGCTGTCCGGCGGCAACCAGCAGAAGGTCGTCCTCAGCAAGTGGATCTTCGCGGGTCCCGATGTGCTGATCCTGGACGAGCCCACCCGAGGCATCGACGTGGGCGCCAAGTACGAGATCTACACGGTCATCGACCAACTCGCCGCCGAGGGCAAGGCGGTGGTCTTCATCTCCTCCGAACTGCCGGAGCTGCTCGGCATGTGCGACCGCATCTACACGATGGCGGCGGGCCGGCTGACCGGTGAGGTGCCCCGGGCCGAGGCCACGCAGGAAGTGCTGATGCGCCAGATGACGAAGGACAAAGAGGTAACCCGATGAGCACGGACGTGACCGCCAAGAGCCCGGCCCCCGCGCCACCGGGCAAGAGCGGATCGGCCGCGGGCGGCGGCCTGTTGCAGCTGATACTCGGCGGCCTGCGGCGCAACATGCGGCAGTACGGCATGCTGATCGCCCTCGGTCTGATCGTGATCTTCTTCGAGGTCTGGACCGGCGGGGACCTGCTGCTCCCGCGCAACGTCTCCAACCTGGTGCTGCAGAACAGCTACATCCTGATCCTCGCGATCGGCATGATGATGGTCATCATCGCCGGGCACATCGACCTGTCGGTCGGTTCGCTGACGGCGTTCGTGGGCGCCTTCGCGGCGGTCCTGATGGTCAATCACCAGGTGCCGTGGCCGGTCGCGTTGGTGCTGTGCCTGCTGATGGGCGCCGTCGCGGGTTCCGTACAAGGGCTGTTGATCGCCTACGCGGGCATACCGTCCTTCATCGTCACCCTCGCCGGGATGCTGCTCTTCCGCGGCCTCACGGAGATCCTGCTCCAGGGTCAGACGCTGGGCCCCTTCCCCAACGGCCTGCAGAAGATCGGCAACGGCTTCCTGCCCGCGGTCGGCCCGAACACCAACTACCACAACATCACCCTGCTGTTGGGCCTCGTGATGATCGCCGCGGTGGTGTGGCAGGAGGTGCGCGACCGGCGCCGGCAGCAGGAGTTCTCGCTCGACGTGCCGCCCACGAAGCTGTTCCTGCTCAAGCTCGTCGCGATCGTCGCCGCGATCCTCTGGCTCACGCTGCTGCTCGCCAGCTACGACGGCGCGCCGATCGTGCTGATCATCCTCGGTGTCCTGGTGGCCGGTTACGGCTACGTGATGCGCAACACCGTCTTCGGCCGCCACATCTACGCGATCGGCGGCAATCTGCCGGCCGCGAAGCTGTCCGGCGTCAAGGACAAGCGCGTCACCTTCCAGGTGTTCCTGAACATGGGCGTGCTCGCGGCCCTGGCGGGTCTGGTGGTCACCTCCCGCCTCAACGCGGCCTCGCCGAAGGCGGGCGACGGCTTCGAACTGGAGGCCATCGCCTCCTCGTTCATCGGTGGAGCCTCCATGAGCGGCGGTGTCGGCACCGTCCTCGGCGCCATCATCGGCGGTCTGGTCCTCGGCGTGCTGAACAACGGCATGAACCTCCTCAGCGTCGGCACCGACTGGCAACAGGTCATCAAGGGCCTCGCCCTGCTGACCGCGGTCGGGTTCGATGTGTGGAACAAGCGCAAGTCCGGATCGTAACTTCAGCCCGGGCCCCGTCAGTTGACTGTCTTTCGCACAGCACGGCGGGGCCCCTTCCATGTGCAGGAGCCGCTCAATGGAACTGAACAGACGCACGGTCATTGCAGGCGCCGCGGCAGCCGGTATCGCCGCGAGCGCGCTCGGTACGGGTACGGCAGAGGCGGCCTCGGGAGGCGGAAAGCCCGTGAAGGAACTCTTCGGGACCCTCGCCGACGGGACGAAGGTCTACCGCTGGTCGCTGGCCAACGGCGGCACCCGCCTGAAGGTCCTCTCCTACGGCGGCATCATCCAGTCGCTCGAACTCCCGGACCGGCACGGCAAGTACGCCAACGTGTCGCTCGGCTACGACAACCTCGCCGCGTACGTCGCCGGCACCACGTTCTTCGGCGCGACGATCGGCCGGTACGGAAACCGCATCGCCAAGGGCCAGTTCACGCTCGACGGCACCAAGTACCAGCTCTCCGTCAACGACGGCGTGAACAGCCTGCACGGCGGTGCCAAGGGCTTCAACACGAAGGTCTGGGACATCGAGCCCTTCACCAAGGGTTCCGACGTCGGCCTCTACCTCCACTACACCAGCGTGGACGGCGAGATGGGCTACCCGGGCACCCTCAAGACAAAGGTGACCTTCACCCTCACCAAGCACGGCGACTGGCGTATCGACTACGAGGCCACCACCGACAAGCCGACGGTCGTGAACCTCACCAACCACACGTACTACAACCTCGCCGGTGAGGGCAGTGGCACGATCGAGGGCCACGAGCTGACGATCGCCGCCGGCCGCTACACGCCCACCGACACGGGCCTGATCCCCACCGGCGAGCTGGCGAAGGTCTCCGGCACCCCCTTCGACTTCCGCAAGGGCAAGCCGGTCGGCCGGGACATCCGCGCGGGCCACCCGCAGCAGGTGCAGGCCAAGGGCTTCGACCACAACTGGGTCCTCGACAAGGGCGTCACCGCCAAGCCGGAGCACATCGCGACCCTGCACGACCCGCACTCGGGCCGCACCCTGAAGATCGCCACGGACCAGCCGGGCCTGCAGTTCTACTCGGGCAACTTCCTCGACGGCACGCTGATCGGCACCTCCGGGCGCACGTACCGCCAGGGCGACGGCCTGTGCCTGGAGACCCAGCACTTCCCGGACTCCCCGAACGAGCCGTCGTGGCCGACGACGGTGCTGCGCCCCGGCCAGACGTACCGGACGACGACGATCCACTCGTTCAGCGCCTGAAGTCCCACCACTGACTGCTGGTTCGGACCCGGGGTTCCCGAACACACACCATTTTCACATCCGTTGAACAGCGCCACTCGCGTATCCGTATTCATGGGTGGCCCGTGCTCCCCCGCGCGGGCCACCCAAGACGACGGGCCCGGTCGTCCCCGCCGGGCCCGCCTTCATACGGAGGTTCCATTGGCCGACTCCAACGTCACCTCGCTGTTCCGCAGTACGGCGGCACACAGCCCGTCGATGGCGGCGTTGGCGCGTGAGAGCGACGGCACCGGTCCCGTGGACTTCTGCATCCCGTGCAACCCGTACTTCCCCACCCCCGCCATGTTCGACGAGATGGCGGCCCGGCTGCGCGAGATCATCACGTACTACCCGAGCAGCGCCGACACAATTACGGCCGAGCTCTGCAACCTGCTCCAACTTCCGCCGCAGTGCGTGGCGATGGGCAACGGTTCCACCGAACTGATCACCTGGATCGACCACTTGATGGTCCGGGAGTCCCTCGCCATCCCCGTCCCCACCTTCGGCCGCTGGACCGACCAGCCCATGGAGACCGGCAAGCGGGTCGACATGTTCCCGCTGCAGGAGTCCAGCGGCTTCGTTCTCGACCTCGCGCAGTACGCCGAGTTCATCCGCAAGCGCAACACCAAGGTCGCCGTCATCTGCAACCCGAACAACCCCGACGGCGGCTTCATCCACAAGCAGGCGCTCGTCCAGTTCATGGACGCGATGGCCGACCTGGACCTCGTCATCATCGACGAGTCGTTCCTTGAGTTCGCCGACGCCGAGGTCGAACCCAGCGTCGTACAAGAGGCGATGCTCCGCCCCAACGTGGTCGTCCTGCGCAGCCTCGGCAAGAACTTCGGCCTGCACGGCATACGGTTCGGCTACCTCGTCGCGAATCCCGCGCTGGCCGGCCGAATCCGCACGATGCTGCCCAAGTGGAACCTCAACGCCTTCGCGGAACATGTGGTGTTCATCCTCAAGGAGCACGGCGCGGAGTACGCGCAGAGCCTCCAGCAGGTGCGCCGCGACCGGCTCGACATGGCGAGCCATCTCTCCGCGCTGCCCGGCCTGACGGTCTATCCGTCGCAGGGCAACTTCCTCTTCGTACGCCTCCCCGTGGGCGCCGAGGGAACGGTGGTCCGGGACCGGATGCTGACCGAGCACCGCATCCTGGTCCGCGAGTGCGGCAACAAGATCGGTTCGTCCAGCCGCTTCCTGCGGCTCGTGGTGCGCCCCCAGACGGACGTGCGTCGCCTGGTGTCCGGCATGGAACAGGTGCTCTACGGGACCAGGAGGGGAGCCGCCGTACCCGAGCTGGGTACAGGGACCAACTACAGCTCGGGTACGGCGGCCGTGGATCGTCTGGTCGGGGCGACGAACGGCGCCGGGATGCAGAATCTCGCCGCGCAGGCCCTCGGTACGGGTACGTCGGGGGTCGGCATGCCGATGCCGGTGCCGATGCCGGTGCCCGCGGCGGCTCAGATGCCGATGCAGCCTCAGCCGGTGCCCATGCAGATGCCTCAGCCGCAGCCTGTGCCGCAGCCCCAACAGCCGCAGCCCCAGCCGCAGTTCGAGCCGATGGTGGCCGCCGCGCAGGTTCAGCAGATGCCGATGCAGCAGGCTCCGCCGCCGCAGATGCCCCAACAGCCCTACGGTGTCCCCGCGCCGGCGCCCGCCCCAATGCCTCAGGGGCCGACCCCCACCGGTGTGCCTGCGCGTAATGGGCTTACTGCGGCGCAGGTTCGGGGGGCTACCAGTCCCAATGGGATGCAGAACCTGGCGCCGGCGCCCGCTACTGGGTGGCCTAATGCGCAGAGTTGGCCTAATGCGGCGGGGATGGGGCAGGCGGGCTGAGGTTTCGTTGCCGGGTGCGGGTGCGTGGGGGCTGGTCGCGCCCACGCGGCGGAGCCGCACAATGTCACAGCCCCGCGCCCCTAGAGGGCGTCGCCCCTTACCGCGTTTAGGAGTGAGGCTCCTAGCGGTAGCGACTGGCAGCCCTGTACTTCGAAGCCTGCCTTCTCCAGCAACTGCCGGTAATGATGCTCGTCGCGTTCCTGGCCGCCCACGTTGCACAGCATGTGGACGTCCCATGCGACTGCCGTTGGAGTGGGCAACAAGCGCTCCACCACCAGGAGTTGGGCGCCGGGACGCATCGCGTCCGCGCACCTGCCGAGGATCGTCAGGCAGCGGTCGTCGTCCCAGTCGTGGAGGACTCGGGAGAGGAGGTAGACGTCTCCGCCCTCCGGTACGGAGCGGGTGAAGTCGCCGGCGACGAAGGAGCAGCGTTCGGGGAGGTGGGGGCGGGCCGCGTCCAGGGCGCCCGGGCGTTCGTAGAGGACGCCCTCCAGGTGGGGGTGGGCTCGGAGCAACCGGCCGAGCAGCGCGCCGTTTCCGCCGCCTACGTCCACCACCCGTCGCGCCTTCGAGAAGTCGATCAGGGTGGGGACCGGGGTGAACATCTCCGCGCTGGAGGCCATCGCGCGGTGGAACAGGCTTCCCAGTTCGGGGTGTTGGGCGAAGTACGGGAAGTGGTGCTGGCCGTTGCGGTGGGCGAAGGCTTCCTCGCCGGTGCGTACGGAGTGGGTCAGGCCGGCGAAGGAGTCGTAGAACGGGCCCGCGTAGAGCTGGGCCAGCGGGGCCAACGAGAACTCCGTTGCCGTGCGCAGGGGTTGGCCTGCCGCGGTGAGGTGGTAGGTGTCGTCCGCCGCCGTCAGTAGGCCCAGGGTTGTCAGGTAGCGGAGCAGGCGGCGTAGTGCGTCCGGGTGCGTCGAGGTGAGTTCCGCCAGCCTTGCCGCCGACATGCCGGGGTGCTCCGCCAGGTGGTCCGCGATGTTCAACTCGGCCATCGTGGCCACCGCTTGGGTCGCCCACGCTCCGGTCATGACCGTGAGCAGGGTTGTCGTCGGGTCGGGGAGGGGCAAGTGGCGGCCGGGGAGGCGGAGTTCGAAGCGGCGGTGGGTGGTCGTGCGGTGGTAGAGGACGGTGACGTTCTCGTGGCCGTTGTAGCCGCCGCCGTCGGGGACCGCGCCGCCCCGCTCCTGGAGGAGGAGTCGTAGGCCTGCGGGGACCACCGGGCCGGGGGCCGTGACCGCGAAGGCGTGGTGGGACTCGTGGTCCGCCTCGCGTTCGTCGGCGGCCACCGCCTCCAGTGCCGAGTCGGGGGGTACGGGGAGCGCGAAGATCTCCACGCTGCGGGTGCCGACCGCCACGTGCACGATGCCTACCGGGATGTCGGCGAGTTCCGGGCCGTAGCGGCGGGTCAGGCGGTCGCGGACCACGACGCTCGGGGTTACCGGGCCCGGTTCGTGGCCGAGGCGTCGGAGTTCCTCGCAGAGGCCGTCCAGGGAGTCGGGGAAGACCAGGACCGCCGTGTGGTCGAAGACCAAGTGGCGTGCCACGTCCGCCCGTTCGGCGGGGGTGAGGGCCGGGAGGAGTTCGGCCAGGACCTGGTCCGTGTCGTGGGTCTCGACGTAGGCCGCCGCGCGCTCGATGCGTGCTGCGTCGGCCGCGGCGAGGCGTGCCTGTACGACGGGGAGGTTCATGAAGGGGTTCCCGGTGAATCGTGGGGACGGAGACGGGAGTTGGAAGGCAGGAGAGGGCTCAGATGCCGGTGTAGTTCTCGGCGAAGAAGTCCTGGTGCGTGCGGGAGGTGCGCAGGCTGTCCAGGCGGGCGTACTGGAGCGCGCGGCCGTAGCGGGCGTGGGCCTCGACGGTGTGCTCGGCGTCCTCGGCCGACGGACCGTGCAGCAGGCCGCTCATCCAGTGCGAGAACTCGTGGGCCCGCCAGACACGGGGCAGGCAGTCGGCGGCGTAACGGTCGAGGTCGCTGTCGTCGGCGTGCTTCAGGGCCGACGTCAGTGCCTGGGCGAGGCGTTCGGCCTGGAGTACGGCGAGATTGGCGCCCTTGGCGGCGGAGGGGCTGATGAGGCCGGCCGCGTCGCCCGCCAGCCAGAGGCGGCCTTCGCCGAGGGTGTCGAAGACGTCGGAGCGCAGGTCGACGACCGCCTTCTCCAGGACCGGGCCGTCCTTGAGCTGCCCGAACTCGTCGACGCGGAACCGGGTTTCCAGTTCGGCCCAGATCCGGTCCTCGCTCCAGTCGGCCGGATCGGTTCTGCGCGGGCACTGGAGGTAGTAGCGGGTGACGGTCGCCGTGCGGGCCATGTGACCGGCGAATCCCCGTTCGTGCAGGGCGTATCCGACGGCTTCCATGCTGGGCCCGGCCTCGACCAGGACCGCGAGCCAGCTCACGCCGTGGTCCCAGCGGGCGGTGCGTGTCCCGTGGGCGGTCATGGTGGCGCGGGCGACTCCCCGGTGTCCGTCGCACCCGGCGACGTAGCGGCCGGTGACGTCCGTGCCGTCGGACGTCCGCACCCGGCCGTCCTCGGAGATCTCCTCGACCTCCGTGCCGAAGCGGAGCTCGCCGCCGCGTCGGAGGTACTCGGCGAGGAGATCCCGTACCAACTCCTGCTGGGGGTAGACCGTGTGGACCTCGCCGCGCCCCAACTCGCCGTAGTCGAGGGTGAATTCACCGCGCTCACTGCGGAAGAGACACGTCCGGTGGGTGTGGCCCTTGGCCAACAGCCCGTCCGCCAGGCCGTGTTGGGTGAGGACGCGGACGGAGTGGGCGGCCAGGAATCCCGCTCTGGCCCGCCCCTCCACCGCCTCGCGGCCACGCCGTTCCAGGATCACGCAGTCGATACCGCGGTCCAGCAGCAGGTTCCCCAGGACGAGCCCCGCCGGGCCCGCCCCGACGATCACCACCCCGGTCCGTGCCCCGGAGTCGAATCGTTTCCCCACATCCACCCCTGATCTTGCTTTTTCGGCCAAGGGGTTTCATATCAGCCAGATCAGGGTGATGAGGAATCGAAAGCGGCTTCTTAGCCCATAAGGGCCAACTGGGCATATGTCACTGGCTGTTGTCGCCAGTGACCGCTGTCGTCAGTGGTCGTTCTCCAGGTGCAGCTTGAGCAGGTCCACGCCGTAGTCGCCCCCGTTGGGGGTGCGGATGATGGTGTGGATGTGCTGCTGGGTGGGGGTGCCGTTGGGCCCGCTCATTCCCCCCTTGGTTCCGTACGCGAGCGGCGACTGGGCGTCGTACTCGATGAGGACGACCGGGCTGTGCACGCGGTAGTAGAAGGCGGAGGAGTCCTTCGTCTCGCCCATCCAGTAGAAGTAGGTCGAGTCGAGGTGGTCCTCGACCTCCGACATCTTCACCTCGGCGTGGCCGTCGTTCATGTTGCCGACGTAGACGCGCACGAGGTCGAGCAGGTTCTGCTTCTGCGCGCTGGTGAAGTCCTTGGCGACGAGCCCCTGGTAGGCGAGCTTGGCGTTGTCCTGCCCGGCGCCGGCCTTCATGTCGTCGCCGGACTTCTTGGTGCCGGAGATCACCTTGGCGCGCTGGGCGGCGGTGAGGGAGCGCAGGAGGGTGAGGCCCGCCTTGGTCTCCGTCTTGAAGAGGGTGATCTTCTCGCCCTTGTAGGTGGCGGAGGTCGGTTCGGAGCCCATGAAGGTCGGGGTCATCACGACCTGGTCGCCGAGCACGAAGTAGTTGATGGCCACGTGGTGGCCCTCGTACTGGAAGCCCCACGGCTTGGTGGTGGACGGTGTGCCCATGAAGGTGAAGAAGTACGCGCCCTCGGTGAGCGTCTCCCGGTTGCCGCCGCTGTAGTCGCCGAGGAAGGCGTTCAGCTTCATGATGTTGCGGGTCTGGGTGAGCCCGTCGGCGGAGAGGGCGGCGCCGAGCAGCGCGTAACCGAGGTTGCGCTGGGTGGCGGTGATGTCGCCCATGCGGACGCCCTTGCGCTGGTACCCGTCGACGTTGCTCCAGGCCAGCCACTCGTCATTGTCGACGTCGAACGTGCAGGACTTGCGTTCCTTGGCGCTGAGCCCGTCGAGAAACGCCTGCGCGGCCTTGACGATCCCGTCCGTCGACACGTCGGTGGCGTGGATCGAGTAAAGCCCGTCGGTGATCGTGCCGTTGGTCGAAACGCCTTTGAAATCGGCGTACTTGACCTCACTCTGCCCGGGACCCATCCCGCTGCCACCCCCTCCCCCGGGCCCGCCGGAAGGCATCGCGCCGGTGGGCATGCCACCGCCGGGGCCGCCCGAGGGGGCGCCGTTCGGGGCGCCGGAGGACGAGGACGCGGTGGCCGTGTCGGAGGCGTCCGACGAGCAGCCGGTCATGGTCGCCACGGCGGCGACTCCGCCGGCGAGCAGCGCCTTGTTCATGAACCAGCGGCGGCTGCGGTCGGCTTCGGGGGTGCGGGGGCGGTGTCCGTGCATACCGGCCAACCTCCCGCACCAACCTGAGCCGAACCTGAAGCCCCGTCCAGCGCCCTGACCAGTGCCGACCACCTGGGCAGGTCGATTTCCACCCTTACGGTCCTGCCGGGAGGCGGCACCCGATCGACCACCTCCCACCGGTCCGCGAGCGCCTCGACGAGCACGAGCCCGCGCCCGTTCTCGTCGAGCGGTTCCGGCTGCCGTACGGCTCCGGGTGCGGGCGGACGCGGTCCGGTACGGGTGTCGGTGACCTCGATGCGGACGCTTCCCGTGACGAGGGAGAGCCGGAGTTCGAAGTCCCGCCCCGGTACGCGGCCGTGGGTGACGGCGTTGGCGGCGAGTTCGGCGACGATCGCGGCGGCGGTGTCGGAGGCGTCGCTGCCGTGCGGGATGCCCCAGGCGTGGAGTTGGTGCAGGGCGAGATGCCGGGCGAGGCGGGCGCCGCGGGGGGTGGGGCTGAGGCGCTGGGCGAACGTACGTACGGTGACGGGGGGTTGGGTGGTCATGGGCCCAATGTGGCGTTCGGGATGGGCAGTTCACCAGCACCTCACTGCGTACGCTGCCGGAGCGTACGCGGTCACGGGCTGGACAGTACACATCACGTTCCGTGATCATGGGGCGCCGGAGGTGGGTGACCATGGCGGATGGTGGCGAGCCCGAGAGCTCAGACAGTCTGCGGACGTTCGGGGCGATGGTGCAAGGCCTACGCGAGTTCTACGGGTTGAGCCGGGAGGAGTTCGGGAGGCAGATCGGATACTCCAAACACACCGTGGCGTCCGTCGAGTTGGGGCGGCGCATGGCGGACGAGGACTTCATCGAGGCGGCGGAACCGGTACTCGGCAACACCGGCGCTGTGCGCAAGGCTGCGGGGTTCGTGGAGCGGAAGCCGGGACTGGCGACCTGGTTTCAGCGATGGGCTCGGCAGGAGAAGACGGCGGTCACGCTCTTCAACTACGAATGCCGGATGATCCCGGGGTTGTTACAGACGGAGGCGTATGCACGCCAGTTGTTCGCCGACGAGTTGCCGCCACTGACCGACAGGCAGATCGAGGCCAACTGGACCGCGCGAGAGGAACGTCAGCGCCTGCTGCGCGAGCGGCCGAACACCACCTTCAGCTTCATCATCGAGGAGCAGGTGTTCCTGCGCCGCACCGGCGGGGCCGAGATCACCCGCGGAGCCATCGAACACCTTCTGGAGATCGGCCAGTTGCGGAACGTCGAGATCCAGATCGTGCCGCTCGTCCAGAAATCACATGCCGGACTGCACGGCCCCATCGCCCTGTTGGAGACTCCCAAGCACAAGTGGTTCGGATACAGCGAGGGTCAGGAGAGCGGGCTGTACATCTCCGACCCGAAAGCAATCAGCGTGCTCCAGATCAGGTATGCCAGGATGCGTTCACAGGCTCTCACCCACGAAGACTCAATGAGCCTGTTGCAACGGATGCGAGGAGACCTATGAGCACGCCCGAACTCGCCTGGTTCAAGAGCAGCTACAGCAGCGGCTCCGGTGACAACTGCGTCGAGATTGCCCTCTCCTGGCACAAGTCGAGCTACAGCAGCAGCGCTTCCGGCGACTGCGTCGAGATCGCCTCCTGCCCCTCAACCATCCACATCCGCGACTCCAAGCACACCCAGGGTCCGCAACTCGCCCTCACCCCCACCACCTGGACGGAATTCCTCGTCACCCTGTGATCGGGGACTCCGCGATGCAACCGCCGGCGGTCGCCAGCCCACCGGCGCTCTGTTCCTCAAGCACCTTGCCCTTGTAAGTGATCCGGCACTCGACCTCCGCGCCCAAGATGTCCGCGGCGACCGGCATGACCGCCGCGGGCATGATGCCGCGCAGGGTGACCGTCTTGGTCCAGGGCAACTTGGGGTTGGTCACCGTCTCGACCTTGGGGTCCATCGCCTTGCCACCTCCGCCGTGGAAGCCGATCGAGTCGACGTTCTTGCCCGTGACCTCGTAGGTGACGACGTACGTCTCGTTCACTGCCTTGTCGACCTGGTCGACCGCCTCGGAACACGAACTCAGGCCCAGCGCAAGGCCGGTGACGGCGGCGGCGCAGACGGCAGTGCGGGTGGCGCGGATGGCGCGGGTCATGAGGATCCCCCCGGATCATGATCGTGAAGGTCGGTCGAACCCGCAGCCAATAGCAAAGAGAAAGTAAAGTCAAACGCGAGTGGCACGTAAGATCCCCGCATCACATGGTCCGGGGGGAGATCACATGTCGCACGTTTCCACGCCGCTCGCCAGAACGCTGGGCGGGGCCGCCCTGTTGTCGACGGCCGTCGCCTGGGGCGCGGCCGCGTTGCAGTACGACCCCCACGACCCGCGCCTCGACATCCTCGTACCGCTGGCCCTCGCCGCGGTGTTCGTCGCGGGGTGGTTGCTGGCCTGTCGCGCGGCGCCGCTCGTGAAACCGCTGCCGGTGACCGGTCCCGCGCGGGAGGCGATACCCGGCAGGCTGGGCACGGTGCGGCGGGACTGGGGGCTCGTCGCGACGGCCTACCTCGTCGTCTGGGCACCGTTCGCGGCGGCCAACAGCGCCTACAACGGCTGGGGTTCGGATCTCGGTGTCGTGTACTGCGTGCTCACCTTCCTCCTCGGCGCCGTGCTGTCCGTGTGCAATCTCGCCCTGCTCCAGAGCTGGCTCGGCCGCGAGCAGCGCATGCTCAAGGAGGACGCCGCCGCGGGCGGTGTGCACGCGGTCCGCGTCCGGTTCGGCACCCCCGTGCTGGAGACGTACCGGTACCCGACCGGGCAGGGTGTCGGCAAGATCGCCGCCCGTGCCACCTACGGCGTCGAGTTGGTGCACGAGGACGACACGGACGGGGAGCGGATCGTCCGGCTCCAGGCGATGGACGCCGGTCACAGCGGCGCCGTGGGCAACAAGCACCTTGGCCAGGCGGCCGCCCAACTCGCGGGCCACGAGGGCTGGTTGTGCTGGCCCACCCGGTGGCGGGACATCGCCGGTACGAACAAGGAACGCTTCGTGTCCGCCGCGTTCGTCTCCGACTCCGGGCACGTGGTCTGGGGGCGGACACCGGAGGAGGACTACGAGCACTTCCTGCGCGACGATGCCGCTCCCCTGCGGAAGACCGATCCCGCGCTCGCCGTCACGCCGGTGCCCCGGCCCGCCCGCTACCTCCCGAAGGTGCACGTCGTGCACCTGCGCATCGCGGCGGTCGGCGCCCTCTTCGCCGCACCGTTCCTGCTGGACGTCGTACCGCACGGGATCGGTCTGCTGCTGGGCGTGGTCTCGGGGGCGCTGGGGATCTTCGCGGGGATGACGCTGGACTCGGTGCCCGTGGACCACGAACTGTGGACCGAGCACACGACGTCAGACCCGTCCCTCCAGTAAGTCCGCGCGTTCGGCCCACCGCCGGGAAAGCGACACCCGCCAGTGCGATGATGCGGCCATGGCACAGTCACCGCAGGAACCCCAGGAACCCCAGGAATCCCAGGAACCCCAGGACTCCTCGGTCACCGAGGACGGAATGACCGCGGCTCAGGCCGTCGACCGGATCGAGGCCGCCGCGCATCCGCGTCCGCACGATCGTCGCCTGCACGCCCGCGGGGCCGTGTACGACGCGCGGTTCGTGCCGACCGGGCGGATCGCGCAGTGGACGACCGCCGCCTGTCTCACCGCCGAAGCCGACGCAGTGATCCGGTTCTCGAACGGCTCGGGCAACTTCGCCGCCGACGACCGGGCACGGGGCGTACGTGGGATGGCGGTCAAGTTCCTTGAGGGGGACGGCAGTAGCGATGACGTCAAGGCCGTGATGGACCTCGTCGCCGCGAACTTCCGGGTCTTCCCGAGCCATAATCCCGAGGGGTTCATCGAGCTCGTCGAGGCGTTGGGCATGGCGGGCACCGAGGGCGGGTTCGCCGACCGGGCCAAGGGGAAGCTCGCCGCCGCCGGGAAGTTCGCGACCGTGCTGGCCCAACACCCGGAAAGCCGGGGCGCGTTGAAGTCCTTCGCCGGGCAGCAGGCGCCCGCCAGTTTCGCCACCACGCGCTACGACGGGCTGCACGCCTTCGTCCTCGTCGACGAGTCGGGCGTACGGCGCCCCTTCCGCTACCGTCTCGTGCCCCAACTCGGCGAGGTCGAGATCGATCCCGCGTACGCCGCGACCCTCGCCCCGGACTTCCTCATCGGGGACCTCGACTCCCGCCTCGAATCCGGGCCCGTCACCTTCACCGTGGTGTACCAGCTCGCCGAGCCGAACGACCCGACCCACGACCCCTCCCAGGCATGGCCGGAACACCGCCCGCTGATCCCGGCCGGCCACCTCCACGTGACGGCCCGCTCGCCGCGCGAGGACCACTGGCAGCACCAGGTCTTCGACCCGACCCGCCTCGCCCCCGGCGTCGAAGCCTCCGACGACAAGATGCTGGCCTTCCGCCGCCACGCGTACTCCGTCTCGGCGGAACGCCGGCTCGCTCCCTAGGGCCTGTCCGGCGGATCGGGTCGCAGGAAATCGGCGGCGCCTGACCAACTCCGGTGAGCGGGGCGTGGTGCGTGCAGCTGCAAGGCGGAGGAGGGAGTCGACGCGGAGCGTCGGCGACCGACGACAACGCCGCTGGGGGTCCCCCACGCTTTAGGCAGTGGGGGAGTGCGTGCCACGCCCCGCGTCTGCGGCATGATCCGCCGGAGAGGCCTAGCCCAGCCCGGGGAACACCCGTCAGCCCGTGGCGCGCCCGTCGATGTACGGCCGTAGCGGCTGCCGTGCCGCGACCTCGGCGAGGCGAGGCAGCGGGCGGCCCGGGGCCAGGCGCGCGGCCAGCCAGCCCCACAGGGCGAGGTTGACCTGGGGCGAGCGTTCGGGGGCGCAGTGGCTGGCGTTCTTGATCACCCACACGGTCGTCTCCGGCCGCCCGGCGAGTCCTACGGTGTCGCCGAGCGGGACGTAGACGTCGTCGGCGCCGTTCACCGCCAGCAGCGGCGAGCCACCGGCACCGGCCTTGTCGAGGAGGCCCTGCTCGCGCAGGGAGAAACTGGCGAGCAGGTCGGCGATCCCGGCCTCGTCGGGCAGGGCGTCCAAGTGCAGCGCGTTGCCGACGATCCCCGGCATGCCGTGCGGCAGGTTGAGCAGGTCGATGGGTTCGTCGGTCAGGCCGGTCGGGCCGCCGAGGTCGACCGCCGCGTCCACGTGGCCGGCGAGGGCCAACTTGGCCGCCCAGTGCGCGCCGAAGCTGACGCCGTAGAAACCGACGGGTTGGCCGTAGGCGCGCCGGAGTTGGGAGACGAGGCCGACGAGGACGCGGTCGGCGTCGGGGGCGAGCGGGACCGTGGATTCGCCGGTGCCGGGCATGTCCACGGCGGCGACGAGGAGGCCGGTGGCGCGGGCGGTGGCCACGGCCAGGCGGTGCAGGTCCATTTTCCAGGTGTCTACGCCGCCGCAGAGGACGATCACGCCCGGGCGGGCCACCCGCCGTCGTTGGAAGAAGTGGACGGGGACGGGCTCGGGCACGTTCAGTACCGCGCGCTGGAAGCGGACCGGGAAGCCGGGTGCGGCTTCGAGGTATGCGGCGAGTTGGTGCTCTTGCGCGGCCCGCCGTTCGTCGGTCGCCAGGCACGGGAAACGGGCCGCGCCCCAGCACAGCGAGGCGAGCAGCGGGTCGCCGGAGGCGTGGGCACGCTCGGCCTCGGCCGACCACACAGGTACCCAACTCCCCACCCCCGTCCCCCACATGTCGGTGATCCGGGTCCGGGCGCGGTCGACGACCGGGTGCGGGATCCTGAGCGCCACGAACTGCCGGGTGCGCTCGTCGAACAGGTCGTCCGGTTCCACGGGGAAGGTGAACATGCCCTCTAGAATGCGAGTAATACTCAGCTTCTGACAACTCGCATTGGACCCCGGATCCGCCCATGTCCACACCGCGCAAACGCCCACGTCAGCAGCGGTCCCAGGAGACCTACGACGCGATCCTGGAAGCGGCTGCTCAGCTTTTCGAGGCCCTCGGTTACACCGGCGCGACCACCAACAAGATCGCGGACCGGGCCGGGGTGTCGATCGGCTCGCTCTACCAGTACTTCCCGAACAAGGACGCGCTGCTGTACGCGTTGGGCGAGCGCCACGTGCACGCGCTGGCCTCGGCGATGAACGCGGCGATGGCGGACCTGCGCGAGGCAGCGCCCCCGCCCGAGGAGACGATCCGCACCCTGTACTCGACCCTGGCCCAACTCCACGACACAGACCCGCACTTGCACCGGCTCCTCTACGACCAGGCTCCGCGCCCGGCCGCCGCGGCGGCCCAACTCCGCGCATTCCAGACCGAGATGGCCACGGAGGTGGAACACCACCTCCGCCGCCTCGACTTGGGCGCCCCCGACCCCACGCTGACCGCCCTGCTCCTGGTCCAGGCGGCCGAGGCCCAGATACACGGCGCGATCCTCGACCCACCGGCAGGCCGCACCCCGGCCGAGTGCGTGGAGGCGGCGATCGTCATGTGCCTGGCGGCGCTGGGCGTCCGGCCGACGACGTAGAACGGCGCTACGGCCGTGTCCGGGCGGCGGCGAGTTCCCCCACGGCCGCGAGGTCGTGACAGTCACCCGCGGCACCGCCCCCGCACCACCACACCAGCCGCTCGCTTTCGCCCTCGCCCCACCCCTCCCAGTCGGCCCCCGTCCCCTCGGGGCGAACATGCGTACCGGTCCGATGGGACGGACACACCGGCCACGCCCGCCGGAGCCGGTCGGCCACCGTCTCCTGGGCCGCGTCCGCCACGAGGCCGAGGGCGTCGTCGTCGGGGGCGTCGTCGTCCGGTTCCTGGAGACCCTCGTGGTGCCAACTGCCGTCGGACACGGCGACGTAGACCTGCTCGTCCCAGACCATCAGCGCGAGGGGCGGCTGGTCGGGCAGGGTCGCCGCGAAGTCGCGGTTGACGGTGTCGAGGGCGGCCTGAAGTCGCGGGTAGCGGCCGGGTTCCGCGCGTTGGGGGTCGAAGGGCTTCATCGGGTGATCTTCCCCCACCGGGCGGAAACGACTGTCCGAATTACCGAGTTACCGGGTACTGGCGGGCCGAGCCGCCTTCCAGGCGAGGTAGTGCCGGGTGGGCGCGTCGGTGAACGAGATATGGCGCGGGGTCCAGCCCAGGAGGCGGTGGGCCTTGGCGCTGGTGACCAACTCGTCCTGGTCGGCGGCCAGTTGCATCATGCCGCCGGCCTCCGCGCTCTCCAGGGCGATCTCTCCGGTGTGGCCCGCGGCGCGTACGGCGGTGCGCTGCAGGTCCAGGGCGGTGAGGCGCTGGTCGTCGGCGATGACGAAGGTCTCCCCGTCCACGGCGGCCGGGTTGTCGAGGATGCGGACGTAGGCCTCGGCGACGTCGTCGACGTGGACCCAGCTCCAGCGCTTGGCGGTGTCGCCGTAGAAGACGGGGTTGCCCGCCTCGGCGGCGGCGAACCACTGGGCGGTCATGGAGGTGGTCGCAGGGCCGCCGTACATGAACCCGGGGCGGACCACGGTGTGGGCGAGGCCTGACGCGCCCAACTCCCGTTCCAGCGCGAAGCGGAAGCCGATCGGGCTCTCGGGGTTGCCGGGGGTGTTCTCGTCCATGAGGGGCAGGCCGGTGCGGCCGTAGGAGGAGATGCCGGTGGTGTAGACGAGGTGGCGGCTACGGCCGTCGCGCTCCTGGGCGGCGAGCAGTTCGGCGAACAGGCGCTGGTCGCCGCCGATCGGGTCGCTCATGTCCATCAGCAGATGAACAACCGCGTCGGTGCCGTCGAGGTGGTCCCGCCACGTCTCCGGCTTGCCGAAGTCGCCCTCTACGGCGGTGACTTCGTCGGCCGTGAGCGCGTGGGCCGCAGGGGCGGAGGTGTCGCGCGCCAGGCCCAGAACGGTGTGTCCGGCACGGGCGAGTGCGGCCGAGACACGGCGTCCCGCGTAGCCGGTGGCGCCGATGACGAGGATCTGCATGAGAGTGCTCCGTGTGCTGTGTCGTGCCGCGGGTGGGGCGGCGGGGTCAAGTGACGGGTTCGGGTGGGGAGTTCAGGGGGTGGTGGCGAAGAAGCGGGTGAGGCGGTCCGGCGTCCGAGCCAGGTTGTCGGCCGCGAAAGTGCGCGCGGCTCCCGGGGACGAAGTGCGCCGTCCGCCAGGCGGGGCCCAACAGACTTGCTCGGGTGGGGAGTTCGGTAACGGGATCAGGCGGCAGGGATGGTGGTGAACAACCGGGCCAGCCGGGCCGCCGCCCGAGCCGGGCCGTCGGCCGCAAAGATGCGCGCGCCCGGGGGGGCGAAGTCGTCGCGAATGCCAGGCCGCCAGGTCAAGTGACGGTGTCAGGCGGCGCGTTGACGTCACCGGCTCAGGCGGCGGGAGTGGTCGTGAAGAACCGCGCCAGCCGGTCCGCCGTCCAGGTCGGGTTGTCCGCCGCGAAGGTGTGCGCGGCGCCCGGGACCGTGTCGTGGGAGACGTCGGTCGCGGCCTCGCGGGCCCCGGTCAGCAACACGTCCTGGGGCAGGCCGTGTTCGCCGTTCAGGACGAGGACGGGCATGGTCAGGCGGTCGCCGGTGCGGGCCGACCTCCCGTCCTGGACGAGCGTGGCGTAGTGCTCGAAGCCGCCGCGCATCGCGTCGGGGCGGGTGTACGTGCGGAGCAGGTCGGCGCGGTCCGCGGCGCTGATGCCGCCGGCGGTCATCAGCGACCAGAAGCCGGAGAGGTACTGCTCCTCCTTGCCTGCGGTGAGCAGCGCGGCCAGGTCGGTCTGGGCGTGGAAGCCGAAGTGCCAGGAGCCGCCGGTCGCGGGGTTCATGTGCTCCTCCAGGCCGTAGCCAGGGAGGAACGCCTCGCTGAGTACCAGCCGGGCCACGTCCTCGGGGTGGGCCTGGGCCCAGGCGTGCGCGGTCATCGTGCCGACGTCGGTGCCGACCACGAAGGCCCGGTCGTGACCCAGGTGCCGGAGGAGGCCGTGGAGGTCCTCGGCCTCCTCGCGCTTCGTCCAGTGACCCGGCGGGATCTGCGAGTCGCCGGATCCCCGCAGGTCGGGCGCGATCACCGTGAAGCCGTGCGCCGCGAGCAACGGCAGCAGCGCCCGCCACTCGATCCAGCTGAACGGCCAGCCGTGGATCAGCACCACGGCTGGGCCTGATCCGCCGACCACGTAGTGGAGTTGGACGCCATCGCCATCGCCATTGCTGTCGCCATCGCCTACATCGGCTACGGCGTGCTCGAATCCCGCCGGTGCGGGTGCTCCGGGACGCATACGATCACCTCGTACTTAATTAGTTAAGCAACCATCGCATCCACTTGCTTAACTAGTCAAATACAGTGGACGCATGGAGCCCACCGCCACCGACCCCACCCCCACCACTCCCCCCGTCGATCCCCTGACCCCCGACGAGTTGCTCCTCTGGCAGAGCCTCGGCCGCCTCGTCCACTCCCTCCCCCGCACCCTGGAGCAGGACATGTCCCGCACCGGCGTGACCATGACCGAGTTCGCCGTTCTGCTGCTGCTCAGCGAGGCGCCCGACCGGCGCATGCGCATGTCCGCGCTCGCGGCCGCGTCCGGCGTCACCGCGCCGCGCGTCACGCGCATCATCGACGGGCTCTCCCGCCACGACCTGGTGCGCAAGGAACGGCACAGCGAGGACGCGCGCGGCAGCGAGGCCGTTCTCACCGACGCCGGGCTGCGCGCCATGCACGCGGCGCAGCCCTCCCACCTCGCCAGCGCCCGGCGCCGGGTCCTCGACCACATCCCGGCCGACCTCCTGCCGGCCATCGCGGCGACCCTGGCCGAACTCGCCGAGCTCACCGAGGGCGGGCGCCGCCGGCAGCCGTCGTAACCCAGCCGGCTCCAGCCTCCTTAACCCCACCGGCCACAGCCCCCGCAACCCACCTGTCCCGCAATGAACTTGACGGACCGTCACTTTGCCGTTCGCACAGCCGGCCGACAGCTTGCGCTTCTACGGTGCCGCGTCCATGACAGACTCATCCTCACACGGCACAGCCGGAGTCACCCCCACCCCGATCGGGCGTCGTACCGTCCTGATCGCCACCGGCACCACGGCCGCCGTACTGGCCGTCGGCGCCGCCGCTCCCCACGCCCCCGCCACAGCCACCACCGCGGACTCAACTCCCGTGGCCCCGGCGGCAGTCTGCACTCTCACCAAGGAGATGACCGAAGGCCCCTACTACCTCGACGGCGCCCTCGTCCGCGCCGACGTCACCGAAGGCAAGGCCGGTGTCCCGCTCAAACTCGCCCTCACCGTCGTGAACGACAGCACCTGCGCGGTCATCCCCAGCGCGCTCGTGGAGATCTGGCACTGCGACGCGCTCGGCGAGTACTCCGGCTACGTCGGCAACAACGGCCACAGCGAGCCGGACGACCGCACCTTCCTGCGCGGCGGTGTCCTCACGAACTCCGCCGGGCTCGCCAACATCACCACGATCTACCCGGGTTGGTACCGAGGCCGCTGCGTGCACATCCATGTGAAGGTGCACACCGGCGTCACGCTCACCGCGGACGGCTCGTTCACCGGCGGCCAGGAACTCCACACGGGCCAGCTCTTCATCGACGAGACCATCACCACCGCCGTCGCCAAGGTCTCCCCGTACTCGACCAACACGGTCACCCGCACCACCCTCGCGCAGGACTCGATCTACGACGACGGAGGCGCCTCGTCGGGCCTCATGACCCTTACGGCGCTGGGCAGTTCGACCTCGTCCGGCTACACGGGCACCTTGACGCTCGGCGTCAGCCAGAGCTGACACGGCCCTGAAATCCCCCCACGGGAAAGGGGTGGCCCGCGGTGCGACACGGGCCACCCCTTCCTCATGTCATCTCACAGCACCGCACGTCAGGAGCTCGGGCAGTGCTCCCACGCCATGTGGTAGATCGTGCTGATGTCGCCGTCCGTCGAGTCCATCGTCATGAAGCTGACCGCGCCGGGCGCCGAGGTGCCGGCGCTGACCCGCAGCTCCGTGTTGATGTTGAAGTTGCGCTGAACTCCGCAGGGCGCCCAGACCAGTTGGGCCACGTCCGTGCTGTCGTTCGCCTGCCAGTTGTCGTCGTAGGGGCCGTTGAACGGGTGGTTCTTGCTCGTGGTGTTCGACGAGCCCTGGAAGTAGTACGAGGCCTTCTGCGCGCCGCTCGCGCCGCGCTGGAGCGAGGCGAAGCCCCGGTAGTCGGCGCTCGCGATGGCGTAGGTGAAGCCCTGCGGGACGTGGACGACCAGGTTGAGCTGGCAGTTCTTGCGGAACGCCGTGGGGTCGGAGTTGCCGCCGACCTGGGCGAGGTAGGCGCTGTAGGTCACCGTGAAGGCGGTGTTGTCCTCGGAGACGGCGACCGCCGTCGTGCCCTGCGGGCAGCCCGAGCCGTTCACCGTGGCGACGTTGATGACGATCTTGTCCGGGGGCGGGTCGTCGAACACGGGTGAGGACGCGTGCTGCATGGGCAGCGCGGTGGTGAGAAGAGCGGCGACGGCGCCGCTCAGGAGGAGCCCACCAGGCATGGTTTCTCCTTGGGGTTGGGGGGTGGCTGCGCCCCAAGTCTTTGAAGAACCAATGAAGTTCCTGTGAAGACCGACGGCGCGCTCGCATCGTAGGGAGCCCCACAGGAGGCGGTCAGGGCGAACTCAGGCCATTCACAGACGCGTCTTTCACATTCTCTCCACAGTGTGTGAACTCTGTTGAAATAAGCGGCCGTTGGCCGTTCCGTCCCCAGGCCCTTCACAGCGGCACATCAAGGAATCCTTCAGGTACAGCCGTAACTTCCTTGCCATGACGCCGGTGTCGACGCGGAGATGGCCAGGAGGCTGATGACCAGGAAGCACTGATCGGGGATCGCCGATCACACCCCGAGCGGCTGCCGCTCTTCGGCGGACTCGGACTCGGTCCGCGTCTCCAGCGCCCTCTCCCGGCGATGGGCGCGGACCGAGTACGCCAGGGCGGCAGCCCACATCCCGTACAGCACGACGTACACCGGAGTGCTCAGCGCACCCGACGCGCCGATCCAGTCACTTCTCAGCAGCGTACGGACGTTGGTCACGACGATGATCCCGCCGACGGCCGAGCCCAGCACCCGCGGCGGAACCAGCCGCACCAGCCAGGCGGCGACCGGCGCGGCCACGACTCCCCCGAGCAGGAAGGCGATCACCCAGGTCCACTTGAGCCCCTGGGACCCGAGCGAGAACAGGAAGCCGAGACTCGCGGCCACCGCCACCAGGAACTCGCTCGTGTCGATCGACCCGATCACCTTGCGCGGCTCCATCCGCCCGCTGGCCAGCAGCGCGGGTGTACCGACGGGCCCCCAGCCACCCCCGCCGGTCGCGTCCAGGAACCCGGCGACCAGCCCGAGCGGCGCCAGGAACCGTTTCCGCAACGGCTTGCCGAGCTGCCCCTTCGGCAGCCCCTTGAAGGTGAACCGGGACATGACGTACACGCCGAGTCCGAACAGGATCAGCGACATCACCGGCTCGGCGACCTCGGTGGAGAGCTTCGACAGGACGGTGGCGCCCAGGAACGACCCGATCGCGCCCGGGACCCCGATCCGCACCACGACCTTCCAGTCCACGTTCCCGAACCGCCAGTGCGAGGCGCCGGACATCAGCGTCGTACCGATCTCGGACAGGTGGACGGTGGCGGACGCGGCGGCCGGATTCGTCCCCATGGCCAGCAGCAGCGTCGTGGACGTGACCCCGTAGGCCATACCGAGGCTGCCGTCCACGAGCTGGGCCCCGAGGCCCGCGAGGGCGAGCAGTATCAGCGTGCGCATGGGAGGCGACGCTAGGCGGCCAATCTGAACGGATCCTGAGACACGGATGAGGACGGCTCACAAGGACGGACCCCTACGCCTGCAGCAGCGGTTCCACGACCTTCGCGAGCTGCGTCCGCGTCACCGCGCCCATCCGGGTCGCCGCCACCTTCCCGGCGCGGTCGACGACGATCGTGAACGGCATCACCTGGGTGTCCACCAGCCCGCGCGGCAGCCGCAGGGCCTGCTTCCCCGAGGGATCGTGCAGGGACGGGTAGGCCAGGTGGAAGCTCTTCTGGAAGGCGAGACCGGCGGCGCGGCTGTTGTCGTTGTCGAGCCCCAGGACGCGCAGTCCGCGGTCGCCCCACGTCTCCTGGATCAGCTTCAGCTGGGGCGCCTCCGCCCGGCAGGGCCCGCACCAGGAGGCCCAGGCGTTGATCAGGACGACCTTGCCCCGGTAGTCCGACAGCCGGATCGCGTCCCCGTCCAACGAGGTCCCCGCCAGATCCGCCACGGCGGGACGCTTCCCCTCCTCGAAGGTCCTGGTGAGCGGATCCCCGGGACTGGCCTGGCTGATCGCCTCCGGGGACGAGCAGCCCGCGAGGATCACGCAGGCAGCGGCAACAGCCGCGTACGCGCGTCGAGTTGTCATCATCATCGTCATCGTCATCGCGGTCATTCTCCTCACCGCGCTTCGACGACAGGACTAGGGGCTATAGGACTACAGGGCTACGGGTCTACGGGTTCTCCCAGGCCGCGGGCTCCGCCGCCAGCGCCCGTACCGGTTCCGGCAGCGCGTCCGCCGCGATGTCCGCGAGGGTGACGCCCTCCAGGATCTTGCGGACGTTGGCGCGCAGGGCGATCCACAGGGGGAGGAGGGGTTCGGCGGTGCCGGTGTAGGCGAGGCCGGTGGGGCGTTCGCCGCGTACGGACACGATCGGGCCGTCCACCGCGCGGATGACGTCGGCGACGGTGATCGCGCCGGCCGCGCGGGCCAGCCGGTAGCCGCCGCCCCCGCCGCGCCGGCTGTCGACGATCCCGGCGCGCCGGAGGTCGCCGAGAATTCCCTCCAGGAATTTGTGCGGGATGTCCTGTGCGGTGGCGATGGTCTCGGCCTTCACCGGACCGTCCGCCGCAGGGCCGTCGTCACCCCGTACGGCGAGCTCCAGTACCGCCCGTACCGCGTAATCCGCCCGTGCCGAGATCCTCATGCGTCCATTGTGGGCCGTTCCGGCATAGAGAATGGCCCCGCACGACGGCCTCCTGGGACGACCACGGAAAATGGCTTCGCACGTGCCGCCGACGGACCGGACCCGGGAGGAGCTTCCAGTGGAGCTGAGCAGGCGTACCTTCAGCACCCTCGCGGGCACGGCCGCGCTCGGATTCGCGCTGGGGGGTGGCAGCGGCGGTGGCGACGACGCGTACGCCGCGCACGTCGTGCCGACCGGCCCGCCCCCCGCACCACCGGCCGCGGACGGCCGGGCCCACACGATCGGGTACGACCGCTACTCCCTGATCGTCGACGGGAAGCGCCTGGTCCTGTGGTCGGGCGAGATGCACCCCTTCCGGCTGCCGAGCCCGTCCCTGTGGCGCGACGTCCTGCAGAAGATGCGCGCCTTCGGCTACAACGCGGTCAGCATCTACGTCTCCTGGAACTACCACTCCCCCGCGCAGGGCCACTACGACTTCACGGGCATCCGGGACCTCGACCTGTTCCTGCGCATGGCCGCCGAGACCGGCCTCTACGTCATCCTGCGCCCCGGCCCGTACATCAACGCGGAGATCGACGCGGGCGGCTTCCCCGGCTGGCTCGTCGCCACGAAGGGCACCGCCAGAACGGCCGACGCGACGTATCTCTCGCACGTCGACGAGTGGCTCACCCAGGTCAACTCCATCGTCTCCAAGCACCTGTTCACCCAGGGCACGGGCACGGTCCTGCTCTACCAGATCGAGAACGAGTACGACGGCCAGCTCACCCACGCGTCCGGCGGCGCGTACATGTCCCACCTGTACAAGAAGGTGCGCGCCGACGGCATCGACGTCCCCCTGTTCCACAACGACAAGGGACGCAACGGCTATTGGACCCCCGGATCCTTCGACACCGGCGCGGACAAGGGCGGTTGGCTGTACGGCTTCGACGGGTATCCCTCGCCGTCCCAACTCCCGCCGGACTGGGGGCACTTCGGGATCGGCGGGGCGAAGGGTGGAGCGACCGCGAGCCCCAAGACCCCTGGTTTCGTGCCGGAGTTCGGGGGCGGCTGGTTCGATCCGTGGGGCGGGTCCTGGTTCGACGGCAAGGGGTACGCGGAGTCGCGCCGGACGCGTGACGCGGCGTACGAGCGGCGCTTCTACCTCACCAACCTCGCCAACGGACTCACCCTGCACAGCGTCTACATGACGTTCGGCGGCACCTCGTGGGGCTGGCTGCCCGCGCCGGTCGTCTACACGTCGTACGACTACGGCGCCGCCTTCGACGAGGGCCGCAATCCGACCGCGAAGCTCGTGCCGATGCACCAGCTCGGCCATCTGCTGCGGACGGTGCCCGACTTCGCCAAGCTGGACCGCGCGGCCGACGTCAAGGCGGACGGCCTGAAGGTCTACCACCTCACCAACGCCGACACCGGCGCGCACGTCTACGTCCTGCGCAACGACGGTACGGCGGCGGTCACTTCGACCCTGCCGACCGCGAGCGACGACATCGAGGTCACCGTCCCGGCCCAGGACGCCCGCCTCCTCGTCACCCAACTCGCCCTCGGCGGCCGTAAGTTGAGGTACTCGACGGTCACTCCGATGATGTCCCTCACCACCGGCCGGCAGGACATCGCCGTGTTCGCCGGGACGCGCGGCGAGATGGCCCACGTCGTCGTCGAGTGCCCCGAGGAGCCGGTGGTGACCCGGCTCGACGCACAGGCCGCCTGGGTCTGGGACCGCGGTCTCCTGCACGTCACCGTCCCGCTCGGCATCGGCGGCCTGACCCGGGTCCTCGTCCAGGGCGGCGGCGTCGACAACTCCCTCCTGCTGGTCTTCGCCGACGAGGCCGGCTCCGTACGCCTGTGGCCGTACGAGACCGGTTCGGGCACCGCGCTGGTCTACGGCCCGGCGCTGCTGCGCGAGGCCACGGTCAGCGGGACGACCGCCCACCTCACCGGCGACACCATCGGCGAGACCGGCCTGGAGGTGTGGGGCCCGCGCGGCATCACCGACGTCACCTGGAACGGACGGGCCGTGCCCGCGACCGTCACCAACGCCGGCAGCCTGCGCTCGAACCCGGACGCGCTGCTGCCCGGGGTGCCCGCCGTACCGCTCCCCGCGCTCGACGGCTGGCGGCGGAAGGTGGAGAACCAGGAGGCCGCGGTCGCCTTCGACGACTCCAAGTGGACGGCGGCGGACCGGACTTCGACGTTCAGTACGACGGCGATCCCCGCCGGGCAGCCGCTGCTCTTCGCGGACGACTACGGCTTCCACTACGGCGACGTCTGGTACCGGGGCCGCTTCACGACCGGCAAGGCCGACACCCTGGAGTCGGTGACCCTCGCCTACAGCACCGGCACGCAGGGGCTGCTGATGGCGTGGCTGGACGGCGAGCCGCTCGGCACGCACCGGATGCCGGTGCCGACGAACACCAGTGTGCGGCAGGGCAGTTGGGCGGCCAAGGCGACCTTCGCGATTCCCGAGAAGCAGCGCGCGGCCGGTTCACATGTCCTGTCCGTGCTGGTGCGGCGGATGCAGCACGACCAGGACGGCAAGGCCCTCGACACCCACAAGGTCGCGCGCGGGCTGACGGCGGCGACCTTCAAGGGCGCCTCCCCGAAGGTGAGTTGGCGACTCCAGGGTGAGTCGACACCCGATCCGGTGCGCGGGCCGCAGAACAACGGCGGGCTGTACGGCGAGCGGGAGGGCTGGCACCTGCCGGGGTACGCGGACGCCGGGTGGGAGGCGGTGACCCTCCCCCGCGCCGACAAGCGGCAGGGCGTGGCCTGGTACCGGACCAGCTTCAAGCTCGCCGTGGACACCGGCATCGACGCCTCGATCGGCCTCGTCCTCGACGACGACCCGACGCGTGCCTACCGCGTCCAGATCTTCCTCAACGGCTGGAACATGGGCCAGTACATCAACGACGTGGGCCCGCAGCACACCTTCGCACTCCCGAACGGGATCCTCCGCACCCGGGGCACAAACACTCTCGCCCTGGCCGTCCTGTCCGACGGCACGACACCGGCGGGCCCGAAGGACGTACGGCTGACGTTGTTGGGGAGTGCGGCCGGAGGAGTACCGGTTTCGCCGGTGGCCTCCCCCGGCCGCTGACACCCCATGGGGTTCAGCTGATCCTGATCATGTTCCAGGACAGCGGCTCCAGTACGGCGGTCAGCGTGCCGTCCTGGAGCGTGGTGCCCTCGACCTCGTGCGGGGCCACGCGCTCCGGGTCGGCCAGGGTGTTGCGGGCGTCCGGGTCGGTGTCCGCGAGGGCGCTGTGCTCGACGACCGACGTCAAGTCCAGGCCGTTCAGGCCCACTTGGAGCGGCAGCGACTCGGTGCGGCTGCGGTTGACGGCGAACACCGTGACCGAGCCGTCCTCGCCGCGCACGGCGGTGGCGTGCAGCAGGTCGGTCTCGCCGTACTGCTTCGTCTCGTGCTTCGGGGAGTCGACGCGGACGTCCAGGACCTGGCCCCGGCCGTGCTTCGACGCCTGCGCGAACGGGAAGAACGTCGTCTGGCGCCAGGCCGGGCCGCCCGGCTCCGTCATGATCGGCGCGATGACGTTGACGAGCTGGGCGAGGCAGGCGACGGTGACACGGTCGGCGTGCCGGAGCAGGGCGATCAGGAGTGAGCCGAAGACCACCGCGTCCATGACGCTGTAGTTGTCCTCCAGCAGGCGCGGTGCCTCCGGCCAGTCGGCGGGATCGGCGTTCTTCGCCTGCTCCTCCCAGTCCGACGTGTACCAGACGTTCCACTCGTCGAAGGAGAGGTTGATCTTCTTCTTCGACTTGAGGCGGGCGCCCACGTGGTCGGCGGTCGCGACCACGTTCTCGATGAACGACTCCATGTCGACGGCGGAGGCGATGAAGGAGTCGAGGTCGCCGTCGGTCGGCTGGTAGTAGGCGTGCAGCGAGATGTAGTCGACCAGGTCGTACGTCTCCTGGAGGACCGTCGACTCCCACTCGGCGAAGGTCGGCATGGCCTGGGAGGAGGAGCCGCAGGCGACGAGTTCTACGCCGGCGTCGATCTGGCGCATCGCGCGAGCCGTCTCCGCGGCGATCCTGCCGTACTCCTCGGCGGTCTTGTGGCCCGTCTGCCAGGGGCCGTCCATCTCGTTGCCCAGGCACCAGAGTTGGATGCCGAAGGGGGTTTTGTCGCCGTGGGTGATGCGTAGCTCTGCGAGGCTCGTGCCGGAAGGGTGGTTGGCGTACTCCTGGAGTTCCAGTGCCTCGGCGACTCCGCGTGTGCCGAGGTTGATGGCCATCATCGGTTCTGCTTGCGGGCCCAGCTTCTTCAGGAACGCGATGTACTCGGAGAGGCCGAAGCGGTTCGTTTCTGTTGAGCGCCAGGCCAGGTCCAGGCGGCGGGGGCGATCCCCTGCGGGGCCTACCGAGTCTTCCCACTTGTAGCCGGAGACGAAGTTTCCGCCGGGGTAGCGGATGGTTGTGACGCCCAGTTCTCTGACCAGGTCCAGGACGTCTTGGCGGAGGCCCTCTGGGTCTGCGGTGGGGTGGTCTGGTTCGAAGATGCCGGTGTACACGCAGCGGCCGAGGTGTTCTACGAAGGAGCCGAAGAGGCGGGGGTTGACTTCGCCGATGGTGAAGGCGGGGTCGAGGGTGAAGCGGGCGGTGCGCATGCGGGCCTTTCTGGGTTGAGTTTTGTCTGCGGGTTTGTGGGGGCTGGTCGCGCAGTTCCCCGCGCCCCTAAAGGAGCTTTGGCCAGCCGGTGGTTGTCCAGGTGAGGGTGTTTAGCCCCAGCTTGGGCGTGCCTGAATCCTCTCCGTCGTAGTAGTGGTATGCCAAGACATCCTTACCTTTGTCTTGGAAGATGGATTCTCCGCCGGGGCCTATGTAGCGGCCGTGGGTTGCGAGGAGTAGGTCTCCGCCGCCCGTCAGCATTGGCTTGCCTGTGCTGTCCGCGTACGGGCCCGTGATCGTCGTCGAGCGGCCGACCCGGATCTTGTACGTGGAGTTCACGCCCTGGCAGCAGGCGTCGTAGGAGGCGAAGAGGTAGTAGTAGCTGCCGTGGTGGACGATGTACGCGCCCTCCACCGCGTACGGCGCGTCCGGGCGGGTCGCCAGTTGGGACACCGTTGCGCCGGGGATCGCCTTGCCTGTCGTGGGGTTCAGTTCGATCAGGCGGATGCCGGTCCAGTACGAGCCGAAGGCCATCCAGAGTTTGCCGTCGGCCTGGACGATGGCCGGGTCTATGGCGTTCCACGTGTCCGTGGTTTCCGAGGTGAAGGCCTTGCCCTGGTCGGTCCACGTGCCGGGGAGGCCGGTGGGGGACGTCGCCACGCCGATCGCGGAGTGGTTCGTGCCCCAGGAGGACACCGCGTAGTAGAGCCAGTAGCGGCCGTCGCGGTAGGAGAGGTCGGGGGCCCAGGGGTCGCCGGTGGAGTTGTAGTCGTACCACCAACTCGGGGGCGTGGCGAAGGCGTTGCCCGCGTCGTCCCACTGGACGCGGTTCTTGGAGGTGCGGGCGCCGATGACGCCGCCGGTCGAATAGGCCACGTAGCCGCCGGACTTGAGGGCGATGACCGTGGGGTCGTGGATGATCTGCTGGCCGGTGATGGGCTGTGGGTCGGGGTAACTCTGGGCTGCCTGGGCCGTGTTGGGCAGCAGGGTCAGAGCGGCCGCCATCAGTGCAGCGGCAAGACCTCTTCGTATGGTCACTGTCCCGCCAATCCGGTGTGGGCCACGCCCGCGACGATCTGGCGCTGGAAGAAGACGAAGACGACGATCAGCGGGAGGCCTGCCATCAGGCCGCCGGCCATGAGCTGGGCCCACTGGATGCCGTAGGAGTTCATGACGGTCGCGATGCCGTTCGGCATGGTCATCAGGTCGGGGTTGTTGGTCACCATGTACGGCCAGAGGAAGTTGTTCCAGGACGCGATGAAGGTGAAGATGCCTACCGCCGCGAGGGAGGGGCGGGAGAGCGGGACCACGATGGTGAAGAAGATCCGCCAGCGGCCCGCGCCGTCGATGAAGGCGGCCTCCTCCAGTTCGCGGGGGATGCCCTGGAAGAACTTGTAGAGGATGTAGACCATCGCGGCGGGCGCGCACTGGGGCAGGATCATGCCCCAGTAGGTGTCGACCATCCCCATCTGCTGGACGGTGGTGAAGAGGGGGACGCCGAGGACCGCCGGGGAGATCATCAGGCCCGCCATCACCCCGCCCATCAGGACGGTCTTGCCCTTGAACTCGGTGCGGGCGAACCCGTATCCGGCGAGGGCGGCGACGGTGACCACGATGGCCGTCACGAGGATCGACACGACCAGGGAGTTGACGAACCAGTTCGTGATGTTGCCGGTCTTCCAGAGGGCCTTCCAGGCCTGGGCCGTCCAGACCTTGGGCAGCCAGTGCGGCGGGATCTCGGCCGCCTCGGTCTCCGACTTGAGCGAGGTGAACAGGGCGGCGGCGATCGGCGCCACGAAGAGGGCGGAGACGGCGAGGCCCAGGAGGGTGAGGACGATCTGGCTGGGGGTCCAGGGCTTGCGGGGCTTCAGCCGGAGTTGCGTGGTGCTCATCGGGCGGCCTCCTCACGGTTGCGCAGCAGTGCCATCCGGGTGAGGGCGACCGCGGCGATGATCACGAAGAAGATGACGGACATCGCGGAGGCGTAGCCCACGCGGTAGCTGGTGAAGCCCTGTTCGAGGGTGTACTGGACGAAGGAGCGGGTGCTCAGCTCGGGTCCGGGGCCGAAGTCCATCATCACGACGGCCTGGTCGAAGAGTTGGAGCGAGGCGAGGGCCTGGAGCGCGATCACCAGGCCGGTGATGTGGCGCAGCATCGGCAGCGTGATGTGGACCGTGCGGTGCCAGGCGTTGGCGCCGTCGAGCTTGGCGGCCTCGTAGAGGTGGTCGGGGATGCCCTGGAGCGCGGCGAGGTAGAGGAGGAAACTGAAGCCGACCGTCCACCACAGGGTCTCGATGACGATGGCGAGCATCGCGTAGGACTTGTCGGTGAGCCAGGGTGTGGTGAGGCCGAAGGTCTCGTTGAACAGGCCGATTCCCTGGGTGAACAGCCACTGCCACATGTTGCCCGCGACCGTCGACGGCAGCAGGAACGGCGCGAAGAAGCAGAGTCGCCACAGCCATTTTCCGCGCTCGATGTGGTGCGCGAGCATCGCGAGCAGGAAGGCGAGGACGGTGATGCACGGTACGACGAGCAGCGTGAAGTACGCGCTGTGGCCGAGCGCGTCCCACATCGCCCGGTCGTGCAGGGCCTCGCGGTAGTTGTCGAGGCCGATGAAGTTCGCGCCGTCGCCGGAGATGTTGGCGTCCGTGAGGCTGAGGTAGACGCCGCGCAGCAGCGGCCAGACGACGAACAGGGCGAAGAGCGCCAGGAACGGGGCGACGAACCAACCCCCGTGCTGGAAGCCCTGGTTGCGGCGGACGGTCGCGGTCGCGGTGGCGGTCCTCGTCCGCGCCGGTGCGATGACGGTCTCGGCGCTGGTGGTCATGCGGCCGCACCTCCCTGTGCTGCGGTCCTGCCGTCCATCGGGTTCTTCGAGGCGAGGAGTCGGGTGAGGTGGTTCTTCATCGTCCGCGCCACGGCGGCCGGTTTGGCGGAGCCCATCGTGGAGGAGACGACGAGCGGGCCGAGGTCCTGGGCGAGGACGCCGGTGGAGCCCGCGAACCACACCTTCGGCTCGGTGGCCTGGTGGTTCATCGCGGTGACGTACTCGTTCTGCGGGGTGAGCTTCTTGTACGCGGCCGTGGAGAGCGTCGGTGTGTACGCGGGGATGTGGCCGCCGGCCGCCCACTGCAGGGCGTGGGTGACGACGTAGGCGGCCAGTTCGTGCGCTGCCTCGTTGGTGGCGCCGCCGCGGCCGGCCTGGTGCGGCAGGACGAAGGAGTGCGACTCGGCGTGCGTGGCCTGCTTGCCGAAGACGGGCGGCAGCGGGGTCGCGCCGTAGTCGAGTTTCGCGCCGGAGAAGACCGGCACCGACCAGTCGCCCTCCCAGGTGAAGGGGGCGCCGTTGATGAACTGTTCGCCGGTCGGGGCGCCCGGGATGACGTATCCGTCGGTGACGTGCTTGCGGAAGAACTCCAGGACCTGGGTGGCCTTGTCGGTGTCGAAGAGGACCTGGGTGTTGCCGGCGTCGAACCATCCGCCGCCGAGCTGGGTGTAGAAGGCGACGAAGAACCACCACTGGAAGTTCTGGTCGTTGGTCCACAGGCCGATGGTCTGGAGGCCCTTCTTCTGGACCTGCCTGGCCTTCTTCAGGACGTCGAACCAGTCGTCGGCGGAGGTGACTTGGACGATGCGGCCGTCGTCGCCGAGGAGGTCCGCCTTCTTCAGGACGTCCTTGCGGTAGAAGCAGAGCTGTACGTGGATGTCGAGCGGCAGGGCGTACAACTTGCCGTCGATGACACCGCGGTTCCACAGCGCGGGGTTGTAATCCGCCTTGCGCACGCCGTACTTGGCGAGGAGGTCCTCGTCCCAGGGGTCGAGGAGCCGGCCCGGTGAGAAGCCCGCGACGCGGCCCATGTGCATGACGCCGAGTTCCGGTGCGTGATGGCCCGCGGCGGCCATCGCGAGCTTGGTGTAGAAGGGGTTGCCCCACTGGAGGGTGGAGTCCTTGACGTCGATGCCGGGGTGTTCCTTACGGAAGGCGTCCAGCATCGCGATCATGTTGGCGCCGTCGCCGCCGCTGAAGAGGTTCCAGTAGCGCACCCGGGTGTCCGCGCCGGAGGCGAGCGCGTCGGCGCCGGTGCCGAGAGCGGCGAAGGCGAGACTGCCCGCGACCGCGAGACCGCCCGCCGTGGCCAGTAGGTGCCTGCGCTTCAGGTCAGGTCGTCCCATTGCCTGCCCTTACCTGTAGGAGTTCCGTGCCGTCGTGTCCATGTCGTCGTACCGGTGTTGAGTGTTCGAAATACCGAATGGCGCTCGCTACTTCGAACGGGACCGTAAAATCGAAGCGCTTGCGCGTCAATGGGTTGAACACAGTGCACGGTTCATTCACGGGGGCGATTTCCGGACACAGCGGTCGTTCCCGGTCCCACAACGGCCACCGGACGACATGACGTTGGCAGTTGTGGGCGCGTAACCTCGGACCGGCTGTGCAGCGGACGGCGGGAAGGGGGAGCGTACGACGTGGTCACGACCTTCCTCGGCGAGCTGTACACGTCCTTCGTGTGGATCCCCACCGCGGTCCTCGGCACCGCCCTCGCGCTGAAGCTGCCGGCGATCATCCGGCTGTGGGGGCAACCGCTGTTGCGAGCGGTCGGCGGACTGCTGCTCTTCGCCTGCGCCCTGTTCGTGTTCGTGACGCCGCCGGTCATCGCCTGGACCAACCGGGTCACCGGTGTGCCCAACTTCTCGGCGCCGTGGGTGTATTCACTGCTCACGGCGTTCAGCGGGGCCGGGTTAGTGCTCATCGTGATCTGGCGCGACGGCCTGTCCGACCGCTCGAACGCGACCCGGCGCGCCAGACGGTGGGTGATCTCGGTCTACTCGGGCGTCATCGTGGCCCTGTGGGTGCTGTTCGCCCTCGCCGACGTGCCCGTGGAGCGGATACGGGACCTCGACACGTACTACGCCAACACGCCATTCATGCGCGAGCTGATCCTGCTCTATCTGCTCGCGCACACCGTGGCCGCGTTGATCACCGTGCGGCTCATCTGGAACTGGGTCCGCGCGGACGCCCTGCACGGCTGGCTGCGCTGGGGACTGACGTTCCTGGGCGCCGGCTACACGCTGAGCCTCGTCTTCGATCTCGCCAAGTTCACGGCGGTGGTGGCCCGTTGGACCGGGCACGACCTCGACACGCTCAGCACGGACGTCGCCCCGTGCGCGGCCTGCCTCGCCGCCGTCCTGATCGCCGTCGGTTTCATCCTGCCGCACACCGGCCAATATCTGCACGGCCGCCTGCGCGTCCGCCTGGCCCACCACCAACTCCGGCCGCTCTACGTCCTGATGCGCTCCGTCGACGGTGACGGCGTCCCCTTCCTGCTGTGCGCGGCGCCCGAACTCCGGCTGATCCGGCGGGAGACGTACATCCGCGACGTCCTGCTCCCCCTCGCCCGCCACCTCGACGAGGACCTCCGCACCCGCGCCCACCGCGCCGCCCTCCGCCTCGGCTGCACCCCGGCCCGCGCGAAGGCCCTCGCGGCGGCGGTCGCGATCCTGGACGCCATCGACGCGGCCGGCCGTCCCCCGCGCCACGACACCACCACCGGCCACCCCGACACCGCCGACCTCCTCCAGGAGATCGGCCCCGTCTCCCGCGCCCTGCGCCACCGCGACGCGATCGACGCGGTGCGGGCGGCGGTGCGGGGCGAGGGCAACAGGGCCGGGACGACAGGTGCCGTTCAGGCCAACTCCCCGACGGAAGCGGCCCGTTCAGCGGAAGGCATCCGCCGCACTCCCCCCGCCCACCCCGCGGAAGCGCCCCGTTTCCTGCTTCCGCGGCGACGGTGAGGTGGCTGAGTCGGCGTATGTCCTGGCATATTGCAGCGGTGCGCACGAAGAAGGAGATGCGCCGGTTCGCCGGTGCCCTCATCGACCCGATGCGCGTCCCGGTCCCGGCCGACCCCGAGGCCCTGTTCGACGCGCTGGTCGACTCCGTCACGCGCTGGCGGGGACGTGAAGTCGTCGTCCGCCGCGAGGTGTTCCCGCCGCACACCGCCAGCGGACTGTGGCTGGAGGGCGACACCTACGACGTCATCGTCATCGACAAACGGGCCGCCGCCTGGCACCAGATCGTCATCTTCTGCCACGAGGTGTGGCACATGCACCAGCGGACCGCCGCCCCCGCGCCCGAACCGACCGCCGACGGCAGCCCCCGACCCGTCGCCGCCCGTACCGACTTCAGCCTCGCCGACGAGCAAGAGGCGGACAGATTCGGCATGTTGATGAGCGGACGGCTGCGGCCCTGGCTGCAGGCGGCGGCCACGGCGAACCCCGCGCACGACCCCGCCGTGGCGGACGACAGCTCACAGCAGGGGGTCGCCGGGCGCATCGGCGCCGCCCTCAACTACCGCGGGACCAGAAAATGAGCAGCCTGATCGACTACCTGAGCTGCGGCCTGCTGTGGCTGGGCGTGCTGGTGAAGACCCCGGATCTGATCCGCCACTGGCACGACCCCTATCTCCGGGTCATCTGCGTGTTCCTCGGCCTGGCCGGCGCCTGCTTCCTCCTCGGGGCGCCGCCCACCGTCGGCGCGATCAACCAGCTCAGCGGCATCCCGAACCTCGCCGCGCCGCTGACCTACGCGTCGGTCACCGCGTACGGCGCCTCGTCCCAGGTCCTGATCGTCTACTGGCGGGGCGGGCCCAACGTCCATCGCACGGCCCGCCGTTGGATCGTGGCGTACACCTTCATCCTGGTCGGCATCGCCGTGACGTTCGCGCTGGGCCGCACCCCCGTGGAGCGCCGCACCGACCTGGACACCTACTACGCGACCACGCCGTTCATCGCCGAGATGATCGTGCTGTACCTGGCCGGGCATCTCGCCGCCGTCAGTGTCACCGCGGTGTCGGCGCTGCGCTGGGCGCGGCAGGTGCGCGGCTGGCTGCGCGCGGGAATGATCACGCTGGGTGTCGGCTCGCTGTGCGGCGCGGGGTACAGCCTGACCAAGTTCGCGGCGGTGATCGCCCGTTGGACCGGACGGGACTGGACACAGCTCGGCACGACGGTCTCGCCGGTCGCCGCCGGCCTTGGCGCGGTCCTGACCGTCGTAGGCGTCCTGATCCCCCTCACCGGCCCCCGGCTGACCCAGTGGTGGCAGGCCCGGCGGACGTACGCCGGTCTCGAACCGCTGGAACACGAGCTGGCCGAACTCCTCACCCGCCGCGCGCTACGGCTCCCTCGCCCCCGCTGGTCCTCCCCCGAGACCCGGTTGGTGTGGCGGCAGACGAGCATCCACAACGCGCTCGGCCACCTGGACGCGTTCTTCGACCGGGCCCTGTACGAGCGGACGTTGGAGGAGGCGGCGCGCACCACGGGCGACCCGGAGCGCGCCGAGGCAACGGCGTGGGCGGCGGTCGTAGCGGCGGCCGTGGCCGAGGAACGCAGCCGTGACCCGCACCTCGTGCCCGCCGACGAACCGGACCGGCTCACCGACCGGGCCCCCGGCACCGCCCTCCTGATCCGGATCGCCGACGAACTGACCCGGTCCCCGCTGGTCGCCGCCGCCCGGGTCCGCACCGGCACGACGGAAGGGAGCACCCGGGCATGAGCCTCATGGTGTATCTCGCCGCCGCCGTCTTCGGACTGTCCTGCACGGTCCTGCTGCGCCGCCCCTGGCGGATCCCGCGCGACCCGCTGACCCTGTCCACCTGCGCGGCGATCGTCCTGGGCTCCCTGGCCCTGGTCTGCTCGGCACCCCCGACGCTGAACGCGGTCAACCGCCTCACCGGCATCCCCAACTTCGGCGCCCCGCTGACCTACGGCATGCTCTCCGCGTACAGCTGCTCCCTGCTGGTCCTGCTGATCCACTGGCGGGGCGGCTCCCCCGCCCGGATCCGCCGCATGGTCCTGCGCAGCATGGCCGCCTACGGCGCGCTGATCGTGACCATCGTCGTCCTGTTCACGCTGGCCGACCCGAGCACGGAGCGGCTGACCGACCTCGACACGTACTACGCCAACGCGCCGTACATGCGCGAGATGATCGCGCTCTACCTGCTCGGCCACAGCGCGGCCACCCTGGCGCTGTGCACGGTGTGCGTGACGTGGGCCCGCGAGGTGACGGGCTTGCTGAGGACCGGCCTGCAGCTGATCCTCCTAGGCACCCTGCTGGACGTGGTGGGCTTCCAGTTCGTCAAGTACACGGCCCTGGTGGCCCGTTGGACCGGCCACAACCTCGACTTCCTCTCCACCGGCGTAGCCCCGCCGATGGCTTCCCTGGCAGCCCTGACCTGCTCGGCGGGCTTCGCGCTCCCGCGCCTCCTGCCGATGGCCAGAGCCCACTGGCGCGACCTCAACGACCTGCGCGGCCTGGGCCCGTTGTGGTCGGAGGTCCGCTTCGCGTCCATCGCCCCCAAGCCCCCCAGTGCCCTGCGCCAACTCCCCCGCATGCGCCTCCACTGGCGCGAAGTCTCCATCCACGACGGCCTGTTGGCCCTCACCCCCTACTTCGACGACCACCTCCGCGAACGCACCAGGGACGCCGCCCTCCACGAGGGCCACACCCCCCACGAGGCCCGCGTCACGGCCGAAGCAGCGATGGTCGCCGACGCGGCCCGCAGAGCAGCGGCCCAAGAGCAACCTTTCAACACCCCCAGCACGTACCGCCTTTACGCAACGGAGGTCTCCGACACGGGCGGCTTGGTGGAGCTGGCAAGGGCATTGGCGCAGTCCCGCCTAACGACGCCGAACCGGGAGAACCCGGTGAGGGCGACCCCGCGCTAACACCGGGCGACTTGAACGCACGGGCGCGGAGTTCTTTTAGGGGCGCGGGGAACTGCGCGTCCAGCCCCCACCGGCGCGCAGCCAAAACTCAACTCTCAGCCCCCAAATGCAGGTTGCGCCAACCCTTTCCCCGCCCCCGGCACAACCAACAACGACCCAGCAACAGGATGCGGCGACGTAAGCCCCACCCGAGCAGTCGTAACGTACAAGTCACTCAAATCCGCACCCCCAAAAGCACACGCAGTGACCAGCGAGGCAGGCAACGAAACAACCCGATCCAACTCCCCGTCCGGCGTATACCTCCGCACCGCACCCCCACCCCACAACGCCACCCAAACACACCCATCGGCATCAACGGTCAGCCCATCAGGAAAACCCGCCCCCTCCTCAACCTCGGCAAACCGCCGCCGCCGAGAAACCCGCCCCTCCGCATACTCGAACACATCGATCCGCCGAGTAGGAGAGTCGATGTAGTACATCAACCGCCCATCAGGACTCCACCCCGTCCCGTTACTCACGGCAACGTCATCAAGAATCAGCCGCACGGACCCGTCCCCGGCAACCCGGGACAACGTCCCCCCACACGCCGCCTCGTCGTACCGCATCGTCCCCGCCCACAACGCCCCGTCAGGCGCCACGGCCGCATCATTGGCCCGCCGCCCGGCAATCGGCTCCCGATGCAACCACCGGAACTCCCCGTCAGGATCGACAAGCCCGACCCCGTCCCGCAGATTGAGGACGAGCCCCCCACCGACACGGGGCTTGGCGGCCCCCACATGCTGATCGGTCACCCGCACCGTCCGCACGCCCGACGACGGGTCGTACGTATGCACCCGGGACCCAAGGATGTCGATCCAGATCAACCGCCCCGCCGCGGCGTCCCACGTCGGCCCCTCACCCAGCGTCGCCTCGGCCCGTACAGCCACCTCGTACGTCATCCCACACTCCTGTGCCCAAGCCGCTCCGACAGTTCGACCGCGCCCTTCGCGGCCAGCTGCTCCAACTCCACCCGCCGCTCGTCGCTCCACCGAATCATCGGAACGGAAATGGAGAGAGCGGCGACAACCTGCCCCGTACGGTCCCGCACCGGCGCCGCGACACAGGACACGTCCGGATTCGACTCACGGCTCTCGACGGCAACCCCCCGCGACCGGATCTCGGCGAGCGCCTCCCGCAGAGCGCCGGGCTCGACAATGCTGTTCGGCGTCATCGCGGCCAACGACACATCCGCGGGGATCCGCGCGTTCAGCTCCGGCTCGGGCAGCGACGCGAGCAGCATCTTGCCCACGGACGTGCAGTGCGCGGGCAGCCGACGGCCGGCCGCCGACACCATGCGCACCGCGTGTGTGGAGTCGACCTTGGCGATGTAGATGACGTCGGTGCCTTCGAGGATGGCGACGTGCACCGTCTCGTCGCAGGTCTCGGCGACGGACCGGGCGACCTGCTGCCCCTCGGCGGCGAGGTCGAGCTGCTCGGCGTATCGGCTCCCGAGCTGGTACGGACGGACTCCGAGCCGGTAACGTCCGGGTTGTCCGGGCACGGGCACGATGTACGACCGCGCGGCGAGGGTGGTGACCAGTTCGTGCACGGTCGTGCGCGGCAGTTGCAGCTTGCGCACGATGTCGGGGGCGGAGAGCGTCCCGTCCCCGTCGAGGAAGAGCTCAAGAATATCGAGAGCCCGGGTCACGGCAGGTACGAGTCGTCCCACAACCGGCCCCCTTCCAGGTGTCTGCGAGTGGCTGTATGGGGTGTCACACCGAGTGTCGTGTTCGAAATTTCAACTGGCGATCGGCATGACGAACACAGGCTAGCCATAGAGGGTTGCCCGGGCAATGGTCGCGTGACCATGTGACTACCGACCGGCCCTGGGATCGCCCAGTTCACCACGCAACCGCTGGGCGCGCAGCACGAGTTCGAGCTCGAACCGACGGTCCGGATGGTCGATCTCGTCGCCCCACAGTTCGCGGATCTGCCGCAGCCGATACCGCACGGTCTGCGGATGCACCCCGAGCCGCGCGGCCACCTCCGGCGCCCCGCCCCGCGTCTCCAGCCAGGCCAGCAGCGTCTCGGCGAGCCGCCGCCGATGCGTGGGCCCACAGTGCGCGAGCGGCGCGAGACACCGCAGCGCGAGATCGTCGATCAGCTCCTCCGGCTGCAACAGCACCAACGCCTCGGTGTGCTCGGTGCAGTACAGAACACCCCCGCCCGGCAACAGCCCCCGCTCCATCAGCCCTACGGCCGCCTCGGCCCAGCGCGCCGACTTCACCGCGTCGGCCAGCGGCACCGGCGGCCCGATCGCCCCGGCCCAGCCGGTCAGCGCCCGGTGCAGCAGCTCGGGCCGCCCGGCGGCATCCGGCTCGGGCACGACCATGCGCGGCTGCTCGTACTCCATGTCGAGCAGCACCTCCTGCCCCACGGCGGGCGCGACGGCCTCGCGGGCCGGCCGCAGCAGGACACCCACGGCGACCTTGTCGGGCAGCGGCCAGCCGATGCGGGCGGCACGTTCGGAGAGAGCCTCGGCCGGATCGCCGCGGTGATGCTCGGCGAGCAGAAGCTCCATGAGCCGCCGCTGCAGCCGCAACCGCTCCCCCGCCTGCCGCGCGGCGGCCTCGGCATACCCGCGCACGGACTGGTCGACGAGCCCGTCCAGATACTCGTAACCGGCGTCGACGAGCGCGTACATCGCGGGCGGCGGGATCTCCACGCGCTGCCCGATCTCGGCCAACCGCCGCCAGGCGAGCCGCACTCCCATCCGGTAGATGGCCTGAAGCGAGTCGAGGCTACGGCCGTGCAGCCCCTCCCCGCGCCCGAACTCCTGGAAGACGCCCGGCGGTACGGTCGGCCGCCCCTCGGCGGTGTCCAGGTGCTGCACGAAGACCTCGATGGCACGCCGGATGCCGACCAGGGCCATCGGCTCACCCGACTCGTCGAGAACCAGGGGCAGTTGAGGATGCTCACGGCGGATCTCGCGCAGGATCTCCTCGGCGAGCGCGGGCGCCTCGGCCATGGCGACCGCCGCGAACTCCCGCACTTTCAGCCGCGGTACGTCCTGCCACGCGGAGCGCGCGGTCATGGTCGCCGGGCGAGCGGTCGACGGCTGAGCGGTCGCCGACGGCTCGGCCGACGGCTGAGGTGTCGCCGGCCGGACGGTCGCCGGGCGCGCGGCCACGGCGTCAACTTCCCTGGCCCGCTTGCTCGTACGTGACCAGGGGCGTGTTCGGCTGAGCCGGTCTCGCGTCGAGCAGCGCGACGATACCGAGCGCGGCGCCCACGGCGAGGGCGGCGGCCAGGACCACGGTGAGTGCGGCGGCGAGCAGTCTGGGCATCGCGGGGTCAGCCTCTCTGTCCTGAGGTCCGTGCGCCCTGCCCCTGCCCGTCGGCCCAGTGTCGGCAGACATTGACACTCCGTCAAGGGGCGCCTACGGTTCCCGGCCCAAGGGCCCTGTCGTCACACTCCCGCCTGCCCCGCGGCGCCTGGCACGCACTCCCCCACGGCCTTAAAGGCGTGGGGGGACCCCCAGCGGCGTTGTCGTCGGTCGCCGACGCTCCGCGTCGACTCCCTCCTCCGCCTTGCAGCTGCACGCACCAGACGCCGCGGGGCCCGCCCTACGGGCGGACGACGGGAGTGTGACGACAGGGCCCAGAGCGGCCCGAACTCCGTCACCAACTTTCACTGGAGTGTCCGGATGCGCCGTACGACCTCTCCATTTTCCTTGATCCTGCTGGGACTTGGCACGTTTCTGCTGGTCCTGGCGCCGCTGCTGGCGTGGTACGTCGAGCCGCGGGCCGCCGTGACCCCGATCGACATCGACACGACCGCCGTGTACCGGGGCACCGGAAGCTACTTCGACACCGGCGAGCTGCGGACCGTGGACGATCAGCGGATCACCGTCACGCAGCAGGTGCGCGGCGATGTCGCGGACAGCGAGAAGAGCGGGGACGCGGTCTGGGACGTGACGACAACCGTCGACACCGACAAGTCCCTGCCGGCCGCCGATCCGCACGACGCGCTGGAGTTCTTCCCCAACCGCTGGGTCACGGACCGTAAGACCAACAAGCCCGTGCACTGCTGCCACGAGAACCCGTACTTCGAGGGCGACGCCTTCCTGAAGTTCCCGTTCGACGTGCGCAAACAGCCCTACCAGTGGTGGGACAACTCCCTTGGCGCGACGGTGACTTTGCGTTACGCGGGGACCAAGAAGGTGCAGGGCTACTCGGGTTACGTCTTCAAGGGCACGGTCCCGCCCACGAAGATCGGCACCCGCCTGGTCCCCGGCAGCCTCGTCGACCAGCCCAAGTCCCCCCAGATCCTGGCCGAGGAGTGGTACTCCAACCACGGCATCGAGCTGATCGTCGACCAGCGCACGGGCCGGGTGATCTACGCCCGGACCGGCCCCCGCCGCACCCTCCGCGCCCCCGGTCACGCCTACGACGCGGTCCTTCTCCTGGACGCCGACAAGCTCGCGTTCACCACCGCCACGCAGAAGGAACAGGTGAAACTGGCGAAGCAGGAGAGCGGTCAACTGCGCCTGGTGGGGCAGTCGTTGCCGATCGGTGCGGCTGTGGCCGGATTCGTCCTCGCCGTGGCGGGAGGCGTTTTGGTGCTACGCGGCCGTCGGCGCCCTGAATCTTCCCTTTCGCCCGGGTATCCGCCCACGATGTGACGTGACGTCAGTTCTAATAACCCCGGAAATTGTCATGCGGGTGAGTAGCCGTCAGGAACGCCGGGGCGAAAACTGTCCAACCCACCCCGGCACAGCCCGCCCACAGAACTCCGCACCGCGCCCCGCCCCTTCCCACACCGACACCGACACCGACACCGACACCGACACCGGGGAAGTTCCGCCCGAGTTCCACACCCTGATCCGCCAACGTTCCGCACCCTGAGACGAGTTGGAGCACCCATGCCCCAGCACGTGCCCTACACGCTGCGCGCCCCGTTTCCCCCGGTCACGCAGCAGCCCCCGGCGCCGGTGCCGCAACCGCGCCGGATCGTCTTCCTCGCCCACCGGGATCTCGACAACCCGCAGGCCGGCGGCTCCGAACTCCTCGTGGACAGACTCGCCGACGGCCTGACCCAACTGGGCCACCAGGTCACCCTGTTGTGCGGCGGCCCCGCGTCCTACCGCGACTACCGCGTCATCTCGGCGGGCGGTGCCTACGGCCACTTCCTGCGCGCCCGCACCGCGTTCACCCAACAGGTCGGCGCCTGCGATCTGTTGGTCGAGGTGTGCAACGGGATGCCGTACTTCGCGCCCGTGTGGCATCACGGGCCGACGCTGCGGCTGGTCAACCACGTCCACACCGATCTGTGGAAGATGCGGTTCGGCGGGCCGATGGCGCCGGCGGCGCGGATCGGGCGAAGACTCGAACACTGGGCGTTGACCGGTGCGCAGCATCACGGCCTGTTGGTCGCGGTCTCTCCCTCGACTGCGCATGCGCTGCGCGGCATCGGGGTCGAGCGGGATCGGATTCGGGTTGTCCACAACGGAGTTGAGGAGCCCGGGCCTCGTGGTGAGCGTTCTCCGGAGCCGCTGTTCGTGGCGGTGGGGCGGTTGGTCGAGTACAAGCGGATCGATCTGTTGCTGCGGTTGTGGGAGCGGGTACGTCCCGTGACCGGCGGGCGGCTGGTGATCGTCGGGGACGGGCCTGAACGTGAGCGGCTTGAGCGGCTTGCCGGGCCCGGTGTGGAGTTCACCGGGCATGTTTCTGAGGCTCGGAAGCACGAACTCCTGTGTGCGGCTTGGTTGTTGCTGCATCCCTCTGCGTTGGAGGGGTGGGGGCTGGTGGTGACCGAGGCTGCGGTTCGGGAGACTCCGGCGATCGCCTTTGACGTGCCTGGGTTGCGGGACTCGGTTGTTGACGGGGAGACCGGTGTGCTGGCTCGGGGGGAGTCGTCGTTCGCTGCGGCCTGGTGCACGTTGGCTCTGTCCGGGCTTCGGCGTGAGGTCATGGGTGTGGCGGCGCGGGATCGTGCGGGGCGCTATCGCTGGGATCGGACGGTCAGGCAGTTTCGTTTGGTGGCCGGTGAGGCGGTGAAGGGCTGGGGGTCGTGAGTTGGCTGCGGGTGCGTGGGGGCTGGTCGCGCAGTTCCCCGCGCCCCTATCGGGGCGCTGCACCACAGCGGAGTTTCAAGGACCCCTCCTTCCGCCGTTCGCTCGCCCTCTTTCGTGCCTTTCTGCATGAGCAGGACGACCCCGAAGCCTGCTACTCCCTCCTCGCCCGTGATGCTGCTGATCAAGTCGAGGCCTACTACGGGCCCGTTGCCGGTCGTACCGTCGTGGACGTCGGTGGCGGGAGCGGGTACTTCACCGAGGAGTTTCGGCGGCGCGGTGCTCACGCCTACCTCTTCGAGCCGGACGCAAGGGAGTTGGGGGCGAAACCGCCCGACGGGACCGTCATCGCGGACGGGTATTTGTTGCCGCTGTCCTCCGGGGTCGCGGATGTGACGTTCTCCTCCAATGTCCTTGAGCATGTGGCCGATCCGGAGACGTTTCTCAGTGAGCTGGCCCGGGTGACGCGGCCCGGTGGGCTGATCTATGTGTCGTTCACCAACTGGCTGTCCCCGTGGGGCGGTCACGAGTGGGCGCCGTGGCACTACCTCGGTGCCGAACGGGCCCGTGCCCGTTACCGGCGCCGTACCGGAAAGCCGGCCAAGCACACTCTCGGCGAGAACCTGTTCGCCGTGCACATCGGAGCCACCCTGCGGCAGGTGCGCGCCCGCGACGACGTGATGGTCGTCGCGGCTCGCTCCCGCTACTGGCCCTTCCTGGACCGAGCCGTCGTCAAGGCGCCCGGGATAAGGGAGTTGGCCACCTGGAACCTCCTCCTCATCCTCCGGCGGTGTCCACCATGACGGCGACCACGGTCCAGGCCCCGCCCCCGGCGGCCGATCCCACCACCACGACCATCGCGGGTCCCCCGGAGGGGCCGAGGTCGTGGCGCTGGCTGCTGGGGTTCTGGGCCGTGGTGTTCGTGCTGTTCCTCGCCGTGCACCCGGGGCGGCAGACCTTCGACACCAAGCTCGGCGTCACCGTCGATCCCGGCCAATTCCTGTCCGACCTGGGGCAGTTGTGGCACGACCGGGGTTCGTTCGGCGGTATCCAGGACCAGTACGCGGGCTACCTCTGGCCGATGCTCCCGTTCTACTGGCTCGCGCATGCCGTGCACCTGCCGGTGTGGCTCGCGGAACGGCTGTGGCTGTCGCTCGTCGTCTCGGTCGCCTTCTGGGGTGCGCTGCGGCTGGCCGAGCGGTTGCGCATCGGCAGCCCCGCGTCCCGGCTCCTCGCCGCCGTGACCTACGCGTTGTGGCCGGTGTTCACGATCGTCGTGGGGTCGACCTCGGCCGCCGCCCTCCCCGGGGCCTTTCTCCCCTGGGTGCTGCTGCCGCTCACCAACGAGCGGTACACGGCCCGGATCGCGGCCCTGCGGTCGGCGTTGATCGTGCCGTTCATGGGTGGGGTCAACGCGGCCGCGACCCTCGCCTCCCTCCTCCCCGTCGGCCTGTATCTGCTCTCCCGCCCGCCCGGGCCACGGCAGCGCAAACTGATCGCGTGGTGGGTGCCGGGGGTGATCCTGGCGACGGCGTGGTGGTGGATCCCACTGCTCATGCTCGGTGTCTACGGCGAGAACTTCCTTCCCTACGTGGAGACTTCGCAGACCACGACGGACACCATGTCGGCGACGGAGGGCCTGCGCGGAGCCGGTGACTGGGTCGCCTATCTGCACCTCGGGGAGGCCTGGATACCGGCCGGCTGGACGATCGCGTCCTCGGTGATCGTGATCGTCTGTTCGGCGCTCGCGGCAGGACTGGGGCTGGCCGGGCTGGCCCGCCGGGACATGCCGGAGCGGCGGTGGCTGGTGCTGACGGCCGTGACGGTCGCGCTGATCCTGTTCGCCGGGTACGGCGGCGCGTTCGGGGCGCCCTTCCACGGGCTGGTGCAGGACTGGCTGAACGGTCCGCTCGTCCCGTTCCGCAACATCTACAAGTTCCAGGCGGGGCTCGCCCTCGTACTCGTCCTGGGCCTGGCCCACTTGGTGGGCGTGGCCGCCGAGACACGCGGAGCCCGCCCGGTGCCGGGCCGCCGACTCGCCCCGCTGATCGCCGTGATCCTCGTACTCCCCGGCCTGGCGTGGCCGTATCTCAACGGGTCGATCCTGAACCCGGGTTCGTTCCAGCAGCTGCCCAAGTACTGGCAGTCCACGGCGGATTGGCTGCACAAGTACTCCCCCGACTCCCGCGCCCTGGTCGTCCCGGCGACCGCGCACGGCATCTACACCTGGGGCTCCCCCATCGACGAGCCCCTGGACGTCCTCGCCAACTCCCGTTGGGCGGAACGCGATTACGTCCCGATGGGCACCCCCGGCAACCGCCGCGCGATGGACGCGGTGGAGCAGGCACTGGCCAGCGGCAGCGAAGTCCCGGGCCTGGCCGACTACTTGAGCCGAGCGGGCATCTACTACGTCGTCGTACGCAACGACCTGGACCCCGACCAGATCGGCTACGTCCCGACGACCACCGTCAAACGCACCCTGGAGCAATCCGGGTACCAGCGGGTGACCGGCCTGGGCCCGATCATGACGGGCGGCCGGATCGCCAACGACACCCCGCTCCAGGTCGAGGGCCTCTACCCGCGCCAGCGAGCGGTGGAGATCTACGAGCCGACGAGCAAGGACGTGACCCGCCCCGGCCAGGCAGCCCTCACGCCGGTGGCCGACACGGCGGTGGTCTCCGGCGGCCCGGAGTCCCTCCTCCCCCTCGCCACCGAACTCCGAGGCAGAGCAACGGTGTTGACGGGCGACAACCATCCGGGCCTGGGCTCACCCACGCTCCAGGTGGTCGGCGACGGACTGCGCCGCGCCGACACCCGGTTCGGCTTGGTGGACGCCAACACGTCGTACACGTATACCCCCGACGAGCGGAACGCACCGGACGCGGTCCAGGACGCCAGCAAGAAACCGAAACAGATCCTGCCGACGAAGGGCATCGCCCACCAGACGGTCGCAGAGCTGCGCGGCGCCCGTTCGGTGACGGCGTCTTCGAGCGGCAACTGGCTGTTCTCGCTCCCCCAGTTCGACCCGGTGAACGCCTTCGACGGCAACCCGGACACCGCGTGGGCGGAGGGCGCGGCGGGTTCACCGAACGGCCAGTGGCTGCGCATCGGCTTCACGGGCGGGTCGTACGACATGCCGGGTTCGTTCAAGGTGACTCCGCTCCCGCAGGAGAGCGTGCGGGCGGCGGCGACAGAGGTGAGGGTGGAGACGGCGAAGGGCTCGGCGACCAGCTACCTCCAGCCGAACGGCATGACGCAGACCATCAAGGCACCTGCAGGGTCTACGAGTTGGATGAAGCTGACGATCGTCGACTCGGTGGCCCGCCACACGGGCTTGACCGGTGCGGGCTTCTCGGAGATCGCCCTCCCCCACGTCCAGGTGACCCGACTCCTCAAGCTCCCCACCGACGCGAACTCGACCGACGCCTCCGCCGAGATCATCTCCCTGCACCGCACGGCCGACCCGACGGGCCTCTCCCCGACGGGCACGGAGGCGGGCCTGCACCGCACGTTCTCGACGCCGACGGCCGGAACGTACGAGATGAAGGCGAGCGCGGTGGCGACGCCGGGCGAGGAGTTGGACAAGCTCCTCTACGAGGTGGCCCCCGCCCAGCAGCACCGCATCACGGCAACGGCGGACTCCACAGCGGCACTTGGCACCGGCCTGTCCGCCCGCAACCTCACGGACGGCGACCTGACGACGGGCTGGATAGCGGGTGACCGCCCGACGATCCACCTCACCTGGACCGGCAAACAGGCGGTGGGCGAAGTGGTGTTGGCCCCGGCGGGCGGCCTGTCGACGCGCCCGACCGAGGTGGACATCACGTCACCGGACGGTTCGACGATCGCGGGCGTGGACGAGAACGGAGTAGCCCGCTTCGACCCGATAACCACGGACAGCCTGACCATCACGATCACGAAAACGGCCCCCCTGACCCTCCACAACCCGATAGCGGACGACAACCTCCAACTACCGGTGGGCCTGACAGAGGCCTACATCCCGGCCCTGGACCAGTACCGCACCCCACAGCCGGACCCCTCCCGCCCCTTCACCCTGCCCTGCGGAAAGGGCCCGGTGGTGGCGGTGGACGGCGAGCTGTACCCGACCAGCGTGAAGGGATCGGTAGGCGACCTGACGGAACGCCGGGAGGTGGAGGTGACGCCCTGTCAGCAGGGCAAGGCGGACGGGGCGTTGGAACTGACGTCGGGAACACACCGGGTGGAGGCGGGAGACGCGGGCCCCCTGACCCTCACGGACCTGACGCTGACCAGGGGCACCATCACCGAACCCACTGCCACCGCCCGCAAGTTGACGATCCAGGACTGGCTGGGCGACCGCCGAGAGGTAACGGCAGGAGCAGGCTCGGCTTCGTACCTCACCACGTACGAGAACTACAACACGGGTTGGCAAGCCACCCTGAACGGCAAGAAGTTGACCCCACTCCGCCTGGACGGCTGGCAACAGGGCTGGCGCATCCCGGCAGGAGCAGGCGGCACGATCAAACTCTCCTACACCCCGGCAACAACATACGAGGCCGGCCTCATCGGCAGCGGAGCCGCAGTAGTGATCCTCCTGGCGCTGGTGATCTGGCGCCGCCACGAACCAAGTTCGGACGAGGTACCACCACCCCCGCCCTTGCCCGGCCTGTGGCTGGGCACGGTGGCGCTGACGCTGGTCGGCGTGGTGATAGCGGGCTGGTTCGCACTCCTGGTCCCGGCCCTGGCACTACTGGCCTACCGCCGCCACGCGCTCCTGGTCCCCATCGCGTTCATCGCTCTCGCCGGGGCCGGAATCGCGGCGGCAACAGGAGCCGGGGAACCAGTGGGCGCAGGCGAGGGAGCGTTCGGCCACACAGCCCAACTCCTCGCGCTGATCGGCTTGTTCGCGGGCTTGGTGAGCGTACGGGAGGAGAGCGAGTACAGGCCTGCACCGGACGCCCCGGGACCGCTGCCTCAACGGGAGCGCGGGGCGAGCGGACTGGGCGAGAAAGCAGGCGGCGAGGGAAGCACGGCGTACGAGACGGAGGGCGCCGGGAAGAGGCCAGAGGCGCTGAAGTCCGGCCCCACGATCTCCGCACGGGGCCCAGGCCCCCAGGAGCCAGACACCCCGACCACCCCCATCCCCTTCCACCGGCCCACTCCTCAACCAGCGCCAGCCAAAGGCGCCCCGCTAGGGGCGCGGGGAACGGCGCGACCAGCCCCCACCGGCCCGGAGGCCGGCAACACCGAGACGCCCCACGGCGAGGACCCGCTAGGGGCGCGGGGAACTGCGCGACCAGCCCCCACAGACCCGCAGCCAAGGGACGAACCGGAATGACCACACTCAACGAACCCCGCTCCCCCACCCGCATCCCCTTCCCCACAGTCGACGAAATCGCCCGCCACTGCCACCAGTCCACCGAACCGGAAACCGTCCACATAGAGGTCCACCTCCCAGGCCCCATCAACCCGGAACGGCTCCGCACCGCATTCACCGAGGCCCTGCACCACCACCCCCGCATCCTCATGCGCGAGGCCCCGGGCCCCTGGTACCGCCGCCGCTACGAATGGGAGTTGACCACCACCCCAGACATAGAGCCGGTCACCTTCCCACCCCCCACCCGAGACGCCCTGAAACAGGCCCGCACCCGCTCCCTGGACCACACCCCACCCCTGACCGCCTCCCCACCCATCCGCCTCGAAGCAGTAACCCACCCCCACGGAACCGCCCTGATCCTCACGGTCAACCACACCGCACTGGACGGCCCCGCCTGCCTCCGCATCCTCGCCACCGCAGCGGAGCTCTACGGAGGCAAGGACAACACCCCGACCGCCCCACCAACCCGCCCCCCAGACACCCCGGACCTCCCCGAGAACACCCCGTCCACATGGACCCCACCCGCCCGAGTAGCCCCCGGCACCCCCACCCTCGCCCCCACCCCCGGCGGGAACGGCCTCCTCCTCACCGAACTCCCCGTCCCCCACCGCCCCAGGAACTCCCCCTACACGGTGAACGACCAACTCATGGTCACCACGGCCCTGATGATCGCCCACTGGAACCGCGAACACGGCGAACACCCCCGCCCGATGCGCATCACGATGCCCGTGGACGACCGCCCCCGAGGCACGGACATGCCGATAGGCAACGGCACGAGACTCGTCGAAGTCACCTTCGCCCCGGACGAGTTGACCACCGCCCCCGACCACCACATGGCCGAACTGCTCCACCGCACGGCAACGAGAACCCGCGCCCTCAAAGCCCTCCCCCGCCCTCAACTGGGCCACGGAGCAACCCTGTTGACGACCCCGGTCGTCCCCGTCGCCTGGCGGGCCACCCTCACCCGAAGCCTGCGCAAGGCGGCGGCCCCCTGGACCTCGACCACCCTCCTCAGCAACATCGGCCGCATCCCGTACACCCTGGACTTCGGCGACCCGGCGGGCCGCGCGCACGCGGTGTGGTTCTCCGCCCCCGCCCGCATGCCCCGAGGCCTCACCGTGACGACGGCGTCCACCGCGGGGAAACTCCACGTGGCCCTCCGCTGGTCCCGCACCCTCCTCGGCCCCGCCGACGGAGCCCACCTCCGCGACCTGTTCGAGCACTACCTGCACACGACGGAGCAGACGGAGGAGCACCCGGTATGACGACCACGACCCCGCGCCCCACCGGCCTGCGCGACTTCTACGAGAACCCCACCACCCCCGTCGCCTCCGGCAACCCCCGCACCCTCCGCCAGGCCCACATCCTCGCCACCGCCCTCGGCCCGGCCACCCCCGAACACCCCCGCACCGTCCTGGACATCGGCTGCGGCGACGGCACCGCGGCCGCCACCGCCGCCCCCCTCCTCACCGGCCACCGAGTCATCGGCGTCGACTGGTCCCACGACGCCCTCACCCGCGCCCGCACCCACCTCCCGTACACGATCCGCGGCGAACTCACCGCACTCCCCCTCCACACGGCCACCGCCGACGCCGTCCTGTTCAGCGAGGTGATCGAGCACCTCGTCGACCCGGACACCGCCCTCGCCGAGATCCACCGCGTCCTGCGCCCGGGAGGCCATCTCATGCTGTCCACACCGAACTTGGCGGCCTGGTACAACCGCGCTCTACTGCTCGCCGGCGTCCAGCCCGTGTTCTCGGAGGTGAGCCTGCGCGCGATCCACGGCCGCCCGGGCAAGGAGGTCGTAGGACATCTGCGGCTCTACACCCCGCGTGCGTTACGGGAGTTCGTGTCGGCGGCCGGCTTCGAGGTCGTAGGGCTGAAGGGTGCGCCCTTCCACGGTGTACCGCGATCGCTCCGCCCCCTGGACCGACTGGCCTGTGCCAGACCGCAGTTGGCGTCGATCCTGCTGCTGCACGCGCGGAAGACGTAGGGGGCGCGGCCGTGTGGTGGGGAGTGGCGGCGGCCCTGTTGGCGAACGTGCTGTACAGCACCGGCTTCGTCCTGGAGAAACGGGCGCTCGCGGCCCTCCCGGAGGTGACGGTCCGTCAACCAGCAAGGCTGTTGCGGCTGGTGCTGGGCAGCCCGTTGTGGATCGGCGGGTCGATCGCGCTGGCGTCCGGGTTCGGCGCGCAGCTCGCCGTGTACCGGACGCTGCCGATCGCCGCCGCGCAGGGCATCTTCGTGTCCGGCCTCGTGCTGCTCGTGCTGCTGTCCGCGCGGATGCTCGGCGAGGAGACCAGCGGCCGCGAACGGTACGCGCTCGGGGCGATCCTCGTCGCCCTGCTGATGGTCGTGCTGTCCCTCAAGGAAGGCTCGGACCACGTCAGCCGCAACGCGCCCTATCCGCTGATCCTGCTCGTCTGCGTACCCTCGCTCGCCGCCGGCGTCTGGCTGTACCGGTCCACCGAGCGCAGCGCGGGCCACCGCCACCGGCTGCCCACCACGGGCGTCGAATACGGCGTGGCGGTGGGCCTGTTGTACGGGGTCAGCTCGCTCGCCATCAAGGGCGTGTCGAGCTACCTGACGACAAGTGACCTTGGAGGAGCGGTAGTCGGTCTGCTCCGGTCGCCGTACCCGTACCTCCTCCTCTTCACCGGCGCGTTCGGCCTGGTCATGTCCCAGGCGGCGCTGCAGCGTTGCCGGGCCTCGCTGATCGTGCCGGTCTGCACGACGGTGACGAGTCTGTTCACGGCGATACTCGGCACGCTCGCGTTCGGCGAGGCCCTGCCGCACGACCCGGTGCGGCTGGGCCTGCGGATCGGGGGCACGGCCCTGGCGGTCACCGTCCTGCTGACCATGCCGAAGCACGACGACGCGCCTCAACCACCGGTCGAGGCCAAGGAGTTGACACCCCCATGAACCCGGACGACCCCCTGCTGAAGATCCTGGCCTGCCCACTCGACAAGGGCCCGCTGCACCTGCTCCCCACGGACGCCCTCTACAACCCGCGCCTGCGCCGCCGTTACCCCATCGTCGACGGCATCCCGCAGCTGCTCCCCTCGTCCGGAGAGCAAGTGACCGACGACGCCGAGCACTTGGAACTCCTCAAACGGATGGCCCCATGACCCCCACGAACCCCGGGAAGCCCACTCCCCGCACCCTCACCGCCCGTCTCGCACCCCTCCTCCCCACCCGTCTGGTCGCCGCCACCGCCCGCGCCGTCTACCCCCGCTTCGAACCCGAACTGGCCCGCCTGACCGACCTGTTGCCGCCCGACTGCGGCACGGCGGTCGACGTCGGCGGCTGGTACGGCCCCTGGACGCACCGGCTCTGGAGACACGCCCGCGAGGTGGTGACCGTAGAGCCGGTCCCGCACCTGGCACGGCTCCTCACCGCCGCCGCCCCCGCGCACGCCCGGGTGATCCCGGCCGCCGCTTCCGACCGCCCCGGCACCGCCCGCCTGTGGCTGCCGCCGGACGACGAGGGCGACCGGGGTGTGTCCTCGCTGGTGCGCCGGGACATCCACGCCCGTGCCGTGCACGTCCAGTGCGTCACGCTCGACGGTCTGAACCTCCGTGACGTCGGCTTCATCAAGATCGACGTGGACGGCAGCGAACTGGCCGTCCTGCACGGCGCGACCGGCCTCCTGACCCGCGACCGCCCCGCGCTCTTCGTCGAACTGGAGTCCCGTATCCAGCCGATCGCGCCGGTGGTGCGGTATCTGTCGCTGCTCGGCTACGAGGGCTGGGTCCTCCCGGACCGGGACAGGGACTGGGTCCGGCTCGCGTCCTTCCCCTTGGAGAAGCATCAGGCCCGCAACTCCTACGTCGTCTCCCAGGGGTTGCTGCGCCGGGTGCTGCCCTTCGCGCGCGGGCCCCGTTACATCAACTCGGTGCTCTTCCTCGCCGACGGCCGCACCCCCGGCTCCAGGCCCGACGGCAGGCCCGATGTCAGTGCCGTGCGCGACGATGGATCACATGCCCGAAGCGAACCGTCCAGCCCGCCCCTTCAGCCCCCTCGACTTCCAACTCGTCCTGCTGCGCCGTATGGCGGACCACAACCCGGACCTGGTCGAGAACGCCCGTCATGAGCTGGGCGTCTCGATCGCCGACATGCGCGAGGCCAACAAGCGCTGGCAGGCGATGCTGCACTCCCCGCGCGGGCGGGCCGCCGCCTCCCGCTACCGGTCGATCCTCGGCACCCCCGAGTCGACCGTGAAGCGCAAGATCGGCGACCTGGACTGCGAGGCCTGGCAGTGGCCGGTCCCGCTCTGGCCCGACCTCCGCTTCGAGGTGCTCACCGCCCCGAACGGCGCCGTGTGGAACGAATGGCTGGTCCGCGCCCCGGGTGTCGAAGGACCCGCCCTCCACACCCTCGACGACCTGACCCCCTGGTCCTGCACGGTCGACGAGGCGGCCCGCGCGTTCGCCCCCGCCCGCCCCCTGGAGGGCACGGCCCCCACCCGCTGGGGCCTGGCCTTCACGGCCCCGGACGCGCAGGGCGTACGCCACAGGTGCGCGGCCGAGTTCACCTGGGGCCTGCTCCAAAGAACGGCGATCAGCGACTAGCGGCGGCGAGCACCGCGTCCACCACCGCGGCCAACGACGACTCCGGATGCAGATCGAGAAAGAGGTTCGGCTCGACGAGTTCCAGCTCCATCACACACGGCTGTCCGTCCGGCCCGTCGACGAGGTCCACGCGCGCGTACAGCAGCTCCGGCGCATCCGGTACGGCGGCCAACGCCCGCCCGGCGACGGAGAGTTCGGCCTCGGTCGCGGTCCACGGTTCCAGGTCGGGGTGGGACACCTTGTCGTCGTCGTACGCCGTCCCGCGCGCCAGCACGGCCCCCTTCCGCGAGGCGTGCACGAACCGCCCCCCGAAGTACAGCAGCGCCCGCTCCCCACTCACATCCACATTCGTCAGATACGGCTGCACCATCGCGGTGAGCCCCTCCGCATGCATGCGCTCCAGCTGTCGTACGGCCGTCTCGTGCTCGTCGGGCGTGTAGCGGGCGGCGAAGCGCGCGCCCGCGCCGGAGGTCGGCTTGACGACGTACTCGTGGTCGTCGGGGAGGTCGGCCGGGTCGCCGGGGGCGAGATACCGGGTCGGTACGACGGGCACACCGGCCGCCGCGAGGTCCCCGAGATACCGCTTGTCGGTGTTCCACCGCACGACCTGCACCGGGTTCGCCAGCCGGGTCGCCTTCGCGGTCCGCTCGGCCCACGCCACGAACTCGGTGGGCCGCCAGCTGTAGTCCCAGGTGGAGCGGATGAGCACGAGGTCGAACGCGCCCCAGTCGGTCCCGGCGTCGTCCCACGGCGCGGCAACCGCCTCGGCCCCGGCCGCCCGCAACGCCTCCACCAGCACCGGGAGGTCACGGTCCTTGCTGGGCCGGGGTCCGGGGTCGTAGGTGGCGAGGGCGATTCGGGGCACGGGGCCTCCATCGTCGTACGGACTGCGGACAGAACCGCAGGTTAACCGGCCGCCCCGCAACCGGGGCAACCGGATTGACCTTCCCCTTTGGTGAAGCCCCAGCATCGGTGACGGAACCGAAGGAGGCCGAGGTGCGCGTGAAGGGCACGGACATGCTGACGATCGGGGCCTTCGCGCGGGCGTGCAGGCTGTCGCCGAAGGCGCTGCGGCTGTACGACGAGCTGGAGCTGCTGCGGCCGGCGCGCGTGGACCCCGACAGCGGATACCGGTACTACGCGGTGGCACAGCTGGAGCGGGCGCGGCTGGTCGCGTGGCTGCGGCGGCTGGGCATGCCGCTGGCCGGGATCCGTGAGGTGTGTGCCCTCGAACCGGCCGCCGCAGCCCGCGAGATCCGTGCCTACTGGGCCCGGGTCGAGGCGGAGACGGCGGTGCGGCGGGATCTCGCCGGGTTCCTCGTCGACCATCTCGCGGCCGGACCGGCCGTACCGGGAAAGGACACCACCATGCTGGAACTGCGTTATGCCGCCCACTCGGACCGCGGCCGGGTCCGCCCCTCCAACCAGGACACCGCGTACGCGGGCACCCGGCTGCTCGCGGTCGCCGACGGCTTCGGCCCGGCGGGCGCGCCCGCGAGCGGCACGGCGGTGGAGGCGCTGCGCTTCCTGGACACGGAGGAGGTGCCGGCGGGCAATGTCCTCAACCTCCTGGAGGACGCGGTACGGGGCGCCACCGACGCGGTCCGTGACGTGGCCGATCCCGGCGAGAACGGCACGACCCTGACCGCGCTGCTGTGGACGGGCTCGCAGCTGGCGCTCGTGCACATCGGGGACTCGCGCGCGTATCTGCTGCGCGACGGCGGGCTGTTCCGGATCACGCACGACCACTCGGTCGTCCAGTCGCTGATCGACGAGGGCCGGCTGACACCGGAGGAGGCCGGCTCGCACCCCCAACGCGCGATGCTCCTCAAGGCGTTGACGACCGGCACCCCCGACCTGAAACTCCACGACACCCGCCGCGGCGACCGCTACCTCCTCTCCTCGGACGGCCTGACCGCCGTCGTCCCGGAGCACCGGATCCGCGAACTCCTCACCGCGAACCCGGACCCGGAGGAGGCGGTAAGGGCCCTGGTCGACGCGGCGAACGAGGCCGGGGGTCCCGACAACGTCAGCTGTGTGGTGGCGGACGTGGTGTAGGAACGGGGGTGTCCCCGGTACCTGGGGACCGTTGCCCCGACGGCTAAGGAGTGCGCCGCGTGTCCACCCTCTTCCCGGCCCTGACCAACCCGGGCGAGCAGCCCGCTCTCCGGTTCGGTGACCGGTCCCTGACCTACGCGGAGTTGGGCGCGGCGGCGGACGCCCTCGCGGCCCGGTGCGCGGGCACCGGCCGGGTCGCCGTGTGGGCCACCCCCTCGCTGGAGACGGCCGTCGCGGTGATCGCCGTACTGCGGGCGGGAGTCGCGGCCGTCCCCCTCAACCCGAAGTCGGGCGAGAAGGAACTCGGCCACATCCTGACGGACAGCGCCCCGACCCTGGTACTGGCGGCTCCGGGTGACGAACTGCCTTCTGCGCTAGGGCACTTGGAGCGCGTCGACGTCGACGTGCAGGGTGCAGGGGTGGACCGTCCGGACGTCTCCCCCGACGACGAGGACCCCGCGCTCGTCGTCTACACCTCCGGCACCACCGGCCCGCCCAAGGGTGCCGTGATCCCGCGCCGGGCGATCGCCGCGACGCTGGACGCGCTCGCCGACGCCTGGGAGTGGACCGGCGACGACGTGCTGGTGCACGGGCTGCCCCTGTTCCATGTGCACGGCCTGGTGCTGGGCATCCTGGGCCCGCTGCGGCGCGGCGGCTCGGTGCGGCACCTCGGCAGGTTCAGCACCGAGGGCGTGGCACGGGAGTTGAACGACGGCGCGACCATGATGTTCGGCGTCCCGACGATGTACCACCGCATCGCCGAGACCCTCCCCGACGACCCCGAACTGGTCAAGTCCCTCGGCCGCGCACGCCTGTTGGTCTCCGGCTCGGCCGCGCTCCCGGTCCACGACCACGAGCGGATCACCTCGGCGACCGGCCGCCGCGTCATCGAGCGCTACGGCATGACGGAGACCCTGATGAACACCAGCGTCCGGGCGGACGGCGAGCCGCGCGCGGGGACGGTGGGGGTCCCGCTGCCCGGTGTGGAGTTGCGGCTGGTCGAGGAGGACGGCACGCCTCTTGCCTTGTACGACGGCGAGAGCGTGGGCGAGATCCAGGTGCGCGGCCCGAACCTCTTCACCGAGTACCTCAACCGGCCCGACGCGACGGCCGCCGCCTTCACGTCCGACGGCTGGTTCCGCACCGGCGACATGGCCGTGCGCGACCCCGACGGCTACGTCAGGATCGTCGGCCGCAAGGCCACCGACCTGATCAAGAGCGGGGGTTACAAGATCGGCGCGGGTGAGATCGAGAACGCCCTCCTCGAACACCCCGGCGTCCGCGAGGCCGCCGTCACCGGCGAACCGGACCCCGACCTGGGCGAGCGGGTGGTGGCGTGGATCGTGCCGACGGATCCCCAATCCCCGCCGGAGCTGGGTGAGTTGGCCGACCATGTGGCGAGCCGCCTCGCCCCGCACAAGCGCCCTCGGGTCGTCCACCACATCACGGAACTCCCCCGCAACGACATGGGGAAGATCCTGAAGCGCTCCCTGACCCATGACTGAGCGCCACTCGGCCCGCGAGACCCTGGCCCTCATCACGGACGACACCACCTTCACCGAACTCCCTTACCCAGCACGGGAGTCCAAGCCGGACGGCCCCCTCGCCTGGCAGGGCTACGACGCCTCGCGCGCCCGCGCCGCCGACCGCACGGGTGAGTCGGAGTCTGTGATCTGCGGCACGGCGACGGTCGCGGGCACGCAAGCGGTGCTGATCGCCTTCGAGTTCGGCTACCTCGGCGGCTCGCTCGGCGAACGCACCGGGGACCGGCTGGAGGCGGCGTACACGTACGCCCGTGAACACCGGTTGCCGGTCGTGCCGTTGGTCGCCACCGGGGGCAGCCGGATGCAGGAGGGCATGATCGCCCTCGCCCAACTCCAGCGCGTGGCACGCCAGTCGGCACTCACGAGGGAGGCCGGCCTCCCCCAGATCGCGGTACTGCGCGACCCGACCACGGGCGGCGGCTGGGCCACGCTCGGCGCGGGCGCCGATGTGATCCTGGCCCTGCCCGAGGCCCAGGTCGGCTTCGCGGGCTCCCGCGTCCGGCCCCCGGACGCCGACCCGACGGCGTACACGGCGGAGGCGCAGGTGGCGGCGGGCGCGGCCGACGCGGTCGTAGAACCGGAGGAGTTGAGGGAGACCCTGGGGAGGTGGCTGCGGTTGCTGACCACGCCGTGGGTGGGGCAGGCGCCGGTGCCTGCTGCCTTCGGGGCGACCGATCTCCCGGCCACGGGATGGGAGGCGGTACGGCGTGCCCGTTCACCCCAACGCCCGCGTGCCGACGCCTACTTGGACGGCTACTTCACTCACCGGCTCGCGATCAGCGGTGACCGGTGCGGTGGCACCGATGCGGGGATGCTGTGCGGGTTCGGGGAGCGGGAGGGGCGGACGGTCGCGTATGCCGCGCAGGCCGGGACGGCGACCCGGCCCGCCGGTTATCGCACCGCCGCCCGGCTGATCCGGCTCGCCGACCGGCTCGGCATCCCGGTGCTGACGCTGGTGGACACCCCGGGTGCGGCGAACGACGCCGAGGCGGAACGGCAGGGCGCGGGCGCGGCGATCGCCGATCTGTTCGGCGCGGTGGCGTCCGCCCGGACTCCGCTGACCACTCTGCTGATCGGGGAGGGCGGTTCCGGCGGTGCGCTGGCGCTGGCCGCACCGGGCAACACCTGGGCCACACCGGACAGTTACTTCTCGGTGATCGCCCCGGAGCTGGCCGCCGCGATCCTGAAGCGCGCACCGGAGGAGACAGAGCCGACGGCTGACCAACTCCGCATCCGCCCACAGGACTTGGCGGAACTGGGCGTGATCCGCACCCGGCCCGCATGAGCAGGAGAGCGCCGCCCCCTCTCCCAAGGAGGCGGCGCCGGCTTGCGTCACGCGCCCCAAAGGGGCGCGGGGAACTGCGCGACCAGCCACAACGGCGCCGCACTGGAACGACGACACATCGCGGCACTTCCAGCGGAGCGCCCTAGCGGACTCCCACCGCTCGGGTGATCTCCTGCCGCACGGAGCCGCCCTTGTCATCGCCGGCGGAGGCCCGCAGCGAGATGTACCGGGCGCCGCGCGGCACGGTCAGCGTCCCGTGCCACTTCGCGTCCGCCCCGCCGAGCCGTACCGACCGCCACGACTTCCCGTCGTCGTACGACACTTGGAGCGTGCCGCCGACGATCGTCCCGGTGTCCGGCGCGCCCACCACGTACGAGGCGCTGATCCCGACCGGCACCCGGCCGCCGCCCCGGACATCGCCCGCGAGGTTGGTGTCGATGTCGAAGGCGAGGTTGAGGAGGGGCAGGAAGGTCCAGCGATCGGCGGGCGTGGCCGAGGAGTTGAAGGTCCACTCGGCGTGGCCCTTGGTCGAGAGTTCCCAGCGGTCGGGGTCGAGGGCGGTGTCGGTGACGACCTTGTAGGTGTGTTCGTCGGCGGGCGCGTCCCAGTCGTAGGCGCCGGAGCTGGTGCGGCTGTCGACCAGGGTGCCGTCCCGGTACACCTGGGTGGTCTGGGTCATGCCGCTGTCGGCGCTCCACGCATCGCCGAATCCGGTGTGGTCGGGCCCGGAGTCGCCCCACCCGGGAGTGTTGAACTGCAGCTGGTTTCCTGATCGTTGCTGCCCCCACCCGAGCCCGGTGCCGAGCCACGGATGCCACACCGGCTTGAACCAGTCGAGGGTGCGATGCTCCCCGGCCGTGTACTGCACCAGTCCGCTGCGTTCCTCCAGCGTGCCGTCCCCGACCGTCACGGACTCCGACCACCGCTGGCCAGGGCCGGTCGACACGTAGTCCGTCCGCTCGGCCGGGTAGTCGATCCGTTCCCGGAAACCGAGGCCGATGGGGAAGGCATCGGTGATCGAGTAACGGAACTCCCCGCCGCTCACCGGCTTTACCGCATGGAACTTCGTGTCCAGGACGGCGAGTTGACTGCGACTGGGCGCGTAGGTCAGATCGGCGTCCGGGATCGCGCCCTGGTGTCCGGCCGAAAGGTCGTACGTGTAGGGCGTGTTGCGCGTCCCCGTCATGTCGACCGTCTTCGCCGCGCGCAACCGTGCCGCGTCGGCCGCGTTCACCGAGGCGATCTGCAACGTGCGGTCGGAACCGTCGTCCGCACCCCACCACGCGCTGAGCCGCCCGGCCACGTCGTCCGTCACGAACAACGCCTTGACGCCCGCGTCTTGGGCGGCCTGCGCGAGTGCGACCGGATCAGTGCCGTCGCCATCGCCGTCGTCATCGGCGAGGTGGACGAGCACCGCGCGGCCCCGGACGGCACCGGTGATGGGACCGTCCCCGACATCCACCAAGGGCAACCGGCCGTGCCCCTCGATCAGCGTGCCGCCCGACTGGACGACAGCCTCACCGACCCCCTTGACCTCCAGCAACGGTTTCCCGAGCCGCCACACGGTCCGGTACTCGAAGCTGCCCTGGGTAACCTTGTCCGTCGGGGCGGCGAAGACGCTGTCGTACATCACCGGCACCTGAACCGCGTCGAAGAGATCGGAGCCGTTCGCGTTCCGGTCGTACTCCATGACCAACTGCCGTGTCTCGACCCGCTGTTGGACCTTCGCACTGACCTCCCTGAGCCGCCGCCCGTCGAGCGTGACCTCACGATCCCGGTCGAGGGTGATCTGCGGCGCCGCGAGGAAACCGAGCCCGAGGGAGTCCGCGCCGTGGCTACCGCGCACGTCGAGGAAGGAGGTGAGGCTGTAAGTCCCGGGCTGGAGAAGGAGTTTGAGCGTCCCGGAGTCGCCGACAGCCTCCGGGTACGGGTCGTAGCCCTGCGCCAGCCGCTGCACCACCAGGTCGGCGGCCGTGGCAGCCCCGTCCCGGTCCTTCACGTGGACGGTGAGCGTGTACCGCTCCTCCTCCTTGACCAGCCCGAATGCCGTGTGCGCTACGGGAGTTCCGGCGACGGAGGCGACGATCTGCCCGCTGGTGTTGCCGACCTCGGCCTGCGCACCGTCGCCGGTCACGGTGGTGGAGGCGGTGCCGTGTGCGGGCACGGTGAGGGTGGAGTCGGCGAGGGTGGCGACACCGGCCGGGGCACCCTGGGCCACAAGGCTCAACTGAACAGCACTGTCGGATGAGTTGGCGTAGGTGAGGGTCTTGGTGACCGGCTTGTTCGCGTCGTACGGCCAGCTGTAGAAGCCGAGGTCGGCGCTGCCGGTGGCGGTGATGCGGGCATCGACGGCATCGGGCACGTTCACCCGACCGGCGCCCAGCTCATAGACCGAAGCGTCGAGTTGCCTGGACGTGGACATCAGCGCGTCCTTGATCTCCGCGCCGGTCCAGTCGGGGTGTTCCTGGGCGAGCAGCGCGGCCACGCCCGCCACATGCGGGGTCGCCATCGACGTACCGCTCATGGAGGTGTAGTACCCACTGCCGGCGACGAGTTGGGAGCGGGCGGCGAGGATGTCGACGCCGGGGGCGGAGAGGTCGGGCTTCAGGGCGTTGTCGCCGTAGCGGGGTCCCGCGCTGGTGAAGTAGGCGGCCTGGTCGTTCGCGTCGACCGCGCCGACGGTGAGCGCGGAGTCGGCGGCGCCGGGTGAACCGATGGACGAGGGGGTGCCGGTGTTCCCTGCGGCGATGACGAAGAGCGCCCCGGTCTCGCTGCTCAGCGTGTTCACGGCCTGGGCCATGGGGTCGGTGCCGTCGCTGGGTTCGGTCGAACCGAGGCTCATGGACACGACCTTGGCGTGCACGTCCCGCGCGGCCCACTCCATCCCGGCGATGATCTGCGACTCGCTCCCGGACCCCTGGTCGCTGAGCACCTTGCCCACGGCGAGGGTCGCGTCCGGGGCAACTCCCTTCTCCTGTCCGGCGGATGCGGCTCCGCTGCCGCCGACGGTGGAGGTGACGTGGGTGCCGTGTCCGTTGCGGTCGGCGACGTCCTCACCGTCGATGAAGCTCTTGGTGACGGAGACCCGTTGGGCGAGGTCGGGGTGGGAGAGGTCGACTCCCGTGTCCAGTACGGCGACTGTGACGCCCTTGCCGGTCAGCCCGGCCTCCCAGGCGTGCGCCGTACCGATCTGCGCGTTGCTCTCGGCCATGTCGGCGGTGACCCGCCCGTCGAGCCAGACCTTCCGCACCCCGTCCTGCCGGGTGAACGCGCTCCAGAACCCGCGCCCCTTGTCCGCCTCGACGGCCGCCCCGCGCACACTCGCGAGGGTCCGTATCCGCTCGGCGTCGCGCGGGGTCGCGGCCTGTGCCCCCTTGTCGTAGGTCACGATCAGCGGCAGCTCGTCGGTCGTCCGGTCGGCGAGGCCCTGCCGCAGCAGCTCGCTCACGTCGAAGAGCCGACGGTCGAGGGTGCCCGCCCGTAGGTAGGGGAGCACCTCGTCCGGTACGACGGTGATGTCGCCGTTGGCCATCCGGGTGCGGACGGCGCCGGTGGCGCCCTGGGCGCGCTCGACGCTCACGGCCTTCCGGCCGCCCGCGAGGTCGGTGACGGTGACCTTGTCGCCGGTGACGAGGGTGACGGTGCGGGTGGTGTCGGTGGTGCGGGTGATGTTCGCCGTAGGAGTGGCGGTGGTCGTGGGAGTCGCGGTGGCCGCCTGCGACTGTGCGGCCGGCAGCAGCGCGACCACGAGCCCGGCGGAGAGCAGCACCGCCCCGCGCCCGACTGGTCCCCTGCTTCCTCCGCGTCCTCTGCGTCCTCTGCGTCCTCTGCTCATGCACGCCCCTCTTCGTCGCATCGCCGAGTCGTCGAGTGCTGCGAAGAGTGTCGTGTGCCGTGTGGCGCAAGGGAGTTGAATGGGGCTGGCGGATTGACGCCCCGGCGGTTTTCCGCCAACGCGGCGTCACGAGGACGGCCCCCACTGCCCTTTACGCGCCCTTTAAGTCGGGCATTACGGACAAATACCCCCATTCAGCGGCACCCCACCCGGCCCACCACAAGACGCGCCCGCTCCCTCACCCCCGCACGATGCGAAAGAGGCCCGCCGCCCGGCGAAGCCCCGGTCCGCGCTCTCGGGAGAACCTGCCATGACCGTCAGTCTGGAGCAGTTGCGACGCTGCCATTTCGCCGTCGACCTGGGTGCCGCCCGTACCCGTGTCTACGTCAAGGGCGCCGGGCTCGTCGTCGACCAGCCGTCCGCCGCCGCCGTGAACACCCGGACCGGCGCGCTGATCGCCGTAGGAGAGTTCGCGGAGAAGATGACGGGCCGTACGCCCGACTACATCCGGGTGGTCCGGCCGGTGTCCGGCGGGACCGTGGTCGACATCGAGATGGCGCAGCGCATGCTGCGGCACCTGATCGGCGACAAGGTGCGCCGCGCGCTGCGCCGCAAGCCCCGGCTGCGGGCCGCCGCCTGCACCCCGCACGACGCCGATCCGCTGGCGCAGCGGGCCGCGATCGAGACGCTGGTCGGGCTCGGGGCGCGCCGGGTGGAGCTGGTCGACACGCTGATCGCCGCCGCCGTGGGCTGCGGGCTGCCGGTCGAGCGGCCCGAGGCGACCATGATCATGGTGTGCGGGGCAGCCGCGACGCAGGTCGCCGTGCTCTCCCTCGGCTCGATCGTCACCGCCGAGCGCATCCCGGTGGGCGGCGAGGCCGTCGACCACGCGATCGTCCAACACCTGCGCCACGAACACGAGTTGATGCTTCCGAGCCAGTCCGTACGGCCGCTTCAGGTCGCTCTGTCCGGCAACGGACTCACCCCGCACGGCCCGACCACCACCGAGATCCACGGGCGGGACGTGGCGAGCGGCCTCGCGCGTTCCGTACGGGTCGACACCGCGGCCGTGCGGGACGCGATCGAGACCCCGCTGACCGCCGTGCTCGACGGGATCGGCCGGGTGCTGCGCAACTGCCCGCCCGACCTGGTGGCCGACCTCGCCGACCGCGGGATCATGATGGTCGGCGGCAGCGCGCTGCTCCCCGGCTTCGACCAGATGCTGCGCGCGGCGACCGGGATGCCGGTGCACATCGCCGAGCGGCCGGACGTGTGTGCCGTACAGGGCCTGGGTTACATGCTGGAGGGCAAGATCGAGCCGCTGGTCCTGGACCCGCTGGCCACCACCTGAGCCCCGATCCGGCCGAGGTGAACGACGGCGTCCCCGATCTCTCGCGCCTCCTCGAAGCCGTCCTGAGCGTCGGTTCCGAGCTCGAACTGCGCACCACGCTCCAGCACATCGTGGACGGCGCAGCCGAGCTGACCGGCGCGCGGTACGCGGCGCTGGGGACCACGGACCCCGGGCAGGACGGCCTCACCGAGATCCGCACGGGCGGGGCCGAGCCGCCGCCCTCGGGGGTGCTCAGCGTGCCGATCAACGTCCACGACGAGGTGTTCGGCCACCTCCATCTCGCCGGTAAGCGGCACTCCGCGCCCTTCACCGCCGAGGACGAGCAGCTCCTGCACGTGCTCGCCGCGCAGGCCGGCATTGCGATCGGCAACGCCCGCCTGTACGAGACGGCCCGGCAGCGCGAGCGCTGGATCGAGGGCGCGGCGGCCGTCACCACCGCCCTGCTCACCGGCGAGAGGGCGGCCGACGCGCTGAAGACGGTCGCGGAGGGCGCGCGGGCCCTCGCCGACGCCGCCGCGGGCGTGATCCTGCAGCGCACGGCGGCGGGCGGCATGGAGATCGTCACCGCGTCCGCCCACGACGACCCGGGCGACATCGTCGGTACGACCATCGAGCCCGGCAGCCCGGTCCTGGTCCAACTCCTGGGCGGCGAACCGGTGTTCATCGACGACTCGGCGACCGACCCGCGCATGACGACGCATGTACGGCACCGGTTCGGCCCGAGCATGATGCTCCCGCTGCAGGCGGAGGGCCGCCTCATCGGCACGCTCGCCCTCCCGCGTCGCCAGGGCGACCGTCCCTACACGGCCGTAGAACGCCTGCTGGCAACGCAGTTCGCGTCCCAGGCCGCGCTCGCGCTGGTGCTGGCCGACGCGCAGCACAGCCGGGAGCGCCTCGCGGTGTACGAGGACCGTGACCGGATCGCCCGCGATCTGCATGATCTGGTGGTCCAACGCCTGTTCGCCACAGGCATGATGCTGGAGTCCACGCAGCGCAGAACCGGGGAATCGGACGCGGCCCACGAGCTCCTCGGCCGCGCGGTGGACGAACTCCAGTCGACGATCCAGGAGGTCCGCACGGCGATCTTCGCCCTGCAGCAGCCTCCGGCCGAGGCTCCAACGTCCTTGCGCGGCAAGGTGCTTCGCGAGACGGCCGCCGCCTCGGCGACTCTGGGCCTCTCCCCCTCGACCCACTTCACGGGCGCGGTGGACACCGTCGTCCCCGACCGGGTGGCGGCCCACCTCCTCGTCGCCCTCCGCCGCGCCCTCGCCCTCGCGTCCCGCCATGCCGGCGTCTCCCGCCTGGAGATCACGATCGACGTGACGACACCCCTGCCGGACGGCAGGGGCGCCGTACGGCTGAGGGTGTACGACGACGGAGGGACCGGCGGTACGACGGTGGACTGGCAGTCGCCCCTGGGGAGTTAGTTCCGGGGTCTCAGTACGGCAGGAGGCGCCCCGACGGCGTCCTGCGGTCGATGGTGTCGTCGCGAGGCGTGATGGGCCGACGATTGACGCGAACACGGATCTGTCGGTTCATGGCGCCCTCCCGAGGCTCATATCTCCTATGCCCCTCTCCTATGCCCCACACTCGCCCTCGCGACTCCCAACAACATCAAGTCCGTACGGTGAGACCCATGACGACCACGTTCACGCTGCTGCATCCCGGCGCCATGGGCGCGAAAGTAGGCGGTCAGGCGACCCGTACGGGCACCCGGGTGCTGTACGTCCCCGCGGGCCGCAGCCCCGCCAGCCTCCAACGCGCCCGGGAGGCAGGCCTGGAGCCCGCCGAGTCCCTCGAATCCGCCCTGGCGGTAAGCGACTTCGTGCTGTCGGTCTGCCCGCCGCACGCGGCGGAGGACGTGGCACGGGAGGTCCTCGGTCACCCGTTCCGGGGCGTGTACGTCGAGGCCAACGCGATCAGCCCGGACCGTACGCGGCGCATCGCGGCGGCGTGCGCGGAGCGGGGTGTGCCGATGGTGGACGGTTCGATCGTCGGCGGTCCGCCGGGACCGGGCAGCGCGCCGCGCCTCTACCTGAGCGGCGACGGGGAGCAAGTCGCCCGCGTGGCAAGGGCGTTCGAGGACACGCAGGTCGTGGCCCGCCCCCTGAACGCCTCGCTCGGCGCCGCGTCGGCGCTGAAGATGGCGTACGCCTCGTACCAGAAGTCGGCCCGTGTCCTGGCCGCCGTGTCGCACGCCCTCGCCGCACACCACGGCGTGGCGGCCGAACTCGCCCGCGAGGCAGGGTCGTTGACGTCCAACATCCTCGCCGAGACCGACCAGCTCCCCAGCGTCGCCGCCCGGGCCTGGCGCTGGGCACCGGAGTTGGAGGAGATCGCGGCGACGCTGCGCACGGCGGGACTGCCGGCGGAGATGGCGGAGGGAGCGGCGGCGGTGCTGGGGCGGTGGGCGGACGACAAGGACGACTACGACCTGCCGCTGGAGGAGGTACTGGCCCACCTCAAGGCGGAGGACTGACTCAGGGCGCAGGCGTCGGCCCGACGCTCCGCAGCTCCCGCACGGTCCCGCCGAGCCGGGAGCGGAACCCCTCCAGCAACTCGGGCACCGCACTGACGACCCAGCGCGTCCCGACGAGGTACTTGCCGCCGTAAATCGCGGCACTGTCAAGCCAGGTCACCTGGAACCGTTCCTCCGGGAAGGTGGTGATCCGGTACTCCCCCTGCTTCGTACGGCACACCCCTTCGCGCAGCTCGTCGGCGTCGATCCGGATCTCGGCGGTGCACCCGGTCAGCCCGGCGATGACCTCGACCTTCGCGGGGGCGACAACTCCGGCCTCGGGGGCGGCGGTTACGGCGGTCCGGGTCGCCGCCGCCCGCTTGCGATCGGCGGCGTCGTCGCCCTCTCCGCCACCGCACGCGACGGCGAGCGGAAGCAGGGCGAGCGCGGCGCCCCGGCGGAGGCGGGCGGTGTGTCGTCGGGTGGGCTGCTGTGTGCGGGGGGTCATGTCAGGGGGTACGGGTGCGTTTTGGTGGCCGTTCAAGCCCGCGGATGCGAATTCAATGTCCCGTGGACGCCGGTCGGGGGTCGGTTCCGGCCCGCGGGAAGGAATGCATGACGTATCGGACGACGGACAGCGCCACCGCGATTCTCGAAAGCCTGCTCGGCGACGAAGGGGCGGCCGATCCCTATCCGTTGTACGAGCGGGCCCGGGCGCTCGGGCCCGTGCTGCCGGCCGGGGACGGCACGCTGCTGGTGACCGGTTAAGAGGAGGCGGAGCGACTGACGCGGGACCGGGCTTTCGGGGTGCTGAGCGCGAAGACGCGCGGGGTGATCGACCCCGGTTTCGCCGAGCAGCTCTCGCAGCGCATCATCAACTCCTCGCTCCTGGAGACCAATCCGCCCGATCACACCCGTCCGAGGGCCCTGGTCTCGCCGTTCTTCGCGGCCCGCGGGATTCCCGCGCTCGCACCGCGGATCGCGGCGGCGGTGGACGACCTGCTCGACGAACTGGCGGAGGCCGTCGCCTCGGCCGTGCTCGCCGAGCTGATCGGCGTCGCCTGCCGCACCCTCAACGAGTTCCGCGCGCGGCACGGCGTCGCGGGCATCGAGCAGCCGCCGTTCGTCCCGCCCGACACCTGGAACCGTTTCTTCCTGCCGCTCGCGAACCAGTACCTGTCACCGTTCCAGCACCAGGCGGTCCAGCTGCTCGCCATGTTCCAGAGCTACACCAGCATGGCGACCCCCTTCGAACCCACACGAAATGTGCACAACCCCGGGGCGGTCATGGAGACGGCGGTACGTCACTGGGCCGCGCGCAAACCGCGGTTGGCGCCGGCTCGGCCGCATCCGTGGACTCTGCTCGCGACGTAAGGGGGCCTCTCCGCACGGCGCCGGGGACATCGGCATATCGACACGGTCAACACCCCTTACGGAGCGCACATGTTGACTCCGTGTTAACCCGATGGAGTGACCTCTGGGGCCACGGTTGACGGTGATAGCATTCCGCCGTCTGCGACCTTGATCCACTTTTGTTCGGGCCCTGAGCCCGAACGCGCTCATCTCCTCGCGTAGATCAGTCATGCAGTCCCCTGGACGGGTTGCGGATTCCTGCAAGGCGTACTCGACGACGCCTGCATGCCACGCGCCGGGAAAGGTTTCCATGACTCAAGACGTGCTTCTTTGGTGCCTGGTTGCGATAGCGGTGATAGCCACAGCCGCAGTCGTCGCACTGGTGCTCCGCAGCAGAGCCCTGGGGAGAAGGAAGAAGGAGTCCGAGGCCACGCTCGAAGCGCGGCTGCGGTATGCCCAGGGTGAACTCGACCGCGTCCAGGCCGCGTTGGTGAAGATGCGGGACGAGCAGGACGATGTCATCCGCGAGGCGGGTCAGGCCGCCGAGGAGAACACCAAGGCGGTCCTCAAGGGCGCCGCCCGCTTCCTGCAGAGCCTCGCGGCCGAGCAGACCACGCTGCTGGACGGGGTCCAGCGCGAGTACGGCGGCCACGCGGTCCTCTCCGACCTGATGGACATCACCCACGCCAACGCCCAGATGGCCCGCAAGGCACAGGGCATCGCCGTCATGTGCGGCGCCCCGCTGGGCCGCCGCAACCAGCCCGCGAGCGTCTACGACGTCGTCCGCAGCGCCCAGAGCCAGATCCGCAACTTCCAGCGGGTCGAGATCATGCAGCCCAGCGGTATCGCGCTGAAGGCCTCCGCGGTCGCGCCGGTCGCCCTGGCCGTCGCCGAACTCCTCGACAACGCGGCCAGTTTCTCCCAGGCGGACGCACCCATCGAGGTCACGTTCCGGCAGGCGCAGAAGAACCTGTGCATCGTCATCGACGACGCCGGCGTGGGCATGAGCGACGAGGACCGGCAGCGGGCCAGCGCGCAGCTGTCCGGCGAGGGTCTCCCCCGGCTCTCCCAGCTGGGCACCCAGCCGAAGTTCGGTTTCCCGGTCATCGGTCTGATCGCCCGTCAGCACGGCTTCACGGTGGATGTCACCGGTGTCTCCCGGTACGGCGGCGTACGGGCCGTCGTCCTTCTGCCCGAGGAGCTGTGGACCATGGAGGAGGCCCTGCCGCCGGCCACCGAGGCGCCCGTGAGCAGCATCCGGCCGATGGAGACCGGACGCTCGGCGCGTACGGCGGGCGGTCTGCCGAAGCGCGGCTCCCGCATATCGCCCGCCGGTGTCCCCACGGGTGGGGAGACACCCCGCCGCAGTGCCCGGCGCGGCTCCGGCAGCCTGGCGGCCCTCCAGCGCGGTACGCAGTCCGCGCGGGACACGGCCTCCTTCGACACCTTCGACACCCAGACGCCCGGAGGGTCCGAAAACGCATGAGTACAGGAGACCTGTCCTGGATGGTCCAGGACATCGTGGACAACGTGCCGAGGGCGCGGCACGCGGTGGTGTTGTCCGCGGACGGCATCCCGCGCGGGTCCACGGACGACCTGACCGGCCAGGACGTGCGGACCATCTCCGCCGCGATGGCGGGGATGCAGTCGCTCAGCCGGGCCACCGCCCACTTCGCCGGGCTGTCCCGGGACCGGAACTGGATCCAGACGGTCATCGAGTTCCAGCACGGCTGGGTGTTCCTGATCGGGGCCGGGCAGGGTGCCTATCTGGCCGCCGCCGCGGAGCCCGACGTCGACATGGAGCAGCTCTCGTTCCGGATGAACCGGCTGGTCTCCCGGCTGGGCAACAACCTCACGGCGCCGCCGCGGGTGACGGCCGGCGAGGCGGCCCAGAGCGGGGACACCTCCGCCGCGCTGCGGGACGGCGGGGGCGGGAACGTCTTCGTGCTCGCGGAGCTGGACAAGGCGGTGGCGTCGGTGCCGGGCGCCCTGCACGCGCTGCTGCTCGGCGCGGACGGCCTGCCGCGCGGGGCGAGTTCGGGGATCGGCAGGAACCTCGCGGACACGATCTCGGCGGCCATGACCGGCATCCACGCCTACAGCCGGGCGACCGCGCCGTTCGCGGGCGGGCAGCAGGACGACGAGTGGATGCAGACGGTCATCGAGTTCGAGCACGGCTGGGTGTTCCTGATCGCGGCCGGCGAGGGCGCCTTCCTCGCGGCGGCCGCCGAACACAGCTGTGACATCGAGGAGTTCACCGTACGACTGGGCGACACGATGACGGCCCTGACCGCCGGGTCGGCGGCTCGGGGAGGAAGGACGGGCGATGAGTGACGAACTGGACGGCGAGCTGGAGCTGACGGCTCCATTAGTTCCACTCTTCGTCATCGCGCAGGGTCGCGCGCTGCCACGGGAGAGCGAGTACGAGCACACCACGATCATCACGGCCCAGGAGGGTGCCGTAGCGGCAGCTCGCACGCTGGCGCCGGAGGCCCGCACGGTCATGGACCTGATCGCGGACGGGTTCCTCTCGGTCGCCGAGGTCGCCGCGCACACCCGGCTGCCGCTGGGCATCGTCCGCATTCTGCTGGCGCAGATGGCCGAGGACGGTCTGATCCATGTGCGCAATCCGGTGCCCCACGCCGAACGCCACGACCCCGTCCTGCTGACCGCCGTACTCGACGGCCTGATGCGCATTCGAACCGGAGCGTAGTCCCGTGTATCTGGATCCCGACGTCTCCCGCTCCGTGAAGATCCTGGTCGTGGGCCACTTCGCGGTCGGGAAGACCACGTACATCGGAAGTGTCTCCGAGATAGAACCGCTGCAGACAGAGGAGGAGATCACCGAGGCCAGCGAGGGACTCGACGATCTCTCGGAGACCCCGGACAAGACGACCACGACCGTGGCGATGGACTTCGGGCGGCTCACCCTCGGCGAGGACCTGGTCCTCTACATCTTCGGAACGCCCGGGCAGGAGCGGTTCAAACAGATGTGGGAGGGGCTGTCCCGGGGGGCGCTGGGGGCGCTGGTCCTGGCGGACCCCGAGCGGCTGGAGGAGACGTTCCCCGTCCTCGACCTGGTCGAGGCGTTCGGTCTGCCCTATGTCATCGGCGTCAACACGTTCGAGGGGAAGCACCAGTTCCCGCTCGACGAAGTGTGCGAGGCACTCAACATCTCCGAGGAGACCCCGGTCGTCCACTGCGACGTCCGTGACCAGGACTCCTCGATGCAGGCACTCATCACGCTCGTGAAGCACCTCTTGTCCTCACTCGGCTAGGAGCCAGCATGCAACAGTCCTTCGACCCGTCCGGGGCGCCGGCCGGCTGCCCCGCCCACGGCAACGTCCCGCTGTACGGGTCCGAGTTCGGCTCCGACCCCGAGAGCACCTACGCCCGGCTGCGCACGCTGGGGCCGAGCGCCCCGGTCGACATCGCGCCGGACGTCGAGGTCGAGCTGGTGACCAGTTATGACGCCAGTCTGTACATCCTGCAGAACCCGACCCTGTTCGTGCGGGACTCGCGGCGCTGGAACGCGCTGAACGAGGGGAGGGTGCCCGCGGACAGCCCGGCCGTGCCCATGATGGGCTACCGCCCCAACGCCATGTTCAGCGACGGCGCGGCGCACGCCCGGCTGCGGCAGGCGGTCACGGACAGTCTCGCGACCGTCGACCAGAGCCGGATCGTCCGGCTGACGCAGCAGTCGGCCGACTACCTGATCAGCCAGTTCGGCTCCGAGGCCCTGGGGCAGGCGGAGTTGATGTCCGCGTACGCCCAGCCGCTGCCCCTGCTGGTCTTCGGTGAGCTGTTCGGCTGCCCGCCCGAGCTCGGCGACCGGGTGATCGCCGGAATCACCGGCGTCTTCCAGGGCGTCCCGGGTTCCGACGAGACGCTGGGCGGCGCGGTCGCCGAACTGATCGCCCTCAAGCGCCGGCAGCCCGGCGAGGACATCACCACCCGGCTGATGGTGCACTCCTCCCGGCTGACCGACGAGGAGGTGCTGCACCAGCTCGTGACGCTGCTGGGCGGCGGAACCGCGCCCCTGGCGGCCTCGATCGGCACCAGTGCCGCGCTGTACCTCAGCGACGACTGGCCGACCGGTCTGCCGGTCGAGGACGCGGTCGTGAAGACGTTGTGGAACTACTCGCCGATCGCCAACTACGCGGGCCACTACCCCACGCAGGACGTCGAGTTGGGCGACCGGACCCTCCGGGCGGGCGACCCGGTCGTGATCTCCTTCGCGGCGGCCAACACCGACCCCAAGCTGACCGCGCACCGCGAACAGCTCAGCTCCAAGGCCCATCTGGCGTTCGGCGCCGGCCCGCACGGGTGCCCGGCGAAGGACCCGGCCTTCATGATCACGGCCACGGCCGTCGAGTCCCTGCTCAACCGGCTGCCCGACGTCGAGATGCGCGTCCCCTTCAAGGAGCTCTCGTGGGTGCCGGCGCCGTGGAGCCGCCAGCTGGTGACCGTGCCCATCCGCTACACCCCGCGCGCCGTGCCGTCCTCGGCCAGGACCCAGCCCGCACGGCCGGCCTCCGCCCAGGCCGGGCAGCCGCCCATCGCGATACCTCAGCCGTCCGGCGCCGGCCGGCCGTCCCACGCCGCCCCGCGCCCCAAGGGCGGGATGTTCAGCCGCTTCCGCGCCTGGGTGAATGGCGAGTGACGCAAGCAACCCTACGAAAACACCGTGTTACTCGATGATTCAGACACCCTACGGATACGGATGGCGGCCGGCAGCGAGGAGCCACCCTCACGGGAAGCGTCACGCCTCCGGCATCCGACCGTCGGGCCACCGTCTCCCTGCTCCCCCGTCTTCGGACGGCTGACGAACGTCTTCGGACGGCTGACGAACAGGCCGATCCCTTCCCCGCGTACGCGGACCTCAGGGCGCGCGGCACCATGAGCCCCGCGCCCTGGGGCGGTCACCTCGTGACCGGCTACACCACCTGCGCCCACGTACTGAGCAACGGCTTCCGGCTCGAACCGGACACCGATTGGCGAGCACGGCAGGGGGCGCGCAGCGGCTAGCCCCCTCCTCACGCGAGATCAGCCGGACCCGGACCCTGCTCGCGCTCAACCCACCGGAGCACAGCCGGGTACGCCGGTTGTTCGGTACCTTCGACCGGGCGAGCGTCGAAGAGATCGGCTGCGGGGTGGGCCCCGTCGTCTACGGTCCCCTCGCCTCGCCACCTTGCACGAGCGCCTGCCCTCGTAGGCGGCCGACTTCATGGCACTGGTCGGCGAGGAACCCCGGCCGCGACCATCGCCGGACGGCTCGGGCTCACCAGCGCCGGCTGGTCCCGCCTCGCCTGCGCGCACTGACGCACGAGCAGGTCTTCTCCCAGGAGCCGCTCCCGAACTCCGGCCAACCGGCCCGGTCCGACGCCGCCATGGTGGAACTGCGGTCCTATTTCCGGGAGTTGGTGCACGACCGGCGCGCACACCTCGGGGACGATCCTGTCTCCGGGTGGATCCGCACCTGGGACGAACCGAACTCGAACCGGACCGGGACAAGGCAGACGAAGCCGTCTACTTCCTCGCTCTGTTCGTCCTGCTCTGCCAGCTCTGGAGCCGACCGCGACCATGCTGTCGAGCGTGGTTCTCCGGCCGGTCGAGGACCCTGGCCGCCGGAGCCCGCTCGCCGAACACCCGGAGCACGTCCCCGAGTTCGTGGAAGAGGCCCTTCGCTACGACTCTCCTCTTCGCCTCATCGGCCGGGTCGCTTCCGCGGACTGCCTCCCGGAGGGCGCCGAGATCCGGGCCGGGGAGATGGTCTACCTCATGGTGGGCGCCGCCTATTACGACCCCGTCCGGTTCACCGACCTCGCCCAGTTCACCGACCTTGACTCCTTCGCCCGCGTACGCACCCCTGGTGGCGTTCAGGCGACTCCTCAATTTGGACGTTGCACTGGCATGAACCCGCAATAACGCCCAGTACGGCCGCCCCCGCCCCGCCCCCATCTGGGACCCCGTGGACAGTACGGAAACCGCGCTCCCCGTCGGCTCCGCCGTGCTGGACGCACTCATCGCCGGGAGTTCCAGGAGACCCTGGCCGCCGATCCGACCGGGATCACGCTGCGGCGCATCGCGGGCAAGGCCCACCGGCTGTGCCAGGCGCTGGAGAACACCCACGCCGTCACCATCGCGCGGCTCCACGGGAAGGTCGTCGGCGCCGGCCTCGGACTCGCCGCCTACTGCGACCTGCGCGCGGGCGCGGACACCTGCCGTTTCCGTATGCCGGAGATCGGCCTCGGAAGGGCACCCACCTGGGGCGGCGCGATGGGGCGCCTGATCTCGGAGGCCCGCGCCGCCCGGGTCCGTGAACTCCTGCTCACCTGCGAGGAGTTCGACGCCCCCGCCGCCCACCGCCTCGGCCTCCTCCATCCACAAGGTCGCGCCCCTCGACGAGTTGGACGACGCCATCACCGCCTGGACCAGACCCCTCGCCCGGCGCTCCCCCAGGCGCTCGTCCTGACCCAACATCTGCTCGCCGGCTACGCGAAGGCCGCCCGCACCATCGACACCGCCCTCCTCGACTCCCACCACCTCGCCGCGCAACTCGCCCAGCCCCGCTGACCGGTGTCACGGAGAGGCGGCGGGCCGGGTTGAGGTGGGGCGGGTGCGGGGGGATACGGAGGGTGGTGCTCCGCGCGGTACCTCTGGTTTCCCTCAAGTCCTAGTGACACAGGTAATTCACATGTGATCAGATCTGGACGTTCCAGCAGGTCAGACCGCTGGACGTCCATCTACTTGCACCACAGAAAGGGACTCCATGAGAGTCCGGACATCCCGCCGCACGCACGCGGTCATGATCACCGCTGCCCTTGCCGGGAGTGTCGTCGTTCCGCTGGCGGGCGCACAGCCGGCCGCGGCCGCCGACTGTCTCACCTCCGTGCCCACCTACGTGTGGCAGCCGAACACCACCGGCAACATCGCAGCACCGCGCGTCCTGCACAAATACATGGACTGGGGACCCCGGAGCGGCACCGCGGACACGCTCGTCGACACCCTCGCCACGGCGAACCTGCCGACGCTCAGCAAGGTGTTCACCGGCGGCGGCGACGGCATCATCTACGAGGCCACCCACGCCGGGCAGGTGAAGTCCTACAAGGACAACACCGCGACCGGCGGGTCGCTGCTGACACCGGTCAAGACGTACAGCCTGAACTGGTCGTCCGCGAAGCGGATCGTCACGAACGGCACGTACATCCTGGTCCTCGCCGCCGACGGCACGCTCGACTTCTACCAGCAGTCCGGCCCGGCCACGGGCAACGGCACGATCACGAAGATCGGCTCGACCACCTCGAGCGTGACCAGTGCGCTGGCGTCCGCGACCGACGTGTGGATGGTGAACTCCGGCCTGTTCTGGCTGAAGGACGGCACGATCACGCAGACGACCCTGCTGCCCTCGGGCTCGTCGCTGAAGCTGTTCGGATCGTTCGAGGTCGCGACCGGTGTGAGCGCCTCCCAGGCGTGGAGTCCCGGCGCCGGGGCCGTCAACACGCAGACCACCACCGACGACCCGGCCACCACCGGGCAGATCGCCAAGTACGCCACCGGACCGTGGACCGAGCTCGACCCCGAGGTCCGCGGCGGCATCGTCGGCGAGATCATGGCGGACGCCGGACCGTGTCTGGCGGAGCCGGACCCGGACCTGCAGCCCTACTTCGCCACCCCGCCGGACGAGAGCGGCGGTGAGGCGGCCGTGGACCCGGCCGAGGAGACCGCCCCGGCCCCGTCGAACACGGTCACCGGCAAGTTCACCCTCGGCAACGGGAAGCCCGCGGGAGGCCTTCCGGTCACCGTGACGGCGAACGACCTCGGCGACGACGCCACCGGCGAGACCCGGATCCCGGTCCTCGGCACCGCGACGACCGCCGCGGACGGAACCTGGTCCCTCACCCTCCCGGACACGCTTCCGGTGGACGTCCAGAAGACCAAGGACGACAACGGCGGCATCCTCAACCTGGAGGCCACCGCCGAGGGCATCACCACCACCACGAGCACCCCGATGCTCGGCGTGGACACCCTCTCCAGCACCACGGCCGAGCACAGCGCGACGGTGTCCGGGCAGGGTGACGACGGACACACCACCCTGCTCGCCCCGAACATCGTGGGCGACGCGACGAAGGACACCTTCTCGACGTCCACGGGCGGCGCCACCCTCGCCGAGAAGATCGAGTCGAACCCCGCTCCGGCCCCGGACACGGTCCCGCTGTGGCAGAGCGACAACAGCACCCTGGCCGCCGACTACAACCCCTACCTGGTCAACGGCACCGACGTCAGTGCCGAAGCGGTACGCGCGCCGGTCACGCCGATGGCTTCCGGCAACTGCTGGGACACCAAGGAACAGATCGGCACGACGACGCCGTACACGGTCGTCGGCGAGGCGCACGCCGGGTGGGACTCGAAGGCGACGTTCGAGTACGAGGACTCGATGTCCAGCAGCATCGACACCGCGATCAAGAGCACCGGCAACTGGACCCTCGGCGCGTCCAAGGAGCTGTCGCACAGCATCGGCGTCTCGGTCGGCTACACCAACAGGGGGCCGCACTTCGCGCGCCAGTACAAGGTGCCGATCCTGTACAAGAAGTGGCAGAAGAAGCACTGGTGCTCCGGCACGGTGCGCTCGGCCTGGCAGAAGATCGAGGCGAGCAAGTACAGCGTTCCGCCCAACGGCGCGGTCGGGAAGATCGGCAACGACGTGTCCGGGAAGGACGGGTCGGAGAACTTCAAGAAGGCCCCGGCGTCCCGTCGCGCCTACCTTCAGCCGGGCGGCAACACGCTTCAGCTCTCCCACGGCCAGAGCGTGAAGTTCGGTGCCGCGGTCAAGGCGTTCAACATCGAACTCGGTGCGAAGACCAGCTATGACAGCAACCACAGGCAGCGGATCACGTCCGGGAACAAGGCCGGCAAGCACTGGATCTGGGGCAGGAATGGATCGATCAGCAGTGGCAAGGCCGGTGTCTTCTACTCCAAGTAGGCGCGGCCTGCTCATCGCCGCGACCGCGCTGCTGATCGTGGCGGCGGCCCTCGCGGCCTGGCTGGTCCCGCAGGACCGGGACTCCGCGAGCACGCGGACCGGTCACGCGCTCGACGGGGGCGTGGCCTCCCAGGCGGAGTTGCAGTACTCCAATCTGCGGGTCGGCAAGGAGTACTGGCTGAGCCTGCCGCAGGCGACGAACATCAGCGGCGAACCGGTGACGGTGCTCAAGGCACAGTTCGTCGGCCTGCCCGACGGACTGGAACTCGTCGGCTACAAGGCCGTCAGCGTCGAGGACACCGACGGGTACGGGGTCGGCGTACTCCCGGTGAAGGGGACGGCCGACGACGTCAGCGGCCTGCCGGACCGGTCGGGCACACCGTTCACGGTGAAGTCCCACCAGCCGGCCGAGGTCTACTACACGGCCCGGATCAAGGCGACCGGACCGGTGACGGGCGACACGTCACGCTGCCGGTTCTGGTACCGGCAAGGATCGGTGCAGTACCGGCAGGACCTCCGGTGCGTCAACCAACTCCGCCTCGCCGGGCGATGACACAAGCGGGGCGCCCCCAGAGCAGGTACGTCTGGGGGCGCCCTGATGTCGCGGCCCATCGACGAAGGACAGCGGGCCCCTGCCCGAACTGCCTCTGCCGTACGAGCACTTGGTACCGCAAGGACACCGAAAAGCCCCTCACCGCCCGGCTCACCCACTGGCTCTCCGCCGGGACGCCAGCCTCCCGGGCGTGACCCACCCCCCTCGTCCCCCGCGATTCATCACGCGGCTCGTCGACGGACACATCTGCGCCTACGACCTGACTTCCGCTGCCCGGGGCGTACTGTCGCCGCTCCTGGCCTGCCGGCCGTCCCCCGTTCCCGCGAGATGGCACGCGGTGCCTCGTCCGTCAGTTCGCTGGGGTGGGCCTCGACGATTTCCTCTGGGGCCGCCTCGCAGAAGCGGGCGAACCGCCGGTGTGAACGTTCCAGGTCTCCATAGCCATCGGCTGTCGTAGCGGGTGGGACGGAGAGCGGCTGAGGGCGCGGCGGGCCAGGCCCGCGGTTCCACCTCGGACGGTTCGGACGGATCCTCGTGCGACGGCGGCAAGGGGTCGGGGCAGCACCGGCGACGCCAAATCGAGCGGGATTCCGGCACGGACACCCCGGCTCGCGATGTCCCGTGCGGCGGCGCCAACACCAAGGTGACCGCGCAGACCGTCAGTCACCCCGTCGACCACACGCTGCTCACGGTCGCCAACACCCGCTCCACGATCTGCGACCTCCACCCCTACGCGGCCGTCAACTTCGGCGAGTCCCGTCCGTGCCGCCGGTGACGAACGCGTCCCAGCCACAGGGTGACCTCCCTCGCGCCCGGGCAAGTCGGGTTACGCCGATGTGGTCTACGGCAACGGCGCCAACGGACCTACGGCGAAATCGCTTTCCGTCTGCGCCGGCGACGACTCGCGTCGGACGTGCAGGACACCCCGACCTGCTGAGCCGTGTTCCCGCACTTCGACCACAGCCGAAAAGCTTCGGGGTGGATTGGGGGTGCATGTTAGGGTTCTATGAGACTTTTCGAAGGTCGACTCACGGGGGAATTACGGTGACGGAAATTCCTGGTGGAGAGAAGCCACCCCGTCTGGCGCTGCATCTCATGATTGCCATCCAATGCAGCGTGGTTTTTATGATCGCTCTGAACCTGCTGGCATCGCATCCACGGCCCTGGCAAATCATCGGTTTCCTGGTCGCTCTACCACTGGTCGGCGCCGTACAGGCCATACATTGCGCTCCCGCGACGCTTTGGATACGCGAGCGCTACGGAAAGTTGACCCTGATATTACAAGCCCTGTTGACCTTTATACCAACGATGCTTTTCGGCCTTAATTGGGTGGGGCTCGCGGGTCTGCTGGCCGGTTCGATCCTGCTGGTCCTCGAACCGCCTCTGTCCATAGGGCTATTCGCCGGCGTGTGTATGACCGCCAGCGGCATCGCGGTCCTCTTCGGGAGCCGAATTTTCGGCGCGTCCTGGCTGGTTGTTTCGATATTGATGATCGGCACGATGATCTACGGCCTCGGCCGTATCGCCGAACTCGTGGCCGAATTGCATCGGGCCCGGGGCACGGCGACCCGGCTGGCCATCGAACAGGAACGGCTGCGGATGGCCCGGGACCTGCACGACCTCCTCGGCTACAGCCTGTCCGTCATCACGCTCAAGAGCGAGCTGACCGTCCGGCTGGTGGGATCGAGCGACGACCGGGCCCGGACCGAACTCCTCGACATCCTGCAGACCTCGCGCCAGGCGCTCTCCGACGTGCGCTCGATGTCCCGCGGTTACCGGAACATGCGGATCGCCGACGAGTCCGCCTCGGTGCGCGGTGTCCTGCTCGCGGCGGGCATCGAGGTGTCGATGGACATGTCCGTACGCGGTCTCCCCGTCGACAAGGAGACGGTTCTGGCCACGGTTCTGCGCGAGGGTGTGACCAACCTGCTGCGGCACAGCCGGGCGAAACGTTGCCGCATCGACCTGCGCGAGGTGGACGGCGGCGTACGCCTCACCGTCTCGAACGACGGGCTCGCCCCGGGCTCCGCGAGCACGAACCGGCCGGGCGGCGGGCTGGACAACCTCACCGAGCGGCTGACCCGCGTGGGCGGCCGGCTGCGCGCGACCGCGGATCCGGACGGCTGGTTCTACCTGGTCGCCGAGTGCCCGACCGCATGCCCGACCGGCCCCCGGCACGGCGCGGGTTCAGGCGATCCAGCCGGCGTCACGGGCGATCCGCACCGCGTCCAGACGGTTGCGGGCACCCAGCTTGGTCACCACAGAACTCAGGTAGTTCCGGACGGTACCGACGGCGAGGTGCAGCTGGGCCGCTATCTCCGGGACCTCAGCACCTTCCGACGCCAGTGACAGGACGTCGGACTCCCGCTCGGTCAGCGGATGGTCGCCGCGCTGCCAGAAGGTGAAGGCGAGCCGGGTGTCGATCACCCGCTGACCGTCCGCCACCTTGCGGATCGCCGCGGCCAGTTCGGACGGCGGGGCGTCCTTGAGCAGATAGCCGTAGACCATCGCCTCCATCGCCCGCCGCACGGTGCCGGGCTGGTCGGTGCCGGTCAGCATCAGGGTCCGGCACTCCGGCAGGTGTTCGTGCAACTGGGTCGCGGCCGCGATGCCGTCCACTCCGGGAAGGCCCACGTCGATCACGGCGACGTCGGGGCGGTGCGCCAGACCGGCGGAGAGGACCTCGCGGCCGTCGGCCACCTGCGCCACGACGCTGAGGTCCTGCTCCATCTCCATCAGCGCCACCAGCGCCCCTCGCACCATCCCCATGTCCTCGGCGAGCAAGACGCGAATCACCCAAGCCTCCCCGTTTTCCGCAGCCCTGATGCTCCGTTTGTCACTCAGTGTCCGTGGCGCGTGCCGAACGGCACAATAGGGCCCGGTGCCGTGCGGGTGCGCGACGCTCCGCCGGGCCGCGTCCCGGGGGTTCCGGGTTCGAGTCGTACTCGACCCGCTGCGGCGAGGGTCGTACCGCAACCGGACCCCGCGACGACCGCGGCAGCCCCTCGGGAGGCCCCTGTGACGACACCGCGTGCGACATCCGACGAACGGCGGGGCCTCGCGGCCCCGGACGACGCGTGGCTGGAGGAGGTGGCGGACGGCGTCTTCGCCTACGTCCAGCCGGACGGCGGCTGGTGCCTGAACAACGCGGGCCTCGTCGTCCACGACGGGAGGGCAGCCCTCGTGGACACCGCGGCTACCGAGACCCGGGCCCGGCGCCTGCGGGAGGCCGTGCGCGGGGTGACGGCGGCGCCTCCCAGCGTCCTGGTCAACACCCACTTCCACGGCGACCACACCTTCGGCAACTTCGTCTTCCCCGAAGCGCTGGTCGTCGGCCACGAACGGACCCGCAGCGAGGCGCTGGCGGCCGGGCTGCACCTCACCGGTCTGTGGCCCGAGGTGCGTTGGGGCGCGCTCGAACTGGCGCCCCCGGCCCTCACGTACCGCGACGGCGTGACCCTGCACGTCGGCGAGGTGCGCGTCGAGGTGCTGCACCCGGGTCCGGCGCACACGACCGACGACTCCGTCGTCTGGCTGCCCGACCAGGGGGTGCTGTTCACCGGAGACATCGTCATGTCGGGTGTCACGCCGTTCTGCGCGATGGGGTCGGTCAGCGGATCGCTCGCCGTCCTCGACCGTTTGCGGTCACTGGGCGCCCGTACCGTGGTGCCGGGCCACGGGCCGGTCGCGGGCCCTGAGTTGTTCGACGTCACCGAGAGCTATCTGCGGTGGGTCCAGGAGACGGCACGGCAGGGCATGGCCGCGGGACTGAGCCCCCTGGAAGCCGCCCGCGCCTGCGACCTGGGCGACTTCGCCGGACTCCGCGACTCCGAGCGGCTACTGCCGAACCTGCGCCGTGCCTACGCGGAGGAGCGGGGCGCGGCTCCGGGAGCGCCGCTGGACATCGGGGCCCTGTTCGCCGAGATGATCGAGTTTCACGGCCGGCTCCCGACCTGCCGCGCCTGAGGGTTCCACACCTCGAACTCCCCCTGGTGGTAGAGCACGGGCGACCGCGGCAGCACCTCGGCCCCCTCCACCCGGCCGATGAGGATCCAGTGGTCGCCCGCCTCCACCGTCTGTACGACGACGCACTCGGCGTACGCCAGCACGGCGTCGACGAGGACGGGGGCGCCGCCCGCTACGGCCGACGGCATCCACCGCAGCCCGGCGAACTTCCGCTCGGAGCGGCCCGCGCAGACCCGGGCCGCCTGCTGCCCGCCGTCGGCCAGCACGTTCACGACGAACGCCCCCGACGTCAGCAGGGCGTCCAGGGTGTGCGACTGCTTGTCCACGCAGACCAGCAGCAGCGGCGGCCGGGCCGATACGGCCGACACGGCGTTGCAGGTCAGTCCGCGGGGTCTGCCGTCCGCGTCGATCGCGGTGACGATCGAGACCATCGTCGGGAACGAGCCGAACAGTTCTTGAAAGCGCGTCACATCCACGGCCATGCCGTCTCACCTCACGTCGGTGGGTCGGAACGTCGACGACCTTTTCGGCCGCTGCTGGAACCCCGCTGGACCGCCCCTGGAGGACGGCTGCGGTCCACCCGCCTTCGACCCGGCGTCTAGGCGGGCGCCGCAGAGTCGGTACCCGGACGGACAGACCGTCCGGGCGCCGACCAGGAGGCATCCGATGACGACCGCTCAGGAAAGGCCGCCGGCCATCTCGCCCCAGCGGCGACTCGTGGCGGAACTGCGCACCATCCAAAACCAGGCACGGCAGGGCCCGAGCGAGAGGGCGACCGAGGCGCAGCACGCCAAGGGCAAGCTGACCGCGCGGGAGCGCATCGACGTGCTGCTGGACGAGGGATCGTTCACGGAGACGGAGCAGCTGCGGCGGCACCGCGCGGTGGGCTTCGGCATGGAGGCCAAGAGGCCCAGCACGGACGGCGTGGTGACCGGCTGGGGAACGGTGCACGGCCGGCCGGTCTTCGTGTACGCGCACGACTTCCGCATGTTCGGCGGCGCCCTCGGCGAGGCGCACGCCGCCAAGATCCACAAGGTGATGGACATGGCCATCGCGGCCGGGGCCCCGCTGGTCTCCCTGAACGACGGCGCGGGTGCCCGTATCCAGGAGGGCGTGGTGGCGCTCGCCGGCTACGGCGGCATCTTCCGCCGCAACACCAGGGCCTCCGGCGTCATCCCGCAGGTCAGCGTCATGCTGGGCCCCTGCGCGGGCGGGGCCGCGTACTCCCCGGCCCTGACGGACTTCGTCTTCATGGTCCGCGACACCGCGCAGATGTTCATCACCGGGCCGGACGTCATCCAGGCGGTGACCGGGGAGCAGGTCGGCCAGAACGCCCTCGGCGGCGCGGACGTGCACGCCGGTACCTCCGGGGTCTGCCACTTCGCCTACGACGACGAGGAGACCTGCCTCGAAGAGGTCCGCTATCTGCTGTCCCTGCTCCCGCAGAACAACCGCGAGCACCCGCCGGTGACCGCGTCGGCCGACCCCGCCGACCGGCGGTGCGAGGCGCTGCTCGACCTGGTGCCGGCGGACGGGAACCGGCCGTACGACGTGACCCGGGTGATCGAGGAGATCGTCGACGACGGCGAGTACCTGGAGGTCCACGAGCTCTGGGCCCGCAACATCGTCTGCGCGCTGGCCCGGCTGGACGGGCGGGTCGTCGGCATCGTCGCCAACCAGCCGCAGGTGCTGGCGGGCGTGCTCGACATCGAGGCGTCCGAGAAGGCGGCGCGGTTCGTGCAGATGTGCGACGCGTTCAATGTCCCGCTGGTCACCCTGCTGGACGTGCCCGGGTTCCTGCCGGGCGTGGACCAGGAGCACGACGGGATCATCCGGCACGGCGCGAAGCTGTTGTACGCGTACTGCAACGCCACCGTGCCGCGGATCTCCCTGGTGCTGCGCAAGGCCTACGGCGGTGCCTACATCGTGATGGACAGTCAGTCCACCGGGGCCGACCTGACCTACGCCTGGCCGACGAACGAGATCGCGGTGATGGGCGCGGAGGGCGCGGCCAACGTCATCTTCCGCCGGGAGATCGCCGCGGCCGGTGATCCGGACGCCGTACGGGCCCGGTTGGTCAAGGAGTACAAGGCCGAGCTGATGCATCCCTACTACGCCGCCGAGCGGGGTCTGGTCGACGACGTCATCGACCCGGCCGACACCCGCGAGGTGCTCACCCGGTCCCTGGCGATGCTGCACACCAAGCACGTCGACCTGCCGGTCCGCAAGCACGGCAACCCGCCCGTCTGAGCCTGACGCAGTGTCAGAAAGCCGTGGTGAGCGGCGGTTTGTGAGGAACTCACGTGCCGGGTGAGGTGTTCACGGCGGAGTCGTGACGTGCGCACTGGGCCCCGCGCGGCACTGAGTGACAAGCTCGGCTACGACCGAACACGACATGAGAACCTGACGCGAATGGGGGCACTCTCGGTGAACATCGAGGTGTTGGGACAGTTCTCGGTCCGCGAACGCGGCCTGTCGATCGTGCCGAGCGCCGGAAAGCCCCGGCAGATCCTGTCCCTGCTGACGCTGCGTGCCGGGCACTTCGTGCCGGTGCCCACGCTGATGGAGGAGGTCTGGGGGAACGACATCCCGCGCAGCGCGCTGACCACCCTCCAGACGTACATCCTCCAGCTGCGCCGCAAGATCACGCGGACGCTGCCGCCCGGCTCGGACCTGTCCGCCAAGGACGTACTGGTCACCTCGCTCGGCGGGTACAAGCTGGCCGCGCCCCTGGAGACCTTCGACCTGCGGGAGTTCGAGCGGCTGGCCGCTCGCGGCGGAGCGGCCCTGGAGGCGGGGGACGCGCGCGCCGCGTCCATCGGCCTGGGCCGGGCACTGGCCTGCTGGAAGGGTCCGGCGCTCGCCGACGTTCCGGTGGGCCGGGTGCTGGAGATGGAACTCCTCGGCATCGAGGAGAGCCGGACCCAGGTACTGGAACGGCGGATCGAGGCCGACCTGTGCCTGGGCCGCCACGCCCCGCTCCTCGGCGAGCTGCGGACCCTGGTGGCCCGCCACCCCATGAACGAGAACCTGTGCGCCCTGCTGATGATCGCCCTGTACCGCTCGGGCAGCGGCTGGCGAGCCCTCTACGCCTTCCGCCGCCTACGCGAAACCCTGACCGAGGAACTGGGCGTGGAACCGTCCGCCCGACTCCAACGCCTCCACCAGGCCGTACTCAACGGCGACCCCACACTGGAGACACCGGACTGGGAACGGACGGGGCGGCTTGCGGGCTGAGCGTTGAGCGGTCGGGGCGCTGGGCTGCCGGGCCGTTGAGGCGCTGGGGCGCCGGGCAGTTGGAACACTGGGGCGCCGGACTGCCGAGCCGTCAGGTTGCCGGGCCGCCGGTTGTTGGAGCACCGGGCCGTCGGGTTGCCGGGCCGTCAGGTTGCCGAGCTGCTGGTGCGCCGAGTTGCCGGGTATCGGGTCTCGCGCTGCCAGACCATCGGGCCGTTGAGCTGTGGAAGCACCGGGCCGTCAGGCTGCCGGGCCGGCCAGCAGCCGGGTCGCCCGGGTGTGCTCGTCTGCCGGGGCGCAGCGCCGCTCGGGCGTTGATTGCCGAGGCCCCTTGCCGCTGGGGCACCGATCGTAAACAGGGGACGGGGGCGGGAGTTCGTGTTCCTTGGACTCCCGCCCCCGTTTCTTCCTTGGGCCCCGCCCCGTCCCCTCCCGCCCTCAGAACATCTGGTCGTGGGTGACCAGCCTCGACCTGGTCAAGATGCCCTCCTCGGTGGGGACCAGGACGTCGTGTACGACGCAGCTCGGGGCTATCTCCGGCTTGGTGTCCGGGCGGACCGTGACCACCAGGGCGTAGACCGTGGAGCGGATCGTGCCGTCGGGCTGTTGCTCCAAGGCGATGTGGTTGAACCAGTGGCGGCGCTGGACCGGGTCGTTCTCGAACCGGCGGTGGAACTCGACCAGTTCGGCGACGATGGCCGGCCGGGTGACCGCGGGCGTGGCACCCGGTGAGTGCTGGAAACTGCCGTCCTCCGTGAAGGTCGCGGCGTAGTCCGCGAAGCGGCCGGCGTCCAGCGCCTGCATCTGGTGCGCGTAGAAGTGCTGGACCTGCGAGTACAGGTCGGTACGGACCGGGGTGACGGTCATCGGCTCCTCCAGGGCTCCGGTGCGAACGGCTGCTGCCGCGCCCACCGTGTCCGGCCCGCCTAGAGGGCAGCTCGAAGGATGGTGAAGGGCGGTGATGGACGGTACGGCGCCCAGCGGATCCGCGGTTGCACACCGGCCGCCCGGCTCCATCCGCCTTCCACCCCGCCTCTAGTCCCGCCGGTCAGTCTCGGTCCGCAGGACGCGCAGGCCCCGCAGGGGGCGGGCCGTCGTCGAGGACGTGCAGGGAGGCAGCATGACGGAGGCAGTGCGGCCGGTGGCATTGGTGACCGGCGCCACCAGCGGGATCGGCCTGGAGATCACCACCCGGCTGGCGAGCCGCGGCGCGAGCGTCTTCATCTGTGCCCGCCGCTCCGAGGAACTGACCGCCGTGGTCAAGGAGTTGCGGGACAAGGGCCTGGAGGTCGACGGAACCGTCTGCGACGTGGCCGACCCCGAGCAGATCCGGGGATTCGTCCGCGCCGCGGTCGAACGGTACGGCCCGGTCGACATCCTCGTGAACAACGCGGGCCGCAGCGGCGGCGGCGCCACCGCCGAGATCCCCGACGAACTGTGGCTCGACGTGATCAACACCAACCTCAACAGCGTCTTCCTCATGACCAAGGAAGTGCTCAACGCCGGCGGCATGCTGGCCCGCGAGCGCGGCCGGATCATCAACATCGCCTCCACCGGCGGCAAGCAGGGAGTCGTCCACGCCGCGCCCTACTCGGCGTCCAAGCACGGAGTCGTCGGCTTCTCCAAGGCCCTCGGCCTGGAACTGGCCCGCACCGGCATCACGGTCAACGCGGTCTGCCCCGGCTTCGTCGAGACGCCGATGGCAGCTCGGGTCCGCGAGCACTACGCGGCGATCTGGGGCGTGGACGAGCAGGAGGCGCACGACCGCATCACCACGCGCGTGCCGCTCGGCCGGTACGTGGAGCCCCGCGAGGTGGCCGCCATGGTCGAGTACCTGGTCGGCGACGACGCGGCCGCCGTGACGGCCCAGGCGCTCAACGTCTGCGGCGGACTGGGGAATTACTGATGACGGTCGCACCGGTAGCAGCAGCCGCAGGGGCCACACCGGTAGCAGCGGCCGCACGCGTCGCTCTCGTCACCGGCTCCTCCTCCGGCATCGGCGAGGCCGTCGCCCTGCGCCTCGCCGCCGAGGGGATCCGCGTCGTCGTGAACTCCGCGCGTTCGGTGGAGGCCGGCGAGAAGGTCGCCGCCGCCCTGCCCGACGCGATCTACGTACAGGCCGACGTCTCGGACGAAGCCCAGGCCCGCCGGCTCGTCGACTCCGCCGTCGCGCACTACGGACGGCTCGACATCCTGGTGAACAACGCCGGCGTCTCCCGTCCCGTACCGCACGCCGACCTGGCGGCGGCCACGCCCGAGCTCTGGCGGGAGATCCTCGGCCTCAACGTCATCGGCACCTGGCAGACGACAGTCGCCGCGATGCCGCACCTGGCCCGGACGGGCAGTGGATCGGTGGTCAACATCTCCTCGATCGCCGGCAGCCGCCCGGCGGGCAGTTCGATCCCGTACGCCGTCAGCAAGGCGGCGATCGAGCACATGACCCGGCTGCTGGCGAACGCCGTCGGGCCCGAGGTCCGCGTCAACGCGGTCGCTCCCGGCCTGGTCGAGACGCCGTGGACGCAGGGCAAGGACTTCTTCGTGCCGATCGCGCAGAAGGTGCGGGAGAGCACGCCGCTGCGCCGGGTGGGCTGGCCCGAGGACGTCGCCGAGGCCGTACTGGGCCTGGCCGACGCCGCGTACACGACCGGACAGGTGCTGCTCGTGGACGGCGGCGCGCACCTCATCTGACGGGGCGTGCGCTCAAGGACGAGCGAAGAGTTCCGCCAAATCCTGGATCCTCAGAGGGAGTTGACGATGCGGCTTGCCGCGAATCTGGTCTACCAGGGCGCCGGCGAACTCGCCCGCGCAGCCGAGACCCTGGACTACGGGCTCGTGCTGGCCCCGGAGGGCTACCGGTCCGACGCGGCCAGCGTGCTGGGCCTGGTGGCGGGCCGGACCGAGCGGATCGGCCTGGCCTCCGCCGTCATGCAGATACCGGCGCGCCCGCCGGGCCTCGCCGCGCTCACCGCGGCCACGCTGGACGCGCTGAGCGGCGGCCGGTTCCGGCTGGGCCTCGGGGTGTCCAACCCCGATGTCTCGGACGGCTGGTACGGAGTGCCGTTCGACCGCCCGCTGGAGCGGACCAGGGAGTACGTCGACATCGTCCGCCAGGCGCTCGGCGGCGCCCCCGTGACCTACCAGGGCCGGCACTTCCAGCTGCCGGCCGACGGCCGTGACGGGGCGCCGCTGCACGTGCTGACCGAACTGCCCCGGTCCCGGATCCCGGTCTACCTGGCGGCCGTAGGACCCCGCAGTCTGCGGCTCGCGGGCGAGATCGCGGACGGCTGGCTGGGGGTGTTCACTCCGCCCGAGGCGGCGGCCAAGGCCGTCACCGAGATCCGGGCGGGCCGGGAGGCGGCCGGGCGGGACATGACCGGCTTCGAGATCCTGCCGAGCCTGCCCGCGTCGGTCGCGGACGACGTGCCCACGGCGGTGGACGCGTTGCGCGGCCAGTACGTCTATCTGCTGGGCATCGGCGACCCGGCGCACAACTTCTACTGCGCCCTCGCCCGCGAGATGGGCTACGCCGACGAGATCGAGGTCTTCCACCAGCGGCTGGCCGACGGCGACCGGTCCGGTGCGGCGGCCGCGCTGCCCCTGGACTTCATCGACAACACCTCGCTCGCCGGCCCGGTACCCCGCCTCGCCGACCGGATGCAGGCGTACGCCGAGGCCGGCGTGACCACCCTGGGCGTCATGGTGTCCGCGGCGGCGACGTCCCTGGACGGACGACTGCGGATCCTGCGCGCGGCGGCGGAGGCGCTGGAGGCGTCGGGCGTCGGCGACTGACCCGACGTCATGGCGCGCACGAGCGGACAGCGCCCGGGCGGAGCGCGGGAGACAGGAGGCACGGTGACGTACACACGACACAGCGGTACGGGCGTTACGACGGACGCCCAGGACGAGTTGGTCTTCGTCGACGAGTTCCGGCCTGCGACACCGGACCGGGAACCCGCCGGGCCGGCCGCCGGCGACGGAAACGCCCAGATCACCCCCGGGGAACTCGTCGTAGCACCGCCGGACCGCGATCCAGCAACCGACCGACCCCGGTTCACAGCCCCCACCGCCCCGGACGCCAGCGACCGGGAACCCGCCGGGCCGGCCGCCGGCGACGGGATCGCCCACGTCACCCCGGAGGAACTCGTCGTAGCGCCACCGGGCCGCGATCCGACGACCGACCGACCCCGGTTCACGGCCACCGCCTCCCCGGACGCCGGGGACCAGGAACCCGCCGGGCTGCCGTCGGGGTGGCTCGTCCGTCCTGCGGCCGGGCTGGCCGCTGGGGACGGGACCGCCCGCGTGACCCCGGAGGGTCTCGTCGTGGCGCCGCCGGGTCGTGATCCGGCGACCGGGCGGCCCCGGTTCGCGGCCCCCGTGTCCTCGGAGGCCGCGGGCCACCTGCGCTGGGTCGCCTTCGCCGGCACCGCCACCCCACCGGGCTTCGCCCTGCGCGACGGGTCGGTGCTCACCGCTCGCATGGAACTCGCGGCCGAGATATACGGCCCGGCCGGGCCGGTGAGCGGTACCGGCGTCGCCGAGACCCGGGCAGGGATGGGCGGGATGCTCTGCGTGGACTTCGGCTCCGGCCTGGTTCTCGACTTCCTGCTCACCAACGACCGGGTCTGGGCGCTGTACGAGCGGCTCGGCCGGCCCGGCACCGGCCACGGCACCTTCACGTACGAGATCCCGGTCGCCGAGCGTTCGCCGGACCGCCGTCATCGGTGCGCGGTACGGGTAGACCGGGCGCGCGGCACAGCGGTGTGGTCGCTGGACGGCGAGGAGGTCCTCGCGGTGCCGAACCTGGGCCACCGCCTCCCGTCCCGCTCCGCCCACTCCGCCCACCTCACCCGGTCGACCGACGGTCCCGAGGAAAGCGTCCGGCCCGACCGACTCGCCCTGGGTATCGGCCTGTTCAGCGAGATCCCGGAGTCCTCCGGCGTACGCGTGACGGTGCGCCGGACCTCCGTGTCGCGCTCCGCCCCCACCCGCTGACACCGCTGACACCACGGAACCCGCCCTCCTCCCGTATCACCGGTGAGGAGGGCGGGTTCCGTGTGTCGTACCGCTGCTCAGATCTCCCGTACCGCTGCTCAAGTCTCCCGCTGTGCCGCCAGCACCGCCTGCGCGTAGGCCGTCGCCGCCGGTTCGAAGCGCAGCACCAGGTGGCTCACCGCGGCGCTGACGTCGCGCCAGCCGCGTTCGAACGGGCTTCCCTCGACCTGTGCGGACGTGCCCGCGGCCCTGAACAGCTGGTCCGCCGCGGCCAGCAGCAGTTCCGCGGCGAGCGCGCAGTCCCGGCCGCCGCGCGCGGTCACCAGCGGGTCGAGCGGGCCCGCGTCGGCCGCGCGGGCGGTGCGGTCCAGGAGCAGCTCGGCCCCGTCCACCTCCCCCGCGGCGCGGGCCAGCACCCCGTGCCGGAGCGCGTTCTCCGCGAGGCGGGGATCGCCGCCGCCGGTCGCCGTGATCCTGGGTGCGGCCCAGCGGGTCCACTCGGCGAGCAGCGCCCTGGTGGCGCCCAGCACCGGCGCCGCGAAGGACAGGCCGTTCACCGCTTTCAACGGCACCCGGGTACAGGTGGCGGGCCCGTCGGGGCACTCGCCCCCCAGCACGGCCGCGCGGGTGCACACCCGGTGGTCCGGGACGTACACGTCGTCCACGGAGAGGGTGTTGCTGCCGGTGCCGCGCATCCCGACGGTGAACCAGCTGTCCCGGATCGTGTACGCCTCGCGCGGCAGCGCGAAGTAGCGCGGTACTTCGGCACCGTTCTCCTCGGCACCGTTCCCCTTGGCACCGTTCCCCTCGGTCCGGGCGCACACCAGGGCCCAGTCGGAGAAGTCGACGCCGCTGACGTACGACCAAGTGCCGGTCAGCCGCCAGCCGCCGGCCGCCCGCTCCGCCCGGCCGAGCGGCATCAGCGCGCCGACCAGCAGCGTGTCCGGGCCGTCGGACCAGATCTCGCCCTGTCCCTCGCGGGGCAGATGCGCGGCCATGCGCGGTACGGTCGCGGCCAGCGCGGCGACCCAGGCGGCGGACGTACATCCTTCGCCGACGCGGGCGACCGCGCTCAGCAGGTCGGCGAAGGTGCCCTCGGTACCGCCCCAGCGGGCCGGGACGAAGTGCCGTCCGAACCCCGCGTCCGTGACCGCGCCGACCACGTCGGGGTGGAGCCGCCGCTCCCTGTCCGCGTCGGCGGCGTGCTTGCCGGCCAACGACGCGAGGTCACGGGCGCGCTCGGCGAGAGCGGGCGAAGCCGTCGGGGCGGTCAGGGCCGTCGGGGCGATCGGGGTCGCCGGAGCCGTCGAGGCGGTCGAGGCGGTCGGCGTCATGGCTGCCCGGGTCTGTCCGTCGTCGTCGGACATCAGGCACCGTCCCCGCTGGCCGGCAGCGGCCGCCGCGCCGAGGCCGCGGCGGCGATCACGAGGCCGCCGAGCAGGCTGACGTTCTTGAAGAACTCGTTGCGTTGCATACGCCGTCGCGCCGGGTCCGCCTGGCGCCAGAAGGCGTGCACGGTCAGCGTCGTCGGCACCAGGCAGGCGATCAGCGTGCCGCCGCCGAGCACCGGCGCGATGCCGCTGCCCAGGGCCAGTCCGCCGACGACCATGCCGGTGGCGGTCGCCCGGGTGGCGGCCTCGGGCAGCGGAACGCCGTGCTGCCGGGCCAGTTCGGGCAGCGGGCCCGGTTCGCGGAGCACGCCGTAGCCGCCGGCGACGAAGCTCGCCGCCAGCAGTGGCCGGGCCAGTCGGCTGATGAGCTGGGGTCCTTCAGGCATGGGCCGCCTTCTCCTTAGCGTTCAGCGATTCGTCTCTCGGGGGCTCGGGTCACGGGTCACGGGCTCTGTCGCCGGCGCGCCAATCCCTCGGCAAGGCCCTCGGCAAGGCTTCCGGCGTGGTCTCGAAGAGCGCTCGAAGACGGCTCGCACTCCGTACCGGCGCTCATCTCAAGTCGGATTCGAGCGGTGGCGGTGACGCTGGCCGCGCGGCGCACCGGCGTTCCGCGGCGCAGCACTCTGGCTATCCGAGGAGACCGCGATGACGGCAGACGACAAACGATGGATCCTGGTCCTGGGCGCGACCGGCCGCCAGGGCGGCAGCGCCGCCCGGCATCTGCTGGACCGGGGCTGGCCGGTGCACGTGTTGGTGCGCGACCCCGACAAGCCCGCCGCCCGTGAACTGGCCGCAAAGGGCGCCGTGTTGGTGCCCGGCGAGTTCGACGACCGCGAGGCGGTGCGGTCGGCGCTGGCCGGTGCCCACGGTCTGTTCACGGTGTTCACCCCGACCCACGGCAACGGCCTGGACGGTGAGGAACGGCATGCCCGGCTGTTCGCCGAGGAGGCCGGGCGGGCCGGTGTCCGCCACCTCGTGCACAGTTCCGTGGGCGGCGTGGAGAAGCCGGGCGGTGTGGGCTGGCGGGAGACCAAGCTCCGCGCCGAGCAGGCGATCGGCACGGCGGGCGTACCCACCACCTTCCTGCGCCCGGTCTACTTCATGGAGAACTTCCTGGACCTGCCGCCCGAGCCGGACGCGGACGGCACGCTGGTGTTCCGCCGCGCCCTGTATCCGCACACCAAGCTGCAGGTGCTCGCCTCCCAGGACATGGGCCACTTCGTCGCCGACGCGTTCGACGACCCGGAGTCCTTCGTGGGGCGCAGCCTGGAGGTCGCCGGTGAGGCGCTGACCGGACCGGAGATCGCGGACGCCTTCGCGGCGCACACCGGCCGCCCGGCGCGCTACGAGTTCATCCCGCTGGAGGAGCTGGCCAAGAAGGACATCTGGATGGCGAAGACGTTCGAGTGGTTCAACGACATCGGCTACAAGGCCGACATCCCCGCGCTGCGCGCCGCCCACCCGGACCTGCTGACCTTCGCCGACCTCCTGCGCCGCAGCGGCTGGACGCCGTCGAGCAGCTGAGGGGGCGGGACATGGAAACGATCGGTTCCGTGGAGACGGCGGCGCAGTCGCGCCGCCCCGCCCTGCCGACCCTCACCGGAATGCGGTTCGTCGCCTCCGGGATGGTCTTCTTCTCGCACGCCTTCTTCGTCCTGCTGCCCGCGAGCTGGATCTCGGGCACCGGCCCGGGCTTCTGGTGGAGCGCCGCCGGCTCGACGGGGGTGTCGTTCTTCTTCGTGCTCAGCGGCTTCGTCCTGACCTGGTCGGCGCGGCCGGGCACCGCGGCCCGTGCCTTCTGGCGGCGCCGGCTGTGCAAGATCTACCCCACCCATCTGGTGACCGCGCTGGCGGCGGTCGTGCTGATGCTGGGCTTCGGCGACGCGTTCACCGCCGGGCAGCTGGTGCCCAACCTGCTGCTCGTGCAGTCCTGGATCCCGAGGTACGACGTCCTCACCGGCATCAACCAGGTGAGCTGGTCGCTCTGCAGCGAGCTGGTGTTCTACGCCGCGTTCCCGTTCCTGCTGCCGCTGGTGAACCGGCTCTCCGCCCGGGCGCTGTGGTGGGGTGCGGCGGGCACGGTCCTCGCCGTGTGGTGTCTGCCGGTCGTGTCCTCCCTCTTCCTCGACGACGGCCCGCATCTGTCGCCGCGGATGGACTACTCGGTCACGCAGCTGTGGTTCGTGTACTTCTTCCCGCTGGCGCGGGCCTTCGAGTTCCTGCTCGGGATGTTCGTGGCCCGGCTGGTGGTCCTCGGCCGCTGGCTGCCGGTCGGGCTCGGACCGGCCGCGGTGCTCTTCCTCGCCGGTTACGCCGGCGCGCTGTACGCCCCCGGCCAGTACGGCACGGTCGCCCTGACCGTCATCCCGCTGGCCCTGCTCATCCCGGCCGGCGCGGTCGCCGACCTGAGCGGGCGCTACTCGCCACTGCGCGGACGGGTGGCGGTCTGGCTGGGCGAGGTGTCCTTCGCCCTGTACATGGTCCATCAGCTGGTGCTCGCCTACGGCAGCCGGGCGATCGGGTTCGGCATGGGACTGTCCGGCTGGCAGGCGGCGGGCCTCAGCCTGCTGTTCCTCGCCGCCTGTCTGCCGATCGCCTGGCTGCTGCACTCACTGATCGAGATGCCGGTGATGCGCCACTGGTCCCGCCCGCGCGAGCCCGCGACCGTGCCGGGGCCGCGGGAGCGGGGGACGATGCCGCAGCCCGAGCGGACCACGGCACCCTCGTCGGACACCGCGTGAGCGGGACGGCACGGCCGACGACCCGCTCAGGCCGTACCGACACCGTCCACAACGGGCCACCCGCGGTCCTTCGCTGACACCGAGCCCTGCTGACGACGGCGCTCCACGGCCGCCATCAACAAGGCCGACAGCACGGCCTGAGCGGGATGGCACGGCAGACAGCCCGCTCAGGCCGTACCGACACCGTCCACAACGGGCCACCCGCTGTCCTCGGCTGACACCGCGCCCCGCTGACGACGGCGCTCCACCGCCGCCAACAACAAGGCCAGCAGCACCACCTGAGCGGGACACCGCGACCGACGACCCCGCTCAGGCCGTACCAACACCATCCACGGCGGCGGGCCGCCCGCTGTCCTCCGCTGACACCGTGCCCTGTTGGCGGCGGCGCTCCACGGCCGCCATCAGCAGGGTCGGCAGCACGGCCAGGACGGCGGTGCCGAGGACCCACCAGAACGTGGTGCCGAACGCCGCCGCCTGGTCGGACGGTCCGGTGCCGCCGGCCAGCTGCCGCTGGAGCACCACGACGAACACGGCCGTACCCATGGACCCGCCGACCCGCTGGGCCATGTTGAGCTGCGGTGTCGCGTCGCTGATCTGGCCGGGGTCGAGGGTCTGGAAGGCGGCCGTCATGGCCGGCATCACGGACAGGCCGATGCCCAGGCCCCGGACCACCATGGCCAGGCCGAGCAGCCAGTACGAGGTGTCGGCCCCGATGAGCACGAACGGCACGCTGGCGACCACGCTGACCGCCGCCCCGATCACACAGGTGAGGCTGCCGATCTTCTCGAACAGCCGGCTCGACAGGCCCATGGCGACGGCGGCGCCGATGCCCTGCGGGGCGAGCAGCAGGCCGGTCGTCGAGGCGTCCTCGTGCCGGACCACCTGGTAGTAGAGCGGCATGAGGATCATGCCGCCGTAGGTGGCCGCGCCGAAGACGAAGGTCACGAACGAGGCCGAACCGAACAGCCGGTCGCGGTAGAGCCGTACGTCGAGCAGCGGATGCCGTACCCGCAGGGCGCGCAGCACGAACCCGGCGGTCAGCGCCAGGCCCGCCAGGAACGAGCCGAGCACCTGGATCGAGCCGAGCCCGTGGTCGCTGCCCGCCTCGGACAGTCCGAAGGTGATGCCGACCATGCCCAGCGAGACGAGGATCAGCCCGGTCATGTCCAGCGGCCCGGGGTCGTCCCCCCGCCGGTCGGCGGGCAGCAGGCGCAGCGCGAGGGTCAGGCCGGCCAGGCCCAGCGGCAGGTTGATCAGGAAGATCCACTGCCAGCCGGCGTGATCGACCAGCAGACCGCCGACGGTGGGGCCGAAGACCGGGGTCAGCACCATCGGGATGCCGACCGCGCCCATCACCCGGGCCAGCCCCTGCTGCCCGGCCGCGGTGACCAGGATGATCTGCCCGGCCGGGATCATCATGCCGCCGCCGATGCCCTGGACGGTGCGGGCGGCGATGAGGGCCCAGGCGCTGTCGACCAGTCCGCAGGCCACCGAGGCGAGGGTGAACAGCAGCAGCGACGCCACGTACAGGCGCCGTGGGCCGACCTTCCGCGCGGCCCATCCCGTCATGGGGAGGACCGCCGCCTGGGCGAGGAGATAGGCGGTGACCACCCACTGGATGGTCTGGAGGGAGCTGTGCAGCGCCGACGACAGCGAGTCGAGGGCGACGTTGACGATGGTCGCGTCCAGGAAGGCCAGGACGGCGCCGACGAGCACGACGATCACGGCTCGCCGCGCCTCGGGCGTCAGTCCCGGCTTTTCCGTCGCGCGGTCCGGTTCTTTGCTGGGGGAAGCAGTCACACCAGCAGTCTCAACCGGACGTTCTCCTCTGTCAAACGGCTGGTTGATTAAGGCTGAGAGTTGGCTGATTCAGTCAGGTACATGGTTGATACGTTTGCTAGGCTGGCGTCATGAGCCCGACGACCGGCCCGACGGCCGAGGAGACCCCACCGACAGCGAGCGGACGGCAGGGGGCACGCCGTTCCCCCGCCCCCGAGGAGCGACAGCGGGACGCCGAGCGATCCCGCAGGGCACTGTGCGAGGCGGCCCTGGACGAGTTCGCCGAGAAGGGCTTCGCCGGCGCCCGTGTCCAGGACATCGCGGCCCGCGCGGGCGTCAACAAGCAGCTGATCAACTACTACTTCGGCGGAAAGGAAGGGCTCTACCGCGAGATCCAGCGCGGCTGGGCGGAGCACGAGACGGTCTTCGCCGACCCGGACCTGCCGCTGGAGGAGATCGCCACCCGCTACCTCGGCGCCGGCCTCGCGGACCCGCGCCCGGCCCGGCTGCTCATCTGGCGGGGCCTGACCGGCGAGTCGACGGCGGACACGTACGACGACGCCACGCTCGGCCAGGACGTGGCCAACCTGGGCCACGCCCAGGAGCGGGGCGAGATCGCCGACGACCTCGACCCCGGTTTCGTCCGGCTGGCGCTCATGGGCGTCATCCTGGCCCCGATCATGCTCCCGCAGACGGCCCGTCAGGTGACCGGTCTGGACCCCGACTCACCGGAGTTCAACGAGACCTACGGCGAGCAGCTGCGCCGCCTCGTCCGCCACCTCGGAGCCACCGCACCGCAGCCGCAGGAAGAAGAACCCGTGCCCGAACCCGACGAGGGGAGCGCCCGATGACCGTGCCGTTCAGCGAGGCGGAACTGAGCTATCTGGCCACGCAGGGACACGGCCGCCTGGCGACGGTCGGCCCGTCCGGCGAGCCGCAGAACCGTCCGGTCAGTTTCGTCCTCGACACGGACACCGGCACCATCGACATCGGCGGCCCGAACCTCGCCGCCAGCCGCAAGTACCGCAACATCGAGGCGCACCCGGAGGTCTCGTTCGTCGTCGACGACTTCGCGGCCGCCGGGAGCACCACCTCCCCGTTCCGCGGCCGGGGCATCGAGATCCGCGGCCGTGCCGAGGCGCTGCGCGACCAGACTCCGCCCAACCCGTACTTCAGCGGCGAGCTGATCCGCATCCACCCCGCCCGCGTCGTCGCCTGGAACCTCGTCCCGGACACTCCCGGCGTGCACGCCCGGGACGTGGCGACGGACGCCGGCTGACCCCCGTACCCGGTGATGGCGACGGGGGTCGGCCGGGGTGGCGCTCCGGCGTCACCAGTCCTGTCGGGTCAGCTCCACGAACCGGGCCAGCCGGGCGATCTCGGCGTCCGCGCCGCCCGCTCCGCGCCGGTTGGACAGCGAGACGTGCGTGGCCCCGGCGTCCCGCCAGGTGGCGAGGCGCGCGGCCCACTCCTCCTCGGGCACCAGCTGCAGCGGGATCCGCGCCTCGATCCCGAAGGCGTCCGCGTCCCGGCCGTACCCGGCGACCAGTGCGCGCAGCTCCGCGACGACCTTCATCCCGGCCTCCGTGTCCCGCATCAGCGGCCCGAACATCCGGAAGCCGTCCGCCAGGCGCGCCATTCGGTCCAGGACGGCGGGCCGCGGCACACCGCCGCCGGCGAAGTCGCCGCCGCCCATCCACACCGGCAGCCTCCGCGCGGGGCGGGGATTGAGCGCCACGTCCCGCAGCTGCACCAGCTCACCGCCGTAACTGACCGCCGGCTGCTCCCACAGCAGCCGCATCGCCTCGATCTGTTCCTCGATCAGCCGGCCGCGGACGGCCGGATCCACGCCGAGGGCGCGAACCTCCTCCCGGTTCCAGCCGACGCTCACCGACAGCCTGAGCCGCCCGCCGGACAGGATGTCCACCTCGGCGGCCTGCTTGGCGGCGAGCGCCACCGGCCGCTGCGGCAGCAGGACGGCGGCGGTGAGCTCCACCCGGGAGGTGACCGCCGCGAGATAGGCGGCCTGCGTGAACGACTCGTGCCAGGGCGCGCACGGGGAGATCTCGGAGGGCCAGTCGTCCGTCCGGGCCGAGAGCACATGCTCGCCGAAGCCCAGATGGTCGTAGCCGAGATCCTCGAACGCCTGGGCGTAGTCGCGGAGTTCGGCCGGATCGTCGAAGTACGGCAGATCGCCGCCGACCCGCAGCCGACGCCGCGCCGGGCGGTCGGCGACGGCAGCCGGATGGGTGTCCTGCCGCTGAGCACCAGTCACTGGGAACGACCTCCGTTCGTCGGTGCGGTGGTGCCGCACGTCCGTCGTCAGGCTGGCCGAGCGGACTCGACCGGGGCTCAAGCATGGCTCGTGCACGGCGGGCCGAACGAGGCGCGGTCCCGCCCGCCGACGGCTTTCGGCCGCTTCCAGCGGAAGTCGAGCGGCACCTGACACAAGTGGACGGCGGCCGGCATCCGGCGGCCGGACGGAGACCCGACACACGGACACCCGACACAGGGAAGGGAAGGGGAGCACGCATGGGCGAGCTCGACCAGACACGACTCGGCGGCGCACCGCCCCAGGGCGACGGACGCCGGCTGCCCGAGGGCGTCGGACTGACGGCGGTCGGCGTGGCGCTGGCCCGGGCACGGGAGAGCGCCCGCGAGGACCGGCTCTTCGACGACACGTACGCCAAGGCGTTCGTGGACGCGGTCGGCGACGAGACGGTCGCCGGCATGAAGGTGTTCGGCAGCTACATCGCGCTGCGGACCGCGCTGTTCGACGACTACCTGCTGGCGGCGGCCCGGAGCGGCTGCGCCCAGGTCGTCATCCTCGCCGCCGGCCTGGACACCCGCGCCCTGCGGCTCGACTGGCCCGCCGGAACCCGGGTGTTCGAGATAGACCTGCCGGACGTCCTCGCCTTCAAGTACGACGTCCTGGGCGAGGCCGCCGGGCCCGCCGGACGCGGACGCACGACCGTTCCGGCCGATCTGCGCGAGGACTGGGGCGCCGCCCTGGTGGACGCCGGATTCAGTCCCCAGGCGCCGACCGCGTGGCTCGCGGAGGGACTGCTGCCGTATCTGACCGAAACCGACAACGACCGGCTCGTCGACCGGGTGGGCGAGCTGTCCGCGCCCGGCAGCCGGCTCGGCATCGAAGTCGTCAACCCCACCACCACCTACCGCGGCGACGTCAGCGGCTTCAAGCGCATGCAGTCCTCGATCAACGCCCCGTGGCGCTCCACCCAGCCCGACCCGTCGGGCTGGCTGCTCCGGCACGGCTGGCGTCCTGCCGACGCCCCGACCATGGAGGAACTCCACCGGCGCTACGGCCGGGAGGCCCTCCTCGACCCCCGCACCGGCACCGGCGCGGGCGGACTGGTCACCGCCGTGCGGGAAGGGTGACGGAATGGCCGCGCCCACCACCCCGGCGGCCGCGACGGTCGCGCTGACCTGCCAGGTCTACACCGAGCCCGCCGGTGACACCCATGACATCCCCTACCGCCTCGGTTTCGCCGTCACGGCCCCCGAGGCGGTGCGTCCCGGCGAGTCGTTCACCATCGCCGTACAGCCCGAACCGCTCACCTTCAGCCCCCGGTTCAGCAGCCTCGTCCGGGACCTGCGGCTGGGCTTCGTCCCGCCGCGCGGAGCGGACGCGAGCGGCGGCACCCTGTCCGGGGGCAGCGGCCTCGGCGCCACGGAGCCGTACACCGAGCAGGCCGGCGGTGTACTGCTGCTGCACGCTCCCGGGCCCTTCGTGTCCGGTACGACCTTCGCCCTGCCGTGTCTGACCTGGACGGCGACCGCCGGGCCCAACGGCGTGGTCGAGGTCGCGCTGGGCGGCCCGGACGGCACCGGACCCGCATGGGGATATCGCTGGGAGCAGCCGTCGAAGGGCATGAACGGCGTCGTCACCGGCCGCCCCGACGGACCCGCCTTCCTCGTCCGGACCCGGATCACGGAAGGCTGAACGGCGAGGGCCCCGGCGGTGGTTCATCGCCGGGGCCCTTACCTCTCTCGTGTCCGGCTACCGGGCCGGAGCCTCCTGCCCGGCGGCGTGCGACAGCGTGGTGCGGCTGTTCGCGCCGAGCAGCTCCCGCACCTGCCGCCGCGCGTCGGCGATCGTTCGGCCCGCGCCCAGCACCCGGGACACCGCCTCCGGGTTCAGGGCCACCGTGTGACTCGCGGTGGCGAACGGCCCGTCCGGACCCTCGCCGAACGTCCACAGCCCGCTGTGCCCGAGCAGCAGGTCCGGGGTGACGAGCTGCTTGTACGCGATCCACTCCGGCGGCCGGCACACCCGTACCGAATGGGTGGTGTGGGTCGAGCCGTCCGCCGTCGCCGTCTCCATCCGCAGGTCCTGCACCCCGGGCGCGGTCTCGGTGAGCGTGACCCCGGCGACGTGCGGAAGCCGCTCGGGCCACAGGTCCGCCCGCGCCACGAACTCGTAGGCCGCCTCGGGCGATCCGGACAGCGCGAGGGTGTCGGTGAACGAGAACACGGTCTCCCGCGGCGGATGCCCGGTCTCCACGATCCGCGCGAGCGCGGCGAGTTCGGCCGCACTGTTGCGGTCGAGCGCCTCGTGCACCCAGGCCACGGCGGACGGTTCGTCCTCCACGACCGTGAAGTGGTGCCGCAGCACCACCTCGGTCCGGCCGCCGTCCAGCTCACGGAAGAGCCACTCGCCGCCCATCGAGGCGACCGGCGGAGTGCTGACCTCCTGCTCGAAACCGACCGTGCGCCCGTCGGCGTCGAGGGTCCGGCGCGACACCCAGTCGTTCACCCGCCCGTTCACCGTCGCCCAGAGCCGGATCCGCTCGCTGTCCCGGTCGCCTTCGATCCGGAGGGCGTGCACGGTGGGGCCGAAGATGGCAGGCCACAGCGTCACGTCCGCCACCACGTCGTACAGCGGCCCGGGCGGCGCGTGCACCACCCGGGTGTGCTCGGTGTGCCGCAGGCCGGGTACGGCCGTCATCGGGCGTCCGCCGGCACGGCCCGGTTGACCAGGTCGAGCAGGTCGCGCGGTGTCCCCGCGTCGGCGATCACGTCGTCCGCGAGGGCGACTCCGTAGTCCCGCTCGATCCGGGCGGCGGTCTCCATCAGGGCGAGCGAGTCATATCCCAGGTCACCGAAGGGAGTGTCGAGGATGTCGCCGCTCAGGTCGATGCCGTCGTCCTCGCCCGCGCAGGCGACGAGGATGCGCCGGAGGTCGTCCATCTGGATCTGTGCCATGACTTGGTCTCCTGCCAGGAAGGAATGGGTCGAAGTACAAGAAGGGGAACGTCAGTTCGCCGGACCGGTCACGACGACCGCCGAGTTGAAGCCCCAGCGCCCGCGGGCGAGCACGAGTGCGGCCCGGACGGGCAGCGCGCGGGGTTCGCCGAGGACGAGGTCGATGCCGTAGTCGGCCGGCACCGATGTGGTGTGCGCGGTCGCCGGGACCACACCGTCCCGGACGGCGAGCAGCGCGGCGACCAGGTCGGCCGGTCCGCCGCCCGCGTACATCCGGCCGGTGAGGGATTTGGGCGCGGTCACCGGCACGGCGCCCGGCCCGAACAGGCCGCTGATCGCCTCTGCCTCGGCCCGGTCCAGCTCCGGCACCCCGGCCGCGTCGGCGAAGACGACGTCGATGTCGCCGGCCGCCAACCCCGCGTCGGCCAGCGCCAGTTCGGCCGCGCGGCGCAGCCCCGGCGGGCGGTCCGAGCCGGGCCGCGGATCGAAGGTGGACGCGTACCCGGCGAGCGTGCCGTAGATCCGCTCCGCACCGCGCAGCCGGGCCGAGTCGGCGTCCTCGACGACCAGGATCGCGCCGCCCTCGGCGGGAACGTGCCCCGACGCGGCGGTGTCGAAGGGCAGATACGCGCGCGCCGGGTCGGTCACCGTCGTGAGCCGCCCGCTCGCCGACTGCGCCACCCATCCCCACGGATCGAAGGCGGAGTCCACTCCCCCGCTCAGCACCAGCCGGGTGCCGCGCCGCACGGTACGGCGGGCATGGCCCACGGCGTCCAGGCCGCCCGCCTGCTCGGCGACGAGGGCGGCACTCGGTCCGCGCATGCCGTGCCGGATGGAGATCTGGCCGGTGTTGACGGCGTAGAACCAGGCGAACGACTCGTAGACGCTGACGTGCTGCGGGCCCTTGCTCCAGAGCTTGTTGAACTCCCGGTGGGTGAACTCGAAGCCACCCTGCGAGGTGGAGGTCACCACGCCCATGTCGTAGTCGGGCAGGGTCTCGGCGCTCACCCCGGCGTCGTCGAGCGCCCATGCCGCGGCGGTCAGCGCGTACCGGGTCGAGACGTCGGTCTGCGGCAGCAGCCGGCTGGGCAGGTGCTCGGCGGCCTCGAAGTCCCTGATCTGCCCGGCCAGTTGCGTCGGGTAGCCGGAGACGTCGAACCGGGTGAGCTCCCCGATGCCGTTGCGGCCGGTGAGCACGGACTTCCAGTACTCCTCGGTGCCGAGCCCGCCCGGCGCCACCACCGAGACGCCGGTGACGACCACGGCGGAGGCATCGCGTCCAGGGGCGTCGGCCGTCGCCAGACTCGCGCGCTCGCTGATACGGCGGCTCATGCGGCCACCTCCGGCCGGTGCAGCACCATCGCGCTCTGGAACCCGCCGAACCCGCTGCCGACCGAGAGCACGGTGTCCACCCGCTGGTCGCGCGCGGTCAGCGGCACGTAGTCCAGGTCGCACTCGGGATCGGGGGTGTGCAGATTGGCCGTCGGCGGTACGACGTTGGTCCTGATGGCCAGCGCGCAGGCCGCGATCTCGATGGACCCGATGGCGCCGAGCGAGTGGCCGACCATCGACTTGATGGAGCTGACGGGCACGTCGTAGGCGTGCGCGCCGAGGCTCCGTTTGAGCGCGGCGGTCTCGTGGCGGTCGTTCTGCTTGGTGCCGGAACCGTGCGCGTTGACGTAGTCGACGGCGGTGCGGTCGAGCCGGGCCTCGTCGAGCGCCGCCCGGATCGCCTCGGCCATCTCCCGGCCGTCCTTCTTCAGACCGGTCATGTGGTACGCGTTGCAGCGCGTCGCGAAGCCGCCGACCTCGGCGTAGATCTGCGCACCGCGGGCCCGGGCCGCCTCGAACTCCTCCAGGACGAACATCGCGGCGCCCTCCGCCAGGACGAACCCGTTGCGCGAGCCGTCGAACGGGCGGGAGGCGTGCTCGGGGTCGTCGTTGCGGGGTGTCGTCGCCTTGATGGCGTCGAAGCAGGCGACGACGATCGGCGAGATCGGGGTGTCGGCCGCGCCCGCGAGGACGACGTCGACGCTCCCCTCCCGTATCAACTCGACACCGTGCCCGACCGCGTCCAGCCCGGACGTGCACCCGTCGGACACCATCGTCACCGGGCCCTCGGCGCCGACGCTCCACGCCACCTCGGCGGGCATCACCCCCGGGCTGAGGTAGTCGGCCATGTGCGGGGAGAGGAAACCGTCGTCCACCAGCCACTGCCGCCCGCTGTCGGACAGCACCAGGTACTCCCGCTCCAGACTGGTCGCGGACGCGACCGCACTGCCCAGGCTCACTCCGATACGGCTCGGGTCCAGAGCCGCGGTTTCGAGGCCGCTGTCGGCGACCGCGTCCCGGCCGCAGGCGACGGCGAACTGCGTCGCGCGGTCCATCCTGCGCACCTCGCGCGGGCTGAACCCCTCCGCCTCGGCGTCGAAGTCCACCTCGCCCGCGATCCGGGACCTGAACGGCGAGGGGTCGAAACGGGAGATCCTCCGGGTGGCCGTCCGCCCATCGCTCAGCAACGACCAGAACGCCTTCGTTCCCAGGCCGCCCGGGGTCCGCACCCCGATGCCGGTGATCACAACGCGCCGAGCCATATCGCCTCCGTACATGCAGCCCATCACGGTCCGTTACTCGGGTCCCATGCAGGCTGCGGTCGACGCCTTGAGCCTGGCTCGAAAGCGGATCGGGGAGGGGGTACGGCGGGGCGGCGGGGCCGGAGGCCGATGTGCGGGGCGGGCATCTCGCGGCCCGTTTCAGCACGGGTTCAGTGCGGGCCCTTTCCCATTGCGCCGGTCTGCCTCACGGGCAACGGAGGTGCGTCCGCTGGGTCAAAGTCCTGAGTCCGCACGCCCGATGAGACGTTTCAGCAGTTCACAGGAGTCCATGGTGGGGCGGGTGGGACTCGAACCCACGGCCGACGGATTATGAGTCCGCTGCTCTAACCGGCTGAGCTACCGCCCCATTACGGCGCGTCGCGCACATTTGTACGCGCCGTCTGCCGCAGCATAGCCGCTCATACGATCTCCTGCTTCGGATGGTCGACTTCGCACGACCATGAGGACTGCGGCACGTCACGAGCGGTTCCGGGGGACATGAAAAAGGACCCCAACGGGGTCCTCTTCACTGCTTCCTGACGGCGTCCACACTGTGCTCTCCCGACTGGACTCGAACCAGTAACCTGCCGGTTAACAGCCGGCTGCTCTGCCAATTGAGCTACGGAAGATCGAAGCTCCCCCGACTGGACTCGAACCAGTAACCTGCCGGTTAACAGCCGGCTGCTCTGCCAATTGAGCTACAGGGGAATGCCTCGTTGCATCGAACGTACCTCCCTGGGTATTCGCCAGGGGGCGTGTGCTCGCTGCGACACATACATTAGCGCAAGCAGGGGGGTGCTCCGCCAATCGGTTCCCCCGGCACCGATGCCGCGCCGGAGACCTGGGCAAGGTACCTACGCAAGGGAAGGGTGGCCGTCATGCGCTACAAGCTCACGTTCGTCGTCGGACTGGCTCTGGGTTACGTGCTGGGCACGCGGGCCGGACGCGAGCGCTACGAGCAGCTGAAGAAGTCGGCACGTCAGGTCGCGCAGAACCCCGCCGTCCGCAACACCGCCGAGACGGCGGCGCAGCAGGGCCGCCAGTACGCGGGCAAGGCGTACCACGCGGTCAGTGACAAAGTCGGCGACCGGGTCCCCGACTCGGTGGCCCAGCGCGTACGGTCCCTGCGTGAGCGCAACGCGAACGGTACGGGCGAGGACGACTGGGGCACCAGCAACACATAGGGAGTCCCGACCCGGCGCAGTCACCTCCCGCCGTACGGCAGAATTTCCGCCATGGGGATAGTCGCCGGGTTGGACAGTTCGCCCGATTTCACTCGTATCGTCGTCTGCGACACGGACACGGGGTCCGTGCTCAGGCAGGGATATGCGCCGCATCCGGTCGAAACCGAGACCGAGGGCGGCGGGCGGCCCTCCGATGTCGATCCACAGGCCTGGCTGTTGTCGCTGGGCGAGGCGGCCGGCGGGGGGCTGCTCGAAGGTGTGCAGGCCATCGGTGTGTCCGCGCAGCAGAACGCGCTCGTGCCGGTGGACTCGCAGGGCAACACCGTGCGGCCCGCGATGGTCGGCGGTGACAAGCGGGCGCAGGTCGCGGCGGCCGACCTGATCGACGCGCTCGGCGGGCGCGAGGCGTGGGCGCAGGCGGTGGGTTCCGTACCGCAGGCCGCGCAGCCCGTCACCAAGCTCCGCTGGCTGAACAGGACCGAGCCCGACAACGCACGGCGTACGGCCGCGTTGCTGCAAGCGCATGACTGGCTCGTGTGGCAGTTGCTCGGGCGGCCGGTGCGGAGGACGACCGATCGGGGCGGGGCTTCCGGGACCGGGTACTGGTCCGCCGCCAGTGGTGGTTACCGGCCCGATCTCGTCGAACTCGCCCTCGGGCACCAGGCCATGCTCCCCGAGGTGATCGGTCCCTCCGACGCGGCCGGTACGACTCCGGAGGGGCTGCTGATCTCCGCCGGCACCGGCGAGACGATGGCCGCCGCGTTCGGGCTCGGAATCGGGTTCGGGGATGCGGTCGTGTCGCTCGGCGCCTCCGGGTCCGTGATGGCCGTGCACCATGAGGCGCTCGTCGATCAGAGCGGGATGATCACCTCGCTGGCCGACGCGACCGGGATGCATCTGCCGGTCGTCACCACGCTCAACGCCGTACGGACCCTGCGCGGGGCCGCCGAGTTGCTCGGGCTGCCCGATCTGGAGAGTCTGTCCGAGCTGGCGATGAAGTCGACGCCCGGGGCGCACGGGCTGGTGTTCCTGCCGTATCTGGAGGGTGAGCGGACGCCCAATCTGCCGCACACCGCCGGGACGTTGGCCGGGCTGCGGCGGGAGTCGATGAAGGCGGAGCATCTGGCGCGGGCCGCGTTCGAGGGCATGCTGTGCGGGCTCGCGGACGCGCTGGACGTGCTGCGCGGGCGGGGTGTGGCCGTACGGCGGCTCTTCCTGCTCGGGTCGGCCGCCGAGCTGCCCGCCGTGCAGGCCGCGGCGCCCGCGCTCTTCGGGACGCAGGTCGTCGTACCGCAGCCCGCCGACTACGCCGCGATCGGCGCCGCCCGGCAGGCCGCGTGGGCGCTCGGCGTCTCCCAGGGCACCCTCGACCCGCGCAACCCGCCGCCGTGGCAGGGACCGGTCGCCCAGGTCTTCGAACCGGGCGACGAACTGGCCGTAGGGCAGGCCGTTCGGCAGCAGTACGTGTCCGTACGGGAACAGACGCATCCGGGCGCGTTCCGCTCGTAGGTACGCACCAATGTCGGCGTGAATAAGGCACTGAAGGGTGCATAAGGGGACGTGGCGCACTGCTGTTGGCTTAATCGGTTGAGGTAACGCGGGTGGAGTGTCCGACGATAGGGGCGAGGGGCACACCGCCCGCCCTCCACCCGCCGACTCCGAGAGACCCAGCGTGCTCATACGACTTCTGCGGACCTATCTCAGGCCCTACAGGAAACCCATCCTCCTGCTGGTGCTGCTGCAGTTTCTGCAGACCTGCGCCACTCTCTACCTGCCCACCCTGAACGCGCACATCATCGACAACGGTGTGGTGAAGGGGGACACCGGATACATCCTGTCGTTCGGCGCCCTGATGATCGGGATCTCGCTGGTCCAGGTCGTGTGCAACACGGGTGCCGTCTACTTCGGCGCGCGCACCGCGTCGGCCGTCGGCCGGGACATCCGGGGTGCCATCTTCGACCGGGTGCAGTCGTTCTCGGCCCGCGAGGTCGGCCAGTTCGGCGCGCCCTCGCTGATCACCCGTACGACCAACGACGTCCAGCAGGTCCAGATGCTGGCCCTGATGACGTTCACCCTGCTGGTGTCGGCGCCGATCATGTGCGTCGGCGGGATCATCCTGGCGCTCGGTCTGGACGTACCGCTGTCCGGGGTGCTGATCGCGGTGGTGCCGACGCTGACCATCTGCGTGACGATCATCGTGCGGCGGCTGCGGCCGCTGTTCCGGTCGATGCAGGTGCGCCTGGACGCGGTGAACCGGGTGCTGCGCGAGCAGATCACCGGCAACCGTGTCATTCGTGCCTTCGTGCGGGACGAGTACGAGAAGGACCGGTTCCGCAAGGCCAACAGCGATCTCACCGAGATGCAGCTGAAGACCGGCAACCTGCTCGCGCTGATGTTCCCGGTGGTCATGACGACCGTGAACCTGTCGTCGATCGCCGTCGTGTGGTTCGGCGCGCACCGGATCGCGAGCGGCGGGATGCAGATCGGTGATCTGACCGCGTTCCTCGCCTATCTGATGCAGATCGTGATGTCCGTGATGATGGCCACCTTCATGTTCATGATGGTGCCGCGCGCGGAGGTCTGTGCCGAGCGCATCGAGGAGGTCCTCGACACGGAGTCCAGTGTCGTACCGCCGCTCGCGCCCGTCACCGAGCTGCGCCGGCACGGCCACCTGGAGGTCCGCGGGGTCGGCTTCTGTTACCCGGGTGCCGAGGAACCCGTACTGAAGTCCATCGACCTGGTGGCCCGCCCGGGCGAGACGACGGCCGTGATCGGCTCGACCGGCAGCGGAAAGTCCACCCTTCTGAGTCTGGTCCCGCGCCTGGTTGACGCGACCGACGGCGAGGTCCTCGTCGACGGTGTCGACGTGTCGACCATCGACCCGGTGCTGCTCGCCAAGACGGTCGGCCTGGTCCCGCAGAAGCCGTACCTCTTCGCGGGGACGGTCGCGACCAACCTTCGCTACGGCAATCCCGACGCGACGGACGAGGAGTTGTGGCACGCGCTGGAGGTGGCGCAGGCCAAGGGCTTCGTCGAGGGGCTGGAGAACGGACTGGACTCCCCCATCGCACAGGGCGGCACGAACGTCTCCGGCGGTCAGCGGCAGCGGCTCGCGATCGCCCGGACACTCGTGCAACGGCCGGAGATCTACCTCTTCGACGACTCCTTCTCCGCCCTCGACTACGCGACGGACGCGGCGCTGCGGGCGGCGCTCTCGCAGGAGACCGCCGAGGCGACCGTGGTGATCGTGGCGCAGCGGGTGGCGACGATCAGGGACGCGGACCGGATCGTCGTACTCGACGAAGGTCGGGTCGTGGGGACGGGCCGCCATCACGAACTGATGGCGGACAACGAGACGTACCGGGAGATCGTTCTCTCCCAGCTCACGGAAGCGGAGGCTGCCTGATGGCCGGGCCCATGGGGCGGATGATGGCCGGGACGGGCCCCGACGCCCGTTCGATGGACTTCAAGGTGTCCGGCAAGCGGCTGATCAGTCAGTTCAAGCCGGAGCGGCTGACCATCGGCATCCTGCTGGTGTGCGTGGTAATCAGCGTGGGGCTGAACGTGGTGGGGCCGAAGATCCTCGGCAACGCCACCGACCTGGTCTTCGCGGGCATCATCGGGCGGCAGATGCCGGCCGGGACGACCAAGGCACAGGCCCTCCAGGCGATGCGCGACCGGGGCCAGGGTTCGGTCGCGGACATGCTCAAGAGCACGGACTTCACGCCGGGCAAGGGCATCGACTTCACGTCGGTCGGGCATGTGCTGCTGCTCGCGCTGGGCACGTTCATGGTGGCCGGGCTGCTGATGGCGGTGGCGACCCGAATGGTCAACCGGGCGGTCAACCGGACCATGTTCCGGCTGCGCGAGAGCGTGCAGACGAAGATGTCGCGCCTCCCGCTGTCGTACTTCGACAAGCGCCAGCGCGGTGAAGTCCTGTCCCGCGCGACCAACGACATCGACAACATCGGCCAGACGCTGCAACAGTCGATGGGCCAGCTGATCAACTCCCTGCTCACGATCATCGGCGTCCTCGCGATGATGTTCTGGGTGTCCTGGCTGCTGGCGCTCGTCGCGCTGGTGACCGTGCCGCTGTCGTTCCTCGTCGCCACGCGCATCGGCAAGCGCTCGCAGCCGCACTTCGTGCAGCAGTGGCGCTCGACGGGCAAGCTCAACGCGCACGTCGAGGAGATGTACACCGGCCACACCCTGGTGAAGGTGTTCGGCCGCCAGGACGAGTCGGCGCAGCTCTTCGCGGAGCAGAACGACGCGCTCTACGAGGCGGGCTTCAAGGCGCAGTTCAACAGCGGGGTCATGCAGCCGCTGATGATGTTCGTGTCGAACCTCAACTACGTGCTGGTGGCGGTGGTCGGCGGCCTGCGGGTCGCGTCCGGCTCCCTCTCGATCGGTGACGTGCAGGCCTTCGTCCAGTACTCGCGCCAGTTCTCGATGCCGCTGACGCAGGTGGCGTCGATGGCGAACCTGGTCCAGTCGGGCGTCGCCTCGGCGGAACGGATCTTCGAACTCCTCGACGCCGAGGAGCAGGCGCCGGACCCCATGCCGGCCGAACGCCCCGCCGAACTGCGCGGCCTGGTCGCCCTGGAGCACGTCTCCTTCCGCTACGACCCCGACAAGCCGCTCATCGAGGACCTCTCCCTGACGGTGGAACCGGGCCACACGGTCGCGATCGTCGGCCCGACGGGTGCCGGCAAGACGACTCTCGTGAACCTCCTCATGCGGTTCTACGAGGTCTCCGGCGGGCGCATCACCCTCGACGGCGTCGACATCGCGCGGATGTCCCGGGACGAACTCCGGTCCGGGATCGGCATGGTGCTCCAGGACACGTGGCTGTTCGGCGGTTCGATCGCCGAGAACATCGCCTACGGGGCCTCGCGCGAGGTCACCCGGGGCGAGATCGAGGAGGCGGCGCGGGCGGCGCACGCCGACCGGTTCGTCCGTACGCTGCCCGACGGCTACGACACGGTGATCGACGACGAGGGTACGGGCGTCAGCGCGGGTGAGAAGCAGCTCATCACCATCGCGCGGGCGTTCCTGTCCGACCCGACGATCCTGGTCCTGGACGAGGCGACGTCCTCCGTCGACACCCGCACGGAGGTCTTGATCCAGAAGGCCATGGCCAAGCTCGCGCATGGCCGCACCTCGTTCGTGATCGCGCACCGTCTCTCGACGATCCGGGACGCGGACACGATCCTCGTCATGGAGAACGGCTCCATCGTCGAACAGGGCGCGCACGCGGACCTGTTGGCGGCGGACGGGGCGTATGCGCGGCTGTACAAGGCGCAGTTCGCGCAGGCGGTGGCCGAGGTCGACTAAAAGATCCATAGAGAGTGCCACGGGGGGCCGTCGTGTGGGTGACGGCCCGTCGTGGCTGGTCGCGCAGTTCCCCGCGCCCCTAAAAAGACCCCAGCCGAGGTGCCTTTAGGGGCGCGGGGAACTGCGCGACCAGCCCCCACCGGGCCCGCACCCGGCATCAGTCCAGGTAACCCCTCAGCTGATCCGCAAAGGCATGGTCCCGCAGCTTGTTGAGCGTCTTCGACTCGATCTGGCGTATCCGTTCACGCGTCACGCCGAAGATCCGCCCGATCTCCTCCAACGTGCGCGGACGGCCGTCCGCCAGCCCATACCTCAGCTGTACGACCTTCCGCTCCCGCTCCCCCAGCGTCGACAGCACAGCTTCCAGGTGCTGCCGCAGCAGCAGGAACGCCGCCGACTCCACAGGACTCGTCGCGTCGCCGTCCTCGATCAGGTCACCGAGCGCAACGTCGTCCTCCTCCCCCACCGGCGCGTGCAACGACACCGGCTCCTGGGCAAGGCGGAGCACCTCGCTGACCCGCTCGGGCGCGAGGTCCAGGTGGTCGGCGACTTCCTCCGGCGTCGGCTCGTAGCCGCGCTCCTGGAGCATCCGGCGCTGGACGCGGACGACCCGGTTGATGAGTTCGACGACGTGCACCGGGACGCGGATCGTGCGGGCCTGGTCGGCGAGGGCGCGGGACATGGCCTGCCGGATCCACCAGGTCGCGTACGTCGAGAACTTGTACCCGCGGGCGTAGTCGAATTTCTCAACTGCCCTGATCAGCCCGAGGTTTCCCTCCTGGACGAGGTCGAGCATGGTCAGCCCGCGCCCCACGTACCGCTTGGCGACGGACACGACCAGCCGCAGGTTCGCCTCGATCAGGCGGCGCTTGGCCATCCGGCCCATGACGACCAACTTGTCCAGGTCGAGGGCGAGTTGGCTGTCCAGATCGGTCGCGCCGCCGAGCTTCTCCTCGGCGAACAGGCCGGCCTCCACGCGGCGGGCGAGGTCTACCTCCTCGGCCGCGGTGAGGAGCGGGATGCGGCCGATCTCACGCAGGTACTGGCGGAACAGGTCCGAGGAGGGTGCGCCGTTGTCGGCGGCGACCCGGCCCCGGGGCCGTACGTCGGGCTCGGGGGCCTCGGCGGTCTCCACCGCTTCGGCCGTCGGTTCTTCGAGCTCCGGCGGGCTCTCCGGGTCCGCGGTCTCGGGGTGGTGCGCGGCACGGCTCTGCGGAGGGACGGTCGCGAGGACATCGGTCTCCGCTTCCGGTTCCGCGCCGTCCGTCGTGCTGGTCTCGGTCTGGTCGAGGGTCTGGGTCTGCACGGGGGCGACCTCCAGGATGATCGCTGCCAGGGGGTACGGCAGCGGCACTTCAGGGGCGGAGTGGGCGGCCTCGCCGCAATCCGTCCCGTACTCGATGAGCGGAACCGCGGGGGTGAAGGACCCGCTGGGGACGGATCGGCCGCGCTCCGAGGACTCAGGCACCGGAACCCAGTGTGGAGTACGACACATCGCCGCCACGAGGGGCGTGCGGTGACTTTTTGAGTCCGTTCCGTGACTACGTGCTCAGAGCGCTGTGGCGCCGTGCACCTGGAGTGCCTGGTCGTACTGCTGAAGTACCCACAACTCGTTCTGTACGGCGGCCAGTTCGGCGGAGTCGCCGTGGCTGCCGAGGCGGGTGAGCGTGCCCTGGATGTCGCCGATGCGGCGCACGACGGCTCTTCGGCGGACGGTGACCAGCTGCTCGCCCGCGTAGTTCTCGTCGACCGTGCGGCGCATGATCGCCTCGACGGCCAGCTCGGTGACCATCGCGCGGACCGCGTCGTCCGGTGCCGCCTCGCGGACCCGGACCAGATAGTCCTGCGCGTCCTGAAGCCCGTACTCGGCGCCGCCCGCCTCGATGATCGCCTCGCGTACGGCGGCGTAGGGCGGGGCGGTGAACTCGTCGACGCCGTACGCGTCGAAGGCCGGGGAGACCAAGTCGGGGCGCTGGAGGGCGAGTTTGAGGAGTTCGCGCTCGGTGGCGAAGACCGGGTTGCGGAGGGTGAGGGCGGGGCCGCCGGTGGGAGGGCGGGGGGTGGTGTCGTACTGCTGCTGGGCGGTGCCCCTCGCGGGTGCCGGGCCCTTGCCGCCCCGGTCGCGGGCCCAACGGGCCAGCTGGGCAACGCGCTTGACCACGAACTGGGTGTCGAGGATGCCGAGCATGCCGGCGAGCTGGACGGCGACCTCGTGCTGCGCGCCGCTGTTCTTGATGCGGGCGACGATCGGGGCGGCCTCGTCCAGGGCGGCGGCTCGGCCGGCGGGGGTGTCGAGGTCGTAGCGGACGACGATCTGGCGGAGCGCGAACTCGAAGAGCGGGGTGCGGGGTTCGACGAGGTCGGCGACCGCCTGGTCGCCCTTGGCGAGGCGCAGTTCGCAGGGGTCCATGTTGTCGGGGGCGATCGCGATGTACGTCTCGGCGGCGAACTTCTGGTCGTCCTCGAAGGCTCGCAGGGCCGCCTTCTGGCCGGCCGCGTCGCCGTCGAAGGTGAAGATCACGCGCGCCGATCCGTTGTCCATCAGGAGCCTGCGGAGGATCTTGATGTGGTCGCCGCCGAAGGCCGTGCCGCAGGTGGCGATCGCCGTCGTCACCCCGGCCAGGTGGCAGGCCATGACGTCCGTGTAGCCCTCGACGACGACCGCGCGGGAGGACTTGGCGATGTCCTTCTTGGCGAGGTCGATGCCGTAGAGGACCTGCGACTTCTTGTAGATCGCGGTGTCGGGCGTGTTGAGGTACTTCGGGCCGTTGTCCGACTCGTAGAGCTTTCTCGCGCCGAAGCCGACGACCTCGCCGCCGATGTCGCGGATCGGCCACATCAGGCGGCCGCGGAAGCGGTCGATGGGGCCGCGGCGGCCCTCCTGGGCGAGGCCGGAGAGGAGGATCTCCTTGTCGGTGAAGCCCTTGCCGCGCAGGAAGCGGGTGAGGTGGTCCCAGCCCTGCGGGCTGTAGCCGACGGAGAAGTGCTCGGCGGCGGACTGGTCGAAGCCGCGCTCGGCGAGGAACTTGCGGCCGGTGTCCGCCTCGGGGCTGACGGCGAGCTGCTCCACGTAGTAGTCGGCGGCGACCTTGTGGGCCTCGACCAGGCGGATGCGCTCGCCGCGCTGGTGGGCGGGGTTGTACCCGCCCTCCTCGTACCGCAGCGTGATGCCGGCCTGGGCGGCCAGGCGCTCGACCGACTCGGAGAACGTGAGGTGGTCGACCTTCATCACGAACGTGATGGTGTCGCCGCCCTCCTGGCAGCCGAAGCAGTGGAAGAGACCCTTGCTGGGGCTGACCTGGAAGGACGGCGACTTCTCGTCGTGGAAGGGGCAGAGACCCTTGAGGTTGCCTCCGCCCGCGTTCCGCAGCTGGAGGTACTCGGACACCACGGCGTCGATCGGGACCGCGTCCCGAACCGCCTTCACGTCCTCGTCGTTGATCCGTCCAGCCACGCGTGAATTCTACGGGGCCCGACTGACACCAGTGACGACGAGGACCGCTAGACGCCCAGGCTGTCCAGTGGAACGTGTGGGTCCGCGAGGGCCTCGGTGTCCACGCGCGCGCGGGAGCGGATGAGCTGCTGGATGGGCTCTGTGACGTCCCACACATTCACGTTCATCCCGGCCAGCACGCGGCCCTCCTTCAGCCAGAAGGCGATGAACTCCCGCTTGCCCGCGTCTCCCCGGATCACCACTTCGTCGTAGGAGCCCGGGGGCGCCCAGCCGGAGTACTCCATACCCAAGTCGTACTGGTCGGAGAAGAAATAGGGCACGCGGTCGTAGGTGACGTCCTTGCCGAGCATCGCGCGGGCCGCCGCCGGGCCGCCGTTGAGGGCGTTCGCCCAGTGCTCCACCCGGAGGCGGGTGTCGAACAGGGCGTGGTGGAAGGCGGCGACGTCGCCGGCCGCGTAGATGTCGGGGTCGGAGGTGCGCAGCCGTTCGTCGACCGCGATGCCGCCGCCGTGCGCGCGGTCGGCCAGCTCCAGTCCCGCCGCCTCGGCGAGCGCGGTGCGCGGGGCCGCGCCGATCGCCGCGAGGACGTCGTGCGCCGGGTGCTCCTCGCCGTCGTCGGTACGCGCGGCCAGCACCATGCCGTCCTGGCCGACGATCTCGGTGAGCTTGGCGCCGAAGTGGAAGCGCACCCCGTGCTCGGCGTGCAGGTCGGCGAAGATCTGGCCGAGTTCGGGGCCGAGAACGCCGTGCAGCGGCGTCTGGGACGGTTCCACGACGGTGACCTCGGCGCCGTACTCCCGGGCCGCCGCGGCGACTTCCAGGCCGATCCAGCCGCCGCCGGCGATCACCAGATGGCCGTTGTCCCGGCCCAGGGACGTCAGCACGTTCTTCAGGCGCTCCGCGTGGGAGAGGCGGCGCAGGTGGTGGACGCCCGCGAGGTCCGTGCCCGGGATGTCGAGGCGCCGGGGCTCGGAGCCGGTGGCGATGAGCAACTTGTCGTAGCGGACCAGAGTGCCGTCGTCTCCGAAGCGCACCGTCTTCGCCGTACGGTCGATGGCGTCGACGGTCTGGCCGAGGTGCAGCTCGATGTCGTTCTGCGCGTACCAGGCGGGTTCGTGTACGAAGACGCTGTCGCGCTCCTCCTTGCCGAGGAGGTAGCCCTTGGACAGCGGCGGCCGCTCATAAGGGTGGTCGCGTTCGTCGCAGATCAGTATCACGCGGCCGGTGAAGCCCTCCGCCCGGAGCGTCTCGGCCGCCTTGGCGCCGGCCAGGCCTCCTCCGATGATGACGAACGTCTGATCCGCGTCGACCACTTGATGCCTCCTCGTAATGGTGCCGCCATATGCGAGCGTCCCGCACGCAGTGTGATGGGGGAAGGGGGTGTGGCCCGATCAGGCCACGGAGGGTCACATTCGGGCTTGTTTCGCGTCACTGTGCCCCAGCGATGTGAGATACGCGTGAAGAGAACGCGCCGACGCGTCGGTCAGCGAGGCGATCTGATCCACGATCACCCGCTTGCGGGCGCGGTCGTCGGGCGCCTCGTCGAACTGCGCGCGGAACTGCGGCTCCAGACCGTCGGGCGCGCGCGTCGTGAGCACCTCGGCGAGTTCGGCGACCACGATCCGCTCGTCGGCGCGGATGCGCTCCTGCTCCGCGCGCTGCATCACGTACCGGTCGGCGACCGCCTTGAGGACCGCGCACTCCAGCCGTGCCTCGTGCGGTACGACGAGTTCGGCGTCGTAGCGGGTGAGGCGGCCGGTGCCGTACGCCGCGCGCGTGGCGGTCTCGGCGGCCAGGCAGAAGCGGCCGATGAGCTGGCTGGTGGCGTCCTTGAGGCGGGCCTGGGCGACGGCGGAGCCGTCGTAGCCGTGCGGCCACCAGGGCTCGTTCTGCAACCGGTCCAAGGCTTCGGCGAGTTCGGCGGGGTCGGTGTCCGCCGGGACGTAGCGGCCGATGGCCACCTTGAAGACTTCGTGGCGCTCCGGCTCCGCGTGCAGGCAGTTGGGGTCGATGTGGCCGGCGTGCAGGCCGTCCTCGACGTCGTGCACCGAGTACGCCACGTCGTCCGACCAGTCCATCACCTGGGCCTCGAAGCACGTGCGCGTGCCGGGGGCGCCCTTGCGGACCCAGTCGAAGACGGGCCTGTCGTCGTCGTAGACACCGAACTTGGGGGACGCGGGGTCGGTGGGGTGCGCTCCGCGCGGCCAGGGGTACTTGGTGGCCGCGTCGAGGGTGGCGCGGGTGAGGTTCAAGCCGACGCTCACCATCTCGCCTGTCGTGTCACTTCTTACGAAGCGCTTCGGTTCGATGCGGGTGAGGAGTCTCAGGGATTGTGCGTTGCCCTCGAAACCGCCGCAGTCGTCGGCGAATTCGTTCAGTGCCTGTTCGCCGTTGTGGCCGAAAGGGGGATGGCCCAGGTCGTGGGAGAGGCAGGACGCTTCGACCAGGTCCGGGTCACAGCCGAGGGCCGCGCCCAGCTCTCGGCCCACCTGGGCGCACTCCAGGGAGTGGGTCAGGCGGGTGCGGGGGCTGGCGTCCCAGGCCTGACTGCGGGTTCCTGGGGTGACTACCTGGGTTTTGCCCGCGAGGCGGCGTAGGGCGGCGGAGTGGAGGATGCGGGCGCGGTCGCGTTGGAAGGCGGTGCGGCCGGGGCGTTTGTCGGGCTCCGGTGCCCAGCGGGCGACTGACGTCGGGTCGTAGGGGTGGGGGGCTGCTGTGCGTGTACCTGCGGTGCCTGCTGTGCCTTCCATGCTTCGACAGTAAGCGGCGGTAGTGACAATTCGGGAGTTGCGGGGCGCCTATGGGGTTGGTGGGTGCGGTTTGGTGGGCGGGTGCGGGTGCGTGGGGGCTGGTCGCGCAGTTCCCCGCGCCCCTTGGGGGGTGACCTCGCCCCTCGTTTCAAGCCCACGCCAACTCCGGTTTCGTCGCCACCGGAGTCGCGAGTGTCTGGTCGTAGCGCTGTAGGACCAGCCTCGCCATCGCTGGGTGGGCTCCCAGAGGGGCCGATGCGATCCACGGAGCCGCCTCGGCGCATTGTGTCGCGAAGCGGCCCGGCGCTGTGAAGCAGGACGCCACCGCCACCCTGTTGTGGCCTCGGTTCGTCAGCGTGCGGATTGCCTCGGGGACCATGGGAGTCGCCGCTGAGGCGTAGGCCGGGATCACCGGGACGCCCAGGCGGGCGGACAGGAGGTCGGCCGTAGCGCGGGTGTCTCGTCGTGAGTCCGGGTCCCGGGAGCCTGCCGATGCCAGGACTACGGCGCTTGAACGGCTGGTCCCCGTGCGCCAACCCGCCTCCACCAAGCGGTCGTAGAGGGTCTCTACGAGGAGAGGGTGTGGACCCAAAGGGGGTGCCACGCGCGTGTGTGCCTGGGCCTTCGCTGCCAGGTCCGGGATGTCCTGCTTCACGTGGTAGCCGCGGGACAGGAGGAGGGGGACCAAGACCGCTTCCGGGGTGGGGAGTCGGGCGAGGGTGTCCGGGAGGCGGGGCTCGTTCAGTTCGATGTGGCCCAGGTGGACGGGGACGTCGGGGCGCAGGGCGCGGACGCGGGCCTGGAGGGCTCGTACGGTGTGCAGGGCTCTTGGGTCGCGGCTGCCGTGGGCCACGAGGACCAGGGCGGGTGTACTGCCGAGGGTGGGCTCCTCGCGGGGTGGGATCGACGCCGTCATGGAGTGATCGTGGCAGGGGGAGGTTGCCACCCCGTTGCGCTGGGGACACGGGTCTTTTCCGGGGGTTCACGGTGGGGTGCCGGGGTGTGTGAGAACCGGAGCGGGTCACGGCGCGTCTGTGACTGTCGGAACCGAACGTGGAGGGGCCCCGTTGATACGTCTGACGCACCGCCTGAGACTTCGCCGGCCGCGGCTGCCACGCACGCGTGCGGGATGGCGGCAGCTCGTGCAGGTGGTGGCTGTCGGGTGTGTCCTCGCGCTGCTACCGGCGACCTGGCTGTGGGTGTCCACGGCCCACCGGCTGCGGACCCTCCAGGACGCGCCGCGCACCGATGTCGCCGTGGTGTTCGGCGCCGGGCTGTGGGACGGCGAGCCGTCGCCGTATCTCGCGCACCGGCTGGACGCGGCGGCGACGCTGTACCGGGAGGGGCGGGTGAAGGTCGTCCTGGTGACCGGTGACAACAGCCGCAAGGACTACGACGAGCCGGACGCGATGCGCGTCTACCTGGCGAAGCACGGGGTGCCCCGCGCGCGCGTGGTGACCGATTACGCCGGGTTCGACACCTGGGACTCCTGCGTCCGCGCCAAGAAGATCTTCGGCGTCGACAAGGCCGTACTCATCAGCCAGAACTTCCACATCCGGCGGGCGGTCGCCCTCTGCGACGCGGCGGGCGTCGACTCGTACGGCGTCGGTGTCGACGACACGCACGACGCGACCTGGTACTACGGCGGCACCCGCGAGGTGTTCGCGGCGGGCAAGGCGGCGCTGGACGTCGTGTTCCACCCCGATCCGCAGTTCCTCGGGCACAAGGAGACCGGCGTCACGCGGGCGCTGGCCTCCGGCAACTGAAGCCCGTTCAGTCGAGGTTGAGCCAGTCGCCGCCCTCGATCAGCTTGCCGTGGGTGCGGAGGCGGGCGGTGACGGCGGGGGCGGCGAGGTACACCCAGGCGCGTACGGCCGTGCCGTCGGCCTCGCGGACGACTCGGCGTTCGACGCGCTCGTAGAGGTTGTGCGGGTCGCCGGGGGCGTAGTCCTCAAGTCGGTCCAGTTCCCTGAGGAGTTGGGGGTAGGCCTCGGGGCGGGCGGTGACGAGTTCACCGACGATCACCGAGCCGGGGGCCTCGACGGCGTACGGGTAGCCGGGGCCGTCGTAGAGAGCCGCGCCGTGGAGGCGACCCCGCTCCTCCGACTCCGTACGGCCGCGCAGGAACCGGTCGTGGTTGGGCTCGCCGGGGCGGAGGGTGCCGTAGACGAAGAAGGGGCGGGGCGGCGGGGGTGTCGTCATCGCTCTCCTTTGCCCCGGAAGTCTTTGCACGCGCTATGGACATGACATGTCCCGGACCCTTTAAATCTCATTCAACATCAACGCAGCCCCCACGCCCCCCACTTGCGTTCTTGAGGAGACCCATGAGTCGGACACGGCGCATCCGAGGTTCCCGTCTCGCCACAGCCGGTGTCGCCGCCGGTGCCGCGAGCCTGTTGGCCGCCACCCTCGCCCCCACCGCCCACGCGGCCGACCGGCCGACCCGGGCCGGCGCGATCGCGAACGCCGCGTCGGCGTTGGTGACCCATGCCGCGGGCTTGGGGCTGACAGCCGCTGAGGACACGTCCGTTCGTGACGTGATCGTCGACGCGGACGGCACCCAGCATGTCCGCTACGACCGGACCTACCGTCAACTGCCCGTCCTCGGCGGTGACTTCGTGGTCCACCTGACCCCGAACGGCAGTTACCGGAGCGCCGACCGCGCGACCCGGAGCTCCATATCCCTGGCGTCCGTGACGCCGAAGGTGGCCGCACCGAGAGCGGCGGACCTGGCCGTCAACGCGCTGCGGGCGGCCAACCTGGGTGAGGCCCTCAAGGGGGTAACCGCCAAGCCTCAGCTGATAGTTGACGCCCTGCACGGCGCCCCGAGGCTCGCCTGGCGGACGAACGTGGTCGCCAAGGACTCGCTCGGCAATCCGGTCGCCCGCACGGTGCTGACCGACGCCCGTACCGGCGGCCAGATCGACGCCTGGGACAGCGTGGAGACGGCGACGGGAGACGGGAAGTCGCTGTACAGCGGGACCGTGCCGTTGGAGACGACGCTGTCGGGGTCGACGTATCAGCTCAAGGACGCCACGCGCGGCGGGACTTACACCGGTGACGCGGCGAACAAGACCGATCTGTGCATCCTCGGCATCTGCATCAGCCGCGCCCCGTCCACGGTGTTCACGGACGCCGACAACCACTGGGGAACCGGGGCGAGTTCGGACCGTTCCACGGCGGCAGTGGACGCGCAGTACGGCACGGACGAGACCTGGGACTACTACAAGAACGTGCACGGCCGCAGCGGCATCGCGGGCGACGGCAAGGGCTCGTACAACCGCGTCCACTACGGCAACAGCTACAACAACGCGTTCTGGGACGACAGTTGCTTCTGCATGACGTACGGCGACGGTGACGGGACGCAGCTCGGTCCACTGGTGGCGCTGGATGTCGCCGGGCACGAGATGACGCACGGCGTGACGTCCAAGACGGCGGCGCTGACGTACTCGGGCGAGTCCGGCGGGCTCAACGAGGCGACCTCGGACATCATGGGCACGCTGGTGGAGTGGTACGCCAACAACTCGTCCGACCTGGGGGATTACCTCATCGGCGAGAAGATCGTGCGGTCGGGCTTCGGCAAGGCGGCGCTGCGGTTCATGGACCAGCCGTCCAAGGACGGGAATTCGGCGGACTGTTGGAGCTCGTCGGTCGGGAATCTCGATGTGCACTACTCGTCCGGTGTCGCCAACCACTTCGCGTATCTCCTCGCGGAGGGCAGCGGCGCGAAGACCATCAACGGTGTCAGCTACAACTCGCCCACATGCAACGGCTCTTCGGTGAGCGGCATCGGCCGGGACAAGCTCGGGGCCATCTGGTACCGGGCGTTGACGGTCTACATGACGTCCTCGACGAACTACGCGGGGGCGCGGACGGCGACGCTCAGTGCGGCCAAGGACCTGTACGGGGTGGGGAGTTCGGAGTACGCCGCGGTGGGGGCGGCGTGGAGTGCGGTGAGCGTGGGGTGAGGTGAGGCCGAGGCCCGGAGTCGGCTGTTCGGCGGAGTTATGCCGTGGCGACGGCGGGGCGGCGACGGCTAGGCTCCGGTGCCGCCTCACAGACTCGGAGCCCCATGCCGTCCAGCACCAAGATGCACGCCGACGAACTCGACATCGACGCGGAACTGGTGGGCCGACTGGTCGCCGAACAGTTCCCGGAATGGGCGCAGTTGGCCGTCACCCGGGTCGCCTCGGCCGGCACCGACAACGCGATGTACCGGCTCGGCGAGGACATGGTCGTACGCCTGCCCCGACTGCCCGGCGGGGCACGGCAGATCGAGACCGAGCAGCACTGGCTGCCGCGGCTGGCACCGCGGTTGCCGCTCACCGTTCCGGTGCCGCTGGCGATGGGTGAGCCGGGGTGGGGGTACGGGCTGCGGTGGGGTGTGTACGGCTGGCTGGACGGGGACAACGCTTACGACTCGCCGCTGACCGAACGCGAACTCGCCGACGCGGCAGTGGAGTTGGGGCGTTTCGTGGCCGCGCTGCGGCGGGTGGACGCGACGGGCGGGCCCTCTTCGTTCCGGGGCGGGCCGGCCGGTGCGCAGGACGCGGACGTCCGTAAGGCGATCGAGGACCTGGGTGCGGACGGCATCCATGACGCGGCCCTCGCGACGGCGGCCTGGGAATACGCCCTCGCCCTCCCCCAGTGGGAGGCCGCCCCCGTCTGGCTCCACGGCGACCTCCTCCCCGGCAATCTGCTCACCGCCTCCGGCCGGCTCAGCGCGGTCATCGACTTCGGCTGCCTCGGAGTCGGCGACCCGGCGGCGGACGCGCTGCCCGCGTGGGCCTTGTTCTCGTCCGGGACGCGTGAAGTCTTCCGCGAGGCGGGCGAGTTCGAGGACGCGGTGTGGGCTCGCGGGCTGGGGTGGGCGCTGCGCTTCGGGTTCGGGGCGGAGCACTACTACCGGGGCGGGCGGAACCCCGTGCTGGCCGCCGTGGGGCATCGGGCCGTGGAGGAAGCGCTGGCGGACTTCGGGGCCATGAGCTCGTAACAGGTCGCGTTACGAGCTCTGATCCGCGCTCACTTCACCGGTGCCTCGTGCTGCGTGCCGCTTCCGCCATGCGTCACGAGGTTTCTCCAACAGGCCTGCGGCTTCGGCGACCGCCCGAACGACCGAGGTGAAGACGGCCGCTTCGAAGAATGCTCCGATGTTGTAGTGCGAGAAGCCCGACCCCATCCCGAAGAACACCCCGGCGGCGCAACAATAGAGGGCCGCCCACAAGCCAAGCCACCGGTTCATCGGGTAGACGACAAGCGGAACGAACGGCCACACGTAGGCCGCGCACAGGAATGCCACGGACAGCGTGATGATGAGGATTTTCATTTATCCCCCTACAGTGCGCCAAATTCGTTCATGCCGACCAAAGTAAAGAAGCCGACCGGCAGGAAGACAAGAGCCACCGCGAACAGCAACCCCATTTTCCAGGAGTTTTTCATCGCGATTTTCACACACAGCAGCACGGCCAGCGGCACATAGAAGAACAGCGGAACGAATATGAAGGTGATGCCCGACCCCATGCGGTTTCTCCATTGCTGTACCCCAGGGGCCGACCCTGTACAGGATCGGCCCCCGGACATTCGTCGACCCGTTGTCAGGGCGTCAGATTATCAGTGAACTCGGTGTACGGCTGGTCGCAGTGAACGACGCTCGTGGGACGGTAGCCGGGGCCGTCCCCGGTGACGGGAACCGGCGGATCGACGCTCCAGGGATTCCCGCCGCTTCCTCGTTCAAAATTGTTGCACGAACCGAAGGCATGGCCCTTCGTGAGCGGGATGGGAAGGTTCGAGAAGTTTCTCCAGTCTCCCCCGCTGATTCTGGTGCTCGACGGATTGCCCAGGTTGTCGGTCATTTTGTCGTCGATGTAGAGGTACAGATCGGGCATGTAGCTCTGGAAGACGATGCCGTCGGAAGGCGTGGCGTCCCGGTCCTCCTCCAGGTGCATCGGATAGACCTTGCCGTCCGCGCAGAATTCGGCCGCGATGTCCTGCCAGATCGGCGGGGCGTTGCCGATCATGGTGCCCCACATGTTGTTGTTCCAGTCACCCGAGTTCTTGAAGAACATCGAGTAGACGTCTCCGGCGAAGTTGCGCACGGAGACGTTGGTGTCGGGGCTGTTGTCGATCTTGTCGACCCACGCCTTGACGTTGTCGTTGATGGAATGGTTGCTGATCATGGACCGGTAGCCGTGCACACCGCCGCCGACAGCCCGGAAATCCACGCACATCTGGGTCGAATCCACGCGCCCGCCGCGGAAGTTCGGGAAGTAGGCCTGTCCCGGGGTGTCCCCGTCCGTATAGGGGTGGGACGTGACGACGTTGCCGAATTCGAGAGCGTCCTGAGTGGTGTAGTCGAGGTCCGGCTTCGGAATGCCGTAGTCGGCTTCGATGCCCTCCATGATGCTGGTCACGAAGGTGGGGAGATGGGCGTTGCCGACCCGGACCTTGTAGTTCGCCCCTTCACTGCCCGGGATGATCTTTCCGCTGCCGTCGGTGATGAACGTGACGACGACATCGCTCTTGATCTTGTAGCTGTTGTCCCCCTTGAACGCCTCGCTCGCCGGCAGTGAGGGATCGGGGCGCGGGTTGGACATGCCCATCCACACCGGGATCGACATGGCCGGTGCCGAGCCGTCGGCGTTCGGTGTGTAGCCGCCCGCCTTGATGTCGTCGGCCCACTTCTTGGCCGCGTCGTACGTCTGGGGGCCGGTGCAGTCCTCGTGTCCTATGGGGTTGCACCGGCTCCACTCGGTGAGACCTGTGGTCATCACCGACGGGTCGGCGCCCCACAGGTGGCCTCCCTGGGCAAGGCCCAGGGCCCACTCGTAGAGGTCCTTCATCGAGCGCAGAGGGGTGCTGAAGTCGGTGTTGTTCTGGTTGAGCTCCTGGTTCGGGTCGAAGATCGAGGCCGCGGTCAGGGTTCGGTGGACGAACGTGCCGGAGATGGGCTGGAAGGCGATCGCGCCGAAGGCGATGTCCTTGTCGGCCGTTCCGTCGGGCGTGTAGTTCGTCAGGCTGACGCTGGGGGTGTCGGTGAACTTGTAGCCGCCCAGGGACACCCACTTGCCGCTGTTGGCGTTCTGGTCGACGTACCGGTCGTAGGGTCCGCCGACCGCTCCGCGGACCACGTAGTGCGCCCGGGTGGTCTGCGCCCCCGTGTCGGGTACGTGCACCCACACCTGGGCCAGATCCATCTTCTCGCCGAGCGTCCACGTGCCGTCGATGTCCATCAGGCCGCCCGGGCCGCCGAGATGGTCCTCGTTGCGGGTGTGGGTGTACCAGAAGTGACCGCCGTAGCCGCCGCCGACCTGGTGCAGGTCGGCCTTCGCCTCGTAGTGGGTGCCCGTCGTGGACGGGTAGAACGTGAACTGGAAACTGCCGGAGGACGTGGCCTGTCCGCAATCCCCCCATGTTTCCGTGCCGTTGGGCACGGAGGCGATCACGTGCGCGCCGGTGGGCTGGCCGGTGCAGACGGGCGTGCCGTTCTTGAGGCGGTAGCCACGTCCCGGTTCCGGGATCAGCGTCTGGTATTTGATGAGTTCGTGCCCGCACTGGGTGGAACAGTCCGTCTTCCACGAGGCGTTGGGCTTGTTGAACCAGTACTTCGCGTAGCAGGCTTCCGTGCCGCAGTCCGGCGGTGCCGCCGAGTTGCAGTTGTTGTCGGGGTTGCAGAAGGTGACGAGCGGCGGCGAGACCTGGCTGCGCGCGGCCGTGGTGTTCCACCAGGCCGGCCGGAAGCCAGCCGAGGAGAAGCCGGACTCGCCCTTCCAGTCCTGGCGGCCGCTGGTGGCGTAGGAGTATCCGGTGTCGATGGACCAGGCGGCCCAGCCCATCACCTTCTCCTCGTAGGGCCAGTCCTGCGGGTGCGCGGCGTCGTGGTTGGCTTCGCTGCCGTCCACGTCCGTGTCCATGAACGGGTGGTTCCAGCTGTTCTTGTAGATGGGGTTGGCCGGGTTGTTGTACCAGCCGAGCCCCCAGTACCCGTCGTGCTGCGAGGCGTCGGAGGGCGGGTTGAAACCGAGGTTGTAGTTCCAGACCGCGGTGAACCAGTTCTCCACGTACGAGGGGTCGTCGTTGTTGACGGTGACCTTCTGGCCGTCCTTGTGGACCTCGTTCCACTTGTCGGCGAGGATCTTCATCGAGGCGGCGATGTTGGTCGTGTAGTCGAGGGCCACGGCCTTCTGCAGGGCCGGCGACAGACTCGTCTCCCCGGCCTTCTCGTGACCGGCCAGCCGCATGCCGTCGGTGACCTGTCCGACGCCGTAGCCGCAGTCGGACTTGTCCCAGTTGATGTTCCAGTACGAGTCCGGGTTGCCCGGGTCGATCTGGTGCCCGTAGTAGCCGTCCACGGCCGCGAGGGGGCTGCCCATCTGGCCGGGGATGGAGCCGGATTCGGCCTGCCACAGGTTGGATTCCTGGGCCATGATGCCGAGCATCACGTTGGCGGGGATCCGGCCGCCGCCGGTCAGGGTGGGCGGCGGGAACAGACTCTGCGGGTCGATGGTGCTCATCCCGGTCTGGGTGCGGTAGCCGCCCTGCGTGAGGTAACTGGCGTGCAGATCACCGCGTACGGCCATGTCGACCGCCCACTCGACCTGGTTCGGCGTGGGCTGGAGCGCCTGTGCGCCGACGTCGTTCCGGGAGACGGAGCACCAGCGGTCGGGATCGGTCGGGTCGTGCGACACGACCGCCGCGGTCCGCACCAGGTTCGCGGAAGTGCCCGAGGCCGCGCCGGCCGCGGCGGTCGCCTTGGACGACGACACGAGGGCGGGAGACAGCGGGTTCTGCGTGGTCACCGAGTCGGTGGGCGTGACCTGTTGGCTGAGCTTCGTGCCGGTGCCCGTGGCGGTGGCGGTCACCGTCAGGGGCTGTACGGCGGTCAGCATGCCCGGGGCCTGGGCGGCCGGCTGCGTCGCGGGGTCGGTCTTCGTGAAGCCCTTGCCGGCGTTCTTGATCTGGTCGACGCCCGCCCGCATGCCCGGCGTGAGAACGGGGTTGACGGCGAGCCGGCCCAGGCTGGAGATGTCGGTGTCCACCGGGGCGTCGAGCCGGGTGATGCCGCTGCCCCGGGTGTGCACGGTGCCGGACGGGTGCCCGACCAGGAACACTCCGGAGGAACCGCCGCGCGCCAGGTCGAGGTCACCGAGCTTGCCGTCGGCGACGACGGCGGCCTTGCCCTGCGCGGTCCACAGCCGGGCACGCGCGCGGTCGTCGTTGTCGCGCTCGACGAAGGCGACCTTCTGTCCGTTCACCGGGTGGATGTCGAACGGCACGCCACCGGCCGTGAGCAGGTCCTTGGTCCTGCCCTTGCGGTCGAGGTGGACCAGATGGCTGCCGAGCGCGCCGATCACACCGTCCTTGACGGGGACGGCACTGGTGATCTCGCCCTTGGTGGCCGCCGTGCTCAGCGTCTTGCCGGTGGTGTCCACGGTCACGACGCGGGTGCGGGTCGCGGCCGGGTCGTTCATGTCACGGAACGCGGTGAACGCGGCCGTGTGCGTCTGGGGGTTGCAGGACGGATCGAAGTACGCGAGCGACGCCGTGAACGGCAGCTTCGTCACCACGCCGGAGCCCAGGTCCACGATCGCCGCGAACGCGCCGCCCTGCATCAGGTCCGGCTTGTTCGTGAAGCTGCGCGGTGCGTAGACGACGGCGGCGTGGTCGTGGTCGATCACGCACTGGTTGCCGACCCAGGAGTCCGCCGGCATGCCCGGCTCGCTGAGACTCGCGACCGGCTTCCACGCGTACGCCTGGGTGCTGTCGGCGACGAGGATCCTCAGTCCGTCGCTGTCCGCGGCCGCTGTCACGGCGCGGTCCTTGCTGGTCTTCCAGCCCTTGCCGAGCTTCTTGTCCGGGTCCGCGACCCGTCCCGACGGTGTCGGTGTGGCGCTGCCCGCCGGGGTGACGGCGGGCGGAGCCGCGCTGGCCGTGGTGCCGGTGGATTGCAGGAAGCCGCCGGTCAGCGCGGCGCAGGTCACCAGGGCGGCCCAGCGCGCGCGTATTCGTCTGCTGTCTCTCAAGAGAGGTTCGTCCCGCTTCTCGTCAGGGTTCCCGTGCCCTTTTGGGCACGACTCGGCCCGCCCACGGCCCACGAAGGATGTGCGGGCCTGGCGGTGGCTTTTCCGGAGTGGTGCCGGCCGGTGATGTCGGCCGGTGATGTCGAGGGCCGCGCGGACGACGGCCTCAGGGGCCGCCGACCGGGCACGAGTGGGCCCGCCCGTCCCGGCCGGATACGGCCTGAAAGGCGGGCGGGAACTGGGGAGTTGGGCCGGTGACACTACGCACGACGGCGTGCGAGGCGTGAGTGACGGCGAGAGGTGACAGGTGGGAAATGGGAGGTGGGGGGTGACAGGTCAGTTGGTGTCGGCGAACGGGTCGTTCTGGACGACCTTCAAGCTGATCCTCGTGTCGTTCGTCCCGGTCGTGGCGCCGGAGGCCGTGATGTCCGCCTGGGTCGGCCACGTGGTGTCCGGCCAGACGTCGCCGGCCTTCTCGACGACCGTGAACGGCGACTTCCGCCCGCCGCCCACGACCGTCACGGTGACGGTGTAGGCCACGCGTTCGTCACCGCTGTTGTGGAAGGTCAGCGGGACCACGACCCGTCCCGACACCAGGCGGGGCGTGTACGCGACGACCTCACCGTGCGCCGCCGTGGCCGCGGCCTTCCCGAATCCGTAGTCCTCGGGATCGGGAACAGCGGTGTTCGTCGGCCGGACGGGATCCCCGCTGGGGGCGGCCGCCGCACGCTGGGCAGCCGCGTCCTGTGCCGCCTTGTTGAGGGCGCCGACCGTGCCCGACGACGCGGGCGTGGGCGTAGCCGCGGCGGTCGCCGGGGAACGCGGAACGGAGGACGTGTCGGCCCGGTCGCTTCCCTGGCTGCCGCAGGCGGTCAGAGCGAGCGGTCCTGCGGCCATGGCCACCAACAGGAAGCGCGCGCAGGCCAGGGTTGTGCCGGGTCGGTTCTCAGTCACAGGTGAACATGTACTCGGAGGTGTAGTTGATGTACAGGCTGCTGGAGCTCGTGCCCATCTTCGCGGTGACGGGTGCGCAGACGGCGCTGGCGACGTAGACCGGGCCCGCGTATTCACTGAAGTTCCCCGAGTCCGTGGCGCAGCCGGTGCCGTCCACCTTGCACACGTGCAGGTACATGTACCGCGACACCCCGACGTTGTTGTCGAGGATGGCGCAGCCCTTGCCGTTGTTCTCGTAGGAGAACAGCGTGGCCAGCCGCAGGTTGGGGTCCGTCCCCTCCGGAAGCGGGACGGCGTGGAACAGGGTGTACCCGGTCCCGCACACGGTGGCCGCTGCCGCCGCGGCCTGCGGGTCGGCCTCGGCGATGGCCCGGGTGGTCGCGTCGGCCGCCTTCGCGAGCGGAACGGCGGGCCGGTCGACGGCCACCGCCTGCGGTCCGGCCACCACTCCCAAGGCCAGCATCCCGGCGACGGTGACGGCACGCAGACTCGTCCTGAGCTGGAACATGGTTACTGACTCCCCCTCGAAGCACGACGAATACGGATCGATGACGCTGGTCAAGCGCCTCTTGGAGGGCGGTCCCCCCGAGCCCCATGCAATCCGCACAAACGTTTGTAACGTCGCCGCAAACTTAGACAGGAAGCGGAATCACCGACAGGCACTGACGCGTACATGGCTGAAAGTTGTTGATCAAAGGAATCACCAAGGGCGTGCCAAAAGGTGGCCGGGAGCTGAAGATCATTCACCTCCGGCCGGCAAAGCGGAACGGAGCCTCCTGGAACGGAACGACTGAAACAGGAGTCCCACACATGCCCCGCTGTCACGCTAGGCCCCACCCGCCAGGTCGGCCGTCTCCAGGTACACCTCGGCCAGTACCTGCAACTCCGTCTCCCCTGTGGTGAGTTGCTCGCCCGGGCGGAGGCGGCCCGGCAGGTCGTCCGAGCGGTTCGGGATCGTCACCGTGCGCGCGGCCGTCTCCCCCTCACCGGCCAACACCACCCACTCCCCCGCGAGTTGAGCCGTCAGCACCTGGTCGAAGTCCGGAGGGCGGGTGAACACATGGGCCAAGTAGAGCTGTTCGCGGCCGAAGAGGACGTAGCGGAGGGCAGCCGGGGCCGCCGGGTCGGTCGCGGGCTCGGTCGGGCGGCCGACGTACGCCCTCTCCTCGATCTCGATCCGCACCTGCCCCAGCGACTCCCCGTCCCTCCCGAAGCGGCCGAAGTACAGGTCGGCGGAGAAGGCGGCACCCGGCTCAAGGTCCTTGAGGAGGAGGGTTCTCGGGCTGACCGTGAACAGTGCCGACGTGCCGTAGCGATTGCGGGCCGTGCGGTAGGTGTCCGTGTCCAGGGTGACGCGCAGGACGGCCTGGAAGTCGTAGGGCGCGGTGAACGTGGGCATGTGGACGGCGTAGACGGTGTCCGTGCCCAGCAACACCAGTCCGTGGACGGCCAGTTGGGCGCCTGTTTCGGGGACCGTCTCGGGGGTCACCATGACAGCGCCGGGTCGGGGTCCGGGCTCTTCGGGAGCTGTCGGCACACGAACCCCGCGAGGAACACGTCGTCCGGTGCCGTGTCGCCGCTCTGCATCGCGGAGGTCGCCTGTTGGTAGGCCACCCAGCGGAGTTGGAGGTCGTAGCCGTACTGGACCACCTGCACCTTGGCGAAGCGGCCCTCCGTCGTGCGTACGGCGAACACGTCCCCGGTGACCAGTTGGTTGCTCGCGTTCGGGTTGCCGGTGAGGGGTGTCGTGCCGTAGGTCAGGGTCGAGAGGCGGTGGCCGTCGAAGGCGTCGTAGTCGACCTGGCCGAGGTTGACGATCCCGGCGTGCGAGCTGGGCACCAACTGGGCGGTGGTCTCCGTCATCCACTCCCACCAGAGGTCGGCGGTGTTCATGTCGCCGCCCGCGATGCCGTTGTCGAGGTCCAGGGTCCAGGTGCCGTGGAGGGTGGTCTCGCCGGGGGTCTCCGTGTAGCCGACGGCCTGGCGGATGAACTCGATGTTGCGGGCCAGGGCGACCGATTCGACGTACGCCGGGCAGCGGCCGTGGGGTGGGGTGGCGCCGTCGCTCAGCGGGGCGACGCCTGACGAGAGGCGCCAGGCGCGGGAGCCGAAGAGTTCCATCGGCGGGTCCAGCCAGGGGCGGACGACCGATACGACCCGGTATTCGAAGGCCAGGGAGAAGACCGTGTCGTCGGTGGCGCGGTCGCCGAACGGTGACTTGAGGTCGGCGGGGGCCTGCGCGGCCAGCGTGCGGAGCATGTCCTGTGAGAGCACGACTCTCGACCAGGGGTCGTCCAGGACGGCGTCCGGCGAGTAGTAAGTGGGCGCGAAACGCGTGCCGTTGGGGGCGGTCGTGTACTGGTCGGGGAGGTTCGGGTTGAAGGTGTCGCGGTGCCGTTTCCAGATGCTGGAGGGGGCCTTCGAGGCGAGTTCGGAGGTCTCGCGCAGGGCGTCCTCGACCTCGGCCTTGTGGCCGGCGGTCTGCCAGGCGTCCATGGCGTCGTCCCTGGCCTGGCGGAGCCGGGGTTCGTCGACGTGGGTCCAGTGGTCGCGGACCGTCTGGTCGGTCGACATCGTCGCCGTCTGTTCCGCCTGGTGGTAGTCCGTGTCGGCCTGGAGCCAGGCCTGGCGGGCCGCGCGGTAGTCGCGCAGGGCGGGCGAGGGGACGAAGACACCGTCGGCGCCGGTGTCGTACAGATAATCAACTGCCGTGTCGTAGCGCTGGTGTTCCTCGGGGGTGAGGGTGGAGCGGGCCAGGTCGGCGCCGAGTACCTCGCCGTAGACGTCCCACAGGTGGAAGGTGGCCGGGGGTGCCCAAATGGGTTGGGTGGGGACCCTGTTGACCAGTTCGCAGAACTCGGCCCAGACCGTGGACCTGGCCGCGTCCAGGGCGCCGCCGAAGCGGAACATGCCGTCCTGGTGGACGATCGGTGTCACGGGGACGCTCACCAGGTGGTCGGGGTCGGTGAGCAGGTTCCGGAAGTACGCGCCCAGGCCGAACATGGCCGCCGCGTCCACGGGGGACGCGGCCCACACCTCTGCCGTCTCGTTCATAACTCGCCGCCGCCCTAGACGAGTTGGTCGGGGTCGAGGCCGTCGAGCAGGTTCGGTGTCTTGTCCAGCAGGTGGTTGACGAAGCCGATGATCTGCATGCCGGGGACGGTGATGGTGGCGCCGTCGTTCTCGGAGTGGAAGTGCTGGTCCGACTCGGAGTGGCTGTAGCTGCCCTTCACGGTGAACGGGCCCCAGCCGACACTCGCGTTGACCGACACGGAGCTCTGGTGGGTCTGCAACGCCTGGGCCAGCGAGGCGGAGTGAATGGTGAGGTTCCTGATGAACAGGGCCTGGAGCGGATAGCCGATGAAGCGGCCCTGGGGCGGATTGCCGCCGTCGGACGGCATCTGGTCGTAGTTCCAGCCCTGCCCCTTGCGCAGGTCCCAGCCGCGGTTCTCCAGGAACTCCGGGTAGAACCACGGCCGTACGACCTGCACCTGGGCCATCTCGAAGGACATCGAGAAGTCGTCGACCTGGTAATTCTCGCTGTAGTCCTGGGAGTTGGAGGTGACACCCGAACTCGCGCTCCACAGACCGAAGTTCAGGCCGCCGCCCGCCGACCAGGACGTCGTCTCGTAGTGGCTGTGGGAGTCCACCATCTGGTGGTACATCGAGTACGCGGTCCAGCCGTTCGAGGTCGCGAAGTCACCGGGGACGACCGTCGTGTAGTAGAAGGACTGGCCGGGGCCCAGCGCGTTGGTGTTCGCCTCCTCGTAGAAGCGCTCCAGGTTGCGCTTCCACAGGAGCATCGACTTCTCGGTGGTCTGGTCGATGTAGGCGTTGATCTCCTCGACCTCGTTGCGGTACCCGCTCGACGTCCAGTCGTCCATCGCGGCGGCGACCTGCATCGAGTACAGCTGCGCGTTGGCCGCCCAGTCCGCGACCGCCTGCTTGCCGGACTCGCCCACGGCGGCCTGTGCGGCGATGCGCTTGTTGTTGTACGACAGGGCGGCGGTGACGTACGCCTGCATGCACGCCTTGTAGGCCTTGAGCATGGGGCTGTCCTCGGTGACCTGCTTCTCCTGCTCGGTGACGATGTCCTTCACCGTGCGCGTCACCCTCAACAGGCCCCGGAACCGCTCCAGTTTGGCCTTCTGGTCGTCGGTGAGCTGGTCGTCGACGACCTTGGAGAACGTGAGGATCTGGCCGTAGATCTCGCTCAGCCGGGCACCGCTCGCGTTGCGCCACACCCCGTCCTGGCGGCCCGACGAGTACGCCGAGGTCACGTCCGGGATGAAGTCGATGAGCGAGGAGAAGTTGTACGCCTGCTGGAGCAGGAGCTTGTCCTCCGCCGCCGTGGCGCCGGTGCCGATGCCCTGCGCGGCGAACGCGAAGTCCGCCTCCTGGTAGGGCAGTCCGGGCATGCACCAGGTGATGAAGCTGGACTTGGCCGGCGGGACGCTGCCGTCGCCGCCGGTGAGCACGTTGTACATCTGGTCGCGGAACGTCCGCCCCAGATCCCCCAGTTGGTATCCCATGGACCTGTCCTGCCCGGGTCATATGACACCTATACGGCGACTTAGGTCCGTTCACCCTGATAAGTGAACCCCGCGCGAGTGGGGCGACTTCGACGCGACTCAGGCGGCTGCCTCGATGCTCCGCATCACCGACGCGAGGAAGTCGTAGTAGTTCGTGGCGGTCGCGTACCCCGCGTCCGCGACCGCCCGCGCGAAGGCGTACGGGTCGTCGGTGTGGTCGAACGCGGGCGCGTAACGGGCGTTGTTCCGCAGGTAGTTGCCGTGGGCCGTGAAGGATTCCTCGGGGGTCGCGTACACCCGGAACCAGTCGCGGACGACGTACAGGTACTTGCCGTCGGGGCGCTGTGTCACCGAGATGACCTCGGGGAACTGCGCGTCGGGGCGGTCCAACACCTCCTGGGTCCGCAGCAGTTGACGACTCTCGGGCGGGTCGGTCGCCCTCGCCTTGATGCCGAAGAAGTTGTTGCCGGGCGCGGCCGTGCCCCAGCCGGATTCCAGCGCGGCCTGGCCGAGCGTGACCAGGGCGGGGACGCCGGTCGCCGCCTCGCTGGCGGTGGCGAACTCGCCGTAGGAGAGCCGGAATTGGGTCGCCTTGCTCGAACTCGGCGATGTGCTCGGCGGTGTGGTGGCCGCGTTGGACCAGATCGCGTCGTAGGGGCCGGTGAGGCCGGGCCACTGGTCGGCGGTGGTGAGCGGGTAGCCGTCCTCCTGTTTCTTGGTGTGCCAGTCGATGGCCACGTATTCGGTGCCCTTGAAGAGGTACGCCCGGCCGTTGCCGGGGTTGAGCGCGCCGTCGATGCCGGTGCCGATCCAGTCGGCGGTGACGCCCGTCAAGCCGTCGGCGATGGGCTTGGGGTAGCCGGGGTCCTGGCGGTCGGCGGCGATGTCGTAGCGGACGTACTGCGGGCCGCTGAAGAAGTAGAGCTTTCCGTCGGACCAGTTCATGACCGCGTCGACCGTGTCGAAGGAGAGGCCGGTCCAGTTGTCGCGGATCGTGAGCGGGTAGCCGTCGTCGACGGTCTGGGTGGCGAACGGGATGCGGACGTACTCCGTGCCCCGGAAGACGTAGAGATGCGCCTGGCCGAGGTCGACCGCCGCGTCGATGCCCTCCTCCCAGCCGGACGGCAACCCGCCCCAGGCCACGCCGAGTTGCCAGTCCTGCGCCGGGTCGGCCGCGTCCGCTTCGAGGTCGTACGTGGACACGGTGGCCCCGACGGTGAAGTACGCCTTGTCCACACTCATGCCGGGATGCATGCTCCGCCGGGGTGGTTCTCATGGCGTGGGACGCGTTCCCGTTTGAGTGAATCAGGGAGTGATCCACGTGGCGTCAGCGAGGTCGCATGCCGTTTTCAGTGATCGTTTGCGAGGTTGAACCGACCGGCGTGCCTGTTTTCCGGCGCGTCTTCCAGAGATCATTGGGAGTAGTCATGCGTATGCGTTCCGCCCTGACCACGTCCGTCCTCGCCGTCGGCATCCTGCTCGGCGGCGCCGGTGCCGCCCTCGCCCACGGCGACGACAACGGGGTCGTCCAGGGCACCGGCTCGCAGGGCTCGGGGCACACCGACAACACCATGTTCGCCGGTGTCATCGACCACGTCGGCCCGGTCTACGCCTCGACCACCAAGACGGACCACGACTGGGACCGCGGCACGTTCCAGGGCATCTTCGGTTACTGACACGTCCACCCGGCGCACCAGTCCGGGTAGCGCACCGAGCCGTCCGTGACGGTGCGAAGAGGGCGGCCGACCCGTGTCGGCCGCCCTCTCCTTTTTGTCATCAGATCAACGGCCGCACCTGACGCGCGTCCTTCAACGCCCTTCCCCACCACACCAGTTGGTCCAGCATCGCCTTCGCCGCCGCGTCCGGGGCCGAGGAGTCCTTGAGGCGGCCGTCGTCGTCGAACGACGCGCCCGCGTTGTGGAAGGAGACGGTGTCGCGGACCGTCACGGCGTGGAGTTCGGCGAAGACCTGGCGCAGGTGCTCCACCGCGCGCAGGCCGCCCGCGAGGCCGCCGTAGGAAACGAGGGCGACCGGCTTGGCGCGCCACTCGGTGAAGTGCCAGTCGATGAGGTTCTTGAGGCCGGCCGGGAAGGAGTGGTTGTACTCGGGGGTGAGGACGACGAAGGCGTCCGCGCCGGCCAGTTTGGGGGTGATGTCGGCGAGTGCGGCGGTGGCCTCCGGGGTCGGGGCGAGGGTCGTGGGCAGGTGGCCGGTGTCGGCCACGTCGACGACCTGGAGGGTGAGGTCGGGGTGGTCGCGGACGTGGGCGAGGAGCCAGTCGGCGACGACCGGGCCGAAGCGGCCGTGGCGGTTGCTGCCGATGACGACGGTCACGGTCAGCGGCTGCGTGGGGGTGATGTCGGTGTCCATGCGAGCAGCGTCGTACCTCAACCATTCTTGAGGTCAAGGGCCGCCGGCCTCGGCTTCGCCGGCGGTGCCCGGTCACCCGTTCACACGCGCGGCTTGCGCCCTTCGGGTTCTTCTCCGGGACGGGTTTCGCCGTAGCCCGTCGTACCGCCATGACCTGCTGAAACAGCGGCGAGAAGGCGTGTCGGAGGCTCTTTCTGACACCCATTCACCGCAATTCTGACGCTCGCTCAGGAAGCGGGCTCGGCCCGGTGCCACTTACCTCGGAAGGGCAGCCAACCACAGCTCGGAGGAGCACCGATGCGACGTACCGCCCGTCTGCTGACCGGCACCGCGCTCGCCGTGGCCGCCGCGGGTCTCGCGACCGCGCCGGCCTACGGCGGCGAGAGGGGCAGTCTGGAGGTGTTCCCGTCGAACGCCGTGCCGGGCGGCGACGTCACGGTGAACACGGCGGCGTGCGGCGACGACGGTACGGCCGCCGGTGATGCCAGCGCGGTGGGCGCCGGCACGTTCACGCTGGCGCCGAGCGCGCACGAGGGCGACGCCATCGGGCAGTTCAAGGTGCCGCCGAGTGCGCAGCCGGGGACGTACGAGATCGTCGCGAAGTGCACGGACGGGCGGCAGGTCAGCGGCGATCTGATGGTGACGCTGGCCTCGATGCGGCAGCAGGTGCAGCCGCGCGGAAGTGTGAAGACGGGGGTCGGCGGCGCCTTGGGCCCCGACCCCGTGCAGACCGCGGCCGGCGTGGCGGCTCTCGCCGTCGCCGCCGCGGGCGGTACCTGGCTCCTGCATCGCCGGGCGAGAGGCGACAGGTTCTGACGGACACCCTCCGCTGTCCGTCCGCCGGTACCGCACGTCCCCTCCCCCTCCGGGTCCGACGCCCCTCGTGGCCCGGAGGGGGCGCGGGGCCAGTTACTGGAGAGGGGTGCTGCGTTATGCGTCTCGGCAATACCGCGATAGGGGCCGTCACCGTGGTCGCCCTGTGCACCGGCGCGTGGCTGTTGAGCAGCGGTTCCGATACGAACGCCCCGCCGCAGCCGTCCGCCGCCGAGGGGCGGCCCGATCCGGTCGCCGGGCGCACCGCGGCGCGTCCGCTGCCGCCGTCGCCACCGGACCGCATCCGGATCCCGGCCATCCGTGTGAACGCCCCGCTGATGGGCCTCAAACTGACCGGCACCGGCAGCCTGGACGTGCCCCCGGCCGCGAAGAAGAACCTCGCCGGCTGGTACGAGGCCGGCACCACCCCCGGTGAGACCGGCACGGCGGTCGTCGCGGGCCACGTCGACAACGCCGACGGGCCTGCCGTCTTCTACGACCTCGGCGCCCTGAAGAAGGGCAACACGATCGAGTTGGACCGGTTGGACGGGAGCGTCGCGCTGTTCACGGTGGACGCGGTCGAGGTGTATCAGGCGAGCCGGTTTCCGGATCAGAAGGTGTACGGGGCCGCGCGGCGGCCGGAGTTGAGGGTGATCACGTGTGGGGGCGGGTATTCGCGGGCGACGGGGTATCAGGGGAATGTTGTGGTGTTCGCGCACCTGAGTGGGAGTCGGTAGAACCAACTGGCCTTCGGCTACTGACTGTTGGCCAACTGCGCCTGGGGCGTGGGACGTTGAGCATTGACCGTCGGGGTGTTCTCATGCCAGCCACTGCTGGTACGCCAGGTTCGCCACCAGCCCGAACACCACCGTCAGCAGAACTACCCGCACGAAACCGCTGCCCTGCTTCAGTGCCGTGTGGGCGCCCAGCATGCCGCCCGCGAGGTTGAACACCGCCATCAATCCCGCGAGTTGCCACAGGACCGTGCCCTGCCAGGCGAACATCGCGAGGGCGCCCGCGTTGGTGCAGCAGTTGACGATCTTCGCGGTGGCCGAGGCGGTGACCAGGTCGAGGTGGAGTACGGCGGTGAGCGCGAGGACGAGGAACGTACCGGTGCCGGGGCCGACCAGTCCGTCGTAGAAGCCGATGCCCAGGCCCGCGAGGCCGATCGCGGCGAGGATCTGGCGGCGGGTCGCCGGGCCGGGGCTCGGGGCCGTGCCGAAGGCCGGGCGGAGGATGACGAAGGTGGCTACCGCGAGCAGGACGACCATGATCACCGGCTTGAGTACGTCGGTGCTCATGCCGGCCGCGAAGAAGGCACCGGCTGAGCTGCCGGCGAGCGCCGCGAGGCCGATGCGTACGGCGAGGCCGATGTTCACGGGTGCCTTGCGGGCGTACGTCACCGCTGCCCCGGACGTGCCGACGATCGCTACGGCCTTGTTGGTGCCGAGTGCGGTGGCGGCCGGGGTGCCTGCGGGAAGGCCGAGCAGCAGTACCGGGAGCAGGAGGAGTCCGCCGCCGCCCACCACGGCGTCGATCCAGCCGGCCGCGAGGGCGGTGAGGCAGAGGACGGCGACCATGGTCAGGGGTATGTCGGGCATGATCATGACCCTAGGGACGGGGTGCGTGTGCCGTCCATGCATTTGAGGGGGTGGTGAGCTTCGGCGGGCTTCGGCAGGATCCGGGGGGCTTCAGCGGCCGGTTTCGAGGTAGCGGAGTACTGCCAGTACGCGGCGGTTTCCCGTGTCCGAAGGCGGCAGGTCGAGCTTCGTGAAGATGTTGGCCACGTGCTTCTCCACGGCTCGTTCCGAGACCGTGAACGCCGTGGCGATGGCGTGGTTCGTGCGGCCTTCCGCCATCAGCGCGAGGACCTCGCGTTCGCGCGGGGTGAGGGTGTCGAGGGCGGTGGATCGGCGTGCGGCGCCGAAGAGTTGGGCGACCACCTCGGGGTCGAGCGCGGTGCCGCCGGACGCGACGCGTTCCAGTGCGCCGACGAACTCCCCGATGTCTACGACCCGTTCCTTGAGGAGATACCCGAACCCGGCCGGGTTGCCGAGGAGTTGGGCCGCGTGGGTTGTCTCGACGTACTGCGAGAAGAGCAGGACGCCTGTCGCCGGGTGCCGGTCGCGTAGTTGTACGGCGGCCCGTACGCCTTCGTCTGTCTGGGTGGGCGGGAGGCGGATGTCCACGACGGCTACGTCGGGGGTGTGTTCCGCGACGGCGGTCAGCAGGGACTCCGCGTCGCCCACCGCTGCGGCGACTTCTACGTCCCGTAGCTGGAGCAACTGGACCAGGCCGTCGCGCAGGAGGGCCGAGTCCTCGGCGATGACGACACGCATGCCGCTCCGTTCGGGTCCGCTCAGGTGGGTCACGTGTGGGGTTACGTGTGGGGTCACGTGTGGGGCAGTTCGACCGTGACCACCGTAGGGCCTCCGGGCGGGCTGTCGCAGGTCAGTGTGCCGTCGACCGTGCGGACCCGAGCGAGGAGGCCGGTCAGGCCGGAGCCCGCGCCGATCAGCGCGCCGCCCTGTCCGTCGTCGGTGACGCGCAGGCGGAGGACGCCGTCGCGGGCGGTGACGTCGATGGCGGCGGCGGTGGCGCGGGCGTGTTTCGTGGCGTTGGCGAGGAGTTCGGCGGCGCAGAAGTAGGCGATGGTCTCGACGGCCGGGGTGGGCCGGGTGCCGATGTCGGTGGTGAGGGTGACGGGGAGGGCGCTGTCGGCGGCGAGGGTGGTGAGGGCGGCGTGCAGACCCTCGTCGAGTACGGGCGGGTGGATGCCCTTGACCAGGTGGCGCAGGTCGGTGATGGCCTGGGTGGCGTTGCCCTGTGCCGTGTCCACGGCGGTGAGAACGCGGTCGGGTTCGGCGCCTGCGGTGACCAGTTCACGGATCAGGGTGAGGTGCATGGCGAGGGCGACGAGGCGGGCCTGGGTTCCGTCGTGCAGGTCGCGTTCGATACGGCGGAGGGTCTGCGCGGCGTCGTCGACGGCTCGGGCGCGGGTCTCCTCCAGGGTGCGGATGCGGCGGGTCGCGGCGTCGGGGCCGAGCAGCACGGTCAACAGGGCGCGCTGTGGGCCGAGGGCGTAACGGAGGAGAAGGGGTGCGACGGCCAGCAACAGCAAACCGGCTGTGAACGGAATCAACCAGCGCGGCCAGGAGTCGAGCTGGTAACCGAAGAACTCCAGTGACACGTGGCGATCCGTGGACACGGGGTGTGTGGTGCCGTCGGTGCTGTGAACCGTGTTGTAGTTCCAGCGCTTGAGCAGCGGGTGGAGTGTGAACAGGACGCCGTAGACGTATCCGATGACGACGGCGACGTACGCGAAAACGGCTGTGAACGGAGTCAACAGGGCGCAGCCGACGGCTCGCCAGCCGGTTCGGTCGAGGAGGATGCCTCGGCGCCAGCTGAGGATCGCGGTGGGGCCGACGCCGGTGCCGCCGGCTTCCCCAGCCGACCCGCCCGGCTGCTCGATCTCCAGGCCGAGCAGCCGTCGGGCGAGCCCCCGTTGCAGCGCGCCCAGCGCCAACGCGCCGCGCACGGTCGCCGCCAGCAGCCACAGGCCGAGCGTGGTCACCGACAGCGCCCCGCCGAACGCCAGCCCGACGAGCGTGACGAGGAAGCCGACGAGGGCGAGCGGGAGGGCGATCACGCCGTAGAGGACGGCGGCCAGGGCGCGGCGGCCGAAGGTGGCGATGGCGCGGGCGCGGAGGCTGGACCGGAGGCGGGAGCGGAGGCTCGGCATGGGATCAACCTAGGAGAGGAGCGACCTGGCGACACGGACCTGCACGGCGGTCAGGCCGCGCACCACCCACGGCATCAGCAGCAGGAAGCCGATGCCGCCGACCACCGCGTGGAAGACCCAGGCTCCGGCGAAGGTCGGACCGCCCCACGCGCCGGAGTAGTCGTCGCCGGCGCGGAGCGGCCAGCCGAGGTTGAGGGGGACGATCGCCCAGCCGTAGAGCGTGATGAACGCGGTGATCAGGTTGAGGGGCGTGGCGAGGAGGGCGTGGGGCAGGCCGCCGGCGCGGGGCCTGCCGGTCGGGGCGATGCTGTCGGCGCCGAGGAAGCGGTGGACGAGGCCCCGCTGCCAGCGGGCCGTGGGGGCGCCGAGGAGGGTGAGCGGGATGCAGGCGAGGCCCAGCGGGAGGGCGAGGAGTGCGTAGGCGGTGCGGCGCCAGGTGGTGGCGGTGAACGGTGCGCGGACGAGGTTCCAGGCGTGGACGGAGGTCGGGTCCGGGGCGGTGGTCATGGTGCATCCCCCTGCACATGAAACGGCGCAGCCCGTGTGAACTGCTGTGAACCGATGTCTCCAGCTTTCCGCCGCCGCCCGCTGTACACGATGGTGCCTGCACGGGACCCGGGGGTTCGGTTAACCGAACCGGCGCGCACCGGCCCGGCCTCACACCCCTCCCCCGGCGTGCACCCGGAACCCTCACACCCCCTGCGCGCTCCCGCTGAGGGCAGCGTTCCTCGCGGGAAACAGGTGGGATGCGGTCGGGAAACACCGGCGTCGCAGGCTCCTGGGCATGACCTCGAATCCGCGTGTGGTGCCCACCATCGTGCTCGTCGGCCACGGCATGGTCGGTCAGCGCTTCCTCGAAGCGCTCGCCGAGCGCGGCCTGACCGCAACGCACCGCGTGGTCGTGCTGTGCGAGGAACCCCGCCCGGCCTACGACCGCGTCCAGCTCACCTCGTACTTCTCGGGCCGCACGCCCGAGGAACTCTCCCTCACGGACGCGGAGTTCATCAGCGACCACGGGATCGAGCTGTACGTCGGCGATCCCGCGGAGACGATCGACCGGGCCGCGAAGACAGTAACCGCTCGCTCCGGACTGACAGTTGAGTACAACACGCTCGTTCTCGCCACCGGCTCGTATCCGTTCGTGCCGCCCGTTCCGGGCAAGGACTCCGACGGCTGTTTCGTCTACCGCACGATCGAGGACCTGCTCGCGATCGAGGCGTACGCCGCATCGCGGGCCACGACGGGTGCCGTGGTCGGTGGTGGGCTGCTCGGGCTGGAAGCCGCCGGTGCGCTCAAGGGGCTCGGACTCACCACGCACATCGTGGAGTTCGCGCCGCGGCTGATGCCGGTGCAGGTCGACGAGGGCGGTGGAGCCGCACTTCTGCGCACCATCGAAGGCATGGGTCTGACCGTCCACACCGGCGTGGGCACCCAGGAGATCCTCGCCGGCGCGGACGGTTCCGTCACCGGCATGAAGCTGTCGGACGGTTCCGAACTCCCCACGGACATGGTGGTGTTCAGTGCCGGTGTCCGCCCCCGCGACCAACTCGCCCGCGCCTGCGGCCTGTCGGTCGGCGAGCGCGGCGGCATCACGGTCGACGAGCAGTGCCGTACGGTCGACGACCCGCACGTGTTCGCGATCGGCGAGTGCGCGCTGGCTGCGGACGGCCGGGTGTACGGGTTGGTGGCACCCGGTTACGAGCAGGCGGAGACCGCCGCCGCGACCATCGCTCAGGACGAATCCGCCTTCACCGGCGCCGACTTGTCGACCAAGCTGAAGCTGCTCGGCGTGGACGTGGCGTCCTTCGGCGACGCGCACGGCGCCACCGCGGACTGCCTCGACGTCGTCTACTCCGACGCGCGGGCGGGGACGTACAAGAAGCTGGTCATCGGCCGGGGCGGCGAGCTGCTGGGCGGGATCCTGGTCGGCGACGCGGACGCGTACGGCACGCTGCGCGCGTTCACCGGGTCCGTACCGCCGGTCTCCCCCGAGCAGTTGGTGCTGCCGGCCGGTTCCGGGGAGGCCGTCCAGCTCGGGCCGTCCGCGCTGCCCGACGCGGCTGTCATCTGCTCGTGCCACAACGTCAGCAAGGGCGCGATCCGCGGTGCGGTCACTGAGCACTCCTGCGCGAACGTGCCCGAGGTGAAGAAGTGCACCAAGGCCGGTACGGGCTGCGGGAGTTGCGTCAAGGTGCTGAGCCAGCTCGTCACCGCCGAGCTGGAGGCGAACGGCGTCGAGGTCGACAAGGGCCTGTGCGGCTGCTTCGCGCAGACCCGCGAGGAGCTGTACGAGATCGCCCTCGCGCTGCGCGTCAACTCCTACCAGGACATGCTGGATCGCTACGGCCGTGAGGGCGCCCGGGGTGGCGACGGCTGCGAGATCTGCAAGCCGACGGTGGCGTCGATCATCGCGTCCCTCGCCCCGACGATCGGCGCGAGCGGATATGTCCTCGACGGCGAACAGGCGGCCCTCCAGGACAGCAACGACCACTTCCTCGCCAACTTGCAGAAGAACGGCTCCTATTCGGTCGTACCGCGCATCCCCGGCGGCGAGATCACCCCCGAGAAACTCATCGTGATCGGCGAGGTGGCCCGCGACTTCGGCCTCTACACGAAGATCACCGGCGGCCAGCGCATCGACCTGTTCGGCGCGCGGGTGGAACAACTCCCGCTGATCTGGGCCCGGTTGGTGGACGCCGGTTTCGAGTCGGGCCACGCGTACGGAAAGGCACTGCGCACCGTCAAGTCCTGTGTGGGGCAGACCTGGTGCCGCTACGGCGTCCAGGACTCGGTCCGGATGGCGATCGACCTGGAGCTGCGCTACCGGGGTCTGCGCTCCCCGCACAAGCTCAAGTCGGCGGTCTCCGGCTGCGCCCGCGAGTGCGCCGAGGCCCAGTCGAAGGACTTCGGGATCATCGCCACCGCCACCGGCTGGAACCTGTACGTCGGCGGCAACGGCGGCGCGACTCCGCGTCACGCGGACCTCCTCGCGAAGGACCTGTCCGATGCCGAACTGGTGCGCCTGATCGACCGGTTCCTCATGTTCTACATCCGTACGGCCGACCGGCTGGAGCGTACGAGCGTGTGGCTGGAGCGGATTCCGGGCGGCCTTGACCACGTACGGGATGTGGTCGTGGCGGACTCGCTCGGTATCTGCGGGGAGTTGGAGTCGCTGATGGCCGCGCATGTCGCCGGGTACCGCGACGAGTGGGCCACGACCATCAACGACCCCGAGAAACTGGCCCGGTTCGTGTCCTTCGTGAACGCGCCCGACACCCCGGACCCCGTCATCGGCTTCGTCCCCGAGCGCGAACAGATCAAGCCCGACCTGCCGTTGCTGACCATCGGCATGCGGCCCCAGCAGCCCGCAGACGTCCTGGAAGGAAGCGCCCAGCGATGACCCTGGCCCCCGAGACGACCGACCTGAAGGTCCAACTCCGGCTGGCGGAGGGCTGGTTCACGGTCTGCGACCTCAACCTCCTGACCCCCGGCCGCGGGGTGGCGGCCCTGCTGCCCGACGGCAACCAGGTCGCCCTGTTCCGCGACCGCTCCGGCACCCTCTACGGCATCGACAACCGCGACCCGTTCAGCGGCGCGGCGGTCCTCTCCCGCGGGCTCACCGGCACCCACCAGGGCCGCCCGTTCGTCGCGTCGCCGCTGCTCAAGCAGCGGTTCGACCTGATCTCCGGGGAGTGCCTGGACGACGCGTCGGTGCGGGTGGCGACGTACGAGGTGCGGGCGGGGTGACACACCGGACGTACGCCGCCGTTCCTCACCGGATCCGGTGTGTGCGCAGCGCGGTCGTCAGCGCGGCGGTGCTCAACACGGCCGTGGCCAACAGGTAGTAGCCCGGTGCCACCGGCGAACCGGTGGCCTCGATCAGGGCCGCGGCGATCGTCGGGGTGAAGCCGCCGAAGAGCGCGACCGTCGTGTTGTAGCTGAAGGACAGGCCCGTCGCGCGGGCCCGGGCCGGGAAGACGTCGGCCATCACCGACGGCAGCGTGCCGAAGTACACCGCCTTGAGCAGCGCGAGGACGGTGGTGCACAGCGCGAAGGTGAGGAAGGACGGCGAGGCGTTGAGCCACAGGAAGAGCGGCACGACGCTCACGCCGATCAGCACCGCGGTCGGGATCATGAACCGCAGCCTGCCGTGCCGGTCCCCCAGCAGCCCCACGAGCGGGGTGACGAAGGTCAGGACGGCCCCGGCGATGAACAGCGCGGTGAACGACAGCGAGGCGTCCAGGCCCAGTTGACCGATGCCGTACGTCGGCAGGTACTGGAGCATGAAGTTCAGCGCCGTCGAGACGATCAGCGCACCGCCGGCGATCAGCAGCCCGCCCCAGTGGTCGCGGAAGACCGACACGATCGGGGAGGGTTTCGGCGCGGCCGATTCCAACTCGCCTGCCAGCGCGGGGGATTCGTCCATGTAGCGCCGTACGAAGTAACCCACCGGTCCGATCAGCAGGCCGAAGGCGAACGGCACGCGCCAGCCCCACGACGTCATCTGCGCGTCGGACAGCACGGCCGTGAGAACCGCCGCGAAGCCCGCCGCCATGAGGGTCGACAGACCCTGACTGGCGAACTGGAAGCTGCCGAGGAAACTCTTGCGCCGCTCGTCCTGCTCGACCAGGAACGACGTCGCCGCCCCGAACTCGCCCCCGGCGGCGAACCCTTGGATCAGTCGCGCGACCACGATCCCCAGGGTCGACGCGATCCCGAGGGTCGAGTATCCGGGCATCACCGCGAGCAGCAGCGTGCCGAGCACCATGAGCCGGATCGACAACACCAGTGCCTTCTTACGGCCGTTGCGGTCCGCGTACGCACCGAGCAGCAGCCCGCCGAGCGGCCGGATCAGATACGTCACGCCGAACACGGCGTAGGCCTGCACCAGTTGGACACCGGGGTTGCCGCCCGGGAAGAACGTGCGGCCGATGTACGACGCCATCAACGCGTACAGGGCGAGGTCGAAGAATTCGAGCGCGTTGCCGATGCTCGCCACCGCGATGGCACGGCCTGCGGTGGGGCGGCTCGGCGCCCGGGTGTCGTCGGGGTGGGTGGACTGGATGGGCTGGGGGGACGGAGCGGTCATCGGGGGTCCTTCCGGCGGGTGTTGGGGAGGGGTGTGCCGGACGGGGCGCGGGTGCCGAGACTCGGGGGCTATCGGTCGACGACTATCGGTGCTGTACGGGGAGCGGCCGGTCCGCCGGTGGTCGGCCCAGCGCGTGGAACAGGCCCGCCGCCAGGACGAGGCCCTCGCGGGCGATCGGCGCCAACAGGTGTTCGTCGGGGGCGTGTTGGAGGCAGCCGGGGTAGGAGTGGGGCAGCCAGAGGGTCGGCAGGCCGAGGACGTCGGTGAAGACGGCGTTGGGCAGGGAGCCGCCGATGTTGGGCAGGACGGCGATCGGGCCGCCGGTGACCTCTTCGAGCGTGGTCCTGGTCCAGCGCACCCACGGGTCGTCGAACGGGGTACGGCTCGCCGCGAAGCTGCCGAGCACGCGGACATCGACCATCGGATACCCGTGCTCGGCCAGGTGCCGGGCGACGGCCTCGGCGGCCTTGTCGGCGTCCGTGCCTACGACGTACCGGAGTTGGAGCACCGCGCGGGCGCTGCCCGGGATCGCGTTGACCGGCCGGTCGGCGTCGGCCGCGCCGAGGGCGAGGACTTCGAGGGTGTTCCAGGCGTAGAGCCGTTCGGCGGCGGACAGTTCGGGCTCGCCCCAGCCCTCGTCCGGTACCGGGTCGCCGGGCGAGGCGGCGACGGTGACACCGGCGAGTGCCTCGCGGACCTCCTGCGGGATCGGGGGCGGCAGCAACTCCGGTACGCGGATACGGCCGTGGCCATCGACCAGGGTCGCGACGGCACCGGCCAAGGTGGTCGCGGGGTTGCGCAGCAGGCCGCCCCAGTTGCCGGAGTGGTAGGCGTCCGGCCGTAGATCGGCGGTGAGTTGGAGCCCGAGGCCGCCGCGCGCGCCGAGGAACAGCGTCGGGGTCGTGGCGTCCAGGCGGGGCCCGTCCGAGGCAACGAGCACGTCCGCCTTCAGCAACTCCCGGTGTGCGGCGGCGAATTCGGCGAGTCCCGGTGAGCCGATCTCCTCGCCGGACTCCAGCAGGAAGGTCAGGTTGAAGCCCAACGAGCCCTGTTCGGCGAGGAGTAGACGCAGGGCGGCCAGATTGACCAGGTGCTGGCCCTTGTTGTCGGCGGCACCGCGTCCGTACCAGCGGTCGCCCTCGGCGGTCAGTGTCCACGGGTCGCGGCCCTCGCTCCACCGGCCGGCCTGGCCCTCGACGACGTCCGCGTGGCCGTAGACGAGCACGGTCGGCAGCTCGGGGGACTCGACGCGGGTACCGATCAGGAAGGGGCCGGCCGTCAGATCGGGGTTGTCGTAGCGCGCGACCTCGCAGCCGAGGACGGTCAGGGCGGGGGTCAGGAACTCGTCGAGGTATGCCTCAATGGCAAGGCGGCCCTCCGGTCGGGAACTCTCCGTGGCGTATCCGACCATGGTGGCCAGCTCGGTGAAGAAGGCACCCGAGTCGACGAACTCCTCGGCTTTACGGGCCAGTTTCTCAGGGATCACGGGAAGATTTCTCCAGGAAGACGGCGGTCGGCCAGGTGGTGCGCTCTCGTCGTTCCAGCAGAGTAGGGCGGAATCGGGCGGGCGACCATTGCCGTTTGTGACGTGAAGCGTTCTAATTTCGGCAACGCAGTACATGACCATCAAGGGACCCCATGCAGCTTCTGCCGGTGAATCTCGCCTACTTCCTGGAGGTCGCCCGCACCGGATCGGTGACCGAGGCGGCCCACGCCCTGAACGTCGCGCCGTCGGCGATCAGCAGGCAGATCGCCAAGCTGGAGTCCGGCATCGGGGTCCCGCTGTTCGCCCGGCATCCGCGCGGGATGACGCTGACCGAGGCCGGCTCGCGGTTGCTGGCCCACGCCCGCCGCACCGAGACCGAATCGACCACGCTGGTCGAGGAGTTGAGGACCGGGCGGGGTGCGGAGGCGCGCAGTGTCGCCGTCGCCTGCTCGGAGGGGTTCGCGCGGCGACTGGTGCCGCGCGCGATCGCCGGCTTCCGGCGCGAACACCCCGACGTGGCCTTCCGCGTGGACGTCGTCGCCCGCCAGGAGGCGACCCGCCGCGTGGTCGAGGGGCTCGCCGACGTCGCGGTCACCTACACGATGGGCCCGCAGCACGATGTCCGCGTCGAGTGCGCGGTCGTGGTCCCGGTGGCGGCGATCGTCCCGCTCGGTCACGAACTCGCCGGCCGCGATCGCATCGGCCTCGCGGACCTGTGCGCGTATCCGCTCGCGCTGGCCTCGCCGGGTACGAGTCAGCGTGAACTCTTCGACATCGGCGCGCAGTTGGAGGGGATCACGGTTCGTCCGGCGCTGGTCTGCGACAGTCTCGCTCCGCAGTACGAGTTCGTGCGGGCGGGCGGGGGTCTCGCCCTGGTCGGAGATCTCGGCGACACAGAGCAGAGCGCCGCGACCGAGGGCGTGACGTACGTCCACGTCGACCACCCGGTGTTCCGGCAGCGCGAGGCGCAGGTGCAGACGGCGACGGGGCGGCGGCCGTCCTGGTCGGCGACACAGTTCACCGAGCTGCTGGTGGCGTCGCTGCGGCGGGACCGGACCGCCTGACACGAGGCCCGCCCGCATGACCTGCGCGGTCCGCACGACCAACTCGGCCCGAGCGACCTGCACATGAGCCTCACAGCGGAACATCACGGCCGTAACACACTTCCCTGACAATCTGATCCGGCCGCGTGGGAGCGCTTCCCATCTCAAGTCGGCCGGAGAGAAGGGCAGTTCAGTACGTGAAGCTCGACATGTTCAGCGAGATCCAGGACCCCCGGCCATGGGCGACCGAGGACCACGAACACCGGCGGATCACGGAGGCGGTCGAACAGGCCGTGCTCGCCGACGAGTTCGGGTACGACTGCTGGTGGCAGGTGGAGCACCACGGCGCCGAGGAGTTCAGCCTCAGCTCGGCGCCGGAGCTGCTGCTCGCGGCGCTGTCGCAGCGTACGTCCCGGATACGGCTCGGCCACGCGGCGGTGTTGGCGCCGACGGAGATCAACCACCCGCGCCGGGTCGCCGAACGGGCAGCCTGGCTGGACCAGTTGAGCGGCGGCCGGGTGGAGCTGGGCCTGACCCGTTCCACGGCGCCGGAGTGGCGGATGTTCGGCGTGGACCCGGCGGGCGCGCGGGCGCAGACTCAGCGGGCGTTCGAGGAGATACCCCGGCTGTGGACGGGCGCCGGGGACCGGCCGGTCGTCCCCTCCCCTCTCCAGCAGCCACACCCGCCGCTGTGGCAGGCGGCGTCCAGTCCGGCGTCGTTCGAGGAGGCGGGCCGGCGCGGGGTGGGCGTCCTGGGCACGACCCTCTGGGAGCCGTTGACGCGGGTGGCGCGGCTGGTCGAGCTGTACCGGGAGGCCGTGGCCAACTGTGAACAGCCGACCGGTGCCTTCGTCAACGACCAGATCGCGTTCTTCACGTTCGTGCACTGCGCGGAGACCGACGAGGAGGCGCTGCGGTCGGGCGCGGCCGCGGCGGCGGCCTGGTACACGGCCCGGGCGCTCACCTTCTTCGAGGCGGCGGACGCGTTCGTCGAGACGATGACGATCCAGCAGGGCATCCTCGCCGACCCGGCCGGCGGCGGTCTGACCGGCGCGTTCCTGCGCGAGGAGGTCGATACGGCCCCCAACGCGGCCCAACTCGCCATCGGCCGCATCCTCCAGGGCGAGACGGTCCCCGAGGACGAGCTGTTCGAGGCGCTGATGGCGCAGGACTCCCTGATCGTCGGCAGCCCCGACACGTGCCGCAAGAAACTGCGGGCGTACGCGGACGCGGGGATCGACCGGCTGATGTGCTTCCAGCAGGTGGGGGCGATTCCGCACGAGCGGGTGATGGACAGCATCCGGCGGGTGGGCGAGCTGATCCCGGAGTTCGCGTGACCGGGCGGGCCTCCGTGCGTCCGGGCGAGCATTGTTGACTGATCGTTCTCGATAAACCTAGGCTGTCGGGCATGGCCAGGACCAAGGAGTTCGATCCCGAGGCCGCGCTGCGGGCAGCCCTGGAGCTGTTCTGGCGGCGCGGCTACGAGGCGACGTCGATGTCCGACCTCGTCGAGCACCTCGGCATCGGGCGGGCCAGCATCTACGCGACCTTCGGCAACAAGCACGAGCTGTACATGAAGGCGCTGGAGAGCTACGACCGGGCCGGACTCACGCCGATGGTGCGGGAGTTGTCCCAGCCGGGCCCAGCGCTGCCGCCCGTGCGAGCGATCGTACGGCGGTACGCGGCCGAGGCGGCGGACGAGCAACTCCGTTCGCTGGGCTGCCTGGTGACCAACACGGCTGCCGAACTCGCCCCGCACGACGTGGCCGCGACCCGGCTGGTCGAGCGCAACTGGGACCAGTTGGAGGCGGTGTTGCGCTCGGCGTTGGTGCGGGCGCAGGCGCAGGGCGAGTTGTCCGCCGACCGGGATCCGCTCGCCCTCGCGCGCATGCTGCTGGTGCTGATGCAGGGGTTGCGGGTGGTCGGCCGGGCGTCCGGGGACCCGGCGCGGGTGCGGGACGCGGCGGAGCAGGCGTTGACGTTGCTCGACTGAAGCCCGCTCCATCCCGGGCGCCTTCTCGCACTCACCGGGGCGCCTTTTCGCACCCTCATACTGAACCGATCGGTCAAAAAAAGGGGAGATCGTGACCAACACCCGCTTCAACGGCAGGACCGCGCTCGTCACCGGGGCGGGCTCGGGCATCGGAAGGGCGATCGCCCTCGCGTTCGCGGCGGAGGGAGCCAACGTCGTCGTAGCAGGGCGGCGACGCGAACCGCTGGACGAGACCGTCGCGCTGATCGAAGCAGGGGCCGGGGCTCAGACCGGGGGCGGTAAGGCCCTCGCGGTAACTGCCGACGTATCGAGGGCAGTTGACGCCCACGCCCTGGTCCAGGCAGCCGTGGACCGATACGGCTCGCTCGACGTGGCCGTCAACAACGCGGGGATCTTCCGGGGCGGGCAGCCCCTCGCCGACCTCACCGAGGTGGACTGGCGCACGCAGCTCGACATCAACGTCACCGGAGTCTTCCTCGCCCTCCAGGCCGAGATCCGGCAGATGCGCACCCAACCCTCCGGCGGCGCGATCGTCAACGTGGCATCGACCTTCGGCGTGCACACGAGCAGCCCCGGCGCCGCCGCCTACTCCGCGTCCAAGGCCGCCGTAGCCGTACTGAGCAAGGGTGCCGCCGTGGACCACATCCGCGAGGGCGTCCGGATCAACGTGGTCAGCCCCGGCGCCACGGACACCCCGATGTCCCTGCGCACCGGCGAGACGGAGGCCGACCGCGCCGAACGGGTACGGGCCACACTCCCCCTGGGCCGTATCTCCGCCACGTCCGAAGTGGCCGCCGCCGTCCTCTACTTGGCCTCGGACGACGCGGCGTCGGTGGTGGGCACGGACCTGGTGGTGGACAGCGGCGCGACGGCATGAAGACCAGGGCGTGAGTCCCGGCAACTCAACCACTCACGGCTTGAGTTGGTCGTAGACAACTCCCGTGAGTTCCTCCGAGGCGGCCCAAAGGCGTTGCCCCATCGCGTCGTTGAGGGTCCAGGGTGCCCGCCAGGACGGCGAGGGCGCCCCGCGCCACATCGCGATACGGGGGCCGAAGAACGCATCAGGGCGTACGTCGGGGGCGGTGGCCGCGTAGAGGGAGGGCAGCGCGCCGGCCTCCGCGGACTGGGCGAAGACCCGGTTGCCGATCTCCATGAACCGCTCGGCACCCTTGCGCCCCTCCGCCTGCGGCCCGGCGGTCTGGAGGTTGGTGGCGGCGTACCCGGGGTGGGCAGCGGCCGCGACCACCCCCGAACCGGCCGCCGCGAGCCGCCGTGCCAGCTCGTGCGTGAAGAGCAGGTTGGCGGTCTTGGAACGGGAGTACGCGGTCCAACGGCTGTACCGGCGCTCGCTGTTGAGGTCGTCCATGTCGATGTTGGCGAGCGCGTGCATGAAGCTGGAGAGCGTGACGATCCGCGCGTCGGGCGCATCGAGCAGCGCCGGCAGCAGCAGCCCGGTGAGCGCGAAGTGCCCCAGGTGGTTGACCCCGAACTGCGTCTCGAACCCGTCCACGGTCGTGCCGTACGGCATCGCCATGACCCCGGCGTTGTTGACGAGCAGATCGAGGCGGTCATAGGGGAAGGTGTCCGCGAACTCCCGCACGGAGGCCAGATCCCCGAGATCCAGCCGCCCGAACTGCGCCTCGGCGCCCGGCACTTCGGCCACGATCCGGTCGGCGGCCTCACTCCCCCGCACCTCGCTCCGACAGGCGAGCACGACCCGGGCGCCCTTGCGGGCGAGCTCACGCGCGGTGACGTAACCGAGCCCGCTGTTGGCCCCGGTGACAACCGCGACCCGGCCGCGCTGGTCGGGGATGCCGTGTTCGTTCCAGCCGGACATGAGCGGACTCCCTCGGTAAGCGTGGACAAGCCGTGGACAAGCGACGGCGAGCGATGGGGATCTCAGCGTACGAGAGCGGCCCCGCCCCCGCTCCGCTCACACCGAGCGACATATCCATCACGAGATGGTCACTCTTCCCTCACCGCCCTCACCGGGGCAATACGGTCCATGTCTCACCAGACACAGGGGGACGAGATGACCCACCCGTACGCCACACCACCGATGCCCCAACCCCAGCCCCAGCCCCCGTTCCAGCCGGTCCGCCCCGCACCCCGCTGGGCCCGCAAGCGCTACGTACTCCCCGCCCTCGCCCTGGCCTTCTTCATCGGCATCGGCGCGGGCGGCTCCGGCCAGGCCAAGAAGACGGCCACAACGACCGACGCGAAGCCGGCAGCGGCCAGCCCCCAACCGACGATGACCGTCACGGCGACGACGACCGAGACGGCCACCCCGGCACCCGCGCCCACGGTCACCACGACCAAGACCGTCAAGGTCACCAAGACGGTCACCGCGGAGGCGGCCGCAGGCAACGGCTCGGGGTCCGGCTCCGGTTCGGGTTCCGACGACTCCAACTCCGGCGGCGGCAGCACCTATTACGCGAACTGCACGGCAGCCCGCGCGGCCGGCGTCACGCCTCTGCGTGTGGGCGACCCGGGGTACGACTCCCACCTGGACCGGGATGGGGACGGGGTCGCTTGCGAGTGACGGTGGCCGAGCTCGGGTGGCGGCTGGCGCCTGGTGCTGCCGCCGGGCGTCGGCGGCGCCACCCGGCGACAACGCCGTTGCCCCAGTCCGCAATTGGCCACTAGGGTCTGCAGGGTGACTGCCGGGTCGGCCGTGGGCCATTCACGAATTGGGGTCCCGGCCTCGGCGTGAGCGCGAGGCGGGCCAGAGGCCCGCCCCTTCTCCGCGTCTTTGAACCGGCGCCCGCATACGGCGCCCCGTCCCAGCAGATCCAAAGACCCGGAGACACTCCACTGATGTCGTACGACCAACAGCACCCGCACGCATCCGAACTGTCGGCGACCGCCGTCCAGTTGAACCACACCGCCGTCTACGCCAGGGACCGGCACCTGTCGGCCGAGTTCACCGCCGCGATCCTGGGGCTGAAGGTCGGTGCTCCGTTCGGGCCGTTCCTCCCCGTCGACCTCGGCAACGGTGTGACGCTCGACTACTACGAGAAGCGGGACGAGCCGATCTAGTCCCAGCACTACGCGTTCCTCGTGCCCGAGGCGCAGTTCGACGCCATGATCGCCCGTCTGGAGGCGGTGGGGGTCACCTACTACGCCGACCCCCACCACACCGAACCCGGCGGGATCAACGGCCTGTTCGGCGGTCACGGCGCGTACTTCGAGGACCCGGACGGCCGCAACATGGAGATCATGACCGGGCCCTACATCCGCCCCTAGCGGACCGTCCGACGGCAGTCCGCCGAGCCCTCCTCGCGACCGGTGGGTCAAGGGGTAGGCGGGCGGGGCGAGTTGAAGGGCCGCGCGTAACTGAGCACCTGGTGGCCGAGGCCTACGACGATGAGCGCCTCGGCCACGGACCCCACTGGACGCCGGTGGCCGCGGTACAAGTCCGGGGATGATGCCGCAGTGGCCTTCTGCCAATGGTGACTTGACCAGCGAAAAGCGCATGACGTTCTGACATCAATGACTGATGTGGACGATCACGAATGGCGTGACCGTTGACAGAGTCGTGTCATCGGGGTTGTTCTGCATCAGGACCTCCTCCGCTCCGCGATCAGTACGCGAGCCAGGATGCGCACCAGCGCGGTGTCCGGCTCGACGAGGCCGGCGTGCTCGCGGTGTGCCCACACGTCCCGCCCCGGTCCGCTCATGCTCTCCTCGTGCCAAAAGTGAACTGCGTCGTCAGGATCGGTGATCGGCTCGTCGCAATAGCGGCAGAAGCGCAGGGTCATGACGCACCCGCCATACGCGTGTGGCAGGGACAGGTGCAGCGTCGTACCAGGACCAGGCCGCCCCCGTAGGGTAGTGGGATGTCCTTGGTCTGACGGCATTCATGGTGCAGTTCCTGGTATCCGTCCAGGGCGGCCACCGCGCACTCGGCGGAGCGCGTCGAAGGGTCGTCGACGGGCGCGGTCACGAGCGCGCACCGAGGTTCTCGTAGTGGTCGCACAAAGCGTTCAAGGTGCGCGCCAGGCGTCGGGCATAGCCGACTTCTACGCCGAATCTGCGGATCGGCTCGGCACGGAGTTTTCCCCGCGCCTCGCCTACACAGGCGAGCGCGCAGTACCGGGGGATGCTGTCCTTCTTTAACCGCCTGACGGACTGCTCGACCTCAGGGATGAGCAACTCCAGATGGCCCCGAATCATCCGCGTCAGCGTCTCTAGTTCATCAGCGGTTGGGGGCAGCTCCACGGCGTCTGGGTCCAGCAGAATTCCCACGGTCTCGCGCATGACGGTGATGTCAGGGCGATCGACTTGCCGGCGCTCAGTACCTTCGGATGCTGCGGTGGTGCGGTTCGCCATGTCGACCCCTGCCCAGTCGGCCACGCCCGGGGCCGTTCGCATGGTCGCCGGGTCTCGTCGTGCCTCTCGAAGCTAGAAGCGCGATGGACGCCAAAGCCAGCAATGTGCAGATCCTTGCATTCATGCCAACCAGCCTTGTTCCGCGGCTAGTTCATCCTCTTGACCAGCTACGCCATCTGCCGGAGCGTGTCGCAAAGAACTGCACATCGAATGGATGGAGACAGTCACGTCGCTACGGTTCATCGGGATCGACCCCGACACCAAGACCGGGGACTCACCGACCGTATGGGTCGACCAGGAGAAGGGCGAACTCGTCTTCCAAGGATGGAAGCCCGACCCCCAACTCGAAGCAGAGTGTGCCGCGTTCGAAGTGCCAGGTCATGCCGTCGGTATTCCGGTGGACGAGGCCGTGATCCGCGTCCCTGCCAGGATGGTGCACATGATCAGGGAGGCGTGCGATGCCCTCGATCGTTCCGACGATCGCTGAACTCATGGACGAGTGCACACGCTCCGCTGTGCACCTTGAGATGCGAGATCACTACGGGGTGGCCTCAGAGGCTGATGACTTCCGGACATGGCTGGAGACCGGCAGTCTCGACACAGACCCCGGATCGCCGGACTGGGCACCCTGGGTGGACCTGGTCTCTCGTGCCGTGGCGCGCGGCGTCGCGGTGCGGCGCGCCCGGATCGTGTCCGAACCCGTCACGGACTACATCCGCTACGAACACGCCTCCACCGGCGTCAACGTGCACGCCGGGGAACAGGTGCGCTGGTTGCCCCGCCGCCGCGCCTCGGACATCGCCCTACCGGGCAACGACTTCTGGCTCTTCGACGACCAGGTAATCCGGTGGGGTTACTTCTCCGGCGACGGAGCCATGATCGGCCACGAGGTCTCCGAGGGCCCAGCCGCCGCGAAGCTGTGCGCTGAGTCCTTCGAGGCCGTATGGGCGCGCGCGATCCCGCACGACCAGTACCAGATCCACTGACCAGAAAGCACCGGCAGCCAACCCATGCCCGCCTCGCCCTCTTCCTCTGCCCAGGCCGCACGTGAAGCCGTCGCCCACCGGCTGCGCGACCTCCGCAAGGAAGCCGGCCTGACGGTCGTGCAGTTGGCTGCCGCGTGCGGCTGGCACTACTCCAAGACGTCACGCATCGAGAACGCCCTCACCGGCCCGTCAGCGAACGACATCCGACGCTGGTGCACCGCAACCGGGTCGGACGGACAAGCGCAGGGTCTCGTCGTGCAGTCCATCAACGCCGAGTCGATGTACCGGGAATGGCGCGACCAGGTCCGCGCCGGCCTACGTCACATCCAGGACAGCAGGATGCAGGCGTCCCGCGAAACCCAGAACTTCCGGATCTACTCCTCCAGCATCGTCCCCGGACTGTTGCAGACAGAGGGCTACGCGCTCGCTGTCCTCGGCATCGCCGCAGGCATCCACGACCTGGACATCGACGACAGCGCGGAGGCCTCACGCGCTCGGCTCGAACGCTCCCGCATCATTCACGAGCAGGGACACCGCTTCGTCGTGGTCGTCGAGGAGGCCGTCCTTCACTCCCAAGTGGCCGACACCGGCGCGATGGCAGCACAACTCGGCTACCTCCTCACCGCCGGCGCCCTGCCGGCCGTCTCCCTCGGCGTCATCCCCATGACCATCCGTCGGACGCACTGGCCCGAGGAGACCTTTCATCTCTACGACGACAAGCACGTCTCCGTCGAGTTGGTGTCCGCCGAGGTGAACGTCACCCAGCCCTCCGAGATCGCCCTGTACATAAGGGCATTTGAGCGGTTGCGCAGCATGGCCGTGTACGGTGCGGACGCTCGCGCTCTGATCGTGAAAGCCATCGAAGCCCTGCGCTGACCCCAGACTTTGACCAATCGGCGGTCGATCTACATCCACCCTTCGGTTGCCACTCGCCGTCGTCACCACACCTGTAGACCTTGCCGTTCCTTGAGCCGCATCCCCGGGTCTGTCCCGGGGGCAGCTTGAGATCTGGGTCATGACAGATATTTTAGATTAATTAACCAAGCTGGAACGTTCCTCCGAAAACGCCCGTCGACAGCTCACCGGTCTTGAGGGTGGGGAGTACGAGGCGCAGTGGAAGGCGTGGCGCACGGCGGCCGAGGACTTCCAGGCCGCGGTAGCCACATATGCGACGCGCGAGGACGTGACCATGCGGTGTGGCCCGCCGGGCGGTCGGAACTGTGCCGGCTGATCAGCTTCCCAGCGCCAGCCCCAGGGCGGTGCGGTGATGAACGAGGAAGCGGCCCGTTCGAGTCGTCGACACCAGCCCGCTCGCGCGCAGAACGCTCAAGTGCTCGCTCACGCTACTGACAGGTATCCCGGTGCGAGCCGCCAGGCCGGTGGTCGAGGCCGGCTCCGCGAGGGCCGTCAGCAAGATCGCCCTTGTCCGACCGATGAGCCGGACCAGAGCTTCGTCGGAACGCCGGCCCTGCTGCCAGAGCCCATGGATCCCTCGTGCCGGGTAGTTCACAGCGGGCGGATCGAAGCCCACCGCCGCGCCCGGCCAGACGAACACGCTCGGGATCAGCACGAGGTCGGCGCCGGACACGTCGATCTCCCGCGAGTCGGATGTGCCGAACCTGACCGCGCCGTCCTTCCACGACACCTTCGGGTCCAACTCGCCGAGTACGACAGAGGCTCCGGCGTCGGCGAGTCGACGGGCGCGGTAGGTGATATCGGCGTCGAGCACGTCGCGCAGCCGGGGCCACCAAGGCTCGATGAGCGCCGACCACGCTCGTCCCAGCATGTCCACGAGCACGTCGCGCACCGCTGAGGGGTCGCCGGTCTCTTGCCGGTGGAACGCCTGCCCGCCAACCAGCAGACGATGAGTGTCCCAGCCGGGGCCGAGGCACTCCTCCAATTCCGCCGCGACCTTCTCCGGCGGGGTCCTACGAACTCTGTCGAGTTCGGCACCGATCTCAGTGAACGGGCTATCCGGTGCCGGGTTGATGAAGTCAGGTTGATACCCCTGCACCGCCAGGAGCGCCAGCAGCGGTTCGATGTCCAGGCCGGGGACCAGTTCGCGGGCTTGGCGGTGCCAGGGCAGATGGTAGGCCGCCGCACCGGACCGGGACAGCGACCTCAATGCGCCGGCTGTCTCGTGCAGCGGCGAGATCGCGAACCGGCACTGCAGCAGTTCCTCCGAGCGGAACCTCAGGAGCAAGGTCACGGAATGCCTTTCGTTTCGGCTGAAGCCGAAATTAGTGTCTCCTCCTGGTCCTGTCTTCACCATGAACCGGTGACTCTTCTGCGCGACCTGCCCCTCTTCCGCTACCTGTGGCTGAGCAAGGCCATCTCCTCGACTGGAACCGGCATAGGCCTGATCGCCCTCGTGCTGTTCGCGGCCTCATCCGGCCCCGGCGCAGTGAGCCTGGTGCTGGCGTGTACGGCTTTGCCGCTCTTGGCCAGTCCACTGGCGGGAGCAGTCGCCGACCGGGTCGACCAGCGCCGCCTGCTGGCCGGTTGCGAGGCCGGGCAAGGAATCGTGTACGGGGTCATGGCCCTGGCCAAGCCATCTCTTCCGGCGCTGTTGCCACTGGTGATCCTCGCCTCGCTGCTGGCGACCTTCGGATCGCCGGCGGGGAAGAGCGCGGTGAGCCGCCTGGTTCCTGCGGAGCACCGCAGCAGGGCCAACGCGTTGCTCGGCCTGGCGGTGAACCTGCAAATCGTCGCCGGTCCGGCGATCGGCGGTTTCCTGGCAGGACTCACCAGGACATCCGGCGCGTTCGGCGTGAACGCCGCGTCGTTCGCAATTTCCGCACTGCTCCTGACCCGTCTCGGTCCGCTTCCACCCCTGGAGCGACAAGCCCCGAAAGCCAAGGTCGGCCTCCTCGCCGATACCACTTCAGGCTTGCGGTCCGCACGCGAGAATCTGGTCGTACGACGGCTGTTTCTGGGGCTGCTCGTCTTCGTGACGTTCGCCGCCGTGGACAACGTTGCACTGGTCTTCCTCGTGCAGCGAGCGCTGCACGGGCCGACCGCCGAGTACGGCATCATCTCGGCCATGTTCGGGGCAGGAATGGTCGCCGCGTCACTGGCGCTGACCGTCAAAGCGAACCGGATGCCGGCGGCCTTCTGGCTGACAGGCGGCGTCGCCACAGGGGCCGTCGGCATGATCCTGACAGGGATATCACCCTCGGTGGCAGTGGCCTGCGCCGGCCAGGCGATGGCCGGGGCAGGCAACACCGCAGCCCTCGTAGGCATCGACACCCTGATCCAGGAACGCGTGCCGACGCGCATGCTCGGACGCGCGTTCGGCACGGTGTACGGCGGAGCGCAACTGGCATCGGCCCTCTCATACATCACCGCCGGCCCACTCGTGGCCCTCACCGGGCCCCGCGCGACCCTTGTCATCGGAGGCACCGGAGCCCTGGCTGCCGGCTTCGTCCTACGATTCCGGCCCGCACCCGCAGGCGCCAAGCAACCGGGCCTGAACGACGAGATCCATGGTCCAGGTTGTTGACCGCCAGCGCCTGAGAGGCCGTTGCGGGTGAGCGAGGGACGCACCCGGCCTGTCACACCGCGCGGAAAATGTTGCTCCCGGTCGAGATGGCAAGCACGCGAAGCCGTCGCCTGAAACAGCCTCGGCCGAAAGTCCATCCACCAGGAGCTTCACCCGCACACCATCGACCGACACGCCCCCTCACCCACTGATGCGTACCGTGCAACCTAAGGTGAACCCTGACGCAGACATGCCACCGCCAAGCATTCCGATCAGCGGTTCCACATGATCAGTAAATCTTTCAATTAATTCAACCTTCTCTCGATGCATCAGGCACCCTTGTCGCGACCTTACGAACGGCGTTAGCTTGATTTTCGGGCGAAGCGATCATCGAGGAATTCTGGCGAGAGAGCCTGAATGCGCTCACATACATGAGCCCTTAATGGTGCACGAGGAGTAAATTATTCTCCGCGCTTCGTCCAATCGGAAAATCGGGGAGGTGTCTGCGATGCGCTACGCCCACTAATGTTCCAGTGAAAAGCAAGACCACAGGGGCGAGGGCGGCCTTGCAGCGCAATTGCTCGTCCGCCCTTCGCCTTGAAGCCGGTTTAAAAGTAACGCACTTGCCGTTTCCATAATTTGACCTGACTGCTGGACAGGGAGAGTCTTGTGGAGATCTTCACGCCGTTAGCCCCGGAATTTCTCGCCGATCCATATTCGAGATACGCGGAGTTACGTCAGACCGATCCGGTGCACTGGCATGAAGGGCTAGGCGCCTACGTAATGACGCGTCACAGTGACTGCGAGCGAATACTGCGAGACCCGTCGACCTTCATCTCCGACTTTCGGACGGTAGGTGACGACGCACCTCCAGCGTTCCTCAGTCTCCAAACGCTCGATCCGCCTGAACACACAACGGTCCGTCGTATGGTCCTGTCGGCGATGAGGAAAGTGGAATTCGACGCTTGGGTCAAGGCCGTGCGCGAGGAGGCAGCCACACTGCTGCGGTCGCTCGGCACTGAATTCGACTTCGTCACCGATTTCGCCGAGCCGTTGGGCACAAGGAGCATGCTCCTGCTCTTCGGGATGCCGTCAATCCAGGCCGATGAAACGGCTTACCGCAGCGCATTGCGCAAGCTCGTCCTGAGCATGGATGCAGGGCTAGCACCCGAGCACGGCCCACTTGGCATGGAAGCCAGGGCGTATCTTTCCGAGCTCATCGAGCCTTGGGTGGTTTCACCTCCGACTACCGGCCTTCTGAGCCATGTTGGCTTCGACGCAGTGGAGGCGGAAGACCATCGTCTGTTTCTGCTGAACTCGCTACGAGCTCTGTTCGTTGCGGGTTACTCTTCGTCGAGCAGCATGCTAGGAAATGCCGTACGGACCCTGACCGAGCATGGCTATTTCAACAGCCCTGAACCGCGAGATTTCACCGCGGGCATGGCGCACGAACTTGTCCGATTCGTCGGGCCCGTGCAGGCCGAAACCCGTGCCGTCGCCAAGGACACTGAGGTGGGCAGCCAGTCCCTTACGTACGGGGACTTCGTGGTCATCATCGTCGCCTCAGCGAACCGCGACGAGGCCATATTCGAGGCGGCTAACAAACTGGACCTAAGCCGCGATGCATCCAAGCACCTCGGATTCGGCAGCGGCATTCACTCGTGCGTGGGCGCCCGGCTCGCGATTTCGGTATTGTGTGAGGTGATCTCCGACCTCTCAAAGAACTTCCCCATCGATCTGGCCGGCGATCCCATACAGCGACCGACAGCAACACAGCGCGGTCTCGACAATTTGCCCGTGCACCTCAATACCCGGTAATAATTCTACAGGGAAACCATGGGATCCCATGGGCCGGTTGCATTACTGTCGAACCACCTGTTCCGAGGCACCCAAGACACCTGCCCGAAGCAGTCCCGTCTGCCGGCTCCTTAGTATGTGGACCGCTTCGGGTTGCACAACTCGACGCCACCGGCAGCCAGGGAGCTTGGGAGCTTGGGAATGATGGACGCAAACTTTCTCTGAGAGGCCTGCGAAGTGACTGACAATCGGCCCGTTGGTTCCGGTCTTAATCTAGAGAATCGAAGCGGCAGCGGAACTGGCGGCAGCGGACCAGGGGTGATAGCTCCCGACGGAAGCCCTGTGGAATTCTTCGCGCGGATGCCCGTAGGCGATGAACCGGATATCATTAACTCCGCAATACCCCCTGCGGTAACCATCCTAGAGCTGGGAGCTGGCGCGGGCCGACTCACCCATCCACTCGTCGAACTCGGTCATCGATTGGTGGCTGTGGACGAATGCGCTGAGATGCTAACCCGAATCCATCGAGCTGAGACCAAATGCGCCAGGATCGAGGAGCTTAATCTGACGGAACGCTTCGATGTGGTGCTGCTCGCATCCTATTTTGTCAACGCTCCTTCCCTGGACGTGCTGCATAGGTTGTTAAGCAGTTGCCGACGCCACGTTGCGGAATCCGGCCGCGTCATAATTCAGCAAGAACCGCCGGGATGGGACTGCACCCCTATGGAACGTACGCTCCCTAATGGGATGCTGATCCGCATGCGAGATGTATCCGTGCACAAGGAGGATGCGGACCTGCATTCCGCCACGATGGACTACGCCATCGGTGACCAGCTCTGGACTCAAAGTTTTACCTCTCGGAAGCTGAGCGAGTCTCAACTCCAAGCTGCGCTCCGAGCTGCAAACTTGACTCTTGATCGATACCTAACCGATGATCGCGGATGGTTCTCAGCGAGCCCCGTCCCGAGTCATACCGAGGCCAATACTCCGGCCTAGCGGCGCCGGCACAGGCATCCGTGCCGGCATTCGCAGCCCTTGTGTGGGATGGCAACGGCGGCACACACAGTCCCACGATCACGGCTGCCAGCGATCAAGGCGGGCGAGGGAGTGCTCCCTTCCCAACGGCCCCCGATCCTACGGATCAGAAGGTGCGCAGGGTGAGGCGACCCAACCTATTGTGGACCGTCTCGCCCTGCCCTCGATTTCGCCGGCCTGTCAGCGGCAGGGCTTCTGCACTGCGGCGTTAGAAGTCGAATTCTGCGTCTGCGTCCAAGTCGCCCGCATGACGCTGTCCGCGACTCGCGATCACGCGCAACACATCCCGCAAGGCACCAACCAAATACGCGGGGAGAAGGCTCAACTCCTCCCGGTTCGTGCGTGCCGCGCTGCCTCACGAGCACCCCGACAACGGCACGCCGTCCGGAACAGGGACCATCCAACCCCACCCCCGACACCCGACCGCGCACCGTTCGACTTCGCACCACAATCGCACCAGATCCAGCGGGGAACCACGGCGAAAACAACCGAGCCCGACACGGTTGGCACCCGTCTGTTCGCCAAGGTCAGCGCCACAACCAGCCCCAAATGCCCCCAGCTTCCCAAGCTGATGTCCGGCGACGCGCCGGGCATTGCTTCGGCGGCTTCGCTGGGCCGCCCGTGGGCCGTCCGAGGCCGGCCAACGACGACCAGCAACGACCAATGGCGACCGCAACCGTGCAGCTCGTCATGTCCTCTTGCCCGCACAAGCCAACAGGGTCCACCAACCTGAGGGCACAACGGCTTCGCACGGGCTCAACGCCAGCAAACGCCGTTTCGCCTGGGTCAACGACTTGGCTTGACAGACCCCACAGGCAACGCAGAGAGGGGCGACACCCCCGCACAGGGTGCCGCCCCTCCCCTCGTGATCCGGAACCGCCGCCCATCGGTTGAGGGTCGGGGACGGGTAGCGGCTCCGGGGTCCAGATGGCCGTAGGCCTACCGGTGATCGCTCCCCTGCCCCGCCGAAGCCGCCCGCCCCGCCTCAAGCCGGGCCACCGGAATCCGGAACGGGGAGCAGGACACGTAGTCCAGCCCCACCTCGTGGAAGAAGTGGACCGACTCCGGGTCGCCGCCGTGTTCGCCGCAGACGCCGAGCTTCAAGTCCGGGCGGGTCTCTCGGCCCGCCTTCGCCGCGAGCTTTACCAGCGAACCCACGCCGTCCCGGTCGATCGTTTCGAAGGGGCTGACTCCGAAGATGCCCTTCTCCAGGTAGGCCGTGAAGAACGACGCCTCTACGTCGTCCCGGCTGAAGCCCCACACCGTCTGGGTGAGGTCGTTCGTGCCGAAGCTGAAGAACTCCGCCGCCTCCGCGATCTGGCCCGCCGTCAGGGCCGCGCGCGGGAGTTCGATCATCGTGCCGATCGAGAGCTTCAGGGACGTGCCCGTTGCCGCCTCGACCTCCGCCACGACCTGGTCGGCCTCCTCGCGGACGATCTCCAGCTCCTGGACCGTGCCGACGAGCGGGATCATGATCTCCGCGCGCGGGTCGCCCTTCGCGGCCTTGCGTTCGGCCGCCGCCTCCGCGATCGCCCTTACCTGCATCGTGAAGAGGCCGGGGATCACCAGGCCCAAGCGCACACCCCGCAGCCCCAGCATCGGGTTCTGCTCGTGCAGGCGGTGGACCGCCTGGAGGAGGCGGAGGTCGTTCTCGTGGGACTCCTGGCGGGACTCTGCCAGGGCCACTCGGACCGACAACTCCGTGATGTCCGGGAGGAATTCGTGCAGCGGCGGGTCCAACAGGCGGACGGTGACCGGGAGTCCGTCCATCGCCTTGAACAGCTCGACGAAGTCGGCCTTCTGGAGCGGGAGCAGACCCTTCAGGGACTCCTCGCGCTCCGCCTCCGTGTCGGCCAGGATCAGGCGTTCCACCAGCTCGCGGCGGTCGCCGAGGAACATGTGCTCCGTACGGCAGAGGCCGATGCCCTGCGCCCCGAAGCGGCGGGCGCGCAGCGCGTCCTCGGCGTTGTCCGCGTTGGCGCGCACCCTCAACCGCCGTACGCGGTCGGCGTATCCGATGATCCGGTGGACCGCCTCGACCAACTCGTCGGCGTCGTCGGCGCCCGCGTGCATCCGGCCCTCGAAGTACTCCACGACCGGGGACGGGACGACCGGGACCTCGCCCAAGTACACCTTGCCGCTGGAGCCGTCGATCGAGATCACGTCGCCCTCCTCGACCACGTGACCACCCGGCACCGTCATCCGGCGCCGCTTGGTGTCGACCTCAAGCTCTTCCGCGCCGCAGACGCACGTCTTGCCCATGCCCCGCGCCACCACCGCCGCGTGGGACGTCTTGCCGCCGCGCGACGTGAGGATGCCCTCCGCCGCGATCATGCCGTCGAGGTCGTCCGGGTTCGTCTCCCGGCGGACCAGGATCACCTTCTCGCCCGAACGCGACCACTTCACCGCCGTGTACGAGTCGAAGACCGCCTTGCCGACCGCCGCACCCGGCGACGCCGCGATGCCCCGCCCGACCTGCTGGACCTTCGCCTCGTCGTCGAAGCGCGGGAACATCAGCTGCGCCAACTGCGCCCCGGTGACCCGCTGGAGGGCCTCGGCCTCGTCGATCAGCCCCTGGTCGACGAGTTGGGTCGCGATACGGAAGGCCGCACCCGCCGTCCGCTTCCCCACCCGCGTCTGGAGCATCCACAACTGCCCGCGCTCGATGGTGAATTCGATGTCGCAGAGGTCCTTGTAGTGGTTCTCCAGGGTCTTCATGATCTGCATGAGCTGGTCGTACGACTTCTTGTCGATCTGCTCAAGTTCCGCCAGGGGAACGGTGTTTCGGATGCCGGCGACGACGTCCTCGCCCTGCGCGTTCTGCAAGTAGTCGCCGTAGACGCCCTGGTGGCCGCTGGCCGGGTCGCGGGTGAAGGCGACGCCCGTGCCCGAGTCGGGGCCGAGGTTGCCGAAGACCATCGAGCAGACGTTGACGGCCGTGCCGAGGTCGTGCGGGATGCGTTCCTGGCGGCGGTACAGCTTCGCGCGGTCGGTGTTCCAGGAGTCGAAGACCGCGTGGATGGCGAGGTCCATCTGCTCGCGCGGGTCCTGCGGGAAGTCGCGGCCCGCCTCGGTCTTGACGATCCGCTTGAACCGGGTGACCAGCTTCTTCAGGTCGGCCGCGTCCAACTCGGTGTCGACGGCGACCTTCTTGACCTCCTTGGCCTTGTCGAGCGCCTCCTCGAAGAGGTCGCCGTCGACGCCGAGGACGGTCTTGCCGAACATCTGGATCAGCCGACGGTACGAGTCCCACGCGAAGCGCTCGTCGCCGGCCTGCTTCGCCAGGCCCTGCACGGACTTGTCGGAGAGCCCGATATTCAGAACCGTGTCCATCATGCCGGGCATCGAGAACTTCGCCCCGGAACGGACTGATACGAGGAGGGGGTCGTCGGCCTGCCCCAGCTTCTTGCCCATCGTCGACTCAAGCGCGTCGAGGTGTGCACTCACCTCGTCACGCAGTGCCGCGGGTTCGTCCCCACTGTCGAGGTACGTCTTGCACGCCTCGGTGGTGATGGTGAAGCCGGGAGGGACGGGAAGGCCCAGGTTCGTCATCTCGGCGAGGTTGGCACCCTTGCCGCCGAGGAGGTCCTTGAGGTCCTTGTTTCCCTCGGTGAAGTCGTAGACGAACTTCACTACGTGGGGTTCTTTGTTTTCCGACACGGGTCTCGACTCCTCGGGACGCGGGTGGCTGCCCTGACGGCCAGGAACATACCCAGATCGAAGGCGCCTGGGTACGTCCACTTGCATGTCATGCGTCTGTAACCGGCAGTCCGCCAGCGGATCGAAAGTCAAAGCTCGGCAAGCGAACACCGGCGGATGTTTTCACTTCTTGAACGCGGTGCGGCCCATCGGCGCACTTTTGCGCTCACCTGAGCGGTTCGCGGCTCGCCTGTTTTCGATCGATGAACGATCAAGGGGTGGCACGGAGTGCCACCCCTTGGAGAAGTGCAGCCGCGCAAGATCCGCTCACCTGAGCGCCACCCCTATCAAAGGTGGCGAGAATCACGCTTCCACAACCGACCGGATTTCACCATCCGGACGAGTCTCGAGACGGAAACCCGGACGTCACATGCCCCTGGACCTCACGCACCCGCCGCGCCCTCACATGCCCAGCGCGAGCAACCGCTCCTCCACCCGCTCCGGCGCGTACAGATGCTCCACGACCAGCGCCCCCGCCCCCACCAGCCCGGCCCGCTCACCCAGCCGTGAGGTCAGTACGTGCAGATGAGCGGTGGAGCGCGGCAGCGCCCGCTGATACAGCAGCTCCCGTACGCCCGTGAGGAACGACGTGCCGGCCAGGTCTCCCGCGATCATCAGCACCCCGGGGTTCAGCAGCGTCACGACGGTCGCCAGCACGTCCCCGACCTGCCGCCCCGCCTCGCGGGCGAACGCCGCCGCTCCCGGGTGCCCCGACGCGAGCAGGTCCCGCACATCCGAGCCGGACGCCGCCGGCACACCGGTCTCCGCCAGCCGTCGCGCCACGGCACCACCACTCGCCACGGCGGCGAGACAGCCGTAGGACCCGCAACGGCACAGCGCCTGCGCGCCCGCTGGGACGCGGATGTGGCCGATGTCGCCGGCGCCGCCGTCGATCCCCCGGAAGATGGAACCGCCGACGACGACTCCCGCCCCGATACCCGTCGAGACCTTGACCAGGACGAAGGCCGCGCAGTCGGGGTGGCCGGTGCGCTGTTCGCCGTAGGCCATGAGGTTGGCGTCGTTGTCGACCAGGACCGGGACCCGGGGGGCGCCGGTGTGTTCGGTGAAGGCGCGGGCCAGGCGGCCCCTTATGTCGTAACCGTCCCAGCCGGGCATCATCGGCGGCTGGACGACGCGGCCGGTGCCGGTGTCGACCGGGCCGGGGACCGCGAGGCCGATGCCACAGACCTCGGACGCCCGATGTCCCGCCTTCTCCAACAACTCGGCGAACCAGCGGCCGAGTTCGCCCAGTACGGCGTCCGGGCCGTCCTCGATGACGAGCGTGCCGCCGTGCTCGGCGAGGATCTCGCCGGTGAGCGAGAGGACGCACGCGCGCGCGTGGCGGGTGTCCAGGTCCGCCGCGAGGACTACGGCATGGGAGTCGTCGAATTCCAGCGTGATCGAGGGTCTGCCGCCCAGCGGGGAGTCCACCGGGCCGCCCGCGCCCTCGCGCAGCCAGCCCGCGCGGAAGAGCCGGTCCAGGCGCTGGCCGACGGTCGCGCGTGAGAGTCCGGTCACCTGTTGGAGGGCGCCGCGGGTCGTGGCGCGCCCGGTGCGTACCAGTTCGAGCAGATCGCCGGCGCTCGCTTGACCTCGTCCAGTCATGCGCACCCCCTTGTGTTTCTCAACCCTGCATTACATATTGAGTTTTGCGTGTTAAATAGACGTAACCCTACGGTAGCCATGACCGAACCGGTCGGCACGATGTGTTTCGTGGAGTCCCGAGTGGATCGCACTGCCCAGCTCACAGCCCTCCCCGTGGAACGCACCTTCGTATACGATCCGCCACCCTTGTCAGGTTCGCTGCACCTCAGGGCGGCTGCCGTACTGGAAGGGAACTGGACGGGTACCTCAACCGTCCCCTCCCGCGGTCTGTATCCGCACCAGTGGTCCTGGGACTCCGCGTTCATCGCGATCGGTCTACGGCACCTCTCGCCGCTGCGGGCGCAGACGGAGCTGGAGACGCTGCTCGCCGCCCAGTGGGGCGACGGCCGTATCCCGCACATCGTCTTCAACCCCTCCGTACCGCTCGACGCGTACTTCCCGAGCCCCGACTTCTGGCGCTCCTCGACCGCGGGGCGCACCGCGGGCGCCCCGCGCACCGTACAGACCTCGGGCATCGTGCAGCCACCGGTCCACGCGCTCGCCGCGTGGCTGGTCCACTGCGCCGACCCGGGCCTGTCCCGCGCGCGTGGCTTCCTCGCCGGTGTCTACCCCCGGCTGGCCGCCTGGCACCGCTATCTGCTGCACCGGCGGGACCTGGGCGGGGGCGGGCTCGCGTCCGTCGTGCACCCCTGGGAACAGGGTATGGACAACAGCCCTTGCTGGGACGCCCCGTTGAGCCGGATCACGCCGGCCCCGGCCCGCTCCTTCCGCCGCGCCGACCTCGACCACGGAGCGGCCGAGGACCGGCCCACGGACCTCGACTACGGCCGTTACGTGCGCCTCGCGACGGACTACCGGGACGGCGAATACGCCGACGGGGCAAGCGAGTTCGCGGTGGAGGACCCGTCCTTCAACGCGCTGCTCATCGCCTCCGAGCACGCACTGGCCCGTATCGCACGGGAGTTGGGCGCGACGGGCACGGCCCGGCACGCGCGCGCGGAGCGGCTCACCGGCGTACTGATCGACCGGCTGTGGGACCCGGCGGAGGGCATGTTCTTCTGCCGGGACGTAAGGGGGGAAGGCCTGATCCCCGAGCGCAGCGTCTCCGGGCTCATCCCGCTCCTCCTCCCCGACCTGCCCCGGGACATCACGGCGGCCCTCGTCCGTACGGCGTCCGGCCCGCACTTCGGGCTCGGGGACACCACCCAACTACCGCCCAGCTACGACCTGTTGGGTGAGGCGTTCGATCCGCACCGGTACTGGCGCGGGCCGGCCTGGTTCAACACGAGCTGGCTGCTGGAGCGCGGCCTGCGGCTGCACGGCGAGCGGGCACGGGCGGAGGCGCTGCGCACTGCGGTGCTGGAGACCGCCGCCGCCACCGACTTCGCCGAGTACGTCGACCCGTACGACGGCGAGGCGTGCGGCGCGACCGGCTTCAGCTGGACCGCCGCGCTGACCCTCGATCTGCTTCACGAGCCCCCCGGGCACGGCGTGTCCGCCGCGGGACTCGGCACGTTCGACATGAGTGACACACGTGACTGACGCCGACGTCAGTGACACAGAAGTCAAGGTCGCCAAGAGAGTCAAGGGAGGGGACCGGGGATGACGGACCGGCATCATCTGCTCGTGCACGGCGGGACGTTCGCAGCCGTGGGCGACGGCGGGGACATCAGCGGCGTACGGGGCGGCAGTTCCCCGGACGGGTTATTCGTACGGGACGCCCGGCATCTGAGCCGCTGGCAGTTGACGGTCGACGGCGCGGTGCCGGAGGCGCTGACGCCGGTGGCCGACGGGGACATGGCGCGCTGTGTCCTCGTCCCGCGCGGCGGCCGCCAGGAGCCGCCCGCACACACGCTCTTCCGTGAACAGGCCGTGGGCGACGGCGCGTTCGTCGAATCGCTCAAGGTGACGAGCAACCGCCCAGTGCCGACGACGGTCCGGCTCGCGGTCACCGCCGACGCCGACTTCACCGACCAGTTCGAACTCCGCTCCGACTACCGCACCTACGCGAAGATCGGCGCCACCCGCTCCCGCCAAGTCCTGGAGGACGGCGTGGAGTTCGCGTACCAGCGCGGCGAATGGCGTTCCCTTACGACGGTCACGGCCGAGCCCGCTCCCGACGGCGTCGAGGAGACCGGCACCGGCGCCCGCCGCATGGTGTGGACGCTGGACCTCGAACCGCACGGCACCGCCGAGTTGGCGCTCCGCGTGATGGCCCGCCCGCACGGCGACAAGCGCGCCCTGCGGGTACCGCGCTCCCCGTCCGCCCTGAACGACCAACTCATCGCGCTGGAGGGCGAGTACGTCCAGGGCGTCTCCTTCCCCACCGGCTGGCCGGAGTTGGCGGCGGCCTGCGCCCGGGGCCTGTCGGACCTGGCCTCGCTCCAGGTACCGGCGACGGGCCCGGACGGCGAGGAACTGCGCGTACCGGCGGCAGGGGCACCCTGGTTCCTGACCCTGCTGGGCAGGGACGCCCTCCTGACCTCCCTCTTCGCGCTCCCCTACCGCCCCCAGCTCGCCGCCGCCACACTGCCGGCGCTGGCCGCGACACAGGCGACGGCGGTGGGCCCCGAGTCGGTCTCCCAGCCCGGCAAGATCGTGCACGAGGTGCGGCACGGCGAGTTGGCGCACTTCGGACAGGTGCCGTACGGGCGTTACTACGGCTCGGTCGACGCGACCCCGCTGTTCCTGGTGCTGCTCGGCGCGTACGTGGAGCAGACCGGCGACACGGCACTGGCCCGGCGCCTGGAGCCCAACGCCCGTGCCGCGATCGGCTGGATGCTGGACCACGGCGGCCTGACGTCACGCGGTTACCTGGTCTACCGCGCGGACCAGGGCGGCCTCGCCAACCAGAACTGGAAGGACTCCCCCGGCGCGATCTGCGGCGCCGACGGCACGCGGGCGAGCGGTCCGGTGATGGCGGCGGGGGCGCAGGGGTACGCGTACGACGCGCTGCGCCGCACGGCGTGGGTGGCGCGGACGGTGTGGGAGGACGAGACGTACGCGGCCCTCCTGGAACAGGCCGCGGCCGACCTACGGGACCGTTTCCAGCGGGACTTCTGGATGCGGGAGCACTCGTTCCCGGCGCTGGCGCTGGACGGCGAGGGCAGGCAGGTGGACGCGCTGGCGTCGGACGCCGGCCACCTGCTGTGGTCCGGCCTCCTGGACAAGGAGTACGGCGAACTGGTGGGCCGCAGGCTCCTGGCGCCGGACTTCTTCTCGGGCTGGGGCGTCCGCACCCTGGCCTCGGGCCAAGCGGCGTACCACCCGCTCTCCTACCACCGGGGTTCGGTCTGGCCGCACGACAACGCGCTGATCACGCTGGGCCTGGCCCGCTACGGCCTGCACGACGAGGCCCGCACGGTCGCGCACGCGCTGGTCGACGCGGCGACGGCGACCGGCCACCGCCTCCCGGAGGTCCTCGCGGGCTACGGCCGCGACACCCACCCGGAGCCGGTTCCGTACCCACACGCGTGTGTACGGGAGTCCCGTTCGGCGGCGGCTCCGTTGGCGCTGCTCACGGCGGTCGGGGGCGCGTGACACAACGGTGATAAGGCGTTTGCCGGGTGTTTGCCCAGTTCCGTGAACAGGGGCCCGAGGCAACTCGTACGGAAGAGCGGCGGTCCTGCCTCCCCAGTCGGACCGCCCCTCTACTCCGATCACGGGCCTCGCACGGAAGGACCTTCGGGTTGCCTCAGCACACGAGCACACGCCAGACACCGAATACGGCCGGGGCAGCCGATGGCGAGGTACTGCCGCCGGACACGAACGACGAACCGACACCGGACGACGCGATAGCAACGCCGGAGGCCTCCGACCTCGCGGGCGATACCGGGTCCAAGTCCGAGGCGGACGGGGGGAGTTCTGCGGCCGGTGAGGTTGAGGCCGAGGCCAAGACCGGCTCTTCCGCAGTCGCCGCGAGCGGGGGCAAGACGCGAACCGACGCTTCAGCGGGCACCGGCAACAAGACCAACGCCGGAACCTCCCCCACCGCCGGGACCAAGACGCAGCGTCCTGCGGGCGCGGACACAGAGGCCGACCTTTCGACGAACGCCGGCGGCAAGACCGAGGCCAGAGCCTCCACGGCTGCCGAGACGAAAGCCAACCGCCCCGCAAGCGCCATGAGCAAGGCCAAGCCTTCTGTCGACGCCGCGACCGAGGCCGACGCTTCCGGCACCGCCAAGACCGAGGCCGGTTCCGCTGCCTCTGCCGCGACCGAGCCCGGTTCCCCTGCAAGCGCCGCGCCCGAAGCCGACGCCTCTCCCGCTGCCGAACCCGAGCAAGCCGACGCCTCCGCGCCCGAACGGGCCGTAGAAACGCCGTCCGAGGCTACGGCGGAAGCGGCACCCGACACCGCGTCCAGCGCCGTGAAGTCCGGGACAGCCAAGGACGCCGAAGCACCTGGCTCCGAGGTCGCCGCGACCACCCCGGATACGGAAGCCGAGCCCGAAGCCGCCGTAGACACCGCCTCCGACGCCCCGGAGACCCCCGACCCCACCGAAGCCACCACCCCCCGCCCCAAACGCCCAGGCCTACGCACCTGGAGCAGCCGTCTAGGCCTCCGGCGTCGTATGCACGCCTGGCGCGAGAGGCACCCCGTCGCCGCGCTCACGTTCTCCTGGGTCGTCACCTTCCTCGCTGCCGTGCTCGTCTACATCTGCCTCGAAATGCCCAACACGCTGGGCCAGTTGAGGCTCATGGAGTTCGCGCGGCTGCCCGCCGAGGCGATCATGGCGGCCGTCATTCTGCTGAGTCTGCCGCGGCGGGCTCGGGTCATCGTGGCCGCGGGGTTCGGCGCGCTCGTCGGGGCCATCGCCGTGCTGAACATGTTCGACATGGGGTTCAACGAATACCTGGGCCGGCACTTCAACATCATCCTGGACTGGAGCCTGTTCGGGGATGCCCGCGGGTATCTGAAGGACACCTTCGGCGGGACGGCCACCCAGATCATCACGGTCGCCCTCATCGCCCTCATCGTCGCGCTGATCGTCCTCGTCGCGCTGGCGATGGTCCGGCTCAGCAACGTCCTGGTGACCTACAAGGCCATCGCGACCAAGGGCACCCTGATCGCCGGCACGGTGTGGATCACCCTCACCGCGTTCGCGCTGGAGTTCCACGGCATCCCGCTCGCCGCCGACCACACCGCGGGCGTCATCAAGTACCAGGTGCGCGCGATGCAGGAAACCCTGCGCGACGAGGCCGAGTTCAAGAAGGTCGCGAAGGTCGACGCGTTCGGCAACACCCCCGGCAGCCAGCTCGTCCCGGACCTGCGCGGCAAGGACATGATCTTCACCTTCATCGAGAGCTACGGCCGGAGCGCAATCGAGGACCCGATCATGGCGCCGGGTGTCGACGACACCCTCGCCGCCGACACCAAGGCCCTCTCGAAGGCGGGCTTCGCCGCGAAGAGCGGCTGGCTGACCTCGGCGACCTACGGCGGCAGCAGCTGGCTCGGCCACTCCACCACCATGTCCGGCCTGTGGGTCAGCAATCAGCAGCGCTACCGCACGGTGATGGCCAGCGACCACCTCAGCCTCACCGACGCCTTCAAGAAGACCGGCGACTACGACACCGTCGGCGTGATGCCGGGTATCCAGAAGGGCTGGCCGGAGCAGAGCTTCTACGGCCTCGACAAGGTCTACAACGCCTTCCAACTCGGCTACAAGGGACCGAAGTTCAGCTGGTCGACGATGCCGGACCAGTACGCGCTGGAGCAGTTCCAGAAGCAGGTGCACAGCAAGCCGCGCGCCGACGGCAAGTCGCTGATGTCGATGATCATCCTGACCTCCAGCCACCAGCCGTGGGCGCCGATCCCGAAGCTCGTCCCGTGGGACCAGCTGGGCAACGGTTCGATCTTCGACTCGATCGAGAAGGCCGGCAACAAGGCGTCCAGCGTCATCGCCGACACCACCAAGTCCCGCCAGGAGTACGGCAAGTCGATCCAGTACTCGGTGAACTCCCTCACCCAGTGGCTGGAGCGCTACGGCAACGACAACACCGTGCTCGTCTTCCTCGGCGACCACCAGCCGATCGCCCGCGTCAGCGGCAACCACGCCAGCCGTGACGTCCCGATCTCGATCGTCGCCAAGGACCCCAAGATCCTTGAGAAGATCGACAGTTGGAACTGGTCCGACGGTCTGCGCCCCGCCCACAACGCCCCGGTGTGGAAGATGAGCGACTTCCGCGACAAGTTCCTGACGGCGTACGGCTCGACGCCCCACCCGAAGAAGAGCTGACCGGCCGCCCAACTGACCAGCCGTCCAAGGGAGTTCAGCCGCCGGACGTGTCCAGTTCCGCGTCCTCGCTGATCCCCGCGCAGTCGTACGGGTCCTTCAGCCAACCGTCCGGCAACACCACCCTGTTGTTGCCGGACGTACGGCCGCGGGGCCCGTCCGCGCCCACCGGCCACGGCTGGTCGAGGTCCAACTCGTCCAGCCCGGCCCGGAGTTCCTCCAGCGACGACGTGATCGCGAGCCGCTTGCGCATCTCGCTGCCGACCGCGAAGCCCTTCAGGTACCAGGCGACGTGCTTACGGAAGTCGATGACGCCCCGCGCCTCGTCCCCGATCCACTCCCCCAACAGCGTCGCGTGCCGCACCATGACATCGGCGACCTCGCGCAACGACGGCTCCAGGACGTCTTGTTGACGCCCCTCGAAAGCGGCCACGAGATCCGCGAACAGCCACGGCCGGCCAAGACACCCGCGCCCGACCACCACCCCATCGCACCCGGTCTCCCGCACCATCCGCAGCGCGTCCTGCGCCGACCAGATGTCACCGTTGCCGAGCACGGGGATCTCCGGCACATGCTCCTTCAGACGCGCGATCGCGTCCCAGTCCGCCGTACCGCCGTAGTGCTGGGCGGCCGTGCGGCCGTGCAGCGCGATGGACGTGACGCCCTCCTCGACAGCGATGCGGCCGGCGTCGAGGAACGTGATGTGGTCGTCGTCGATGCCCTTGCGCATCTTCATCGTGACGGGCAGGTCACCGGCCCCGCTGACGGCCTCCTTCAGGATCGCCCGCAGCAGGTTCCGCTTGTACGGCAGCGCGGAGCCGCCGCCCTTGCGGGTGACCTTCGGCACGGGGCAGCCGAAGTTGAGGTCGATGTGGTCGGCGAGCCCCTCCTCCGCGATCATGCGGACGGCCTTGCCGACGGTCGCCGGGTCGACGCCGTACAGCTGGATCGAACGCGGCTTCTCGGTCGCGTCGAAACGGATCAGCTGCATGGTCTTGTCGTTGCGCTCGACCAGCGCCCGCGTCGTGATCATCTCGCTCACGAACAGGCCCTTGCCGCCGCTGAACTCCCTGCACAGGGTGCGGAAGGGCGCGTTCGTGATCCCGGCCATGGGAGCCAGGACGACGGGCGGCGAGACGGTGTGCGGACCGATCTGCAACGGCGTCACAGCCGGGGACGCGGACGGCGAGGCAGAGGGGGCGGCAGACAGGGACACGGGCGTGGACATTGCTCCATTGTCCCGTACGACGCCGGGTGCCCGGGTCCGAAGATCGTGTATCGGTAATTAGTTAGCCGCACTATCGAGTTTGGCGTACGATGGTTCGCATGCCCGAGCTCAGCCACCGCCGCCGACAGCTGGTGCTCGCGATCTGCTGCATGAGTCTGCTGATCGTGAGCCTGGACGTGACCATCCTGAACGTCGCCCTGCCCGCGATGCAGACCGATCTGCACGCGTCGACCTCCGGTCTGCAGTGGACGATCGACGCGTACACCCTGGTCCTGGCCTCCCTGCTGATGCTGGCGGGCTCCACGGCCGACCGCATCGGCCGCAAGCGGGTCTTCATCACCGGCCTGGTGGTCTTCAGCCTCGGCTCGCTGCTCTGCTCCCTGGCGCCGAATCTGGACGCGCTGATCTGGTTCCGCATGATCCAGGCGGTCGGCGGTTCGATGCTCAACCCGGTCGCCATGTCGATCATCACCAACACCTTCACCGAGCCGCGTGAGCGGGCCCGGGCGATCGGGGTGTGGGGCGCGGTCGTCGGCATATCGATGGCCGCGGGGCCGCTGATCGGCGGGCTGCTCGTGGACTCCGTCGGCTGGCGCTCGATCTTCTGGATCAACCTGCCGGTGGGGCTGGCCGCGCTGCTGCTCACGCTGAAGTTCATCCCCGAGTCCCGCGCGCCCAAGGCCCGCCGTGCCGACCCGGTCGGTCAGCTCCTGGTGATCGCGCTGTTCGGCTCCCTGACGTACGCGATCATCGAGGCGCCGAGCTCCGGGTTCACCTCGATCCTGCCGTTCGCGGTGCTGGCGCTGGCGGCCCTTGTCGCCCTGCTCTGGTACGAGCCTCGGCGCGATGAGCCGCTCATCGATCTGCGGTTCTTCCGGTCGGCTCCGTTCAGTGGGGCGACGGTGATCGCGATCAGCGCGTTCTCGGCGCTGGGGGGCTTCCTGTTCCTGTCCACGCTGTATCTGCAGAACGTGGTCGGGCTGGACGCGCTGCACGCCGGGCTGTGGATGTTGCCGATGGCAGTGCCTACGTTCCTGTGCGCGCCGATCTCCGGGCGGCTGGTCGGTAGTCATGGGCCGCGAATATCCCTGTTGATCGCGGGGACGGCGATGACGGCGAGTGCGGTGATGTTCGCGGGGTTCGAGGCGGAGACGTCGGGCGTCTCGCGGTTCATCGGGTACGCGTTGTTCGGGATCGGGTTCGGGTTTGTGAACGCGCCGATCACCAACACGGCGGTGTCCGGGATGCCGCGGGCTCAGGCGGGGGTTGCGGCGGCTGTTGCTTCCACGAGTCGGCAGTTGGGGCAGACGTTGGGGGTTGCCGTGGTGGGGGCGGTGTTGGCTTCCGGGGTGTCGGCGTCCTCGTACAAGGACACGTTTGTTTCTGCGGCTCGGCCCGGGTGGTGGATTCTCGTGGTGTGTGGGCTCGCGGTGCTGGTGCTGGGGGCGGTTACCAGTGGGGCTTGGGCTCGGCGGACTGCTGAGCGTACGGCTGAGAAGTTGGCGTCTGTTGAAGTACGCGAAGCGGCTGGGATCAACGCCTAGTTTTGCGGGTGCGGGTCCGCTGTGGCTGGTCGCGCAGTTCCCCGCGCCCCTGGGGTGACTTACCTTGCCTGTGCTAGTGCGTACAGGCGCTCCAGCCGCTCTCTCGACTCGCCGTCCGCCGGCGCATACGTGACCATCCTCGGGCCCCTCGCCGGGCCCAGCCACAGGTCTGTGTGGTCGACGGTGATGCGGCCCACGTGGGTGTTGCGGAACTCCTTGCGGCGGGGGCTGGCGCCCATGACCTCGTGGCGGTCCCAGACCTCGCGGAACTCGGGGGACGTGCGGAGGCGCTTGAGGAGGGTCTTCCAGGTGGGGTCGGCCAGGTGGTCGGCCATCGAGCCGCGGAAGCGGGCGGCCATGAGGCGCTGGGTCTTCTCCAGGTGCACGATCGACGACCGCCACTCCTCGTGCGTGTAGGAGAGGATCATGCAGTTGCGGTCCTCGGGCGGTACCGCGTCCAGGTCGCAGAGCAGCATCCCGTAGGTGCGGTTGTAGGCGAGGATGTCGTACCTGCTGTTCTGGAGGCAGGCCGGGATCGGGTCCAGCTGGTCCAGCATCAGCTTCAGGGCGGGCGTGACGACCGCGCAGGTCGTGGCCGGCTGCGGGTCGATCGCACCGGCCAGCTGGAAGAGGTGGGCGCGTTCGCTGCTGTCCAGGAACAGGGTGCGGGCCAGCGCGTCCAGTACTTGGACCGAGACCTGGATGTCCCTCGCCTGTTCGAGCCACGTGTACCAGGTGACCCCGACCGCGGCGAGCTGCGCGACCTCCTCGCGGCGCAGGCCGGGGGTGCGGCGCCGGGTGCCGCGCGGGAGGCCGACCTGCTCGGGGGCGATGTGCTCACGGCGGTGGCGCAGGAACGCGGCGAGTTCATGGCGCCGGACCGTCGACGCCGTCTGCGAAGCGACCGGCACACCAGCCGTCGGCTCGGTCACCGTTTCCTGTGCCATGGTCGTCATCTCTCCAGTCTGCCGCCGCCCGGAGCCTGTTTCCAGGTAGTCCTGCTACCAGGATAAGGACACTCTGGTACCAGTCTCCCGAGAGGCGCACGCTCGTCTACGTGACCGAAACCATCGCTTCCCGCACCGTGAAATCCCCGGCGGCGGCACCCGTGCTCAGCGGCCTCGGACTGTTCACGGTGCTGCTGGCCGCGGCGCTGCCCCTCATCGACTTCTTCATCGTGAACGTGGCCCTGCCGACCATCGGCAAGGACCTCTCGGCGAGCGAGGCCGTCCTCGAACTCGTCGTCGCCGGCTACGGAGTCTCGTACGCCGTGCTGCTCGTCCTCGGTGGCAGGCTCGGCGACCTGTTCGGGCGCCGGCGGCTGTTCCTGGGCGGGATGGCCGCGTTCGGCGTCACCTCGCTCGCGTGCGGGCTCGCGCCCACCGCGTGGACGCTCGTCGCCGCGCGGATCGCGCAGGGCGCCGCCTCCGCCGCGATGCTCCCGCAGGTTCTCGCCACCATCCAGGCCGCGACCCAGGGCCCGCGCCGCGCCAAGGCCATGGGCCTGTACGGCGCCACCGCCGGCCTCGCCATGGTCGCGGGCCAGATCCTCGGCGGGGTCCTGGTGGCCGCCGACATCGCCGGTACCGGCTGGCGCGCGGTGTTCCTGGTGAACGTGCCGGTCGTCATCGTCGGCCTGGTCCTGGCCGCCAAGGTCGTACCGGAGACGCGTTCGCAGCACCCCGAGCCGGTGGACGTCCCCGGCACCTTCCTGCTCGGCGCGTCCCTGCTGGCGCTGCTCGTGCCGCTGACCGAGGGCCGGGCGGCGGGCTGGCCGCTGTGGACGTGGCTGGCGTTGGCCGCGTTCCCGGGGCTCGCGTCGGCGTTCTACGCGGTGGAGCGCAGGGCGGACCGACAGGGCCGTACGCCGCTGGTGCCGCCGAGTCTGCTGGCGCTGACCTCGCTGCGGCGCGGGCTGGTGATGATCGTGCCGTTCGCGATCGGGTTCAGCGGGTTCATGTTCGTGATCGCGGTGGCGTTGCAGAGTGGGGCTGGTCTCGGCCCGGTCGCGGCGGGCCTCGCGCTCGTCCCGCTGGCGGTGACCTTCTTCCTCGCCTCGCTCGCCGGGCCGCGGCTGGTGAACCGGTACGGCACGCGGGTCGTGACCGCCGGTTCGGTCATCCAGGCGGTGGGCCTCGGGCTGATCGTGCTGGCCGTGTGGCGCTCCTGGCCGCACCTCGGGTTCGTCGAACTGCTCCCCGGCGCGGCCGTCGCCGGAGCCGGTCAGGCGCTCCAACTCCCCATCATCTTCCGGATCATCCTGTCCGAGGTGCCGACCGCCCGTGCCGGTGTGGGCGCCGGCGTCATGGTCACCACCCAGCAGTCCGCACTGGCACTGGGCGTGGCCACGCTCGGCACCCTGTTCCTCTCCCTGGTCCCGGGGATGGGCATGCAAGACGCCCTGGCGACAACGCTGTTGGCGCAGTTGGCCGGGGTCGTGCTCACCGGGCTGCTCAGCCTGCGGCTGCCGCGCACCATCGGCTGACATACCGGACGTCACGCCAGTCGTCACTCCGGATGACATGTTCACAGCTTGGACAACTCGGCGTGAATTGAGCCCTGTTGATGTTGGTCTTGCTGCACACTCCTTGCCGGAGACTCCTGAACGGAGGCGAGGCGCATGTTGCAGATCAATACGAGCAAAGTGAGCCGCTGGGACCAGCACGGGCGGGAACATGTCGTCCGCGTGCAGCGCAAGGGCGCGCAGCGCACGATCGTGTGCGACACCTGCGGCTGGAAGAAGAGCGCGCAGTTCCTGCCCTGGCTGAAGGCGGAGGAGCATCTGGCGGAGGAGCACCAGGCGACGAAGGACCCGTCCGCCGACTGACCGGGGAGCGATGAGTTCGCGAGGCGAGGAGAGTCGTATCCGATACGACTCCCCGGACCGGAAGGCCGACCGATGAGCTCTCTCCACGACACCCTGCGGCGACGCGTCGACGACGGCACCGTGCCGGGGGCGGTGGGCCTGGTGGCCCGCGGCGACGACGTCGAGGTGGCCGCCGTCGGCTCCGTCGACGTCGAAGGCACCGCCCCGATGACCCGCGACGCGATCTTCCGGATCGCCTCGGTCAGCAAGCCGGTCACGGCGGCGGCGGTGCTGGCGCTGGTGGAGGACGGGCGGCTCGCGCTGGACGCGCCGGTGGCGGAGTGGCTGCCGGAGCTGGCGAAGCCGACGGTGGTCCGCACTCCGTCCTCGCCGGTCGAGGACGTGGTCCCGGCGGAGCGTCCGGTCACCGTCGAGGACCTGCTGAGCTTCCGGGCCGGCTGGGGCTTCCCGGACGACTTCTCCCTGCCGGCCGTCCAGGCGCTGCTCGCGTTCCAGCAGGACGGCCGCGCGCCCTACCTCCAGCCCGGACCCGACGAGTGGCTCGCCGCGCTGTCCCGGATCCCGATGGTGCGCCAGCCGGGTGCCGCGTGGCTCTACAACACCTGCTCGGACCTCCAGGGCGTCCTGGTCGCCCGCGCCTCGGGCTCGTCGTTCCCGCACTTCCTGGCGGAGCGGTTCTTCGGGCCGCTGGGCATGACGGACACGGCGTTCACGGTGCCGGAGTCGAAACGGGCCCGGTTCACCACCGCCTACATGCCGGGCGAGAAGGGCACCCTGGAACAGACCGACGCCCCGGACGGCGGCTTCAGCCGCCCGCCCGCCTTCCCCTCGGGCGCGGGCGGCCTGGTCTCGACGGCCGACGACCTGCTGGCCTTCGGCCGCATGCTCGCGAACGCCGGCGCGGCACCGGACGGCGCCCCGGTCCTCTCCCCCACCTCAGTGAGCCGCATGACCACCAACCACCTCACCGCCGCCCAGCGCGACGCCTCGGCCCTCTTCCTGGAGGGCCAGGGCTGGGGCTACGGCGGCCAGGTCGACGTCGCTCCGATCGACCCGTGGAACGTCCCCGGCCGCTACGGCTGGGTCGGCGGCACCGGCACGACGGCCCACGTGATCCCGCCCACCGGCACGGTGACGGTCCTGCTGACCCAGGTGGCGATGACCAACCCGACGCCGACGGCGCTGATGCGGGAGTTCTGGGGGTGCGCGGCAATCGGTTAGGTCGGCGACCGAGCGGAGGGCAACGGACGGACGAGCGGCCCGAGGGCCATACGGCCGACCCGACGACGGCACATGAGCCGGTCCTGGTCCGAACTGCGGGCATCACGCGGGGTGTTGCGTGGCTTCTTCTCCGGCGCTCCCGGTAGCCCGCGCCTCGGCCTCGCGGCCGTGATCGTCGCCGGTGCGCTCGTGGGCTCCGTCGCGAGCCCCGTCGCCGGGACGCCGGTCGGCGGGGCCTTCACCGCACCGTCCCTGGCCGCGCCGACGGCCGGCCACCTCCGCCCCGGCGACATCCGGGGCGCCGAGCCCGGCGCCGGGTGGGCGGATGTGTTCGCGGTCGGCCCGGGGCGGCGGTTCAACCGCGGGGCCGGCTCCGCAGTCCGCGCACCAACAGCTCCACCAGTGCCTCGAACTCCGCGTCCGCGCCCGGCTTCCGCCACTCCCGCGCGTAGGACGGATCGTGGAAGCAGGCGGCGGCCTGGAAGACGGTGCGGGCGGCGACGGCCGGGGCGGGGGTCGTGAAGACGCCGCTCTCGACGCCGGCGCCGATGATCGCGGTGAGCTGGCCGATGAGTTCGTCGAGGTGTTCGTCGACCACGTCGCCCGCCTCCTGGGCGAGAACCATGTACGTGGCGAACATCTCGGGATCGTCGCCCGCCTTGCGCCGCTTGGCGTCGAAGAGGCCCGCCAGCCAGTCGCGGAGGCGGGTCTCGGGGTCGCGGTCCCCGGCCGTGAAGCGGGAGAGGTTCTCCGAAGTGCGGTCCAGCCAGCGCTTGGTGACCGCCGCGCGCAGGTCCGCCTTCGTACGGAAGTGCCGGTAGACGGTGCCATGGCTGACGCCGAGCGCGCGGGCCACGTCCACCACGGTGGCCTTGGCCGGGCCGTGGCGGCGCAGCACCTCCTCGGTCGCTTCGAGGATGCGCTCGGCGGTCAGGGTCTCGCTCGGTGCCATGACGAAGACCGTACCCGCAGGCGGGATCAGTGCTCGCTGTCGAGGTGCTGCATCATCGCCGACGGGTAGCGGTCGCCCACCGCCGAGTCCGCCGGTACGGCCGCCTCGATCGCCGCCAGATCGGCCGCGTCCAGTACGACGTCCAGCGCGCCCAGCGACTCCACGAGCCGCTCCCGGGTGCGCGCGCCGACGAGCGGCACGATGTCCTCGCCCCTCGACAGCACCCAGGCGATGGCGAGTTGGGCGACGGAGACGCCCTTCTGCTCGGCGAGCTTCCGCAACTGCTCGACCAGGGTCAGGTTGTGCTGGAGGTTCTCGCCCTGGAAGCGCGGCGAGTGTGCCCGGAAGTCGGTCGCGCCGAGCTGCCGGTCGGGCGTGAAGTGCCCGGAGATCAGCCCCCGGGACAGCACGCCGTACGCCGTGACGGAGATGCCCAACTCGCGGGTGACCGGCAGGATCCGGTCCTCGATGCCGCGCGTGATCAGCGCGTACTCCAGTTGCACGTCCGCGATCGGCGCGGTGGCCGCGGCCCGGCGGATCGTGTCGGCGCCGACCTCGCTGAGGCCGATGTGCCGGACGTAGCCCTGCTCGACCAGTTCGGCGATCGCGCCGACCGTCTCCTCGATCGGTACGCCGGGGTCGACCCGGGCGATGCGGTACACGTCGATGTGGTCGACGCCGAGGCGCTGGAGGGAGTACGCGGCGAAGTTCTTCACGGCGGCGGGCCTGCCGTCGTAGCCGGACCAGCTGCCGTCCGGGCCGCGCAGGGCCCCGAACTTCACGCTGGTGAGCGCCTGTTCGCGGCGGGCGGCGGGGGCGGTGCGCAGGGCCTCGCCGATCAGCATCTCGTTGTGGCCCATGGCGTAGAAGTCGCCGGTGTCGAGGAGCGTCACGCCCGCTTCGAGGGCCGCGTGGACGGTGGCGATGGACTCGCCGCGGTCCGCGTCGCCGTACAGCGCGGACATGCCCATGCAGCCGAGGCCGAGGGCGGAGACCTGGGGGCCGGTGGTTCCGAGAGTGCGCGTGGGGATCGTCATGCGTTCCACCTTGGCATGACAGCTGACAGATTTCAATATCTGTCATTCCATACTTGTCAGCCTGCCCGGCGCCCGCGCGATCGAGTGGTACAGACCTCTTGACGAAAGGTCTGGACCACGAGCACTGTCATGTCTACGACGCACGACACCTCACCGCACCCCCACCGGGAGGCCTCGCATGCTCCGTCGCCTTGTCACCGCCGCCCTCACCGCGGCCACCCTCCTCGTCCCCCTCTCGATAGCCGCCGCCCCCACGGCATCCGCCGCCGACACCTGCGCCGTGAAGTCCCGCCCGGCCGGCAAGGTCCTCCAGGGCTACTGGGAGAACTGGGACGGCTCCGCCAACGGCGTTCATCCGCCCTTCGGTTGGACCCCGATCACCAACTCCGCGATCGCCGCCCACGGCTACAACGTGATCAACGCGGCCTTCCCGGTGATCCGTTCAGACGGCACTGCCCTCTGGGAGGACGGCATGGACGCGGGCGTGAAGGTGGCCACGCCCGCCGAGATGTGCGCGGCGAAGGCCTCCGGCCAGACGATCCTGATGTCGATCGGCGGCGCGGCCGCGGGCATCGACCTCAGCTCGTCCACGGTGGCCGACAAGTTCGTCTCGACGATCGTGCCGATCCTGAAGAAGTACAACTTCGACGGCATCGACATCGACATCGAGACGGGCCTGGTCGGCAGCGGAAACATCGGCCAACTCTCCACGTCCCAGGCCAACTTGATCCGCATCATCGACGGCATCCTCGCCCAGATGCCGTCCAACTTCGGCCTGACGATGGCCCCGGAGACGGCGTACGTCACCGGCGGCAGCATCACGTACGGCTCGATCTGGGGCGCTTTTCTCCCGATCGTGAAGAAGTACGCGGACAACGGCCGCCTGTGGTGGCTCAACATGCAGTACTACAACGGCAGCATGTACGGCTGCTCCGGCGACTCGTACTCGGCCGGCACGGTCGCGGGCTTCACCGCCCAGACCGACTGCCTCAACAAGGGCCTGGTCGTGCAGGGTACGACGATCAAGGTCCCGTACGACAAGCAAGTCCCGGGCCTGCCCGCCCAGTCGGGCGCGGGCGGCGGCTACATGTCACCGTCCCTGGTCTCCCAGGCGTGGAAGCACTACGGCACGAGCCTCAAGGGCCTGATGACCTGGTCGATCAACTGGGACGGCTCGAAGAACTGGACGTTCGGCGACAACGTGAAGGCGCTGCAGGGCCGTTGAGACCCCACGCGAAAGGCCGGACGGGCATTCTGCCCGTCCGGCCTTTCGTTTAAGGCGAGTTGACCCTAAGCGCCGACGAGACGCCCCGCCAGATAGCCCTCGATCTGGTCGAGAGACACCCGCTCCTGCTTCATCGAGTCGCGCTCGCGCACCGTCACCGCGTTGTCCTCAAGCGTGTCGAAGTCGACCGTCACGCAGTACGGCGTACCGATCTCGTCCTGACGCCGGTAACGACGGCCGATCGCACCCGCGTCGTCGAACTCGATGTTCCAGTTCTGACGCAGCGCGGCGGCAAGGCCCTTGGCCTTCGGGGACAGCTCGGGGTTGCGGGACAGCGGGAGCACCGCGACCTTCACCGGGGCGAGGCGGTGGTCCAGGCGCAGCACCGTCCGCTTCTCCAACTTGCCCTTGGCGTTGGGCGCTTCGTCCTCGACGTACGCGTCGAGCAGGAACGCCAGCATCGCGCGGCCGACACCGGCCGCGGGCTCGATGACGTACGGCGTCCAGCGCTCCTGGGCCTCCTGGTCGAAGAAGAAGAGGTCCTGGCCGGAGGCCTTGGAGTGGGCGTTCAGGTCGTAGTCGGTGCGGTTGGCGACGCCTTCCAGCTCGCCCCACTCGTTGCCGCCGAACTGGAAGCGGTACTCGATGTCAGCGGTGCGCTTGGAGTAGTGGGAGAGCTTCTCCTTGGGGTGGTCGTACCACCGCATGTTCTCCTCGCGCAGGCCCAGGCCGGTGTACCAGTTCCAGCGCTGCTCCATCCAGTACTCCTGCCACTTCTCGTCCTCGCCCGGCTTGACGAAGAACTCCATCTCCATCTGCTCGAACTCGCGGGTCCGGAAGATGAAGTTGCCGGGCGTGATCTCGTTGCGGAAGGACTTGCCCATCTGCGCGATGCCGAACGGCGGCTTCTTGCGCGAAGTGGTCTGCACCTGGCCGAAGTTGGTGAAGATGCCCTGGGCGGTCTCGGGGCGCAGGTAGGCGACGGAGCCGGTGTCCTGCGTCGGGCCCAGGTGGGTGGAGAGCAGGCCGGAGAACTCCTTGGGCTCGGTGAACTGGCCCTTGTTGCCGCAGTTGGGGCAGTTGATGTCGGCGAGGCCCTTCTCCGGGGGACGGCCGTGCTTGGCCTCGTACGCCTCCTCCAGGTGATCCGCGCGGAACCGCTTGTGGCACGCGGTGCACTCGGTCAGCGGGTCCGAGAAAGTGGCGACATGGCCGGAGGCGACCCACACCTCGGGGGCCAGGATCACGGACGAGTCGATACCGACCACGTCCTCGCGCGACGTCACCATGTAGCGCCACCACTGGCGCTTCAGGTTCTCCTTGAGCTCGACACCCAGGGGCCCGTAGTCCCAGGCGGCGCGCTGGCCGCCGTAGATCTCACTACTGGGGAATACGAAGCCACGGCGCTTGCTCAGGCTGACGATGGTGTCGATCTTGTCGGCGGCCACGGTGCTCTCTTCATGACGAATGGACAGGCAGCGAATGCCTCAGGTTACCGGCGCCTCCCGCCCCTGTATCAAATCGGTTCCACACCCAGGGCTTGTTGACAACGGTTTCCATGTCAGTTGAAAATGACTGTCATGAACGTACGACGACGCCACATATCCGGGATCGCCATCGCCGCGGCCACCGCCCTCGGCCTCGGGACCCTCTCCGCCTGCTCCGACACCGCGTCCGCGGCCAACACGGACAAGTTCGACGTCGTCGCGGCGTTCTACCCGCTGCAGTACCTCGCCGAGCAGATCGGCGGCAGCCACGTCCATGTGACCAGCCTGACCAAGCCCGGCCAGGAGCCGCACGACCTGGAGATCAGCGCGCAGCAGACCGCCGCCCTCGGGGAGTCCGACGCGGTGCTCTACCTCAAGAACCTCCAGCCCGCCGTCGACGACGCGGTGAGCCAGTCCGAGGTCAAGACGAAGATCGACGCCGCCTCCCTGACCACGCTGGAGAAGCACGGCAACGAGGTCGGCGGCCACGCGGCCTCGCACGACACCTCGAAGAACGACGAGCTGGCCGGCCTCGACCCGCACATCTGGCTCGACCCGGTGCGCTACGCCCAGGTCGCCGAGGGCGTCGGCAAGGCCTTCGAGAAGGCCGACCCGAAGAACGCGGCCGACTACAAGACCCGCACCGCGGCCCTGGTCAAGAGGCTGGACGCGCTCAACACCGAGTTCAAGACGGGCCTCGCGAACACCAAGACCAAGGTGTTCATCACCACCCACGCCGCCTTCGGTTACCTCGCCGAGCGCTACGGCCTCACCGAGGAGGCCATCAACGGCCTCGACCCCGAGTCGGAGCCGAGTGCCAAGCGCGTCAAGGACCTTGAGAAGATGGCCAAGGCCGACGGCGTCACCACCGTGTTCTACGAGACGCTCGTCAGCGACAAGACCGCGAAGACCATCGCCGCCGACGCGCACCTGAAGACGGACGTCCTCGACCCGATCGAGGGCATCACCAAGAAGTCCCGCGGCACGGACTACTTCTCGGTCCAGCAGGCCAACCTCAAGGCGCTGCAGAAGGCCCTGGGAAGTAAATGACCAGCACGGAGGACGAGTTGATGAGCGACTTGATGAGCGAGCCCGTCATATCGCTGCGCGGAGTCCGCGCCGAGCTGGGCTCGCGCCCCGTCCTGCGCGGCATCGACCTCACCGTGCGCCGCGGTGAGGTGGTCGCGCTGCTCGGCGCCAACGGCTCCGGGAAGTCGACCGCGATCCGCACGATCATCGGCCAAGTCCCGCTCAGCGGGGGCGAGATCGAGCTCTTCGGCACCCCGCGCCGCGCCTTCCGCGACTGGCGGCGCGTGGGCTACGTACCGCAGCGCACGACAGCTGCCGGCGGCGTCCCGGCCACGGTCACCGAGATCGTCGCGTCCGGCCGCCTCTCCCGCGCCCGCTTCGGCCTGCTGCGCAAGGCGGACCACGAGGCCGTACGGCACGCCCTGGAGCTGGTCGGGATGGCGGACCGCGCCAAGGACTCCGTCAACGCGCTCTCCGGCGGCCAGCACCAGCGCGTGCTGATCGCCCGCGCGCTCGCCGCCGAACCCGAACTCCTCATCATGGACGAGCCGATGGCGGGCGTGGACCTCGCCAGCCAGAAGGTGCTCGCGGACACCCTGACCCGCCAAGTCGCCGAAGGCACAACGGTGTTGCTCGTCCTGCACGAACTCGGCCCGCTGGAACCGCTGATCGACCGCGCGGTCGTCCTGCGCGACGGCTGCGTCCAGCACGACGGCCCGCCCCCGCGCGCGCTGGGCCAGCACGCGCTGCCCGGCCACGACCACGTACACCCGCACTCGGCGGACGCCGAACCGATCCGCACGGGACTGCTGAGCTGATGGACATCCTCAACTACCCCTTCATGGAGCGGGCGCTCATCGCCGCCGTCCTCGTCGGCATCACCGCCCCCGCGATCGGCATCTACCTGGTCCAGCGCCGCCAGCCCCTCATGGGCGACGGCATCGGCCACGTCGCGATGACCGGCGTGGGCCTCGGCTTCCTACTGAACGCCTCCCCGGTCTGGATGGCCACCGCCGTCTCCGCCCTCGGCTCGGTCCTCATGGAACTGATCCGCTGGTACGGCAAGACCCGCGGCGACATCGCCCTCGCGATGCTCTTCTACGGCGGTATGGCGGGCGGCGTGATGTTCGTGAACCTCGCGCCGGGCGGCTCGAACGCCAACCTGAGCTCGTACCTCTTCGGCTCCCTCTCGACCGTCTCGCCGTCCGACGTGACGGCGATCGGCATCCTGGCCGGCTTCGTGATCGTGGTCACCCTCGGCCTGCGGCGACAGCTGTTCGCCGTGAACCACGACGAGGAGTTCGCCCGGGTCACCGGCCTGCCCGTGCGCGCCCTGAACCTGCTGACGGCGGTCACCGCGGCCGTCACGGTCACCGTCGCGATGCGGGTCGTGGGCCTGATCCTGGTCTCCGCGCTGATGGTGGTGCCGGTCGCCGCCGCGCAGCAGCTCACCCGCAGTTTCGGGGCGACGCTGGCGATCGCGGGCGTGATCGGCGTGACCGTGACGGTCAGCGGCACCGTCACCTCGTACTACCAGAACGTCCCGCCCGGTGCGACGATTGTGCTCCTGACGATCGCCGCGTTCATCGCCCTCACCGCGCTGGCGGCTCCGCTGGCGAGGCGCCGGGCCCGGGCGGCGGCCGCGGCGCGGCCTGCCGGGGACCCGGTGGAGTGCGCGATTCCAGCCACACGGGGGGCCGCCGACGAGGTCGGCGTCTGACCACGCACAGCCCGGGCTGGCACAATGGCTCGGCAAAGTGCAGACGTGAGGAGGCAACGGTGACGACGGCCGGCCCGCCCGTAAAGGGACGCTCCACCCGCCAGCGCGCCGCCGTGTCGGCGGCGCTCAACGAGGTCGACGAGTTCCGCAGCGCCCAGGAACTCCACGACATGCTCAAGCACAAGGGGGACTCGGTCGGCCTGACCACCGTCTACCGCACCCTCCAGAACCTCGCCGACGCCGGCGAGGTCGACGTCCTGCGCACCGACGAGGGCGAGTCGGTGTACCGCCGCTGCTCCACGGGCGACCACCATCACCACCTGGTGTGCCGGGTCTGCGGCAAGGCGGTGGAGGTGGAGGGGCCTGCGGTCGAGAAGTGGGCGGAGGCTATCGCGGCGGAGCACGGGTACGTGAATGTGGCGCACACGGTGGAGATCTTCGGGACCTGTGCGGAGTGCGCGGCGGCCGCGAAGAGCTAGACCCGGAGCGCGTGCGCGTCGAGGATCGCGCGCAGTCGGTCGGCGTCGGTCGGGTCGGCCAGGCCGCGCTTCGGGAGGAGGGTGACACCGACGGCGTTCTTGTCGGAGCTGAACAGGAAGAACGCGTCCGGCGTCTCCCGGTAGCGGGGCTGCACGGTCCAGTTGATCGAGGTCGACGAGTCGTCGGTGACCACCGACACCCCGACGTCCGTGACCGTCGCGCGGAACACCCCCCGGCGCTCCGTGTGGCGATGGAACTGACGGGCCATGAGCCAGGGTTGGAACATCAGCAGCAGCACGGCCATGATCAGACCGGCGATCAGCGGAAGCGGCACCGACTCACCACCGGCCAGTGACACCGCCACCGCCACGAGGGCGAAGAAGACCGCGCCGCCGAACATCCACAGCTGTCTTCGACCCGACCGGCTGACCCGCCTGCGCGCTTTCAGCGCCGCCGTGAAGTCCTCGACGGTCAGCTGATACACCAGCTCGACCGATTCCCCCGTCAGGTCCCGCGGATCCCGCCCCATGTCCATGAGGCGGGATCGTAGCCGCCGTTCCTAGCCCTCCTCGGGCCGCCCCCGCATCGCCGCTTCCATCGCGAGCAGCTTCTCGTTCGGCACCGCGCCGCCGAACCGCCGGTCCCGCTGGGCGAATTCGACGCACGCGCGCCACAGGTCGCGGCGGTCGAAGTCCGGCCAGAGGACGTCCTGGAAGACCATCTCGGCGTAAGCGCTCTGCCAGATCAGGTAGTTGGAGGTGCGCTGTTCCCCGCTGGGGCGCAGGAAGAGGTCGACCTCGGGCATGTCCGGGTAGTACATGTACTTGGCGAAGGTCTTCTCGTCGACCTTGGCCGGGTCGAGCCGCCCCGCCGCCACGTCCTCGGCCAACGCCCGTGCCGCGTCGGCGATTTCGGCCCGGCCGCCGTAGTTCATGCAGAAGTACAGAGTCAGCGCGTCATTGTTCTTGGTCTGCTCCTGCGCGATCTGGAGCTCCTTGGCGACCGACCGCCACAGCTTGGGCATACGGCCCACCCACCGCACCCGGATGCCGAGTTCGTCGAGGGTGTCGCGGGTCTTGCGGATGAAGTCGCGGTTGAAGTTCATGAGGAAGCGCACCTCGTCGGGCGAGCGCTTCCAGTTCTCGGTGGAGAAGGCGTAGAGGGAGATCGCGCCGACGCCCATCTCGACGCCGCCCTGCAGCACGTCCAACACCCGCTCGGCGCCGACCTTGTGGCCCTCGGTGCGCGGCAGCCCCCGCTCCTTCGCCCACCGTCCGTTGCCGTCCATGACGATCGCCACGTGCTTCGGGATCAGCTCACCGGGCAGCTTCGGCGCGGTGGCCCCGGACGGGTGCGGCTCCGGCGCCGTGTACTCGCGCCGCTGGCGCCCCAGGATCCCGCGTACGGCCATGTGCTTCTCGCTCCTCTTGCCTCTGGCTGTCTCTTACAACTGCTACGACTGCTACGTCTTCTCCACGTACCGCAGCGAACGGAGTCCGCGCTCCAGATGCCAGTGCAGATAGGCGGACACCAGCCCGCTGCCCTCCCGCACATGCCGCGCCTCGCACGCGTCCGCCGTCTCCCAGTCTCCCGTAAGCAGCGCACCGAGGAGTTCCAGGGCCTGCGGTGAGGGTACGACGCTCCCGGCCACCCGGCAGTCGGCGCAGACGACCCCGCCCGACGCCACGGAGAAGAACCGGTTCGGCCCCGGCATCCCGCACTTCGCGCAGTCCCCGAAGCTTGGCGCGTACCCGTTGACGGCGAGCGACCGCAGCAGAAACGCATCAAGAATCAGATGCGGAGCATGCTCCCCGCCCGCCAGCGTCCGCAGCCCGCCCACCAGCAGCAGATACTGCTGTACGGCGGGCTCGCCCTCGTGATCGGTGAACCGCTCGGCCGTCTCCAGCATCGCCGTACCGGCGGTGTACCGGGCGTAGTCGGCGACGATCCCGCCACCGTACGGAGCGATGGTCTCACTCTGGGTGCACAACGGCAGCCCGCGGCCGATCAGTTCACTGCCCCGCGCGAAGAACTGGACGTCCACATGCGAGAAGGGCTCCAGCCGCGCCCCGAACTTCGACTTGGTCCGCCGCACCCCACGCGCCACCGCGCGCACCCGCCCGTGCCCCCGGGTGAGCAGCGTGATGATCCGGTCCGCCTCACCCAGCTTCTGGGTGCGCAGCACGATGCCGTCGTCGCGGAACAGACTCATGCCGCCCATTGTCCCCTACGGCTCCGTGGCGCCACGACGCCTCAAGGCACCTCACCGCGACTGCGGGCGTTCGCATACGCGGTGGCCGCGCTCAGCCGCTCGGCCGGGGTCGCGTCCCGCACGGCGGCCGGTTCGACGTCCCACTCCCGCCCGCCGCCGTACGGGCGCAGCTGAACATAAGGCCCCTCATGCCCCATGACGATGCCCACTCGTCCGGTACGGGTATCCATGGCGACCGATCCGACCGGCGGTTTCATCGCTCTCCTCGCACCCGAACCCGCAATTCCATCAAGGTGTCCTTCGCCTCCGATCAGTGTGCCCACACCTGGCTCCCCTCCCTTTTCGAGTTTCACGCTTCTCCACTTCACGGCGCGCTTCCGCCCCTACACTCGGCAGGAGTCTGTCGACGGCACGCAACGACAAGTGCGGGGCGGGACAAGGGTGTTGGCCTTGGCCAATGGTTCACGGCCGACGGCTCGGGAGTTTTATCGGCCGATTCGAACAGGCCATTCGGAAATCACGGAGGGGGCCGCTCAACCGGTTTGACGGGATTCCGAAAACCGCCGCCGATTTTCGAGTGACGGCGGGCGGTACGGTCCGAACTTCCCGGCTCCGGAGGCGGGGACAGGGGCGCTGCTCTCCGCCCCGCGCCGGCGGCTCTGGCACGAACTACCACGAACTCTCGCGCACGGGGCGGCGGTTGCCGTGCTGGGCCCCGTCGCCGGCCGAGGGCGACCGGGAGGCCGTAGCGCATCTCGCCCAGGACCTGCCTGAAGGACCCCGCCCTCCCGGTCGTCGTCACGGGAGGGTCAGGCGGTCCTGCGCACGCTCAGGCCGCTGGGGCCGGCCCTACTGGCCGGGGAGCGGGTTGATACGGGCCTTGAGCAGGCAGAACTCATTGCCCTCGGGGTCGGCCAGCACATGCCACTGTTCCTCCCCCGTCTGACCGATCTCGGCCCGGCGCGCGCCGAGCGCCAGCAGGCGTTCGAGCTCGGCGTCCTGGTCGCGGTCGGTGGGGTTGACGTCGATGTGCAGCCGGGACTTCCCCGGCTCGGGCTCGTCCCGGCGGCTGAAGAAGATCGTCGGATGCGGGCCGCCGAACCCTTCGGGCGTCCCGATCTCCGCCCACTGGCCCTCCTCGCTTTCGAGCACGACGAAGCCCAGGACCTCGCACCAGAACCGCGCCAGCAGCTCGGGATCACGGCAACCGAGCACAAGTTCACCGATACGACACGCCACAACAGCCTCCCAGCAGTGAGAACAACCTCGCGACCGTACTGGACGATTCGAGCACGGTCGAAGAGTTTTCCGTCCCTGTACGGCGGTGGAGAGCCTGACGGCATGCTGACCGCGCGTGACCTAACCGTCCGGATGTGCGGCTCGGCCGCGATCTCCGTGTTGGACAGCCCCGAGCCGACCAGTGTCAGCACTTCGCGTCCCCGGCGGCCACCACCCGTACCGCGCCGATGGTGTCGTCCAGGGCCATGTCCCGGCACCTACGCCCGCACCGTACGAACGCCCGCGGTGGTCAAGGCTGTTGGTGTTCCTTCGACTCCCACAGCACGTTGAAGCGGTTGATCCGCTCCTCCACGTGCTCGCGTGTCATCTTCAGCGTCGTCTTGGCCGGCATCACCCGAATATCCGGCTCGGTCTCGTAGCAGAGTTCGCCGTCGAAAACGACGAAGTCGTTCAACGAGGCCGTCTGGGCGGCCGGTTCGAGCAAGGCCCTGACTGCGATACGCGCGTCGATCCCGAACTGCCGCTGTCGTTCGCAGAGTTGACGGAGGCTAGCGGTGACGTCCGCCTCCTCGTCGACCAGGAACACACGCCGGATCTGCACCCCGCGTGACTTGATGGCCGCCTCCTGTGCGGCGAGGTAGCGCCGGGCAGGCTCGCTCGACCAGAAGTCGCGGTCGACGGAGGTGCTGGTGGCGTAGAGCGTCCGTTGGGCGCACTTGGTGAGGTCGATCAGCCACTCGTGGTTCTCACCGGCACAGTCGGCCGTGTCGTTGCCAAGGTGGTCCATGAGCAGCGCCAGGCGGCCCAACTCCTCCTCGGCGAAGGCTCTTACGATGTCCGCACCCTGCTCCCCGACTCTTGCGTGTCCCAGCACCAGCCGGGTCACCTCGTCGGAGTGCGGCACCGCGCCGTCGACCTTGCCGTACAGCTCCCGGATACGCCGATTCTGGCTCTCCTGAACGGCCTCCAACCGCTCGCCGAAGCCCACGAGCAGCTGCACGATCAGGGTCGCGCAGCCGAGGACGACGGCCATCGTCCACTGCCACCGGCCGCCGCCGCCCTCGTCCAGTGTGCCGATCACGAGGAAGGCGACGACTCCTGTCAGGATCGCGAAGAGCGTCTTGCGGAACAGCTGCGGCCTGTACTGGATCCGATGCGGCTGCGGTACGGACTCCGCCTCTCGCGCCGTCATGCCTCCTCCCAATACTTGCCGTCGGTCAGCCGCGCCGCCAGATCGCTGAATGCCTGCCAGGTCTCCATGGTGGCGATCCGACTGTCCAACACGTCCTCGTCCGTGATGAGTTGCTCCCGCCACTGCAGCACCGGCTCCAGCGGGATCGAGCCGAGCACCTGGCTGTAGCCGATGCCGTGGTGTGAGGCGAGGTGCTTCAGATCGGTGTCGCACCGGTCCATCCATGCCGACTGGGTGGGTGTGGCCTGGGACCACAGGGGCGAGTCGGGGTCGGGTACGGCGGTTCGTACGAAGCGGATGGCGGTGCGCAGGGTGTGCTCGTCGTGGCCTCGGGCGACGCCGCCGGCGACAATGCCGCGCCTGCCGTGGACCAGGTTCGCCGCGGCCTCGACGTGCTGGCGGGTCCAGCGGTGGAAGATCAGCCAGCGGGCCCGGACGCCGTTCATTGCCCGCTGCGCGGTGGCCTCCAGGACCATGTCGACGGCGTAGCTGCGGCCGGCGCTGAGGTCGACGATGGTCAGGTCGAACTCGCTGTTGAGGCGCAGGAGGAGATCCACGCAGCGGTGCAGGTTGTCGCCGGAGGTGGCGAACTCGCCGCCGCTGAGGTCGCCCGGCATGAGGATCAACCGGCCCGCTCCGGGCGGCTGGTTGCGCAGGACGCGGTGTTCGGTGTCGGCCCAGACGTCGATGCGGACGGGTTCGCTGACCTCGCCTATCAGGTACGAGTGCAGGCCGCGGTCCTCGGCGGCCTGGCGGGCGTCGGGCACGTCGAAGACGGCGGAGGCGGTGGGCGAACCGAAGTCGAAGTCCAGGTAGCAGACGTCGTCTCCGGTCAGCGCGCGCTGGTAGGCGAGGTTGGCGCTGGTCACCGAGCGGCCCGCGCCTCCCTTGTCGGAGGCCGCGAAGATCAGCACGGCTCACCCTCCCTGGTTCGTGGCTGCTTCGCGGGCCCGGGCGAGTGCGTCGAGCTGACCCAGGACGTTGAGGGTCAACGCGTAGGTGGTGCCCGGCTGTTCGTCGACCAGGGCGCGGGCGCGGCGCAACGTGACCTCGATTTCCCTGAGTTGCGTGCCGCGTCTTCCGTCGGCGTTGGGCGCGGGCGCCGTCTGCTCGTTGCCCAGGAGGTGCGTGGACTCGCTGAGCAACGCCCGTGCCAGTTCGGTGAGTTCGAGGGTGCGGACCGGTGGCTGCGCGTACATGTTGTGGACCTGGACCATCGCCTCGGTGACGCGCTCGGTGATATTCCAGGACACCGGGCCCTCGGTGAGGGCGGTCTCGGGGTAGACGGCGTGCACGTTGTCCCACAGGCCGACGCCCTCTCCGTCGCCGATACGGCGCCGCCACACATGGCCGAAGGTGTCCTCGGCCAGCCTCAGCAGCCGGTCGTGCGCGGAGAGGTTGCGGGAGAGCGTGCACAACTGCACCGTGCGCTTGAGGAGTTGGGCCGAGAAGTCGGTCATCGTCCAGTCCATCGGCGGGCCGATGGTGCCGCCGCCCCAGAGGGGCAGGGTGACGCCCGGGTTGTGCAGCTGGATCATCGGGTCGTCGCGTGTCATCCGGCTGGTGATACGGCCGCGTTCGGCGAGCCGCTCCATGACGTGGACGGTGCGGGTCAGGTCGTTGTCGGTGGCCCGGCGCCGCATCAGGTCGTGCACGAGGATCGCGGCGACGGAGAGCGAGAAGTACTCCGACTCCAGCCGCTGTCCCGTCGTACGCCAGGGGATGTCCTCCAAGGGCCAACGGTCGCCGTCGAAGCGGGCGATGCGCGACCAGTACTGCTGGGTGATCTCCCAGCGCAGTCGCAACGCCTCGGCGAGCTTCTGCTGTTCGGCGTTGAGCAGGCCGAGGGTCAGGGTGCGGTCCGAGAACAGGTCCTGGATGCCGTCGAGCGCGACGACGGTGAAGTACAGGTACGGCACCGGGTTGGCTACACCGGCGGGCTGCGCTCCGATGGGCTCATCGGTCTCCACCTCGGGCGCGTCCCGCACCAGACTCCAGGCCCAGCCGCATTCGAAGAGCTGGCTCTCGTCCTTGAGGGCTTCCTGGACGTCGAGGCCGAGGATGAAGCTCTCGATGATGGCGGCACGCAGCGGCCGGAACCGCCGCTGGAACTTCTCCAGTACCTGACGCTGCGACAACTGCCCCTGGCCGAGGAGTTCGCAGAGCGTCTGGCCCTGGGAGGAGTCGGTGTCGTAGACGTCGACCGTGAACGACCGCAGCAGGCTCACCATGGCGGCGGTGAGCCGGTTGCTGGTCGCGATCCGTAACTCCCGGATCGTGTCCTGCATGTCGCCGCGGCGGGTCTTGGTCTCGTAGACCTTGAGGAAGCCGAGCAGGGCGAGGCAGAGGGTGATCGACATGGAGAACGAGTCGGTGACGCCGAGTTGGCGCTGCTCCTCGGTGAGGTCCTGCTCCTTGTCCCGGGACTGGAAGTAGTAACCGCCCGCGAACGTGGGCCTCTTGTCGTCGGTGTGGGTGCGCATGAACTCCGCCGCGGCCGTGACGAGAGCGGCCGGAATCTCCAGCGGTCCGCCGGCCCGCTTCAGCGTCTGCTGTACGTCGGTCAGTGTGGTGTCGGGGTCGTCCAGCCGGAACGACGGCAGCTCGGTCGCCGGGTACAGCAGGCAGAGCAGGCGCTCGGCGTCGGCGACGCTGCTCTGGCCGCCCCATGGGCCCCACGTCCACCGACCGCCGTCGAAGGACTGGCGGGCGACCGCCTGCCAGATGTCCAGCAGGTGCTGGCGCGGCTTGATCTCCATTTCATGCCCCCCGTGCAGGTCACTCTGCCGTCATTCCGCCGCGCCAGCCATAGGAGAGAATCATTCCGGAATAGCCTTCCCTCACCGCGGCCTCGTATTTCAGTCGCTGCACCTTGAACTCGTCGGCGAATGGTTCGATACTCTCCCGCACCTCGTCCTCTCCCACGTCACACGCGGGGAAGAACTGCTCTCCCGCGCGATACCCCTTGGAGTGTTCCATGAAAGCGGCGACGAAGGGGGCCCCGGGGGCCAGAGCGCACATAAAGCGCTCCACACCCAGGGCGAACTCGTCGCAGGAGGAGGTCATCGACTCGGCGACGAAGAACATCGTCCCCACGGACCACCGGCCGGCGAACCGATCAAGGTCGAAGATGTTGCCCTGCTCGACCCGGACGACCTCGCGGAACCGCTGACGCGGATCGGCGGCGAAGGAGCCATACGTCTCGTTCCCTGTCAGGACGTCCCAGAACTGGTCCCAGTTCCGGGAGTAGGAATGGAGCTGCGCCCGGAGGTACGCCACGTTCGATGCCGACCGCTCCAAGAGCGTGATCCCGTCACACCAGGGCAGCATGGAGAGCGCGGGATAGAGGTTGGCGCCGGCGCCCACGTCAATACCGTGAATCGGACCAACGCCCTGCGTCCGGAAATGATCGGCGAAATGATCCCGAACAATGTGCAGGATTTCTTCGTCCTCCGCCTGCAGGTCCCGATAGTTGTGATCAACATAGGCGATCGAGTCGAACGAATCCCAGGCGACATCCGAATTCTTCACCCGCGTACCCCCTGAAGAACTTGCGGTCACACCACCCACGATAGCAACTTCAGAGTCACGACAATCACCTGGCTGGATAATTGATCCAGATTCCACGGGAGGTGGAATGATCATTTTCCCCGAGCAGCGTTTCCCATCCGCCGGCAGCCGCACTGACCAGAAATTCTTCGCTGACCGCGGCGACCGGCCACTGACCTTGAGGGTTGCCACCGAGGCCGACCTGCCCGAGTTGCTGCGAGTCGACAAGGATGCCTTCCCCGAGGATCCGTATCCCCCGTTCATCCTGCGACAGTTGATCGAGATACACGTCGACCGCACCCTCGTCCTCGACGACGGCGAGGGCCTCCTCGGCTACGTCTTCTTCGTCAACACCTCTGACGGCTACGTGAGTTGGATCATGAGCCTCGCCATCATCCCCCACCAGCGGGGACACGGTCTGGGCCGACGCCTGATGGTCGAGGTCCTACGCCGACTGCGCACCGAGGGCGTTCGCCAGGTCCGGCTGACGGTGGAACCGGCGAATACCGCCGCGATCACGCTGTACCGCACGCTGGGGTTCTCGTCCGAGGACGGAGTGGCCAAGGACTACTTCGGGCCGGGCGAGCACCGGCTTCTCATGACACTCGCCCTGTGACCGTAGTGCCGGGCCAGCGCGTGGAACGCCTCCTTCGGTTCCCAGTGCCACGGTGAACTCGGGTCGTAGGGGCGGTCCTTGATGGTCTTGGTGATCGAGTAGCTCGCCATGTCGAGGTCGTGGCGCGGGTCGTGGGCGCGGTGCGGTGCGTCCGGGGTGACGAACTCGAAGGCCATCGCGCCGTAGAGGTTCATCGACTCGAAGATCTCCAACAGGGCGACCATGTACGCCGCTTGGGTGTGTTCGCTGCGGATCAGGTGGCCCTTGATCTCCTCCGGGTCCTTGTCGTAGTCGACGACGTTCCAGCCCATGCCGGCCGTCTTCTCGGCGCCCTTGTACGCGCAGGTGCCGAACTCGGTGATGGTCACGGGCTTGCCCCAGCGTTGGTAGGTCTTCAACTCCCGCACATAGTCGGCCGGTTGGCTGAAGTAGGAGTAGTAGTCGATGCCCACGATGTCGAAAAGGGTCCAGTCGACCTCGTCGTCCTGGGCCGCTGCGTAGCTGAGGTTGCCGTGGAAGACGGAACGGCCCAGCGTTGCCGCCTTCTTGGTGAACGCGTTTAGCCTGCGCTGCATCTTCACCGGGTCGAACGTGCCGTTCAGAATGTTCTGGACGCGGTCCAGGACCGTCGCGCCGGGCACGATTCCGGGGACGAACAGCCAGAACTCGCAGCCCACGCTGAAGTCGACGCTCGCGCCCTGGCGCCGGAGGCGTTCCGCGAACCGGCCGGTCTCCGCGAGGTGTTCGAGGATGTCCCGCTCCGGGACGTCGGCGAGGGTGGGCTGGAGCCAGATGTGCAGGCCGAGTTCGGCGGCCCCGGCGGCCGTCGCGGTGAGGCGGTCGACGCCGTCGCCGGTGACATCGACCGTGTCGGCGTGCAACTCGTCGCGGATCGCGCGGAGATCGGCGCGCATGCGGTGCGGGTTCCAGGCGGTGGCGGGGGTCTCGCCCTCGCCGACCGTGTAGACGACACCGTGTCGGCGCAGGCCGCGTCGCCCGTACGCCGCCTGTGCCCGCGCCGTCGTCTGTGCCCGTGCCTTTGCCTGTGTCCGTGCCGTCGCCTGTCCCGACGGCAGCAGCGCCCCCGCCGCCCCGAACGCCAGCGCCCCCGTCAGGAACTGCCCCCGCGTGATCCCCTGTGTGTTCACCATGCGCCCACTGTGCCGATCCGGCGCCCGCCCCAGGGTCGCCCGATGGTCTACGGCGACGCAACCAAGGTATGAGCTCTCGCGTCGGTCACTGGAGAGATCGTTGACGGAAATCGACCGGACGTCGACGCGGACCGAACAAAGGAGAGCGCGATCACAGGCTCCGAACAGTCCCCTACGACCCCTACACCCCCTGCAACCCCTACGACCTCCGCAAGCCCTACCACCACCCGCCGCACCCTGCTCACCGCAGGTGCCGCCACCGCCACGGCCCTCCTCGCCGGCGCCCCCTCCGCGCAGGCGTCGGACAGCACAGGCACCACGGCCCAGTTGCGTGCCCTTGAGGATCAACACAGCGCCCGCGTCGGTGTGTTCGCGCACCACCTCGGCACGAAGAAGACCGTCGTGCACCGCGCCGACGAACTCTTCCCGATGTGCTCGGTGTTCAAGACGCTCGCCGCCGCGGCCGTCCTGCGGGACCTGGACCGGCACGGCGAGGTGCTCTACAAGGTCGTGCACTACACGGAGGCCGATCTGGTCGACGGTTCCGACCAGACCCGGGCGCACCTGGCCACCGGCATGACGGTCGAGCAACTCGCGGACGTGGCCATCCGCTACAGCGACAACGGCGCCGGCAACCTGATCCTGCGCGAACTCGGCGGCCCCACCGCCGTCACCCGCTTCGCCCGTTCCCTCGGCGACCGGGTCACCCGGCTCGACCGCTGGGAGACCGAGCTGAACTCGGCCGAGCCGGACCGGATCACGGACACCACCAGCCCGCGCGCGATCGCCGGCCTGTACGGCAGGCTCGTCCTCGGCGACGCCCTGCGCCGCCCCGACCGCGACCGGCTCACCGCGTGGCTGCTCAACAACACGACGAGCGCCGCCCGTTTCCGCGCCGGGCTCCCCGCGACCTGGACGATCGCCGACAAGACCGGCAGCGGCGACTACGGCACCGCCAACGACGTAGGCATCGCCTGGACGGAGTCCGGTGACCCGGTCGTCCTCGCGGTCCTGACGACGAAGCCGACCCTGCCCGACGCGCCGTACGACAACCAACTGGTCGCGAATACCGCCGAGTTGGTGGCGGCAGCCGTCAGCTAACACGCCCCCCATGACCGCTAGCGCGGGAAGTACTGCCTCGGCGTCACCCCGACCACCCGGTGGAACGCCGCCGTGAAGGAACTCGCCGAGGCGTACCCCACGCGTCGCGCCACCGCCTCGATCGGCAGCCCCTCGGCGAGGAACGGCAACGCGGCCTGCATCCGCAGCCGTTCCCGCCACTGCCCGAACCCGAGACCCGTCTCGGCGACGAAGACGCGGGCCAACGTCCGTGCGCTTGCGCCGACTTGGCGGCCGTACTCCGCCAGGGCCCGCCCGTCCGCCGGGTGGGCCCGCAGATCCCCGTAGGGTCCCGCCAGTCGACGTGCGGGCAGCGCGCCGGGTCGACGTACGCACTGCGCATGACGGCGTCGCCCTCGGACTCCGCGGCGTGCCGGACGTTCGCCGGGATCCACAGGGCCAGGGACGGTGGCAGCAGCCACGTTCCGTGCTCGCTGCGGATTCGCAGCAACCCCCGCTCGGAACTGGCGAGTTGGAGGAGGGGATGCCAGTGCGTGCCGGAGGCCGTCCCGCGCGGCTTGGGGAACTGGCCGACGAGGATGGCCATGTCGAACCGGTGACCCCCACGGCTCCCGTTCCCCCGGTGCCAACCGTGCTGTCCGTTCCACGACACGACAGCCCAGCCCGTGGCGGACAACCACCCGCCCCGCCTAGCGTCGACGTATGCCGATGAACCGAGCCCACCGCAAGCTGTGCAGCTCCGAGGGATGGGCGCAGACGACGAAGGACCGCATCCTGCCCTGGGCCCTTGAACACGTCGAACTCGGCGCGGACGTCCTGGAGATCGGCCCCGGCTACGGCGCCAACCTCCGTGTCCTCGTCGACCAGGTCGACCACCTCACCGCCGCCGAGATCGACGCCGACAGCGCCCGCACGCTCCAGTCCCAGTGGGGCGACCGGGCCACCGTGCTCCACGCGGACGGGGCCGAACTGCCGCTGCCCGACGCCTCGTTCGACTCCGTCGTCTGCTTCACGATGCTGCACCACGTGCCCACGACCACCCACCAGGACCGCATCTTCGCCGAGGCGTTCCGTGTGCTGCGCCCCGGCGGCACGTTCGCGGGCAGCGACAGCCAATCCAGCCTCCGATTCCGGGTGTTGCACTTCCAGGACACGATGAACACCCTCGATCCGGCGACGCTTCCGGCCCGGCTGGAGCGGGCCGGCTTCACGGACGTGGTGGTGGACCTGGACCAGGAGAGCCGCCGTCTACGCTTCCGGGCCCGCCGAACCTGAGGGCGCCCCGAACCGCCGTACGTACCGCCGCTGCCACGGCGTCTCCACCGCGTGCCGGTCGTAGTGCGCGCGGACATACGCGACCGCCTCCCCCGGCGGCACCCCGTCGAGGACCGCGAGGCAGGCGAGTGCCGTGCCGGTGCGGCCCCGACCGCCGAGGCAGGCGATCTCGACGCGCTCGGTACGGGCCCGCCGCCAGGCCTCGGTGAGGATCGTGCGGGCCTCGGCGCGGTCGGCGGGCAGCCGGAAGTCCGGCCAGCGCAACCACCTTGCCTGCCAAGGGACTTGGGGCGGTGGGCTGCCCAGCAGATACACGCCGTACGTCGGGACCGGGCCGTCGGCCGGGAGTGGTCGGCGCAGGGCGCGGCCTCGGATCAGGCGGCCGGAGGGGAGTCGTAGGACACCCGTGTTCCGCTCGTCCCACATGTTGTCCTGTGTCTCACTCATCCGGTGCCTCGCGTATCGCCTTCTCCAGGAGTGCGCTCGCCGCCCATCGCATCACGTCCTGCGCTTCCTCGGGGTCGAGTCCGCAGGCGTCGCGGGTCGCGATCAGCGCCTCGACGCCGTAGACGAGGGTGACGGCCATGGTCAGGCGGCGGTGGAGTTCGGGCGGGAGGGTGTCGGCGAGGGGTTCGAGCGCGGTGCGGGTGTGGCCGAGGCGGGTCTGGTTGCGGGTGGGAATCTCCGGTTCACCGTGCTCGTGGACGTGCTCGCGCTGGGCGAACCAGCGTTCCAGGCCGGCCCGCACCAGCGCCCGCCATACGGCCTCGTCACCGAACTGGAGCTCGGCGACGCGCGTGATCAACGTGTCGAGGCGCTCGGCAGGGTCGGCGGGCAGATCGGCGGTGACGTCGGGGATGCGGACGAGGAGTTGGGTCTCCTGGAGCAGTTCCTGCGGGCTGGAGAAGTAGCGGTACGCGGTGGCCAGGGAGACCTCGGCCGTCTCCGCCGCTTCGGCGATCGTGACTGCCCTGCCCTCGCGAATCAGGGCGCCCGCAGCCTCGATCAGCGCGCGGCGCGTGCGCAACTTCTGTCTGCTGCGGCCCTCGGGCATGCGAATTCCTTCTTGTCGTGAGAAAATTTTCTTATTACAGTATATCCGTCTCACCAACGGGGGTCGCGGGCTGGACCGGCACGCGGCGCGACGAGAGGAGGAGCTCGATGGGCTCCATCACACCGGCGGAAATGGAAGTACTGATCGGCACGCACATGCTCGCCGAGGAACACGGGGACCCGGCGGCGGCGGTGTCCGTCTACACCGACGACATCGAGCATGACGCCGTCGGCTGGCCCGGCGGCCCGGCGGTCGGCATCCCGGCCGCGCAGGAGCGCTACGAGCAGCTGGTGAAGGATCTGCGCACCGAGAAGTCCGAGCGCACCCACACCTACTACTCGGAGAACGCGGCGACCGTCGAGGACCTGATCACCTGCACGGTCCCCGGCTCACTGCTGGGCGTCCCCGGCAACAACCGCCGGATCACCTTCCGGATGCTGCACGTCTTCGAGTTCACGGACGGCAAGATCTCGCGCGAGAACGTCTGGCTGGACGGGGCGTCGATCGTGGCCCAACTCACCGCTCCCTGAGCACAGTTCAGGGACCCGACAGAGAGTCGGACGCCGTCCGGCCGAAGGTCAGCCCACTCCCCGTGACTCCTGCGCCGCGCGCGCCTCGATGCCGCGGAAGTGGTCCGCCATCGCGCGCTGCGCGCCCTCGACATCGCGGGCGCGCAGCGCGGTCACGATGTCGCGGTGGCGGCGGACGGTGAGTTCGGGGGCCGGGTCGTCGGTCCAGCCGCGGGCGCCGGCGACCCGGCGGAACACCGTCCAGAAGGCGCCGAGGAGTTGGGGGACGAGTTCATTGCCGAGCGAGGCGTAGAGCAACTCGTGGAATTCCCGGTCGAGTTCGGGGAAGGGCCGGCCGGCGCGGCCCGCGTCCTCCATCCGGGTCACCACCGCTTCGAGTCTGTCCAGTTCCGGCTCGGTGACGGTGGCAACGACCCGATGAATCAGGCCTTCCTCCAGCACCTCGCGCACCTGGAGGACCTCGGCCAGCGCGTCCGCGTCGTCCTCGTGCCGGGTGAGTGTACGGAATGTGAGCCCGTCGACGAGCGGCGTCAGCGAGGCGCGGCCGACGTAGGTGCCGTAGCCGTGTCTGATCTCGACGATGTCGAGGGCCTGGAGCGCCTTGAGGGCCTCGCGGACGGAGTTTCTGCTGATGCCGAGGTCGTCCATCAGCTCGGCCTCGGTGGGCAGGGGCGCACCGGGCTGGAGCTTGCGGTCGAGGATCAGCTGGACGATCTCGCGCTGAATCCGACTGTTCCTTGGCTCCCCGGACATGCGCCGCATCGTAGCCGCATCAGACGTCCCACGTCCCATGTCTGACCTCGGCGCACCCCGGCGGGGTGTCAACTTGCGCCATTCCCACGCGTTTTCAAACCGCCATTGGTCCGACCTCTGACGGCTACGCCATTCGTGTGCGATGCCTTGACCGCCCCCACGGCCGCTCTTATGGTCGCGCTGACCGCAGGACGTAGGACGTCGTACCTCCTGGAGTAACCATGCGCGAAGACGTGACCCAGAACGTGCCCGCGCTGCACCGCCGGGCGTTCCTGAAGTACTCCGGCGCGCTGGGCGCCGCGGCCGCGATCTCCTCGTCCCTGACGGCCTGTTCGTCGGGGCCGCAGTCGACGAACGACACCGGCGGCGGGGGCACCGGCAAGAACCGGACGCTGACCGCGGTGATCGGCTACGGCAACGACGGCAGCTGGGATCCGACGCAGACGGCGTCGGCGTTCGCCATGGCCGGCAACAACCACATCTACGAGGGGCTGATCGACACCGATCCGATCACCCGCGCGCCCTACCCGGCGCTGGCGACCGCCGTGCCGAAGGACACCAGCGGCACCTCGTGGAAGTTCACGCTGCGCGCGGGCGCGAAGTTCCACGACGGGCAGCCGGTCACCGCCGACGACGTCGTGTTCGTCTTCGACCGCATCCTCGACCCGAAGACGGCGACCCTCGCGCAGGGCTTCTTCGCCGGCTGGCTGAAGGAGGTCCGGAAGATCGACGCGCAGAACGTCGAGCTGGTCCTCAAGTTCCCCTTCCCGGAAGGGGTTTCACGGCTCACGCTCGCGAAGATCATGCCGAAGCACGTCTTCTCCCAGCCCGGCGCCTGGGACGACGCGATCAAGGGCAAGGCGGTCGGCTCGGGGCCGTACAAGCAGACCGCGCACCACCCCAAGTCCAATACGACCTTCGCCGCGTTCGCCGACTACAACGGCCCGCGCCCGCCCGCCTTCAAGACGATGAACTGGCTGACGATCGTCGACGCGGCACCGCGCGTCGCCAAGATCTCCGGGTCGAGCGCGGGCGCGCAGATCGCCGACAACATCCCCTACGCCAACATCCAGCGGCTGCGGAGCGGCGGGATGACGGTCGCGGGCGGGGCCGGGATGAACAACCTGTTTCTGATGTTCAACACCCAGCACAAACCCTTCGACGACGTACGGGTCCGCCAGGCGCTGCACTACGCGATCGACACCGGAAAGATGGTCCAAGTCGCCCTGCGCGGACACGGAAAGCCGTCCTCGTCGTTCCTCAACGAGGGCAACCCGGCCTACCGGCGCGCGAAGACGGTCTACGACTACGACCCCGACAAGGCGAAGGCGCTGCTGAAGGCGGCCGGGGTCAGCGGGCTGAAGATCAACATCCTTGCGGTGAACGTGAGTTGGATCGTCGACTGCCTGCCGACCATCAAGGCGTCCTGGGACGCGATCGGCGTGAAGACGACGCTGGCCCCGCAGGAGACCACGGCCGTCTTCACCAAGATGGACCAGAAGCAGGACTACCAAGTGGTCGCCGCCGCTTCCAACCCCAACCAGTTCGGCCTCGACGCGGACCTGATCATGCACTACAACTACGGCCCGCAGAACCTCTGGATGGGCTACGCCCGTTGGGCCGGGAACCCCGTCGCCAAGCAGCTCTTCAGGGACATGGACCAGGCCACCCGGGAACCGGACGCGGCGAAGAAGAAGACGATGATCCAGGACTACATCGACACCGTCGCCGAACAGGCCGTGCTCTACCCGGTCGTCCACAACGAGCTGATGACCGCCTGGGATCCGAAGAAGCTGGCGGGGATAAGGGCGCAGCCCTACCCCGGCATCAACGTCCTCCAGGCCAAGTGGGTCTGACCGTACGGGAGTTGGACCATGGTCACCGTCCTCAGGATTCTGGCCCGCCGTATCGTCCTGCTCGTTCCGCTGATGCTCGGCATCGTGCTGTTCGTGTTCGTGGTGATGCGCTTCTCGGACGTCGACCCGGCGTCCGCGTTCTTCCAGGGCGCCAACCCGACCCCGCAGCAACTGCACGACTTCCGCATGCGCAACGGCCTGCTCGATCCGCTGCCCGTGCGCTACGTCCATTTCGTGGGCGCACTCCTCCACGGTGACATGGGCACCAGCGCGCTGACCCGGGCACCGGTCGTCCAGCAGGTCACCACCGCACTGCCGCTCACCCTTCAACTCACCTTCCTGGGGCTGGCGATCGCGATGGTGCTGTCGCTGCTCGGCGGGGTGACGGCGGCGATCTACCGGGACCGGCTGCCCGACCAGATCATCCGGGTCGTGTCGCTGACCGGGGTCGCCGCGCCCGGCTTCTGGCTGGCGCTGCTGATGATCCAGTATCTGGCGGTGGACCGGGGCTGGTTCCCGACCGGCGGCTACATCAACCCGGCGGACTCCCTCACCGGCTGGCTCAAGACGATGGCCCTCCCGGCGCTGGCCCTCTCCCTTCCGGTGGCGGCCCAACTCACGCGCATCGTAAGGACATCCGTCGTCGAGGAACTGGACAAGGACTACGTCCGGACGGCGATCGGCAGCGGTCTGCCACCCCGGGTGGTGGTCGGCCGGAACGTGCTCCGCAACGCGCTGATGAACCCACTCACCGTGCTGGGCCTGCGCGTTGGATACCTGCTCGGCGGTGCGGTCGTCATCGAGACCATCTTCTCCCTCCCCGGGATGGGCAAGTTGATGATCGACGCCGTGCAGAACGGCGACCCGGCCGTCGTCCAGGGCGTGGTGCTCACGACGGCGACCGGGTTCGTCGTCGTGAACCTCGTCATCGACATCCTCTACCTGCTGGTCAACCCCCGCCTGAGGGAAGCCTCCTGATGCCCACTCAGTTCCCCCAGTTCCCCCAGTTCTCCCGCAAGGGCCTCGCCGAGACCCTGTCCCGGCCCGGCATCCGGCTGCGCGGCTGGCGCCGGCTGCCGGTCCTGTCGAAGGTCGCGGTGGGCTTCCTGGCGGTCGTGGTGCTGGTCGCGTTGTTCGCGCCCCTCATCGCCCCGCACGACCCGCTGGACCAGCAACTCCCCGTCGACGGCACCGGACACCCCTCCGCCGGCCACTGGATGGGCCAGGACAGCCTGGGCCGGGACATCCTCAGCAGGCTGATGTACGGCGCCCGTTGGTCCCTCGCGATCGGGCTCGGGGCGACCGCGCTGGCCCTGGTCGTCGGCGCGCTGATCGGCGCGGTCGCGGCGACCTCCCGCAAGGGCGTGGACGAGACGCTGATGCGCTGCCTGGACGTGGTGATGGCGTTCCCCGGCATCGCGCTGGCGGCGGTCTTGGTCGCGGTGTTCGGCGGCGGGATCACCGTACTGATCTGCGCGATCGCGTTCCTGTTCACCCCGCCGGTCGCAAGGGTCGTACGGGCCAACGTACTTGACCAGTACGGAGAGGACTACGTCACCGCGGAACGGGTGATCGGCGCCCGCACCCCGCACATCGTGATCCGGCACGTGGCCGTCAACTGCGCTGCTCCGATCCTGGTGTTCTGCACGGTGCAGGTGGCGGAGGCGATCGTCTTCGAGGCGTCGCTGTCGTTCATCGGCGCGGGCGTACGGCCCCCGGACCCGTCGTGGGGCAGTGTCATCGCGGACGGCAAGAACATGGTGCTGACCGGGGGTTGGTGGGCGACGGTCTTCCCCGGTCTGCTGATGCTGATCACGGTCCTCTCGCTGAACATACTGTCCGAGGGCGTCTCGGACGCGTGGGCGGCGCCGGCCGCGCGCGAGGTGGACGTACGGCCCGACGAGGACCCGCTCGACGCGCCGGAGCCGGGCAGCGGCGAGGTGCTCCCGCTTCCCGGTCTGACGGAGGCGGCGCTCCGACTCCGTTCGCGTGCACGGCCGTTGCCCGACCCGGATGGCCAACCGGTCCTGGCCGTCGAGAACTTGGCGATCGGCTTCGAGGGCCGGCACCACGGGGTGGACATCGTCGACGGCATCAGTTTCGAGGTGCGGCCGGGTGAAGTCCTGGGCCTGGTGGGCGAGTCGGGCTGCGGGAAGTCGCTGACGGCGCTCGCGGTGATGGGGCTGGAGCCGAAGGGGGCGCGGGTTCGGGGCCATGTCCGGTTCGACCAGCGGCAGTTGGTGGGCGAGCCGATGCGGGTGCGGCGCAGGTTGCTGGGTCACGAGATGGCGATGGTGTATCAGGACGCGCTGTCGTCCCTGAACCCGGCGATGACGATCCGTGCGCAGCTCAAGCAGGTGATACGGCGTGGTGGGCACCGTGGGGCGGGCGAGTTGCTGACGATGGTCGGGCTCGATCCGGAGCGCACCCTGCGCAGTTACCCGCACGAGCTCTCCGGCGGTCAGCGCCAACGTGTGCTGATCGCCATGGCGTTGTCCCGCGACCCGAAGCTGATCGTCGCCGACGAGCCGACGACTGCGCTGGACGTCACCGTGCAGGCTCAGGTCATAGAGCTGCTGCTGCGGCTGCGTGCGGAGTTGGGGTTCGCGTTGATCCTCGTGTCGCACGATCTCGCGTTGATCGCCGACGTCACCGATCGGGTGGTGGTGATGTACGGCGGGCAGATCGTGGAGACGGGGGTGACCGCCGATCTGGTGGAGTCGCCGGCTCATCACTACACGCGGGGTCTGCTCGGCAGCGTGCTGTCTCTGGAGTCGGCGGCCGAGCGGATGACCCAGATCAAGGGGGTCGTGCCCTCCCCCGCGGACTTCCCGGCGGGGTGCCGGTTTGCGGACCGGTGTCCGTTGGCGAGCGACGTTTGCCGTACGACGGCGCCGGATCTGGTCGGGCCGCGTACGCATACGGCGGCGTGTCATCACCCGGCGATCGATCTGGTGACTACGGAGAGCGGGGCGGTTACGTGAGCGGGTTGGGGGTGGGTGGTTTGGGTTGTGTGCGGGGTGCGGGCGCGTGGGGGCTGGTCGCGCAGTTCCCCGCGCCCCTTAAGGCGTGGGGGTGGGGCGGGGTGAACAGTGCGCGTTGGCGGAGCTGGTCGCGCCCGCGCGGCAGAGCCGCATATCGATACAGCCCCGCGCCCCTGAAGGCAGGGGGGTGGGCCGTATGAAAGGTGCGGGTGTTGAGGTGGAAGGTGGTCAAGTGGGCGGTGGGCTCGTCGAGTTGGTCGGTGCTCATGTTGTGCACAAGGCGCGCAGTGGGGGGTTGTTCAGCCGGGATCGGGTGTTCGCCCTGACTGACGCCGATCTCGTCATCGCGGCCGGTGAGACGGTCGGTGTGGTCGGTGAGTCCGGGTGTGGGAAGTCCACGTTGGCCAAGGTGTTGGTGGGGGTGCAGCGGCCGACGGCCGGGACGGTGTCGTTGCGGGGGCGGGATCTGTGGTCGATGCCGGACGGTGAACGGCGGGCCGCGGTGGGTACCGGGATCGGCATGATCTTCCAGGATCCGTCTACCGCGTTGAACCGGCGGCTGACGATCCGGCAGATACTGCGGGATCCGCTGGACGTGCACAGTCGCGGGACGAAGGCCGAACGGGAGGACCGGGTACGGGAGTTGATGTCACTGGTCGGCCTTCCGCGTGCGCTGGCGGACGGTCTGCCGGGGCAGCTCTCCGGCGGGCAGCGCCAACGCGTCGCGATCGCACGGGCGTTGGCGCTCGACCCCGACCTCGTCGTGGCCGACGAACCGACCAGCGCGCTGGACGTCTCGGTCCGGGCCCAGATCCTCAACCTCCTCCTCGACCTGAAGGAACGGCTGGGCCTGGCCCTGGTGTTCGTGTCGCACGACATCCAGACGGTACGGCGGATGAGCGACCGGGTGATCACCATGTACCTGGGCCGGATCGTCGAGGAGACCCCGGCCGACCAGGTCACCGACCGGGCCCGGCACCCGTACACCCGCGCCCTGTTCTCGGCGACCCCCGGGCTGCTCCACCCCATCGACCCGATCCCGCTGATCGGTCCGGTGCCGTCGGCCACGCATCCGCCGAGCGGGTGTCCGTTCCGTACGCGGTGCTGGAAGGCGGACGATGTGTGTGCCGCCACCATGCCGGATTTCTCGGCCGCGTCGACACCGGGACATCTCTACCGTTGCCACCATCCTGTGGAGGAGGACCTGTCCACCCGCGACCTCGTTCGCCAAAGCCGCCCCATGGAGCCTTCATGACCCTCCCCGCCCCGCTGACCGGTGTCGTACCGCCCGTCTGCACGCCCCTGACACCGGAACGCGAGGTGGACGTCCGTTCGCTTCTCAGGCTTGTCGATTACCTGGTCGAGGCGGGGGTGCACGGACTGTTCCTGCTCGGGTCAACGTCGGAGGCCGCGTATCTGACGGACCGGCAGCGCAGGTGTGTGGTGGAGGCGGTGGTCGCTCATGTGGGGGGTCAACTGCCGGTGCTCGCAGGGGCGATCGACATGACGACGCCCCGGGTTCTGGACCATGTGGCCGCCGTGACGGACGCGGGTGCGGACGCGGTCGTAGTGACCGCGCCCTTCTACACACGCACCCATCCCGCGGAGATCGCCCGCCACTATCGGTTGGTCGCCGCCGCGTCACCGGTTCCCGTGGTGGCCTACGACCTCCCCGCCTCCGTCCATACGAAGTTGCCGTCCGACCTCGTCCTCGAACTCGCCGCCGAGGGCGTTCTGGCCGGCCTCAAGGACTCCAGCGGGGACCTCGCCGGATTCCGTACGGTCGTCACCGGCGCGCGTGTCCATCCGGGCATCACCGGGTTCAGCGTGCTCACCGGGTCCGAACTGTTCGTCGACTCCGCACTGGCGTTGGGCGCGGACGGGGCGGTGCCGGGTCTCGCCAACGTCGATCCGCACGGGTACGTCCGCCTCGACGCGCTGTGCCGGGCCGGCGACTGGGACCGGGCCCGTGCCGAACAGGAGCGGTTGTGCGCGCTGTTCGGGCTGGTGAGCGTGGGGGACCCGGCGCGGATGGGGGGCAGTTCGTCGGCGCTCGGGGCGTTCAAGGCCGCGCTGCATCTGCGGGGGGTTATCGAGTGTGCGGCGACCGCGGAGCCTCAGGTGTCGTTGTCGGCGGATGAGGTGGAGCGGGTCGGGAAGTTTTTGGCGGGGGCGGGGTTGCTGTAACCACATTTCCCACCCACCCACCCGTTTAATGCCTCACGGAATTCGTCGCCAACCGGACCGCTGACCCGCACTATGAAACGGCATCGATTCCAAGCCGCCACATTTCATAATTCCCGCATTCCGCCGTGATCTCCGCCGCCTCCTGAGCCGCGGTGAAGAAGTCGTCGATCATGGGCGAGGTGTGCGACGCCGCCACCGCGAGGCACACCTGGTCGGGCGCCAGATCCGGGATGGGCACATAGATGACGTCCGGGTGTGAGGAGAACACGGTCGCCGAACGGGCCAGGAACGAGATGCCCCGGCCGGCCGCGACATGTTCGAGCGTCTCGTCCACCCCGCGCACCACGTACCCGGCGTTGGGGTGCGGGCGCCTGGTGGGCTGCGTGCTCGGGTCGGCATGCCAGAGCAGCGGTTCGCCGGCCAGGTCGGCCTCGGTGACCTCCTCCTTGCCGGCCAACCGGTGACCGGCGGGCAGCACCGCCACCCGCGGCTCGGTGTAGAGCGGGGTGACGCGCAGGCCGGTCTCGTCGATGGGCAGCCGGACATAGGCGACGTCGATGCGGCCGTCGAGCAGCATCGGAGCCTGATCGTCCCCTTCGATCCGCTGCACGTCCACGACCACGTCCGGGTGCCGGGCCTCGAACGCACGGGCCGCCGGGGTGACGGCAACGCCGGCCCGGAAACCGACCATCAGCCGCCGCTTGCCTCCGGCGGCCGCGGACACCCGGCGGCGGACCGCGTGCGTGGAGGCGAGCAGCGGACCGGCGTCCGCCAGCAGTTGCCGACCCGCGTCGGTCAGCTCCACGCCGTGGCGGTCCCTGGTGAACAGCGAGACGCCCAGATCCTGCTCCAGCGCGCGGATCTGCCGGCTGAGCACCGGCTGCGCGATATGCAGCTCATCGGCGGCGCGGCCGAAGTGCAACCGCTCGGCCACGGCGACGAAATAACGCAGTTTGCGCAGGTCCAGATCCAGATCCATAGCGCCTCCCGGCACGGTGATGCATTCAGGGTATCACCACGACTAAAACAAGTCTTGGACACCAACTCAGGTCAATGGCAACCTGAATGAGTACCTGGTGAGGCCGAAACCAATTCGGCGCCAGAATTCGACGCACGAATTCGGTACCACACTTCGGTACCAGAATTCGGTACCAGAATTCGGTACCAGAATTCGACGGCGTCGACGACACAACCGAAAGCAGGCACACCCATGAGCAGCATCAGCATTGTCGGCCTGGGGAACATGGCCGGCGCCCTGGCCGGCCGGGCGCTCGCCGGCGGCAACGCCGTCGAGATCATCGGCCGCGACCCGGCCAAGGCCAAGGAATTGGCCGGCACGCTCGACGGCGCCACGGTCGGGGCGCCCGGTGCCGTCCCGGCCGGGGACATCGTTGTCCTCGCCGTGCCGTACGCCGGTGCGGCGGCGGTGGTGAGCGGGTACGGGGACGCACTGCGCGGCAAGGTCATCATCGACATCACCAACCCGGTCGCCCCCGACCTTCAGGGGTTCGTTGTTCCCGACGACAGTTCCGGCGCGCAGGAGATCGCCAAGGCGGCCCCCGCCGACGCGCAGGTCGTCAAGGCGTTCAACACCCTGTTCTCCCATGTGCTGGCGGCCGGCCCGGCCGAGGGTCGCACCTTGGACGTGTTCATCGCCGGCGACGTACAGGCAAAGGCACGCGTGTCGGCGTTCATCGAGAGCCTGGGACTGCGCCCGATGGACGCCGGGGAGCTGCCGATGGCGCGGGCACTGGAGAACGTCGCCCTGTTGCAACTCGGCCTCGTCGCCCACTCCGTCAAGCACACCGACTTCTTCCTCGGCGTCAGCGTTCTCGGCTGAGCGCAGCGCACCCGCACCACCACTTCTCGCCCACATCATTCACAAGGAGCAGCAGCATGCGCGTTTTCGTCACCGGCGGGACCGGCCATTCCGGTTCGTACATCGTCCCCGAGCTCATCGCCGCCGGGCACGAGGTCACCGGCCTGGCCCGGTCGGACACCGCCGCGGCGGCGCTGTCCGCGCTCGGCGCGAAGCTGCGTCGCGGCGACATCCAGGATCTCGACGGGCTCAAGGAGGCGGCCGCGGACTCCGACGGCGTCGTCCACGTCGCGCACCGGCAGGACCTGCTTCCCTCCGGCGGGCTCGACGCCGTGGCCGCCGCGGAGGTCCCGATCATGCTCGCGTACGGCGAGGCACTCGCGGGAACCGGAAAGCCGCTGGTCGCGGCGGGCAGCATAGGCTCGCCGGGGAACCTGGGCCGGCCGGCCACCGAAGAGGACCCGGCCCTTCCCGGCGGCGACGCGTACAAGGGCACCCTGCGGGTCCGCAACGTCGTGGAAACCACCGTGATCGGCCTCGCCGAGCAGAACGTGCGCTCTTCGGTCGTGCGGATCGCCAACATCGCGCACAGCACGACCGATCGGGCCGGCTTCCTCACCGTGCTGATCGCGCTCGCGAAGGAGAAGGGTTTCGTCGGCTACCCCGGAGACGGCGCGAACCTGTGGAACGCCGTGCACATCCGCGACGTCGCCTCCTTGTTCCGCCTGGCGCTGGAGAAGGGGCCGGCCGGCACGTACTGGCACGCGGTCGGGGACGGGGGCATCCCGTTCCGCGAGATCGCCGAGGCCATCGGCAGCCGTCTGGGCCTGCCCGCCGTCAGCATTCCCGTGGACGAGCTGATGGTGCCGGGATACTTCGGGTTCCTCGCCAACATCGTCACGCAGAGCTACCCGGCGTCCAACCTCGTCACCCGCCGGACCCTCGGCTGGGAACCCGCGCAGCCCGGTCTGCTCGCCGGTTTGGACAACGGCCATTACTTCCCCGCCAGTTGACGGCAGGGACCCGCGTCCCCAGGGCCGTCAGCCGCCGCTCAGGGCGGTCGTCGGCAAGCGCCGGAACTCGATCGTGTCGTACGCGCCGGCCGCCCCGGTCTCATAGAGCACCCCCACAGTGCCCCCACCCACGTCCACCAGATCGGAGTACCCCGCCCACTCCCCCGACAAGGTCACCGCCTTCACGAAGCTCCCCCCACCGTCCGAACTCCGCCAAACAGCCATCCCCTGCCGCACGTTGGGAACGGACGGCGCCGAGAACAGCAACGGGGCCCCCTCGCCCGGCAGTTGGAGCACACTTCCCTCCACCACCGGCACGTCGTCCAACGTGTGCTGGACGGAGTAGGGCCGGTCGAGACTCGCACCCCCGTCACCGGAGTACGTGTCGAGCCGGTTGCCCGTACTCGTGCCCAGCTGATCCCGGGAGCTGAAGTACAGCCGCCCGTCGGGGAGTTCGGCCGCGGAGGACTCGTTCGCGTTGTCGATCCCGTCGTACGTGGAGTCCACGAACCCCACCCGCCACGTCTCGCCCCCGTCGTCGCTGTACAGGTCGTGGCCGCCGTAGTACTTCGCCTCCTGCCCGGTGTCGGAGGAACCGGCCGGCGGGGCCGCGGAGTGATTGGCCGGGATCACCAGGCGCCCCGCGTGCGGCCCCCGCGTCAGCGCGACCGCATGCCCGGGCCCCGTCGCGTACCAGCGCCAGCTCGACGGCTTCACCTCCGCCGTGATGTCGCGCGGAGCGGTGAAGTTCCGGCCGTCGTCCCAGCTGCGCTGCACGAAGACGCGGCGGCTCTGTTCCGCCGTGACCTCGCCCCGCATGATCTGGCCCTCGGTCACCACCCCGCTGTTGTAGGAGGTGACCAGCACGATCGCGCCGGTGCGGGGGTCGACGACGGGGGCCGGGTTGCCCCGGGTGTCCCCGTCGCCGGCGGCCACCACCGACATCGGGCCCCAGGTACAGCCGCCGTCGGTGGAGCGTCTGAGGACGACGTCGATGTTGCCGGTGTCGCCCGCGCTGTTGTGCCGTCCCTCGGCGAAGGCGAGGACGGTGCCCTGGCCGGTGACGACGGCCGCCGGGATGCGGTAGGTGTCGTAGCCGCCGTCCCCGGAGACGTAGGGCACGGACGAGGTGCACCCGGAGCGCGCGGAGGCGTTCCCGGCGAAGGTGATCGGAGCAACCAGTACTGCTGCTACGAGAAGCGTGCGGCTCAGGATGGTCATCGCTCTCCCCTGCGGAGGTCGCCCTCGCGGGACGACGCCGACCTGTCCGTCACAGCCTCCCCGGAGTCACCGGCCCGGACGCGTGCCCCACGACGCGCACGCCACCGGCACCACCTGTCCCGGCCACCGCGCCCCAACTCGCCCATGACACGCCTGACGTGCGTCTTTCACGACGATCACCCGACGTTCGCGCGCGGCGAGGCACACGGCGGACCGCATCGAGGAGTTCGGCCGGACGAGTGTCCGTGCCGAGGGAGGAGGGCCGGGGAGCGGGTCCGCCTACGACGGCGTACGCGCCGCCGCCAGCAGCCGTGTCACGTCGTCCGAGCAGATGGTGAGAGCCGCGCCGACCGTCGCCAAGGCGTCGCGTTCCGCCGGTGTGTAGGGGCCGTCGGCGAGGGCGATGCGGGCGCCCTGGAGGAGGATCGATTCGCGGCCTGCGGGGGCGAGGTGCGGGGCCAGGGGATCCAGCGCCTCGTGGAGTTCTATGGCGAGGCCCGCTCCGCTGGGTTCGCCGAAGACGCGGCCCGTGTCGGCGGCCAGGGCCTCGACGAGCGCGCCGAGCTGTTCCTCCGTGCAGTCCTGGAAGCCGGCGGCCCGCACGGTGCCCGCGGCGGCCTCCAGGGACGTACGGGCGCAGCTGCCGCCCGCCGCGAGGACCGCGAGGGCGACCGTGTGCACGGCGTCGCGGAGCATCGCGGAGAAGCGGCTGGTGGTGGGGTGGTCGAGGACGTCGGTGCCGTAGTGGCCCTGGCAGGCGGCGCACTCGACGACCGGGCCGGTGTCACCGCGCGGCAGCACCGGCATGCCGAGCAGGGTGAAGCGGCGGCGCCCGGTGAGCCGCTGGTAGTTGCGGTCGCCCCCGCATCCGGGGCAGAAGAACTCGCCGTCTCCGACGCTGGTCCACGCGGTACGGATGCCCAGCACGCGTGCCGCACGGCCCTCATGGACAGCCCGGCCGTTTCGTCCCCGTTCAGGCAGCACGTCGCACCTCCGTAACGCCGCGGCAACATCGCCGCGCTGGCGTGATGTTAGCCACATTGTCGAGCCGGAGTCAGTACCCCTGACGAGACCTCTCCGTGACCTGCACACGGATTGGCCGGGAAACGACGGGGCCCCGCCCGCCGGAGACCGGCGCGCGGGGCCCTTCGACGACGAGTAAACCGCCGGTCAGGATGGTTCAGCGGGTAGCGCGGTTGACGGCCGAGACGACCGCCTTCAGGGACGCACGTGTCGTATTCGCGTCAATGCCGATTCCCCACAGGATCTTGTCGTCGATCGCGCATTCGATGTACGAGGCGGCCTGCGCGGAGGCTCCCTCGCTCATCGTGTGCTCCTGGTAGTCCAGGAGCCGTACGTCGATGCCGACGGAGCCCAGGGCGTCGAAGAACGCGGAGATCGGGCCGTTGCCGGAGCCGGTCAGGACGGTGTCGACGCCGTCGACCGTGGCCTCCACCTTGAGCGTGTCCACGCCGTCGGTGTCGGTGGTCGACTGGCCGTTCTTGACCTGGATACGGCCCCAGGCGTTGTCCGGGTTCGGCAGGTACTCGTCCTCGAAGGTCGCCCAGATCTGCTTCGGGGTGACCTCGCCGCCCTCGGCGTCCGTCTTGGCCTGAATGAGCTTGGAGAACTCGATCTGCATCCGGCGCGGCAGGTCCAGCTTGTGGTCGTTCTTCAGGACGTACGCGATTCCGCCCTTGCCCGACTGCGAGTTGACCCGGATGACGGCCTCGTAGGAGCGGCCGACGTCCTTCGGGTCGATCGGCAGGTACGGGACGGCCCACTCGATGTCGTCGACGGTGACGCCCTTGGCGGCCGCGTCGGCCTCCATCGCGTCGAAGCCCTTCTTGATGGCGTCCTGGTGGGAGCCGGAGAAGGACGTGTAGACCAGGTCGCCCACGTACGGGTGGCGCGGGTGGACCTCCATCTGGTTGCAGTACTCCCACGTACGACGGATCTCGTCGATGTTGGAGAAGTCGATCTGCGGGTCGACGCCCTGCGAGAACAGGTTCATGCCCAGGGTGACCAGGTCGACGTTGCCGGTGCGCTCGCCCTGACCGAACAGGCAGCCCTCGACGCGGTCGGCGCCGGCCATCAGCGCCAGTTCGGCGGCGGCGACGGCCGTACCGCGGTCGTTGTGCGGGTGGATCGACAGCACCACGTGCTCGCGGCGGGACAGGTGACGGCCCATCCACTCGAAGCGGTCCGCGTGCGTGGACGGGGTCGAACGCTCAACGGTGGCAGGCAGGTTGAGGATGATCTCGCGGTCCGGGCCGGGCTGCCAGACGTCCATGACGGCCTCGCAGACCTCCAGCGCGAAGTCCAGCTCGGTGTCGGTGAAGATCTCCGGCGAGTACTGGTACCCGAACTCGGTCTCGGGGCCCAGCAGCTTCTCGGCGTACTCCATCACCAGACGCGTGCCGTCGACGGCGATCTGCTTGATGTCGTCCTTGGAGCCGCGGAAGACCACGCGGCGGAAGACGGGCGCGGTCGCGTTGTACAGGTGCAGGGTGGCGCGCCTGGCGCCCTTCAGGGACTCCACGGTCCGCTCGATCAGGTCCTCGCGGGCCTGCGTCAGCACGGAGATGGTGACGTCGTCCGGGATCGCGCCCTCTTCTTCGATGATCGAGCGCACGAAGTCGAAGTCGGTCTGGCCGGAGGCCGGGAAGCCGACCTCGATCTCCTTGTAGCCCATCTTGACCAGCAGGTCGAACATCGCGCGCTTGCGCGCCGGTGACATGGGGTCGATCAGGGCCTGGTTGCCGTCACGCAGGTCGGTGGAGAGCCAGCGGGGGGCTACGGTGATCCGCTGCTGGGGCCAGGTGCGGTCGGGGATGTCGACCTGCTCGTACTGGCCGTACTTGTGGATCGGCATGGAACTGGGCTGCTGGCGATTGACGCGGCTGCTTGCCATGATGCGGGGGCTCCTCGTGGTGTCCTGAAGGACGGCCGACGGCGCAACGCCAGACTCCGCGGGGAGGGGGTCGGCCTACGACTACAGGCCCTCGCCGCGGCAGCTAAGGAGAAGCAGCCCGATACGCATGATGCTCAGCAGAGTAGCCGAGTCGTACGCCGTGCGGGGGGCCGTATCACTATGCGGGATATTCGCCGTCGTATACCACTCTCCGCTACGAGACTGTGATGAATGTCCGCGTTTTCCACCAATCATGGTTGCCGGTAGTGACATCCGCGTCACTCGGTGCCAGGGTGCCGACCATGACGACTCACGGGGGCTTCGAGCCCGTCTTCTGCACGATCGTCCCGCCGCATGTCCTCGACAAGCTCGCCCAGCACGAGGACCCCGCGCTCTCCGGTCCCGCCCGCGAGACCCTGGAGCGCGACGCCTACGAGCGCACCCACCGTCGGCTGACCACCGTCATCGGCGCCCCGTCGATCGCCGCGCCGGTCGCGTCCGACAAGCCGCAGCGCACGATCTACGACGCGAAGCACAAGCAGGACCTGCCGGGGAAGAAGGTGCGCGCCGAGAGCGACGACCCCGGCAAGGACGCCACCGTCAACCGCGCCTTCGCCGGGCTCGGCGCCACCTTCGAGCTGTACCTCAACGCCTTCAACCGCCACTCCATCGACGGCCAGGGCCTGCCGCTCAACGCGTCCGTCCACTACGACGTGAAGTACGACAACGCGTTCTGGAACGGCGAGCAAATGGTGTTCGGCGACGGCGACGGCGAGCTGTTCCTCGACTTCACCATCCCGGTCGACGTCATCGGCCACGAACTCACCCACGGCGTCACGCAGTACACCGCGAACCTGACCTACTTCGGCCAGTCCGGCGCCCTGAACGAGTCGATCTCCGACGTCTTCGGCTCGCTCATCAAGCAGTACACGCTCGGCCAGACCGCCGCCGACGCCGACTGGCTGATCGGCGCCGGGCTCCTCGCCCCGCGCGTCTCGGGCGTCGCCCTGCGCTCCATGAAGGCCCCGGGCACGGCCTACGACGACGACGCCCTCGGCAAGGACCCGCAGCCCGCGACGATGGACGACTTCGTCAACACCGGCAGCGACAACGGCGGCGTGCACATCAACTCCGGCATCCCCAACCACGCCTTCTACCTGGTCGCCGACGCGATCGGCGGGCACGCCTGGGAGAAGGCGGGCCAGATCTGGTACGACGTCCTCACCGGCGGCGAGCTCAAGAAGGACGCCCTGTTCGCGGACTTCGCCAAGCTCACGGTGGCCGCCGCGAAGACCCGGTTCGGGGACGGCGGCGAGGAACTGCAGGCCGTGACGAAGGCATGGGAGCAGGTCGGAGTCCCGACCTCGTAGTCGCGACGGTCGCGCCGGACCCGTATCCGTACTAGACAGGGCCCATGCGTATTCAGGTACGACGCACGGGCGGGTTCGGCGGTATCCAGCGCCGCGGCGAGGTCGACACCTCGACGCGGCCCGACGCCCACGAGTGGCACGCGCTGGCCGAACGGGCGGTCGCCGCCGGGCACAGCGCTCCCACGACGGGAGTCCCGGACGGCTTCCACTACGAGATCACGGTGGACGGGAAGACGGTGCACACGGCCGACCCCCGGCTCACCGACGATCAACGGGAGCTGATCTCAAGGGTGTTGAAGGAAGGCGCCTGAACGGGTGTCGACGGGTGGGGCGTAACTGCTTGTTCACGCCCGCCCGTTGACACCCGTTACCGCCGGTACCGATGATCCGGCGCATGGCGATTGATGCAGGCAACCCGATCCCTCGGTTCCCGGCCGACTTCCTCTGGGGCGTCTCGACTTCGGCCCATCAGATCGAGGGCGCGGCGGACGAACGCGAACCGTCCGTGTGGGACCGGTTCGAGGCCGAGCCGGGCCGGATCAAGGACGGCTCGACGGCGGCGGTGGCCTGCGACCACTACCACCGCCACCGCGAGGACGTGACCCTCCTGGCCGACCTGGGCGTGGACGCGTACCGCTTCTCGATCTCCTGGCCGCGCGTGAACTCCCCCGGCGGCCTCGACTTCTACGACCGCCTCGTCGACGACCTGTGCGCGGCGGGCGTACGCCCGGTCCCGACCCTGTTCCACTGGGATCTCCCGGTGACGCGGGACTGGTTGCAGCGGGACACGGCGTCCCACTTCGCGGAGTACGTGTCGGTCGTCGCCGACCGGCTGGGCGACCGGGTGAAGAAGTGGATCACCCTCAACGAGCCCGCGGAACACACCCTGTTGGGCCACGCACTGGGCGCCCACGCACCGGGCAAGACGCTCCTCTTCGACGCGCTGCCGGTCGCCCACCACCAACTCCTGGCCCACGGCCTGGCGGTACGGGCCCTGCGCGCGGCCGGTGCCACCGACATCGGGATCGCCAACTCCCACGGCCCGACCTGGCCGGCGTCACAGGAGCCGGAGGACATAGAGGCGGCGAACTTCTACGATCTGCTCCTCAACCGCCTGTTCGCGGACCCCCTCCTGCTCGGCGAATACCCGTCCGGGCTGGGTGAGTTGATGCCGGGGGACGTCGAGTCCGACCTGAAGGTGATCGCCGAGCCGATCGACTGGTACGGGATCAACTACTACGCGCCGAGCAAGGTCGGGGCACCCCAGGGCGCGGAGATCGAGTTCGGCGGCCTGACGCTCCCGGCCGAACTCCCCTTCTCGGTACGGGAGATCGAGGGTGTCCCGGTGACGGACTTCGGCTGGCCGGTGGTCCCCGAGGGCCTCACCGAACTCCTCACCACCTTCCGCGACCGCTACGGCGACCGCCTCCCGCCCGTCGTCATCACCGAGAACGGCTGCTCCTACGACGGCATCGACGACCAGGACCGGATCGCCTACCTCGACGGCCATGTCCGGGCGCTGCACGGGGCGTTGGAGGCGGGCGTGGACGTACGCGGCTACTTCGTGTGGTCGCTCCTCGACAACTTCGAGTGGGCGGAGGGCTACGAGCGCCGCTTCGGCCTCGTACACGTGGACTACGCGACACAGGCACGCACTCCGAAGGCGTCGTACGGCTGGTTCCAGGGCATGCTGCGGGCGCAGAGATGACGACGACGGGGAGTTCAGTGGACGACGGCAACCCGGCTCCCTCCACGGCCACTTCGGCGCTCGCCCTGGCCGAACCCGTCGAACGCGTGGGCCGGGGCTGGACGTCCGCGCTGTCGCTCGCCAACGGGGCGATCTGGGTGGGCTGGTACGGCCCGCTGCAGATCCTGCTCGCCTCGCAGGCCAAGGACTTCGCGCCCGGCACCGGCATGTCCAAGGAGTCGATGCTGGCGTGGGTGACGGGCGCGGGCGCGCTGGTGTCGCTGGTCGCCAATCCGCTCTTCGGCGCGCTGTCCGACCGGACGACGGCGCGGTGGGGCCGCCGTACGCCGTGGATCGTGGGCGGGGCGGCGGGCGGGGCGCTGTCGTTGCTGCTGCTCGCCGGTGCGGGCGGGGTGTGGACGATGGCGCTGGGCTGGTGCCTGGTCCAGCTCACCCTGAACGCGGCCTTCGCGGCGGTCACGGCGGCCGTCCCCGACCGCGTCCCGCGCCTCCAACGGGGCTCGGTGGGCGGCTGGTTGGGCGCCGCGCAGATCCTGGGCGTGGTGGGCGGTACGGGGCTGGCGACGGCGGCCGGGGGCATCGGGGCGGGCTATGTGGCGTGCGCGGTGTTCACGGCGGTGGGCGTGCTGCCGTACGTACTCCGCTACAAGGATCTCCAACTCCCGCCCACGGAAAGGCCGGTGTGGTCCTGGCCGGGCTTCGTGCGGGGCTTCTGGCTGAGCCCGCGCCGCTATCCCGACCTGGGCTGGGCGTGGCTGACCCGCTTCTTGATCAACCTGAGTAATGCCCTGGTCCTCCTGTACCTCCTCTACTACCTGCGGGACCGCCTGCACTACCACGACCCCGACCAGGGCGTCCTGATCCTCACGGCGGTGAACGGCCTGACGCTGCTGGCCACGGTGGTGGTGGGCGGGGTCTGGTCGGACCGCGTCGGCCGCCGCAAGCCGTTCGTGCTCTGGTCCGGCGTGCTGATGGCGGTGGCGACGGCGGTCCTCGCGGGCTGGCAGACCTGGCCGGGCGCGGTCGTCGCGGCGGCGGTCCTGGGCATCGGCTTCGGCGTCTTCACGTCGGTCGACTTCGCCCTGATGACGGACGTCCTCCCCAAGGCCCTGGACCGCGGCAAGGACCTGGGCGTGATCAACGTGGCGAACGCGTTGCCGCAGGTGGCCGCACCCGCCCTCGCCGCGCCGATCGTGACGTATCTGGGCGGGTACCGGGTGCTGTATCTGGTGTCCGCGGTGATCGGGATGGCGGGGGCGTTGTTGGTGCGGCGGATCCGGGGCGTGGACTGAACGGGCGCGGAGGCAGGGTCAGAGCACGCCCGCGTCCCGGGCCGACCAGGCCGTCGGGAACAGTGGGCGGTAGCCCAGCTCGCGGCGGATGCGTTCCGTGGACATGATGCCCAACCACGGGTCGGGGTCGGTGTGTTCGTGGAGTTCGGCGGGGATCTCGACGCCGTTGAGCAGGTGAAGTTCGACCGCGGTGACCGGGGCGTCGTCTGCGATGTTGTAGACGCGGCCGGCGATTCCCGGGGCGTGCAGGATGCGGAGGAGGCCCTGGGCGACGTCCGCGTGATGGCCCATGTGGAGGCGTTGGTTCGAGGCCCAATGTGCCGCCCACTGGAGGGAGTTGGCGAGGTGGGGGTCGCCCTCGCCGTAGACGAAGGGCAGTCGGGCGACGCGTACGTCCATGTCGTCGAGCGCGAGGAGTTCCCGTTCCGCCGTCGCCTTCGCGTCGGGGTAGGCGCCCCACATACGGCCGCCGGGGCGGCTCTCGTCCTCCTCGGTCATGGGGCGACCCCGCCCGGTGCCGTACACGAGCCCCGTGCTGACCTGCACGAACCGCCGTACGCCGGAGGTGAGAGCCGCCTGTCCAAGGGCGACCGCGGCCGCGTGGTTGACGGCCCAGGCCTCCTCGTCCGGTACGCCGCGGAAGGAGGCGGCGACGTTCACGACGGCGTCGACGCCGGCGACCGCCTTGCCGAGGGCGTCCTCGTCGCGCAGATCGCCGAGTACGACTTCTGCTCCCAGGTCGGCGAATCGCTCGGCACGGGCGGCGTCCCGCACCAGCACCCGCACCCGCTCCTCCGGCCTGGCCTGCGCCAGCAGCCTGGGCACGAAGCGCCGCCCGACCTGTCCCGTCGAGCCTGTGACCAGTGTCAACATGTTGTGCTCCTCTCGTCTCCGACCAGCTTTGGACAGGTGGGCCGGTACCGGGAGAGACCTTCCGATCAGGGGATCGGCAGTCCCTGGATAAGCCGGGCGGGCTGCCGCACCCTGGAAGCGTGAACCGAGCCGAACTCGCCGACTTCCTGCGCCGCGGCCGGGCCCGCCTGGACCCCGCGGACGTGGGCCTCACGGCCGGCCCCCGCCGCCGTACGCCAGGGCTGCGCCGCGAGGAGGTGGCCCAGCTGGCCGGTATGTCGGTGGACTACTACACGCGCCTGGAGCAGTCCCGCGGCCCGCACCCGTCCCGCCAGATGCTCACGGCACTGGCGCGGGCGCTACGCCTGACGGACGACGAACGCGACCACCTGTTCCACCTGACGGGCGAGGAACCGCCGCGCCGGGGCACCTCCGGGCACCTGCGCCCAGGCCTCCTCCTGGTCCTCGACCGGCTGCACGACACCCCGGCGCATGTGTCGAGCGACTGCGGGGAGATGATCGCCCAGAACGCGATGTCGAGGGCGCTGACGGGGGACGTGTTCGCCCGCCCGCCCCGGGACCGCAACCTCCTCCGCCGCTTCTTCCTGAACCCGACGGCACGGGAGATGTTCCCCGAGGAGGACATCCCGGAGCACGCGCGCACCCACGTCGCGAACCTCCGCGCGGTGGCCGCGGCCCGCCCCGACGACCCCGAGCCAGCCGCGCTGGTGGCCGAACTCCGGTCGTCCAGCGAGGAGTTCGCGAAGTTGTGGGAGGAACACGAGGTGGCGATACGCCGCCAGTCCACGAAGCGCTTCCGCCACCCCCTGGTAGGCCTACTGGAACTGGACTGCGAAATCCTCCTGAACCAGGACGCCCACCACCTCCTGATCATCCACACGGCACGACCCGGCACGGAGTCGTACGAACGCCTCCAACTGCTCCGGGTAATCGGCCTCCAGGACATGACCCCGACCCCCCTGGGGGCTACGCCCCCAGACCCCCATCGGCCCTGAAGGGGCCTCGTCCTCAAACGCCGGACGGGCTGGATGGTGCGGCCGAAGCTTGAAAGTTCCGGTCGCCAAATCCAGCCCCTCCGGCGTTTGAGGAGCGGGGGTCCGGGGGCTGGCCCCCGTGGCGGGGTCGAAGGGGCGGAGCCCCTGGAGGATGGGACGGGTAGGGGCGGCGGGGGCGAAAAAAGCCCCTAGGAACCCCCAACTCCCCCTCTCTAGAAGCCCAACTTCCGCAACTGCCGAGGATCCCGCTGCCAGTCCTTCGCCACCTTCACATGCAGGTCGAGAAACACCGGCGTCCCCAGCAACGCCTCAATCTGCTTACGCGACTTGATACCGACCTGCTTCAGCCGCGCACCCTTCGGCCCGATGATGATGCCCTTCTGACTGGGCCGCTCGATGTACACGAACGCATGGATGTCGAGGAGCGGCTTGTCGGCAGGCCGGTCCTCGCGAGGCAGCATCTCCTCGACCACGACGGCGATGGAGTGCGGCAGTTCGTCCCGCACCCCCTCCAGCGCGGCCTCCCGAATCAACTCCGCGATCATGACCTGCTCGGGCTCGTCCGTGAGGTCACCCTCGGGATACAGCGCAGGCCCCTCCGGCAGCAACGGAATCAGCAGATCGGCAAGCAGATCCACCTGCTGGTCCGCGACCGCCGACACCGGCACGATCTCCGCCCACTCGAACCCAAGCTCCTTGCCCAGCTGATCAATCGCGATCAACTGCTCGGCAAGCGTCTTCGAGTCCACCAGGTCGGTCTTCGTCACGATCGCGATCTTCGGCGTCTTCTTGATGGACGCCAGTTCCTTCGCGATGAAACGGTCACCGGGGCCGAGCTTCTCGTTCGCGGGAAGGCAGAACCCGATGACATCGACCTCGGCCCACGTCGTCCGCACGATGTCGTTCAGCCGCTGCCCGAGCAACGTCCGCGGCTTGTGCAGCCCAGGCGTGTCCACCAGGATCAACTGCGCGTCCGGCCGGTGGACGATGCCCCGCACCGTGTGCCGAGTGGTCTGCGGCTGGTTGGCGGTGATCGCCACCTTCTGGCCGACCAGAGCATTCGTAAGGGTGGACTTGCCCGCGTTGGGGCGGCCCACGAAGCAGGCGAAGCCGGCGCGGTGGGGGGCCTCCGACGACGCAGACGGCTTGGATGACGGGGTACGAACGCTCATGGCGCCCATTGTCCCTGATCCACAAGCTCCCGCCGCACAACAGTCCACCCACGCCCACCCCGGTGAGCTTTCGGAAACCCAACCGCAACGAAACGTCACGGAAACACCCCCGTGCACAACCGGAAACCCAGGCCGGTGACCCTCTGACGAGCCCCCACACCGTTGGAGACGACCGTGCCCCTCGCCGCCACCGAAACCGTCACCCAAGCCGCCACCCAAGCCACCGCACTGGCAGACGGCCGCATCGACACCGGCGACACCGCCTGGCTGCTCGCCGCCACCGCCCTCGTCCTGCTGATGACCCCGGGCCTGGCCCTCTTCTACGGCGGCATGGTCCGCACGAAGAGCGTCCTCAACATGCTGATGATGAGCTTCGTGTCGATCGCCCTGGTCACGGTGGTGTGGCTGGCCGCCGGTTATTCACTCGCGTTCGGCGACGACGTCGGCGGCGGACTCATCGGCGGCCTGAAGCACGCCGGCATGGCGAACCTGGGCCCCGACAGCGTCCACGGCACCGTCCCCACCCTCCTCTTCGCCACCTTCCAGCTCACCTTCGCGATCATCACGGCCGCGCTGATCAGCGGCGCGGTCGCGGACCGGGTCCGCTTCGGCGCGTGGCTGGTCTTCGTCCCCGTCTGGGCACTCCTCGTATACGTTCCCGTGGCGCACTGGGTCTGGGGCCCCGGCGGCTGGATCGCAACGCACCTGGGCGCCCTCGACTTCGCGGGCGGACTCCCCGTGGAGATCACGTCCGGCGCCTCGGGCCTGGCCCTGTGTCTGGTCGTCGGCCCGCGCCTCGGCTTCAAAAAAGACGCGATGCGCCCGCACAACCTCCCCATGGTGATGCTGGGCGCGGGCCTCCTCTGGTTCGGCTGGTTCGGCTTCAACGCGGGCTCCGCGCTCGGCGCCAACGGCCTGGCCGCCGCGGCCTTCCTCAACACCCTCACCGCCGGCTGCACCGGCCTCCTCGGCTGGCTCTTCGTGGAGCAGAAGCGCGACGGCCACCCCACCACCCTGGGCGCGGCCTCGGGCGCGGTAGCCGGACTGGTGGCCATCACTCCCTCCTGCGGCTCGGTCTCGCTCCTCGGCGCGCTGGTCATCGGCCTGGCCGCCGGTGCCGTCTGCTCGTACGCGGTCGGCTGGAAGTTCAAGCTGAACTACGACGACTCGCTCGACGTCGTCGGCGTCCACCTGGTCGGCGGCATCATCGGCACCCTCCTGATCGGCGTCTTCGCCACCACGGAACTGACCGGAAAGACGGACGGCCTCCTCTACGGCGGCGGGCTCGCCCAGCTCGGCAAGCAACTGGTGGCGGTGGCCGCCGTAGGGGCGTACGCGTTCCTCGTGACGTGCGGCATCGGCAAGCTGCTCGACAAGGCGATGGGGCTGCGGGCGAGCGAAGAGGAGGAGCGGACGGGGCTCGACCTTACGGTGCACGCCGAGACCGCATACGATCACGGCGTCCTGGGCCACGGAGCCCCGGTCGGCACGTCCCTCACCTCCGCCTCCTCCGCTCAGAAGGTCGACTTCCAGGCATGAAGCTCATCACCGCGATCGTCAAGCCGTACCGCCTCGACGAGGTCAAGTCGGCGCTCCAGGAGCTCGGCGTGCACGGCCTGACCGTCACCGAGGCCAGCGGCTACGGCCGGCAGCGCGGCCACACCGAGGTGTACCGCGGCGCCGAGTACCGCGTCGACCTCGTCCCCAAGGTACGGATCGAGGTCGTCGTCGACGACGCGGACTCGGACGCCGTGATCGAGGCGATCGTCAAGGCCGCGCAGACGGGGAAGATCGGGGACGGGAAGGTGTGGTCGATGCCGGTCGAGACGGTCGTACGGGTTCGGACGGGCGAACGCGGCCCCGACGCGCTCTGACCACGAGCACTCCCCCGACGAACCCGACCGCGAGCAACAGCGCCGCCGCGAGCCACGGCAACGCGAAGAACGACGCGCTCGCCGCCTGCTTCGTACCCGGCGCGCTCGCGGTCAACGTCACGTCGCCCCAGTCGAGTTGGGGCGCCCCCTTCCACGGCTCGCTCAGCTTCACGCTCTGCCCCGGCAGCAACTCGGCCGGAATCCTGGTCAGTCCACGCGACAGCAACGTACGCCCGAACAACCCCTGCGCCTTGAGCGTCACCTTCGGATCGAGGGTGACGTTCCCGGTGTTGTGCAACGTGTAGGAGATCGTCGCGTCACTGTCCCCCAACCCCGGTACCAGCGGCTGGTGATGGGACACCCGCACATGTTCTACGGCGAGTGCGGGCAGCGTCGGCCCGCTGACCCGGAGGTAGACACGGGCGCCGACGGCCCGCTGCACACCGAGGGCAAGCGACCCGTCCCCCTTGTCGACGCGTTCGTCGAGGGCGACCAACGCGCCCGGGTGGTCGCCCGGTTCGGCACCTTCGGGCACGTGCAGCGTGAACGGCACGGTAACCGCCTTGTGGGCGGGGACGGTTACCCGCGACTTGGCGGGCTTGGCCCAAGCACCGACGCCCCGCATCGTCTCTTTCACGGTCCGCACGGCGAACCCGCCGTCACGCGCGGTGTTGTAGGCATCGGCCGCGTACAACCGGAAAGTCAGCGGCTGGCCAGTCTTGTTGGCGAGAACCACCTTGTCCCGGATGGTCTGGCCGGGGTCGGCGGAGAGATAGAAATACGGCCGCGCGGCGACCTGCGAGGCGGCCGGGTAGACGGACCAACTGCCGTTGTCGGCAGCGTAGGTGGCGGGTGCGGCGAGCACCCCGGAGCAGAGGCCGAGGCAGAGGCTCAGGAGGAGGACGTACAGCTTGCGCATGGGTGCGGACCCCCACGGACGTGGTGTGGCGGTCGGGCGGGTGCGAGCGCCCGGCCACCGGAAAGGAGTGGGACGGTCAGGTGAGCGTCAGCGTGAGCACACCGGAGTACGAGCCCGGAGGCGTGAACGCCGGTACGTTCAGGGAGAGTCCGGCGTCGACGGTGAACTGGCCGCCGGTGAGCGTGCCGTCGGGCGTGGACGCGAGCGTCGCTCCCGAACTGCCCACCGTGCCCGCCGAACCGGCGACACACGTGCTCGGGCTGCCCGCCTTGGTGGCGCAGGCGGGTGTCCAACTCAGCGCCCCGGCATCGATCTTGGCGCCGGGACCGGTGAAGTCGGTGACCTTGCCGGTCAGGGACCAGCCCGCGGGTCCGCCGCGGAAGTCCTGGACCGTCACCGTGTTGAGGGCGCCCGTGGAGGCACCGCCCTTGCCGAAGTCGACCGCGGAGAGGCCCACGGCGTCCCCGGCCTGCGCCATCGACAGCGTGCCCGCCTTGACGGTGGTCGTCAGCTTCTGACTCCCCGGCGGAACGGGCGTGGTGTCGTTGACGACATAGGCGGCGGGACCGGCACCGAGGTCAGCACTCCACGCACTGCCCTCGTACGCGACGACCCCGGTGGTCGTCTTGTCATTGACGACGAGCGAACCACTGATGCCACCACTGGCACTGGCCGTGACGGTCGCCGTGTCCGCGGTCTGCGCGGTACCGGACCGCCCGGCCAGGGTCACGGTGGCACCCGGGGTGAAGTTGCTGCCGGTCACGGTGACGCTGTCACCGGCGTTCCCGGAGGCCGAACCCAGGCTGATCGCACGGGTGTTGACCGGCACGGTGGCGGTCGCGGTGACGGTCTCGGAGACCGGGGCCGGCGGATTCGTCACCGTGCAGGGGGTGTCCAGCTCCAGGATGTAGCTGGTGTGGATGTTGTAGTCGCCGGGCGAGAGGGTGATCGCGCCCGGGGTGGTGACCGTGAAGGTGCCGGTCATGGAGAAGGACGGGAAGGCGCCGTTGCCGGGCACCGGGTCGTTCTTCTTGGGCCCGGCCACGGTGACGCTGCCGGTCTGGGCACCGCCGAGGGTGACCTTCCCGGTGGGCGTCATGATGTCGGCCGGCAGGGCGATCGCGGTGGGGTTGCTGGCGGCGGGCTTGACCACCGTGTACGTCACGGTGACGGTGTCGCCGACCTTGGGCGCGGTGTTGTCCACCGTGATCGCGGCGGTCGTGGTGCCGTCGATCGGCGGGATGCCCGCGACCGCCGGCGGGATGCAGTGCGTGGCAAAGTCCACGTTCGTGGACGCACCGGCCGGACAGGCCAGCGCACCGCCCGTGGCGACCGCGAGCGCGGTCACCCCGAGCAATGACGCCCAACGGCGTCTTCGGGATGTCGTAGCCATGGATGGGGCCCCCTCCTGAGGACGATGGGCGCAGCGGCTCTTCTGCGCCCACAGGGGGCATTGATGTGGGGATCGCGTGAGAAGTCAATGCACACGGCGAAACAAACTGATGGGCCGTCAGTTCCTGTCAACAGCGGGAACTGACGGCCCAGTTGAGCCCGTGGGGGGAATTCTCAGGGGAACCCTGGGGGGACTTCTCAGTCGAACACGAACGGACCCGGCGACTGCGGTCCGGTGGCGGTACACGTCACGGCGATCCCGAAGATGGTCATCTGCAACGAGCCGCCGTACGCCTCCAGGCTGTCGCCGGAGGCCACGGTCCCGTCGAGCGGACCGACGGTGACGGCGTCGCCGGTCGCCATGGCCGGGTTCTTCGTCCCGCTGAAGACGGTGGTGCCACCGCTCGCGTTCTCGAACGTGAAGGTGGAAGAGATGGAGTCGGCGGACAGGGCCAGCGGAGCGGTGATGGAGGAGGTGATGGTGACCGTGGCCGCGGTGCCGTCCTGCGTGGCGGTGAGCGTGGCCGCGCCGCCGCCGAAGATGCCGCAGTCCGCGGTGATCGTCGCCGTCTGGGGAGTGACGGCGAGCGCACTGGGCGCGAACGCCAGCGAGGCGGCCGCGAGGACCCCCGTCACCAGTGCCGCACCCGTTCCGATTCGCTTGCTTCTCAGCTTGCCTTTCATGGGTCTGGTTCCCTTCCCGTGTCTGGGAATGCCATGTGGGGATGGACGGGAGAAACACCTCAGAACCACTCCCGAGCGCGGTGCGGTGCGCCACGAGAGCAGGAATCTGACGGTCCGTCGGAAACTACGGTTCCATTGATGCGCGAGAGACGGGGGGAGAGCAAGGGCGAAATCCGGACGGGTTACTTCCGGACAGGGCGAGCACCTTTCGGCACAGGTCGGCAAATGTCAGCCCGTCCGGCGTTTGAGGACGAGGCCCCTTCAGGGCCGATCGGGGGTCTGGGGGCGGAGCCCCCAGCACCACCTCAGCCCCCACTCACCTCAGCCCGCAGCCACCGTCAGACGGACAACCCCGTCCAGCCCAGCCACCAACACCGGCGTCCCCGCCCCACCCAAATCCCGTACAGCCGCCAGATCCTCCGCAGCCACAGACTCCGCCGCCGTCACCACCGCCGCCGCCTCCAAGGACTTCGCCCCTGACGCCACAGCCATGGCCACAGCCGTCTGCAACGCGCTCAGCTTCAGCGAGGTAAGGGCAACCGTCCCGGCGACATAAGTCCGCCCCGTCTCATCCCGCACGGCCGCGCCTTCCGGCACACCATTACGGGCCCGAGCCGAACGGGCCAGGGTGACGATCTTGCGGTCCTCGGGATCAAGCGCGCTGCTGTCGGTCATGACCAGAGCATACGAAGAGCGAGGACGAGGACCGACAAGGACCCTCACCCCGCCACGGGGTACATCGCCCCGCGCCGCCCCTCCGGCGAGGCCAGCCACTCCAGCTTCGCCACCGTGTTCGCCTCGTCCAACGGAGTGTGCAGCACGATGGTGAGATCGGGCCGCGCCGGCACCTTCAACGCCGTCGACTCCACGCACAGCAGACCGACCAGCGGATGCTCCAGCTCCTTGCGGACCACCCCCGCGTCCAGGATGTCCCGCCGCGCCCACAACTCACCGAACTCCGGGCTCAGCGAGGTCAGTTCGGCCAGGATCGCCTGCAGCCCCTCGTCGTCGGGCCGATCCGCGCACGCCGCCCGGAACTGCGCGACCACCATCCGCGCGTTCCGCTCCCAGCTCTGCGAACGGGCCCGGTAGAGCGGATCCGTGAAGAAGTCGACGAGACAGTTCTGCGTGTTCTCGGGCCGCATACCGAGCACCCAGCCCGCCGCGTCGTTGTACATCACGCAGTTGTAGTACCGGTCCATGATGTGCGCCGGAAACGGCACCCACGCGTCGATCAGCCGCCGCATCCCCTCGCACCCGTGATCGGCCGCGGGCTCCGCCGCCGGCGGATTCAGCCCGGCCAGCACATACAGATGCCGCCGCTCGACGTTGCTGAGCCGCAGCACCCGCGCGACGGAGTCGAGGACCTGCGGCGACACGGAGATGTCCCGCCCCTGCTCCAGCCACTGGTACCAGGACGCGCCCACGCCCGCGAGCACGGCGACCTCTTCGCGCCGCAGCCCCGGCGTACGCCGCCGCGCCCCGCCGTCCGGCAGCCCCGCCTCGGCCGGCGAGACCCGGGCCCGGCGGCTCATCAGGAACTCGCGCAGTTCGCTCAGCCGACGACTCTTCAGGGCATCCTCAGCCACGTACACATCCCCCTAGTGCTCACCGGTCATGCCGCTGCCTGGTGGTGCCACCACCAGCACAACTTCCGGCTCCCCACGCCTATTCCGACGGCCGGAAGCTCAGCTCATGGCGACCGACACCACAACCACCGGCACCCACACACCACCGGGCATCCCCCACCTCTCGACCCGCGACAAACTCGTCCTCTTCGTCCTCTGCGCGGCCCAGTTCATGGTCGCCCTGGACTTCTCCGTCCTCAACGTGGCCCTGCCCACCCTCGGCGCCGACCTCGGCATGAGCCAGTCCGGACTCCAGTGGGCGGTCACCGCGTTCGCCCTCCCGTCCGGCGGCTTCCTGCTCCTCTTCGGCCGCATCGGCGACCTCTACGGCCGCCGCCGACTGTTCCTCACCGGCCTGACCCTGTTCGGCGCGGCCTCCCTGCTGGCGACCTTCGCCTGGGACCCGGCGTCGTTCCTGACGGGCCGGGCGCTGCAAGGCCTCGGCGCGGCGACCATCGTCCCCACCGGCATGTCCCTCCTCACCACCACGTTCCCCGAGGGCCCGGCCCGCGACCGCGCGCTCGGCATCTCCGGCACCCTGCTCTCGCTCGGCTTCACCGTCGGCATGGTGGCCGGCGGTGTCCTGACCGACGCGTTCGGCTGGCGCTCGACGATGGCCCTGCTCACCCTGTTCGCGGTGATCGTCCTGCCCCTGGCCCCCGCCCTGCTCCCCGAGTCCCGCACCCCGGACCGCCCGCGCCTGGACGTCCCCGGCGCGCTCACGGTCACCGCGGGCCTCCTGTCCCTGATCTATGCCCTCTCCACAGCGGCCGACCAAGGCTTCGCCCACACGGACGTGATCACGACCCTCGTCGCGGGCGTCCTGCTCCTCACGACCTTCGCGTACGTCGAGTCACGCACGACGCACCCCCTGGTCTCCCTCCCCATGCTGCGCCGCCGCACGGTGGCGTGGGGCAACCTGGGCGGCCTGGTCACCTTCTCGATGATGTCGACGGTGGTCTTCGTCCTGACCCTGTACCTCCAGGAGATCCTGCACCTGTCGTCCTTCGAGACGGGCCTGGTCTTCGGCGTGCAGGGCATCCTCTCGGCGGTGGCCGGCGTCTACGCCCCGAAGGTCATCGGCCGCATCGGCGCCCGCAGCACCCTGATCGCCTCCCTCACCGGCCAGGCGACTCTGACGGCCGCCCTCCTGACCCTGAACACCCACACCTGGTCGGTCTGGGTGGCCACGGTCGCCGTCTCCCTGGCGAGCATGTGCCACCTGGGCGCGATCATCTCCTACGGCCTCACCGTCACCTCGGGCGTCCCCGACGAGGAACAGGGCCTGGCCACCGGCCTGGTGACCTCCACCCAGCAGATCGGCATCACCATCGGCATTCCGCTCCTGGGCGTCCTCGCCACCACGTCCGGCGACCTGATGGCGGGGGTCCACACGGTGGTCGGCATCGACGCGGCGATCGCGCTCGGGGCGGCGGTGCTGGTGGCCGTAGGACTGCGGTCTCGGCGGCCGGACTCAGGGGCGGTCGAGGCGGAGGCGTTCGGCGCGCGGTAGTCCGGCGACGACCAGGTCGTACGAGTCCTCCACCAGCTCCCGGACCAATTGGTCCGGGAGTCCGCCGTCCACCGTCACCGTGTTCCAGTGCCGCTTGTTCATGTGGTATCCGGGGATGATCAGCCCCTCGTACTCCTCCCGGAGTCGGATCGCGTCCTCCGGGTCGCACTTGAGGTTGACCGTGAGGGGGCGGCCGTCAAGGCGGGTCAGGGCGAAGAGCTTGCCCAGGACCTTGAAGACGGACGTGTCCGGGTTGAACGGGAAGTCCTCCACCGTCGCGTTGAACGACAGGCAGAACGCGCGCAGTTCCTCGGGGCTCACTCCGGCTTCGTCTCCTCCTCGGCCGGGCCGTCCGGATCCACCGGCTCGACCAGCACCGTCACGATCTTGTTCCGGCGGCCGGCCGAGGCCTCCGCCGTCAGGCGTAGTTCGCGGCCGTCCGGCAGTTCTACGACCGAGGAGGCACCGGCGATCGGGACGCGGCCCAGCGCCTTCGCCAACAGCCCGCCGACCGTCTCCACGTCCTCGTCGTCGTAGGCCTCGAAGCCGTACAGCTCGCCCAGGTCGCCGATGTCGAGACGGGCGGTGACCCGGTAGCGGTCGTCGCCCAGCTCCTCCACCGGAGGCAGTTCCCGGTCGTACTCGTCGGTGATCTCGCCGACGATCTCCTCCAGGATGTCCTCGATGGTGACGATGCCGGCCGTGCCGCCGTACTCGTCGATGACGACGGCGACGTGATTGCGCTCCTGCTGCATCTCGCGCAGCAGATCACCGGCGTTCTTCGTGTCCGGCACGAAGGTCGCGGGCCGCATGGCCGTCGAGACCAGCTCGGACTCGGCGTCGCGGCTGATGTGCGTCTTGCGGACCAGGTCCTTGAGATACACGATGCCGACGATGTCGTCCTCGCTCTCCCCGGTCACCGGGATCCGCGAGAAACCGGAGCGGAGCGCGAGGGTGAGGGCCTGACGGATCGTCTTGTACCGCTCGATGACGACGAGATCGGTCCTCGGCACCATCACTTCACGCACGAGCGTGTCACCGAGTTCGAAGACCGAGTGCACCATGCGGCGCTCCTCGTCCTCGATCAGCGACTCCTTCTCGGCGAGGTCCACCAGCGCGCGCAGCTCGGCCTCGGACGCGAACGGGCCGCGCCGGAAGCCCTTTCCGGGGGTGAGCGCGTTGCCGATGAGGATCAGCAGATACGGGATCGGGCCCATGATCCGTGCGAGCGGCAGCAGCACGTACGCCGCCGCCGTGGCCGTGTTCAGCGGATGCTGGCGCCCGATCGTGCGCGGGGAGACCCCCACCGCGACGTACGACACGAGGACCATGACGCCGATCGCGGCGAGCAGCGCGGGCGCGGTGCCATGGATCACGTGCAGGCACTCGTAGGTGACGAGCGCGGCGGCGGCCATCTCGCAGGCCACGCGCACCAGCAGCGCGACGTTGAGATAGCGGGTCGGGTCGGCGGCGACCTGCGCGAGCTTGGCACTGCCGCGCCGACCGGACCGTACGGCCTCCTCGGCGCGGAAGCTGGAGACGCGCGCGAGGCCCGCCTCCGCGCAGGCGGCGAGCCAGGCGACAACGACAAGGGCGATGGCCCCGACGACGATCTGAGGACTCATGAGATGAGGTGACCCGGCGCCCTAGGAGACCGTCGGAGCCGGGGAGGGGCCGGTGTGGCCCTTCTCCGCGCGCCAGCCGTCCACGATGGCGGCCTGGAGACCGAACATCTCGGCCTTCTCGTCCGGCTCCTCGTGGTCGTAGCCGAGGAGGTGCAACACACCGTGGACGGTCAGGAGTTGGAGCTCCTCGTCCATGGTGTGCTGCGTCTCGGCCTCGGCCCCCTGCTTGGTGGCGACCTCCGGGCACAGCACGATGTCACCGAGGAGCCCCTGCGGAGGCTCCTCGTCGTCCTTGCTCGGCGGCCGCAGCTCGTCCATCGGGAAGGACATGACATCGGTCGGCCCGGGCAGGTCCATCCACTGGATGTGGAGCTGCTCCATGGCGTTCTCGTCCACGACGATCACCGAGAGCTCGGAGAGCGGGTGGATGCGCATCCGCGCGAGGGCGTAGCGGGCGATGTCGAGGATCGCCTGCTCGTCGACCTCGGTTCCGGACTCGTTGTTAACGTCGATCGACATGGTCGTGCTGATCTACTTCCGCTTGTCACGGGCACCCTTGTGGGTGCCGTTCTCCGTACCGTTCTCGCTGTCGTACTTCTCGTACGCGTCGACGATACGGCCGACCAGCTTGTGCCGTACGACGTCCGCCGACGACAGGCGGGAGAAGTGCACGTCGTCGACGCCCTCCAGGATGTCCTGCACCTGCCGCAGCCCCGACTTCGTGCCACTCGGCAGGTCGACCTGCGTCACGTCACCGGTGATCACGATCTTCGACTCGAAACCGAGCCGGGTGAGGAACATCTTCATCTGCTCGGGGCTCGTGTTCTGAGCCTCGTCCAGGATGATGAAGGCGTCATTCAGGGTGCGGCCCCTCATGTATGCCAGCGGTGCCACCTCGATCGTGCCCGCCGCCATCAGCTTCGGGATGGACTCCGGGTCGAGCATGTCGTGCAGGGCGTCGTACAGGGGGCGCAGGTACGGGTCGATCTTTTCGTAGAGGGTGCCCGGGAGGAAGCCCAGGCGCTCGCCCGCCTCTACCGCAGGGCGGGTCAGGATGATCCTGCTGACCTGCTTGGCCTGGAGGGCCTGGACCGCCTTGGCCATGGCGAGGTAGGTCTTGCCGGTGCCGGCGGGGCCGATGCCGAAGACGATCGTGTTCTTGTCGATCGCGTCGACGTACCGCTTCTGGTTGAGAGTCTTGGGGCGGATCGTGCGGCCTCGCGAGGACAGGATGTTCTGGGTGAGCACCTCGGCCGGTGTCTCCTCGGGACCATCCCCGTTCTCACTCGCCCGCAGCATGGCGATCGAGCGTTCCACTGCGTCCTCCGTCATCGGCTGCCCCGTGCGCAGCACCAGCATCATCTCGTCGAACAGGCGCTGGACGAGGGCGACTTGGCGGGCGTCGCCGACCGCGCTGATCTCATTGCCCCGGACGTGGATGTCGGCCGCCGGGAAGGCCTTCTCGATCACGCGCAGGAGGGCGTCTCCGGACCCCAGGACGGTGACCATCGGATGCTGGGCGGGGACGGTGAACCGTGCCTTCGCCTGCTCCTGCGCGGGGCTGTGAGCTGTGGGTGTCTGAGTCATGGGCCGGCTCTGTAGGCCTTGCTCGTCCTCCTCGAAAAGACTCGCCCGCCACAAGGGCGGCCTGGTGATTCCAGGGTACGCCGGGCCACTGACAACGCCGTAGGGCTTTTCGGTGACCGTCGGGCCACGAAATCCGAACCCGTCCTGCCTTGCTCCGGGAGCCTGTGCGGCGCAGGGGAGGCGCGTGGGGTGACGCCGTGAGCCCTGTTCGCGCCCCCTCGCTTGTACGGACAATGTGCTGTGTCCGCCAAGTAAGCCTTGCAGGGAAAGCAGGTCGGCCGCTGTGCTCGTGCGTCTGCCCCGGTCCGTGTCCGAAGCACAGTCGTGCCTGACCGAGGGGGCGGTGCCCGTCGGAGGGGCGACCCTGGTCTGGGCCGGCTGGCAACGGGACGGTTTCCCCGAGCAGGCGGTGTCCCTGCGGGAGCTGCCCGAGGCGAAGGTGATCGGGGACGGGACGCTGGGCTCGGCCGTACTGCTGCACGAGATAGACGAGCGGGTGCCGGAGGTGCTGCGGCGGGCCGCGTCGGGCGTGGGCACCGGGGCCGTGCGCCGGACCGCGACCGTCGGCGGCAACATCGTCGGCAGCACGCTGCGCTGTCTGCTCCCCGCCGCGCTGGTGCTGGACGCCCACGCGGTCGTCCTGGAACCGGACGGTCCCGTCGAGACCGACCTCGCCGAACTGCTCGCGAAGCGGCCCCTGCTGCTGAGTCTGCACTGGCGCGAGCCGGTGGCCAGCGGCTATCGCAAGCTGACCGACCAGCTGCGGGGCGAGGTCCCCTTCGTGGTCGCGGCGGCCGTGGGAGCGGCCGAGGGGGCGGACGCGCCCGTCCTGCGGGTCGCCGTGCGCGACGGCTACGACGTGCTCAGCGAGACCGTCCCGTACGACACGGACACGGGCCGGGTGCTGCGCGCCCTGGCGCTGACGCCGCTCGGCACGTTGCCCGAGGGGGTCTTCGAGGCCGTACGGAACGTGGTGGGTGGTGTGGTGGAGCGGGCGGGGGATCACTGAGGAGGTCGGTGCGACGACTGAGCAGGAACGTTCACCCTGGCCGGCTGCCGGGCGGCCCGGTGGTGAATGTCCGACCGCACAACACGTGCCCGGCCCTCACATCTACGTAGACCTGCCGAACCCGATCGTCGGCACCGCCCGTCGCAGCGGCCACGGGCTGTCGCCGCCCGGCTCCTCCTCGGGTACGAGGCCCGCCAGGAACGCGTACCGGCGCAGGGCCGTCGGGTCCTGGCCCTCGACCGACTGCACCTTGCGCCACCAGGCGCCGATCTCGGACCAGCCGGGTGCGGAGAGGGAGCCGCCGAACTCCTGGACGGAGAGGGCGGCGGTGAGGCCGGCGAAGGCGAGGCGGTCGGCGAGGGGCCAGCCGGCCAGGGTGCCGGTGACGAAACCGGCGACGAAGACGTCGCCCGCGCCGGTGGGGTCGAGGGCCTCGACGGCGATCGCCGGGACCTCTGCCGACTCCCCCGTGCGCCGGTCCACCGCGTACGCGCCGTCCGCGCCGAGGGTGACGACCGCAAGGGGTACGTGTTCGGTGAGCGCGTGGGCGGCGGCGCGGGGGCAGTCGGCGCCGGTGTAGCGCATGGCTTCCTCGGCGTTCGGCAGGAACGCCTCGCAGTGCGCGAGGTCGGCGAGTCCGGCGAGGTCCCAGGCGCCGGTGTCGTCCCAGCCGACGTCGGCGAAGATCCGGGTGCCCTCGCTCGCGGCCTGGGCGACCCAGGGGGCCTGCTTGCCCGGGGTGAGGGAGGCGACGGCGGCACGCGCGCGTGGCGGGCAGTCGGGGGCGCCGCCCTGCCCGAACACGACCTCCGGGGGCGGCTCGTGGCCGTGGGACACCATCGTCCGTTCGCCCTCGTACGCCATCGACACGGTGACCGGTGAGTGCCAGCCGGGGACCGTGCGGGAGGTGGAGAGGTCGATGCCCTCGCCCTGCTGCAACGCGTCCCAGCAGTACTCGCCGTAGTGGTCGTCGCCGAAGGCCGCGGCGAGGGAGGTGCGCAGGCCGAGGCGGGCCAGCGCGGTCGCCATGTTGGCGACGCCGCCGGGGCTCGATCCCATCCCCCGTGCCCAGGACTCGGTGCCGCGCACTGGGGCGGATTCGAGCCCGGTGAAGATGATGTCGAGGAAGACGGTGCCGATGAGGTACACGTCCCAGGGCGGATCGTCCGCCGCGCGCAGCCCGGCCAGCGGGTCGACCCCGCAGGACGGCCTTTCGCCGGGGGACGACGGTCCCTTTCCGGTGGACGCGTTGGACGCGGTCACGGTGCGCTCCCTGACGTGATACGGATCAGGCCAGTGTGCACCACCACGCGCGCGTGGGGGCGGCTCCCGCTCCGGGACCACCCGCCACACCGGTGTCGGGCAACCGCAGGTCCGGGCTCTACGGTGTCTGCCGCCCCCGGTGACGGCCCGGGCACCGGTCCCGCACCGGGCGCGTCCGGATCCGGCCGCTACCAGCGCGGCATCGACGGCGTCACCCACTCCGGGTCGGTGATCCGCATCGCCGCCGCGTCGTCGCGCTCGCGCAGCGCGCCGTCGTCGTCGAGCCACCGCCGGTGCAGGAACTCCAGCTTGGCGCGGTCGAGTTCGACGCCCAGGCCGGGTGCGTCGGAGACGGTGACCTTGGCGTCGGTGAAGGTGAGGCGCTCGGTGAGGACGTCCTCGGACTGCCAGGGGTAGTGGGAGTCGCAGGCGTGGTGAAGGTTGGGGACGGTCGACGCGACGTGGGTCATCGCGGCGAGGCTGATGCCGAGGTGGGTGTTGGAGTGCATGGAGATGCCGACGCCGAACGTGCGGCAGATCGCGGCCAGTTGCTGGGTGTTGCGCAGTCCGCCCCAGTAGTGGTGGTCGGAGAGCACCACCTGTACGGCGTCGCGCGTGAACGCCTCCTTGATCTCGGCGAACGTCGTCACGCACATGTTGGTGGCGAGCGGCACGTCGGTCCCGGCGGACACCTCGGCCATCGCGGGGGTGCCCAGCGCCGGGTCCTCCAGGTATTCGAGGACGTCCCCCAGCTCCTTCGCCACCTTCAGCGAAGTCTCCACGGACCAGGCGCCGTTGGGGTCGAGGCGCAGGGGGTGGTCGGGGAAGGCCGCCGCCAACGCCCGTACGGCGGCGATCTCCTCGTCCGGCGGGAAGACCCCGCCCTTGAGCTTGAAGGAGGTGAAGCCGTACCGCTCCTTGAACTTCCGTGCCTGCTCGACGACTCCGGCCGGGTCGATCGCGGCACCCCAGTCGTCCTTCTCGCTCGCGACGCCCTCGGGGTGGTCGGCCCACTTGTAGAACAGGTACGCGCTGTACTCGACGGCGTCCCTCACCTTGCCCCCGAGCAGGGCGTGTACGGGCAACCCTAGCGACTTGCCGAGGGCGTCGAGGCAGGCGACCTCGAAGGCGGAGACGACGGACAGGCGCAGCTTGTCGGCGGTCTGGACCCCGCGCAGCCCGCCGACGTCGACCTGCCCGGAGACCCGGGAACTGTCGACGGCCACCTCGTCGGCGACGACGAACAGGCCGTTCAGGTCGGAGACTTGACGACCGATCAGTTTCTCGGCGTACGGCCGGGCCAGTTCCAGGTACTTGGTGTCGCCGTAGGTCTCGCCGAGGCCGGTGATGCCGTCGGCGGTCTCGATCTCGACGATCAGGCGGGGGGTGTAGGGCTGGTGGACGCCCTGGGTGTTGAGGAGGGGCGGGTCGGCGACCAGGATCGGGGTCAGGCGGACGTCGGCGATGGTGAGGTTCACAGCGCGGCTCCTACGAGGTCGAGTCCGGTGGTGAGCAGGGTCGTGAGCTCGGCGAGGTCGGCGGCCGAGGGGTCGGTGAGCGGGGCGCGCACGGGTCCCACCGGCTGGCCGCGCAGCCGGGCCGCCGCCTTGACGAGGGACACGGCGTATCCCGGTACGCGGTCGCGGAGTTCGACGAGCGGGACGTAGAAGTCGCGCAGCAGCTTCTCGATCGTCTTGTCGTCGCCGTCCCTGTCGTGCAGCGCGGTGAAGAAGGCGTTCGCGATCTCGGGGGCGAAGGCGTGGACGGCGGAGGAGTAGGCGGGGACGCCGACCGTGGCGTAGGCGCGGGCCTGGATCTCGGCGGTCGAGGCGCCGTTGAAGAAGAGGAAGCCCTCGGGGGCGGCGAGCGTGAGGCGTTGCAGGCGGTCGAGGTCGCTGTGGCCGTCCTTGAGGCCGATGACGCCGGGGATCTCCGCGATCCGCCTCAACGAGCTTGCGGTGAAGGCGACTTGGCCGCGCTGGTAGGCGATGAGCGGGAGCCGGGTACGGGCGGCGAGTTGCTCAAGCTGGGCCACCAGGCCGTCCTGCGGGGCGGCGACGAGGTAGTGCGGGAGGACGAGCAGCGCGTCGGCGCCGGCCTCCTCGGCGATGCGGGCGAAACGGGCGGCCTGCGCCCAGCCGTAGCCGACACCGGCGACGACGGGGACGCGGCCGGCCGCCTCCTCGACGGCGACGGTGACGACCGTGCGGTACTCGTCCTCGTCCAGCGAGAAGAACTCGCCGGTGCCGCAGGCGGGGAACACGGCGCCGGGGGCGGTGGCGATCCGGGCCGCGACATGGGTGCGGAAGCCGGCGGGGTCGAGGGAGCCGTCGTCATGGAAGGAGGTCAGCGGGAAGGAGAGCACGCCGCCCGCCATCCCGTCCCGGAGCCTGCGCACCACGGTCTCCGTGTCGCCGTTCACTGCCATCTCCCTATGTAGACGCTATCCACGTATGAAGACAGAGATTAGATACGCGAACCGTGACCGTCAATGGGGCGGCTGCTCCTTCGACCCCGCTCGCTACGATCGGCGCATGTCAGAGCCCGGTGGCGTCCGTGAGGTGAAGTCCGCCGCCCGTACGGTCGAGCTGCTCGAACTGCTCGCCGCGCGCGGTGACCGTCCCGCGCGTCTCCAGGAACTCGCCGACGAGCTGGGCGTGCCGCGCAGCTCCATGTACGCCCTCCTCCAGACCCTGATCGCGCACGGCTGGGTCCGCACGGACATCACCGGTTCGCTCTACGGCATCGGCATCCACGCCCTGCTCACCGGCACGACCTATCTGGACTCCGACCCGCGCGTGCGGGTCGTACGGCCGTATCTCGACGAGGCGTCCCAGGCGTTGGGCGAGACGATCCACATGGGGCGGCTGGACGGGCGGGACGTGGCGTATCTGGCTACGCGGGAGTCCCACGAGTACCTCCGGACGATCAGCAGGGTGGGGCGACGGTTGCCGGCGCATGTCGGTGCGCTGGGGAAGGCGCTGCTGGCCGAGCGGTCGGATGCGGAGTTGCCCTCCGGGCCGTACGAGGCGGCTACGGCCAACACCCATACGTCCCGGGAGGCGTTGGCCGCGGACCTCGCGGGGGTGCGGGCGCGGGGCTACTCGGTGGACCGTGAGGAGGGGGTTCTCGGGATCGTCGGTTTTGGCTTCGCCCTGCGGTACGACAACCCGCCGCTGGATGCGATCAGTTGCTCGGTGCCGGTGGCTCGGCTTACGCCGGAGCACGAGGGGGAGATCGTGGCGGTGATGCGGGAGGTCCGGGCGAAGATCGAGAGTGCGTCGGCTGCGGCCGGTGGAGCGGTGCACTGGCGGTAGTGGGCGCGCCTCCTGGGGGCTGCGCCCCCAGACCCCGCTTCGGCCCTGAAGGGGCCTCGTCCTCAAACGCCGGACGGGCTGAATATTGCGGGCCCGTGTTGAGAGGTTGCAGGACAGGCTGAGTATTGCCGGCCTGCGCCGAGAAGCACCGAAGCGGGCTTGGTATAGCCGACCTGGGCAAAGAGGCGCCGTGCAGACCGAACAACGCCCCCGGCACCCCAAATTGGGCCCTCGTTTACCCGACTCCCCCACCCCCAAACGGAACGTGCCCCAGATCACACCCCCCGCCCTTCTTTCGTGAACCGCGTGCTTGATACAAATTGGCCGCGCGTTCCTGTCCGTCGACGGTCGTCGCCCAATCCCCCTTTTTTGAGCCGCTTCTTTCGCATGCCCTGGGAACGCCCGTGTTCGCCCGCAGCACCACCACGCCCTGGCCCCTCGTTGCCCTTTTCACGGCCGGGTATCTAGCCCCCTATCTCCTCCCCACCACCGTCGGCAGACTCGACGCGGGACTGCCGCTGTCCGCCACGCAGGCCGGTGCCGTCGGCAGTGCGCTGCTGCTGAGTTCGGCGGCGGCGGGGTTTCTGCTCGCGTCGCGCGTCGACCGGGTCGGGCCGCGCACGCTCGCGCGGATCGGCCTTGCGCTGGCCGTTCTCGGGTACGGCTCGGCCGCCCTCACCCACGCCGTCCCCGCGGTGATCTCGGGTGCGGTGGTCGGCGGCTTCGGATCGGGTACGGCCACCACGGTCGCCGCGTCCGGGATCGCCGCCGAACGGGACCCTCATCGCGCGTCCACGCTCGGCCTGTTGTGCGTGTCGGCGCTCGCGGGTGCCGTCTATCTGACGGTTCCGCATCTCGGCGCGGGCCACGGCCAGCCGCTCGCCGCGATCGCCCTCACCGCACTCGCCGTATGGCCACTGACCGGCCGCCTTCCGGTCCGTACGGCGCGGGAGCACACGCGCGTGGAGACCGCCGGACTCCCCCACCGCCGCGCCGGCCTGGTCCTCGCCGGCACCCTGCTCTGCTGGTCCCTCGCCCAGAACTCCCTCTGGGGCGTCAGCGGCCGCATCGGCATCAACCAGGCCCACCTCTCCGAGGTCACCGTCGGCGCGGTCTTCGCGATCGCGCTCGGTACCGGTCTGGTCGGCGTGATCGGCGCGGGCACGCTCGGGTCCCGGCTGGGGCGCGCGGTGCCGATCGGCGCGGGGACGGCGCTCATCGCGGGCTGCATCGTGCTCAGCGCGTCCGCGCACGACCTGAGGACGTTCGCGACCGGCGAGATCGCCTGGAACACCCTCTACCCGATCGTCCTCTCCTACGTCCTCGGCCTCGCCGCTTCCCTTGATCCGCGCGGGCGTTGGGCCGTCCTCGTCGGCTCGGCCTCGTCACTGGGTACGGCGGCGGGCCCCCTGGCGGGCAGCGTGCTGTCGGCGCGGGCCGGGTTCCCGGCGATGGGCGCGATCCTCGCGGTCGGGCTGGTCGTGATCGCCGTACCGATGACCGGGGTCGCCCTCCAGACCGGCGGCCGGCTCCTGGTGCCGGGCACGGTCCGGCGGCGCGGAGGCACCCCGGCCACCGTCATCGCCTCGTCGACCGGCTCCCCCGAGCAACCGGTCGTCGAGATCCCGCTGGACACCCCGGCCGTCCCGGCCCAGGGCGCCTACGACACGGCGGGCCCCCGGCAGGCGGCCACGGCGACCGGCGGCTGACCAGCACATCGACACAGGCCCAAGCCCAACCCCCCAGGGGCGCGGGGAACTGCGCGACCAGCCCCCACCGGCCCGCAGGTCACCAACTACCTACGAGAACTCGTACGCCTCCACCTCGGCCAGATAACGACCCCGCCGCTCCTCGTCATCCTCCAAGAAGGACGCGACGAAGGAGTTCCGGGCCAGTTCACGCAGCCGCTCCTCGGTCAGGCCCAGCGCCGAGCGGACCGCGTCGAAGTTGTCGCCCGCATAACCCCCGAAGTAGGCCGGGTCATCGGAGTTGACCGTGCAGAGCAGCCCCGCGTCCAGCATCTCCGGAAGCGGGTGCTCGGCAAGAACGTCCACCGCGCGCAACCGGACGTTCGACAGGGGGCAGAGCGTCAGCGGGATCCGGTCCCGCACCAACCGCGCCACCAGCTCCTCGTCCTCCATGCACCGCAGCCCGTGGTCGATTCGCTCGACCCCCAGAACGTCCAGCGCCTCGGTGATGTAGGCCGGCGGGCCTTCCTCACCGGCGTGGGCGACCCGTCGTAGACCCAGCGCGGCGGCGGCCTCGTACACCTCGCGGAACTTCACCGGCGGGTGGCCGACCTCGGCCGAGTCGAGGCCGATGCCGGTGATGCGGTCGAGGTACGGCTTCGCGGCCTCCAGGGTCCGCAGCGCCGAGTCGGCGGACTCGTCGCGCAGGAAGCAGAGGATCAGCCGGGTCGAGATGCCGTGGTTCGTCTCGCTGCTGCCCAGCGCCCGCCACAGGCCTTCCACCACCGTGCCCATGTCCACGCCCCGGGCGATGTGCGCCTGCGGGTCGAAGAAGATCTCCGCGTGCCGGACGCCCTGCGCGGCGGCGCGGGCGAGATAGGCGTTGGCGAGGTCCTCGAAGTCCCGCTCGGTGCGCAGGACGGCCATCAGCTCGTAGTAGAGGTTCAGGAAGGTCTGGAGGTCCTCGAAGAGGTACGCCTTCCGGAGTTCCTCGGTGTCCGCGTACGGCAGCTCGACGCCGTTGCGGGCCGCGAGCGCGAAGGCCAGCTCGGGCTCCAGGGTGCCTTCGATGTGCAGGTGCAGTTCGGCTTTGGGAATGGGCATCGAAGTATCGTACGGGTGTTTTACCGCCGTTTCGGAACCGGCACCCTGAGTAGATCGTGCGCCACGGTCAGCTCCCCCTCGAACCCCGCCGCCCGCGCCTGCCGCTCGAACTCCTCCGGCTCGGAGTAACGCTGGCTGAAGTGGGTCAGAACCAGGTGCCGTACGCCCGCCTCCTGCGCCACCCTCGCCGCCTGCCCGGCCGTCAAGTGGCCATGGTCCACGGCCAGTTGCTCGTCCTCGTCCAGGAACGTCGACTCGATCGCCAGCAGGTCGCAGCCCTCCGCCAGCGCCTCCACCCCCGCGCACAGGCGGGTGTCCATGACGAACGCGAAACGCTGGCCCCGCCGTACCTCACTGACCTCGTCGAGCGAGACACCGTCGACCGTTCCCTCGCGCTGGATGCGGCCCACGTCCGGGCCCTTGATGCCGTACGCGGCGAGGCGGTCGGGGAGCATGCGGCGGCCGTCGGGTTCGGTGAGGCGGTAGCCGTAGGACTCGACGGGGTGGGAGAGCTTGTGGGTCTCCAGGGTGTAGGTGGGGGTGGTGGCGAGTACGCCGTCCTCCGACACCGGGGACTCCGTGATGCCCACCGTCTCGCGGTACGCCGTCGCGTAGCGCAGGCGGTCGAAAAAGTGCCGGCCCGAGCGTGGATAGTGCGCCGTGATCTCGTGCGGGACGCGGTCCAGGTTGATGCGCTGGATGACGCCCGCGAGGCCGAGGGAGTGGTCGCCGTGGAAGTGGGTGACGCAGATCCGGTTCAAGTCGTGCGCGGCCACCCCGGCGCGCAGCATCTGGCGCTGGGTGCCCTCGCCGGGGTCGAAGAGGATGCCCTCGCCGTCCCAGCGGAGGAGGTAGCCGTTGTGGTTGCGGTGTCGGGTGGGGACCTGGCTGGCCGTGCCGAGGATCACCAATTCGCGTACGGACATGGCGAGTTACCCGGGCGGCCACTGCATGCCGCGGCCGCCCATGACGTGGGCGTGGGCGTGGAAGACGGTCTGGCCCACGCCGCTGCCGGTGTTGAAGATCACGCGGTAGCTGTCGAGCTTCTCGTCCGTTGCGACCTCGCCTGCCTCGCGGAGTACGTCTGCGGCGATCGTCGGTTCGGCAGCTGCGAGGGCGGCGGCGTCGGGGTAGTGAACCCTCGGGATGACCAGGACGTGGGTCGGGGCCTGGGGGTTGATGTCCCGGAACGCGACGGTGGTGGGTGTCTCTCGGATGATCGTCGCGGGGATGTGGCCTGCGACGATCTTGCAGAACAGGCAGTCGTCCTGCGGGGCCCCTGACATGTGGGTTTCCTCCGAGGCTGGGGGTGATTTACGCGGGCATCGTATCGTCGTTGGGTGCGGGTGAGTGGGGGCTGGTCGCGCCCACGCAGCGGAGCTGCAAATCGATACAGCCCCGCGCCCCTAGGTGGGCAAGGTCGGGGGTGTTTTCGCGGGAACGGTCTCCAGTGACTCCAACGCCAAGCGGATCGCCTCGTCCAGCTGCACATCGCGGTCCGCCGCATAATCCTGAGGCCGCTGCACCACCTCCACGTCCGGATCCACCCCGTGGTTCTCCACCCCCCACCCATAACCCTCAAGCCAGAACGCGTACTTGGGCTGCGTGATCAGCGTGCCGTCCACCAACCGATACCTGCTGTCGATGCCGATCACCCCGCCCCACGTACGCGTGCCGACCACCGGTCCGATGCCCAGCGCCTTGATCGCCGCGTTGACGATGTCGCCGTCGGAGCCGGAGAACTCGTTCGCTACGGCGACCACGGGGCCGCGGGGTGCGTCCTCGGGGTAGCTGTACGGGCGCATGCCTCGGGGGACGTCCCAGCCGACGATGCGGCGGGCGAGCTTCTCCACGACCAGCTGGGACGTGTGGCCGCCGCGGTTCTCGCGGACGTCGACGACCAGGCCCTCTCGCGCCACCTCCACGCGCAGGTCACGGTGGATCTGGGCCCAGCCGGGGGCCTGCATGTCGGGGACGTGGAGGTAGCCGAGGCGGCCGCCGGACTTCTCGTGGACGTAGGCGCGGCGGTCGGCGACCCAGGCGTGGTAGTAGAGCGGTTCCTCGTTCGCCAGGGGGACGACGACCGCGTGCCTCGGGTCGCCGCCGCCCGCCGGGGAGATGGTCAGTTCGATCGGTTTGCCCGCCGTGCCGACGAGCAAGGGGGCAGGGCCCGTCACCGGGTCCACGGGCTGGCCCGCCACCGCGAGGATCGCGTCGCCCGCGCGGACCGCTACCCCTGGGGCGGCCAGGGGGGCGCGGGCGTGCGGGTCGGAGGTCTCCGACGGCAGGATGCGGTCGATGCGCCAACTGCCGTCCTCGTGACGGGAGATGTCCGCGCCGAGCAGGCCCTGGCGTTCGCCGTGGCCGTGGCCGCCGCGTGGGGTGACGTAGGCGTGCGAGGTGCCGAGTTCGCCTTGTACCTCCCAGAGGAGGTCGACCAGGTCGTCGTGGGTCGCGACGCGGTCGAGGATCGGGCGGTAGCGGTCCAGGACTCCGGTCCAGTCGACGCCGCTCATGTCCTCGCGCCAGAAGTTGTCGCGCATGATGCGGCCGGTCTCGTCGAACATCTGGCGCCACTCGGCGGCCGGGTCGACGGTCTGGCGGATGCGGGACAGGTCGACGTTGATGTTCGTGTCGCTGTCGTCGTCGTCCGAGCCGGAGGCGCGGCGGTCGCTCGGGACGACCCGCAGTTTGTGGTCGGTCCAGAGGAGGACTCGCTTGCCGTCGCCGCTGACCTCGAAGTGGTCGGCGTCTCCGGCGAGGTGCTCGATGCGCTGCTGGGCGAGGTCGTAGCGCTCCAACTCCGTTTTGGGGTCCGGGTCTTCGGGGGTCGCGCGGGTGGCGCCGAGGACTCCCTGGACCGGGTGGTGCAGCCACAGGACGCCGTCCTTGGCGGCGCGGAGGTTGGAGTAGCGGCCGGCCTCCACCGGGAACGGGACGATGCGGTCGGCGAGGCCGTCGAGGTCGACGCGGGTGGTCGGGCGGCCCTCGCTGTCGGGGGTCTCGTCCTTGTCGGGGGTCTCGAAGGGGCGGCCGTGCCGCTGCGGGCCGAAGGGGGACGGGGTCGTCGCGGCGAGGGTGATCAGGTGCGGGCGGTCGCCGACCACGAAGGCGAGGTCGAAGACGTACTCGTCGTAGACCGGGTCGAAGGAGCGGGTGGAGAGGAACACCAGGTGCTTGCCGTCGAGGGTGAAGGCGGGGGCGTAGTCCTGGAAGCGGAGCGGGGTGGCCTCGGTGACCGTCAGGTCTGTGGTGTTGGCGAGCTTGAGCTGGCGGAGGGGGCGTGGGCCCGGGTGTGACCAGGCCAGCCAGGTCGAGTCCGGGGAGAAGGACAGGCCCGACGCGTCGCCGTGCTCGCTGCGGTCGACCTCGCGGACCTCGCCGGTCTCGCGCTCTACGAGGAGTACGCGGCCGTCGTGCGACGCCACGGCGACCCTGCTGCCGTCGGGGGCCACGGTGAGGGCGAGGACGCGGCCGAGTTGTCCGGCGGCGATTCGGCGCGGGGTGGCGCCGGGGGCGAGGCCGGTGGCGGGGGCGAACTCCAGGGCGTCGTCGCCCTCGGCGTCCGTCACCCACACCACCCATTCCTCGCCGTCCACGCGGAAGGTGCGGGGCAGCCGGGTCCGGACGCCGGGAGTGGCGGCGAGCGCGCGGGCGGGGCCGGAGCGGTGGGTGACCCAGTGGACGGCGCCGCGCACGGCGACCGCGCTGCCGCGCGCGGTGTGGTCGGGCGACGCGGAGCCGAACCAGCGGGACGCGGCCACGGGATACGGCTGCTGGTCGGCGCGCTGGCCGCCGAGCCGGAGGTCGAGGCGGCGCGGTTCGGCGCCGTCCAGGTCGTCCAGGAGCCAGAGTTCACCGGCGGAGGAGTAGACGATCCGGGTGCCGTCACCGGACGCGTGCCGGGCGTAGAAGCCGTCGAGGGGGGTGTGGCGGCGGAGGTCCGCGCCGTCCGCGAGGGAGGAGTAGAGCGCGCCGGTGCCCTCGTGGTCGGAGAGGAACGCGATCCGGTCCCCCGCCCACACCGGGTACTCGATGTTGCCGTCCAACTCCTCGTGCAGGCGCGTGAATTCGCCGTCGCCGTCGCGGTCGATCCACAACTTGCCCGCCGTGCCACCCCGGTAGCGCTTCCACCAGGCCGCCTCGCGGCCCATCGGCGCGGAGAGGAGGACCGTGCCCGGTTCACCGATGGCCACGTCGCCGACCCAGCCGTACGGGAGGGTCGTCGCCGGTCCGCCGTCGAGCGGGAGCGAACGGGCCCAGCTGCGGCGGAGGTTGGCCTGGCCGTGGGTGGTGATCACCAGGACCTCGCCGTCCTCCGTCCAGCCGCGTACCTGGGTGCGTGAACTGCCCCAGTACGTCAGGCGTTTGGCGGGTCCGCCGTCGACCGGGGCGATGTGCACCTCGGGGGCGCCGTCGCGGGTGGAGGTCCAGGCGACGGTCGTGCCGTCGGGCGAGATGCGGGGGTGGGTCACCGGCACGTTCTCCGCGCTGACCCGCCAGGCCCGGCCGCCGCCGTCCAGGGACGCCAGCCACACGTCGTCCTCGGCGGTGAAGGCGACCAACTCGCCGTGCAGGTGCGGGAAGCGGAGATAGGCCTGGGCTGCGGACGCTGAGGGCTGAGTCACCTGATCAGGTTATGCATCGGCACTGTCCGCCGACAGCCCTTTGGATCACTTGCCTTCGACAGGCCAGCAGGTCGGGTCGCCCTTGCACCAGATCGTCTTGGTGACCGTGACGGTCGGTCCGGGGCCGTAGGTCAGCGTCGGATTCGGGTTGTTCACGGACGACGGCGTCGCCGCGTTGCAGTCCCCGAGCCCCGTCACGTGGAAGACCTGTTTGCCGGCGACCTTGCCGACCAGGTCGCCGCGCACACACGCGCCGTCGACGGCCCGGGTGACCTTGCCGGTGACGGTGATGTCCCGGTTGTCACTGGTCTGCCCCTGGCAGTCGACGCTGACGACCGTGGTCTCGGTCGGCGAGGGCGTCTTCCCGGGCGTGTAGGCCTTGTTGTTGCTGCCGTAGTTGCCCGTGCAGGTCAGCCAGCGCACGCTGACGTGGTCCCGCTTGAGCTCCGCGGTCGCCGTCTTGTCGGTCGTGTACGCGACGGTCGCCGCGCTGAGATCACCGGGCTGGCACGCGACGGCCCCGCCCACGGACACCACCGCGAGCCCCGCCACAGCGGCGACCCGCCGCCCGCGCGGCCGACTCCAGTTCCGTCTCAACACCCCCATGCACGGCAGCCTGCCACCGTCAGGGCGCACACGGAAGAGCGCATACGGCCACCTGTGCGCCGGGGGCGCAATCACCCGGCGCACATCCCTCAGCCGCGCAGCAGCAGCCACTCCTGAAGCTCCACCACATTGCCCTCGGGGTCCTTGAGATGCGCGACCCGCATCCGGTCCGTCATCGGCGCGGGCCCGTGCAGCAACTCCGCGCCCCGGGCGGTGATCTGCCCGCAGAACCCGTCCAGGTCGTCGACGCGCAGCACCACGAGCGAGCGGTGCCCGGTCGCCAAGTCCCCCAGTTCGCCGAGGACTTGGGCCATCATCGCCCGGTCCTGGAGCGCGATCCCGGCGGACCCGATCGCGGGGCTGAACTTCTCGTACGGTCCCTCGGCCGCCCCCGACTGGGGCTTCAGGCCGAGGACGTCGGCGTAGAAGTGGTAGCAGGCGGTGAAGTCGGTGACGAGAAGGCGTACTTGGGCGAGTTCCACGGCGATCCCCCCTGGTTCAGGACCAGCGTCCGGTACGGCCCAGGAGCAGGGCGGTCGCCGCGGTCCCGGCCGTCGATGTACGCAGCACGCTACGCCCGAGGCGGTAGGCCTTCGCGCCCGCGTCCTCGAAGAGCGCCAACTCCTCGGGGGAGACGCCTCCTTCGGGGCCCACGACCAGCACGATCTCGCCCTCTGTGGGGAGTTCGGCGGTGGCGAGGGGCTCGCTGCCGTAGTCGCGGTCCTCGTGGAGGACGGCGGCGAAGTCGGCTTTGGCCAGAAGTGCCGCAACCTGTTTGCTCGTTGCCGCGTCCGCGACCTCCGGGAAGCGCAGCCGGCGGGACTGCTTGCCGGCCTCGCGTGCGGTGGCCCGCCACTTCGCGAGGGCCTTGAGGCCCCGGTCGCCCTTCCACTGCGTGATGCAACGGGAGGCCGCCCAGGGGACGATCGCGTCGACGCCGGTCTCGGTCATCGTCTCGACGGCCAGTTCACCGCGGTCGCCCTTGGGGAGGGCCTGGACGACGGTGATGCGGGGCGCGGGCTCCGACTCGACCGGGAAATCGTGGAGTTCGACGATCAGGCGGTCCTTGCCCTCGGCCCTGAGGACGACACCGGAGGCGCCCCGGCCCTGTCCGTCCGTGAGGACGACGTCCTCGCCGGGCTGCAGCCTTCGTACGGAAACGGCGTGCCGTCCCTCGGGGCCGGCCACCTCGGCGACGGAGCCGGGGGTCGCACCCTCCAGGGACTCGACGACGAACACCGGCGCGGTCATCGGAGGCCGCCCCCGGTCGACAACGCTGTCCGGGCTGCCGCCAGTTCGGCGACCAGGACCTCGACCAGCTGTCCCGCGGGCAGTTCGCGGGCCATGCGGTGGCCCTGGCCCGCCCACAGCGCCATGCCCTGCGGATCGCCGGACGCGGCGGCCTGCTTGCGGAGCGGGGAGGTGAGGTGGTGGATCTCCGGGTACGCGGCGGGGGCGTAGGGGCCGTGCTCGCGCATGAAGCGGTTGACCAGGCCGCGGGCCGGGCGGCCGGAGAAGGCGCGGGTCAACTCGGTGCGCGTGAACAGGGGGTTGGTGAGCGCCTGCTTGTGCAGGACGTTCGCGCCGGACTCGGGGGTGGCGAGGAACGCCGTGCCGAGCTGGGCCGCGCTCGCGCCCGCCGCGAGGGCCGCGGCGATCTGGCTGCCGCGCATCAGACCACCGGCCGCGACGATCGGGAGGTTCACGGTCTCGCGGATCTGGGCGACGAGGGAGAGCAGGCCGACACCGGCCCCGTCGTTCTCCGGGAGGTCGCGGTGGGTGCCCTGGTGGCCGCCGGCCTCGACGCCCTGCGCGATCACCGCGTCGGCACCGGCCCGCTCGACGGCGAGGGCCTCCTCGGCGGTGGTGGCGGTGACGAGGGTGAAGGTGCCGGCCCGGCGCAGCGAGTCCAGCACCTCGGGCGTCGGGACGCCGAAGTGGAAGGAGGCCACCGGCACCGGGTTGTCGAGCAGCACGGACAGCTTGGCGTCGTAACCGTCCTCACGGCCGCTGTCCGGGTCGCCGAGCTCCGTGTCGTACCACTGGGCCTCGCCGGCGAGCTGGTGGGCGTAGACGTCGACGGCGGCCTTGTCCGCGTACTCCGGCTGCGGCATGAAGAGGTTCACGCCGAAGGGGCGGGCCGTCAGGCTCCGCAACTGCTTGATCTCCTGGTACATGCCGTCGGCCGTTTTGTACCCGGCGGCGAGGAATCCCAGCCCGCCGGCCTCGGCCACGGCGGCCGCGAGGCGCGGGACGGAGACACCGCCCGCCATCGGGGCCTGCACGATCGGATGAGGGAAGAGATCGGTCAGTGCGGAGGACATGACGGCATGTTGTCACGTCCTTTGAACAAGTCCGAATCCGGCCTTGGCGCTGGCACATGCCAGTACTTTCAGCCGGTCCGGCACCGAGGAGGGGGTGGGGGGGGGGGGGGGGGGGGGGGCCCCCCCCCCCCCCGCGCCGCCGGCGGGGGGGGGGGGGGGGGGCCCCCCGCCCCCCGCCCCGCCCCCCCCGGGGGGGCCCCCCCCGCCCCCCCCCCCGGCCCCCCGCGCC
>NZ_JBITHH010000017.1:0-248047 GCF_044457795.1 Streptomyces sp. NPDC050528
CGCATCAACGTCCTGTTCGCGATGCTCCGCGACGGCACCTTCTACGAACCCAGAACCCCACGCCTCGCTTGACGAAAGACATAGAGGCACCCCCCCCCGGCCCCCTACTTCCCCTCAGGCGACCGAGGCGGACTGACCGTCGTCCTCGGCGGACGCCGTTGCGACGACGTCCGCACGATCAGTTCCGTCGGTATCACCTGCTCGATCGGCAGGTCGGACTCAACCCCCTCGATCGCGTCGATGAGGAGCTGCACCACCGCCGTACCGATCCGCCGCGGCTTCAGCGACAGCGTCGTGATCGGCGGCTCGGTGTTCGCGTACACCGTGGACTCGCTGCAGCACACGAGCAGCAGATCCTCCGGCACCCGCATCCCGTACCGCCGCGCCGCCGCCAGCAGATCCGTGCCGTTGGGGTCGAACAGGCCGTAGACCGCGTCGGGCCGGTCGGGACGGGCGAGCAATCGGTCGGCGGCGACGGCCCCCGCGCACGGATCGTGCGCCGGATACGACTCGTACACCGGATCCTGGCCCACCCGCTCGCACCACCGGAGGTACGCCGTGGTCGAGAGGTGCGTGTACGTGTCCGTGCTCGTGCCCGTGAGCAGGCCGATCCGGCGGGCGCCGGCGTCGGCCAGGTGGTCCAGGATGCCCAGGACCGCGGCCTCGTGATCGTTGTCCACCCACGCGGTCACCGGGAGCGAACCGGCCGGGCGGCCGTCGGAGACGACCGGTAAACCCTGCCGGACCAGCTCGCTGACCACCGGGTCCTGGTCGGACGGGTCGATGACGACCGTGCCGTCCAGGGCGACGTTCGACCACACGTCGTGGCGCGAGGTCGCGGGGAGGATCACGAGGGCGTAGCCGCGGGCGAGCGCGGCCGACGTGGCCGCCCGCGCCATCTCGGCGAAGTACGCGAACTCGGTGAAGGTGAAAGGTTCATCCCCGTACGTCGTCACGGTCAGGCCGATGAGGCCCGACTTGCCGGTACGGAGTGTGCGAGCCGCCGCGGAGGGCCGATAGCCCAGCCGGTCGGCGACTTCTCGGACATGGCGTCGGGTGGCGTCCGGGAGCCGGCCCTTGCCGTTGAGGGCGTCGGAGACGGTCGTGATGGAGACTCCGGCCGCGGCGGCCACGTCTCTGATTCCCGCCCGGCCCGGCCGGCTTCCTCGACGAGAGGTTTCCGCGCGGCTCACCTGGTGCTTCCCTGCTGCTGTCATGGCGAGCCGATAGTAGGGCTCATGCGGTGGGGTAGTGCGGACGCATATGCACGCGTTGACAGGCACGTTTCTGCAAGGTCAGAAAGGGTCAACTACCATAGAAACAAAGTCAGTTAAACGATGCAATGGCATTACGTGACTTGTCGGCGCGCATGGGCCTGCCAACCCCCCCATGTTTCGAAGAGGTCTCAACTCACCTGCACGAGGGATGCGCGCCACGGCGCGAGCTACCGGCGCATAGATATATGTACAGTGCGCCCCCGGTTCGTACGCCTTCGTATCCTGTTGCCCCTGATGCGGGTGTGACACGTGGGGCGATGCCGACGGGTGACCTGGCAGGGATCCGGCATCGATTCGGCAGCGACCCGGCGACTGCTCGCGCGGACACCCGAGGTCGCTCACCCGCACCGGACCTGTACGCCCCGGCGTCGAATCCTCATAAGGTGAGCAGTATTGATAGCCGGTGGTGCCGGTGGTGGTCACAAGGAGGACTGCGGTGAGCGAGACGAGCCCGAAGCTGCGCGCCGAGCTGGAGGGTATCCCCACCTACAAGCCGGGCAAGCCTGCCTCGGCGGACGGTCCGGTGGCCTACAAGCTGTCCTCCAACGAGAACCCGTACCCCCCGCTGCCCGGCGTGATGGAGAGCGTCACCGCGGCGGCCCAGAACTTCAACCGGTACCCCGACATGGCGTGCACCGGCCTGATGAACGAGCTGGCGGAACGGTTCGGCGTCCCCGTCTCCCACCTGGCCACCGGCACCGGCTCGGTCGGCGTCGCCCAGCAGCTGATCCAGGCGACCGCGGGCCCCGGCGACGAGGTCATGTACGCCTGGCGTTCCTTCGAGGCGTACCCGATCATCACGCGGATCAGCGGCGCCACGGCCGTGCAGGTCCCGCTGACCCCGGGCGACGTGCACGACCTGGACGCGATGGCCGACGCCATCACCGGCCGCACCCGGCTGATCTTCGTCTGCAACCCCAACAACCCGACGGGCACGGTCGTCCGCCGGGCCGAACTGGAGCGCTTCCTCGACCGGGTGCCCGGCGATGTGCTCGTCGTACTGGACGAGGCCTACCGCGAGTTCATCCGCGACATGGAGGTGCCGGACGGCGTCCAGCTCTACCGCGACCGCCCGAACGTCTGCGTCCTGCGCACCTTCTCCAAGGCGTACGGCCTCGCCGGCCTGCGGGTCGGTTTCGCGATCGCCCACGAGCCGGTGGCGGCGGCGCTGCGCAAGACGGCCGTGCCCTTCGGCGTGAGCCAGCTCGCGCAGGACGCGGCGATCGCCTCGCTGCGCGCCGAGGACGAACTGCTCGGCCGCGTCGGCTCGTTGGTCGGCGAGCGCACCCGTGTGGTCGACACCCTGCGCGCCCAGGGCTGGACGGTCCCGGAGACCCAGGCCAACTTCGTGTGGCTACGACTGGGGGAGCGCACGCTGGACTTCGCGGCGGCCTGCGACCAGGCGGGCGTGGTGGTGCGGCCGTTCGCGGGCGAGGGCGTGCGGATCACGATCGGTGAGACCGAGGGGAACGACATCTTCCTGAAGGTGACGGAGGGGTTCCGCAAGGAGCTGTGAACAGCCGGTACGTGAGCTTGCGGGGCGTCTTGGTTCCACGTGAAACCAAGACGCCCCGCGCTATGGGCCGACCGGCCTCGGCTGGTGTGACGTACGGGACCCTCTTAGGGACCCCCCGCCCATCACGCATCGAACGGCTATGCGTCATAATTCCTTGTGAATGTGAACGCGTTCACAAGCGTGTCCCGGTTGCTCCAATGATGTGTGTGACAAAAGGGGCAAACTGCCGCTGTACCACGGCGACGTAAGGAGACTGACGACGTGGAATTGGCTCTGGCGCCGGAGACACTGGCGCGATGGCAGTTCGGCATCACCACCGTCTACCACTTCCTGTTCGTCCCCCTGACGATCTCGCTCGCCGCTCTCACGGCCGGGCTGCAGACCGCATGGGTGCGCACGGAGAAGGAGAAGTACCTCAGGGCCACCAAGTTCTGGGGCAAGCTCTTCCTGATCAACATCGCCATGGGCGTCGTCACGGGCATCGTGCAGGAGTTCCAGTTCGGCATGAACTGGTCCGCCTACTCGCGGTTCGTGGGTGACATCTTCGGTGCCCCGCTCGCCTTCGAGGCGCTGATCGCGTTCTTCTTCGAGTCCACCTTCATCGGGCTGTGGATCTTCGGCTGGGACAAGCTGCCCAAACGGATCCACCTGGCCTGCATCTGGATGGTCTCGATCGGCACGATCCTGTCGGCGTACTTCATCCTCGCGGCCAACTCGTGGATGCAGCATCCCGTCGGCTACAAGATCAACAAGGCGAAGGGCCGTGCCGAACTCACCGACTTCTGGCACGTGCTGACCCAGAACACCGCGCTCGCGCAGGCCTTCCACACGCTCTCCGCGTCCTTCCTGACCGGCGGCGCGTTCATGGTCGGCATCGCGGCCTTCCACCTGTTCCGCAAGAAGCACATCGCGGTGATGAAGAGCTCGCTGCGGCTGGGCCTGATCACCGTCGCCATCGCGGGCCTGCTCACCGCCGTCAGCGGTGACACCCTCGGCAAGGTCATGTTCAAGCAGCAGCCCATGAAGATGGCCGCCGCCGAGGCCCTGTGGGACGGCCAGAACTCCGCGCCGTTCTCGATCTTCGCCTACGGAGACGTCAGCAAGGGTCACAACTCCGTCGAGCTGTCGATCCCCGGGATACTGTCCTTCCTCGCCGACGACGACTTCAGCTCGTACGTCCCCGGCATCAACGACACCAACAAGGCCGAGCAGGCCAAGTACGGTCCCGGCGACTACCGGCCCATCATCCCGGTCACCTTCTGGGCGTTCCGCTGGATGATCGGCTTCGGGATGGCGTCCTTCGCCATCGGCCTGGCCGGACTCTGGCTGACCCGCAAGAAGTTCATGCTGCCCCAGCACCTGAGGGTCGGCGAGGACGAAGTACCGAACGTGGTCCTCTTCAAGAACAAGGCCCTCGGCCCGAAACTCACCAAGCTCTACTGGCTGGTGTCGATCTGGACCCTCGGCTTCCCCCTGATCGCCAACTCCTGGGGCTGGATCTTCACCGAGATGGGCCGCCAGCCCTGGGTCGTCTACGGCCTCTTCCAGACCCGTGACGCCGTCTCCCCCAGCGTCTCCCAGGGCGAGGTCCTCACCTCGATGATCGTCTTCACCTCGCTCTACGCGATCCTCGCCGTCATCGAGGTCAAGCTGCTCGCGAAGTACGTCAAGGCCGGCCCGCCCGAACTCACCGAGGCCGACCTCAACCCGCCCACGAAGATCGGCGGCGACTCCCAGGACGCCGACAAGCCGATGGCCTTCTCCTACTAGGCCGAGGGAGCTGCACAGTCATGGAACTGCACGACGTCTGGTTCGTCCTCATCGCCGTCCTGTGGACCGGCTACTTCTTCCTGGAGGGCTTCGACTTCGGGGTCGGCATCCTCACCAAGCTGCTCGCCCGCGACCGCACCGAGAAGCGGGTGCTGATCAACACGATCGGCCCGGTCTGGGACGGCAACGAGGTCTGGCTCCTCTCGGCCGGCGGCGCGACCTTCGCCGCCTTCCCCGAGTGGTACGCCACCCTCTTCTCCGGCTTCTACCTCGCCCTGCTGATCATCCTGGTCTGCCTGATCGTCCGGGGCGTCGCCTTCGAGTACCGGGCGAAGCGGCCCGAGGAGAACTGGCAGCGCAACTGGGAGACCGCGATCTTCTGGACCTCGCTGCTCCCCGCGTTCCTGTGGGGCGTGGCCTTCGGCAACATCGTCCGGGGCGTGAAGATCGACAAGAACTTCGAGTACGCGGGCAACTTCTGGGACTTGCTCAACCCGTATTCGATCCTCGGCGGCCTGGTCACCCTCACGCTCTTCACCTTCCACGGTGCGGTGTTCACGGCCCTCAAGACGGTCGGGGACATCCGGACCCGGGCGCGGAAGCTGGCCCTTCAAGTCGGTCTCGTCACCGCCCTGTTGGCGCTGGCCTTCCTGATCTGGACCCAGGTCGACAGTGGTGACGGCAGGAGTCTGGTCGCGCTGATCGTGGCCGTCGTCGCTCTCGTCGCGGCGTTGGTGGCGATCCAACTCGGCCGTGAGGGCTGGTCGTTCGCGTTCTCCGGGGTCACCATCGTGGCGGCCGTGGCGATGCTCTTCCTGTCGCTCTTCCCGAACGTCATGCCGTCCTCGCTCAACCCGGACTGGAGCCTCACGGTCACCAACGCCTCGTCGAGCCCGTACACCCTGAAGATCATGACCTGGTGTGCGGGGATCGCCACGCCGATTGTGCTGCTCTACCAGGGCTGGACGTACTGGGTGTTCCGCAAGCGGATCGGCACGCAGCACATCGCCGAAGCCGCGCACTGAGTCCAAGCGTTGAGTCCAGCGCAGGGCATGTTTCACGTGAAACATGCCCTGTTGGGACCCCTTGAGAAAAGGGTGTGTTTCACGTGAAACCGATCGACCCACGTCTGCTCCGCTACGCTCGCGCCACCCGCCTCTTCCTGATGGCGGTCGTCGGCCTGGGTGCTGTCGGTGCGTTGCTGGTCATCGCCCAGGCGATGCTCATCGCCGAGGTCGTGGTCGGTGCCTTCCAGCACCGGATGTCCGTCGGTGAACTCGGCACTCCCCTGCTGCTGTTGGCGACGGTAGCCGTCGGTCGCGCCCTGGTCTCCTGGCTCACCGAACTCGCCGCCCACCGCGCCAGCGCCGCCGTGAAGTCGGAGCTACGGCGACGGCTGCTGGAGCGTTCCGTGGAGCTGGGCCCCGGCTGGCTGAGCGGGCAGCGGACCGGTTCGCTGGTCGCCCTCGCCACCCGGGGTGTCGACGCCCTCGACGACTACTTCTCGCGCTACCTCCCGCAGTTGGGCCTCGCGATCGTCGTCCCGGTGGCGGTGCTGGCGCGGATCGTTACCGAGGACTGGGTCTCGGCGGCGATCATCGTCGGCACGCTGCCGCTCATCCCGCTCTTCATGGTGATGATCGGCTGGGCCACGCAGTCCCGGATGGACCGCCAATGGCAGTTGCTGTCCCGACTCTCCGGGCACTTCCTGGACGTGGTCGCCGGACTGCCGACCCTGAAGGTGTTCGGCCGAGCCAAGGCGCAGGCCGACTCGATCCGCCGCATCACCGGCGAGTACCGCCAGGCGACCATGCGGACCCTGCGGATCGCCTTCGTCTCCTCCTTCGCCCTGGAACTCCTCGCCACCCTCTCCGTGGCCCTGGTCGCCGTCACGATCGGCATGCGCCTCGTCCACGGCGACATGGACCTCTACGTCGGTCTCGTCGTCCTCGTCCTGGCCCCCGAGGCGTATCTGCCGCTGCGCCAGGTGGGCGCCCAGTACCACGCGGCGGCGGAGGGCCTCGCGGCCGCCGAGGAGATCTTCTCGGTACTGGAGACACCGGTACCGTCCTCCGGCACCACCGAAGTCCCCTCAGACGCCCTGGCTTTCGAAGGCGTGACGGTCCGCTATCCCGGACGCTCCGTGGACGCCGTGTCGGACGTGTCCTTCACTGTGGAACCTGGAGAGACGGTCGCCCTCGTCGGTCCGAGCGGCTCGGGCAAGTCCACTTTGCTGAACGCCCTGTTGGGGTTCGTCCGGCCCGCCGAAGGCCGGGTACTGGTCGGGGGAGTCGATCTCACCGACGTGGACCTGGAGCAGTGGCGGTCGCGGATCGCCTGGGTGCCGCAACGCCCGCAGCTGTACGCCGGGACGATCGCCGAGAACGTCCGGCTCGCCCGTCCCGACGCCGACGACACCGCCGTACGGCGGGCGTTGGCCGACGCGGGTGCCCTGGACTTCGTGGACGCGTTGCCCGAGGGCATCGAGAGCGTGCTCGGCGAGGACGGGGCCGGACTGTCCGCCGGGCAGCGGCAACGGCTCGCTCTCGCCCGGGCCTTCCTCGCCGACCGGCCCGTGCTGCTCCTCGACGAACCGACGGCCGCGCTGGACGGAGCGACCGAGGCCGAAGTGGTGGAAGCGGTACGGCGGTTGGCGATCGGACGGACGGTCCTGCTCGTGGTGCACCGGCCGGCGCTGCTGGCGGTGGCGGACCGGGTGGTGCGGGTTACGGAGGGCGTGGCTGCGGTGCACGCGGAGACCGGGTCGACGCTCGCCGATAGGGACCGAGTCTCGCCGGAGGAACCGGTCAGCTCTGTAGCCCTCGACGAGCCCGAGACCCAGCTCGCGGCGCACGCAGGAGGCGTGTTGGCCCGCGTCCGTGCCATGTCCGGCGCCCGGCGTGGACGTCTCGCCCTGGCGTTGCTGCTCGGAAGTCTCGCGCTCGGCAGCGCAGTTGGGCTCATGGCCACGTCCGGGTGGCTGATCTCGCGGGCCTCGCAGCAGCCGCCCGTGCTGTACCTGATGGTGGCCGTGACGGCGACCCGGACCTTCGGGATCGGGCGGGCCGTGTTCCGGTACGCGGAGCGGCTCGTGTCGCACGACGCGGTGCTGCGGATGCTGGCCGACACCCGGGTCGCCGTCTACCGGCGACTTGAGCGACTCGCGCCCGCCGGGCTTCGCGACACGCGCCGGGGTGATCTGCTGTCCCGGCTCGTCGCCGACGTGGACGCACTCCAGGACTACTGGCTGCGCTGGCTGCTCCCCGCCGGAGTCGCGGTCACCGTCTCCGCCGTGACCGTCGGTTTCACGGCCTGGCTGCTGCCCGAGGCCGGTGCCGTTCTCGCGGTCGGCCTCCTCGCGGCCGGTGCCGGCGTCCCCCTCGTGACCGGCGCCGTGGCCCGCCGTGCCGAACGCAGGCTGGCCCCCGCCCGTGGAGCACTGGCCACCCGCGTGACCGAACTGCTCACCGGAACCGCCGAGTTGACGGTCGCCGGTGCCCTGCCCGCCCGTACCGCCGAGGCCAAGCGGGCCGACACCACACTCACCCGGATCGCCTCTCGCGCAGCCACCGCCACCGCCCTCGGTGACGGCCTCACCGCGCTGATCTCAGGCCTGACGGTCGCCGCCACCGCGCTCGTGGCCGCCCAGGCCGTCGCCGCGGGACGGCTCAGCGGCGTGTTGACGGCAGTCGTCGTCCTCACCCCGCTCGCCGCCTTCGAGGCCGTCCTCGGACTGCCCCTCGCCGTGCAGTACCGGCAGCGGGTCCGCAAGAGCGCCGAGCGCGTGTACGAGGTACTGGACGCCCCCGAGCCCGTACGCGAACCGGAGCGGCCCCGCCAGGCGCCGGCGACACCGTTCCCACTCGTCGTACAGGGACTGGCCGCGCGGCACACCGGACAGGACCGGGACGCCCTCGCCGGGCTCGACCTGACCTTGGAGAAGGGTCGCCGGGTCGCCGTGGTCGGGTCCTCCGGGTCCGGCAAGACGACCCTCGCGCAGGTCTTGCTGCGGTTCCTCGACGCGGACGCCGGCACGTACACGCTGGCCGGGGTGGACGCGTACGCCCTGGCCGGCGACGACGTACGACGGCTGGTCGGGCTGTGTGCGCAGGACGCGCACCTCTTCGACAGTTCGGTGCGCGAGAACCTGCTGCTCGCGAAGAAGGACGCGACCGAGGACGAACTGCGGGCCGCTCTGGAGCGGGCCCGGCTGCTCGACTGGGCCGACGGGCTGCCCGAGGGGCTGGACACGTTGGTCGGTGAGCACGGGGCGCGGCTGTCCGGTGGACAGCGGCAGCGGCTGGCGCTCGCTCGTGCGCTGCTCGCCGACTTCCCCGTCCTCGTGCTCGACGAGCCCGCCGAGCACCTGGACCTGGCCACCGCCGACGCGCTCACCGCCGATCTGCTGGCCGCCACGGAGGGCCGTACGACCCTGCTCATCACGCACCGGCTCGCGGGTCTGGAGGACGTGGACGAGGTGATCGTGCTGGACGAGGGGCGGGTGGTGCAGCGGGGGCCGTTCGCCGGACTGGCGTCGGTGGAGGGGCCGTTGCGGGAGATGGCGGAGCGGGAGGCGGAGTCGGAGCTGTTGGTGTCGGCCGGTTAGAGGTCCGGTGGCCGGTCCGCTCGACTTTCCGTGACAAAGGGGACTAATTAGGCTCGGGGTATGTCAGCCGCCGCGCGCCCCGGTCCCCCGTCGTCCGCCCCGGGAATGTCGGCCGAACTGGCCGTCCGCGTCCCGCAGTTGCTGGAGGCCATGCGGTCCGTGGGGAGCGGGCTCGAACTGCACTCCACGCTGGAGCGCATCTGCGAGGCCGCCGCCGCGCTGACGGACGCGCGGTACGCGGGGATCGGGGTCATCGACGAGGACGGCGAGGCGCTCGCCGACTTCGTCTTCCACGGTGTCGGCGCGGAGACCGCGCGGCGCATCGGACGGTTGCCCGACGGGCACACAGGCCTGCTCGGCGCGCTCATCCGGGAGCCCGATCCGGTACGGCTGACGGATGTGACCGAGGATCCGCGGTCCTGGGGTTTCCCCGAGCACCATCCGAGGATGCGCGCCTTCCTCGGCGTTCCCATCCGCGTCTCGGGGGAGGTCTTCGGGAACCTCTATCTGGGCGAGAAACGCGGCGGGGAGCCCTTCAACGACTACGACGTCAGCATGGTCCGGGTGCTGGCGACCGAGGCGGGCATCGCCATCGGCAACGCCCGGTTGTACGAGGCAGCCAAGCAGCGCGAGCGGTGGATCGACGGGTCGGTGGCCGTCACGACCGCCCTGCTGTCCGGCGGGGACGCCGAGGAGGCGCTGCAGGTCGTCGCGGAACGGGCCCGCCGGCTCTCCGGTTCGGCGGCCGGGATCGTGCTGCTGCCCGCCGCCGAGGGCGGCATGGAGATCGTCGCCGTGGCCTCGGAACAGCCGTCGGACCAACTCGGCAGGGTCGTCCCGCCGGACAGCGAGATCATCGCCCAACTCCTCGCCGGACAGCCGGTGTTCGTGGCGGACGCGGCCACCGATCCGCGCATGATCAGCGCCCTCGCGCGCGCGTACGGGCCGATCATGCTGCTGCCGCTGCAGAGCGGCGGGCGGGTCCTGGGGGCCCTCGTCACGCCTCGCGCGCGGGGCGAGCGGCCGTTCACGGAGGCGGAACGCACCCTCGCGATCCAGTTCGCCTCGCAGGCCGCGCTCGCGCTGATGATGGCCGAGGCACAGCGCGACCGGGAGCGGCTCGCGGTGTACGAGGACCGCGACCGGATCGCCCGTGACCTGCACGACCTCGTCATCCAACGGCTGTTCGCGACCGGGATGATGCTGGAGAGCGCCCAGCGCGGGTCGCCCGTCCCCGAGGTGCGGCACGGTGTGGGCAACGCCGTCGACGAACTCGACGTCACCATCCAGGAGATCCGCACCGCGATCTTCGCGCTCCAGCAGGGCCCCGCCGAGGCGCCCTCCGGGCTGCGCACACGCGTGCTGCGGGAGATCAACATGGCGGCCGTGCCGCTCGGCTTCAAACCCGCGCACCGTTTCGTCGGCGCGGTCGACACGACGGTCGGCGATCTCACCGGCAAGAACCTCATCGCGGCCCTGCGCGAGGCGCTCTCCAACGCGTTCCGGCATGCGGCGGCGACCCGGATCGAGGTCGTCGTCGACGCGACCGCGACCCTGCCGGACGGCCGCCCCGGCGTACGGCTCACCGTCGCGGACGACGGCGTCGGCATCCCGGCGGGCGGCCGGCGCAGCGGCCTGAAGAACCTCAAACGCCGGGCCGAATCCCTGGGCGGCGACAGCTGGTACGGGCCGGGCATCGGCGAGGACGGCGGCGGCACGACGGTGGTGTGGCAGGCACCGCACTGAGCACAGGCGGCCCCGTCATCACCAGCTCCCGCTCAGCCGTTCGCAGCAACGCGTCCCCCATGCGTACGACTTGAACAGGGCCCTCGTCCCCCGCCCGGGTCACGATCGCTGACATGCGCTCATCTCGCCGTCACCCGCTGCTCGTTCCGGTGCTGCTGTGCGCGCTCGCCGTGCTGGCGGCCCGCCCCGGCGACGACGACACCCACTCGGCCTCCGGTGCCAGTGCCGAGGTGGCGCGGCTGTACCAGGACGCGGCCGTCGCGGCCCAGCGGTACGAGGCGGGGCGGCAGGAGGCCGACGCGCAACGTGATCGGGCCCAGCGCGTTGAGGCTCAACTGGACGGCGAACGGCGGGAGATCGCGCGGCTGCACGAGGACCTGGGCCGGATCGCCCGCGCCCAGTACCGCAGTGGCGGCGGTGTCCCGATGGCGGCCCGGATCATCCTCGCGGACAGCCCCGAGGATCTGATGCGCGATCAGCACGTCTTCTCCCAGGCGGATCTCGCCGTCGGCAACGCGCTCGGCAGAAGCCACCGGGCCGAGGTACGGCTCGCCGCCGACGAGGCGAAGGCCGCGTCGGCCTGGCGGACCCTGGAGAAGCGGAACGCCGAACTCGCCGACCTCAAGCAGGGCATCCAGCGGAAACTCGACGAGGCACGCGGCCAGTTGCAGGGCCAGGCGGACGCCTCGGTCGCGGCGGGCAGTTGCCGGGGCGCCGTCCGTCTCGACCAGCCGCCGACCCACGTCACCGACTCGTGGGTCGCGCCGGTGGAGACGGTCGAACTGTCCGCGGGCTTCGGCAGCGGCGGTTCCCGCTGGGCGAACCGCCACACCGGCCAGGACTTCGCAGTGCCCATCGGCACGCCGGTGCGCGCGGCCGGCGCGGGCCGGGTGGTGCGGGTGTCCTGCGGAGGGGCCTTCGGCATCGCGATCGTCATCGAGCACCCGGGCGGCTACTACACGCAGTACGCCCACCTCGCCGCCGTCACCGTCGACCAGGGCGACCGGGTCACCACCGGCCAGTGGATCGCCCAGTCCGGCACGACCGGCAACTCCACCGGCCCGCATCTGCACTTCGAGGTACGGGTCACCCCGGACATGGGATCGGCGATCGATCCCCTGCCCTGGCTGGCCCAGCGGGGCGTACAGATCGGCTGAGCCTCCGACGGGTAAGGACCGCGCTCCAGGACAGTGCTCGTTACGGCCGCTCTGTCAGCATCCGCTCGATGACGACCGCGACACCGTCCTCGTTGTTGTCGACGGTCCGTCCGGAGGCCGCGGCGAGTACGGCGGGGTGCGCGTTGCCCATGGCGTACGACTGCCCGGCCCAGGTGAGCATCTCGACGTCGTTCGGCATGTCCCCGAAGGCGACGACCTCCTCGGGCGCGATACCGCGCTCCGCACAGCACAGGGCGAGGGTGCTGGCCTTGGAGACGCCGGGCCCGCTGATCTCCAGCAGGGCGCTGGGGCTGGAGCGGGTGACGTTCGCGCGGTCGCCGAGGGCGAGGCGGGCGACGTTCAGGAAGACGTCAGGGTCCAGCTCGGGGTGGAACGCGAGGATCTTCAGTACCGGCTCGTCGGCGCCCGGGGCGTCCGGCGCGAGGAGTTTCTCGGCGGTGGCGAGGTTGTCCGGGATCTCCATGTGCAGCTTCGGATACGCCGGCTCCTGGTAGAAGCCGTAGGTCTGCTCGATCGCGTACACGGTGCCGGGCGCGGCCTCGCGGACCAGGCGGACGGCGTCGAGGGCGTTCTCCCGGGCCAGTTCGCGGACCTTCACGAAGCGGTGGGCGCCGGGGCCGCCGTGCAGGTCGACCACGGCGGCGCCGTTGCCGCAGATCGCCAGGCCGTGGCCGTGGACGTGGTCGCTGACGACGTCCATCCAGCGGGCCGGGCGGCCGGTGACGAAGAAGACCTCGATACCCGCCTCCTCGGCCGCCGCCAGGGCGGACACCGTGCGGGGGGACACCGACTTGTCGTCGCGCAGCAGAGTGCCGTCCAGGTCGGTGGCGATCAGCCGTGGCGGGACGGCGGAAGCCGGGGTCTCGGGCTGTCGAGTAGCTGAGGTCACCGGGCCATTCTCCCGCATATGCCCGCACGGCTGTGCGGGTGTGTGCACAGGTGAGTGGATACCGCCCCTACCAGGGCCGTTGTGCTCCACGGTCCTGGCACGGGCCCGGGTACCGGCTCAGCGGAGCTGGCTCGGCGCCTCCATGGCGATCTGCTCGAAGACCTTCTCGTCGGCGGCGAAGTCGGAGTCCGGGATCGGCCAGTGGATCACGATGTCGGTGAAGCCCAGTTCCTGGTGCCGGCCCGCGAAGTCGACGAAGGCGTCGAGGGACTCCAGCGGACGGCCGCGGTCCGGGGTGAAACCGGTGAGCAGGATCTTGTCGATCCCGGCCACGTCCCGGCCGATCGCCGCGCAGGCGTCGGCCAGCTTCTCGGCCTGCCCGCGGATGGCGTGAACCGACTGCTCGGAGGTTCCGTTGTCGAACAGCTTGGGGTCGCCGGTGGTCACCCACGCCTGCCCGTACTGAGCGGCGAGCTTCAGCCCACGGGGCCCGGTGGCCGCCACCGCGAAGGGCAGCCGGGGTCGCTGCACACAGCCCGGGATGTTGCGTGCCTCGTGCGCCGAGTAGAAGTCCCCCACGTACGACACCGAGTCCTCGGTGAGCAGCCGGTCCAGCAGCGGGACGAACTCCCCGAGCCGGTCGGCACGCTCACGCGGGGTCCACGGCTCCTGCCCGAGTGCGGTGGCGTCGAACCCGGTACCACCCGCGCCGATGCCCAGCGTCACCCGGCCGTCCGAGACGTCGTCGAGGGTGATGAGGTCCTTGGCGAGGGTCACCGGGTGCCGGAAATTCGGCGAGGTCACGAGGGTGCCCAGCCGCATCCGCTCGGTGACGGCCGCAGCGGCGGTCAGCGTCGGTACGGCACCGAACCACGGGCCGTCCCGGAAGGTGCGCCAGGACAGGTGATCGTAGGTGTAAGCGGTGTGGAAGCCGAGTTGCTCCGCGCGCTGCCAGGACTTGCGGCTCCCCTCGTTCCAGCGGAGGTACGGGAGGATCACGGTGCTCAGACGCAGGTTCATGGTTTCCAGGCTAGGCGGCTGTCCGTGTTTCACGTGAAACCGTCACCGTATGCGGCTGTTGAGCCACGGGGTGAGGGTGATCATCGAGATCCACTCCTGGTGCGTCCGGTCGCCGGGCAGCGGGACGACCAGGCGGCAACTGGGCGGAAAAGTCCGGGTCTTGACGTAGGCGAGGCCGTCGAAGACCGAGCGGACGAAGGCGGCGACGTCGTCGCGGTCGACGTCCGGGCAGTCGATGCTGTCGACCGTGATCAGGGCGTCGTCCTCCGGGTAGAGCCGCACGCTCACCTGCGGCAGTCCGCCGAACTCGACGAAGGCCTCGTGCGGGAGCGAACCGTCCGGGTCGGTGGTGACGCCGAAACCCGCGGAGGTGCGGCGCGAGGTCTGGTCGGCGCCGATGTCATGGGTGACCTCGATCTCCCGCGCGTACTCCGCCGCGATGGCGCGGAGGGCGGTGACAGCGGCCTCGGTGCTGTGGAAGTGGTCCATACCACTGATCATGCCCGGGGTGGTGCGGCCGGGGCCATACCGAGGCGGCACTTCTCGACCGCTCGGGCGGTGCAGGGTCAGTGCGCCTCGGGAAACCGCAGGTACCGCACGGGTACGGCCTCCGTGAGCCACACCCCGTTCTCGCTGACCCGGAAGACGTGACCGTCCTTGTGCATGGCCCCCGCGTCCACGGAGAGCACGACGGGCCGGCCGCGGCGGGCGCCGACACGGGTCGCCGTCTCCCGGTCGGCGGAGAGGTGGACGGCGTGCCGGTTCATGGGCCGGAGCCCTTCGGCCCGGATCGCGTCCAGGTTGCGGGCGACCGTGCCGTGGAAGAGGTACGGCGGCGGGGTGGCCGGGGGCAGTCCCAGGTCGACCTCGATGCTGTGGCCCTGGCTGGCGCGGATCCGGGTGCCCTCGACCGCGAAGCGGCGCTTGTCGTTCGTGGCCACCACATGGTCGAGTTCCTCGCGGGTGAACCGGAACCCGTTCGCGGCACAGGCGGCGATCAGCGTGTCGATCTCGACCCAGCCGGCCTCGTCGAGCGTGAGCCCGATCCGCTCGGGCTGGTGACGCAGATGCTTGGAGAGGTACTTCGACACCTTCACGGTGCGTCTTTCATCCATCCGGTCAGCATGACGGGAGAGACGTGGATCACGCATTTTATTTTGCGGCCGATGTTTGATCCACAACCAACTGTAGTTATCCACAGGGGAATTGGCGTTTCTGTGGATAACTCCCTGTCATGTCAGCCCTGTTCGTCAAGATCAGCTGGGGGCCCACCCCTTGGCATGAGCGCATCCAACGCCCTTGCCCGCAGCTCCCGTTCAGCCGCCAACGCGATGAACTTGGCCGCCCTCGCCGGACCAACCAACCCCTCCACGGCCCGCATTGTCGTCTCGGGCACAGCCACGGAACGTGACGAGGACCCGGATCGCGAAGGCTCCGCCGTACCGAGGTGCCGGCGCAGCGACCGGTTGGCGAACAGGCGCATCGCGCGGGCGAGTTCGGCGTCCACCGTCTGCTGCGCGAGGGGCCGCAGCCGTCGTACGAGAGAGGCCGCCTCGGTGGCGTCCGCGTCCGTCGGAGGGTGCGAACCGTCGAGGTAGCGGGCGAAGACGTGCTCGGTGGTGAACTCCAGGAAACGGGCGGCGATGTGCTCGACCTGCACCCTCAACTCCCTTAGGTGGGACGAGATCGCGGGCAGCGGGACCCCGGAGGCGTACAACTCGACGGCCACCGCCAGCTCTTGGGGGCTCGGGACGAGGAAGGAGTCGGGGTCTCCGGGGACCGGCTCCAGGACGCCGAGTTCGACGGCCTCGGCGACGGCCGCGTCGTCCGGGCTGCCGCCGAAGCGCTGCTCCAGCTCGGCGCGCGAGATCCGGACCGCCTGCTCGTCGGTCCACGGCCCGTCGACCTCGGCGGCCAGCCCGAGCACCCCGCCCAGCCCCCGGCCCGCGTCCCAGGCGTCCAGCAACTCCTTGATGGAGGCCAGACCGTAGCCGCGGTCGAGCAGGTCCGCGATCTGCCGGAGCCGGGCGAGATGGACGTCGGCGTACACATTGGCCCGGCCGCGCCGCTCGGGGCGGGGGAGCAGACCGCGGTCCTGGTAGGCACGGATCGTCCGGACGGTGGCACCGCTGAGCTGCGCGAGGTCCTCGATGCGGTAGGCGACCTCGTGGGGGCCCGACCCCGACCCGGAGTTCACGCAGCCCCCGCCCGTGCCGCCGGTGAGCGCTTCAGGTACTCCACCGCCCGGCTCAACGACCCCTCCCGCGACGGATGGTAGGAGCGCCGCAGATAACGCGGGACGGCCGCACCGAGGGAACGCCAGGTGGGCAACAGGCCTTTGCGTACGGCCTTGTTGTGTTCGGCGAGCGAGTAGCGGATGCGGCCCGCGAGTTGGGGGTCGTGGCGGATCAGGTAGGCCGTGCCCCAGGCCCACAGGGAGAGCATCACGGGCGCCGTGACCGCCATGCCGGCGACGCGGCGGGCGTAGCGGGGGAGGCCGTGGCCGCCGCAGTGCTGGAACATGTCGTAGGCCACCGCGCGGTGTTCGACCTCCTCGGCGCCGTGCCAGCGCAGCAGGTCGAGCATGATCGCGTCGGCGCCGGACCGGTCGAGGGCGTCGGCGGCCAGGATCCAGTCGCCGAGGACCGCCGTGAACTGTTCGATCGCCGCGACGACCGCCAGCCGGAAGCGCAGCCACTCCCGTTCCGGCAACGGCGCGCCGAGCGGCGGGCGTTCGCCGAGGAGCCGTTCGAAGAGGAAGTCGACGTGCCGGGTGAAGGCGGCGGTGTCGAGCCGCTGGGCCGCGAGATGGTCCAGCACGTGCGCGTGCTGGACGCTGTGGGTGGCCTCCTGGCCCATGAACCCCTTGACGTCCGCGAGGAGTTGGGGGTCCCTGACCAGTGGCAGGCCCTCCTTGAAGACCTTCACGAACCACCGCTCCCCCGCCGGCAGCAGCAGATGCAGCACGTTGACGACGTGGGTGGCGGTCGGCTCGTCCGGTATCCAGTGCAGGGGCGTGCGCGACCAGTCGAAGGAGACCCGGCGCGGGGCGATCGCGTGCCGCTCGCTCTCGGAGGTCACAGCGGCGGCTCCAGGCGGGCCATCGCGCGCAACGCGCGCGGGGCGAACCGGGACATGAGATGGGCGCCGTGCGCCTCCGGGGTGACGGGCACGACGGCCTCGTTGCGGACGACGGCCCGCAGGATCGCGTCGGCGACCTTCTCCGGCGGGTAGTTGCGCAGCCCGTAGAGGCGCGTCGACTTCTTCTGGCGTCGTTTCTCCTCGGCGGCGTCGACCCCGGCGAAGTGTGCGGTCGCGGTGATGTTGGTGTTGACGAGGCCGGGGCATATCGCCGAGACGCCGATCCCCTGCCCGGAGAGTTCCGCGCGCAGGCACTCGCTGAGCATCAGCACGGCCGCCTTGGAGGTGCTGTAGGCGGGGAGTGCCTTGGAGGGCTGGAAGGCCGCCGCCGACGCCGTGTTGACGATGTGGCCGCCCTGGCCGCGCTCGGCCATCTGTTTCCCGAAGAGGCGGCAGCCGTGGATCACGCCCCACAGGTTGACGTCCAGGACCTTCTTCCAGTCCTCCGGGGTGGTGTCGAAGAAGGAACCGGAGAGTCCGATTCCGGCGTTGTTCACCAGGACATCGACCACGCCGTACTCGGCGGCGACCTTCGCGGCGAGCTTCTCCATGGCCTGCTCGTCGGAGACGTCGACCGTCTCCGCCCAGGCCTCGGGGGCGCCGATCAGCCGGGCCAGCTCGGCGGTGCGGGCGGCACTTTCCGTGTCCCGGTCGACGGCCACCACGCGCGCGCCGGACTCGGCGAAGGCGAACACCGTGGCCCGCCCGATGCCGCTGCCCGCGCCCGTGACCAGCACGAGCTGTCCGCCGAACCGCTCGACGTACTTGCCGGTCGCCGGCGTCGACCTGGGGCGCTCGCCCTCATGGGTGGTGATGAACTCCGTGATCCAGGACGCCAGTTGGTCGGGGCGGGTGCGCGGGATCCAGTGCTTGGCCGGGAGCGTGTGGCGTACCGCCCCCGGTGCCCACAGCTCCAGTTCGTCGTAGAGCTTCTCGGAGAGGAACGCGTCCCCCAGGGGTGTGACGAGCTGCACGGGCGCGTGCGCGTACGCGTCGGGGCGTGGCCTGCGCAGCCTGGCCCGGACGTTGTCGCGGTACAGCCAGGCGCCGTGGGCCGCGTCCAGGGGAAGGGACGACGTCGGGTAGTCCCCGCGGGGGATCTTCTCGACGCGTTCCAGGATCCTCGGCCAGCGTTTGCCCAGGGGGCCGCGCCAGGCGAGTTCGGGCAGCACGGGCGTGTGCAGCAGGTACACGTACCAGGACTTGGCGCCCTGGCCGAGGAGTTGGCCGACGCGGCGCGGGGTGGGCCGGGTCAGGCGTTTGTTGATCCAGTGCCCGAAGTGGTCGAGGGACGGCCCGGACATCGAGGTGAAGGAGGCGATCCGGCCCACCGTGCGCTCGACGGTGACGAACTCCCAGGACTGCACCGAGCCCCAGTCGTGCCCCACGAGGTGCACGGGCCGGTCCGGGCTGACCGCGTCCGCGACCGCCAGGAAGTCGTCCGTGAGCTTCTCCAGGGTGAACCCGCCCCGCAGCGGCTGCGGGGCCGTCGAGCGGCCGTGGCCCCGGACGTCGTAGAGGACGACGTGGAAGCGGTCCGCGAGGCGGGACGCGACCTCGGACCACACCTCCTTGCTGTCGGGGTAGCCGTGCACCAGGACGACCGTGGGGCGCGAGGGGTCCCCCAACTCGGCCACGCACAGCTCGACTCCGCCGGTCCGCACCCAGCGCTCGCGCGCACCCTCAAGCGTCACTTGTCCTCCGCCCAGCGCCGCACGTGCGGCAGATCGTCGTCGAGCCAGAAGGCGCTCTGTTCGGGGTCCCTGGAGTCGGTGACGACCAGGATCTCCTCGAACTTGGCGCCCGTGCCCCGGAATCCGAGGTGCGGTTCGACCGCCCACAGGCCCGGGTGCGGGGGATGGTCGGAGAAGCGGTACGGCGACCAGAGCGGTGACCAGCCGTCGCGGTGGCCGTGCAGCGCGTCGCTCGCCAGGCCCTTCAGGGACTGCGTGCCGAACCCGAACAGCCGGGGGGACCAAGGGCGTTCGGCGACCCGGTCGACCTTGTGGGCGATCACGCCGAAGGGGTAGGCGCGGTGCCGGTTGGCGTATCCCTGGCGGACCATGAGGCGGTCCACGTCCTCGTAGATCTCGCGCAGCGGGCGCCGCTCGCGCACCTCGCGCAGGAGCAGCGCGCGGTGTGCCTCCAGGTCGGCCATCAGCCTGGCCTGCACCGGGTTGGCGCCCAGGGAGCCCGAGTAGCCGATGTCGGCCGTGAAGCCCTTGTACACGGGGGCCATGTCCAGGATGAACGGCATCCCGGGCTCCAGCCGGCGGCCCGTGGGGAAGAACTGCAGCGGCACCCGGAAGTTGGTGAACGCCGTGCGGTCGCCGAACCAGGCGAAGGGCAGATGGAACCAGTCGCTCACGCCCCGCGCGCGCAGCCACGACCGCTGCATCCGCGCCGCGTCGCGCTCGCTCACCCCGGGCTCCAGCCGGGCCGCGACGGCCTCGGCGCACTCGTACGCCAGCCGCTGGACCTCTCTGAACCCCCGCAATTCCTGGGAGAGTTCGCGTGTCACCGCCGTAGTCATGCCACCGCCCCACCTGTCCACACCGACTGCGGTACGTGCTCGTAACTTGACACTCGTGAATGTGACAGTTGTTAGAGGCTCCGTCAATAGGGGTGATCTCTACCTGTGGATAACTGCGAGGGTGACGCTGGGTAGCTCTCAAGCAGGGGATCCCCTACGGACCCGTACGTCTGGAGTCTGACGTGAGGACAGCTCTGCGGGGTGACGACCGGGGTGGCCCGCGTCACTACCTTCGTAGACGTGACTGTGATCGCGACCGAAAGCCTGAGCAAGCGGTTCCCACGGGTGACCGCGCTTGACCGGCTCTCCGTGGACGTCGGACCCGGTGTGACGGGGCTCGTCGGTGCCAACGGAGCCGGCAAGTCCACCTTGATCAAGATCCTGCTGGGTCTGTCCCCCGCTTCCGAGGGCCGAGCCGAAGTGCTCGGCCTCGATGTCGCCACCAAGGGTGCCGACATCCGTGAGCGCGTCGGGTACATGCCGGAGCACGACTGTCTGCCGCCCGACGTCTCGGCCACCGAGTTCGTCGTCCACATGGCGCGCATGTCCGGACTTCCGCCCACCGCGGCGCGCGAGCGCACCGCGGACACCCTGCGCCATGTCGGGCTGTACGAGGAGCGCTACCGCCCCATCGGCGGCTACTCGACGGGCATGAAGCAGCGTGTCAAGCTCGCGCAGGCCCTCGTCCACGACCCGCAGCTGGTCTTCCTGGACGAGCCGACCAACGGCCTCGACCCGGTCGGCCGCGACGAGATGCTCGGCCTCATCCGCCGTATCCACACGGACTTCGGCATCTCGGTGCTGGTGACCTCGCACCTGCTGGGCGAGCTGGAGCGCACCTGCGACCACGTGATCGTGGTCGACGGCGGCAAGCTCCTGCGCTCCAGCTCCACCACGGACTTCACCCAGACCACGACGACCCTGGCGATCGAGGTCACCGACACCGACGAGCACCCGGACGGCACCCGCGCGGTACGCGAAGCGCTCCACGCGCGCGGGGTGGACACCCACGACGGCAGCGGCCTGCCGGGCGCGGGCCACGTCCTCCTCCTGACCGCCACGGGCGAGGAGACGTACGACGTGGTCCGGGACGCGATCGCGGACCTCGGCCTCGGCCTGGTGCGCATGGAACAGCGCAGGCACCACATCGCCGAGGTCTTCACCGACGCCGACACGGGCACCGACCACGACGCAGAGCGGAAGGAGGCCGTAGGCCATGGCAATTGACCAGCCCCTGGTCCCCCAGCCGGGCGACCAGACCCGCATCCACAACATCGGCTACCGCCACTACGACGGCCCCCGCCTGGGCCGCGCCTACGCCCGCCGCTCGCTCTACTCGCAGTCCCTGCGCGGCTCCTACGGCCTCGGCCGCTCGGTGAAGTCCAAGGTCCTGCCGATGCTGTTGTTCGTGGTCATGTGCCTGCCCGCGGCCATCATGGTGGCCGTCGCGGTCGCCACGAAGGCCCACGACCTGCCGGTCTCCTACACCCGCTACGCGATCATCATGCAGGCCGTCATCGGCCTCTACGTAGCCTCGCAGGCACCCCAGTCGGTCTCGCGCGACCTGCGCTTCAAGACCGTGCCGCTGTACTTCTCACGGCCGATCGAGACCGCCGACTACGTAAGGGCCAAGTTCGCGGCCCTGGCCTCGGCCATGCTCATCCTCACCGGGGCCCCGCTGATCGTGCTCTACGTAGGCGCCCTGCTCGCCAAGCTGGACTTTGCCGACCAGACCAAGGGCTTCGCCCAGGGACTCGTCTCCGTGACCCTCCTCTCGCTGCTCTTCTCCGGCATCGGCCTGGTCATCGCCGCGATCACCCCGCGCCGGGGCTTCGGCATCGCGGCCATCATCGCCGTCCTGACCATCTCCTCCGGCGCCGTCTCCACCCTTCAGGCGATCGCCGACGCGCAGAACTCCACGAGCGCCATCCCCTGGATCGGCCTCTTCTCGCCCGTCACGCTCATCGGCGGCCTGCAGTCGGCCTTCCTGGGCGCGAGTTCGGCCTTCCCCGGAGGCGTCGGCCCCAGCCACGCGCAAGGCGTCGTCTACGTCCTCGCCGTCCTGGGCCTCATCGCCGCGACCTACGGCCTCCTGATCCGCCGCTACCGGAAGGTGGGCCTGTGACCACGCTCTCCATCGACCACGTCTCCCGCTGGTTCGGCAACGTGGTCGCCGTCAACGACATCACCATGAACGTCGGCCCCGGAGTCACCGGACTCCTCGGCCCCAACGGCGCCGGCAAGTCCACCCTCATCAACATGATGGGCGGCTTCCTCGCCCCCTCCACCGGCACCGTCACCCTCGACGGCCAGCAGGTCTGGCGCAACGAACAGATCTACAAGCACATCGGCATCGTCCCCGAGCGTGAGGCGATGTACGACTTCCTCACGGGACGCGAATTCGTCGTGGCCAACGCCGAGTTGCACGGTCTCGGCGCCAAGGCGGCCCAGAAGGCGCTCGCCACGGTCGAGATGGAGTACGCGCAGGACCGCAAGATCTCCACGTACTCCAAGGGCATGCGCCAGCGCGTGAAGATGGCGTCCGCCCTGGTCCACGATCCCTCGCTGCTGCTCCTCGACGAGCCGTTCAACGGCATGGACCCGCGCCAGCGCATGCAGCTCATGGACCTGCTGCGGCGGATGGGCGACGAGGGCCGCACGGTGCTGTTCTCGTCCCACATCCTCGAAGAGGTCGAGCAACTCGCCTGGCACATCGAGGTGGTGGTGGCCGGACGGCACGCGGCCAGCGGTGACTTCCGCAAGATCCGCCGCCTGATGACCGACCGCCCGCACCGCTATCTGGTCCGCTCCAGCGACGACCGCGCCCTCGCGGCCGCGCTGATCGCCGACCCGTCGACGTCCGGCATCGAGGTCGACCTGGCCGAGGGCGCGCTGCGCATCCAGGCCGTCGACTTCGGCCGGTTCACGGTCCTGCTGCCCCGGGTGGCCAAGGACCACGGCATCCGGCTGCTCACGGTCTCGCCGTCCGACGAGTCCCTCGAGTCCGTCTTCTCGTATCTCGTCGCGGCGTAGGAGGCCAAGAGATGTACGACCCCACAGTCGCCCGACTCACCTACCGGGCCCTGCTCGGCCGGCGCCGGGCCCTCATCCTGGGCGCCCTGCCCATGCTGCTGATCCTGATCTCCGTAGTGGTGCGCTCCCTCACCGGCGCCGACGACCAGACCGCGGTCGACGTCCTGGGCGGGCTCGGGCTCGCCACGATGGTGCCGATCATCGGGGTCATCGCCGGCACCGGCGCGATCGGACCGGAGATCGACGACGGCTCCGTGGTGTACCTGCTGTCCAAGCCGCTGAAGCGGCCCACGATCATCTTCACCAAGCTGATCGTGGCGGTCGGCGTCACCATGGTGTTCTCGGCCGTGCCCATGCTGATCTCCGGGCTCATCCTGAACGGCAACGGCCAGCAGATCGCCGTCGCCTACACGGTGGCCGCCCTGGTCGCCTCCATCGCCTACGCGGCACTCTTCCTGCTGCTTGGCACGGTCTCCCGGCACGCGGTGGTCTTCGGACTCGTCTACGCCCTCGTCTGGGAAGCCCTGTTCGGCTCCCTGGTCGCCGGCGCCCGCACGCTGAGCGTCCAGCAGTGGTCCCTGGCCGTCGCCCACAAGGTGGCCGGCGGTGACCTGGTCACCTCGGACGTCGGACTGACCACGGCCACGGTGTTCCTCGTCGTGGTCACCGTGGCGGCCACCTGGTACGCGGGACAGAAGCTGCGCTCGCTGAAGCTGGCCGGCGAGGAATGACAGGTCCTGATCTTGACGGGGGCTTCATCTCTGTCCGGGCACACTGGGCAAACGGGACGCATGGCTAGGAGGACGGGGATGGCCGGAGAGGCGACGTACGGCGGCGGACAGGCGGAGTCCGGGGACGGCTGGGACAAGCTCGTCCTGGACGACGAGTTCATACGGTCCGCCGAGACGGCCGAGCCGTCGGCCCGGGCGCGGATGCTCGCGGCGCGCTGGCGCGCGGAGTCTCCTGAGCCGCAGCCTTGGCGTTCCGACGAGCCGCCTGCTGGGTGGTTCTTCAGTAAGGCACGGCGGCGTAAGTGGCGGCGGCGGTAGCGGCAGTTCGGCCGCGGGTTAATTCGGTGGCGTCCAACTCGGCGTACAGGCACAGTTGTTGTGTCGACGTCGGATCAGCCGGCGCCACTGACTGGGAGAGGAGCTGGACGATGTCGATGCACGACAGGACGTCCAACTCCCTTCAGGGCAGCCCGCGGCGGTCTCCGGAGTAGTTACCCTCCGTCGAGTCGCCCACCACGGGGAGCTGCCCGGGGCGGCCGCTTCGAGCACGCGACTCATTATCGCGTGGGCCGCCTTCCCTTTCGCCCCCGCTGCCGGGGGCATTCTGCGCTGGGGCGGTTGCCCACACCTACGCGAGCAACCGCTCCAGCACCACGGCGATGCCGTCGTCCTCGTTGGACGCCGTCACCTCGTCCGCCACAGCCTTGAGCTCGTCGTGCGCGTTGGCCATCGCCACGCTGTGGGACGCCCACGCGAACATCGCGATGTCGTTGGGCATGTCGCCGAAGGCGATCGTGTCGGCGGCCTTCAGGCCCAGGCGGCGGGCCGCGAGGGACAGGCCCGTGGCCTTGGAGAGGCCGAGCGGGAGCAGCTCGACGATGCCCGCGCCCGCCATCGCGACCCCGACGAAGCCGCCCGCGGCCTCGCGGGCCGCCTCGGCGAGTTCGTCGTCCGTGAGGGTCGGGTGCTGGATGTAGATCTTGTTCAGGGGTGCGCTCCACAGATCGGACGCGTCCGTGAACGGGGTCGCGGGAAGCTTTCCCGTGACCGTGTACCCGGGGCCGACCAGCACGGCGCCGTCCAGGCCGTCCCGGCTCGCCGCCAGGTACAGCGGGCCGACCTCAGCCTCGATCTTGGCGAGTGCCAGCCCGGCGATCTGACGGTCCAGGGTGACCGAGGTCAGCAGGCGGTGCTCCCCGGCGTCGTAGACCTGGGCGCCCTGGGCGCAGACCGCGAGGCCCTCGTAGCCGAGGTCGTCGAGGATGTGCCGGGTCCAGGGGGCCGCGCGGCCGGTCACCACGATGTGCGCGGCGCCGGCCTCCGTGGCCGCCGCGAGGGCGGCACGGGTGCGCGGCGAGATCGACTCGTCGGAGCGCAGAAGCGTTCCGTCGAGGTCGGTCGCGATCAGCTTGTACGGGAAGCCGGTGCTCACTTGGCGACCGGCTCCAGCAGCTCCCGGCCGCCCAGGTACGGACGCAGCACCTCGGGCACGCGCACGGAACCGTCCGGCAGCTGGTGGTTCTCCAGGATCGCCACGATCGTGCGCGGTACGGCGCACAGCGTGCCGTTGAGCGTGGCCAGCGGCTGGACCTTCTTGCCGTCGCGCAGGCGGACGGAGAGCCGGCGGGCCTGGAAGCTGTCGCAGTTGGAGGCCGAGGTCAGCTCGCGGTACTTGCCCTGGGTCGGGATCCACGCCTCGCAGTCGAACTTGCGGGACGCCGACGAGCCCAGGTCGCCCGAGGCCACGTCGATGACCTGGAAGGGCAGTTCGAGGGCGGACAGCCACTGCTTCTCCCAGTCCAGGAGCCGCTGGTGCTCGTTCTCCGCGTCCTCGGGGAGGACGTACGAGAACATCTCGACCTTGTCGAACTGGTGCACGCGGAAGATGCCCCGCGTGTCCTTGCCGTAGGTGCCGGCCTCGCGGCGGAAGCACGGGGAGAAGCCCGCGTAGCGCAGCGGGAGCTTGTCGGCGTCGAGGATCTCGTCCATGTGGTACGCGGCGAGGGGGACCTCGGAGGTGCCGACCAGGTAGTAGTCGTCCTTCTCCAGGTGGTACACGTTCTCCGCGGCCTGGCCGAGGAAGCCGGTGCCCTCCATGGCGCGCGGGCGGACCAGCGCCGGGGTCAGCATCGGGACGAAGCCGGCCTCCGTGGCCTGCGCGATCGCCGCGTTGACGAGCGCCAGCTCCAGGAGGGCGCCGACGCCGGTGAGGTAGTAGAAGCGCGAGCCGGACACCTTGGCGCCGCGCTCGACGTCGATGGCGCCGAGCGCCTCGCCGAGCTCCAGGTGGTCCTTGGGCTCGAAGCCCTCGGCGGCGAAGTCGCGGATCGTGCCGTGCGTCTCCAGGACGACGAAGTCCTCCTCGCCGCCGACGGGCACGTCGGGGTGCACGAGGTTGCCGAGCTGGAGCGCGAGGCGCTTGGTCTCCTCGTCCGCCTCGTGCTGCTCGGCGTCGGCCGCCTTGACGTCGGCGGCGAGCTGGCCCGTCTTCTTGAGCAGCTCGGCCTTCTCGTCGCCGGAGGCCTTGGGGATGAGCTTGCCGAGCGCCTTCTGCTCGGAGCGCAGCTCGTCGAAGCGGACGCCGGACGACCTGCGCCGCTCGTCGGCAGAGAGGAGGGCGTCGACGAGCGCGACGTCCTCTCCACGGGCGCGCTGGGACGCGCGCACACGGTCGGGGTCCTCACGGAGCAGGCGAAGGTCAATCACGCGGACCAGGCTACCGGTGCGGAGTTCCGGCTCACGACTCGGTATTCCGAACTGCGGCTTACATATAGTTATGAGGCATTTGCGCAGAGTGTTCTTATGGGTCGGCGCGTGTCAATGAAAAGGCGTCCCGCTCCCTGGAACGGGGCAGGCGTGCGGCGGCCTGTTGACTCGAATCCCTTGTGGGAAACGGGACTTGAGGTCGCGGTTGTCCACAGGAATCCACATCCCGGAAGAGTTATCCACAGGGTGTGCGAAAGATCTGTGGACATCGGAAGTGATCATTTCCGGGAGGTTTCGCGAGACGGGTAATTCCTGTCCCAAACGCGACTCCCACCCACTTTCGGGTGGAAATGCGTCGCTCCATAGGATTGCTCGAAGGAAACAGGTGGACGAAGAGTGACCTACGCGCCGGTGGACGCGTCGACGGCCTGTAGGGAGATTTGTCGACTGGATCGCACTTCGTTGTCGACTTGTCCCCAGGTCGAGAAGCGGACCTGTGGATAACTTCTGTGGATAACGAAGATACGCAGGTAGTACCGGGACGCTGCACAGGTCCCAGCGGTCAGAAACGGCCGTCCTGACAGTGCGCGACCCAGTCCGCCGCAGCCAGGAAATCCTCGTCCGAGGTGGCCGGGAAGAGCGGCCGCACCCCGTCCACGCCGACGTCCGCGCGCGGGTACGACCCGAGGAAGCGCACCTGGAGACAGATCCGCTTGAGCCCGGCCAGCGCCTCGGCGACCCGGCGGTCGGAGATGTGGCCCTCGGCGTCGATGCAGAAGCAGTAGTTGCCGATGCCGGCGCCGGTCGGGCGGGACTGCAGCAGCATGAGGTTGATGCCCCGGGTGGCGAACTCGCCCAGCAGGTCGCGCAGACCGCCGGGGTGGTCGTCCCGCTGCCAGATCACGACCGACGTCTTGTCCGCGCCGGTCGGTGCCGCCGGGCGGGCGGGCCTGCCCACCAGCACGAACCGGGTCTGCGCGTTCTCCGCGTCGTGGATCTCGGTCTCCAGCGCTTCGAGACCGTACCGGGCGGCCGCGAACTCACCGGCGAACGCGGCGTCGTAGCGCCCCTCCTGGACCAGCCGGGCGGCGTCCGCGTTCGAGGCCGCCGACTCCCACAGGGCGTCCGGGAGGTTCGCCTTCATCCAGTTGCGTACCTGCGGCTGGGCGGCGGGGTGCGCGGAGACCGTCTTGACGTCGGAGAGCTTCGTGCCCGGCCTGACCAGCAGCGCGAAGGTGATCGACAGCAGCACCTCGCGGTAGATCATCAGCGGCGCGCCCGCGACCAGCTCGTCCAGGGTGGTGGTGATACCGCCCTCGACGGAGTTCTCGATCGGCACGAACGCGGCCTCGGCCTCGCCGGTGCGCACCGCGTCCAGCGCGGACTGCACCGACACGTAGGGGATCAGCTCCCGGGTGGCCGCCTCGGGAAGCGTCCGCAGGGCGACTTCGGTGAAGGTGCCCTCAGGGCCGAGATACGCGTAGCTGGCTGGCATGACCTCACCCTAATGGGCCTTGCGAAACCCGGGGCACGCTTCCTGGCCCACCACTCCATAAGGCGACGGCCTCACCCCTCCAGCAGCCGCTGCCCCACGTACTCGCCCTCCGCCGCCCCGCCCGGCACCGCGAACAGGCCGCTCGCCTCGTGCCGGATGTACGTCGACAGGGCGTCCCCGCGGTCGAGTTTCCGCTGCACGGTGACGAAGCCGCGCAGCGGGTCCGCCTGCCAGCACACGAAGAGGAGCCCGGCGTCCGGGGTGCCGTCGGCGGCGATGCCGTCGTGGTACGAGAAGGGGCGCCGCAGCATTGCCGCGCCTCCGTTCTGGTCGGGCCGGGCGATCCGGGCGTGCGCGTTGATGGGGACGACCAAGGCGCCCTTCGCGTCGGTCTTCTCCAAGTCCATCGCGGTCGTCTCGCCGCCCCCGGACAGCGCGGCCCCGTTCGACTTGCGGCGCCCGATCACGTTCTCCTGGGCGCCGGTCGAGAGCTTCTCCCAGTCGTCGAGGAGCATCCGGATCCGGCGTACGACGGCGTAGGAGCCGTTCGCCATCCACGCCGGGTCGGTCGAACCCGACGCCGGCACGAAGATCCGCTTGTCGAAGTCGGACTCCGTCGGTTTGGGGTTGCGGGTGCCGTCGAGCTGGCCCATCAGATTGCGGGCCGTCATCTTGTGGGCCGTCGCGCCCGGCGTCCGGTTGAAGCCGTTCATCTGCCAGCGGACCTTGGCCGCGCTGCCCGCGTCCTTCTGGATCGTGCGCAGCGCGTGGAAGGCGACCAGCGCGTCATTGGCGCCGATCTGCACCCACAGGTCGCCGTTGCTGCGCGCCTTGTCGAGGTGGTCGGAGGAGAAGTCGGGGAGCGGATCGAGGGAGGCCGGGCGCTGCTTCTCCAGTCCCGTACGGGAGAAGAAGGAGTTGCCGAAGCCGAAGGTGATCGTCAGCGACGAGGGCCCCGCGTCCCGGGCGACCTCCGTGTCGTCCCGCGCCGCCGCCTCGCCCGCCATCAGCCGCTGGGCGGTCGTCGACCAGCGGCGCAGCAGGGCCGCCGCCTCCTTGCGGCTCGCGCCCGCCGCCAGGTCGAAGGCGACGAGGTGGCCGCGCGCCTGGAGGCCCTCGGTGATGCCGGGTTGATGTTTCCCGTGAAACATTGCCATGTCCTCGCCCAGCGAGGTCAGCGGTGTGGCCCCGGCGGGCGCGGACGCGTACCCCACGGCCCCGCCCGCCGCACCGAGCACGAGCCCGGTGGCACCGGCCGTACCGAGGAGCCGTCGGCGGGAAATGCCCTCCCTGGGGGCGGCGTTTTCGGAAACGGCCTCCCCAGGAGGTGCCTCTACGGTCCCGGCCTCGGGAATGGACTGGTCAGGCATGGCGTGGTTCAGCCGATCTGCGCGTTCTTGTCGACGGTGGTCTGGTCGATGTCGGAGGTCCGCACGGTCACCGAGATCTTCCAGTCGCCCGCCATGGGGATCTGGATTCCGTTCGCGGCCCAGTGCCCGGTGGTGATGCGGTCGGGCGTCACGGGCAGCGGGCCGATCTTCTTCGCGGCGAGGGTGAAGGCGACCTTCACCTCGGGGACGTCGAAGGCCCGGCCGTTGGGGCGCTGCACATAGACGTGCATCTCGTTGCCGCCCACCCGCGCGGGGTCGAGGTCGAGCCGTATGACGCCCTTGCCGTCCGTGCCCCCGGTGTCGAACGACATGTCCAGGGTCAGGGCACCGGCGGACGAAGAAGAGGACGACGAGGACGAGGACTTGGCCGCTTTGGCGTCCTCCTCCGTGCGGCCCGGTTCGGTGGTCGTCAGGGCCGTGGTGACGGCGAGGACGACGACGGCGACGGCGGCCTCGGCGAGCACCGACCGGCGCAGTCCGAAGCGGACCGGGTCGGCGTCCCGCAGCCGCTTCTGCCGGGTGGAGTCCACGGCGGCCTGCTGCCGGGCGAGTTGAGCGGCGCGCTTGGAGTCGCCCGCATCCGAATCGGCGCCCTTGTCGGACGCGGTCCCGCCCGAGTCGGCGTCGGCGGACGCGGTGCTGGTGGAGACACCGGCCTTGGCCGAGGTCGTGGCGCTGGAGACGCCGGCCTTGGTGGACGTCGTAGCGCTGGAAGCACTGGCCTCGGCGGATGCCGTGGCGCTGGAGTCGGCGGTCTTCGTGGACGCGCTGGCGTGCGCCTTCTCCTTCTCCGGCGCACGTTCCTCGACGACGGTCGCGGCCGTCGCGGTGGTCTCCGCCAGCCGTGCCGTCCAGCGCCGGGAGATCGACGCGATGCCGATGAGCAGCGCCACGAGGCCGATCTTCACGAGCAGCAGCTGGCCGTAGCCGGTGTCGGTGAACGCCGACCAGGAGCCGAGCTGGCGCCAGGACTGGTAGATGCCGGTCGCGACGAGCGCGAGGACGCTGCCGAAGGCGATGCGCGAGAAGTTCTGTACGGCCGTGCGCCCGACCAGGTTGTCGGCGGGCGCCCGGTAGAGCGCGACGAGGAGGGCGGAGAGGCCGCCGAGCCAGATCGCCACGGCCAGCAGGTGGACGACGTCGACGGGCATCGCGATGCCGGGCTGCAGCCCGGTCGAGGCGTGCTCGGCCAGCGCCCAGCTCGCCGCGAGCCCGGCGGCCACCACACCGCCGCCGATCGCGAGACCGAAGGTGAGGTCCCGCTTCTCCTCGTCCTCGCGCTTGTCGTACGCACCGAAGAGCACGGCGATGAACAGCGCGGCGGCGGCGAGCAGCAGCAGCCGGGAGACGAGGGCCGCGCCGGTCTTGGTCTGGAGGACCTGGCCGAGAAGGTTCAGGTCGAAGATGTCGCCGACCTTGCCGGTCGTCGAGTACGAGCCGCGCAGGAGCAGCAGCCAGAGCGTGGCCGCGGTCAGCGAGACCCAGCCGGAGACCACCAGCCGCTGCAGCGCGCGCACTCCGGCGCCCCGCTGCCAGCACGCCAGGATGAACGCGGCCCCGCCGACCATGACGATGAAGCCGGCGTACGACATGTAGCGCCCGAAGCCGTACAGCCCGCCGACGAGTCCGCCGCCGACGTCCTGGTCGGAGACCGAGACGGTGGTCTTGGAGGGGGCGCCGACGGAGAACGTGAAGGCGCCGGCGACGGGGTGGCTGTCGGCCGACACGACCTGCCAGGCCACCGTGTAGGTGCCGTCGGGCAGGCCGCTGCGGACCTGGATGGCGTACGTCGTACCGCTGATGTTGGACGGTTTGCCGACGTCGACGCGTTTGCCCTTCGGGTTGAGGACGCGCAGCGAGTCGTCGTTCGTCGATACCTTCTCGGAGAAGGTGAGCGAGATCTGCGTCGGAGCCTTGTCGACCACCACCCCCGAACTGGGGTCGCTGCCGGTCAGCGCGGCGTGCGCGGAGGCGGTACCCGCCCCGGCGAAGAGCATGCCGGTGACAGCCAGGAGCAGCAGCACCAGATTGCGGACGCGGGGGGTGATGGTCGTCTTCAAGGTGGGGTCCCTCCCTCAGTGCCCGGTCGTGGGGTTGTACGTCGCCGACTTCACGGGCATCTCAACCGTGAGGGGGCCGGACTTGGCAAAGTGCAGCTTCACGGTCACGCTGTCGCCCTGCTTCAGCGTGTGCTTCAGCTTGTCGAACATCAGGTGGTTGCCCCCGCTCTTGAACACGAGTTGACCGTGTGCGGGCACATCGAGGGACTTCACCTCCTCCATCGCCTGGCCGACGGTCTCGTGCACGGAGACCGGGCCGAGGTCGCTGGTGACGGAGGTCAACTCGTCCTTCGCGCCGCCCTTGTTGGCGATGTCCAGGAAGCCGGCCGCCATGTCCGAGACCGGCTGGGGCATGTAGGCGGAGCTGACGGACAGCTGGGCCTTGGCGTCGTCCGAACCGCCGCAGCCGGTGAGTACCAGCGCGCCGGTCAGCACCGCGACGGGCACCGCGAACCGCCTCACGGATTCTCCCCCTTGATGATCTTGGGGAGGTCCTTGGTGTAGTCGTCGACGGTGGTGTCCTGGCCGTAGAGCAGATAGCCGCCGTTGGTCTTCGGGGAGAACGCGACGACCTGGGTGCCGTGGACGGAGACCAGCTTGCCGTTCTTGTCCTTCGAGGTCGGCTCGATGGAGATGCCGATCGAGCGGGCGCCGGCCTGGATGGTGGCGAAGTCGCCGGTCAGGCCGACGAACTGGGTGTCGATGCCCTTGAGCCACTTGCCGAGCTCGGAGGGGGTGTCCCGGGCCGGGTCGGTCGTCACGAACACGACCAGCAGCTTGTCCTGCTCGGCCTTGGGCAGCGCCTTCTTGGCGACGGCGATGTTGTTCATCGTCAGCGGGCAGATGTCGGGGCAGTGGGTGTAGCCGAAGTAGATGAGCGTCGGCCGGCCCTTGGACTCCGCCCGGAAGTCGTACTTCTTGCCGTGGGTGTCCGTGAGGACCAGGTCCGGCTTCTCGAACGGGGTGTCGAGCACGGTGGCGGCCTGGGTCGCGGTGTCCTCGGAGACCACGGAGACGGGGCTCTTGCCGTCGTCGCCGCTGCCGCAGGCGGAGAGCGTCAGGGTGGCGGCGGCGAGCAGAACGGCCGCCGCGAACGTCTTCTTGCGCATAGAGAAATGTCCCAGTTGTGAGAGCTCCGGCGCGCACCGGGGCCGTACGCAAGAGTCGCACGGACCCCTGTGCGCGCCATGAGTGAACGGGCCTCAGACGGTCGTACGCCGTCGGCCGGCGAGAACGCCGTACGCCACGCCCGCGGCGCCGACGGCGATGCCGACCACGCCGAGGACGCGGGCGGTGGTGTCGGAGGAGTCGGCGGACGACGAGGTGGAGTCGGCGGCGGTGGTCTCGGTCTTCTCGGAGGCGTCCTCGGCGGTCGCGCCGGAGGCCGCGGCGGAGGTCAGGGCGAGCGTCGGCGCCGGGTTCTCGGGCTCCTCCTCGCCGTCCTTCTGCACCTCGATCCAGCGCACGACCTGCTTGTCGGAGTACGTCTGGAGCGCCTTGAAGACGAGCTGGTCGGCGTCCGTGGGCAGCATGCCGACGGAGACCGGGAACTTCTGGAAGTAGCCGGGCTCGACGCCCTTGCCGGTCGCGGTCCAGGTGACCTTGGTGACGGCCTCGGTGATCGTCTCGCCGTGCATCTCGGCCGGCTTGGCGAGCTTCGACTTGGTGACCTTCACGGTCCAGCCGCTGATCGGCTCCGGCATCACGGAGGCCAGCGGGTGGTCGGTCGGGAAGTTCACTTCCAGCTTGGTGGTCGAGGCGTCGTCACGCTCGTTCGGGACCTTGAAGTCGACGACCGCGTAGCCGCCCTTGACGGCCGCGCCCTCCGGCTGCACGGAGACGTGCGCGAAGGCGGGGGAGGACAGCACGAGGACGGCCGAGCCGGCGACGGCAGCGGCGGCGGCAATACGAGAAGCCTTCATGGAATGGAGCACTCCACTTCGAGTTCGAGTGAGTTCCGGTGGTGAAGAGGGGCGCGTGGTGTCCCAGGTGCACCAGGGTTTCCCGGCTGCGGAACACGGGCACGCGCGTGTGCCGCGCGACGGCGGCCTCTTCACGCACAGAAGGAGTGCGGTTCGGTGGTCGCGTCGCGTCAGGCGGCGAGGGCGTGTGCGGCGGCCGGCGGGCCGCGGCGGATCACCGAGTGCTGGAGCGCGGTGGTGTGCGGCGCGGGCGGCGCGAACAGGGCGCTACGACGCGGACGCGGGCCCGCCTCGGGCGCCCCCGGCAGCCCGGCCCGCAGGGCGCGCACCAGGGCGAGGGCCCCGCGCAGGGACCGTACGAGCGCCCCTTCCGCGACTCCGTGCGCCGACAGTTCCATCAGGCGCAGCAGCGCCAGGTCCCCGCGCCGCAGCAGCCAGCCCGCGGCGAGTGCCGCGAGGACGTGACCGAGGAGCATCGACAGGGACGGGAACAGCGACATCGAGGAGCCGGCGGAGGCGGACATGGTGTCCGCCGGGTGGTGCATCGACCCCATGCCGCTCATCGAACTCATCGAGCCCGAGCCCGAAGTCGGCAGGAGCCGCGCGTTGGTGAGGATCTGATGGGCCTGCGCCGGGCTGATGGCCGCCGCGGTGGTCCCGCACAGCAGATGCGCGGCGCGCGCGACGAGCGTGGCGTCGGAGGCCGAGAGGGAGCTGCCCGACGTACTCGCGTTCTGCCCGAGCCCGAACAGCGTGTGCAGCACGGTCTGTCCGACCGCGAGCAGCGCCGCGATCCCCGGCAGCGAACGCTCACGCCCGGCGAGCGGCGCCACGACGAGGAAGGTGGCGAGGAAGCCCGCGCCCAGGGTCCACAGCGGAACGGTCGCGCAGGAGGCGATCGCGTGACCGGCCGCGGCCAGCACGACACAGACCGCGGCGAACACCGCGGCCCGCAGGACCCGGAGTTCACCTCCGGAGCGCGCCGTACGTGGGTGGGGGGCAGTCATGGCGGGCTCATCATCGCACCGGGCTTATCGACGCCATACGGCAGGTCCGCAACATCGGGGCCATAGTGTGTCGTAGGTCACAAAGATCACTCTCCGGCGTGAGCTACCTCCGGATACACCAATTACGTTTGGGACGCATCGCCCATATGGGCGGCATCACGTCAACTCCGTGCTTACACAGGGGCACTGGCGGCAATAGGTATCACTATGTCGAGCCGCGGCCGGGAGGCTGGAGCATGAGCATCTGGTGGTCACTCCATCTGAGGCGCGAGGCCGCGAGCGTGCCACTCGCCCGGCGACTGTTTCTCGGCACGATGGAGACCGCGGGCGTCGACCCCGACATCTCCTACGACCTCTCCGTCGCCCTGAGCGAGGCGTGCGCCAACGCCGTCGAGCACGGCGGCGACACCGCGCACGGCACGTCCTCGGAGGCGTACCGGGTCACCGCGTACCTCGACGGCGAGAAATGCCGTATCGAGGTGGCCGACTCGGGCCCCGGTTTCGCCCGCACCCAGTCCGTCCGCCCGGCCCCGAGCGAGGCCGAGAACGGCCGGGGCCTGTGTCTGATCCAGGAACTCGCCGACCACGTCCACATCGGCAACAAGCCGGGGGTGGGCGGCGCGGTGGTGAGCTTCGACAAGATCCTGAAGTGGCGGAAGGACGCGCCGCTGATGGCGGTGTGAGGGCGCGCCACAAGGGGCGTCACGAGAGGTGCCATGAGCGGCGCCATGAGGGATGAGTCCCCAGGGGGCGCGTTTTCGCACGACGACGCGGCGACAGAATCTGCGGATGGACATCCGCCCCGAACAACTGACCGACGACGTGACGCTACGGCTCGTCGACCCCGCCGATGCCCCGGCCCTGGCCGCCGTCCACGTCGAGAACCGGGAGCGGCTGCGGCCCTGGGAGCCGTACCGCCCGGAATCCTTCTACACCGCCGAGGGGCAGCGGGAGCGCCTGGAGGCGCAGCGGCGGGAGTACGCGGAGGGCCGGCTCGTGCCCTGGCTGCTCGTGTCCGGCGGGCGGGTCGCCAGGGTCTTCACCCTGTCCGGAGTCGTGCGCGGCCCCTTTCTCAGCGCCTCGCTCGGTTACTGGATCGCCGCCGACCGGCAGGGACGCGGCCTGGCCACCGCCGCCGTCGAGCGGGTGTGCCGGATCGCACGCGAGACGGTCGGGCTGCACCGGCTGGAGGCGAGCACCCTGCTCGACAACCTGGCCTCCCAACGCGTCCTGGAAAAGGCCGGGTTCGAGCCGATCGGCATGGCCCCGCGCTATCTGCACATCGACGGGGAGTGGCGCGACCACCGTCTGTTCCAGCGGATCCTGCACGACGACGACCCGACGCCCGCACCGCCCGCCGCCGGGCCCTCCCCTTCGGCCTCCGCCTCCTCGTAAGGTACGACGATGCAGAGCCGCGAGGACGAGGCACTGGCACGGGCCGCGGTGGACGCGCTCACCGGGCAACTGGCGCTGGCTCCCAAGCCGGGCCTGCCCGACCCGCGCGACCTGGCCGCCCGCACGACCCGCGTCGACCACTGCGCCCTGCGCTGGTCCGCCAAGGCGCTGACACCCGGCCTCACGGCGATGGCGGCGGCCGCCCGCCGCACGGGCGAGCCAACTCCCGTTCTCCGCGCGGAACTCGGCGCGATAGGCCGCTGCACGGAACACTCCGTGGCGCTCGCGGGCGGCGGCCACCGGGGTGCCCTGTGGGCGCTGGGCCTCCTGGTCGCGGCGGCCGCCCTGGACCCCCGTGCCGGGGCGGAGGACGTCGCCGCGACCGCGAAACGCATCGCCGCCCACCCCGACCGACGCGCCCCGCGCCGCCCCTCGCGCGGTTCGTCGATCTCGGCGAAGTACGGCGCGGCCGGCGCCCGGGGCGAGGCCAAGGCCGGATTCCCGCACGTACGGCGCGCGTTGGACACCCTCGCGACGGTCCGCGCGGCCGGGGCGACGGAGACGCAGGCCCGCCTCGACGCCCTGCTCACGGTGATGTCCACCCTCCAGGACACCGAACTCCTGCACGCCGTGGGCCCGTTCGGCCTGCGGCACGTCCAGGCGGGGGCACGCGGTGTCCTGGAAGCGGGCGGTACGGCGACAGAGGCCGGCGCGGAAGCCCTGACCGCCTTCGACAACGACCTCCACGCGCGCGCGTGGAGCCCTCGCGGAAGTGCGGGGCTCCTGGCGGGCGCGCTGTTCCTGGACTCCTTACCGGTCAACTCATCAGCACTGGCCGCCTGATCGGACCGGTGCCGGTCAACTCACCAGTGCGGGCTGCCTGTTCACCGCGCCCGCCTCACGCCCGGCACCCGCCGCCCTGCGCACCGCCGGCCCCATCGCATACGACGCCACGACCGTCGCCCCGCCCAGCAGCAGCCAGCCGGGCGTCCCCCACTCCAGGAGGAGGGACGTCAGCACCAGGGGGCCCATCGTCCTGGCGATGGTGACGCCGGTGCCGAAGAAGCCCTGGTACTCGCCGACCCGGTCGGCCGGGGCCAGGTCGAAGGAGAGTTGCCAGGAACCCGCCGACTGCCCCATTTCGGCGGCTACTTGGAGTACGGCTCCGAGAATCAGCGTCCCTACGGCCACCCACGGCGACGCGCCCGCCGAGAGGGCGAACACCGCGCAGGCCGCCAGCATGATCCAGCCCGACCGCCGCACCGCGCGCGTGGCCGACGCGAGCCCCGTGATCCCGCGGGCCATGCGTACCTGGAAGGCCATCACCGCCCCGGTGTTGAGCACGAACAGCGCGGACACCAGCCAGGTCGGCGCGTCCGTGCGCTCGGCGATCCAGAGCGGCAGCCCGAGGCTGAGCAACGGCATCCGGAGCAGCAGCACGGTGTTGAGGAGCGTGACCACCACGTAGGGGCGATCCCGTAGGACCCCGAGACCGCCTGTCTTCCGCACCTGTACGCCCCGCACCGACGGCAGCCGCAGCAGCAGCCCCGCGCACACCAGGAAGCTCACCGCGTCCAGCGCGAACACCCCGAGGTACGCCGACCGCGTCCCCGCCCGCAGCGCGAGCCCGCCCAGGCCCGCGCCCACCGCGAGACCGGCGTTCAGCGTCGACTGGAGATGCGCCAGCAGCCCGGTCCGCTCCCCGGCGGACACCAGCCCCGCCAGCAGCGCCTGCCGGGCCGCCGCGAGCCCCGACTGCGCCGAGGCGTAGGCACACGCGGCGATCACGAACGGCACGAACCCCCGGACGACGAGGAAGGACGCCACCGCGAGCCCCGTCGCCAGCGCCAGCAGCACCGCCGTACCGCGCGGCCCGCGCCGGTCCGCCAGCCGTCCCAGCGGCACCCCGACCAGCGAACCGACCGCCCACGCGAGGGTGAGCCCGAGGCCCACGTGCGCGGGGGCGAGCCCGACGACGTGGGTGAAGTACAGCGCCGAGGTCACGTAGTAGGCGCCGTCGCCGACCGAGTTGGTCAACTGGGCGAGTGCGAGGGTGCGTTGCGGGCCCGCGGGCGGGACGAGTGAGTTCGTCATGCCTACGACGGTAGAGCCCGGTTGGACCTGTCAGAAGGCCCAATCGGTTCCCCTGTGATTGGCCCAATTAGCCAACCCCGTCCGCTCCCCTCAAGCCCCCTCCAGCACCCGCCCCAACGCTTCCAGTGCCTCCGGATAGACCCGCTCCCTCGGCGTCCCGTACCCCACCACAAGCCCCTGAGGCCGCCCCTCGTCCCCGTCCGACGCCTGCCAGTGGTCCCCGAGCCGTCCGACCGCGAGCCCCTCCTTCTCGGCCCGCGCGAGCACCGCCTCCTCGTCCGTGACCTCCACCAGCGCGTGCAGCCCGGCCGCGATGCCGTAAACGTTTGCGTGCGTCCCCAGCCGGCCAAGGAGCTGGTCGCGGCGGCGCCGGTACCGCAGCCGGCACGCGCGCACGTGCCGGTCGTAGGCGTGGCTGTCGATCAGTTCGGCGAGTGCCAACTGGCCGATGGTCTCGGTGTGGTGGTCGCTGTGCAGCTTGGCGTCGGCGACCGCGTCGACCAGGTGCGGCGGCAGCACCATCCAGCCGAGCCGCAGCGCGGGTCCGAGGGTCTTGGAGGCCGTCCCCAGGTACACGACCTGCCCCGGTGCCATTCCTTGGAGGGCTCCTACGGGCTGCCGGTCGTAGCGGAACTCCCCGTCGTAGTCGTCCTCGACGATGAGGCCCCCACGCGCGCGTGCCCAGTCGGTGAGCGCCCGTCTGCGCTCCGGGTGCAGGGTCACGCCGGTCGGGTACTGGTGGGCCGGGGTCACCACCACGGCCGCCGCGTTCCCCAAGTCCTCGGCGCGGGCGCCCCGTTCGTCGACCCGCACGGGCACCACATGCCCGCCGTTGTGCCGGACCACCTCCCGGTGGAACGGCAGTCCCGGGTCCTCCATGGCCACCCTGGAACCGTCGAGCACGCGCGTGAGGAGCGCGAGTCCCTGCACGTACCCGGACGTGATCACGATCCGCTCCGGGGGCGCGATCACCCCGCGCGCCCGCCCCAGGTACCCCGAGAGCGCGGTCCGCAGTTCGATACGGCCGCGCGGATCCCCGTAGTCGTACGCCAAGGAGGGTGCCGTCGCGATCGCGCGGCGCAGCGAGCGCAGCCAGGCCGCCGCCGGGAACGCGCCGACGTCGGGGCTCCCGGGCCGCAGGTCGAAACGGGGTACACGCGCGCGTGCCGCCGCGCCCGGTGCCTCCGCGTCGACGGAGGGCAGTCGCGCGACCTCGGTACCCGAGCCCTGGCGCGCGGTGAGGTAGCCCTCGGCGACGAGCTGGTCGTAGGCGGCCTTCGCGGTGCCCCTGGAGACGCCGAGTTCGGTCGCGAGGCGTCGGGTCGCCGGGAGGCGGGTCCCGGGGGCCAGGCGGCCGTCTCGTACGGCGTCCCGGAGCGCGCGTTCGAGACCGGCCCTGCGGCCGCCCTCCGGGTCGGGTTCCAGATGCAGGTCGACCCCGACGCCGGACCAGAAGTCGTTCACGAAAAAGCCCTCCCCCTAGGCGCGTTCATGAAAAATGCCCTCCCCTGGGCACACGATCGGCACACGAATGGCCGGGCACCGCAGGTGTGCCCGGCCATCAGTCTTGTATCAGGTGGCGCCCATCGGATGGCAGCCATCAGGCGGCAGCCGTCAACTGTCAGCCCTTGAGGGACGCCATCCAGCTCTCGACGTCGGCCGAGGTGCGGGGCAGGCCGGCCGAGAGGTTCCGGTTGCCGTCCTCGGTCACCAGGATGTCGTCCTCGATGCGGACGCCGATGCCGCGGTACTCCTCGGGGACGGTGAGGTCGTCGGCCTGGAAGTACAGGCCGGGCTCCACCGTGAGGACCATGCCGGGCTCCAACGTGCCCTCTACGTAGGTCTCGGTCCGCGCGGCGGCGCAGTCGTGGACGTCCATGCCGAGCATGTGACCCGTGCCGTGCAGCGTCCACCGGCGCTGGAGGCCCAGCTCCAGGACGCGCTCCACGGGACCCTCGACAAGGCCCCACTCGACGATCTTCTCGGCCAGCACGCGCTGCGCCGCGTCGTGGAAGTCGCGGTACTTGCCGCCCGGCTGCACCGCCGCGATACCGGCCTCCTGGGCCTCGTACACGGCGTCGTAGACCTGCTTCTGGATCTCGCTGAAGCGGCCGTTGATCGGCAGCGTGCGCGTGATGTCGGCGGTGTACAGGGTGTGCGTCTCGACGCCGGCGTCCAGGAGGAGCAGGTCGCCGGAGCGGACCGGGCCGTCGTTGCGCACCCAGTGCAGGGTGGTGGCGTGCGGGCCGGCGGCGCAGATCGAGCCGTAGCCGATGTCGTTGCCCTCGACGCGCGCGCGGAGGAAGAACGTGCCCTCGATGTAGCGCTCGCTGGTGGCCTCGGCCTTGTCGAGGACCTTGACCACGTCCTCGAAGCCGCGGGCCGTGGAGTCGACGGCCTTCTGCAGCTCGCCGACCTCGAACTCGTCCTTGACCAGGCGTGCTTCGGAGAGGAAGACCCGCAGTTCCTCGTCGCGCTCGGCGGTGACCTTGTCGGTCAGCGCGGCCTCGATGCCGGCGTCGTAGCCGCGCACGACGCGCACCGGGCCGGTGGTCTCGCGCAGGGCGGCGGGCAGTTCGCGGACGTCGGAGGCGGGGATGCCGTAGAGCTGCTCGGCCTCGGTGAGGGAGTGGCGGCGGCCGACCCACAGCTCGCCCTGGCCGGAGAGCCAGAACTCGCCGTTCTCGCGGTCGGAGCGCGGCAGGAGGTAGATCGTCGCCTTGTGGCCCTCAGTGGTGGGCTCCAGGACGAGGACGCCGTCCTCGGTGAGGTTGCCCGTCAGGTACGCGTACTCGACCGACGCCCGGAAGGGGTACTCGGTGTCGTTCGAGCGGGTCTTCAGGTTGCCCGCGGGGATCACCAGGCGCTCGCCCGGGAAGCGCGCGGAGAGCGCGGCGCGGCGGCGGGCGGTGTGCCCGGCGTGCTCGATCGGCCGCAGGTCGTGCAGCTCGGTGTCGGCCCAGCCGGACTTCATGCTGTCTGCGAGTTCGTCGGACACGCCCGGGTACAGGCCGTTCTTCCGCTTCTTGATGGGCTCTTCAGGCTCCGCAGACTCATCTTCCGGGGTCTCCGGGGTGAGCTCGTCGGCCACGGTCATCCTCCTAGATACGGCACTGGACCCCCTCCATCGTACGGTCGTACGGAAGGGGGCCCAGGGCCGTATGGCCTGTTACACATGGCTGTCCCGCGACTACTCGAAGCGAGCCGCCAGGAGGACGACGTCCTCGTCGCTGTCGGCCGTGTCGAGGCCGTCCGGCAGGACCGTCCGCAGGACGTGGTCGGCGATCGCGGCCGGGTCCTCGCGCAGCGCCTTGGGGACGCTCGCGGCCGCCGCGTGCAGCCGGGCGAAGGCGCGGTCCATGGGGTCGCCGGTGCGGTGCAGCAGCCCGTCCGTGTAGAGCAGCACCGTCTCGCCGGGCTCCGCCTCCAGCTCCACGCTCGGCGCCTCCCAGCAGGCCAGCATGCCCAGGGGTGCGGACACGGAGGTCTCGACGAACTCCGTGCGCCGCTCGCCGACCAGGAGGGGCGGGCTGTGGCCTGCGCCGGCCAGGGTGATCTTGCGCAGCGCGGGCTCGCAGTAGGCGAACAGGGCGGTGGCCGAGCGGGCGGGTTCGGTGAGTCTCAGGAGCAGTTCGAGGTCGGACAGGACCGCGACCGGGTCCTCGCCCTCCATCACCGCGTACGCCCGCAGGGACGCCCGGAGCCGGCCCATCGCGGCGATCGCGCTCGGCCCGGAGCCGGTCACCGAGCCGACGGCGAGGCCGAGCGCCGCATCGGGCAGCGGCAGCGCGTCGTACCAGTCGCCGCCGCCGCGCGGACCCGTGCGGTGCAGCGCGGCGAGCTGCACACCGGCCACGCGGGGGAGCCGGGACGGCAGCAGCTCCTCGGCGATGGTCGTCATGCACGCGCGCGTGCGCTCGACTTCGAGGACCCGGGCGAGGTGCTCGGTGGCGTACCGGGCGTACAGGCCGACGAGATGGCGCTGCCGCTCGACCGGCTCGGCGGGCTCGTCGTACAGCCACACGGCGGCGCCCAGGCGTCCGGCCGCGTCGGTCGCCAGGGGCAGCGCGTAACTGGCCGCGTAGCCCAGGCGTACGGCGACCTCGCGGTGGCGCGGGTCGAGGGCGTCCTCGGCGAACAGGTCGGGGTGGACGATCTCGCCGCCCTCGCCGCCGGGAGCGCCGGCCGGGCCGTCGAGGATCTGGCCGTAGGACATCTCCCCGCGCGGGACGGTCTCGATGTGGCCGAGGTCGGAGCGGGCGAGGCCCAGGCCGATGGTGGTCACGGGGCCCAGGCCGTCGCCGGGTTCCAGGACGACGAGGCCGCGGCGGGCGCCCACCAGGGCGGCTCCGGCGCGCAGCAGCTCCTGGAGCGCTTCGTCGAGTGCGTCCGTGCGTGCCAGTCGCTCCGTGAGTTCATGGAGGGTCGTGAGATCGGACACCCAGCCCGCGAGCCGGTCCTGGAGCAGGGCGCCTGGCGCGTTCGGTGCGGTTTCTGACGTGTTCTGGGTGTTCGAGGAGGGGGTTGGAGGGGTACCGGTTGCGGCAGGCGCGGGCGCGACAGTGTGTGCGGGCGAGGGAACCGTTGAATCGATTCCGGCCACTTTCGAAGGGTGCGGGGCGTTCATGGCGTCCGGCTTTCCGACCGGTGCGTATTGCTCAAAAGCATCGCAAACCCCCATGTCATTCTGCGCCGCTGGCAGTGTCTCCACATGTACACGCACTCGTGAGGGGATGTCCAGCATTGTCCTGCTGGGATTCCTGGTGTCCATGGGTTTACCGGGGGTATTTCGTTCTCCCCTTGCGGATTGGCAAAGTTGGCTTAAAACTGCATCAGGGGACGGTCCATTGCGGTCGACTGGGCTTGCTCGACGGAGCGTCACAGCGGTCGTGATGGGTACGTACTCGGAGAAGACCAGGGGTGGCGGGGGCCACCCGGAACCTGGTGAGGGACCCGGGCGTCTTAACCACCGACGATCGTGCCCCATCCTCCCGTGGCGGAGGCGGAGAGAACTACGCGGGACGGCAAAACGCCAGACTTCGCCACCCCCATTCGCCACGCCCACGCTTTTCCAGCACGCACGGGCTCCCCTTGCCGAAGGCAGGGGTGTGATGCGCCAACAGGTACGCACAGTGAAGTGATCGACACATGGTGTGATGTGGTCCTCGGTGTTGCCAGCGGTGCAACGGAAAGGAACGAGCGCTCATGCGCGAGATCCTCGGAAAGCGACGCAGGCTCCTGTCCAGGCGAGACAACAGGAGGTCTGAGATGCTCAGCGCGGCCCTGACCTTCGCGACAGAATGGCAATGGCCCGTACTCCCGGGCGTGGCACCGGATCCGCAGGGCAAGGCCCGCTGCGGCTGCCCGGACCCGGAGTGCACGGTGCCCGGCGCACACCCCTTCGACCCCGGCCTCCTCGCGGCCACCACCGACGCCCGCATGGTGCGCTGGTGGTGGGGCAACCGGCCCGCGGCCCCGATCGTCCTCGCCACCGGCGACAAGGCTCCCTGCGCGGTCAGCCTGCCCGCACCCGCGGCCGCCCGGGCCCTCGCCGCGCTCGACCGCCAGGGCATGCGCCTGGGCCCGGTCGTCGCCGCGCCGACCCGCTGGTCGCTGCTCGTCAAGCCGTACTCCCTGGAGCAGCTGGGCGAGCTGCTCTACGCCAAGGACCACGTCCCCGGCTCGCTCCGCTTCCACGGCGAGGGCGGCTACCTCGCCCTGCCCCCCTCCGAGACCGGCCAGGGCCAGATCCGCTGGGAGCGCGCACCACTGCCCGGCTCGTCCTCGCCCTGGGTGCCCGACGTCGAGGCCGTGGTGGACGCCGTGGTCGAGGCCCTCACTCGTACGGGTGTGAGCGCGCCCGAGTTGTAGGGGTGTCGGGCGTGCGCGGAACCCGGCGCCCGTAGTTGGTCGTTATCTTCCGAAGCATGCTGCGTCATTCCGGGGGACGACCCCCAGACCCCCGAATGGTTCGTCTGCTCGCCCTCGCGGGCGTCGCGGTGTGCGCGGTCGCGCTGCCGCTGGCCGTGGCGTCCGCGGGACCCGTACGCGACGAGGGTCACGCGGTCGTACGGTCCCTCTCCCTCGGTTCCTCCGACGACTCCTCCGGCGCCTCCGGCAACGACGCCAAGGCGCCGTCCGTCGCGCCCTCTCCCGTCCGCTCCCCGCTGACGCTCGGCCTGGGACTGGCGACGGCGGCGCGCTGCGGACCCGAAGTCTCCTCCCCCGACGGCATCGAGGCGCAGACCTGTGTCATGACGCAGGGTGAGGACACCTGGGCGCGCACGTACTACCGGAACGCGACCGGAGACGACCTGGACGCCGTGCTGAGCCTCATGGAGCCGGCGGACCGCACCGTGCAGATGCACTGCGCCGTGGCGGCCGAGGACGAGCCCGCGCTGTGCGAGACACCCCGGGAGCGGACCCGGGGCGAACCGGCGGCCTACACGGCCGTGGCGGAGTTCGCGGGGCGGGGCGGGAGCGGGCCGCTGTTGCTGCGCTCGGGGAGCAACTCCTCGGCGCCTACGGCGAGTTGACGGACGGCATCGTTCCGTACACGCGGGCCGGGCATGAAAAGACCCGGTTGCTGGCGACGGGGGATGCACCAGCAACCGGGCTACTCGAACGGTAACAAGAGATCGGCGGTTCGCAAATTCGATCTCGGCTATTCGGACACCGACTTCCCTTTCACAACGGGGAGTTGTGACAGGAGTCACCGGAGTGAACAGGCCTGTTGCGACTGAACGGCCGTTCAGTCGAACCCCTGCTCCCTTCCGGGTGTCAGCTCAGCGTGACCTGGCGGTTGGTCAGGCCGCCCCGCGCGCGGCGCTCGTCCGGGGTGAGCGGGGCGTCCGTGGCCAGAGCGGCGGTGAGGCGCTCGGCGAACTCCGCGGCCGGCTTCTCGATGTCGTCCGCGCCGAGTCCGCTCGGCAGGTCCCAGACGGGCACGGTCAGCCCGTGAGCACGGAAGGACCCCACGAGACGGGTGCCCTCGCCGAGTCCGGAACGGCCCGCCGCGTGCAGCCGCGCGAGACCGTCCAGAAGCTGCTCCTCCGGGTACGGCATGACCCAGCGCAGATGGTTCTTGTCCGGCGTCTCGCACCAGTACGCGGCGTCCACGCCCTGGAGCTTCACCGTCGGGATGGCGGCGGCGTTGGCGCGCTCCAGGGAGGCGGTCACCTCCGGCGACGCGTTCTCCGCCTCCGGGACCCAGAATTCGAAGCCCGGGTGCACAACTGGCTCGAACGTGCCTTCCGGGTCGAGCAGATCCTGCAGTCGCGGACCCTCGGCCGGGGCGCGGCGGGCCTGCACCGGGGTGCCCGGCTCGGCGACCAGCGCGCGCTGGAGGGTGTCGGCGAGGTCGCGGCTGATGTCGCCGGACGCCGTGTCGTTCTGCAGGCCGAGCAGTACCGAGCCGTCGTCCCGGCGCAGGGCCGGCCAGGCCATCGGCAGCACCGTGGCGAGCGTGACCGACGGAACCCCTTCGGGGAGGCCGCCCTTGAGGGGCAGCGCGACCGTGGCCGCGGGCACCAGCTCGCGCAGCGCCACCCAGTCGCCCTCGCCGGGCAGCCCCTCGAAGGGGCGCTGCACCAGCTCGGTCACCGCGTGCGCGGCGGCCCTGCCGTGGCAGGCCTTGTAACGGCGGCCGCTGCCGCAGGGGCAGGGCTCGCGGGCACCGACGACCGGGACCTCTCCGTCGCTGAGCTGCGGCCGCTTGGCCGTGGTCTGGGGGCGCTTCTTGGCCATCGTGGGTGTCTCCCGGTTACGGCTCGTCTCGTACGGGCGGGAGCCTAGCCGTTCACGCCATGACCGACGGGAGCCTGTGGACAACCCGGGCGGTGTGGACGGGGGCCTGTGGACGACGTGTACAGACGCGTACAGGTGCGGGCCGACGGGTGCGGGCCGGTGCGGACTTGTGCGGTCCGGTGCCGATGAGTGCGGGCCCGCGGGCCTGCGGATCGGTCCGGGTTCCGGTTCGGGTCAGTCCAGGTCCGGGTCGGTCCAGGCCCGCTCGGTCCAGGTTCGGGTCCGGCTCAGTCCAGGTCGTCGAACGCGTCCGCGAACTCCAGCCGGGGGATCGCGGAGACCGTGGGCGAGGTGACGCGCGTAGCGAAATCGTCGCGCCGGTGCCCGGCATCCGGATCTTGGACGTCGTCCTGCACGACGACCCACACCGTGACCTCGCCCCGGGTGTCGTCCCGGACACCCCAGTCGTCGGCCAGCGCGGTGATGATGTTCAGTCCGCGTCCGCCGTGCGCCGTCACCGACGGGGTGGCCGGAGCCGGGCGCGTCGGACCACCGCCGTCCGTCACCTCGACCGTGAGCCGTCCGCCCGTGTCCACGCGCCAGGCGCACCGGACGTCACCGTCACCGGCCAGGGCGTCGCCCAGGGGCCTGCCGTGCTTGCACGCATTGCTCAGAAGTTCGGAAAGGATCAGTACGGCATCGTCGATGACCGCTTCCGACACACCGCCGGTGCGCAACTGGTCGCGCATGCGATGTCTTGCTTCTCCCACGCCCGCAGGGCCATGGGATACGGCCATGCTCGACGACGTGGGCACCTCCTGTGCCACCACCAACGCCACCCCCGAGACCTCCTTCGCCCCACGCCACGGTGTGGATGCCCCCTTGGCCTGTACCGGAAACCGGCCAATCCACGTTCAGTGACGCATTCGCAACGATCGAACACGGACCGAACGCGCCGGTGCACTCCCTGTAATCGGGTGGCTTGTTTTCGACGGTATGGCCGGGTTCGGAGGATGGTGCAGGTGAGGTGGCTGGGTCAAGGGGTGTTTGGCGGTCTTTATGAGGTTCTTTAACGTCCCCGGCCGAGCTGGCTCAGAACGGCCCCCGGCCGGTTGGTGATGATGGCGTCAATGCCCAGGTCAACGCAGAGATCGACGTCCTCGGGCTCGTTGACGGTCCATACGTGCACCTGGTGACCGGCGCTTTTCAGCCGCTCGATGTACGCAGGGTGATTACGCACGATCCGGATCGAGGGGCCTGCGATCCGGACACCGGCCGGAAGTCGACCGTCCCTGAGGCGGGGCGAGAGGAACTGCAGCAGGTAGACCGTCGGCAGCGTCGGGGAGGCCGCCCGCACCCGGTGCAGCGAGCGCGCCGAGAAACTCATGACCCGTACCGGGGAGTCGGCGGCGGAGGCCGGGGCGTCCAGGCCGAAGCGCTTCAGGAGCACCAGCAGCCGTTCCTCGACCTGGCCCGCCCAGCGCGTCGGATGCTTCGTCTCGATGGCCAGCTCCACGCGCCGGCCCGCGTCCGCGACGAGTTCGAGCAGCCGCTCCAGGGTGAGCACCGAGGTGTCCTCGCGGTCCTCCGGGAGGTGCTCCCAATCGGGCTCCTCGTCCCGGGTCTTCCAGGAGTCGCGGCTGTCGCGGGCCTTCCAGGACCCGAAGTCGAGCGCGGCCAGATCGGCGAGCTCCAGCGCCGAGACCGCACCGCGCCCGTTCGACGTCCGGTTGACCCGGCGGTCGTGGACGCAGACGAGATGGCCGTCGGCGGTCAGCCGTACATCGCATTCGAGGGCGTCCGCACCGTCCTCGATCGCCTTCTTGTAGGCGGCCAGGGTGTGCTCGGGGGCCTCTTCGGAGGCTCCGCGGTGGGCGACGACTTGGATCCGGTGCTGCCGTGCGAGGGTCACCGCGTCATGGTGCCACCGCGACGGGGAAGGCGTGGAACCGAAGGGTCGTGGGAGAGGCGCTCGGAGGGGCTGCGGGGAGGGTCGTCGGAGGGGTTGCGAACGGGTCGTAGAGAGTATGTCGTTTTAGTCCGACAGGTCCCTTATAAAGGTTCGCCATGAACCCACAGGCACCGCTTATGGTGCTCTGACGGCCGGTGGGAAAAGCTGACGGCATACAAAAGCACCCGCACAGCTGTTTCGCGCCGTACCGATCGACAAGCGTGAACGAGTGTGACCGCATGCTTCCGAGAACAACAGCCGTGGACCGAGGAGAAGAGCTGTGAGCACCGAGAACGAGGGCACTGAGGTACCCCCGGCCCCGTCTGCACCTCCTGTGCCGGTGGAATCTCCCGCAGCTTCCCCGCAGGCGGCGGCGCCCGAAGGGGGCGCGCCCACGACGCAGCTCCCGCCGGTGCCTCCGAGCGCCCCGCAGGACACGCTGCACGCCGGCCCCGCGCCGGCGTACGCCACCACGCCCCCGCAGGGCACGGGATCCGCCCCCGACGCCGCCTGGCCGCCCCCGCCGCCCGCCACCCCGTCGTACGCCGACAGCGGCACGGGCACGGGCGCGTACGGCGGTGAGGGCGTCGGCGGATACGGCGGCGACGGCTGGGGCACCCCCTACCAGCAGCCCGCGCCCAAGAAGCCCGGCGGCGGACGCGGCGGCCTGATCGCCGCGGTGCTGATCGCCGCACTGGTCGCCGGCGGCCTGGGCGGTGGCATCGGCTACACCCTGGCCAAGGACAACGACAACAACACCAACTCCACCACCGTCTCCGCCGACACCGGCAGCTCCTCCGTGAAGCGCGCCGCCGGCACCATCGCGGGCGTGGCCGCCAAGTCCCTGCCCAGCACGGTCACCATCGAGGCCGAGAGCACCAGTGGCGAGGGCGGCACGGGCACGGGCTTCGTGTTCGACACCCAGGGCCACATCGTCACCAACAACCACGTCGTCGCCGACGCGGTCGACGGCGGCAAGCTCACGGCGACCTTCCCGAACGGCAAGAAGTACGACGCCGAGATCGTCGGCCACGCGCAGGGCTACGACGTCGCGGTCATCAAGCTGAAGAACGCCCCCAGCGACCTCAAGCCGCTCGCCCTCGGCGACTCGGACAAGGTGGCCGTCGGCGACGAGACGATCGCGATCGGCGCCCCCTTCGGCCTGTCCAACACGGTGACCACGGGCATCATCAGCGCCAAGAACCGCCCGGTGGCCTCCAGCGACGGCAGCTCCACCAGCAAGGCGTCCTACATGAGCGCCCTGCAGACCGACGCCTCGATCAACCCCGGCAACTCGGGCGGCCCGCTGCTCGACGCGCAGGGCTCGGTCATCGGCATCAACTCCGCGATCCAGTCCACCAGCAGCGGCGGCCTCGGCTCTACCAGCCAGTCCGGTTCGATCGGCCTGGGCTTCGCCATCCCGATCAACCAGGCGAAGTACGTCGCCCAGCAGCTGATCAAGACCGGCAAGCCGGTGTACGCCAAGATCGGCGCCTCCGTCTCCCTGGAGGACAGCACGGCCGGCGCGACGATCACCGCCGAGGGCGTCAGCGGCGCCTCCTCGGTCGAGGCGGGCGGCCCCGCGGCCAAGGCGGGCCTCAAGGCCGGCGACGTCATCACCAAGCTCGACGACTCGGTGATCGACAGCGGCCCGACCCTCATCGGCGAGATCTGGACCCACAAGCCGGGCGACAAGGTGACGATCACCTACAAGCGCGGCGGCTCGGAGCACACGACCGAACTGACCCTGGGGTCGAGGGTCGGCGACAGCTGACGCAGCGCCAGACGAAGACGCTCAACCGGCGGGCCGGGCAAGGGATTCCTTGCCCGGCCCGGTCGTTTTTCGCCCTCCACGCGTGCGTGCGGACGTGACTGAACCCAACTCGGGGAACCGGATTCCTCCCTGCGGCGAAGTACGGGTGAAAGCCCAATCTTCATCAGCGTGTTCGCATGGACGAGAGGAGCCCCGATGACCGTCGAACCAGGTGTCGGTGTGGGGCAGGACAGTGACGCCTCGACGAGTGACGCCTCGGTGATCGAACGGTCCTGGGAGAAGCCCGAGGCATTCGCCGTGCTCTTCGACCGCCACGCCGACTCGGTGCACCGTTACGCGGCGCGCCGGCTCGGTACGGAGGTCGCCGAGGACCTGATGGCGGAGACGTTCACCACCGCGTTCCAGCAGCGCTTCCGGTACAACACGGAACTGGCCGACGCCCGCCCGTGGTTGTTCGGCATCGCGACCAACCTCATAGGCCGGCACCGGCGCGCCGAGGCCCGCCGGCTGAAGGCGATCGGCCGGCTGCCGTCGGCCGCCCGCGCCGACGGTTCCGAGGACCCGGTCGCCGATCGCGTGGCCGCGCGGGTCAGCGCACAGGCCGTACGGGGTGAACTGGCCCTGGCGATGGCCCGGTTGCCCGCCCGGCACCGGGACGTGCTGCTGCTGGTCGCGTGGGCCGACCTCGGCTACGAGGAGGTCGCCCGCGCCCTGGAGGTACCGGTGGGGACGGTCCGGTCACGGCTGCACAGGGCTCGCAGAAAACTTCGCGACGCATTGGGCGGATCCGATCCGACAGCCTTCCGAGAGGAATCCGACGATGAGTGAACCGAGCACCGAACTCCAGCTCCTGAGGGAGTGGGACGCGGACACGCCCCCGCTCACGGACGCCGCACGCGCGCGTGCCCGTTTCCGCCTCCACCAGGCGATGCTCACGCCCAACACCCTCGCCCCCGCTTCCGCGGCCGTACGACGCCGTCCGGTGCTGCGGATGGCGGTGGCGGGCGTCGCGGCCGCGGCGGTGGCGACGAGCGTGGTGATCGCCGCGAACGACGACTCCTCGCCCCGCACCCAGCCGGTGAGCGCGACCACCGTGCTGCACGGCGCGGCGACCGAGGAACGCCGACTGGAGAAGCCGATCGCTCCGCGCGACGACCAGTTCATCTACACCAAGGAGATCATCAAGGAGACCCCGACCAAGGGCGGCCGGACCCGGACGTACGTCGACGAGAGCTGGAACTCGGTCGACGGCTCCAAGAAGTCCTACGTCAGCGAGCTGGGCCGCAAGCAGTGGGTCCCGGTGTTCGCTCCGGGCCAGGGCACCTGGCCGCCGACCAAGTGGACCGAGCTCGAGCAACTGCCCACCGATCCGCGCAAGTTGGTGATCACCTTGCGGGACATGGGCGGAAAGCCGGACTACAGCAAGCCGATGAAGGCCGCCGACTGGCCGATGACCCAGGTCTTCGTCTCCGGCCTGCTCCGCGCCCCCGTCCTGCCGAAGGGGCTGCGCTCCGCGGCCTACGAGGCGCTCGCCGCCGTCCCCGGCATCAAGGTCCTGCCCCACCAGAAGGACGCGGACGGCCGCGCGGGCGTCGGCATCCAGTACGTGGGACGCTCCGGAACCCCCTGGGCGAAGGGCGGCCCGGTCCTGGTCTTCGACCCGAAGACGTACCGGTACCTCGGTATGCACGATCGGCGCACGGCGGGCGGGACGACGTACGAGCAGTGGACGTACATCGCCGCGAGCGCCGTGGTGGACCGGGTGATGCAGCGGCCGTAGGGACGTGCCGAGGGGTGTCGCCTGCGGGGCGGCACCCCTGTTCCGCGTCCCGCGCCGGGAGTTCGGTACGGAGGAACCACGGACGGTCGCCTACGCCACGAGAAATCATGAACCATGCGACCGGACGACTGGCACCTCACCGAAGACCTGGACGACTTCCTCGCCGGAGGCTGGGACTTCCTGCGCTCGCAACCAGCGCTGCACACAACGCGGTTGACGACGATGGAGAGACTACGGACGCGCGGTCCGGCCGAACACGGCGACGGCGCACCCCTGTTCGGCCGACTGGAACGAGCCGGAAGGATCGAGGCGACCTTCCACCAAATCTCGCCGTCCCGCGGCCTGGCCCCCACCTCCCTCACCCCCGAGCAGGCCGACACCCTCGCGACCCGCCTGGCGGACCGGGGGCACGCGCTTCCCTACGTCACCGCGGACGAGGACACCGCCACCGCGTTCGCCGAGGCATGGCAACGGCACACAGGCGCGAAGCCGACACTCCGCGTACGCCTCCACCTGTACCGACTCGGCACCCTCACCCCACCGCAACCGCTCCCGGAGGGCCGGGGCAGGGTCGCGGGCGAGGAGGACCATGCCCAAGTCGTCCACTGGTGCCACGAGTTCGCCGCCGCGGTGGACGAGGTCCTCCCCGCTTCCTGGACCGAAACCCGCTTCGCCGACAAGCGCTTCACGTTCTGGGAGACCCCGGACGGCACGCCGGTCTCCATCGCCGGCTCGACCGCGAAGATCGGCGACATGATCCGCGTGGACCCCGTCTACACCCCACCCCACCTCCGCGGCCGGGGCTACGCCGCCGCCGTGACGACCGAGGTGACCAGAGCCGCGCTGGCCACGGGCGCGAAGGAGATCGTCCTCTTCACAGACCCGGGCAACCCCACCGGCAACGCCCTCTACCAACGGCTCGGGTACGTCCTGATCACCGACTGGGCTGTCTACGACTTCTCGGACGCGGCGCCGGAGTAGCCCCGCCCGCCCGGCGAACCCGGACCACGCACTCCGCGAACCGCCCGGTGCCGGTACGCTGTACCCGCTCCGTCCCTGGTGGGCGTGTGCGCAGGTGGGTTGCCCGAGCGGCCTAAGGGAACGGTCTTGAAAACCGTCGTGGCAGCGATGTCACCGTGGGTTCAAATCCCACACCCACCGCGGTGTTGGTAAGGGGTGTCCTCCATGGAGGACACCCCTTACGCGTGTCTGCACGCGCGCGTGCTCGGGACCGGAACTACGGCCGATGCCCCGTCATCCGGGCCGCCGACGCGATCGTCGCCCGTGCCTCCCTCTCCGACAGCCCCGTGCCCAGGGCCGCCTCGACCAGCGGGTCGACCAGCGCGGGGCCGATGTCGTTCTCGTAGGCGCGGCAGGCCGCCCAGAAGAGGCGGGTGTTGCGTTGGCCCTCGTGGGCGGCGAGGACGAACTGGACCAGGCCCTGGCCGTGTTGGCCGGTCGAGGTGGGGGTGGGGTGGTTCGTGCGGGGTGGGGGGAGGAGCAGGCGTAGGAGTGACGGTGGGCAGGGGGCCGGGGCCAGGTGGGCGGTGGCGGGGGCGGCGCCGTAGAGGCCGTGGTCCGTGCGGGAGCCGGGGCCCACCAGGTAGCCGCCGGCGCCTCGGATGTCGATGCCGGGGGCGAGCCGGCCCGCGGAGTTGGGGACGACCACGTCGGGCGGGCCGGTGAGCCAGAGGTGGCGGCCGCCGCTGGGGGTCAGGACGACGACGGTCTCGGGGATCGTGAACAGGTGGCGGAGGGCGAGTTCGCGCAGGGCGGACGAGGAGTCCGTACCGGACTTGGTGTCGAGGTCGATGCCGATCAGGTGGTGCGGCGGCAGTCCGCACGCGATGCCGTAGCCGGTGGCCCAGGGCGCGGCGGCGAACAGTTCGCGGATGCGCGCCGGGTCGGTCGAGGCGTCGTACACCCCGTGGCCGAGGCGGCCGCACTCGCCGTGGCAGCGCGGGCTCACGGGGCCCGACGTCCCCGCTTCGCCCGCCGGGGGCAGCGGGTCGTCGCGGTGGGGGGAGCGCAGGGCCGGAAGTTTGGTGCGGGACAGGGGGATCACGGCCAGTCCGCGTTCGGCGGCTGACAGGGCGTGCGCGAGGGCCAGCGTCGTGGCCTGCCGGTCGGTGGTGGCCATGCATCCATGTTCGTACGAGTGTTCGAAAAAGGGAAGAGGAGGTGCCCGCGACTCGCCGGGGCGGGCGGATTGGTCGGAAATCTGGCGGAACGCTTCGCCCCTTGGGGCGCCTGGGGCGAGGGTGTCCGTACTGCCCTGAAGTGCGACTTCAGGGCGGTCAAAGGGGTTTATCGACTTGTCATCACGCTTCAGGGGGAATAACCCCTTCCGCTCTGGTTCGCCGGGGATTCGGTGGGCAACTCTGGTTCCGCGACGTCGTGCACAACACCGAGGCGGTCGGCCAACTGCCTTGGTAGAAGCAGTACTTGAAGCCGTAGTTCATGTGCGTTCGGCTACGAAGCCGGTGCGCAACCCGTTCTGGAGGAACAACATGGCAAGCATCCGTACCGCCCGCGTCATCGCCGCCGTCTCCGCCCTCCCGCTGGCAGCCGCCCTCTTCACCGGCGTCGCGGCGGCGGACAACGGCGCCATCGCGGGCAACGGATCGAACGCGGGTGTGGCGACCGTCAGCGGCAGCGGGGTCGGGCACGACAACAAGGGCAACTCGTCCACCACACAGCAGCAGGCGGTCGGCTCGGGGGCCTCGAACCAGAGCAACACCGCCCAGGTCAACGGTTCCGCGTTCACCGCCATCAACCAGGGAAACTCGAACGTCGCCGTCAACTTCGCCAACTTCTGGTAGCCGCGCCCCACTTCCGCGCGGGGATGCGCGGGGGTGTGTGAGGTGTGCTCTCTGGGGTCGTAACGCGTCTGCGCGGTGGTGCTTCGGCACCGCCGCGCAGGCGTTTTTCGTGCTCCACGCGCGCGTGCCCGTCGGTGGGGCACCTGTAGTGAGGTGCCCGTAGGGAACGACCTTGACAGTGCACGGCATCTGACGGACAGTCAGAAACCCTCGTCCGTACGACTAAGTCGGCTACGACGACTACGACGCCCCGGAGGTCCGCCGTCGTGCACCTCGCCCCCACCGAACGCCAGCGGCGGTTGCGCGCCGAACTCCGCACGTACTTCGCCGCGTTGATGCCGGACGGGCCACCCCGCGCGGACGACCCCCAGGGGCAGCGCGCCCTGCTGCGCCGCATCGGGGGCGACGGTTGGCTCGGGCTCGGCTGGCCGGCCGAGTACGGCGGTCAAGGGCGGGGCGCGGACGAGCAGTTCGTGTTCTTCGACGAGGCCTACCGCGCGGGCGCGCCCGTGTCGATGGTCACCCTGAACACCGTCGGACCGACCCTCATGAAGTACGGCAGCGAGGAACAGAAGGCCGCCCTCCTGCCGGGCATCCTGCGCGGCGAACTCGTCTTCGCCATCGGCTACAGCGAGCCCTCGGCCGGCACGGATCTCGCGTCCCTGCGCACGCGCGCGGTACGTGACGAGCGGGGCTGGCTGATCGACGGGCAGAAGATCTTCACCTCCAACGCCCACAACGCCGACTGGATCTGGCTCGCCTGCCGCACCGACCCCGAGGCCCCCAAGCACCGCGGCATCTCGATCGTCCTCGTCCCGACCGACGCCCCCGGCTTCTCGTGGACCCCGATCGAGACGGTCGGCGGACAGCGCACGACGGCCACGTATTACGACGGGGTCCGCGTCCCGGCCGGCAACCTCGTCGGCGCGGAGAACGAGGGCTGGTCCCTCATCACCAACCAGCTCAACCACGAGCGGGTCGCCCTCGCCGCGACCGGAATGCAGGCCGAGGAGTTCTACGCCGCCGTGCTCACCGCCGCCCGCACGCCCGATCCGGTGACGGGGCGGCGCCGGGTTGACGAGCCGTGGGTGCGGTCCCAGCTGGCCGAGGCGCATGCCCGGCTGGCTGCAACGCGCCTGCTCAACTGGCGTTTGGTGGGTGATGTCGGGGCGGGCCGACTGGCGCCCGGCGACGCGAGCGGCGTGAAAGTCGTGGGAACCGAATCGACGGTGGCGGTGTACCGAATATGTCAGCACATCGCCGGGACGGACGGACCGATGGGACTGGCAGGACTGGTGCGTTCGGGCTCGCCGGGCGCGTTCGGGGACGGCGAGCTGGAGCGGTTGAACAGGGCGGCACAGATCAACACGTTCGGGGGCGGGGTGAGCGAGGTGCAGCGGGAGATCGTCGCGACGATGCGGCTCGGGATGACGAGGGGGCGGAGGTGAGCACAGTGGTGGTAGACGAGTTGGGTGCGCGGCTCAAGACGTACGAGGGGCGCCCGGCCGCCGTCGCGGGCAGGGGCAGGGACCCCGTCAACGAGCCGATGATCAGGCACTGGTGCGAGGCGATGGGCGACACCGATCCCGCGTACACGGGCCCGGACGCCGTCGCCCCGCCCACGATGCTCCAGGCCTGGACCATGGGCGGCCTCTCCGGCCACACGGGACGCACAGGGGCCTACGACGAGCTGTTCGACCTCCTCGACGCGGCGGGCTGCACCTCGGTGGTCGCCACGGACTGCGAGCAGGAGTACCTACGGCCCCTGCGGCCGGGCGACGAGGTCACGTTCGACGCGGTGATCGAGTCGGTGTCGGACCGCAAGACGACGAAGCTGGGCACGGGGTACTTCGTCACGACGCGCATGGACGTCCGGGTGGGCCCGGACCTCGTCGGCACCCATCGCTTCCGCATCCTCAAGTACGCCCCCGCCCGCCGGAAGGAGGAGGGGAAACGGGAGGGGAAGGGGGCTCGTGCGCGGCGGCCCCGGCCCGTCGTCAACCGGGACAACGCCGGGTTCTGGGAGGGCGTGGAGCGGCATCAACTCCTCATCCAGCGCTGTACGGACTGCGGGACACTCCGCCACCCGTGGCTGCCGGGCTGCAACGCCTGCGGGGGCCTGGACTGGGACACGGTCGAGGCGAGCGGCGAGGGGACGGTCTATTCGTACGTGGTGATGCACCACCCGCCCTTCCCTGCCTTCGAACCTCCCTACGCGGTCGGGCTGATCGAACTGGCCGAGGGCGTGCGCATCGTGAGCAACGTGGTGGGGGTGCCGTTCGACAAGGTCCGCATCGGGCTGCCGGTGCGGCTCGAATTCCGGCGGTACGACGAACCTCAGGGGTCCGGCGACCAGGACGGCCCGCTGGTGCTCCCCGTCTTCCGGGTCCAGGAAGGCCGAGAGGGCGAGGTGGGCTGACATGGACTTCACGCCCACGGAGGAGCAGGCGGCGGCCCGTGATCTGGCCGCCCGGATCTTCGGCGACCTCGCGACACCCGAGCGGCTCACGGCGGCCGGGACGGACAGCGACCCCGAGCTGTGGAAGGCCCTGTGCGCGGCCGGACTGGTAGGCGCCGTCGAGGAGTTGGGCCTGCTCGGGCTGGTACTCCTCCTGGAGGAACAGGGGCGGACGACGGCCCAGGTGCCCTTCGCGTCGACCTGTGTGTACGGGTTGCTGGCGGTGACGGCGCACGGCTCTCCCGAGCAGCGGGAGCGGTTGTTGCCGGGGATCGGGGACGGGTCGGTGGTGGTGTGCGGGGCGTTTCCGGGGCAGGGGGGTGTGCGGGCGAGGGGTGGTGAACAGGCTTCTGCGCGGGGTGAGTTGACCGGCACGGTTCCTGTCGTCCCGTGGCTGCGGGATGCCACGCATGTCCTGGTCGCCGACGATCGGCGCGAGTTGTGGCTGACCCCGGTCGCGGAGGCCGCGCGCGTCGAGGCGGTGGAGCTGACGGCACCCTGGTCGGCGGGGCGACTGACGCTGGACAGGACACCGGCGGAACGGCTCGGTGCGGCGGACGTGCGCCTCGGTGCCGAGCTCCAGCAGCCTCCCGCCCACCCTCACCCCCTGCCCCAGCCTCATTCCAACCCCCCAACTCCCGCCCCCTATACCGACGTTCTGGCCACGGCCCGTACCGCCTTCGCGGGGCTCCAGGCCGGGGTGTGTGCCGGTTCGCTCGCTCGGGCTGTGGCGCATGTGAATGCCCGGGAGCAGTTCGGGCGGCTGTTGGCGACGCGGCAGGCGGTTCAACTCCGGGCGGCGGACGCGCACATGGACATCGAGGCGATACGCGTGACGGCGTACGAGGCGGCCTGGCGGCGGGACGCGGGGTTGCCGTACGCCACCCACGCGCTCACCGCCGCCTGGTGGGCGTCCGAGGCGGGCCAGCGTGTCGTCCACACGGGTCAGCATCTGCATGGCGGGGCGGGAGCCGACCTGGACCATCCGGTGCACCGGCACTTTCTCTGGGGCCGGCAGCTGGACGCGTATCTGGGTGGCGGGGGCGAAGTACTGCAAGAACTGGGGGAGTTGATCGTGAACGAGGAGGAGAAGGAGGTGGGCCAGGGATGACAGTGGAAGGGAAGCCGGTGAAGCCGGGGGACGAGCTGCCCCCGCTGGAAATCGAGATCACCCGCACCCTGATCGTCGCCGGAGCCATCGCCTCCCGGGACTACCAGGACGTGCACCACGACGCGGAGGCGGCCCGGCAGAAGGGCTCCCCCGACATCTTCATGAACATCCTGACGACGAACGGCCTGGTCGGCCGTTACATCACGGACCACTTCGGCCCGGGAGCGATCCTCCGCAAGGTGGCCATACGGCTCGGTGCGCCCAACTACCCCGGCGACACGATGGTGTTGACCGGCAGGGTCGAGGAGACGGACGGCGACACCGCGACCGTGCGGGTGCTCGGGGCGAACGGCATCGGCAGGCACGTGACAGGCACCGTGACGGTGACCGTACCGGCGGTACCGGCCGTATCGAGGGAGGCCGGGACATGAGCACCCGTACCCGCGACACTCTGGGCGGACGCGCCGCGATCGTCGGGATCGGGGCGACGGAGTTCTCCAAGGACTCGGGGCGCAGTGAGCTGCGGCTGGCCGTGGAGGCGGTGGGGGCCGCGTTGGACGACGCGGGGCTGACGCCGGCGGACGTGGACGGGATGGTCACGTTCACGATGGACACCAACCCGGAGATCACCGTCGCCCAGGCCTGCGGGATCGGTGAGCTGTCGTTCTTCTCCCGGGTCCACTACGGGGGTGGCGCGGCCTGCGCGACCGTGCAGCAGGCGGCGCTGGCGGTGGCGTCGGGGATCGCGGAGGTGGTGGTTTGTTACCGCGCCTTCAACGAGCGGTCGGGGCGCAGATTCGGCTCGGGGGTGACGCACCGGGAGCCGTCGGCGGAGGGTGCCGCGCTCGGCTGGGCGCTGCCGTTCGGGCTGCTCACGCCGGCGTCGTGGGTGGCGATGGCGGCGCAGCGGTATCTGCACACGTACGGCCTCACCCCGGAAGTGTTCGGGCAGGTGGCGGTGGTGGACCGCACGTACGCGGCGACGAACCCGGCGGCGTACTTCCACGGCAGACCGATCACGCTCGCCGAGCACGCGGCGTCGCGGTGGATCGTGGAGCCGCTCAGGCTGTTGGACTGCTGCCAGGAGACCGACGGCGCCCAGGCGATCGTCGTCACGTCGGTGGAGCGGGCCCGTGACCTGCGGCGACCGCCCGCTGTCATCGCGGCGGCGGCGCAGGGTGCCGGGCGGGCGCAGGAGCAGATGACCAGTTTCTACCGCGACGATCTGACCGGCCTGCCGGAGATGGGCGTGGTCGCGCGGCAGCTGTGGCGGACGGCGGGGCTGGGTCCCGAGGACCTGGACGTGGCGATCCTGTACGACCACTTCACGCCGTTCGTGCTGATGCAGCTGGAGGAGTTCGGGTTCTGCGGGAAGGGGGAGGCGGCGGACTTCGTGGCCGAGGAGGGCCTGCCGATCAACACGCACGGTGGACAGCTCGGGGAGGCGTATCTGCACGGGATGAACGGGATCGCGGAGGGCGTCAGACAGGTGCGGGGCACTGCCGTGAACCAGATACCGGGGGCCGGGCGGGTTCTGGTGACGGCGGGTACCGGGGTACCGACGTCGGGGTTGGTGCTCACGGGTCTTGCGGGCCCGTGACCCAGTCGGCCTTGGCAGCAACTCCCGCCGCCCTTGCCGCCCTTGCCGCGCGGACGACCCCCGCCGACTTCGCAACAGCCTCTGCCGCTCTCGCGGCTGCGGTGCCCTCCACCATCCTCACCGCCCTGGTGCCCTCCATCCACCTCACCGCCTCGGTGCCCTCCATCCACCTCACCGCGTCGCCGACCTCGACCAACCCTGCGGCTCCGGCGGCTGCCGCAGCCCTCACGCCTCCGGCGACCGCGGCACCCCGCACGCCTCCGGCGACCGCCACAACCGCCCTACGACGCCGGCCGCCCTCACGGCCCTCGGCGCCTCGACATCCCCCACGCTTCTACCGCCGTCAAGAACCCCAGCGCGCCCCTCGCCTTCACCGCCCGTACCGGGGCCCGTCGCCCTCACCCCCATACCGGGCTCGTCCCCCTCACCACCCCCACCGGGCCCGTTGCCCTCACCAAACCCCACCGGGCCCGTCGCCCTCACCACCCGTACCGGCCCCGTCGCCCCAACCCCGTGACTGCCCCCCCGCCCCCCCTTCCCACGGACAGGCAAGCCCCCAGGGGTAAACCCGCAGTACCGGTGAGCCGCTCGTCCACCTTCAGGAGGTGTAGCCAGCCCCACCCCTACAACCTGAGGCGGAGTCGGCTTCGGGACCTGCGGCCGATCCGCAGGAGTGGGGGTCACTCATAGCGTGGAGCCATGACCACAGCCGTCTGCACCAGCGTGTCGAACGCCGCCGCACGGGCCGCCGTAGGAGCCACCACCCGGCCCGCCCCCAGGCCGGCCGTACGGCCTGTCACGCGGAGCGCCACCCGGCCCGCCGCACGGCCCACGCAGACCCAACCCCAGGCCGGAACCCAACCCCAGACCGCAACCCAAGCCCCGAGCCAGGCCGCGACCGGTACGCAGGCCTCGGCCTCGGCCCAGGCCCAGGCTCGGCCGCAGATGCTCACGTACCCGTCGTTCGCGTCGTACATGAGGGCCAGGCAGCCCGTGCTGCTGCGTACCGCGCGGTCGCTGACCGCGAATGCGTGTGACGCGGAGGACCTGTTGCAGACGGCGCTGACCAAGACGTATGTCGCCTGGGAGCGGATCGAGGACCACCGCGCGCTGGACGGTTATGTCCGCCGCGCGCTGCTGAACACGCGGACCTCGCAGTGGCGCAAGCGCAAGGTGGACGAGTTCGCGTGCGACGAGCTGCCCGAGCCGGAGACGGCAGGCGGCGCGGAGGACCCGGCCGAGCAGCAGGCGTTGCACGACGCGATGTGGCGGGCGATCGCGAAGCTGCCCGAGCGGCAGCGGGCGATGGTCGTCCTCAGGTACTACGAGGACCTCAGCGAGGTGCAGACGGCCGAGGTGCTCGGGGTGTCCGTGGGTACGGTGAAGTCGGCGGTGTCGCGGGCGCTCGGCAAGCTGCGCGAGGACCCGGAGCTGGTCCTGGTCCGCTAGCCCAAGGCGACAGCGTATGGCGGCAGCGCATGGCGACACCCCATGGCGGCAGCGCATGGCGCCACCCCAAGGCAGCAGCCCACGGCAGCAGCCCACGGCGGCAGCCCAAGGCGGCAGCCCAAGGCGACGTGAAGTGATCGATCACCCATCCCTAGTGACATACCGTGCGGTATGTGAGCAGAATCAGCGCATCCCTTACTACCGCGTAGGCAATGTCGCCCCGGGAGGACGCCGTGCTGAGCACCATGCAGGACGTACCGCTGCTGATCTCCAGGATCCTGACCCACGGGTCCACGGTCCATGGAACATCGCAGGTGATCAGCTGGACCGGTGAGGGAGAGCCGCAGCGCCGTTCCTTCGCGGAGGTCGGTGCCCGCTCGGCCCAACTGGCGCACGCCCTGCGCGAGGACCTGGGCGTGGCGGACGGCGAGCGTACGGCCACGCTGATGTGGAACAACGCCGAACACGTCGAGGCATACTTCGCGATCCCCGCCATGGGTGCGGTGCTGCACACCCTCAACCTCCGCCTCCCGGCGGACCAGTTGGCGTGGATCGTCAACCACGCGTCGGACCGGGTCGTGATCGTCAACGGTTCCCTGGTCCCGCTGCTCGCCCCGCTGCTGCCCAAGCTGCCGACGGTCGAGCACATCGTCGTCTCCGGCCCCGGCGACCGCACCCCCCTCGACGGCGCCCACGCGCGCGTGCACGAGTACGAGGACCTCATCGCCGGCAAGCCGACCACCTACGACTGGCCCGAGCTGGACGAACGCCAGGCCGCCGCGATGTGTTACACCTCCGGCACCACGGGCGACCCCAAGGGCGTCATCTTCAGCCACCGTTCGATCTACCTGCACTCCATGCAGGTCAACATGACCCAGTCGATGGGTCTCACGGACCAGGACACATCACTTGTGGTCGTGCCCCAATTCCACGTAAATGCTTGGGGTTTGCCCCACGCCACCTTCATGACCGGCGTGAACATGCTGATGCCGGATCGCTTCCTCCAACCCGCACCGCTCGCCGAGATGATCGAGAGCCAGCGCCCCACGCACGCGGCGGCCGTCCCCACCATCTGGCAGGGCCTGCTCGCCGAACTCACTGCGAAGCCCCGCGATGTCTCGTCGCTCACCCAGGTCACCATCGGCGGTTCGGCCTGCCCGCCCGCCCTCATGGCGGCCTTCGACAAGCTCGGCATGCGGGTCTGCCACGCCTGGGGCATGACGGAGACCTCCCCGCTGGGCACGGTCTCGCGCCCGCCGGCCGAAGCGGTCGGCACGGACCGGGAGTTCGAGTACCGGCTGACGCAGGGCCGTTTCCCGGCGAGCGTCGAGGCCCGCCTCTCCGGCCCCGGCGGCGAACGCCTCCCCTGGGACGGCGAGTCCGCGGGCGAGTTGGAGGTACGCGGCCCATGGATCGCCGGCGCCTACTACAACGGCCCCGACGCCGAACCCCTGCGCCCCGCCGACAAGTTCAGCGAGGACGGCTGGCTCAAGACGGGTGACGTCGGCACCATTTCCCCCGACGGTTTCCTCACCCTCACCGACCGCGCCAAGGACGTCATCAAGTCCGGCGGCGAGTGGATCTCCTCCGTCGACCTGGAGAACGCCCTGATGTCCCACCCGGACGTCACCGAGGCCGCCGTGGTCGCCGTCCCCGACGAGAAGTGGGGCGAGCGCCCGCTGGCGACCGTGGTCCTGCGGGAGGGTTCCACCGCGGACTTCACGTCTCTGCGAGCCTTCCTCGCCGCCGAGGGCAAGATCGCCAAGTGGCAGCTCCCGGAACGCTGGACGATCATCGAGGCGGTCCCGAAGACGAGCGTCGGCAAGTTCGACAAGAAGGTCCTGCGCAGGCGGTACGCCGACGGTGACCTGGACGTCACCGAGCTCTGACCGCGTACGGTCCCGTCATCGTCGTACGGCCTCGAAGCAGTCGTACGACGATGACGCGCACCCCGACAACGCACGCCCCGACAACGCACGCCCCGACAGCACACACCCCTGACGACGCGCAGGGCGTCACCGTCGCCGCGCCCCCGCAGCCGTCGACACCCACCCGATCACCAACCACACCCCCGCCACCACACAAACCCCACCCCAGCCCCAGTGACTGAACGCCGGCCCCGCGAGCGACGAGGCGAGCGCGCCCCCGGTGAACCCGGCGACGACGTACGCGGTATTGGCGGTCGCCGGGGTGGAGGTGGTCGTGAGGGCGAGGGTCTGGTTGGCGACGTGGGAGGCGACCAGGGCCGCGTGGATCGCGATCGCGGCGACGAACAGGGCCCAGAGCACATGTCCGCCCAGCCAGAACAGCGGCACGGACACCGCCGCGAGCACAAACGCGGACCGTACGACCTTCCCCGCGCCGAACCGGTCGACGAACCCGCCCGCGAGCGGAGCCACCGCGCTGGCCGCCAGCCCGAAGAGCCCGAACAGGCCGGCGGTCGCGGTCGAGAAGCCGTAGGAACCGCCGGTCGTACTCGTGAGCAGCAGGGCAAGGGTCGTCCACAGGGCGCTCCACGCGCCGAACATCCCCGCCTGGCGCAGGCACGCGCGCCACAGGTCGGGGGAGGTGCGGACCAGGCCCGGCAGGGCCGCGAGGCCGGCGAAGAGCGGGCCGGAGCCGCGGCGCTTCTCGGACGGGAGGACGTACGCGGTGGCGAGGCCGAGGACGAGGGTGAGGGCGGCCGAGCCGATGAACACGACCCGCCAGCCGTAGGCCTGGCCGACCAGGCTGCCGACGACCCGCGCGGCCACGATCCCCGTGAACAGGCCCGCTATGACCGCCGCGACATGACGGGCGCGGTGGTGGGCGGGGGCGCGTTCGGCGACGAGCGGGACGAGGAGTTGCGGTACGACGGTCGCGGCGGCCGCGACGAAGACGGCGACCGCGAGGGCGGCGGTGCCGGGGGCCGCCGCGCCGACGAGCAGGGCCGCCGTGGTGGCGACGGAGAGCGCGGCGACCAGCGGGCGCCGGTTCACGCGGTCGCCGAGCGGGGCGAAGAAGAGGAGACCGGTGGCGTAGCCGAACTGCGCGACCGACGCGATCCACGCCACGGCGGACGGGGTCGAGCCGAAGTCGTGCGCGATGAGGGGGAGCAGCGGGCCCGCGAGATAGATGTTCGCGGCCGTCACGGCGGTACAGACGGCGATGAGCACGAGGAAGAGGCGGTCGGCGGCCGTGGGGACCGGCCTCTCGACCGACGTCTGCGCGATGGTTGCCGAGGACATGAGCGGTGGCACTCCTTCAGACCTGCGGGACTCGCGAGCCGCCCACGAAGACTCCGGGCACGTCCACGAAAGCTCCCGGTCGGCTCTAGCAACTAACTGGTTGGTTGGCAGCTGGAACAGCATGCGGCGCCCCGGAATTCCCTGTCAACCAAATAGTTGGTTACCGCCGCCTCCCGAGTACCCTGGCCGCATGGGAGTCAGAGACCCCGAGGCCACCAAGGCCCGGATCTTCGAGGCGGCGGTCGCCGAGTTCGCGCGGCACGGCATCGCGGGCGCCCGCATCGACCGCATCGCCACCGAGGCCAAGGCCAACAAGCAGCTGATCTACGCCTACTTCGGCAACAAGGCGGAGCTGTTCACGCAGGTCCTCGGCAGGTCCATGCTCGACCTGGCCGTCCAACTCCCCGTCGACCCCGACGACATCGAGGGCTGGATCGACCGGCTCATGGACTACCACGCGGCCCACCCCGAAGTCCTCCGCCTCCTCTTCTGGGAGGGCCTGGAGTACGGCACCGCCGAACTGCCCGACGAGGCCGAGCGCCAGCAGCACTACGCGTTCAAGGTCGCCGCGCTCCAGGACGGCCAGGACCGGGGTGTCGTGAGCGACGCGATCCCGGCCCGCGACCTCCTCTTCCTGCTGGTCGCGATGGCCAACTGGGGTGTCGTGGTACCGCAGATGCGCCGCGTCCTGGTGGGCGCGGACGACACGGACCGGGACCGGCTCCGCGAGTCCATCAAGGAGGCGGCGCGGCGACTGGTCGCCAAGTAGCCGCCCCCGAACGGTAGTTGGCCAACTAGCAGCCCCCGACCGATAGTTGGGGTTAGTTGGTACCGATCCGGGCGAGCAGGTCCACGATCCGCGACTGAACCTCGGTACTCGTAGACCGCTCGGCAAGGAAGAGCACCGTCTCACCCGACGCCAGCCGAGGCAGATCGGCCTGGTCCACCGCAGCCGTGTACACAACGAGCGGCGTGCGGTTGAGCTGCCCGTTGGCCCGCAGCCAGTCGACGATCCCGGCCCGCCGCTTGTGCACCTGCAACAGGTCCATGACCACAAGATTGGGCCGCAGTTGCCCCGCCAGAGTCACCGCATCGGCATCACTCGCGGCCCGGGCCACCTGCATCCCGCGCCGCTCCAACGTCGCCGTCAGCGCCAGCGCGATCTCCGCGTGCTCCTCGATCAACAGCACCCGCGGCGGATGCTGCTCACTGTCCCGAGGCGCCAGCGCCTTCAGCAGAACGGCGGGATCGGCACCGTAGGCCGCCTCACGCGTGGCCTGCCCCAGCCCGGCGGTCACGAGCACCGGCACCTCGGCCGCGACGGCCGCCTGCCGCAACGACTGCAACGCCGTCCGCGTGATCGGCCCGGTCAACGGGTCCACGAACAGCGCCGCCGGGAACGCGGCGATCTGCGCATCGACCTCCTCGCGCGAGTGCACGATGACCGGCCGGTAACCGCGGTCGCTCAGCGCCTGCGTGGTCGTCACGTCCGGCGCGGGCCACACGAGCAGCCGCCGCGGATTGTCCAGCGGCTCGGGCGGCAACTCGTCGTCGAGCGGCTGCGGCCTGGGCGTATCCGCGATCTCAACGGCCCCGCCCGGCCCGTCCAACGGCTCCGGCCCCTCGGCCGCGTTCTCGTCCGGTGCTCCTATGGCGTACGACCGCCCGGCCCCCTCGGTCATCTGCGCGAGCCGCGACTGCCCGGCCATGGACGGCTGCTGAGCCCGCTCACTCGGCTCCGGCACCCCACCGGCGGCCTCGGGCCGCGTCCCCAACTTCCGTCGCCGGCCGCCCGATTGATGCGGCGGAGGCGTGGGCGTGGCGGTGGGCACCTGCACCTGAGCGGCCTGCCGCGTGAACGGCACCCCCTGCCCCAACGTCCGCACACTGATCGCCCGCCCCTGAGTGGAGTTGGGATCAATGGGCGCGGCGGCCTCAGCGGGAAGCGGCTGAGCGGCACGCGCCTGCGCGGGCACGGGAGTCCCGGGCGCGGGCGTGTTCGGGTTCGGCTGCGGATTCGGGACCGCGTTCGGCGCTACGGCGGTCTCGGCGCCGTTCGCCGCGACGGGTGCCGGAGCCGCGGCCGGCGTCGGCTGCGCGGCGGGCAGGGCCTGCGGCGGCACCGGCTCACCGGACTGCCCCTGAACGGGGGCGACTTGACCGGGAATGCCGTGCGGGGAGACGGGCTGCCCCTGCGTCCCCTGAGCCGGCAGCCCTTGCGCGGGCACGGCCTGACCGGGAATCCCCTGCGGCGGAATCGGCTGACCGGGAACACCGGGGGCGGCTTGCCCCGGGATCCCCTGAGGCGAGACAGGCTGGCCGGGATGTCCCTGCCCCTGAATCCCCTGCGGCGCGACCGGCTGCCCGGGGTTCCCCTGAGCCGGAATCCCCTGCCCGGGAACCGCCTCGGCAGGCAACGGCTGCCCCGCCGGAGCCTGCCCCGGGCCGGGAAGCCCCTGCGCGGGAGCAAGCTGCACAGCGGCACCGGGCTGCCCAACTCCCGCCTGCGCAACGCCCTGTTGCTGCCCGCCACCGACCCGCGCCGGAACCCCCTGCTGCCCCTGCTGCCCCTGCCCGGCCGTCCCCTGCGCCGAAACCACCGCACCGGGTTGCCCCTGCCCCTGCACCTCGACACCGGCCTGAACCGGGGCCCCGGCCTGCACGGGCACCGACTCCCCACCCTGCGCCTGCTGTTGAGGCTGCGGCTGGGCAACAGCCCGACGCCGCCGCCCGGTTGGCGCGCTCGCGGGATGAGGCTGAGGCGGAGTGTGATCGTCACTCTGATCGACCGGAACGGCATCGTGCCGCCCGTCGTCACCGGGATGCCCACCAGGAACACCTCCGGGAACCTGCCCGGGCACCACCGGAACTCCCGGAGCCTGCGCAACTCCCGGCGCCTGCGCGGCCGTTGCCGCAGCGACGTCCGGCGTCCGATCGGCCTCGGCCGGCGGCAACGCGAACACGGTCCGCGCCCCCGCCTCCTGCGCGGCGGCCCGCTCGGCCGCGGCCGCCAGGGCCCGCCGCCGACGCCCGGTCGGCTGCCCGTCCTCGCCACCGGAGTCGTCAGCACCACCGGAGTCGTCGGCGGAGCCGCCCGCGGGCAACGCGGCGGCCGGCAACGCCTGCCGCTCACCACCCACAGGCACACCGCGAGGCGACACCGTGCCACCCAGCCCCGTACCCGAAGCCGCGGTCCCGGCGGCATGCTCCGCCGCCGTCATCACAGCGCCCTCGGAGACACCCCCGGCCACACCCTCGGAGTCACCGTCGGCCGCGCGCCCGCGCCGCCGCCCGGTACCGCTGGACGCACCGTCGCCGCCCGCTTCCGCAGCGGCCGACTCGTCGCCCGCACGCCTCCTGCGCCGCCCGGTGGGCACCGCGGCCTCACCACCGGAGCCGCCGGAGCCACCCGTGTCATCGGCCCCCGGCACCTCGCTCTCCAGGAACGCGTCCACGGAGGACCGCCGCGCCCGCCGCCGCCCGCTGGTGCCGGACGCCTGCTCGGGCAGGGCGAGTTCGGCGCCGCCACCGGTCGCGGCCGGAGCCGCGACGGCCCCCGCCCCGCCCCCGATGGGCACCTCCAGCACATACGCGCTGCCGCTCATCCCGGGCACGTCGTGCGTCTGCAGCACACCGCCGTGCGCCCGCACGATCCCGCGCACGATCGGCTCGTGCACCGGGTCTCCCCCGGCATACGGCCCGCGCACCTCGATCCGTACGACCTCACCGCGCTGCGCCGCCGCCACGACGACCGTGTTGTCCATGTAACCGCCTGCGGAAACAGGCGAGTTGCCGGTCGCGTCGACCCCCGCGACATCCGCGACGAGATGCGCGAGCGCGGTCGCGAGGAGCACCGGGTCGACCTCGGCCTCGATGGGCGGGGCGTGCACGGCGAACTGCACCCGCCCGGGCCCGATCAGCTCCACGGCCCCGTCGACACCGGCCGCGACCACCGCGTCCAACATCACTTTCGTACGGGCGAGTTCCCCGTCGCCGGTCTCCAGCCGCTGGTAACCCAGCACGTTGTCGATGAGCTGCGTGATACGCGAGTAACCCGCCGACAGATGATGGAGAACCTGATTGGCCTCGGGCCACAGCTGCCCCGCGTCATCGGCGGCCAACGCGGCCAGTTCCCGGCGCAGTTCGTCGAGGGGGCCGCGCAACGACCGCCCGAGCAGCGTGAGGAGTTGCTCGTGCCGGCCGGCCAGTTCCTCGAACCGGTCCTTCTCGCGCTCGCCGAGGGCCGCGTACCGCTCCTCGTTCGCCGCGAGCTCCTCCTCGTGCCGCTCCTGGAGCTCCTCCAGCTCGGTGATGTGCTTCTGGCGCAGCGAGGTCAGCTCGGAGGCGTGCTCCTCGTCGATGCGCTCCAGCTCGTCCCGGTGCAGCTTGTCGGCGGCCTCCTTCTCCTCGGCGAGCGAGTCGTAGGGCCGCCGGTCGGTGAACGTCATCACGGCGCCGACGAGTTGGTCGCCGTCGCGCACGGGCGCGGTGGTGAGGTCGACGGAGACCCGGTCCCCGTTCTTGGCGAACAGCACCTGCCCGCGCACCCGGTGCTTGCGCCCGGACCGCAGGGTGTCGGCGAGCGGCGACTCCGCGTACGGGAACGGCGACCCGTCCGCCCGCGAGTGCAGCACGAGCGTGTGCAGTTCCTTGCCGCCGAGATCGCTGGCCCGGTACCCGAGGATCTGCGCGGCGGCCGGATTGACGAGCACGACCCGCCCGTCCGTGTCCGTTCCTACGACGCCCTCGGCGGCCGCGCGCAGGATCATCTCGGTCTGCCGCTGCGAACGGGCCAGCTCGGCCTCGGTGTCCACGGTCCCGGAGAGGTCGCGCACGACGAGCATCAGGAGCTCGTCGGAGGTGTAGCCGTAACCGTCGTAGGCCTGCTGGCCGTCTTCGAGGTTGGCGCTGGTGACCTCGACGGGGAACTCGGAGCCGTCGGTGCGGCGGGCGATCATGCGGGTCGGCTTGGTCCGGCCGCGCGGGTCCATCGAGTCGGGGCGCCGCATGGACCCGGGGATGAGCCGGGAGTCGAACTCCGGCAGCAGGTCCAGCAGTCCGCGCCCGACGAGCGCGGTGCCCGGCGCCTCGAAGGCCTCCAGCGCGATGGTGTTCGCGTTGACGACGGTCCCGTTGGCGTTGACCAGCACCAACGCATCCGGGAGCGCGTCGAGTATGGCTGCGAGGCGAGCAGCGCCTCGGGATGGCCTGCTGCTCACGAGACGCTTCCTCCCTGTTACCGCACCTTGCCGACCGCGGAGGCCATCTTGCCAACCTGCCCGCGACGTGTCACGCGAGGGAGTCTAAGGGCAGTCCTTGTGCTCGCGGAGTGAGATGAGAGGGAGGTCGCACGGTGAAGTGACGTAGAACGTGTGACCGAGCGCTAACCGGCCACCGTTCCCCGGTGTTCCTGGTGACCGCCGCCGAGGTCGGGCAGCAGCGGGACCATCGCGTTCCAGCGGGAGATCTCGCAGCCGTTGCCGCGGTCGTACGTCGCGTCGACCGGGCGGCCGGCCCAGGTGCCGGTGACATGGGCGGTGGCGGGGCCGCCGTAGACCATCGTGCACATGCTGTCCGGGGGGACCGGGGCGAAGGGGTCCTTTCCCCACTGGGTGTTGCGGCCGACGGCCGCGCAGGCGCCGGTCACGTCCGGGTGGGTGCCGCCGCCGGGGTGGCAGTACAGCTCGTGCGTCCCGTCGGCCGCGCCGCCCGCGTGCCGGACGGTGACGGTGAGGTGGTCGCCGCCGGACCGGTCCTCGTCACGTACGGGTGGTGGCGCGAGGGGGCGGAGAGTTCCGGGGGACGCGGTGGCGGGCGCGGCGGCCAGCGAGCCGACGGTGGCGACGGACGCGGCGACGATCACGAGGAAACGGTTGACCTGCAACATGACCTGACTAACGCCCGCCGCCCCCGGACGTTGCGGACACGGCGGCCGGCATCAACGGCTTTGCTCTGCGGCCCGCCCGCCTAGTACCGTGGGAGGCGATTGGTGACACCGCGCTCGTCTGTGTCATCATCTGCACGCACCTTCCGCGCTCGCGCGGGGGGTTGTGCTGGAGGCGTCGCCTAGTCCGGTCTATGGCGCCGCACTGCTAATGCGGTTTGGGACGCAAATCCCATCGAGGGTTCAAATCCCTCCGCCTCCGCACCTCACCCGAAGCCCCGGTCCACGCGACCGGGGCTTCGGTCGTCGACGGGGTCGTCCGCAAGGCCGTTCTGAGGCCGTTTCCGCAGCTCACAAGCGGTATGGCTAACGGATTTCACATGGCGGCGGCAGTCATGTAATGTTCTTCCTGTCGCCGCGAGCGGCCCGGAAGGGCCGGGAACGACGAAGGAAAACAAGAAAAAACAAGCACTCGTAGCTTAACGGATAGAGCATCTGACTACGGATCAGAAGGTTGCAGGTTCGAATCCTGCCGAGTGCACATCTGACGAGAGGCCCCGGAGCGATCCGGGGCCTCTCGCGTGTGTCCCTCGTGTGTCCCTGGCGCGGATGCCCCGGCGTCCGTTGTTTCGAAGTCCGGTGGCGGATTCTGGTGGTTCCGGGGTGGTTCCGGGAAGGGCCAGGTCAGGGGCGTGAGGGGTACGTTCGGGGCCTCGAAGTGGTTCCCGAGTGCCCGATCTGTGATGAACAAGCGATGTGGACGGCCTCAGCGAGTGGCGTGTCTAGGCCCATACTGGAGTCAATGACAAAGCCAGCTGCACCGAAGCGCTATTTGCCCACCAGTCCCTTCAAGGCCCCGGCCGCGGCGGCACCCAAGCAGTTCGCCGTGGGCGACCAGGTCACACACGACATGTACGGCCTCGGCCGGGTCATCGGCATCGAGGACGGAATCGCGGTGCTCGTCGACTTCGGGTCGGTTCAGGAGCGCATCCTGAGTCCGTACTCCAAGATGAGCAAGCTGTAGGACCGCTGTGCCCGGTTCATGGCACACCAGGTCCTAGTGGCCTGTAACGAACGGGAGACCTCTCATCGACCTGACCTCGCTGTTCTCCGCCCCGGACGGGGCGTCCCGCCAGTCCAGTGCGGGATCGCCCCCTCCGGCGACGAACCCCTTCCAGGCCCCGGACTTCGGGGAGGACGAGACGCTGCCGTACGACGACGGGCAGGCACCCTTCTCGGACATGGACGAGGTTTTCCGCAGGGCGGGCTAGTCAAGGCGGGCCGGGCTTCCACGGCCACGGCGGGCCGGGTTTCCATGGTCATCGCGGGTCCGGCTCCACGGTCTTCGTGGGCCGGGTTCCCAGGTCGCGGCGGGCCGATTTTCGACGCCCGGGTCCGGCGAAGCCCCGTTGGTCCTCAGCGACCCTCCGCCGGCCACCCCGTGGCGCGGAACACGGCGACGGGGTCCAGATAGTCACGCCAGTGCGTCACCTTCCGGTCCTTGAGGGTGAGCACGGAGACGAAGTGGTTGTCGTAGGCCCGCCCGGTGCGGACGGCCCGTCCGTGCACCGCGTACTCAAGGACGACCACGGACGTCTCGGGGTCCCGGTGGACGGCCAGTCGGTCCGCGCTGTGCAGCAGCATGACGTCGCCGTAGCCGCGATACAGGTCCGCCACCGCCCCGCGTCCCTCGACCCGGCGCGGGTAGCCGGGCACGGAGACGACGTACTCGACGACCACGTCCTCGGCCAGAAGATCGAAGAAATCATCGCCGTCGACGAGCCCCGCGAGCCCTTCCTGGACGATCCGGAAGAAAGGGTCGAGCGCGGCAAACTCGCCCATATTCTCGGTCACTTCACCTCTGTTCTCGGTCACTTCACCTCCACCGGGGACGCCCAGGCGCCCGCGTTGCGCCGGGCGAAGTCGGCGAAGGCGGTCGGCGCCCGGCCGGTGACCTTCTCGATGTCGTCGTTGGGCGTGGAACCGTTCCCGGAGATGATCGCTCCGGTCAGCCAGCCCAGCATCACCGCGTAGTCGGCGGGCACGACCCCGGCCGCGAGCGCACCCCCGATCCACACCTCGGGATCGATGTCCTGATGCCGGACCGGTCGGCCGGTCACCGCGGTGATGGTGTCCGCGACCTCGGCGACCGTGAGAGCCTGCGGCCCGGTCGGCTCGTACCGCGCCCCGTCATGGCCCTCGGGGTCGAGCAGTGTCTCCACCGCGACGGCGGCGATGTCCCCCGCGTCGACGAAGGCCTCCGTACGGCCGCCGGTCGGCACCGTGATCACTCCGTCGACGACCGGCAGGTGCGCGTCGGCGAAGTTCTGCATCACCCACGCGGGGCGCAGGATCGCGTGCGTGAGGGTCTTCCGGGCGGTCAGTTCGTTCTCTACGGCGCTGATGTCGACGTCCGGGGGCGCCAGTTGGGCCCCGTAGGCGCTCAGGTAGGTGACGTGACGTACCCCCGAGGCCACGGCGAGGTCGAGGAAGGCGGCGACCTGGTCGGCGTAGGAGATCCGCAGGACGGGGGTGACGAGGTAGAGGCGGTCGGCGCCGGCGAGGGCGGCCGGGTGGGTGGTCGGGTCGTCCCAGTCGAAGGGGACGTCGGCGCCGTGGCGGGCGGCGGTGCGGGCGGGCAGGCCCCGTTCGGCGAGCCGCCGCGCGACGAGTGAGCCGGTGCGGCCGGTGCCGCCGAGGACGAGAGCGGTCTGCGGTGATCCAGTCATGGCTCCATCGTGGGAGCGGGGCGTGAGCGGATCAATGCGTGATGGGCTCGATTCATTGCGTCAGACGCTCGAAGGTGCTCTCGACCGGGCCGTCCGACGGATACTGATCGGGTGGACATACTGCACGATCGCCTCGCGCGGGCCCGCGCCTCCGGTGCCGTTTTCGCGCGGACGGTGGCCGAGCCGCCGTGGGGACTGCGGCTGGCCGGGTCGATCCAACTGGCCGTGCACACGGTCGTACGGGGGCGGGGCTGGCTGTGGCTGGACGACTCCGGCGACGCTGTGGAACTCGTACCCGGTGAGGTGACGCTCGTGCGCGGTGGCCCCGATCACCACATCGGGCACGAGCCGGGCGCGGAGTGTCTGGAGCCGGAGGAGTTCCGCAACCGGTATGCGCGGGACGGGAGTTCGGAGGACCCGCGGGCGACGGTGTTCCTCTGCGGGGCCTATCGCTTCTCGGGTGACATCGGGGCCGGGCTGCTGGAGGCGCTGCCGCAGGTGCTGACGTTGTCGGCGGCGGTGGGGGATCCGTTGCGGGACGTGATCGGGCTGCTGTCCCACGAGTTGGCGACACCGGCACCGGGCGAACCGGGCGGCCCCACCGTGCTGGACCGGCTCCTCGACATCCTCCTGGTCCTCGCCCTGCGCACCGACTTCCGATGCAACCCCAACGCGCCCCGCTGGTACCGGGCTTGTGCGGACCCTCGCCTGAACGCGGCCCTCCAGGCCATCCACGAAAACGCCGCCCACCCCTGGACGGTCCCCGAACTCGCCGCGATCAGCGGCCTGTCGAGGGCGGCCTTCGCCCGCACCTTCCGCGAAGCCCTCGGCCAGACCCCGATCCAATACCTGACCGACTGGCGCATGGCCCTCGCCCGCGACCACCTCCGCACCGGCGACCTCACCCTCACAGCGATCTCCCGCGCGGTCGGCTACACGTCGCCGTACGCCTTCGCGGCGGCCTTCACCCGCAACCACGGCCTGCCACCGGGTAGTTGGCGGCAGCGGGAGTCGGGCGGTGCCAACGACCTCAATCCGCACGCCCATTGACACCTCCAGGGGGTCCCGTCCAGTCATGGTCACCCACCGCCAAGACCACACCGCCCACTGGATCCGTTACTTCGCCGACCGGGGTCACCAGGACGTCCGGCCCCTAGCCGCGGGGGTCGAAGGTGCCGTCTACCGGCTCGGTGACGGGATCGTCGGGAAGGTGTGGAGTGGGCGGCGGCCGGGTGGGGTGGGGCATATGCGGCGGGTGTACGAGGACATCGCGCGGGAGGCGGAGTCGTTGCTGTTCGCGACGCCGGAGATTCTCGGGGTGGAGGAGTACGAGGGCGTACTGGTCACCTATGAACGGGAGTTGGGCGGTGTTCCGCTGCGCGCCGACTCGGCGGTCGTGGCGCCGGGGGCGGAGTTGGGCGCGCGGGAGACCGGTGCCCTGGTGACGGTGTTGCGCGGGTTGGCCGGTGTGCCCGGTACCGGGGCCATGCGGCGGCTCACCGTGCAGGGGGATGATCGGCCCCTGTGGGAGGGGCACGCCCGTTTTCCCGACGCGCTCGCCGACCTCGTGCTGCGTGCCGTTCGGCGTCGGGGTGGGCTGCTTGCCGCTCGGGTGCCCGACCTCGCGGGTGTCGTGCGGCGGACGGTGGACTCCCTGCGGGCGCTTCCGGACGGTGGGCCGGTCAGTGTCGTGCACGGGGACCTCGTGCCGCCCAACATTCATGTCGACGAGACCGGTGTGCCCACCGCCGTACTCGACTTCGGGTTCTTCACCACCGCCGGCGATCCGGCCTTCGAGGCGGCCGTGGCAGCCGCCGTATGGGACATGTACGGGCCGTACGCGGAGCGGCACACCGTCGCGCTGACGCGGTTGTTCGCCGAGGAGTTCCGGTACGCGCCCGACACGCTCGTCCTCTATCAGCGTGCGTATGCGCTGGCGACCTACGACCTGTTCGTCTCGGGGACGGACGGCGGGGACGGGCATTTCCGTTGGTGCGTCGGGCTGTTGGGGCGTGGGCCGCTTACGCCGCCGCGCTGAACGCCGGGGAGACGGGCGTCGGGAGTGCCGGGATCGCGATGGCCGTGGTGCGGGTGCCGTGGTCGGCGAAGACGAACAGGCGGAGGACCAGGAAGCGGCCGATGCCGGCGAGGGCGGAGGCGCTGAGGTAGACGAGCTGTTCGGTGAGCATGCCCGGGCTGGGCTGGACCGTGTGGAGGATCAGGACCGCCGCGGACGTCGCCGCGTAGGCCGCCGTGGCCGAGCCCGCCGACTGCCAGTGCTCGCGCCAGCCGGGGCGGCGGCCGGTGCCGAAGGTGAACAGGGCGTGCAACTCCGTGCAGAGGACGGTCGAGGCGACCGTGATCAGCGCGTTCGCCGCCGCCCACGGCATCAGCGCGGCGAGCAGCGGTACCGCGAGGCTGGACAGGACCCCGATACCGCCACCGCACGCCACGAACCTCACGAAGGATGCGAACGGGCCGGGCTTCATGGGATGTCCTTCCGTACGGCGGCTGTTGGGCCTGCGCCGACCCTCTTGACCGGCTGAGGTCAACGATGCCGTCGTACGGTTCCGGGCACGATGAAGCGGTCTCCCGAACCGGTGGTGTAGCGGGCTGTACCAACGGGGTCGGGTTTACCCCCGTCCCGCTTTACCGCCCGTCCCGCGCCCGGAGTTCCTCGATGTAGTCCTGCGTCAGCGCCGACGCACGCGTGAACCAGTCGGCCAGTACGGCGACCTCGGCGGGGGAGTAGTCGGCGTAGAGGGCGTTGAGGCGGTCGTAGTACGGGCCGTACAGGGCGACGACCCGGGTCACCGCGTCCGGTACCGAGGCCACGCGGACGCGGCGGCGGTCGGTCGGGTCGGGGACGCGGGTGATGAAGCCGGCGCGCTCCAGACGGTTGAGGATGCCGGTCACCGCGCCCGTCGTGACGTGGGCGTGTTCGGCGAGGTCGCCCGCGGTGAGGAGGTTCTCGCCGGCCTTGAGAACACAGCCGAAACAGAGCAGATCGGTGACGTTCAGACCCAGCCGCTCGGCCATCTCGTGCTGGCCGAGCTGGGCGTTGGCGATGAGGGAGTCCATCGCGTCCAGCGCCTGGGCCGGGGTGGCGGTGGGGCGAGGCTTGGCTTGCATTGTTATTGCCTTAGCTTGTGAGAGGTTTCTATCCTAAACTTCTTAGGAAGTGAGAGACCTGCTGTCCGTCCGGGCTTCGAGTCCATCTGGGCTTCGAGTCCGTCCGGGCTTCGAACTGGCTTCGAGGGAGGCCGCACATGAGCGCACATCAGTATGACGAGGGGCATACGGTCGCGGGCTGGACCGGATTCGGGATCGCGACCGTCGGGTCGACCGTCGCGGGGGTGGGGGTGTGCACGGTGTCGGCCCTGCTGATCGGGGGCGGGCTGGGGATCGTCGCGGTGAGCGTCCTGGTCACCTGGGCACTCCATCTCACCGGCTGGGGCAAGCCGCCCGGGCGCCGGGACCGGGAGCAGTGGGGGATGCGGGTGCGGGACCCGTCGGCGCGGGCGGGGCATGCCGGGTGTGTCGGGTGCCGGCTGGCGGGGCGGGGTCGGGGGCGGGTGGTGGAGGAATGTGCCGTCGAGGAGCGTGCGGTCGAGGAGCGTGCGGTCGAGGAGGGTGCGGTCGTGTCCCGTGAGTCCGCCCCGGCCGGTGAAACCGCAGGCTGACGCCGTTGTCAGTGGGGCCGTCTAGTCTCGTGAGCGATGGCACAGACATCACGGGCATCACAGACATGGAAGTGCTCGGGGCTGCGGTGGGCGGCGGACGGTCCCGAGCTGAAGTGGGACGGCGGGCGCGGGAGCCCGTTGCCCCGGGGGAAGCGGGTGGCCTTCGAGGTCGCGGAAGGGGGCGGGCGGACATGTGTGGGGGCGCGGGGGAATCCCTGCCCGGTGCGGACGGCCGTGCCGGAGCGGAGCACGGGAGCGCGGTGCGAGGAGTGCGCGCGGCTGGACCGGGCGCACTCGGTGGCCGCCGACACGATCGCGGACGACCCGCGGCCGTACCACGTATATCTGGCCTGGTTCGGCCCCGGCCTGCTCAAAGTCGGCATCACCGCCGAAGAACGCGGCTCCGCCCGGCTCCTTGAACAGGGCGCCGTCTGCTTCACCTGGCTGGGCCTCGGCCCGCTGATGGCGGCGCGGCGCTCGGAGGAGTTGCTGCGGGCCGCCCTCCGGGTGCCGGACCGGATTCCCTACGGCGAGAAGCGCGCCGTCCGTTCCGTGTTGCCGGGGTCGGCGGCGGAGCGGGCGGCCGAGATCGCCGACCTGCACGCCCGCGCGGTCGCGCTGCGCGAATGGCCGGAGTCGCTCCACCGCGAGCCGTATTGCCCTGTGGACCACGTCGAGGTGTTCGGCCTCGCGGGACTGCCTTCCGCTGTGGGTGAGGTGAGTGGGCTCGTCGCGGGCGGGGTGGTGAGCGGGGAGGTCGTAGCGGCGGCGGGACCGGACCTCCACCTCGCGACCGTGCGGGGCGTGATCGTGCTCGACACCCGGCTGATGACGGGGTGGGAGCTGATCCCGGCCGGTTCCTCCGGGGGTGACACGGGTGGATTCACCGTGCCGGTACGGGAGTTCAGGCGGGAGGCGCCGGGGGTGCAGGAGGGGTTGTTCTGAGGGTGGGGGCGCGGTGGTGCGGGTGGAGCGGGGAGCCGGGGGCGGAACAGGGAGTGCGGTTGTGGGCGGGAGTTGAGGGTGGACGAAGGGGTTGCTGGCGGAGCGCGGGGTGGGGGCCGCCGAAGTCGGCGTGGCCGTCGCACCGGGCTGCACTCGCCCCGCCCTGCGCCAGCAACCCCTTCGTCCGCGCCGCACCTGCCCCGCCCTGCGCTGTAACCGAGCCGCGCTACACCTGCCCCGCCCCACCCCACCCCACAAGGGTCAAGACTTGGATCCCCCACGGATCCCTTTCGGTAAGCCGGTGGACTCCGCTCGGGGTCGGGACGGATCGTGGCTGACATGAGCGATCACGGCATTGCACCTGTCCCGGCACCCATACCCGCCCCCGCCCCCACCCCCGTCCCCGCCCACCAACCCCCGTACTACGCCGTCGTCTTCACCTCCCTCCGCACCGATGGCGACAACGGATACGGAGCGACGGCCGACCGGATGGGTGAGTTGGTGAAGGAGATTCCCGGGTTCCTCGGGGAGGACTCCGCCCGGGTGCCGGGTGGGTTGGGGATCACCGTCGCCTACTTCCGGGACCTCGCCGGGATCGAGGCGTGGCGGGCGCACACGGAGCATCGGGCGGCGAAGGAGTATGGGCGGGAGCACTGGTACGAGCGGTACTCGCTGCATATCGCCAGGGTCGAGTACAGCCGGGGATTCGAGCGGGGCGCGGAAGCGGAAGCGAGCGCGCGGGCCGGGGCCATAACCGGCGCCCGCGTCGAAGCCGTAGCGGAAACAGGAGCACAGGTATGACCGAAGCCGCCGAAGTGCGGGCGTTCTGGGGGCGATTGGGCCTCCCCGGGCTCGTCGACGTGCACACGCACTTCATGCCCGAGCGGGTGCTGCGCAAGGTCTGGGACTACTTCGACGCGCTCGGGCCGGCGACCGGTGGACAGCTGGAGTGGCCGATCACCTACCGGCGGGAGGAGGCGGAACGGGTCGCGCTGATAAGGGAGTTCGGAGTACGCGCTTTCACCGCCATGCTCTATCCGCACAAGCCCGGGATGGCCGAGTGGCTGAATGGCTGGGCCGTCGACTTCGCCGCCCGCACCCCCGACTGTCTGCACACCTCGACTCTCTTTCCGGAGCCGGGAGTCGGGGAGTATGTGCGGGCCGCGCTGGACTCCGGGGCGCGGGTGTTCAAGGCGCATGTGCAGGTCGGGGCGTACGATCCGGCCGACGAACTGCTCGACCCGGCTTGGGGGTTGCTCGCCGAGAGCGGGACGCCCGTCGTGATCCACTGCGGATCGGGACCCGCGCCCGGCAAGCACACCGGGCCCGAGCCGATCCGGCGGGTGCTGGCCCGGCACCCCCGGCTGCGGCTGGTGATCGCGCACATGGGGATGCCGGAGTACGAGGACTTCCTGGACCTGGCCGAGCGGTACGGCGAGGTGCGGCTGGACACGACGATGTCGTTCACGGACTTCAGCGAACGCCTCGCGCCCTTCCCGCCCGGTGCGCTCCCCCGGCTGGCCGCCCTCGGCGACCGCGTGCTGCTCGGCAGCGACTTCCCGAACATTCCGTATCCCTACCTTCACCAGCTGTACGCCCTGGAGCGGCTGGACCTCGGGGACGACTGGCTGCGGGCGGTCTGCCACGACAACGGGGCGCGGCTGTTCGCAGCGTGAGGGGAGGCTGAGAGTCCGGCCGGTACGGGTGATGCGAGGAGAACGTGCAGATACCGGGGAGACCGGGGCGGGTATGCGAGGGATGCACGGCTCCATGACCGCTGGATGAGCGTTGAGCAAGCGGTTCCAAGGCGTTCCCTGAGTGGTCCCTGTGAGTTTCTCAGGAAAATCACAGACTCTAGAAAGCGTGCTCTTAGAGGACCCCGACAAGGTGTCCACTATGACCACGACCTCGCCCCAGGGGCGCACCGAACTGCTGAGGCCGGACGGGAGCCCCGTCCGAGTGCTTGTGGTGGACGACGAGCTGTCGATCACCGAGCTGCTGTCCATGGCCCTCCGATACGAGGGCTGGCAGATCAGAAGCGCGGGTGACGGGACCGGCGCGATCCAGACCGCGCGCGAGTTCCGGCCCGACGCAGTCGTCCTCGACATGATGCTGCCGGACATGGACGGCCTCACCGTTCTCGGACGCATGCGCCGCGAGCTGCCGGACGTCCCGGTGCTGTTCCTGACGGCGAAGGACGCCGTCGAGGACCGTATCGCCGGGCTCACCGCCGGCGGCGACGACTACGTCACCAAGCCCTTCAGCCTCGAAGAGGTCGTCGCCCGGCTGCGCGGACTGATCCGCCGCTCCGGTGCCGCCGACCGCCGTTCGGACTCCGTGCTCGTCGTCGGTGACCTCACCCTCGACGAGGACAGCCACGAGGTGTCGCGGGCCGGCGAGGGCATCCACCTCACCGCGACCGAGTTCGAACTGCTGCGCTTCCTCATGCGTAATCCCCGGCGTGTACTCAGCAAGGCGCAGATCCTCGACCGCGTGTGGTCGTACGACTTCGGTGGGCAGGCCAATGTGGTCGAGCTCTACATCTCGTACCTCCGGCGCAAGATCGACGCCGGTCGTGAGCCGATGATCCACACCCGGCGTGGGGCCGGTTACCTGATCAAGCCCGCGGCGTCATGAGCGGGCGACGACGGCCGCGTGCGCAGAAGAAACGAGCGGGTAAGCCGCGCACCCTGCGGACCCGGCTCGTCGTCGCGTCCGTGACGCTGATCGCGGTGGTGTGCGCGGTGATCGGGACCGTGACGACACTGGCGCTGCGCTCCCATCTGTACGACCAGCTCGACGACCGGCTCGGCGAGGTGTCGGCCCGTGCCTCGGGTGGCTTCGGGCCGCCCGGTGAGGGCAAGGACGATGCCCCGCCCGACCAGCAGAGCAAGACGGCTCAGCAGAGCAAGGCGGCCCAGCAGAAGGGCAAGCCCGTCGTCCTCGCCGACTTCGTCGCCCGCGGGCCGCAGCCGGAAGGCACCGTCATCGCGAGCGTCACGAACGGTTCCATCACCGACGGCAAGGTCGGCGAGAAGAAGAAGGACAGCAGCAGCGGCGTCTTCAACATGACCCCCGTGGCGCTCACCAGCGCGCAGAAGAGCGCGCTCAACGAGGTCACGCAGGACACCCATGCGCACACCGTGGAGCTCCCCGGGCTGGGTGACTACCGCGTCAAGTACGTCAGCGGTATCAACGGCAGCTACTACGTCGCCATCCCCACCTCGGACACCGAGAGCACCATCAACACGCTGATCCTCGTCGAGGTGAGCGTCACCGCCGCCGGCCTCGTGGCCGCCGCCATCGCCGGCTACGTCCTCGTCGGCGTCGCCACCCGCCCCCTCCGCCGCGTCGCCGCCACGGCCACCCGCGTCTCCGAACTCCCGCTCCACACCGGCGAAGTCACCCTCAACGAACGCGTCCCCGAGTCCGAGACCGACCCGCACACCGAGGTCGGCCAGGTCGGCGCCGCGCTCAACCGGATGCTCGACCACGTCCACGGCGCCCTGCACGCCAGACAGCAGAGCGAGATGCGGGTACGGCAGTTCGTGGCCGACGCCAGTCATGAGCTGCGTACGCCACTCGCGTCGATCCGCGGTTACGCCGAACTGACGCGCCGCGGGCGCGAACAGACCGGCCCCGACACCAAGCACGCCCTCGGCCGCATCGAGTCCGAAGCGGGCCGTATGACCCTCCTCGTGGAGGATCTGCTGCTCCTCGCCCGGCTCGACGCGGGCAGACCGCTGCAGTTCGACCAGACCGACCTCATCCCGCTCGTCGTGGACACCATCAGCGACTCGCGCGCGGCCGGCATGGACCACAACTGGCGGCTCGACCTGCCCGACGAACCGGCCCTCGTGTCGGCGGACGCGGCCCGTATCCAGCAGGTGCTCATCAACCTGCTGGGCAACGCCCGCAAGCACACCCCGCCCGGTACGACGATCACCGCCCGCGTACAGCGGCGCGGGCCGTGGATGTGCGTGGACGTCGAGGACAACGGCCAGGGCATCCCGCCCGATTTGCTGCCGCATGTCTTCGAGCGGTTCGCGCGCGGCGACTCGGCGCGCTCCCGCTCCACGGGATCGACCGGACTGGGTCTCGCCATCGTGCAGGCGGTCGCGACCGCACACGGTGGCGCGGTCACCGTGGACAGCGTTCCCGGACGCACGGTGTTCACCGTGCATCTGCCCGCGCTCGCACCGGCTGTGCCCACGCCCGCCCCCGAAACGAATTGGCAATCGCACTCACAGGCACAGCACAGTGCCACCACATGGGTGCAACAGGGCGCTTGAGGAGAGTCGGTTCCATGCGAACCGACACTTCTCCCGGCACCCTGCCGGCGCGGGAGCACCTCCCGGCCGGAGACGCCGGTACGCCTGTCCTGGACGTAGTGATCCCCGTCTACAACGAGGAGAAGGACCTCCAGCCATGTGTGCTCAGACTGCACGAGCACCTCAAGCGCACGTTCCCGTACGCGTTCCGCATCACCATCGCGGACAACGCGTCGATCGACACCACCCCCCAGGTGGCAGCGCGGCTGGAGTCGGAGATCCCGGAGGTCAAATCCTTCCGGCTGGAGCAGAAGGGGCGCGGTCGAGCACTGCGCACCGTCTGGTCCGCCTCGGACGCCCCGATCCTCGCCTACATGGACGTCGACCTCTCCACCGACCTCAACGCGCTGCTCCCCCTGGTGGCGCCGCTGATCTCGGGTCACTCCGACCTGGCGATCGGATCCCGGCTGGCCCGCTCGTCGCGTGTCGTGCGTGGCGCCAAGCGCGAGTTCATCAGCCGGACCTACAACCTGATCCTGCGCGGCTCGCTCCAGGCCCGCTTCTCGGACGCCCAGTGCGGATTCAAGGCGATCCGGCGTGATGTGGCCCAGGCGCTGCTGCCGCTCGTCGAGGACACCGGCTGGTTCTTCGACACCGAGATGCTGGTGCTGGCCGAGCGGGCCGGACTCCGTATCCACGAGGTGCCGGTCGACTGGGTCGACGACCCGAACTCGACCGTCCACATCGTCAAGACGGCGACCGAGGACCTGAAGGGAGTGTGGCGCGTGGGCAAGGCCCTGGCCTCCGGTTCGCTGCCGCTCGACCGCGTCACGCGGCCCTTCGGCGACGACCCGCGCGACCGCGACATCCAGGACGTGCCCAAGGGGCTGGCCCGCCAGCTCGTCGGGTTCTGCGTGGTCGGCGGTCTCTCCACCCTCTTCTACCTGGTCCTCTACAGCCTCTTCCGGCAGTTCGGCGGCTCCCAGGTCGCCAACGCGCTGGCGCTGCTGGTCTCGGCGGTCGCCAACACCGCCGCCAACCGCAGACTGACCTTCGGGGTCCGCGGCCGGGGCGGCGCCGTCCGCCACCAGGCGCAGGGCCTCGTGGTCTTCGCCATCGGCCTCGCGCTGACCAGTGGTTCGCTCGCCGCCCTCAACGCGGCCAGCAGCAACCCGGCGCACTCCACCGAACTCGCGGTCCTGGTGGCCGCCAACCTCGCGGCGACCGTCCTGCGCTTCCTCCTCTTCCGCGCCTGGGTCTTCCCGGACCGCGGCGACAGCACCGAGGACTCGACGCTCGCAGCCATCAACTCCCCTTCGTCGCCCACTTATTCGACGGCGACGCAGCACCCGCAGAACCCGCAGTACCCCGGTTCCTACGCCGCCCCGCTGCCCCAGCGTCAGCCGCAGCAGGACGCGTACGACACCACCCCGCACAGCACCACCACCCAGTTCCGCGCCGGTGAAGCCGCGGACGGCACCTGGAGGGACGCGACGATGCAGTTGCAGCCGGTGCGTCCCCACGACACCGATCCGAGGAACTCCCGATGACCACCGACACCGATCAGACGACCTATCCGGGAGGAGGCAGCCCCTCGTCCTGGGGGCCGACTACCGGTGAGAGCGACACCGGCAGAGACACGGCCGTGGCGGAGCCGGGGGCGGGCGCGCACACGCCCGCCCCCGGGGCGGGTGAGCCCAAGCAGCCGCTCGGGCGCCGCCTGTGGCGCGGCCGGCCCGAGGACCCGCGCTGGGTGCGCCCCGCGTTCTGGGGCATGCTGCTGGCGACGGGCCTGCTCTACCTCTACAACCTGAGCGCGTCCGGCTACTCCAACTCCTTCTACTCGGCGGCGGTTCAGGCCGGCAGCAAGAGCTGGAAGGCGTTCCTGTTCGGCTCGCTCGACGCTGGCAACGCGATCACCGTGGACAAGCCCTCGGCCTTCATGTGGCCGATGGAGATCTCGGTCCGCATCTTCGGCCTCAACTCCTGGGCGATCCTGGTCCCCGAGGTCCTCATGGGCGTCGGCACGGTCGCGGTCGTCTACGCGGCCGTACGGCGTCGGCACAGCCCCGAGGCCGGTCTGATCGCGGGCGCCGTGCTGGCGCTCACCCCGGTCGCCGCGCTGATGTTCCGCTTCAACAACCCTGACGCCGCACTGGCGTTGCTGATGTCGGTGGCGTGCTACCTCGTCGTCCGGGCCCTGGAGGACGGCCGTACGAAGTGGCTGGTGTGGGCCGGTGTCGCGATCGGCTTCGCGTTCCTCGCGAAGACCCTGCAGGCCTTCCTGATCCTGCCGCCGCTCGCGATCGTCTACGCGGTCTGCGCACCGGTGAGCGTGAAGAAGAGGTTCGCCCAACTGGGCCTGGCCACCGGCGCGTTGGTCGTCGCGGCCGGCTGGTGGGTCGCGATCGTCGAACTGTGGCCGGCGTCCTCCCGCCCGTACATCGGCGGTTCGCAGGACAACAGCTTCCTCGGACTGACCTTCGGCTACAACGGCTTCGGCCGCCTCAGCGGCGACGAGACCGGCAGCGTGGGCGGCGGAGGCGGCGGCACCGGCACGGGCATGTGGGGTGCCACCGGCTGGAACCGCATGTTCAACGACGAGATCGGCAGCCAGATCTCTTGGCTGCTGCCCGCCGCGCTGATCCTCCTCGTCGCGGCCCTGGTGGCCACGCGCAAGCTGGGCCGCACGTCGGTCAGGCGCAGTTCGATGCTCGTGTGGGGCGGCTCGCTGGTGACGACACTGCTCGTCTTCAGCTACATGGCGGGCATCTTCCACCAGTACTACACGATCGCGCTGGCCCCCTACATCGCGGCCGTGATCGGCATCGGCGCGGGCTCCCTCTGGGAGAAGCGCGGCGAGATCTGGGCGTCAATCACCCTCGCGGCAGCGGTAGTTGCGGCCGGCGTATGGGGCTACGTCCTCCTCAACCGCACCCCCGACTACCTGCCCTGGCTGAAGTGGCTGGTCCTCATCGGCTCCCTCGCGGGCGCGCTCGGCCTGATCTTCGTGGCGAAGATCGGCCGCCAACTCGCCCTCGCGGCAGTCGGCTTGAGCATCGTGGCGGGCATGGCGGGCCCCACGGCGTACACGCTCTCCACGGTCAACTCGGCCCACACCGGCTCCATCCCGACGGCCGGTCCGGCCGGCGCGAGCATGATGGGCGGCGGTCCGGGCGGCGGCGGTGGCCGAGGCGGCTTCGGCGGCGGCAACCGCACCGGCGGCACGGGCACCATGCCCGGCCAGCAGGGCGGCGGTGGCACCACCCAGAACCAGGGCGGCGGCTTCCCCGGCGGCGGCACGGGCACGATGCCCGGCGGCGGCACGGGTACGGCGCCCGGCGGCGGCACCGGCACCACCCCCGGTGGCGGCACGCAGAACCAGGGCGGCGGCTTCGGCGGCCAGATGGGCGGCGACGGCGGCATGGGCGGCGGCGGTGGCGTCGGCGGCCTGCTCAACGGCGCGACGGTCACCTCGGCGGCCAAGAAGCTCCTCCAGACGGACGCCAGCAAGTACACCTGGGTCGCCGCGTCCATCGGCTCCCAGAACGCCGCGAGCTACCAACTCGCCACCGGCGACCCGGTGATGGCGATCGGCGGCTTCAACGGCACCGACCCGTCGCCGACGCTGGCCCAGTTCAAGAAGTATGTGGCGGACGGCAAGATCCACTACTTCATCTCGGGCGGCACGGGCATGGGCGGCAGCAGCACGGGCAGCTCCTCGCAGATCTCCTCGTGGGTCGAGAAGAACTACAAGAAGGTGACGGTCGGTTCGGCCACCTTCTACGACCTGACGCAGAAGACGAGCAGCTGACGGTTCCCTGCTGAGCAGCGGTTGAACAGAGGCGGTGGCCCGCAACAGGGTCACCGCCTCTCTTCGTATCTCCGTTGTACGCCGTACAGGAACTGTTCTACGGTGTACAACATGCCGAATTCCCCAGGCCCCCACCCCCTCCAGGGCCACCCCAAGCGCTGGATCGTCCTCGGAGTCATCTGCCTCGCGCAGCTCACCGTGCTGCTCGACAACACCGTGCTGAACGTCGCGATCCCCTCGCTCACCCGCGAACTCGACGCGAGCACCGCGGACATCCAGTGGATGATCAACGCGTACTCGCTGGTGCAGTCGGGGTTGCTCCTGACGGCGGGCAGCGCGGCCGACCGCTACGGCCGCAAGAAGATGCTGATCGCGGGGTTGGTGCTGTTCGGCGTGGGCTCGCTGGTGGCCGGACTCGCCCAGTCCACAGGGCAGTTGATCGTCGCGAGGGCCGGAATGGGCGTGGGCGGCGCACTGCTCATCACGACCACCCTCGCCGTGGTGATGCAGATCTTCACGGTCGACGAACAGCCACGGGCGATCGGCATCTGGGCGGCGGTCAACGCACTCGGCTTCGCGACGGGCCCGCTCCTCGGCGGCTTCATGCTGAACCACTTCTGGTGGGGCGCGATCTTCCTGATCAACATCCCTGTCGCGGCGCTGGCGTTGGTAGCGGCGGTGGCACTGGTCCCCGAATCGAAGAACCCCCGAGGCGACCGCCCCGACCTCCTCGGCGCCCTGCTCTCCACGATCGGCATGGCGGCGCTGGTCTACGCGATCATCTCCGGGCCGGCACACGGCTGGACGTCGGGCCGGGTGCTGCTGACGGCGGCGGTGGCGATCACGGTGTTGGGGGCCTTCGCGTACTGGGAGAACCGCGTCCCATACCCGATGCTCGACCTGGACTTCTTCCGCGACCGCCGTTTCACGGGCGCGGTGACGGGCGTGGTCCTGATCACCTTCGGCATGGCCGGCTCGCTCTTCCTCCTCACCCAACACCTCCAATTCGTCCTCGGCTACGGCCCGTTGGAGGCGGGTGTGCGTACGGCGCCGCTCGCTCTGGCGATCGTCGCGCTCAACTTCTCGGGGTTGGCGGCGAAGTGGACGAAGCGGCTGGGGATGCCGGTTTCCATCGGGCTGGGGATGGTGTTGATGTCGGCGGGGTTGGTGTCGATCGCGTCGCTCGCGTCCGGTGGGTATGCGGGGACGTTGGTGGGGTTGCTGCTGATCGGGGCGGGGGCGGCGATCGCCAACCCGGCGATGGCTCACGCGATCATGAGTGCGATTCCTCCGGAGAAGGCGGGGGTCGGTGCGGGCGTCAATGGAACGTTGGGGGAGTTCGGGAACGGGCTGGGGGTCGCGGTGTTGGGGGCGGTGTTGAGTTCTCGGTTCGCGGCGGTGTCCCTGCCGGTCGGCTTGGCGGAGGCTTCTTCCGCCGAGGAGAGGAGGAGGGTGACCGATTCCTTCTCCGCCGGTCTGGAGGTCAGTCAGTTGGTGGGGGCGGTTGCTGTTTTGGCCGGGGGGTTGCTTGCGGCGGCGTTGTTGTGGCGGGCGGAGCGGGCAGACTCGGAGATGGTGGTCGCCTAGGAGCTCGGGTGGTGGGGTGCGTGGGCGGCTGCGGGTGCGTTGTGGCTGGTCGCGCAGTTCCTCGCGCCCCTTAAATAACCTGGGCCGGGATTTGGAAGTTGAGGAAGGTGCGTCATGGCCAAGGCATCGCCGTCGTCGGGGCGTTCTGCGCGCACCAGTGTCTGGCTGGAGACGAAGACGCGCCGGAGCGGACGCGGTGGGGGAGGACAACCGGGCCTCGACCGCACCCGCATCACCGACGCGACCGTACGGCTGCTGGACGCGGAAGGCCTGGCCAAGTTCTCGATGCGGAGGCTCGCCGCCGAGCTGAATGTGACGGCGATGTCCGTCTACTGGTACGTCGACACCAAGGACGACCTCCTCGAACTCGCCCTGGACGCAGTCTTCGGGGAGTTGCGGTTGCCCGACCCGGCGGCGGAGGACGAGGACTGGCGGGACCAACTCCGCGCCCTGGCAACGGAGTACAGGGCGCTCCTGGTCCGGCACCCCTGGCTGTCGCCGCTCGCCGGCACCTTCCTCAACATCGGCCCGAACTCGCTCGCGTTCTCCCGTGTCGTACAGCGCGTGATCCGCCGCACCGGCCTGCCGGACCACGGCCTGACCGGGGCGATCTCGGCCGTCTTCCAGTTCGTGTACGGCTACGGCACGATCGAGGGCCACTTCTTCGCCCGCGTCGCCGACACCGGCATGACCCCCGACGACTACTTCCGCCACGCCATGTCGACGTTCGACGGAGCCCCGACGACCGCCGAGGTCGTGGAGGAGTCCAAGCAACTCATGGCGGCGAGGGGCGGCGACACGGTCGCGGACATGATGAACCGGGACTTCACCTTCGCCCTTGACCTGCTGGTAGCGGGCATCGAGGCGATGGTCGAGCGGGAAAAATAGCCCGTCCGGCGTTTGAGGACGAGGCCCCTTCAGGGCCGATGGGGGTCTGGGGGCGGAGCCCCCAGCACCACCTCAGCCCCCTGCGACCCGCACCCTCAGCTCTCGGCGAGCCGCGCCGGGAAGCCCCCGGTGGCAACCGGACCCCACCGCTCCGGCGTAACCCGCACAATCGACTTCCCCTGCTTCACCATCGCCGCGCGATACTCGTCCCAGTCCGGATGCTCCCCCGAGATGTTCCGGAAGTACTCGACGAGGGGTTCCACGGAGTCGGGGGAGTCGATGACTTCCGCCGTGCCGTCGATCTGGACCCACGGCCCGTTCCACTCGTCGCTCAGGATGATCAGGCTGACCCGCGGATCACGCTTGGCGTTACGGGTCTTGGCCCGCTCGGGGTAGGTCGAGACGACGATCCGCCCCGAGTCGTCGACCCCGCAGGTCAGCGGGGACCCCTGCGGGCTCCCGTCCGCCCGCCGGGTCAGCAGGATCGCCCGGTGCCGGGGCCGTACGAAGTCCAGCAGCTCGTCCAGGGACACAGAGGTGTTGCTCGCGATGTTCGAAGCCATACGGCCAGCCTAGGCGCAGCCCACCCCGCCCTGCCCGCTCACGCCTGCGGCAACGACTCCCCCTGCACCGCCTGCACGTCCAGCTCCACCCTGAGCGTCGTACCGATCGCCGCGATCCCCGCCTGGACGACCTGGTTGTAGTTCATCGCGAAGTCCTCGCGGTGGAGTTCCGCGGTCGCCCGGAACGCCGCCCGCGTCCCGCCCCAGGGGTCCGCCCCGGTGCCGAGGTAGGCGAGGTCGAGGTCGACCGGTCGTACGACACCGTGGAGGGTCAGGTCACCGGAGACCGTCCAGCGGTCGGAGCCCGCCGGGGTGAGGCCCGTGGACCGGTAGGTGATCTCCGGGAAGCGGGCCACGTCCAGGAAGTCGGCCGAGCGCAGGTGCTCGTCGCGCATGCCGTTGCCCGTGTCGATGGACTCGGCCCGGATGACCGCCTCCACCCGGGACTTGGCGATGTCGTCCGGCGCGATCTCGACCGTAGCGGCGAAGTCGGTGAAACGGCCCCGCACGCTGGAGATGCCCAGGTGCTGCGCGACCGCCCCGACCGTGGAGTGGGCCGGGTCGACGGTCCACGGCCCGGGCGGCGGCAGCTCCGTACCGCCCTGCCGCGCCAGCGTCACCGTGCCGACCTCCGCCCGCCCGCTCGCGGTGACGATCGCGGTGGCGGCGGCGGGCGCGTACCCGACGGCGGTCACGATCACGGTGTACGGCCCCGGCGCCATCGGATCCGGATCCCGTACGACCCCCTCCGCGTCCGCCTCGGCCCGCAGCACCTGCGCCCCGGTCATGTCGGTCACCGTGACGACCGCGTGCGACACGGCCCATCCGTCGCGGGTACGGATCTTCGCGGTCAGTCCCATGTCTCTCTGAACTCCCTTGCCGTAAAGCCTTGTTGCTGTGAAGCGGTGCGAACGGGTCCGGCCCGTGGGGTGTGCCTCCGCTCGGGACACACTCCACGGGCCGGGGTAGGTGGGTGAACTACTCGCCGGGGTGGGCGAGTTCGATGTCGTGGCCGTCGGCTCCGCGGCCGTTCACCGTGAGGGCGGTCGCGACCGGCGGGTAGCCCGTCGCGATCACCGTGTACTCGCCGCCGCTCAGGTCGGTGAAGGCGTACGCCCCGTCCGAACCGGTCGTGGCGGTGCCGACCACGTTGCCCGCCGCGTCCACGAGGGTCACGCGGGCGTCGGCCAACGGGCCGTGCGGGGCGCGGACGACGCCCTGGACCTGGGCGCCGGAGTCGAGGTCGATCTCGACCCGGGTGACACCCGTGCCGCCGACCTCGACGGGCAGTGCGCGCGGCCGGTACCCGGCGGCGTTCACCGCGACGGTCACGGCACCCGGCACCAGCTCGGCGAACGCGAACTCGCCCTGCTCACCGGTGACTCCGGTGGAGAGAAGGTCGCCGCGCACGTCCGTCACGATGACCATCGCGTCCTTGACGGGCAGCCCCGTCTCGGCCGCCCGCACGAGCCCGTTCAGACCGCTCGTACCGCTCAACAGCACGTCGTAGGAGACCGGTTCGTGGCCGTTGACGACGACCGTGGACGCCTGCGGCTGGAAGCCGTCGGCGGAGGCGATCAGGACGTACGAGCCGACGCTGGGCGCGGCCAGCGCGTAGGAGCCGTCCGCCTGCGTGACCGAGCGGCCCAACTGGCGTCCCGCGAGGGAGATCAGGGTGACGGCGGACTGCGGGACGGGCGCGCTCTCGGCGCCCCGGACGAAGCCGCGGACCGGAATCCCACCGGACACGGGATCTGACATGGGGTCGGATGCGGTCACGGGTGCGGTCTCCTCCCCCACCACCGTTGCCACGGCGGCGAGTTGCTCGGTTCCTTCACTGGCCCAACTCGGCGTCTTCTGCTCGACCGGCGCGGGGAACTCCGCCGCGTCCAGCACGCCCACGGCCTCCTCGGCGGCCTGCGCCAGCCCGCCGGAGGTCCGCAGCGGGACCTCCTTGATGAACATCACGACGATGAAGGCGATCAGCGCGAAGGGAGCCGCGTACAGGAAGACATCGGCGATTCCGTGGCCGTAGGCGCTCTCCAGCCAGGTGCGGACCGTGCTGGGCAGGGCGTCCATGTCGGGGAGCGCGCTGCTGCCGACGGCCTTGGCGGCGGCGGCCTGCGACTGCGGGTCGAGGGAAGTGACGGTGTCCTTGGCGTAGTGCGTGATCCGGCCGGACATGACCGAGCCGAGCACGCCGACGCCGACCGCGCCGCCGAGGGACCGGAAGAAGCTCACCGTGGAGGAGGCGGCGCCGAGGTCCTTCGGGGTGACCTGGTTCTGCGTGGAGAGGACCAGGTTCTGCATCATCGTGCCGACGCCGATGCCCAACATGGCCATGTAGATGGACAGTTCCCAGTACGGGGTGTCGTAGCGCATCAGGCCGAGCAGGCCGAGGCCCGCGGTGAGGAAGAGACCGCCGGCGACCAGCCAGCCCTTCCAGCGGCCGGTCTTGGTGATGAAACGGCCGGAGACCATCGACGCGACGAACAGACCGCCGATCATCGGGATCGTCATGACCCCGGACATCGTCGGCGACTTGTCGCGGGCCAGCTGGAAGTACTGCGAGAAGAAGACCGTGCCCGAGTACATGCCCACGCCGACGAACAGCGAGGCCAGGGAGGCCAGCGAGACCGTGCGGTTGCGGAACAGACGCAGCGGGATGATCGGCTCGCTCGCCCGCGTCTCGGTGAACACGAACAGCAGCGCCAGCACGAACGTGCCGCCCACCATCGTGTACGTCTGCCACGACAGCCAGTCGTACTTGTCGTCGGCGAAGGTCACCCAGACCAGCAGCAGCGAGGCGGCGGCGGTGATGAAGAAGGCGCCGGTCCAGTCGACCTTGACCTTCCGCTTGGCGACCGGGAGGTTCAGCGTCTTCTGGAGCACGATCAGCGCGATCAGCGCGAACGGGATACCGACGAAGAGGCAGTACCGCCAGCCGAGCCACGAGGTGTCGGTGATCACGCCGCCGAGCAGCGGACCGCCCACGGTGGCTACGGCGAAGGTGGCGCCGGTGTAGCCGGAGTACCGGCCGCGCTCGCGCGGGGCGATCATCGCGGCCATCACGACCTGGACGAGGGCGGAGAGACCGCCGGCGCCGAGGCCCTGGATGACACGGGCGCCGATCAGCATCGCCGGGTTCTGCGCGAGGCCGGCGACGACCGAGCCGATGATGTAGATGACCAGGGATATCTGGACCAGGGCCTTCTTGCTGACCAGGTCGGCCATCTTGCCCCACAGCGGCACCGAGGCCGTCATGGAGAGCAGGGCCGCGGTGACGACCCAGGTGTAGGCCTCCTGGCCGCCGCCCAGGCTGCCGATGATGGTCGGCAGGGCGTTGGTGACGATCGTCGACGAGATGATCGCGGCGAACAGGCCGAGCAGCAGCCCGGAGAGCGCCTCCATGATCTGCCGGTGCGTCATCGGAGCGCCGTCGGGGGCCGCGGGGGATCCCCCTCCGTGCTTGGCGTGAGCCCGCACACCGGCTGGTGTGGTCGTTGCCATGGGCTTCCTTTTCTTCCGTGCTTATGCGGGTGTACGGGTGGTGTGTTCGAGTTCGCGGTGGGGGGAGTGGGGGGTTTCGGCGTGGGGGGTGGTGAGGCGGGACGGCGGCCCGGTACGGCAGTCGCCGAAGTCGGCCCGGAGCCGGGTCATCAGCCGGATCAGCTGCCCGACCTCCTCGTCGCTCCAGTCGCTCAGCCGGTCGGCGAGCAACTGGGCGGTCCGCCGGGACAGTTCGTCCACCTGGACCCGGCCGCCGGGGGTGAGGCGCAGGATGCGGGAGCGTTTGTCGGCGGGGTCGGGGGACCGTTCGATCCAGCCCCGGTCGACGACGTGCGCGACATGGCGGCTGGTCACGGACATGTCGACGGAGAGCAGCTCCGCGAGCTTGCTCATGCGCATGTCGCCGTACCGGTCGAGCAGGGTCAGCACGGCCGCGGAGCCGCCGGGGCAGTCGGACGGCATGATCCGCCCCAACTCCCTGCGTACGGCGCCGAAGGCACTGAACTGACGCATCAGCTCCTCGTACTGCGTCCGCTCGGCCATCACACCTCCCATGTTCGGTTGCTTAGGGCAACCATAAGAGCGTAAGAGAGGTTGGTTGCTACAGGCAAATAAAACGGGCGGGCATGGCATAAAAAGTTGGCAAAGGCAAGCATTGCGGTACGTAAACCCGCAGGTGGGAATGGACGTCCGAGGCCCCGCACTTGGGTGTCACCCGGGGATTCGCTAGTGTCTCGGCCCATGGCAAACACCCAGGGCCCCGAGGGCAACTACGACCCCGCCGGCAGCACCCAGATGTTCCGTGCCTTCGTCGACGAGACCCCACAGGGCACCGGCCCCCAGGCGGCCCCCACGGCCTCGGCCGGCCCCCGCATCGGCCTGATCATCGGCGTCGTCGTCGCCGTGGTGGTCGTGGCGGCGGTGGCTTACTTGGCCTTCATGTAACGCCGACGGCGTTGCTGCTGACGGCGGGGGTCTACCGGGCCGGCTCCGAGGGGAACCGGTAGACCACTCGTAGGGTCGGTTCGCCGCGGCGCGGTTGGGCCGCGAGGCGAGGTCTACGGCCCTGGCGTCTCGGGCGATCTGTAGTGCCGCGTCGATCGGTAGCGCGGCGATGCACCGCCCTCCGGGGGTTCGGCGCGGTGGTCTACTGCTCCGGCTCGAAGGGGAAGCGGTAGACCGTCGACTCCCGGACCCGGAAGCCGAGTCGCTCGTAGAGTCGGTTCGCTGTGCTGCGGTCGGGCCGCGAGGTGAGATCGACGGTCCGGGCCCCGGCCTCGCGGGCGATCTGCAGCGCCTGCTCGATGAGCAGCGCGGCGATGCCCCGCCCGCGGGCCGCGCTGTCGACGACGACGTCCTCGACCCGCCCCCGTAGCCCCGACGGCACGGGAGACATCACCAACGTCAGGGTGCCGACGATCGCGCCCTCAACTCGCGCTATCAACACGGTGTTCGTCGCGCACGAGACCAGTCGCTCGACCGCCGCCCGGTCCAACTGCTCGGCCGTCGACGACAACTGCGGCAGCAACCGCCCGAACGCGTCCACGAGTTCGCCGGTCGCCTCACGCGCGATCTCCACCTGAACGTCCATGCCACGGAGCCTATCGACCGGCTCTACTTCCACTCGACCGACACATCCCGCGTCTCGATGTGCATCCCCAACGGCACGCGCCACGCGTCGACGCAGACCGTCCAGGTCTTGTTCTTGCGGCCGTTCGCGGTGATCGGTACGGGGAGTTGCTCCGTCGACTCGATCGTCGCCCAGTCGATGCCCAGGGCCCCGATGATGTGGGTCCCGAACGTCACCTTGCCCGAAACCACCGCCGTGCCCCCGGAGTTGCGGAAGCTCAGGGTGACGTCCTCGCACCAGCGGTGGTCGGTGGCTTTGCGCGCGGGGTCGCCCCAAGTGAGGGCGGCGGGGGTGGCGGGAGCCGTCGTAGGAACGGCAGTTGGGGTAGAGGACGGCGAAGGCGCGCTGCTACGGCCGGACTTGGCACCCGTGGGTGAAGAGGGAGCCGGGGCAGGTGCTGAAGTCGCCCCGTCGGGCGGTGACTTGCTGGCTTCGGGCGGTGTCGGGGTGTCCAGCGGCACCAGCGTGACGCTCCCCGTCGGGCGTGCCGCCGTAGCGGATGGTGGGTGGGGTGGGCCGATTGCCACGTAGCCGTCGGGGCCGGTGCCGCATGCCGTCAGTGTTGCGCAGGCGGCGGCCGCCGATGCGCCCCACAAGGCGCCTCGGCGGCCGGCTGTCCGTGTCGAACGAAGCATCGCGCCATGGTGGCTGACACTCCGTCAAATAGGAACCCTCGGGACCCTGTTGGGGTCAGTCCGGGTCAGTCGGAGATCAGGCCCTCGCGGAGCGTGGAGAGGGTGCGGGTCAGCAGGCGGGAGACGTGCATCTGGGAGATGCCGACCTCCTCGCCGATCTGCGACTGGGTCATGTTGGCGAAGAAGCGCAGCATGATGATCCGGCGTTCGCGGGGCGGGAGTTTGGCCAGGAGGGGCTTGAGGGACTCGCGGTACTCCACGCCCTCCAGGGCCGTGTCCTCGTAGCCGAGACGGTCCGCCAGCGAGCCCTCGCCGCCGTCGTCCTCGGGGGCCGGGGAGTCGAGCGAGGAGGCCGTGTACGCGTTGCCGACCGCGAGGCCGTCGACGACGTCCTCCTCGGACACGCCCAGCACCGCGGCGAGTTCGGGGACCGTCGGCGACCGGTCCAGCTTCTGGGAGAGCTCGTCGCTGGCCTTCGTGAGGGCCAGCCGGAGTTCCTGGAGGCGACGCGGGACCCGCACCGACCACGACGTGTCGCGGAAGAAGCGCTTGATCTCGCCCACGACGGTCGGCATCGCGAACGTCGGGAACTCCACCCCGCGTTCGCAGTCGAACCGGTCGATCGCCTTGATCAGGCCGATCGTGCCGACCTGGACGATGTCCTCCATCGGCTCGTTGCGGGAGCGGAAACGCGCGGCGGCGTAACGCACCAGCGGGAGATTGAGCTCGATGAGGGTGTCCCTGACGTAACCACGCTCGGGGCTGTTCTCGTCGAGTGCGGCGAGCCGCAGGAAGAGGGAGCGGGACAGGGTGCGGGTGTCGATGGCTCCCGTGGTCGGGAGGGCCGGGGCCGGTACGGCGGGTACGGCCTCAAGGACCGTAACGGCGTCGAGTGCGGGCTCAGCCTCGCTCTTGGTGAGCGTGAGCACCTTCGAGCTGCCCTGGTCTGCGGACATGCCACCCCCTTTGGGTCGCGGGACGGTCGCGGCGATCGCCCCCGTCTGGGGAGCGGTGCCTTCACCTGAATACCGGAGCCGGAGCCACGGCAAACGCGCTTCCCGCAGAATGTCACATGTCGGCAACACGCTGTAGTGACATGTCGACATGTCTGTCACGAATCAGCCCTGGAAAAGGGGGGTCTGACGGTTTTTCAGCCCAGAACTGTCGGGAAAGGGCCTTGTGGGCGATTCGTTCGTACCGGTGACAGATCGCTCGGGCTTTCGAGCGGTCCCCGGTGTGCGTTTCTGTGCGGCCGCTATGCCTCGATGCGGTTCGCGGAGCGCAGTCGCTGGAAGCTGCGCGCGAGGAGCCGGGAGACGTGCATCTGGGAGACGCCGAGCTCCGCGCTGATCTGTGACTGGGTGAGGTTGCTGTAGTAGCGCAGCAGCAGGATCCGCTGTTCCCGCTCGGGGAGTTGGACGAGGAGGTGGCGGACGAGGTCGCGGTGTTCCACGCCGTCCAGCGCCGGGTCCTCGTAGCCGAGCCGGTCCAGGAGACCCGGCAGCCCGTCGCCCTCCTGGGCGGCCTCCAGGGAGGTCGCGTGGTACGACCGTCCGGCTTCGATGCAGGACAGCACCTCGTCCTCGCCGATGCGCAGCCGCTCGGCGATCTCACCGGTGGTCGGGGTGCGCCCGAAGGCGGTCGTCAGATCCTCGGTCGCCGCGTTGACCTGCACCCACAACTCGTGGAGCCGGCGCGGGACATGGACCGTACGGACGTTGTCGCGGAAGTACCGCTTGATCTCGCCGATGACGGTCGGCATCGCGAACGTCGGGAACTGCACACCCCGGTCCGGGTCGAAGCGGTCGATGGCGTTGATCAGACCGATGGTGCCGACCTGGACGACGTCCTCCATCGGCTCGTTGCGGGAGCGGAAGCGGGCGGCGGCGTAGCGCACGAGCGGGAGGTTCGCCTCGATGAGCGCCCCGCGCACGCGGTTGTGCTCCGGCGTGCCCGGCTGGAGCCCCTTGAGCTGGCCGAAGAGCACCTGGGTGAGGGCCCGGGTGTCGGCGCCGCGGCTGCGGGGCGCGGCCGGCGGGGCTTCCGTGACTCCTGTGGCTCCCGTGACTTCCCTGACTTCCCTGACTTCCGTGACTTCCTGGGGCGGCGCAGTACTGGCCGACACGGTCAACGCCACACCTCTTCAATAGGTCAACTCATCCGTCAAAAGCGGTCATAGCATCACAAGACATGTGCACTGTGTGCAAGCACCGCCTAATACCGTGTTATGCCGTGTTGAGCAACAAAAGCCCCTTGCTGTGACGGCAAGGGGCTCTGCGGAAGGCGGTTCGGGGGCGCGCTCAGAACTCGTAGTCGGCGACGATCCACGTCGCGAACTCGCGCCACAGCGCGACGCCGGCCTGATGCGCCGGGTGCTCGATGTACCGCTTCAGCGCGTCGGCGTCGTCGACCGCCGAGTTGATCGCGAAGTCGTGGGCGATGGGGCGGTCGCTGATGTTCCAGCCCAGCTCCCAGAAGCGCAGTTCGTCGACCAGGTCGCCGAGCGGGCGGAAGGCCTCGACGCCGGCCACGACGCGCGGGTCGTCGCGCCCGACGCCCTCGTTGAGCTTGAAGAGGACGAGGTGGCGGATCATCTGCGCGCTCCTGGAGGGTAGTTGGCTACTTCGCCCCGTCGGCCAGCCAGGTCATGAAGTCGCCGATGGCCTTCGCGGCGTCCGATATGCCCTCGAAGCCTATCTGGACGTAGTCGGCCGCCTTGGACGGGTCCGTGATGATCACGTACAGCGCGAAGACCACGAGCAAATAGACGGCGATCTTCTTGGCGTTCACCGCCATCGCGGCCTCCCCTGTGACTCTGTGCCCGTGGGCCCCCTGTTGCCGGCGGTGAGTGTAACCTTCACGGCCCCCGAATGGATCAACGCACGAAGGGCCCCGTCTTTCGACGGGGCCCTTCAGAAGCGGTAGCGGAGGGATTTGAACCCTCGGTGACTTGCGCCACACTCGCTTTCGAGGCGAGCTCCTTCGGCCGCTCGGACACGCTACCGAGAGAGACCTTACAACAAGGTGGGGCGTGGTTTGAAATCGGTAATCGAGCCCCGGGATTGATCCGGCTACCGGTCTCGCCACCGGTCTCGCTACCGGTCCCGGAAGAACTCCGTGAGCAGGTGCGCGCACTCGTCCGCGAGGACGCCCTCGATCACCTCGGGGCGGTGGTTGAGCCGCCGGTCGCGGACCACGTCGAAGAGCGAGCCGGCCGCGCCCGCCTTCTCGTCGCGGGCGCCGTAGACGACCCGGTCCACCCGGGACTGCACCAGCGCGCCCGCGCACATCGTGCAGGGTTCGAGGGTCACGACGAGGGTGCAGCCGGACAGCCGCCACTCACCCAGGTGAGCGGCGGCCCGTCGGAGCGCGAGGACCTCGGCGTGCGCCGTCGGATCGCCGATGGCCTCGCGTTCGTTGCGCCCGGTGGCGAGCACGGTCGTACCGTCCGGGGACAGCACGACCGCGCCGACCGGGACGTCGCCGCCCCGGGCGGCCGCGCCGGCCTCGTCCAGGGCGAGCCGCATCGCGGCCCGCCAGCGGTCGCGTACTGGGTCCCAAGGCCCTTCTGTGCGTGCTGTGGTCAGCGGACGGTCTCCAGGACCTCCGAGGCCCCCAGGGCCTCGGCGATGGAACTCAGCGCGTCGTCCGCGTCGAGGAGCCGCAGCTCCTTCTCGCCGACGCCCAGGTCGTCCAGGATCTGGCTGTCACCGACGGGGCTGTGCGGAACGGCCTCGGCCGAGGAGGTGCCGTCCTCGTCGTCGTCCTCCTCGGTGTCACCGTCCTCGGTGCCGTCGAGGTCGAGCGAGTCCAGGTCGACGACGTCGTCGGCGTCCGGGTCCCGTCCGAGCAGCTCGTCGGTGAGCAGGATCTCGCCGTACGAGCTGCGTGCGGCGGCAGCTGCGTCCGAGACGTAGATCCGAGGGTCGTCCTCGCCGTCGATGCGGACGACGCCGAACCAGGCGTCCTCCTGCTCGATGAGCACCAGCACCGTGTCGTCCTCGGGCGAGGCTTCACGGGCCAGTTCGGCCAGATCCGACAGGCTCTCGACATCGTCGAGCTCTGTGTCGCTCGCTTCCCACCCGTCTTCGGTGCGCGCGAGCAGTGCGGCGAAGTACACCGTGACTCTCCCACTGGTCATAGGTGTGCCGGTTGGGGGTCCCCCCGGCGGAGGTTGCGGGCGGGGAGAGCTCGTGCTCCGAGCCCCACCCACTCGGAATCGTGGCAGAAACAAGGCGATCAGGGGACGTCTTCGGCTCCCTGTGTCCGCCCGTTTTGATCGACCACCAGCGGGATCGTACGCGGCGATCGCCGTGCACACGCACCCGGTTGGCCTTACAAAGTGCTGTGAGACAGGCCTCAACTACCAGCGGAACGTGCGCATACGCATGGCGTGGCGCAGCCGCGCGACCTTGGCGCGCCGCGGCTGGACCCGGTCGCGCAGCTCGCGCGCCTCGGTCAGCTCACGCAGGAACTGGGCCCGGCGCCGCCTGCGCTCGGCGTCGGTCTCCCTGCTGTTCCGCTGTGACGGTTCCTCGTGGGATTCACGGTCAGGCATCGGTTCACCACCCCGTTCCGTCCCTCCCACTTTCCCCCGGACGGGCGGTTTGATGCCAGCGCGAGCAGGTACGCGGCGGCGGCTACTGTTGTGGACATGCGTCTCCACGTCGTCGACCACCCCCTGGTCGCCCACAAGCTCACCACGCTGCGCGACCAGCGCACCGACTCCGCGACCTTCCGCCGTCTCGCCGACGAGCTGGTCACCCTGCTCGCCTACGAGGCCACGCGCGACGTGCGCACCGAGCAGGTCGACATCGTCACGCCGGTCTCCCCGACCACCGGCGTCAAGCTGTCCTACCCGCGCCCGCTGGTCGTGCCGATCCTGCGGGCCGGCCTCGGCATGCTGGACGGCATGGTCCGCCTGCTGCCCTCCGCCGAGGTGGGCTTCATGGGCATGGTGCGCAACGAGGAGACCCTCCAGGCCTCCACGTACGCCACGCGCATGCCGGAGGACCTCTCGGGCCGCCAGGTGTACGTCCTGGACCCGATGCTGGCCACCGGCGGCACCCTGGTCGCCGCGATCCGCGAGCTGATCAAGCGCGGCGCCGACGACGTGACGGCCGTGGTCCTGCTCGCCGCCCCCGAGGGCGTCGAGGTCATGGAACGCGAACTCGCGGGCACCCCGGTGACCGTCGTGACCGCCTCGGTCGACGAGCGCCTGAACGAGCACGGCTACATCGTCCCGGGCCTGGGCGACGCGGGCGACCGCCTCTACGGCGCGGCGGAGTAGCACGCGAGACCCGGTCAACACCCAATTCCCGTACGGCTCTTACCCGCCGTACGGGATTTTCGTACGCCTTTCCTACGGCCGTTCCTCTAGGGGTGTTCCTTACGGCCGTTCCCCTACGCCTACGAGCAGCTCTTCGGTGAAGCGCTGGCCGTCGGCTCGGGTCCGGCGAGCGCGGCCAGGGCCTTGTCGGCGGCCGCCTTCGCCGTGAGGTCCTTGAACGCGGTGCCGATGATCAGGTCGACGGTGGAGCCCTTGCGGGTGGCCTCGGTGCGGCGCTCGGCGCCGGTGAGCTGGGTGGCGAGGACGGGCAGCGAGGTGTCGAGGGCGGCGGCGGGACCGAGCAGGACGCCGGTGCCCTTGACCTTCTTGTCCCACTGCGCGGACGCGTTGCCCACGTCGCCGATCTTGAAGCCGCGCTTCTTGAGCTCGTCGGCGGTCGTCTTGGCGAGGCCGCTGCGGGGCGTGGCGTTGTAGACGTTCACGGTGATCTGGGCGGGCTTCGGTACGGCGGAGTCCGTGGTCGCGCCCGTGCTCGCGGAGGGGCTGGCCTTGGTCGCGCAGGCGGCCTTGGGACCGGCCGCCGCGGCCTGCTTGCCGCCACCGGTGAAGACGTCGATGAGCTGCAACGTGCCCCACCCGCCCACACCCAGTACGGCGACGGACGCGACCACCATGAGGACGAGCCTCCCGCGACGCCGCGGACGGCGCATACGCGGGTATTTGTCCCCCGTGATCCGGTACTGGCCGCCCATGCCTGGGGGAGTCAGCATGCTCATGAGCGCAGCGTAGTGCGCCTGGGCGACGATGCCTACTAGATGATCATTCGACAGCGCCGAGACCAACCCGAAAGGACGAACGGGTTGCCGGAAGGCAGCCGTCCGGGGCCGTGTGGTGGTCGGCCGTCAGGAGGCTTGCCTTGATGAAAGGTGCGGCTCAGTCCAGCTCTAGAACACGCGCGTGAAGCACCTGGCGCTGTTGCAGCGCGGCGCGGACCGCCCGGTGGAGCCCGTCCTCCAGGTACAGGTCGCCCTGCCACTTCACGACGTGCGCGAAGAGGTCGCCGTAGAACGTCGAGTCCTCGGCGAGGAGGGTTTCCAGGTCGAGCTGGCCCTTGGTCGTCACGAGCTGATCGAGGCGGACCGGGCGCGGCGCGACATCCGCCCACTGCCGGGTGCTTTCCCGGCCGTGGTCGGGGTACGGCCGGCCGTTTCCGATGCGCTTGAAGATCACACGGAAAGCCTACCGGTCATGACGTTCCGGGCGCAGCCATGGAGACGGAGTGCGACGCTGGAAAAGATGCCGTAAAGCCGGGCAAAACGGGAACAGAGGCCTGATATGAGTGACAGCGAGACGATCGCCGCCGGGTACGCCTTCACAGGACCTGCACTCGACTTGGGGGCCCTGCTGTGGGACGGCGCCTGTCTGCCCGACGCGCAGATCCGCATCCCCCTCCCGATGCTCAACCGCCACGGCCTCGTCGCCGGCGCCACCGGCACCGGCAAGACCAAGACCCTCCAGCTGATCGCGGAGCAGCTGTCGGCGCAGGGCGTGCCGGTGTTCCTCGCGGATGTGAAGGGCGATGTGTCGGGCATCTCGGCGCCAGGCGTCACGAACGACAAGGTCGCGGGCAGGGCGTCCGAGGTGAAGCAACAGTGGACGGCGACCGGCTTCCCGGCGGAGTTCTACGCCCTCGGTGGCATCGGCCACGGCATCCCGGTGCGGGCCACGATCACCGGCTTCGGCCCGGTCCTGCTCTCCAAGGTCCTCCAGCTCAACCAGACCCAGGAGCAGTCCCTCGGCCTGATCTTCCACTACGCCGACACCAAGGGCCTGGAGCTGATCGACCTCAAGGACCTGCGGGCGGTCGTCACCTTCCTCACCTCCGACGAGGGCAAGCCGGAACTGAAGAACATCGGCGGCCTCTCCACCGCCACGGCCGGCGTGATCCTGCGCTCCCTCACCGCCTTCGAGGCACAGGGCATGGCCGACTTCTTCGGTGAGCCCGACTTCGACACGAGCGAGCTGCTGCGCACGGCGCAGGACGGCCGGGGCATGGTGTCCGTCCTCGAACTCCCCGCAGTCCAGGACAAACCGCAGCTGTTCTCGACCTTCCTGATGTGGATGCTGGCAGACCTCTTCCACGACCTCCCGGAGGTCGGAGACGCCGACAAACCGAAGCTCGTCTTCTTCTTCGACGAGGCGCACCTGCTCTTCAACGACGCCTCGAAGGCGTTCCTGGACTCCATCACGCAGACCGTCCGCCTCATTCGCTCGAAAGGGGTCGGCGTCTTCTTCGTCACGCAGACCCCGAAGGACGTACCCGGCGACGTCCTGGCCCAGCTCGGCAACCGCGTCCAACACGCCCTCCGCGCCTTCACCCCGGACGACCAGAAGGCGTTGAAGGCAACGGTGAAGACCTTCCCGAACTCCTCCTACGACCTGGAGGAAATCCTGACGGGCCTGGGCACGGGCGAGGCGGTGGTGACGGTCCTGAGCGAGAACGGCGCCCCGACGCCCGTCGCCGTCACCCGCCTCCGCGCCCCCGAGTCCCTGATGGGCCCGATCGACGCGGCCACCCTCGACGCGGCGGTCAAGTCCTCATCCCTGTACGGACGTTACGCACAGGCTGTGGACAGGGAGTCGGCGTACGAGAAGCTCACGACGGAGGCGCCGAAGCCCCAGGAAGCTGCGAAGGCAGCCCCGAAGCCGGCTCCCAAGTCGGCCAAGGAGGACGAGTCGATGGTCCAACAGGTCGTAGGCAGCGGGATGTTCAAGTCCCTGGCACGTTCCGTCGGCACCCAGATCGGCCGCGAGATCACCCGCTCCCTGTTCGGCACGGCCCGGCGGAAGCGCTAGCCACCACCGGGCCGTACGGGCTCAGCGCCCCTGTTCCTCCGGGGGCCGCTGCGGCTCGGGTCGGCGGATCTCCGGCTTGGGCGCGTTGCGGACGGCCTCCGCGCGCAACAGGGCGCGCAGGACCGCGTACGGGTCGATGGGCATGGCTGTGTTCCTAGCGTCGTGGTGACGGTTGACCTGGGGAACGGCCGGTCCGTCAGCAGCGCAGGACCACTGTGCGCAGGGCGCGGAGGGTGTACGGCGGGGAGGGCGGCGAGGGAAAGGAACGCACCCGGGGTGCGCGGGCCGCCGGTACGGGTGCGGGCCGGAGGGGTGCGGTGGGCCGGTGGACGAGAGGAGAAGTCGGCCGTAGGGCAGCGGCCGTGTCGAGGACGTCGTACTCGACGGTCGTCTCTACGGACGCCACCGCGACCGGCATCGCGTGCATCTCGGCGTGCGTGCCGGGCACCAGCAGGGCGAGCAGCAGCACGAGGCCCCGCAGCCAGGTGTGGCTGCGGGGGAGGTTTCGCGTGGGGCTCACCCTCGTGCTCATGGAAGGTCATCTCCCAGCGGCCGTACGGCGTTCATCGCGGCGGGCGCGGAAACCGCCCGCACGGCCTACCAACGAGGCTCACAGGGGCTGGGGCACCTTCTTGGCGAGGCCCCTCATCCGGACGGCCGTGACGATCTCCACGACGCCGACCGCGATCAGCCAGATGCCGCAGACGAGGGTGAGGACGGCGACCGAGCGGAAGGGGGAGTCGATCAGCACGATGCCGGCGATGAAGGTGACGATGCCGAGGAAGATCTGCCAGCCGCGGGCGGGCATGGTCTGGTCGTGGATGGCGGCCAGGGTCTGGGTGATGCCCCGGATCAGCCAGCCGATGCCGATCCACAGGGCGAGCAGCAGGATCGACTGCATCGGCCCGCGGAAACAGAACAGGCCCAGCACGATCGACAGCGCGCCGCTGATGAACGCGAGGACGCGCAGCGAGGTCGCCCGGTGGGTGCCGAAGGCGGAGACCAGTTGGAAGATGCCGCTGATCAGCAGGTAGATGCCGAACAGGATCCCGGCCGCGAAGAGGGACGCGCCGGGCCATACGAGGACCAGCACGCCGAGGATGAGAGAAGCGACGCCGGTGAGCAGGACGACCTGCCAGGCGGCTTGGGAGAGGGCGAAGAGGGGCCCTTCGAATTCCGGCTCGTCCTGCGGGGGTCGCGGCGGGCGCGGTGCGTGGGCGCTGCGGTCGTCGTACTCCGGGCCCCAGGGGCCGCTCGGTGCCTCGGTCATGGTCCATGTTTTGACCGGGCGCGACCGGCCCGCCACCGGGGCGGGCCACCTGGCTGACGGGAATGTCGGGGGCTTTGTGTGCGGAGTGCGGGTGGGTGGGGGCTGGGCGCGCAGTTCCCCGCGCCCCTAGGGGGTTGGGGTGGGGCCGGGGTCTGGAGGTCAGAGCTACTTGCCGCCCGTGGCCTTCGCCGCCTTGGCCGCGGCCTTCATCTCCTGCTTGTGGGCGCGGACCTTGGCCAGGGACTCGGGGCCGGTGATGTCGGCGACGGAGCGGAACGACTTGGCTTCGCCGTAGGCGCCTGCGGCCTCGCGCCAGCCCTTCGGTGTGACGCCGAGCTGCTTGCCGAGGAGGGCGAGGAAGATCTGGGCCTTCTGCTTTCCGAACCCGGGCAGTTCCTCAAGGCGCTTGAGGAGGTCGGCTCCCGTGCCGACGCCCTTCCAGACGCCGCTCGCGTCCCCGTCGTAGTGCTCGACGAGGTACTGGCAGAGTTGCTGGATCCGCTTGGCCATCGACCCCGGGTAGCGGTGCACGGCCGGCTTCTCGGAGAGCAGCGCGGCGAAGGCCTCGGGGTCCTGGGCGGCGATCTCCTGGGCGTCCAGATCGGTGGCCCCGAGCCGGTCGGCGATCGTCCGCGGCCCCTTGAACGCCCACTCCATCGGTACCTGCTGATCGAGCAGCATCCCCACCAGCGCGGCGAGCGGGGAACGGCCGAGGAGTTCGTCGGCGGCGGGGTCCTGGGCGAGGTGAAGGGTTGCGTCCATGGGTCGATGATGGCGCGTGCGGGGGCGAACTGCCTCCCCGTACGCGGTCGGGCTCAGGACGCCCGCCAGTACCCCAGCGCGTGCACCCGTTCCCGCCGCACCCCCAGCTCCTTGCGCACGTACGACGACAGCCCCCGCGTCGTGGCCGTGTCGCAGGTGATCCAGACATACGGGTCGGCGCTGCCCTTCAGCAGGTCGGGGAGTTCCGCCCGTACCCGGTCGGCGAGTTGGCCCCGGGAGAGGTGGCGGACCTCGTGCAGTGCCGGGTCGGTGCGGAAGGGGAGGCTGTCGGACTCGCCCTCGAACCAGATCGTCGCCGGGGTCGTCGAACCGACCGTGTTCATAAGGGAGTTGATCGCGGGCAGCGACGCCGGGTCGCCGATCGCGAAGAGGTGGGAGGGGGCCGGGGCGGGGGTCTCGAAGCCCGTGCCCTGGACCGTCGCCTCGATGGTGTCGCCGGGCTTCGCCGCCCGTGCCCAGTCGCTCGCGCACCCCTCGTGCAGGGCGAATTCGAGGCCGAACGTGCCGGCCGCCGGGTCGGGGTCGACCAGGGTGTACGCCCGCTGGTGCGGCCTGCCGGCGTTGTCGAACCAGAGGCGGACCCACATCGTCGGGTGGACGCCGGTCGCCGCGAGCATGCCGCCGTCGGTGAGGCGGAGGCGGCGGTAGTGCGGGGTGACGTCCTCGGCCCGGGTCACCGTGAACTCGAAGTCCTTCGCGCGCAGCAACTTGAGAACCGCGCCCTCCCAACCGCGCCCCTGCGCCATGGTCTCTTCACCCTTCGCGTACGCTTTCCCCACCAGTAACTTAGGCAAGGCTAACCTAAAAAGCAGCCTCGAAACAGAGGGGTCACCGGGTGACGACCCAGATCTACCGCGACACCTGGGGGATCCCCCACCTGCGCGCCGACAGCACCGACGAACTCGCCCGCACCCAGGGCCGCGTCACCGCCCTCGACCGCGCCTGGCAGATCGAGGTCGAACGGCATCGGGCGCAGGGCACATCGGCCTCTTTCCTCGGCGTCCGCGCCCTGCCCTGGGACCTCTTCGCCCGACGCGTCCGGCTCGACGACACGGCGAGACGTTGTTTCGAGGCCTTGGAACGACGGGACCCGGAGACCGCGCGCTGGGTGCGGGCGTACGTCGACGGGGTCAACGAGGGGCTGGGGGCGGGTACTTCGGGCCCCGAGTTCGCCGAGTCGGGCCTGGCGCCCGGCCGTTGGGAACCCTGGACCCCCCTCGGCATCTGGCTCGCCACCCACATCCTCTTCGCCGGTTTCCCCGCCAAGCTCTGGCGCGAGGAGGCGATACGGCACCTCGGGCCGGACGCCGTAGGGCTGTTCGCCACCGACGGGCCCGGTACCTCCGGCAGCAACGGCTGGCTCGTCGGCGGGGAACGGACCACCACCGGGCAAGCCCTGCTCGCCGGCGATCCGCACCGCTTCATCGAGGACCCCGGCGTCTACCAGCAAGTCCACCTCTCCTGCCGGGAGTTCGACGTCGTCGGGCTCACCGTGCCCGGTGTCCCCGGCATCGCCCACTTCGGGCACACCGGCACGGTCGCGTGGGCCATCACCAACGCCATGGCCGACTACCAGGACTTGTACCGGGAACGGTTGCGCCGCACCGGCGCGGGCGTCGAAGCCCTTGGCCCGGACGGGAGTTGGCGGCGCGCCGCCCGGCACACGGAGATCGTCGAGGTGGCCGGTGAGGAACCCGTCGAGGTCGAGATCATCGAGACCGAACGCGGGCCCGTCGTCATCGGCGGGCCGGAGGGACTCGACGGAGGCATCGTCGGCGAACCGGAAGGGCTTTACGGAGGCATCATCGGCGGGCCGGGGCCTCACGGAGGCATCGCCGGCGGCTCGGAGGGGCTCGACGGAGGCATCATCGACGAACCGGAAGGGCTCGACGGAGGCATCGGCGCCCCGCCTAACACCCCACCCGACACCCCGCCCCTCGCCGTCAGCCTCCGCTACCCGCCCCGCGTCACCCACGACCTCGGCTTCACCGCCCTCCTCCCCCTCCTCCGCGCCCGCCAAGTCGCCGACGTGGAGCGGGCGTTCGACGACTGGGCCGAACCCGTCCACGTCGTCCAGGCCGCCGACACCGAGGGCGGACTGCTGCACCGGGTCGCCGGCAAGGTCCCGTCGCGCGCCGAGGCCAACCGCACCCGGCTCGTCCCCGCCTGGGAACCCGGCCACGAGTGGAACGGCTGGCACGAACCTCCCCGCGGCCGCCTCACCGAGGACGGCATCGCCGTCATGGCCAACCAACGCGGTCCCGCCACCCCGCTCGGAGTCGAGTTCGCCCCGAGCCACCGCGCCGACCGCATCACCGAGTTGCTCGGTGAGCGCGAGAAGTGGTCCGCCGCCGACATGCCCGCGATCCACATGGACACCCATCTCGGTTCCGCCGCACCCCTGTTGGGCCACCTGGCCGCCCTCACCGACCTCACCCCCGAGGCCTCCGCACTCCGCGCCCGGCTGCTCGCCTGGAACCGCCGCATGGACGCCGACAGCACCGACGCCGCCGCCTACGCGGCCGTGCGCGGCGCGGTCGTACGACGCCTGTCGGCGCACCCGGCGTTCGCCGCGCTGGCCGAACCGCCCGCGTACCCGGAGGTGTTCCTGCCCTGGCTCGCGTTGCTCCCGCGCGTCGCCTTCGCGCTCGAACACCTGCTGAGCGCACGGGAGTTGTACGGGATCGACCGGCCGGAGACCGTACGGGCGGCGGTCGAGGAGGCCGCCGCGAAGCCGGTCGGCGCGTGGGGTGACAGCCATCGCCTCGCCCCCTGGCGGGCGTTGGCCGAGACCGCCCCAACTCCCGGTCTGCGCCTGGCCGGTGACCACGACTGCGTGCTCTGCACCTCCGCCGTACCCGGGCTCACCGACCTCAGCGCCCGCGGCCCCGCGGCCCGTTTCGTGTGGGACCTGGCCCGGCGGGAGGACAGCCTGTGGGTGGTGCCGTTGGGGGCGTCGGGGGTGACCGGTTCACCGCACCGGCGCGATCAACTGCCCTTGTGGCTCAAGGGAGATCTGGTCCCGGTGATCACCGACTTCACCCGCCTGGAACCTCACCAAGAGACCGCCCCCACCCGCGAACCCGTCCACTCTCAACACGTCGACGGCTTCGGCACCGTCCACATCCTCCCCCTGGACCCCGTCGCCGACGCCCCGACGATCCACCGCTGGGTCAGCGAGCGACGCGCCGAGTTCTGGGGCATGAACGGCCTCACCCAGTCCCAAGTCACCGAGATCTACGCCCACATGGAGACTCTCGACACCCACCACGCCCACCTGGTCACGATGGACGACGAACCCGTCGCACTCCTCCAGACCTATGACCCCGCCGCCGACCGCGTCGGCGACTGTTACGCCGTAGAACCCGGAGACATCGGCATCCACCTCCTCCTCGCCCCCGCCGGACCGGACGGCGAACGGCCCGGCTGGTCGGCGGCGGTGATGGGCGTCCTCTCCTCCTACGTCCTGCTCGGTCTGGACCGGCAGCGGGTCGTGGTCGACCCGGACGTACGGAACGAGAAGGCGATCGCGCGCTTCCTGCGGCAGGGGTTCGTGGCGGGGCCGAGGGTCGTCCTCCCGGAGGTGGACATCCCGGACGTCTTCCTCCCCGAAAAGCGCGCTCAACTGGCGTTTCTCCCCCGCGAGGTGGCCTTCCCGTAGCCTGCCGAAATGACCGGAGTGACCCCCGAAGACCTCGTCGCCCACTACGACCTGGAGCCGATCCCCCGCGAGGGCGGCCTGTTCCGCCAGACCTGGGCGGGCCCGGAACGGCCCGACGGCCGCCCGGCGGGCACCGCGATCGTCGCCCTGCTCACGGCGGACGACTTCTCCGCGCTCCACCGCCTCCCCGGCGACGAGGTCTGGCACTTCTACCTCGGCGACCCGCTCGAACTCCTGCTCCTCGCCCCGGACGGCACGTCGAGCACGGCGGTCCTCGGGCCGGACCCGCTCCACGGCCAACACCTCCAGTTCACCGTGCCCGGCTCCACGTGGATGGGGGCGCGGGTGATGGCGGGCGGCGCGTGGACGTTCTTCGGCTGCACGATGGCCCCCGGTTTCACCTACGACGGCTACGAGCACGGCGACGCGGGCGAGTTGACCGCCCGCTACGCCCGCACCCCGTCCGAGGCCGCCCGTATCACCGGGCTGTGCCGCCCGTGAGCGGCCTGCTGGAAGGCCAGTTCGCCCTGGTCACGGGTGCGAGCGGTGACATCGGCCGGGGGATCGCGCTGCGGTTCGCGGAGGAGGGCGCGGCGGGGGTCGTGGTCCACTGCCGTACGGCGGTGGAGGCGGCCGGTGAAGTGGCGGACCGGGTACGGGAGTTGGGCGCCCGGGCCGTCGTACTGCAAGCCGATCTGACCGACGAGGACGCCTGCCGCGGACTGGTCCGCGAGGCGGCGGAGTGGGCCGGCGGACGGCTCACGGCGCTGGTCAACAACGCGGCCGTACAACCCACGCAACCCCTGCCCGGCATGACGGCGACGGACTGGCGGACCGTCGTCGACACCAACCTGACCAGCGTCTTCGCGTGCACGCAGGCGGCGGCCGAGGTGATGAGAGAACACGGCGGGGGTGGCACGGTGACGCACATCGCCTCCATCGAGGCGAGTGCCCCCGCCGCGCTCCACGCGCACTACTCCGCGTCCAAGGCCGCCGTCGTCATGCACGCGCGGTCGGCCGCCCTGGAGTACGGCCCGTACGGCATCCGCGTCAACACGGTCTCGCCCGGTCTGATCGACCGGGAGGGGCTGGCGGAGGCGTGGCCGGACGGGGTGCGGCGGTGGCGGGAGGCGGCGCCGGCCGGGAGGCTGGGGCGGCCGGAGGACGTCGGGGACGCGTGTGTGTTCCTGGCCTCGCGCCTCGCCTCCTGGGTCACCGGGCACGACCTGGTCGTGGACGGCGGAGTGACGGCGCGGCCGACGTGGTGAGCGCGCGATGTGGTTCCTCCGTACATAACCGGAGGCCTGCAAGTCCGAAGACGGAGAAGTTCCGGAAGCGGAGAAGTTCCGAAGACGGAGAAGTGACGTGAGCCGACGACGGAATGAGGGACAGCGCGTTGGATACGGCGAGGGACGGCGCATCGGAGTTACCGGAGTCGGCAGGGGCAACGGAGGCCTCGGCCGGCGAGGAGTTCAAGGGCTGGTGCTGCTGGGCTCCCTGCTGGTCCTGCTCCTCCTCGGCACCGCGGGCACCGCGTCCGCGCACGCCGCCCTCGAATCCACCGACCCCGCCGACGGCAGCGTCCTCAAGTCCGCCCCCCGCACCGTCACCCTCACCTTCTCCGAGTCCGTCGCCCTCCTTGACGACTCCTTCCGCGTCTACGACCCCGACAACCGGCGGGTGAAGACGAGTTCCGCGCACCATGCGAAGGACGCCGGCGACACGGCGAGCGTGACTCTCCCGGCCAAGCTCGGCACCGGCACCTTCACGGTCGCCTGGCGCGTGGTCTCGGCCGACAGCCACCCGGTCTCGGGCGCCTTCACCTTCTCCATCGGCAAGCCCTCCGCCACGACCACCCCGGTCAGCACGGCCCCGACCGAGGACCCGCTGACGGGCAGCCTGTACGACATAGCCCGCTACTTCGCCTACATAGCCGCGGCCCTCCTCATCGGCACGGCGACCTTCCTCGTCCTCTGCCGCCCCCCGAACCCGACGGTCCTCAACAAGCCGATCCGGACGGGCTGGTGGACTCTGCTGGCGACCACGCTGGCCTTGCTCCTGCTCCGGGCCCCCTATGAGGCGGGCACCGGCCTGGCCACGGCCTTCGAACCCTCCGCGATCCCCAAGACCCTGACCAGCCGCCCAGGCTTGGCACTCGCGGCCCGGCTCCTGCTGCTCGCCGCAACAGCCGCCTATCTCCTACGACTTCGGGGGCGGGACCGGTTCGGCCGCGCGGCCCTCGGGACGGGTGCCGTCCTCGCGGTCGGGCTGGCGCTGACCTGGGCGTCGGCGGAGCACGCGTCCGCCGGGATCCAGGTGCCGGTGGCGATGACCTCGGCGGTGTTGCATCTCCTCGCGATGTCGGTGTGGCTGGGCGGCCTGACGGCCCTCCTCACCGTCCTCTACCGCTCACCCACCCTCGACGCCGCCCCGGTGGCCCGCTTCTCCCGCCTCGCCTTCGCCTCGGTCACCGTCCTGGTGGTCACCGGCATCTACCAGTCCTGGCGCGGCCTCGGCTCCTGGAACGCCCTGACCGGCACGTCGTACGGCCGCATCCTCCTCGTGAAACTCGGCGCGGTGGTGCTGCTGCTCGCGGTGGCGGGGTGGTCTCGGCGGTGGACGGGGCGGATGGTGGGGGCGGAAGTACGGCTCCGGGTACCGGAGTTGGTGCGGGCGGGTGCGGGTGCGGGGGCGGACGGAGTGTCGGCTACGGGCTCGGCATCCGCGTCTTCGGCCGGGGGCGAGGGTGCCCCCACCTCCGGTGACGATTCCAAGGGCGGGGGCGACGGGTCGCAGGACCGGGGTGACGGCTCCCAGGACCGCCAGGACGGGTACCGCCGCGGTCTGCGCCGCTCCGTGCTGTTCGAAGTCGCCGTCGGTGTCGTCGTGTTGGTGATCACCACGCTCCTCACCAACACGCTCCCCGGCCGCGCGGCAGCCGACGCGCAGCAGACCGCGACCTCGGCCGGCATCCCGGCGGCCTCCGTCACCACCGTCCCCTTCCGTGTCGGCAACGCCGGCGGCAAGGTACAGATCACCCTCGACCCCGGACGCGTCGGCGAGAACTCCGTCGAGGCAGTCGTCTACGGCCCCGACGGCGGCTTCGCCACGGTCCCCGAACTCCGTCTCTCCTTCACCCTCCCGACCCAGAAGATCGGCCCCCTCGACGCCAACGTCAAGGACGAGGGCGGCTATTGGGGCACCAACACCCTCAACCTGCCGATCGCCGGGACCTGGACGATGAAGGTGACGGTCAGGACGTCGGACGTGGATCAGGTGAGTGTGTCGCGGGAGGTACGGATCGTGCGGTAGGCGGGTTCACGGTCCGTGGATCGAGGGTGGATCAGAGGCGGATCAGAATCGGATCAGCGGGGGATCAGATGGGGAGGCCCAGTCGCCGCACCCACCCCGATATCGCGCCCGCGATCAACTCCGGCTGGTCCTCCGGTGTGTGGTGGCCCGCCACGGCGTCGGAGTGCTCGATCTCCAGGCCGGCGATGTTCGCCGCGCACCAGGCGATGGCCTCCTCGTGCATCATCGTCCCCGCCCCGGGTGTGAACGTGAGCAGCAGCTTGGGGACGTCCGGGCTGGACTTCAGCCAGTGGTCGTACGCCTCGATCCTGGTCACGACGTCGGCGGGTTCGCCGCCCAACGGCATCGAGCGCGCCCAGCGCAGGAGAGGGCGTCGGCTCTCGCGGGTCGGGTACGGCTTGCGGTAGACGGCGAGGTCGGCCGGGGTGAGGGGGGTGGCGGAGGCGGCGGGCAGGGCCTGTTCGATGAAGGCGTTCTCGTCGAGGATCATGGCCTCGCCGACGTCGGCCGTCTTGATCGCCCGGAACAGTTCCCGGCCTCCCTCCGGGAACTCCTCCCAGGTCATCGGCTTGACGATGGTCTCCGTGAACGCGATGCCCCGCACCCGGTCCGGATGACGCGCGGCCCGGTCGAAGGCCAGGGCACCGCCCCAGTCGTGGCCCACCAGCACCACGTCCCGCAGCCCGAGCGCGTCGAACCAGGCGTCCAAGTACCGGGCGTGGTCGGCGAAGTCGTAGGCGATGTCCGGTTTCCCCGACTCGCCCATGCCGATGAGGTCGGGTGCCAGGAGTCGTCCGGATGTGATGCCCGGCAGGACGTTCCGCCACAGGTACGACGAGGTCGGGTTGCCGTGCAGGAACACGATCGGGGCTCCGGTGCCCGACTCCCGGTGGGTCATGGTCGAGTCGAGGACACGGGTGGAGTGCTCGGCGGCGGTCACCGGAACGCCACCACGTTCCGCGCGGCCCATTCCGCGAACGCACCCGGCGCCCGCCCCAACACCCGCTCCACGTCCGGACTCACGCGCCGCTCCTCCTCGGTCGGGTCGCCGAGCAGTGCCAGCGTGCCCTCGACCACCGGCAGCGGCATGAAGCGTGCCATCGCCTCGTGGGCCTCCGCCCGCGTCTGTTCCGTAAAGCTCACCGGTTCGCCGAGCGCGGTCGCTATCGCCGCCGCCCGCGCGCGGGGTGTCGTCGGTGCGGGGCCGGTGAGGGTGTAGGTCGCGCTCGTGTGCGTGTCGTCGAGCAGGACGGCGGCGGCCACCGCGGCCACGTCGTCCGGGTCCACGAAGGGCAGGCCCACATCACCGAAGGGTGCCGCCGCCGTGCGCCGCGCGCGGATCGACTCGGCCCAGGCGAACGCGTTGCTGTCCAGACCGCCCGACCGCAGGATCGTCCAGTCGAGCCCCGACTCCCTTACGGCCGCCTCGAATTGACGTGGGTGGCTGTACGCCTGAGGGCGGGTCGCCGCCCCTTGCGAGGACAGCAGCACCACCTTGCGGACGCCCGCGGACTTGGCCGCGTCCAGGATGTCGTACGGCCGCTCGCCCGCGACCAGCAGGAACAGGGCCTCCGCTCCCTCGAACGCGGCCCGCAGGCCGTCCGGTTCGGCCAGATCACCCGCCAACGCCCGCACTCCTGGCGGCACTTGGTCGTCGTCGATGTGCCGCGCCACCGCCGTCACCGGCACCCGCCCCTCGGCGAGCGTCCGCACCAGCGTCCGTCCCACGTTCCCGGTCGCACCCGTCACCACGATCATGCCGGTCTCCCCCTAGCCCGTCAGCGATGAGTTAGTTGGCTGACTAACTCCGATGAGAACGACGCTAGCACGACCGACCCGTCGTTTGTCTATAGTTAGTCAGGTGACTGACTCAAAAGATTCCCGGCCCGCCCCACGGGGCAAGCGGGAGCGTCTGACCACCGCCACCGCCCGGGTCCTGCACGAGCAGGGCGTGGAGCGCACGACCATCGCCGACATCGCCCGCGCCGCCGACGTCCCGACGGGCAACGTCTACTACTACTTCAAGACCAAGGACGAGCTGATCGAGGCCGCCCTCTCCGAGCACACCGGCAACCTGGAGACCCTGACCGCACAGCTCGACAAGCTCCCCGACCCGCGCGAGCGCCTCAAAGCCCTCATCGGCGGCTGGGTCGAGCAGAAGGACATGGCGGCACGTCATGGCTGCCCCATGGGCACCCTCGCCGTAGAGCTGGACAAGCGCTACGAGGACGGCCTCGATCTCGCCGCGGGCCAGGTCATACGGCGCTTGGTGGACTGGGCGGCGGAGCAGTACCGCCAGCTCGGCGCGGCCGACCCCGAGGGCCTCGCCCTGACTCTGATCGGCGCCTATCAGGGCATGTCGTTGCTCTCCAACGCGCTGCGCGACCCGGAGATCATGGTCCGCGAAGGGGCCCGGCTGGTGCGGGAGTTGGACGCCCTGGTCGTGGCCTGAGGGGTGGTCCTACGGTCGTACGTCGCTACCGCTGGCCCCGGATCCGCTGCGCGACCTCGCTGTTCTCGGTCTCCCACCAGGGTCGTACGAGATCGGGCCCTTCAGTAGAAGTCCCTGTTTTGGTCTCTGAGGGTGTCGCCCGGACCACTTCCAGTTCCGCGTCCAACCGCCGGTCCAACACCACCGTCTCGGCCCGCTCCGTACGAGCCCACTGGACGAGGATCGCGAGGAGGAAGGGGAGGGCGACCAGTTCGGCGATGCCGACCATCGCGCCGCCGCCGATCTGCTGGTCGTGCTGGACGTCGGGGGCCCAGGACGGGGAGTGGCTGAGGTACCAGGCACCGGCGATCAGCGTGCCGTGGGTCATCACCACGATGCCGGGGATCGCGTCGATGATCCCGTCGACGAACACCAGGCCCGCCCGCACCGGGTGCGTGCACCAGGCGGGCAGCGCCTCCTCCCGGGTGAGCACCGGCAGCACGAACAGGCTCCCGGCGAGCAGCAGATGGAGATACATCAGCTGGTGCAGCCAGTTGTTCGCCAGGGCGGTCTCGAAGTACGGGGTGAAGTAGATCGTCAGCTCGGTCGCGAGCACGAGGGCCGTGCTGACCAGGGGGAACGTGAGCAGCCGTACGACGCGGCCGGTCAGCGTGGCCTGTGCGCGAGCCGCGCCGCGTTCGGGCAGGGCGCGCAGAGCCAGCCGTAGCGGATCGCCCAGGGCCAGGCCGAGCGGGGCGATCAGGTCCAGGAGGACGTTCTGGACGGCGGCCGGCCAGAACAGCACGCGGTCGTAGACGGCGAGCGCCGACATCGTGGCGATCACGAGCGTGCCGAGGCCGAGCAGCGCGAACGCGGCGGTCCGCGCCACCGGCCAGGCCTCGCCGCGCCGCCGCAGGCGCAGGACGCCCCAGCCGTAGAGGCCGCCGAGGAGGACGACGACCAGCAGCGCGGGGACGTCCGCCTGCCACGAGGAGAACAGTCGTCCCACGGTGAGCTGCGGCGGGGTCTCCATCGCGATCTACCTCCACGGGCGGGCGGGCGGCCGGCCGGTCGGTTGGTTCCGTCGGTTCGGCCGGTTCTGTCGGATCTGCCGCAGCACTCTATGCCTCGGAGTGCCGCGGCCAAGACCCGCCCCCGCGACCGGCCGGAGACCCGCCCCCGCGACCGGCCAAGACCCCGGGCCCGCGCCCGCAGGGAGCCGAGCCCGTCCCCTACAGCGACTGCCGCATGATCCAGTCCCGGATGCCGGGGATCGTGTACGCGATCTGCCAGGTACCCATGTGCGCGCTGGTCGTCGAGCCGGTCGGTACGGTCGTGCCGGTCTTGAACGCGGCGAAGTTCACCGGCGTCCGCTGGGCCTTCATGCTCCGCACGTCCGCCGCGAACTCGGCGGCGGTGGACTGCCCGTCCCACAGCGCGGTGCTGACCTTCGTGCCCTGTTCCTGGATGACCTCGGTGATCGCCTGCTCGCCCGGGTACGCCTTGGTGTCGTCGGCCGAGACGAGGATCCAGAGGTTCTTCTGCGCGAGCGGTACCGCCTGCGCCTCCGGCCACTGCCCGGCCACGATGAACGCCGCCGCGAACAGGTCGGGGTACCTGATGTTCAGGCCGAGGGACATCATCGCGCCCATCGACTGACCGGTCGTATAACGCCGGTCGGGGTCGATGCTGTACTGCTGCGTGACGGACTCGACGAGGTTCGCGGTGGCGTCGAAGAGGGTCGACGGCTCGTAGTCGTCGTCGATCACGACCGCGCCGTACTCGGGCGCGAGCACGAAGGCCTCGTGCCGGGCCTGGTCCTCCGGGCTCGCCCAGCACACCGCGCCCAGACCCTGCACCAGCGGACCCTCGGTCGCGACGTTGACCACGCTCGCGTCGTGCATGAACAGCACCAACGGGTAGCTCTTGCGCGGGTTGTAGTGCTTGGGGACGAACAGGTTGTACTTGAGGGTCTGGCCGGTCGCCGGGTCGGCGAAGGTGAACTGCTGGAAGTCGTCCACGATCAGGTTCTTCACCGCGTCGGTCGTCAACCCCGTAGTACTCGCGGCGTACTGCCTGCCCCGCGTGGTGGTGACGGTGCCGGCCTGGGTGAGCGTGGCCTTCGCGGCGACGATCGTCCCGCCGGGGGTGGTGTCGCCGACCTTCGGCCCGCCCGCGCCGACCCCGCCACCGGAGTCACCGGTCCCGCCGGTGGGCGGGGTGCCGGTACCGCCGCCCTGCCCCGTCACCCACAGGGCCGCCGCCGTGTCGTCCGGCGACAGTTCGACGATGACGTAGCGGCCGTCCCGGGACCGCTCCGTGAGGTCGGCGGTGCGGTTCGTGTAGACCTTGGTCACCGTGCGGTCGGTGACGGTGAACGTCGACGTCGACAGCGTCCGCCCGTCGATGTCCCTGTCGTACTCGACGGCTACGGCGACGAGCTTCTGCCCGGAGCCGAAGACCTGGGTGATGGCGGTGAGGCCCTTCACATGGTCCCCGCCCGAGTCCGCCGAACCCGTCCCGCTCGCCTCGCCGGCCTCTCTCGCCGAGCTGGGGGTCGCACTGCCGAACACCGCCAGGGCCCCGGCCGTCGCGGTCGCGGTACCGGCCATGAACCTACGCCTGTCCATGAAGGTGAGCTCCTTCGATCGAGGTTTGTCAGGGCTGCCGGGCGCCACTGTCCTGCCTCAATCTGTGAAGCGAAAGGAGAAAGGAGACCCCTTTTCACAGGGCACGCAGAAGTTTCCTGGTGGTACGGGTTATTCGCGTCGCGCAATCTTAGATAACGCGAGATATTGCTCCGCAATTATTGACCTAAATCCCCCTGTTTTGCGGGTGGCGAGAATTCTGCCAGGGGAGTGGCTCGAATTCAGAGCGAACTCAGAGGGACTGGTTCATGACCCAGTCCCGGATACCGGGGATCGTGTACGCGACCTGCCAGGTGGCCATGTGCGCACTGGTCGTCGAGCCGGCCGGTACGACCGTGCCGGTCTTGAAGGAGGCGTAGTTGACCAGCGCTTTCTGCGCCTTGAGGCTCCGCACGTCGGCGGCGAACTGGGCGCCGGTCGACCGGCCGTTCCAGACCGCCGTGCCTACGGCCGTCCCCTGCGCCTTGATGACCTTGGTGATGGCGTTCTCGCCCGAGTAGGACTTGTCGTCGTCCTGGGAGACGACGATCCAGAGTTTCTTTTTCGCCAGCGGCTTCGCCTGGTCCGCCGGCCACTGCCCGGCGACGACGAAGGACGCCCCGAACAGGTCCGGGTACTTGATGTTCAGACCCAGCGTCATCATCGCGCCCATCGACTGCCCGGTGGCATAGATCCGTTTCTCGTCGAGGTTGTACTTCTTCGTGAGTTCCTGGACGAGATGGGCGGTGGTGTCGAAGAGCGGCGACGGTTTGTAGGTGTCGTCGATCACGACGGAGTCGTACTCCGGGGCCAGTACGAAGGCTTCATGCCGGGCCTGGTCCTCCGGGCTCGCCCAGCACACCGCGCCGAGGCCCTGGACGAGGGGGCCTTCCGTGGCCACGTTCACGACGCTCGCGTCGTGCATGAACAGGACCAGCGGGTAGCTCTTGTGGTGGTCGCGGTCGTAGCCCTTGGGGATGAACAGGTTGTACTTGAGGGTCCGCTTGGTGGCCGGGTCGGTGAACGTGAACTGCCGGAAGTCGTCCACGATCAGGTTCTTCACGGCGTCGGTCGTCACCCCCGTAGTACTCGCGGGGTAGCGGGTGCCGCCCGTGGTGGTGACGGTGCCGGTCTGGGTGAGGGTGGCTTTCGCGGCGACGATGGTGCCGCCGGGGGTGCTGTCGCCGACCTTGGGGCCGCCTCCGCCGGGGGCCGCGCTGGAGGTACTCGTGGGGGAGGAACCGGACGCCGTGCCGGAACCCTGCTGCGTCACCCACAGCGCCGCCGCCTTGTCGTCCGGGGACAACTCGACGATGACGTAGCGGCCGTTCTTGCCGTGCGCGGCGAGGTCCGCGGAACGGTTCGGGTAGACCTTCGTGACCGTGCGGTCGGTGACCTTGAAGGTCGACGTCGACAGGGCCGAATCGGTGATATCGGTGTCGTACTCGACCGCCACGGCGATGAGTTTCTGGCCGTCGCCGTAGACCTTGGTGATCGCGGTGGCGCTTCGGACGTGGCCGGAGGGCGACAGTGTCCCGCTCACGGCTTCGCCCTCGGCCTGCGATGTGCATGCGGCCGTTGTGCCGAGCACGGCCAAGGCGCCGACGGCACCGGACCCCACGATGAACCTGCGCCGGTCAACCACGACGGACTCCTTCGGTATTGCCTGTGTTTGCCCCCTTCTCTCGCCCACCCCACCCCGGCTCCGGGGGACTCGCAACGGGAACGGTCGACAGCAATCGATATATCGTGATAGGGCTGGAACGTATCGGCGATACAACCCGTAGTACCCGTAGTACCCAAGGAACTGGAGTGACGATGCCCGCGCAGAATTCCCCCGGCCCGCTACAGGACCCCACGGTCACGGCCGTCCTGGACCGGCTCCAGGCCGAACGCCGGCGCCCCGCCAACGGAGGTCCGCGCGGCGGTGCCGACACCCGTGATCCGCACGCCTACGCGGACATCGGTTTCTCGATCCACGCCGATCAGGGCGACCTCATCTATCTGCTCTGCCGGGCGATTTCCGCGACCCGCGTCGTCGAGTTCGCCACGTCCGTAGGCGTCTCCACGATCTACTTCGCCGCCGCCGTGCGCGACAACGGCGGCGGGACGGTGATCGGTTCCGAGATCGTGCCGGAGAAGGCGGCCACCGCCCAACGCAACCTGGCCGAGGCCGAGTTGGACAAGTACGTCGACCTGCGTGTCGGTGATGCCCGGGAGACGCTGCGCGACCTCGGCGGCCCCGTCGACTTCGCGCTCATCGACGGCTGGCCGATCAGCGACGGCGGACCGACGCTCGCCCGCCAGGTGATGGAGCTCATCGCGCCCCAACTCCGCACCGGCGCCTTCGTGATGAACGACAACGCCGAACCCGACTACCTCGACTACATCCGCGACCCGGCCAACGGCTTCCGCTCCGTGACGCTCCCCCTGAAGGGCTCAACAGAGCTGTCCGTCAAGGTGAGTTGAGCGGCTCTAAGCCGACCGCTCGATCAGGAACTCGGCACACCGCTCGCCGATCATCACGGTCGGCGCATGCGTGTTGCCCGACGGCACCGCAGGCATGACCGACGCGTCCGCGATCCGTAGCCCCGGCACCCCGTGCACCCGTAGCAGCGGATCGACCACCGCATCCGGCCCGGTGCCCATCCGGCAGGTGCCGACCTGGTGGTGGTAACTGGTCAGGTTGCGGCGGACGTACGCGGCGATCTCGTCGTCCGTCACGACCCCTGGTCCGGGCGCCACCTCCCGGGCCCGCCACTCGCCGAGCGCCTTCTGCTCCCCGATCTCCCGCGCCTGCTTGACCGCCGTCACCATCGTCCTCAGGTCGTACGGGTCGGAGAAGTACCGCGGATCGAGCGCGGGCGCCTCGGCCGGATCGGCGGACCGCAGCCACAACCGGCCCCGGCTCAGCGTCCGGATCGTCCCCGGCACCACGCTGTACCCGTGCCCCTCCTCCGGCACCTCCTGCCCTACGACGGGCAGCGGCACGTGGGACATCACCGGCTGGAGGTCGGGGGCGGCCAGCGCGGGGTCGGTCTTCGCGAAGTACTGCGCCTCGATCTTGTTGGACGTCCCCGGCGGCACCGGCCGCGCCGACTCGTACACCACCGGCGTGAGCGCGTGGTCGTGCAGGTTGGCCCCGACCCCCGGCAGATCGGTGACCAAGTCGACGCCCAGCGCCCGCAGTTGGTCGGCAGGACCGATCCCGCTGAGCAGCAGGAGGTGGGCGGAGCCGATGGTCCCGCCGGACAGCACGACGTCGTCCGCGCAGCGTACGGCGGTGAGTTGACCGTCCGCGACGTACTCGACCCCGCGTGCCCGCCCGCCCTCGACGAGCACCCTGGTCACCGACGCACCCGTCAGCACGGTCAACAGCGGGCTGTCCAGCACGGGTTGGACGAACGCCGTCCAGGCGCTGACCCGCCTGCCGTCCCGGATGTTGAGGTGGAGGAGGTTCACGCCGAGGATCTCCTCGCCGTTGCAGTCGTCGTTGTACGGGATCCCGTACTGCTCGCACGCCTCCACGAACGCGAGGGAGACCGGGTTGGGGGAGTGGTTGCGGGTGACCGGCAGCGGCCCGCCCGAACCGTGGAACTCCGAGGGCCCGTCCTCGAAGTCCTCCGAGCGCTTGAAGTACGGCAGGACCTCGTCGTACGACCAGCCGGTCGCCCCGTACCGGGCGGCCCAGTCGTCGTAGTCCGAGCGGTGGCCGCGCACGTGGATCATCGCGTTGATGGCGCTGGTCCCGCCGACGACCTTGCCGCGGGGCCAGAACACCCTTGTTCCGTCGGCGTGTTGCTGGGGTTCGGTGAGGTAGGCGTAGTCCTCGGGGGAGGTCCACAGCTCCCACATGCGGCCCGGGTCGTGGAGGGCCGGGTTCGTGTCCGGGCCGCCCGCCTCGATCAGCAGGACGCTGCGACCGGCGTCCACGAGCCGCCGCGCGACGACACAGCCGGCGGAACCGGCGCCCACCACGATGTGGTCGTAGGCCGTGCGCGCGGGTGTTGTGCCGGTGTTCTGAAGGGTCTCCATGCCGGAAGGGTGGCGCCCGGCGCGCGGCCCGGCTTTCGTCGCGGTGCACGGCGAGTTGCCGCGCTGAGCACACTCAACCCGCCGTCGCCCTGCGCGCCTCGCTCGGACTCATCCCGTACGCCGCCCTGAACGCGTGGCTGAAGTGGGCCGGGCCCGGGAAGCCCCACCGGCCGCCGATCGCGCCGACCGGGAGATGGGCCAGTGCCGGGTCGGCGAGGTCGCTGCGGCAGCGGGCGAGCCGTTGTTCGCGGATCCAGCCGGAGACGGTGTACCCGTGCTCGGCGAGGAGTTTGTAGAGGTAGCGGCGGGAGACGTGGTGGGCGGCCGCGATCCGGTCGGGGTCCAACTCCGGGTCGTGGAGCCGCTGTTCCATGTACGTGAGGATGCGGTGCGTGAGCACCTCGCGGCCCTCCTCGCTGCCGGAGGTCCGGTCGGCGCCCGTGTGGTCCGCGAGGAGGGTGCCGACCAGATCGGCCACGTTGTCGGCGAGCCGGGAGGTGCCGAGCGACTCCAACTCGTCGACCTGGCGCGCCAGTCCGTACAGGAAGGGCCGCACCACCGTGCCGATCCCGTCCCGGCACGACACCGAGGTCGCGGTCACCCGCGCCAACTCCCGTTCCGGCAGCCGCAACATGGCCCGGGGGAACATCAGGGCCAGACTGCGGCCGGGTCGGTCGGTGTCCAGGGTGTACGGGCGACGGGTGTCGTAGACCGCCAACTCACCCGGTTTCAGCTCGGCTTGGTGGTCGCCCTGGGTGAGGACGCAGTGCCCGGACAGCTGGAGGCTGACCTTGACGTGGTCGGAGGCGTCGGACCCGGATCCGGCCGACCGTCGGGTGCGGGCCGTGTGCGCGGGCGTCGTCACGACGGACACCCGTACCGCGCCGACCCGCGCGATCCTCAACTGCGCGTGGAACTCGGGCCCTTCACGCGGCACGATCTCCAGCGGCACGAAGCTCCGGCTCACGATGTCGCGCCAGAACTCCAGCCGCGTCGCGGAGCTCTCCGAACTCGGCGTCGTGATCGAGGACATGGGCCTCTCCCTCCCGGAATCGGGCGTGAGGAGTGTAAATCAGGCGCCCGCCCTTGTCCCGCCGTACACCTATGAAGGTGCGCGCAGCGCGTCCACCGGCTCCATTCGAGCCGCCCGCAGCGACGGATACAGCCCCGCGAGAAGTCCGACGAGCGCACCGGCGAGCGGCGCGCCCAGGGCCAGCCGCAGATCCAGCACCGGCGTCCACTCCTTGAACACGGCGACGCAGACCACCACCGCGATGCCCAGGGCCGCGCCCACAACTCCCCCCAGCAGCCCGATGGTTGTCGACTCCAGCAGGAACTGTCCGGCCACTTGGCGTCGTGACGCGCCCAGGGACCGCCGTAGCCCGATCTCGCCGACCCGTTCCATCACCGTCACCAGGGTCACGTTGGCGATGCCGATCGCGCCTACCACGAGGGAGACGAGGCCGAGGACGAGGAAGAGGCTGTTGGCGTCGTTCTGGACGCCGGCGCGGGCCTTGGACAGATCGGGCGGCGCGACGACGGCGAGCGAGTCCTGGTGGCCGGGCGCCAGCGCGATCGGCGCCTGCCGCGCGACCTGTTTCGCCGCGCCCAGCGCGGTGTCGATCAGCACGCGGGTGATGTTCCGCAGCCCGATCCGGTCGGCCGCGGTGGTGGGCGGCACCATCACGGCGGTGGACAGCCGCGCCTCGCGCCGGATCCCGCCGAGGATGCCGATCACGGTGTACGACTGCCCCCGGAAGAAGACCGCCGGAGCGTCCTCCACCCGCTTGATACCGAGGAGTTGGGCCGCCTGGTCGCCGAGCACGACCACGTGGTCGCGCCGGGCGATGTCCCCGGTGTCGTAGAACCGGCCCGCGGTCATCCGCCCGTGCACGGCCGCCGGCAGGCCCGCCGAGGCGGCGACCACGGCGAGGGTCTGGCCGGACATGTCGCCGGGCGCGGCCACGTCGTTGGCCCGCACCAGCACGCTGTCGGTCGCGTCCGAGTCGGCGAGCGCCGCCACCGACTCCACCCCCGCCAGCCGCCCTACGGCATCGGTCCCCGACCACGGCACCAACGGCGCGGCGTCCTCCGCACCGGGCAGCGGCTCCGGCACGGTCACGGTCACCGAGGTCGCGGTGAGCGCGTCGAAGCGGCCGACGATCTGGTTGCCCGCGGTGGACGCGACCCCGATCGTGATGACGAGCGTGGTGATGCCGAGCACCGTCCCGAGCGTCGTCAGCGCGGACCGCACCGGCCGCGCGAGCACCCCGGCGAGGGCCTCCGTCCACAGATCCCGGGGATCCATCCAGGGCCGCTCGACCCGTACGGCACTCTCCAACTCCCTCTCCACCAAGCTCACTTGGCCTCCTCGGCCAGGCGACCGTCGGTGATACGGACCCGGCGCCCCGCCCGCCGGCTGACCGCGTCGTCATGGGTGATCACGACCAGGGTCATGCCCTGGGCGCACAGGTCGTCGAAGAGTTCCAGCACGGAGAGGGTGTTCTCGGTGTCCAGGTTGCCGGTCGGCTCGTCGCAGAGCAGCAGCGCCGGGTCACTGAGCAACGCCCGTGCGATGGCGACCCGTTGACGTTCACCGCCGGACAGCCGGTCGGGCCGGAAACCCACCCGGTGTCCCAACCCCACCTGCTCCAGCGCCTGATGGGCCCGCGCGAGCCGCCCGCCGCGCGCCAGCCCGGCACGCGGTCTGCGGTACGCCTCGGCCAGCATCACGTTCTCGTCGACGGTCCGGTACGGCAGGAGGTGGAAGGACTGGAACACGAACCCGATGCGGCTCCCCCGCAGGGAAGTTCGTTCCAGATCGCCGAGTCCGGTGGTCTCCACCCCGTCCAGCAGATACGACCCCGCCGTGGGCCGGTCCAGCAGCCCGAGCGTGTTGAGCAGCGTCGACTTCCCGGACCCGGACGGCCCGACGATGGCGAGATGCTCACCGCGGCGCACGGTCAAGTGGACGTCACGGAGGGCGTGCACGGGCGGATCGGAAGGGAACGTCCGCTCCACACCGCTGAGTTGGATGACGGTGTCGGTCGCGGTGCCGACCAAGGTGTCTTCCGAGGTGTCGATCACTCGCCCACCACCACCCTCTCGCCCGCCTTCAACGCGCCCCCGTCCGGCCTGACTTCGACGATCCCGGCGGCGGAGAGACCGACGGTCACATGGACCTCGGTCACGGTCCCGTCGCGCTCGACCTTGACCCGGGCCCGCCCGTCGGACGAGGTGTGGATCGCTGCCATCGGCACGGTCAGCACCTTGCCGTCCGAGGCGCCGACCTTGATGGTCACCTTCACGGCCGCCTCGGCCTCACCGGCGAGCGGACCGGGGTCCGGGACGGTGATGCGCACCTGCACGGCGGCGGTGGAGTCGGAGGTGGAGCCGGACGTGGAGCCAGACGTGGAGTCGGTGCCGGCCGTGGCGGAGGTGTCCGTGGCGGACGACGAGCCGTCGGAGGACGCGGTGTCGTCGGCTACGACGTCCACGGTGCCCTGTGCCGACTTCCCGTCCGCCGTGGTGAGTTGGGCGGTCATGCCGTGGCGCAGCAGCTGGGCGTCGGTGCCGGGTACGGCCGCCTGCACCACCACGTCGGAGCTGGTGACGGTACCGATCTGCGCGGACGGGATGTCGCCCGTCTTGACGGTCACCTTGTCCAGCCGCGCGGGCAGCTTCGGCAGGAAGACGACCTCGCCGGCCGGAACCTTCGTACCGTAGGTGGCCTTGAAACTGCTGAGCGCGTCGTTCGCCAAGTCCAGCGACTTCTGGGCGGACTTGACCTGAATTTCATGGACCTGCTTGTCGGTGCTGGACTGGGGGCTGGGGCTACTCGACGAACCACCGTCACCCGAACTCTCCTCCCCAGCCCCGCTGTTGGTGGTCAGGAGGGTCTCCTGAGCGGCGGAGACGGCCTGTTCGAGCGTGCCGAGCTGCTGCTGGTCGGCGCTGCTCGGCTCCTGGGCGTCGTACCCCTCGCTCTTGTACCAGTCGGAGACGGCGGTGGCGGTCCCCTGCCCGTACGTCCCGCCGGTGCCCCCGGGGTCGAACCCCAGCCGCTTCAAAGCCTTCTGAAGCTGCGTCACATCGTCGCCCGAAGTACCGTGTCCCAGGGCGCGATACATCGGTACGGAACCGGCGAGCGCGAACACCGGACGGCCGTTGACCGTCATCAGGACGTCGCCCTCCTTGATCTTCGTCCCGGCCACCGGCGCCTTGGTGACCCGCTGCTCGGCGCCCTCGCCGTCCGCGCCGGAGGCCGACGCCCCGCTGCCGACCGGCCCGGCCAGCGAAAGGGGCCGCGGCGACGCGAACTCGACGGACCCGGTCGCCACCACACTCGCGGTGAGCGACTGCCGTACGACCGCCACGGTCACCGGACCGGCCTTCGGCGCCTGGTGCGAGGCGGCGGCGTCCGCAGGCGACTGCACCTGCGTACCGGCGAACCACCCACCCGCCCCGACCAGCACGACAGCCGAGACCACGACCCCAAGTCGCCTACGACCGCTGCCGATTCGGCCGCTGACACCGCTCGGGTTCTCTTCCTCCGGGTGGCTCATCCGTTCTCTCCGTAGTAGGGCTTGGCCTTCTCCTTGGGGAAGTAGGCGGCGCGGAACGCCTTGCCGCACTCCAGGTCCTTCATGGCGATGCCGATGTCCTTGTTGAGGAGCGGCAGCGCCTCGTCCTTGCTCAACGACATGAAGTTCTCCGGCAGTTGGCGGGAGATGTCGAGGCGGACCATGGAGACCATGCCGGTGGGCTGGGTGGTGGAGACCTGGATGCCCTGACCGGTCAGGCAGGTCGCGAACTTCTGGGCGAGCTGGACGAGTTGGGAGTCACCGTTGAGCGCGAGGCCGTTGGCGTGGTTCTGGTCGGCGCGGGCCTTCTCCGCGTCCTTCTCGGCCGCCGCGCTGAGCGCCGGCCCGTTCGCCGCGACCCGCCCCACCTCGGAGCACCCGGCGGGCTTCTCGTCCGCCTTGGTCTTGGCCGGGGGACCGGACAGCGCGACGTCGTACGCCTTCTTCTGCGCGTTGGTCAGACCGTCCTCGTCCTGGTCCTGGGGTGCGGTCCGCTTCGCCACCGCGGCCTTGCTGAACGGGACGTTGACGTCGTTCGGGTAGACGGCGCCGGCGTAGTACCCGAAGCCGTACTTCTGCCGGAACTGCTTCGCCCGCGCGTAGTCCTCCCCGTCGACCGCGGCGAACGAGTCGGCCTGGGGCGAGGGCTCCACGTGCGGGGTGTAGGTGAACCCCTGCTTCTTCATGCAGACCGCGATGGCGTTCTCCTGGATGTACTCCTTCTTCGTCGCGTCGTCCACGCCGTCCGGGACGGTGAGCTGGGTGGCGCCGTTGACGGTCGTTGTGCCCGCGCTCGCGTCCGAACTCCCGGTGCCGGCCGCCGACTTGCCGTCGGAGCCGCCACCGCAGGCGGCGAGAAGGGGGAGCAGCCCGAGGGCCAGGGCGGACACACGTATTCTGGGCGTGCCGAATTTGGGCATGCTCATGCCATACACTCCTTCAGGGTTGATCAGGGTTACGGGTAAGGGATGTTGAACCCGGCCGGTCGTCGAGCCCCGGTTCAGCCGCTGTCGCCCTTCACGGTCTAAGCGGTCTTGTCGCCCTTCTCGGCGTTCACGGCGTCGAAGATGCGGGGATCGGTGGCGAGTTGGATGAGCGGGCCGGTCCGCGGAGTGCTGCCGCTGCTCCGGCGGGCCCCGGCCTCGTCGAGCGAACCGGCGATCACCTGCACCGTCCAGCCGCCCGCGGTCAGATAGGTGACGCCGACGGCCTGGGTTCTGTCGGCCACGAAGTAGAGCATCAGGCTGCCCGACCCGTGCTCGGTCCGGGAGCACCGGGTGATCAGGCCGTTCCACGGGGAGGCGAGCACCCGGCCGTTGCCGTCCAGGCAGGCCCGGGTCGGGTGGGTGTACGACGGGTCGGTGGCGGTCCGACTGACGCTCACGTAAAGGTCGTTCACGCTGCCGTCGGCGGTGGTCATCCTGAAGTACCGTCCGGGGCGCAGGGGTTGACGCGGCTGCTCGGCCGAGACGGTCGTGCCGGCGCCTGTTCCGGCGGAGAGGATCGACCGCACCAACTCCAGTGACGGGGACCAGACCGACGGCTGCCCGGCGGGAAGCGTGGGCGCGCTCTGCGGCTTCGGTGTCAGCAGCGCGTGTCCGCCGAGGGCGACAACTCCCGCCATGACGGCGGCACTTACGGTCGCCCCGACCCGTCGCCGACGGCGCATCCGGGTGCCGCGCACGACCGCGCCCGGCACCAGGTCCGGCATGGGCGGTTCGGTTCCGGAGCCCAGCCCTTCCAGGGCGTCCGCCAGTGCGGATGCGTACACGTACTGGTCAGTCTGGTCCGTGAACTCGTCACCGGCCTTCCCCTTCATGCTCACCACTCCGCCCGCAGATAGCCGGTTCCCGTTCCCGTGCCACCGGGTCCGGGGTCCTTGCCGAAGTCCTTGCCGAGATCCTGGCCGGAGTCGGCGAGGATGCGGCGCAGGGTGCCCAGACCCCGGGAGGTCTGGCTCTTCACCGTGCCGACGCTGCACCCCAGCGCCGCCGCCGTGGCCTCCACGCTCTGGTCCTCCCAGAACCGCAGCACCAGCACCGCCCGTCCACGCGGCGGGAGTTGCCGTAGCGCGTCGAGCAGCGTCAGCCGGAGATCCGGGTCCGAGACCGGAGCCACGACATCCTCCTCCTGCGCCCCCAGCCGCTCCCACCAGCGCCGACGCCGGGTCTCGTCGATGAACGTCCGGTACAGCACCCGCCGCGCGTACCCGTCCGGCGACTCCAACTGCCGTACCCGACGCCACACCGCGTACAGCTTCGCCAGCGCCGTCTGCGTCAGGTCCTCGGCCAAGTGCCAGTCCCCACACAGCAGATGAGCCGTACGCCGCAGATGCGCCTGCCGACTACGCGCGAAGTCGTCAAACTCCAGACCGACTTCACCAAAGCCACCCACATCACCGGCATCGGAGACGCCCTGCCCCGGGGACGTCCGAATCACAGCCCACCTCCACCCGGCACCGGCGCGGCGCGCGGTGAGAAGTACTTCATGCCCTAGGAACGGGCGTACGGGGTCGGGGGGTTGTCACGCCCCGGGAAGTTTTTTCCGGCGACAATCACAGAGACAAGGGCAACGATGGATGATCGCATCGGATGACCGGAACAACGGGGTGACAGCGATGGACGGTTCACCGGGTAGGACTCCGCCGCCGACAAAGGTGCGCTACAGCGCGACGGCGTGGCAACGCACAACACCCCTCCTTCCCTTGGCCGTTCTGAACGCGGCCCTCATCATCACGTCCTCGACCGGCACACCGCCCCCGGACGCACTGACCGCACTCCTCACCCTCTGGGCCGGCCTGGTGCTCCTGGGCGTCCTGCTCCCGTCCTACTTCGGCATCACGCTCACCCCGTCCGCAGCAGTCGTCCGCAACCTGCGCCGCAGGACCATCCCTTGGCCGGACATCCAGGCCATCCAGGTCGAGACGATCATGGGCATCAGATCGACAGTCCTCTACGAAGCGAACGGCCGCCGCACCCAACTACGCGCCCCCACCACCGGATTCCTCGCCTGGGACCGCCACTTCGAGAAGAAGTTCCACACCATAGGAACCTGGTGGCTGACCCACCGAGGCCCCGACTGGACCCCGATCCCGCCCCCACCGGCATGGTGGAACACCCAACCACCCCTGGATTACGACCCGTTCGCCCCGCCCCGCTAGCCCCCCCGACTGTCAGTGCCCGTCACTAGGCTCACAGACGCGCGGCCGGTTTCCGGGGTGTCCAGCTCTGTAGAACGGTTGCATCCCCGACTCTGTCCGGGGGCGGCCCGGGCACGACCCGGGACCCAACCGACGGTCGGGCTTCGCCGATGGCCAAGGAGCGACCTGCCAGCACCGGCCGCGCACCACATCCACCCTCGCTGTGCGTCCGTGTTCCACCTGGACCTCTCGGCCGGCTTCAGGCCCACCCCCTGAACCGAACCGGCGCTCGGGAGGGCATCATTCGTACCGTGGACGGTGTACGAGACGGAGTCCTGGGCGTCTGGCGGGTCAGCCGGTCCGGTCGGATCGGGGGCTACCTGCTGGCCGTCGGCCCGGCGTGCGGGGCGCTGGCCGCCTGGTGGGGTGCCCTGTCCCACCCGGAGACGGAGAACGTGAAGTCCGCCGGAATAGCGACCGCCTTCGCGCTGGGCCTCGCCCTCTTCGCCTGGTGGGTGCTGCTGCGCGTACGCCTGGAACTCACGACGGACATGATCGTCATGGTGAACCCCTGGGGCACCCAACGCCTGCCCTGGTCGCGGGTCAGCGCGGTGACCCACGGCAATTGGGGAGCCCAGTTCCACACGACGGACGGGTTCACGTACACGGCGTACGCCCTGAGCGACCTGGCAGCCGGAACTCGCCAGGACGACCGGTTCGCCGATGTGAAGCGAGTGGCTGACGCCCAATTCCTGGGCGGACAACCGCAGTAGAAGTCCGGGGCGCCTATGCACGGTCCGGACGCGCCGCCGGAACAGCCCTGTCAGCCGCTCCCCGACAACAGATGCGGCGCATACGCCTCCACCGCCTCCAGCAACTCCCGCTTCGACGGATTCACCATCGCCCGCCCCGCCACCGTCACCGTCGGCACAGTCTCGTTCCCGTCCGCTACGGACCGGACGAACGCCGCCGCGTCAGGGTCCTGCCAGATGTCGACCTTGGTGAACTGCAGCCGGGTGAACCGGAGTTGGGCGAGGAGCTTCATGCAGTACGGGCACATGGGCCGCCAGTAGACGACGACTTCACCGGGCGCTTCAGACACGTAGTCATTCCTCCTCATGCTCACCGGTCGCGGTATGCAGAAGCCGGTGAAGGAAGTACGCGGACGCCGCCGGCAGCACCGGCGTACGTGGCGTGTAGACCGCCAACTTCCGTACCGTACCGGGGCCGTTGACCGGACGGGTGACCAGTCGCCCGAAGGTCATCAGCGGCAGCACCGGGCGCGGTACGGCGCTGACGCCGAGGCCCGCCGAGATCATGCCCGCCACCGTCCCGACCTCCCGGGTCTCGATCAGGTTCGTCCGTCGGATGCCGGCCCGCTCGAAGGACAGGTCCGCGAGCCGCCGTACGCTGCTGGACGGCGTGAAGGCGACGAAGGGCTGCCGGGCCAGGTCGTGCCAGGTCACGGACGCGCGCTCGGCGAGCGGATGGTCGACCGGGAGCACGGCCAACACCGTTTCCTCGCACAGGGGTTGGCCGCGTACGTGCGGATCCGTGTTCCCGCCCTCCGCGATCGCCTCCGCCGAACCCCTGGGCCCCACTACGGCGCCTTCCACGGGCGGTGGAAGACGTCGAGCGGGCCGTAGGCGGTCGGCTTGCTGTCGGTCAGCTCGGGGTGGTTGGCGACGCGGTCCCGGAGGATGCCGATGGTGTCGGGCCACACGGTGACGTGTGCTCCGTCGCCCGTGAGGATGCGGTCCCAGTCCTGGGAAGCCGAGACGCCGGTTCGGTCGATGACGAAACCGCGGCACTCGGTCGCGTCCTGGTCGAGCGTGCGCACCAGCGCCGCTACGGCCTCCTCGCGGTCGGGTGCCGGGACGTCGGTGAGGCGCAGGGTGATGCTCTGTGTCGTCTCGTCCGTGCGTCGCACGATGCCGGTCAGGGACTGGTCGTAGCCCATCCAGCAGGTGAACTCGGTTGTCGAGTAGCGGTCGTCGGCCAGGACGGTGGCGAGGGCTGTGCCGTCGCCCAGCAGGGGTTCGCGGTTCCCGGTCGGTGTCTCGCGGAATCCGAAGAGGGCGTTCGTCAGGGGGTGTACGGCGGAGAGTCCCGCGTCCTCCAGGTGGGCGAGGAGCTGCTGGGCGCTCGTGCTGTTCAGCTTCGGCACGTACCAGGTGAAGAAGCCCGTTGCCCGGGACGGGGCCCTGGCGGGGGCGCTGACTGGGAACTCCTCCTGGAAAATCCGCCTGGCTCGTTCGTCGGGTACGGCGGGGACCGTGTAGTCGTTGGTCCGGATGTGGTCCAGGAACTCCTGCGGGAGGGCGGCGTGGTGACGGCGCACGTAGTGCACGAGGTCGACCGGCCAGATCACAGGTGCCGTCGGTCAGCAGGGACTCGGAGCCCGCGATCCACTCGTCGCCGGCGAGGGCGTCGCGCTGAGCCCCCATCGTCGTATAGATCTCCCGAGCCGATGCCAGGTAGGCGAGAACGCGGTCCTCGTCCCAGGGCCCGCTGCTCCGCACGGCGTCGTGCAGGGACGGCGCATCGGCCGCTGTGGCGTCCGGGCCGCCGAGCTCCCGGAGAAGCCCGCTCGCTTGATCATTGTCACTCCCGTGGGCCTGCCGTCAGTGGGTCATGGGCAGGTAGGTGCGCCAGTAACCATTGTTGCGATGGTGGGGGTCTGGTTGAGTCCGAGGTCGGGGAACGTGCCCACCTTGTTCGTGGGCGTGGGCACGGGCACGGGCACGCCGAGCTCGTTGGCGACGGACTGGGCCAGGGGCAGCTCGGGAGGTCGCGCGTCGGCGCCGGAGTAGCAGGAGATGAGACGTACCGGTTCGCCGTGGTAGTTGGGATTGCTGCGGATGGCGTCCGCGATGTGGTTGGGGTGCGCTTCGAAGTCCGTCAGGGCCTTGCCCGCGGCATTGACGCGACCGGGTAGGAACACTCCCTGGTCCGTGCCGTGGACGACCACGTCGTGTACGCCGGGGATCCGGGCGACCGCTGCAGGTTGTTGAGGGTGCGCTCGTCGTAGCCCACCGTAGTGGTGGTCCTGCCGAAGTAGACGGGGTCGCCCGAGACGAGCTTGAAGTCCCCCGCCTTCAGCGGCGCTACGGGGATCTTCGAGTCCGGAGCCTGGATCAGTTTCCAGGCACGGGACGTGCCCATTTCGTCGAGGGCCGCACTGTTCAGCCGGAAGCCGTTGAACAGGCCCTCCATCCCGCCGTTCTCGGTGACGACTCGGGCTGTGCTGCCGCCTGCTCCGAACGCGCCGCCGAACGCCATGCCGTAGAGGGCGGAGTCGCTCACCTCGTCGAGGCTCAGGCCCTTGCTCTCCCCGGTGGCGATCGCGACGGGCTGGGTGACGGCCAGGTCGACGGTGATCGATTCGAGTCCGCCGATGGCGGCGGTGGCGAGTGTGGTGCCGGCGATGGTGGCGATCTCGGTGGAGACGGTCACGCCGAGGGTGGCGGACAGCTCCAGGATCGAAGCGGTGGCGGCGGCCGCGGCGTCTTCGGAGATGCCGAGCGTGAAGACCGCGAGGGCGGTGCCGGCGACGATGGTGGCGCCGACGATCTCCAGCTCGTGTTCCAGATGCTTGACGGCCTTGTGGACGACATCGGCGTGCTGGACGAGGGCCTTGGCCATGTCGCGGGCGCCGTCGGTCATGTCCCGGAGCCGGCCGTGGCCGTCGTAGTAGTAACGGCGCCAGAACGGGTCGTCGAAGGCGGATATCGCCTCGCCCTTGTTGTGCTCGATGATGCCCCGGGCCGACTTGTTCGCGGCGGCGGTGACCTCTTCGAGATCGTCGGCGAAGTCCCGCCACGCCTTGGCCGCGTCCCGCAGACCGCCCTCGTCGGCATCCGGCCACCACATGCCGGTCATGTCCTGGACGATCTTCTTGGCCGTGTCGGCCGCGCTCACCGCGCGGGTCCGTCGCCGTCGTGCGGAGCAGGTTGGATCTTGCCGAACATCGAGCGGACGAGCAGTTCGTTGTCGACATGGCCGTCCGCCATGTCGGTCATGACCGCCTCGACACTGGCCAGGCCGAGCGCCAGGATCCCGGCGGCCTCTTCCATCTTCGTCACGTGCGGGCCGTACTCCTCGTGGAACTTCCGGGCCCGCTCGTCGTCCCCCCCCACGGCGAACCGGCTCCCGCCAGACCGGTCTTGAGCTTGGTCAGCGCCTTGGCCAGGGCCGGAGCTGTGCGTGTGGAAATCAGGGGCTGTCGCCTTCAGATCGGCGATCTTGATGAAGGGGCGGCAAAGTTCCGATCAAGGGGGAGAGGGGGAAGGGCTGCGCGGCTTGTGGGTCTGCGCGGCCTGTGTGTCGACGTACGGCATCCCATCGCGAGACCTGCCGCCAAGAGCCTGCCCGCGGAAGCCGACGGAACTCTGCGGAAGCTCGCGGCTGACCGCTCCGCGCAATTACGCAATTAACGGGGACCGCACCACGACGAAGGGCCCCGCTGCGAACAGCGGGGCCCTTCGACATCGTGCCCGGTGAGGCACTGGCGGAGGATACGAGATTCGAACTCGTGAGGGGTTGCCCCCAACACGCTTTCCAACTGTGGTGGTGGGGTGTTGGGGTGTGTGCGGGGGCGTTCACCTGGGTTCACAGGCGGCTGACTCATGGACGGGAGTGGCCGTCTGGTCCCGCCTGAACGTCGGCGAACGGTGGTGAATGAGACGGAAACTGAGACGGTTGCTTGGCGGCAGTCACCGATCAAGTATTCGCTCGCCACTGCGGTGGCCAGGTAGCTCGCTCAGCAATGACCTCCCCTGGAACGTGAAGGCTGGCACGGGCCTTCTCGTAGTACGTCCTGCGTGCTGCCCGGTACCTGTTGTACGTCTGATCCCATGTCGCGGCGTCTCCTGCCAACTGGCCCCGCGCTAGCCATTCCAGGTGCCAAACAGCGTCGTTCACTTGGCGAACTGCCCCAGCCGTCCCGCCGTCGGCAAGCAGCCGTAGCGGCTCGGTCAGAGCAGCGCGCCGCAACTCAGCCTTCGCGGCCTGTCCAAGGGCGTCTTCGGTAGGTTCTATCGGAGTGGGGTCCGTTGTCAGTCCTCTGCTGGCCGCCAGCCTTTGGTAGGCGACGACACACTCTTTGATCGCCTGTCCATAGTCGCTGTAGGCCTGGAGACGCGTTCCGTCCCACCGCGCGCTCTGTTCGCGCTGCCAACGCGTGCGGTCGTGGAGTGCGCCAACCAGGTAGGACATGGCTGCGCCGATGACGACGCCGATCAAGGTCGAAAGCTGATCCAGCATGTATCCCCCTCACTTCCTTGCTAGATCAGCAGTGAGGGCGATCCTCGTCAAGTTTCGATGAAACGCCGCTCTGACTGACGATGGCGCTCAGAGTCTGCGATGTCGAAGAGACGGCGTCCGTGATCGTCGTCCTGGTCGGCATCGCGGTGCTTCCTCCGTCAGCGGAGTGCGTTCAACCCGAGCCTGGGAAGCTTGAGGCCTTCGGCGGCGAATGCTTCGCTGACCTGCGGTGGACCTTGAACGGTGCGCAGACGATCGCCGACTTGTTCCCCGCTGTTCCCCGTGCTTCCTCGCAGGATCTGGCACGCATCTGGCACGTCCGACCGCTCGGGACTGAGAGTCTGAGTCCGTGACTGATGATGAGGTTGTCGAGGCGCTGCGGGTCGTAGCGTCGGCGGGGACTTTGCCGCCGCCCGCAACACCGGAGGTTGTCGCCGCGGCGGAAGAGGTGATCGGGTTCTCGTTGCCTCCTCTCCTGCGGCGCTTGTACGTCGAGGTCGCCAACGGCGGATTCGGCCCGAGGCAAGGAATCTTGGGCGTGCGCGGTGGGGCCGCACAGGGCAACTTCGCGGACATCGCCGACTTGTACCAGGACGGACCGGATCCGTCCGGCCGCATCCCGGCCGGCCTGGTGCTGATCTACGACTGGGGCTGCACCATCTGGTCGCTGGTCGACTTCCGCGATCCTGCGGGCGCCATGTGGTGCAACCATGAAGGCGAGTGCTGGCCCCAGGGCGTGAATCTCGCGGAATGGCTGGCGGGCACGCTGGCAGGAACCCTGACGGTGCAAACTCTGCTGGAGAGCCAGCCCACTTCGTAGACCAGCTACCCCATCGACCTGAGCCGGCTACTACGCCCTTGAGGTTGCGGGACTTGAACCCATGACCTCTTCGTCCCGAAGCAACTTGGGTGAGGGTGGTGCCTTGGGCTGGTGTGCCTCTCAACTGGGCTGATGGTCCGCAGGCGTTCGTGCTTGTCCGTCGGTGGTCGTTGACGTTGTCACGCAGTTAGACACTCAGCACCACCCCGATACATCCAGCGACGGTCACCCCGGTCAAGGCCTCTGAGGATCCACGGGGCTCGAGACACGGGCTCACCGCTGTGGTGGTTCGCTGCTGCCGAACGCTGCAAGCAGTGTCGCCCCGCCCAACATCGAGAGCATGACGGTCGGAATGCCACCGTTGTGCTGATTCGATCTTGAAGCGGTCCCTTGTTAGGTTGATCGCCCGGTCGGGTCGACAGGTGGGGGGGGGACGTGGAGTTCCGCGGTTCAGTGGTGTCATTCGAGCGCGCAGTCGAGAAGAAGTTGCTGCGGGCCCAGATCGTCAGTGTTGAGCAGCTGCTTGCGCTGAACGAGCGCGAGCTTCGATCGTTGCCCGGGATAGGACCGACCACCGTAACGCACATCGTCTCGGCGCTGAAGGAGGCAGGACTAGCTCTAGCTGCTGACCCCTACGCGGCGTATGAGTGTGCACGCCATTCAGACATCGCCCGGGACGCCGAACTGCGGGCGTACTTCCTTTGTAACTCGTGCAGGGAGGCCTACGCTCACCTCGCCTTCGGCGATCGGAGTCCGGAGTGGGTGTCGAGGGAGCAGATCGAGGGGCACTGCGGCCACTGTAATGAACGTCGAGGAGTGCGCCTCACCCAGTGGTTTCTTTGCGGTACCTGTGACCGTGTCGTCCGGTCGATCGGGCGGGGCCTTGCATCTGCCAAATATGTTGAATCGGTGTGGGCGGACACATTCCGGGGGGCTTCGGGGCTGTCGCTGCGGGAAACCGACCCTGTTGAGTTGCGTCCTCGGGGGCAGAGGTCGGACGTGGATCGGGTGGCGATAGCTGACTTCGTGGCCGATTACGTGTCAGGTGAAGCTGCGCTTGGGATCGAACTTAAAAGCGGCCGCAGCGCACTTGCTGGAGGTGGCGTAGGAAGTCCCATGTCGCAGTTCCAACTTGACACAACCGACTGTGATGACATAACGGCAGCCGCAGTAGCGTTGAAGGCCCCAATTTTCTTGGTCCACGCCCAGGTTATCGGGCGAGCTCACGCACCGACAGAACGGTATGTAGGAGTGGGGTTGTGGTTCGCCCGACCGTGGGACATGCTCCAGCACCTTGAATCGGTCCGAAGGCGTCCACGCGAAACGAGAGATGCTGCTTATTTTAGGACCGCTATGTTCCGGCCCTTCGCAGAGTTTCCTGCCTATGTGAAGGGCCGATTTTGTGCCGATTCGGAATCCATGCACCGTGATGGTTTTCCTATCCTGTACCAGCGCTGACTTGAATTGCGCGTTGCATCGAGGCCGGCGGAGCGATTTTGGGGCGAGTTACCATGGGGCCCCTTAAGATTCCGACGATTCTGGTAGTCTCTGGATCTGTTTGTAAAATATCGGCTTGGGATCATGGCCTGTCAGCGGCTGGCACAATGAACTGCCGCAAGTCGTCAGCCGCCGTGTCGAGCTGGAGTTCGTCCAGCGACGCCCGCGTGTATATCCATCAACAACCCCAAGCGGGGCCGTGAGAGGATCACGGACGTGAAACTGATCGAGAACACCGAGGCACGCCGGGTGGAGGCGCTCAGTGTCCTTGCCCCTGAAACCCAGGCCGCCCTGGGGCAGTTCTTTACCCCTGCACCAGCCGCTGCCCTGATCGCCTCGATGCCTCGCCTAGACGCGCTGAGTAATACTGTGCGCGTTCTGGACCCCGGCGCCGGGGTCGGCTCGCTGACCGCCGCACTGGTGGTCCGACTGCACGAAGAGTGCCCCGGCGTGGACGTTCACGTCGTTGCTGTGGAGACCGACCCGCAGGTTGTGCCCTACTTGCAGGCCACGCTCAAGGAATGCAGGGCAACCTACGGCACCACTTTCGACCTCGTGCAGGGCGACTACCTCACCGACGATGACGCACTCATCGACGGGCCGTTCGACCTCGTCGTCGCCAACCCACCCTACGGAAAGCTCGCCGCAGGCAGCCTGCACCGTACGCGCACTGCGCACCACCTGGTCGATACCAGCAACATCTACACGGCCTTCTGGGCCAGGGCCACAGCTGCCCTCGCCCCCTGCGGTCAGATCTCGATCATCGTGCCCCGCTCCTGGGCCAACGGCACCTACCACCGCGTCTTTCGTCGGTGGATGCTCGATCGCACCAGCCTCGACCTCCTCCACGTCTTCGAGAGCCGCAACACAGTCTTCGCCGACACCGGTGTCCTCCAGGAAAACGTCATCGTGGTTGGCACACGGGGCGAGCAGCAGCCACAGGTCGTCCTGTCGGCGTCGATCGCGCACGACGATGCCCCGCTGCGCCGCACCGTCCCGTTCGACGCCGTGGTCCTGCCCGGGGACCGCGAGCGGTTCGTCCGCTTCGATGACTCCGCTGCCGTGCCGCCGGCAGTCTCATTCACCTTGGCCGACCTGGGTTTGGGCGTCAGCACGGGCAAGGTCGTCGACTTCCGTAACCGCGAACACTTGACCGGAGACCTCAGCGCCGACGGTGTTGTGCCGATGGTCTACCAGGCCAACGTGCGCGGCGGAGAGATCGAGTGGCCACAGCGCCCCGCGAAGAAGCCGCAGGGTTTCTCCCCCAGCACCGAGGCCGCCCGCAAACTGCTCTTGCCCGAAGGGCATTACGTCGTCATCAAGCGCTTCTCCGCGAAGGAGGAGAAGCGGCGCGTGGTCGCGGGCGTCTGGAAGCACGATGGCCCGGTTGCCCTGGACAATAAGACCAACTACCTGCACGAGAAGAAGGGGCCTATCGACCCTCAGCTCGCGCACGGGTTGATGCTCTGGCTGAACTCCTCGACACTCGACGCGATCTTTCGCACCTTCTCCGGGCACACCCAGGTCAACGCCGGGGACGTCAAGACGCTCCCTTTCCCCTCCCGCGACGATCTGGTGCGCTTGGCACAGAACGCGCCGGAATGGCTCCCAGAGCAGTCGAAGCTCGACGCCCTCGTGGCTGACTTGTTCCCCGCTGTCGTAGGCTCCGCAGAGTGATCAGCACTTTACGAGCATCTGTCGAGAACGCTAGCGCCCTCCTGCAAGCCTTCGACTTCGACAAGGTCCGCTGCAATGACAGGTCCGCCCTGACGGCCCTCGTGCTGCTCGGCCTGGAGCCAGGCGAGCCGTGGGACACGGCGACCAACCCGCGTCTCGGCGTCACGGAAGTTATGGGCGTCATTGCGGAGAAGTGGGGTAAGGAGTACGCCCCGAACTCGCGGGAGACCTTCCGCAAGCAGACGCTCCACCAGTTCGTCGACGCGGGGTTCGCTGAGCACAACTCCGATGCTCCCGAAGGGCGCGCGGTCAACTCCTCCAAGAACAATTACCGGATCGCTCCGGCTGCTCTGTCCGTAGTGCGTCTCTTCGGCACCCGGGGGTTCCAAGATGCCCTCGACGCTTGGATAGCCGAAGCTCCCACCCAGAAGGCTGCTTACAAGGCCACCCGCAAGATGCAGATGCTCCCGGTCACGCTGCCCGACGGCCGTCTGTTCAGCCTCTCTCCCGGTGGCCAGAACCCCCTGATCCGGAACATGGTCGAGGAGTTTTGCCCTCGCTTCGCCCCGGGCGGACAGGTCCTCTACCTGGGGGACGCCAAGGATCACCGCTACGACATCCGCGAAGACGACGCCTTCGCACGTCTCGGGCTGGCCTTCGACGAGCACGGCAAGAACCCGGACCTCGTGGTCTACGACGAGCAGCGCGGTTGGCTTTTCCTGATGGAGGCCGTCACTTCTCACGGACCGATCGACTTCGGACGGCGTGAGCACTTGAAGAACCTCTTCGCGACGGACAAGGCAGGGCTGGTGTTCGTGAACTGCTTCCCGGACCGAGCCACGATGCGCAAGTGGCTGGCCGACCTCGCATGGGAGACCGAAGCCTGGGTGGCTGACGCACCTGATCACCTGATCCACCTGAACGGCTCACGGTTCCTCGGCCCCTATGAGTGAGCCTCGTCAGCTCGGGCCCTGATTGTCGGGACTCCGCCGGCCGTCTTCTGGCGGACGTGGATGCTCTGTTGTCACGGTTACGAGGCTGTGTTGAACGAGCACGTGATTCCGCGGCCGTACTGAGCTGTTGGACCATCAGCTTGGGAAGCTAAGGTGATGTAGGGCGTGTTGCCGGGCTGACCTGCGGCGGAAGGGTGTCGCCGTCCGGCGGGCGGTCCGTTGATTCCCCGGAGTTCCCCGTGAGTCCCCACCCGTTCTGGCACGACAGTGGCACGGGCTGGTTAGGCGGCGTTGGTAGGCGATCGTGACGGGCCCCCTCAGTCGTCCCACAGCCCGCGCTCTTCTGCCTCGGCCTCTTCTTCGTGCGTGAGCCCCTTGACTAGAGTGCCCTCGTCGCCGGTGCGGAACCGCTCACTGTTGAATAGCATCAGATGGCCACACGAGGAACATTCCACCCCGACCAAGAAGAGGACGTTCTGCTCCTCATCGCTCTGCATGTCCTTGGCGGAGTGAAGGCCCCCAATCTCTGCCATTACGGGCCACGACTTTGCCCCTAGAGTGTCGGAGTTGCAGACCGGACAGCTTTTCAGACCGAGCTGAACAAGTTTCTCTGTCACTTCAGTCAGGAACTTCTTGCGCCAACGGGCCACTGCCACCCACCTCTTCGTGATCGATGGGCCCAAGTGCGTTGAGCCGAGCCCTTCCCACTCACTTTAGCCACTACCCTTCCCAGCTCCCATCCCGTCCGCCGTCGACCCACACAACGTGGAGCAGGCGTGGTTCAGGGGCGTCAAGGTGGAGCGCGCCACTGTACGAACGACCTTGACGCCCCTGGGCCGCGCCTGCTCGGCTCTGCCTGGGTCGGCGGTGGACGGGATGGGAGCACCCCACGCCACGACGGACCGTCAGCCGGGAGCGGGTCCCCCCCCCGGTGCCGGCCGATCCCCCGCCGGAGGCATCGTCTGCGTCTGCGCGTATACCTGCTGAGCTATCAGGAATCACCAGCACGGCGGAGTTGGAGCATCAGGACCATAGCGGCTACGGCGGACCGACCTGGGGCAAGGCATCTTTCTGCTCTCCAAGCGCTGTGTCCCTGCCTCACCGATACAGTCTGCCGAGCCCACCGTGCTCAGGCTTGCCGGTGCGTTGTCAGTGGTGCGCGATAGCGTCGTTTGACATGAGAGAGGACACGGATGGCGAACAACACCCCGTACACGCTGGTGACCAACCTCAAGTACTGGCTGCTAGCCAGTGGAGGGCTGGTCGTAGGCGTGGTGCTGCTGTACGTGTCAGGCCTTCCTTGGTTCGAGGATCACCAATCTTTCGGCGCCCTGACCAGTCAGCTCGGTGGCCTTCTCATCGCATCAGTTGCCTTGGCAACTATGTGGGACCTGGTCGGGCGCCGTTCGTTCTTCAGAGAGATGCTTGAAGTTCTTGAGCTCAAGCAGGACATCCATGCGTCGGGACTCACGTCGATTGGCACGGACTACAGGAAGGTCGTCAACTGGGATGACTGCCTTGGGTCCGCCAAGAACCTGGACATCTTCGCAGCCTGGGCTACGACTTGGCGCAACAGTAACCAAACAAATCTTCAGCAACTGGCATCCCGAAGCGATGCGAAGATCCGAATCTGCCTCCCTGACCCCGCAGACCCCAACTGCATCAAATCCCTGGCCACCCGCTTCAACATGACGCAGACCGAGGCCCGCAACAGGCTTAGTGAAGCTATCGAGGGGTATAAGAAACTTGATGCAAACGGTAGTAGTACGGGGCGTGTTGAGATTTACACAACTCCTGTCTTCAGGGCCTTCACTTCCTACAGGATCGACAATCAATTTGTCGTAACCTTGTATCACCACAAGGATAATCGACGGGGCTCTTTCCCTGCCCTTACATGCAGGGAGGGCGGTTCTCTGTTTGCTTTCTTCGAGGAAGATTTGGAGGGGGTTCTCGATGCAAGCACAAAAATCTATCCATGATGCGCGGTTTGGTCACATCGACGTATTCCGTCACGACTTGCCTCGTAGTGTCTACGAGAGTCTGGTGGCTAGTGGAAGGGTGGCCTGGGACATTGAAACCAATGGCCTTGACCCGCGCGAGTCCCAGATTGGCACATGTCAGATTTACTGCCCAGGTGTGGGTGCGTTCGTTGTGACTCAGGTGGCTGGGACAGTGCCCCCGGTGTTGTCGCGATTGCTATCCGACGAGCGCGTGCTAAAGGTGTTTCACCATGCACCCTTCGACCTGTCATTTATGGCACATTCCTGGGGTGTTGCGCCAGGCAATGTGGCTTGCACGAAGATTGCAGCCAAGCTTGTTGCTCCGTCGGATCCGGCCGAGAATTTCTCCTTGAAATACCTCATGGCTCGTCACTTCAATCTGCGCCTCGATAAGTCTGTTCGTTTCACGGACTGGCTGACGGAGTCGCTGAGCGAGAGTCAGGTTGAGTATGCAGTTGGAGACGTCATCAGGCTGCTTGACCTATACGATCTACTCGTATCTGAAATTGCCCAACGCGGGTTGGCTGGTCTGTATGATCGCTGCGTGAAATTTCTACCCACTCATGTAGAACTGCGTCTTCACGGATGCCCTGATCCATTCAAGTATTAGGGCTTTAGGGATGCAGCGGAAGAAAGATCGGCGGAACGGTTTTGGGCTGGAGCTGCTTTGGCGAGAGCGATTATGGCCCCGTATATTCACGGCGAATCGGGAACTGTGCGGACCTTCGTGGTACAGAACGACATGCCCTTTCTCTGGCATCAAGTGACTGATTGCCATGGGTGCGGCACGGGCGCCGGCCGGGCTGGAGCGGGGCGGAGACAGGAGCGCAGGCCCGGCCGGGGGTCGGGCCGCGCGCGGGGAGCGGAGCGAGCCGCCTTGAACCAGTAGAGAAAGTTGTAACTCAGTAGGTTGGATGGTGCTGTTGGGGGTGTGCCTCACGGCTGGGTGCTGTGCTGTCTGAGGAAAGGGCTCGCTCGTGCATCCCAGAAGGCGGTGGATGCAAGGGAGTGTCGTGAGCGCTGAGATCGGCTATGGAGCACAGCCTGATGTGATCGCGGCGCTTCTGGCCGCTGCTGGAGGCGGGGCGGTGGTGCTGTCGTATGACGAGGACCGATCGTTCGCCGCGCTGAGCTTGAGCCGCTTCGGTTCTGTGGGGTCATCTCGCCTGGACTGGAGTGGTGTTGAAGTACTCCAGAGCTCCCCAGTATTCGACGGTGGGGAGCTTCGGGGACTGTTGGGTAGGCTCGCTCGTCCGGACGAGTTGGCAGTCGTGTTCTGGGGCAATCTCGCGGTGCCCTCGCTCGCCCTGGAGGTCGGCTTGGTAGCCACGCATGCCGACATGATTTTGGAGTGCTGTTCTGAGTGCTGGGTCTACCTCGTTGACAGTGGGATCCTGATCGAATTCCAGGATGGCGAAGGGTTCACCGCCGGGCGGGTGCCACGCTGACCTCTTGGTGGAGGCTCGTCAGCTACTGGAGCGCGGCTTGAAGTCGTATGCGCACGGGGGAAGTTCTGCGGCCTGACGGTGTGCCATCGGCAGGAAGGTCACTGGGCTTACGGTCCAGGTGATGAGTGTGCGGGCATGGATGACGGACACCGTCCAGGGCACGCGCCGCAAGAGGGCCCGTCGGGTGTTGATGCGGTGGTCGTAGAGCCGTTCCCATGCCTCCTGGGAGGCGTCGGAGTCGAGTGCCGGTGAGATGGTGCGCAGGATCTCGGAGACCCAGTTGTTCGCCTCGACCTCTGTGTAGGCGTCGTAGGAGCCGAAGAGCGTTGGCGGCTGGCTGTCGTCCAGGTGTCGGGTCCAGCACTCGCACCAAAAGCCTGGGTCGATCGTCGTGCTCAGCACGGGTGCCCTCCTCGTCGTACATCCGTGAAGAGCTCCGCGGTGACCGTGTGACCGCCGTCGCTGTCGTGCACCACGACCCGATGCGCAATCGCGCTGACCATCCCCAGCCCTCGGCCGTGCTCCGCCTCCTGGTCCTGGTGCTCGACCTTCGGAGCCGTACCGGCGCCCCCGCCATCCGTCACCGACAGAGCGACCACCTGCGACGACACCGCAAGCGCCAGATGGAAACTGCCGGCCTCCCGCCCACTCGCCGTGTGCAGGATCGCGTTCGCGCTCAACTCGCTCACGATCAGTTCCGCGTCCTCGGCCAACGGCGACCCGCGCAGGATGTCCCGCGTCCAGCGCCGCGCCCTGCTGACCTCTTCCGGGAAACCTGGGCAAGTGAGTCCCCAGACCGGCGCAGTGCTCGTATACTCGTGCATACAAGTTCCTTCGTGCTGGTAGGCCGCCATGTGCAGCGGGTTCGGGCTAGACGAGTTTGATGCCGTCGTGGGCGCGGATGGCCGGCGGAGACGCCGCGTCGAGTGCGTCGATGACGCGGATCGCGTATGCCTCGTCGGCGAGTTCGGATACTTCTTCGCGGGTGACCCAGCGCAGTGCGCGGGTCTCGTCCCCGGTGGTGGGTGTGCCGTCGGCGGCCTGGCAGCGGAAGACCAGGGAGACGATCAGCCCCGTCATGTTCTTGTAGACGCCGGTGAGGGTCGCGGGGAGTGCGATCTTGATGCCGGTTTCTTCGAGGACTTCGCGCTGAAGGGCCTCGGGGAGGGTTTCGTCTCGCTCGACGATGCCACCCGGAGGTTCCCACTTGCCGTTGTCCCGGCGCTTGATCAGGAGGGCGCGGCCGTGGTCGTCGACGATGACTCCGGCGACGCTCACGGAGTGCGGACGGTCAGTGCTCACGTTCCTCGGCCCTCCCGGCTGGCTAGGCTCTCCACCGTAGCAACAACACTCGCCCACTCGTCTAGATACCTAAAGGAGTACTCAACGTGAGCCCTCTCCGTTCCGGCCTGCTCGGCGATCTCGACCCCACGAGTGATCGTGCGGTCTTCCGGCAGATCGCCGACCAGCTGCGCGAGGCCATCGACCGTGGGCGATTCAAGGAGGGCGAAAAGCTGCCCTCCGAAGCCGACCTCGTCGAGCACTACGGAGTTTCCCGGATGACCGTCCGCAACTCCTTCTCCGTCCTCCAGGGCGAGGGCCTGGTGCACGCCGAGCACGGCAAGGGCGTCTTCGTCCGGCCCCGGCCGCCCGTACGGCGTCTCGCCTCCGACCGCTTCGCGCGACGGCACCGTGAGCAAGGGAAGTCCGCGTTCATCGTTGAGGCCGACGCTGCTGGCAGCCATCCCCAGGTCGACAGTCTGGAGGTCAAGGAGGAGAAGGCCAGCCAGGACATCTCCACCCGGCTCGGCTCCGTACGGCGCGTGCTCGCCCGACGCCGCCGGTATCTGCTGGACGGAAAGCCGGTCGAGTTCGCCACTTCCTACCTCCCCCTCGACATCGCGCGCGGCACGCAGATCGCCGAGCCCAACCCGGGCCCCGGCGGCATCTACGCCCGCCTCGAAGAACTCGGCCACCACCTCGACCACTTCGAGGAAGAGATCCGCGCCCGGATGCCCTCGCCCACCGAGGTCAAGACGCTCCGGCTGGCCTCCGGCGTGCCCGTGATTCACCTCATCCGCACCGCGTACGACACCGAGGGGCGGGCTGTGGAGGTCTGCGACACGGTCATGGCGGCGGACGCCTACGTGCTGTCGTACCAGCTCCCGGCGACCTGATCGCATGACGGGTGGTGGTGCGCGGGGGACGCTTCCCGAACTCGTACACCCCAACGTGCATACTCGTATAGACGAGTGGGCAAGTTGTGTGGCAGGGTGGTCCGCACGAACCCGGAGATCGGGTTCTCGGATCGCTACATGTATAGACGAGTAGATAGGGAAACTTCCTTGCGTACCATCCGTGTTGAGACCGCCGCCGCGACGATCCTGCTGACCGAGGCCCCGGAGCCGAAGGTCCGCGACCGTCAGACCGGCGAGATCGCCAAGGACGCCGTCAGCGGCGAGGCGCTCATGACGCTCGGTGTCGTCTACATCGAGGAGGGCGAGTCGTCCCTCATCAAGGTCACCATCCCCGAGGGCGGTGTGTCCGAGGGACTGGCGCTCGGAGCTCCGGTCTCGCTCCCGGGGCTCGTTGCCCGGCCGTGGGAGAGCGTGTTCAACGGGCAGCAGCGCCACGGCATCGCCTTCCGTGCCGCCGCCGTCACTCCGGCCGCGTTCCCGGCCGTCGCCGGGGCTGCTGCCTGATGACCGACCTGACGACGCTCCTGGAGGTGGGTGGTCCCCTCGCCGCACTCGGTGGCGGAGCCGCCTACACCCGGGCCAAGTACCCGGCCGCGTACTGGTCCACGATCGGCCTGCCGATATCCACCACCCGCCTGCTCAGCTCGTACGGCTCGGTCATGGAGGCCTGCGGCCTGACCGTCGCCCCGTCCCGACTGCGCGTCCTCGCCGTCAAGGCCACCACCCGCCGCGAGATCCGGCCCGTGCCGCCGCGCCGGGGCATCATCCGCCCCACCTCGACCGGGCTGCGGATACGGCTGCGGCTCGCCCCGGGCCAGGAACCCGTCGACGTCGCCGCCTCCGCCGAACGGCTGCGCCACGCCTGGGGAGTTCACGCCGTCTACGTCACCACCCTCAAGCCCGGCATCGTCGAACTCCGCCTCGTCGGCTACGACGTGCTGCGGCGGGTGCGGATGCCGCGCAAGCTCCCGTCGGGTCTCCTCAAGGTGCCGGTCGCCCTGCGGGAGGACGCCACCCCGTTCGTACGGGACTACCGCACCGTCCCGCACCAACTCACCCTCGGCGCAACCCTGTCGGGCAAGTCCATGTACCTGCGCCACCTGGTCGCCGGACTCGCCCGACAGCCGGTCGCCCTGGTCGGCATCGACTGCAAGCGCGGCGTGGAACTGTCCCCGTTCGCTGCCCGCCTCTCTGCCCTGGCCACCGACCCCGACCAGGCCGCCGATCTGCTGCCCGCGCTCATCGACGAAATGGAGGACCGCTACGACCTGATCAAGGCTCGGCAGGGAATCGCCCCCAACACCCCCGAGGAGGAGATCACTTCAGACATCTGGGGCCTGCCCGAACGCGAACGCCCGGTCCCGATCGTGCTGTTCGTCGACGAGGTGGCCGAACTCTTCCTCGTCGCCACCCGCAGGGACGAGGAACGACGCGACGAGATGGTCACCCAGCTCATCCGCCTCGCCCAACTCGGCCGCGCCGCCGGCATCTACCTCGAAGTCTGCGGCCAGCGCTTCGGCGCCGAACTCGGCAAGGGCGCCACCACGCTCCGCGCCCAACTCACCGGCCGCGTCTGCCACCGCGTCAACGACGAAGCCTCCGCCAAAATGGCACTCGGCGACATCGCCCCCGAAGCCGTCGGCGCCGCCTGCGCCATCGCCCCGGAACGCCCCGGCCTGGCTGTCGCGGGCGATACCTCGGGCGGCTGGTCCCGTATCCGCACCCCCTACCTGTCCCTCGGCGACGCCGCCGAGATCTGCCGCGACTCCGCGCACTTGGTGCCCGACCTGCCCGCGCTCAAGCGCTTCCAGCCGTACGCGCCCGCGCAACCGGTCAAGGCCCCGGGCCCCAACGTCCAGCCGCGCCCGGCCACCAACTGACCTTCCCTCACCCCGGTTTGGCGTGACCGCCTCGCGCCACGTCCCTACCCCTCCCATGCCCGAACCCGGAAGGAGCCGCATCATGCGCGCCCAACTGGCCCGCGTCGACGCGGTACTCGTCCAAGCACTCATCGCCGCCGCCCTCTCCTTCGCCCACCTGCACGACATCGCCTCGGCGGCCGGACAGGACGGGTGGAAAGCGTGGGCCTACCCCATCAGCGTCGACCTGCTCCTCGTCGCCGCCTGGCGCCGACTGCGGACCGGCAACGCGAAAGCCTCTGGCTGGTGCTGGTTCGTCATCGCGCTGACCGCGTCTCTCGGCGCGAACGTCGCGACCGCCGGCCTGCTCGACCTCGGCGACGTCCCCGCCTGGCTGCGCATCCTCGTCGCGGGCTGGCCCGCCGTCGCCTTCCTCGGCGGAACTCTCCTCGCCCACACCACAACACCCCCAGCAACCAACGACGTTGAGGCCGCCGCCCTTCGGGAGGACGTACCCGAACCCTCGCCTCAGATGCCAGCGCAACCGGCCATTGAGGCACCACCCGAGCGCCCTGCCGTGTCGGTCCCTGCCGCCTTGGTCGAGCACGCACGCAAGGTCGCCACCGAGCACCACACCCGAACCGGAACCCCCATCGACACCCCGACCCTCCGCGCCCGCCTCGGTGTCCCCGCGCCCATGGCCGAAGCCATCGCCGCCCACCTCACACCGACAGGAAGTTGACCCGTGCCCCTCACCTTCAACACCGCCGCCGACTACCTCGACGCGGCCCGAGAGATGGCCCGCAGCAGCCGGTGGGCACTGGCCCGCCTCCTCGCCGAGGAAGCTGCCGACCGGACCTCGGACCCTGCCCAAGCTGCCCGCATCCTCGCCGAGTTCCCCGCACCGCACCGCCGAGAGGAGGACTGAATTGCCCGCCAACCGCCGCTTCCGCAACGTCATCCGCATCGGCCCCGTCCAGGTCGCCACGTCCTACGACGACCGGGGCCAGGAGAAGCACACCGCCGCCTGCACTGCCCCGCGCTGCGGTGCCTCGCACGACTACGACAGCCGGGCCGCCGCCGAGCTGGCGGCCCACACCCACCGCTGCCCCGTCCGCTGAAAGGGAGTTCCACCCCGTGACCGTCAGCCTGCCGCTCGTCGTCGTCCTCGGCTTCTTCGCCTGGGGAGCGATCAAGTTCCTCGGCGTCCGCACCTGGATCGTCGTCCTGATCGCCCTGTTCGGCTTCTGGCTCTCGCACACCTTCCTCGCCCCCGCCATCGAGTCCGGCACGCGTTCCGGCGTGGGTGTCGTAAACGGCTCACATGACTAGACGAGTAGATGAGAAAGGGTTCGCCGTGTTCCTGCCCAAGTACCCCGACAACCCGACCCCGCCGCCCGCACACACCCACACCCCGGCCGACCCGATGCCCGTACGGCGCTCGCTTCCGCCCGTCGCCATCGACCGGAACGCGGTCCTCGTCCTGGTCGTCGGCGGAGTCGTCCTCACCGCGCTCCTGGCCGCCGTCGCCGTCACGGCCATCTCCGTAGCCATCGCCGCCGTGGTCCCGCGCTCGATGCTCCGCGACCACCGCCGCTGAACCACTCCCTGAACAACCCCTGGCCTCCGGGGCGGCGGCACACGACCAAGCATTTCGCCGCCCCGGGGCCCGTCTCTCCTGACCGAGCCAGCCAGAAGGAGCAAGCCATCTTCACCCGCCCCACCCCGGCCCCACTCCCCGAACTAGCGAACCTGGCCGCGCAAGGCACCCTCCCGGGTATCCTCCGCCAACTCTCCGGCCTCGGCGGCTGCACCAACCCCATCCGCCTCGACGGCCACCGCACCGAATACGACCTCGACACCACAACCGGCGAGATCGGTCCCGTCCTCCACCACCTCAACTCATCGACCCTCCCCGCCGGCCAACTCCTCGTCCGCTGCAACAACCGCCGCACCACCCGCTGCGCGGCCTGCTCCGAGGTCTACCGCCGCGACACCTTCCACCTGATCACCGCAGGATTGCGCGGCGGCAAAGGCACCCCGGAACACGTCGCCACCCACCCCCGCGCCTTCGCCACCTTCACCGCCCCCGGCTTCGGACCGGTCCACAACCGGCCCTCCAACAGCCGTACTTGCCGCTGTGGCGTCCACCACGACCAGGACGACGACGTACTCGGCACCCCACTCAACCCGGACACCTACGACTACGAAGCCGCCGTCCTCTGGAACGCACACGCCGGTCCCCTCTGGCGCCGCTTCTCCACCTACCTGCGCCGAGAGGTCGCCAAGCGCGCGGGCCTCTCCCAACGCCGGTTCCGCGACCACGCACGCGTGTCCTTCGCCAAGGTCGCCGAGTACCAGAAACGCGGAGCCGTCCACTTCCACGCCGTCATCCGCATCGACGGCCCCACCGGCGGCGACACCCCGCCCCCTCCCTGGGCCACCGCCGAGCTGCTCACCGACGCGATCCGTGCCGCCGCACCCAAGGTTCGCGTCGACGGCCCGACCATCGACGGCCGCACCCACACCTTCACCTTCGGCCGCCAACTCGACGTCCGCACCATCCGATCCGCCGACTTCAACGACGACCAGGAACTCACCGAACGAGCCGTCGCCGCCTACATCGCCAAGTACGCCACCAAGGGCGCCGAAACAGCCACGGGAGCTCTCGACCGCCCGCTCAAGTTCGCCGCCGAACTCGCCCACCTCGACATCAGCGACCACGCCCGCCGCCTCATCCGCACGGCCTGGACCCTCGGCGCCCGCAAGAGCTTGGAACACCTCCGCCTGCGCGCCTGGGCCCACATGCTCGGCTTCCGCGGCCACTTCTCCACCAAATCCCGCCGCTACTCCACCACCCTCGGCGCCCTCCGCGACGCCCGCGCCGAATGGCGCCGCGCACAAGCCACACCCGCCAACGGCCCCACCACCAACACCACGCACGTCCTCGCCCACTGGGCTTTCGCCGGAACCGGCCTCTCGTCCACCGAAGCCTGGCTCGCCGAGACCCTCGAACCCGCCCTCGGAACGGAAGGAGAACCCACCCGTGGCTGAGCCGCGAGCCTTGACCGCCGTCCCGGAACTAGCCGACTCGTCCTTGGTCCTGCTGACCGTTGAAGAGGCGGCACGGCGACTCCGTATCGGCCGTACGACGTGCTTCAAGCTCGTGCTCGCGGGCGAGATCGAATCGGTCACGGTCGGCCGCCTGCGCCGAGTTCCGGCTGAGGCGCTGCCCGCATACGTCAGCCAACTCCGCCGCCGTCCCGCCGTAGCGGCCTGAAGGGGGGAGACATGGCAGAGGCCAAACGCACTCGCCAGCCCAACGGCGCCTCGTCCATCTACCTCGGCAAGGACGGCAAATGGCACGGCCGCGTGACGGTCGGCGTCCGCGATGACGGCAAGCCTGATCGCCGTCACGTCGAGCGGAAGACGAAAGCCGAAGCGACCAAGGCGGTCCGCGAGTTGGAACGGGCCCGCGACGACAAGAAGCTCCGGAAGCCGGGCAAGGGCTGGACCGTCCAGGGTTGGCTTGAGCACTGGGTCGAGAACATCGCCAAGCCGTACGTCTCCGAGAACACGTACGCCGGATACGAGGTGGACGTCCGCGTGCACCTGGTCCCGGGTCTCGGCGCCCACCGGCTCGATCGGCTGGAGCCCGAGCATCTGGAGCGCTTCTACCAAAAGATGCAGAGCAACGGCAGCGCGGCCGGCACCGCCCACCACGTGCACCGCACGGTCCGTACCGCCCTCAGCGAGGCAGTGAGGCGCGGACACGTGCCCACCAACGCAGCCGAGATCGCCAAGGCTCCGCGACTCGAAGAGGAGGACATCGAGCCGTTCACGATCGAGGAGGTTCAGAGCCTGCTCGTCGAAGCGGCCAAGCTCCGCAACAGCGCACGTTGGGTCGTCGCCCTGGCGCTCGGCCTCCGGCAGGGTGAGGCGCTCGGCCTGCACTGGGAAGACGTCGACCTCGCCTCGGGATACGTCCGTATTCGTAAGAACCGGCTCCGCCCCAAGTACGCGCATGGCTGCGGCGCTGCCAACCCGTGTGGCCGGAAGGCTGGTTACTGCCCCAAGCGGGAGCAGACCCGGCGCGAGCACAAGTCCACCAAATCACGCGCGGGCCGACGCACCATCGGCCTGCCCGACCCGCTGATCAAGATTCTTCGCCAGCACCAGGAAGCACAGGAGCGGGAGCGGATCGCGGCCGGCACCGACTGGGCGGGCAAGGGGTACGTCTTCGCCTCGCCGATCGGCGGCCCTCTCAGTCCCAACACCGACTTCCACACCTGGAAGCGGCTTCTCCGGGACGCGGGCGTACGGAACGGCCGTCTCCACGACGCTCGCCACACCGCCGCGACCGTCCTCCTGATCCTCGGGGTCCCCGACGTCGTGATCGACTCGATCATGGGTTGGGAGCCCGGGGGAGCGGCCCGGATGCGCGCTCGGTACATGCACGTGACGGGGACCATGCTTCGCAAAGTCGCCCAGCAAGTCGGCGACGCCCTTTGGGAGCTCCCGAAAACGGACTCAGAGACAAACTGAGACGGAAACTGAGACGGACAACGACGAAGGGCCCCGCTGCGAACAGCGGGGCCCTTCGACATCGTGCCCGGTGAGGCACTGGCGGAGGATACGAGATTCGAACTCGTGAGGGGTTGCCCCCAACACGCTTTCCAAGCGTGCGCCCTAGGCCACTAGGCGAATCCTCCGCGGCAAACAATACAAGACGTTGAGGAGTGCTCGCGAACTCGTTCCCCCCGCTCAGATCCTGTAGCCTGTGCGGAGCCCCTCACGCGGCGCTATCTGACTGAACTCCCCCAGGGCCGGAAGGCAGCAAGGGTAGGTTGGCTCTGGCGGGTGCGTGGGGGGCGCTTGCGTTCCCGGCCGTTTCCCGGCCGTCCCCAATCGCTCGCAGTCGTTCCCGGGACGGGGAGCGCCTCCGTGGATCTTGTCGGCGGCCCCCGTTGTCAGTGGGCGCCTATAACCTCGTACGCGTGTCGTCTCTCGCGCTCTACCGCCGCTATCGCCCGGAGTCGTTCGCCGAGGTCATCGGGCAGGAACATGTCACCGACCCGTTGCAGCAGGCGCTGCGGAACAACCGGGTCAATCACGCGTACCTGTTCAGCGGGCCGCGAGGCTGCGGCAAGACCACGAGCGCGCGCATCCTGGCCCGGTGTCTGAACTGCGAGAAGGGCCCCACGCCCACGCCCTGCGGCGAGTGCCTGTCCTGCCGCGACCTCGCGCGTAACGGCCCCGGTTCCATCGACGTCATCGAGATCGACGCCGCGTCGCACGGTGGTGTGGACGACGCCCGTGAGCTGCGCGAGAAGGCGTTCTTCGGGCCCGCGAGCAGCCGTTACAAGATCTACATCATCGACGAGGCCCACATGGTCACGTCGGCCGGCTTCAACGCGCTGCTCAAGGTCGTCGAAGAGCCCCCGGAGCACCTCAAGTTCATCTTCGCGACCACCGAACCCGAGAAGGTCATCGGCACGATCCGCTCGCGGACGCACCACTATCCCTTCCGGCTCGTGCCGCCCAGCACCCTCCGCGAGTACCTCGGGCAGGTCTGCGGGCAGGAGAACATCCCGGTCGAGGACGGCGTCCTGCCTCTCGTCGTGCGCGCCGGCGCCGGTTCCGTGCGTGACTCCATGTCCGTCATGGACCAGTTGCTCGCCGGCGCCAGCACCGACGGTGTGACGTACGCCATGGCCACCTCCCTCCTCGGCTACACCGACGCCTCGCTGCTCGACTCCGTCGTCGAGGCCTTCGCCACTGGTGACGGCGCCGCCGCCTTCGAAGTCGTCGACCGCATCATCGACGGCGGCAACGACCCGCGCCGTTTCGTCGCCGACCTGCTGGAGCGCCTCCGCGACCTGGTGATCCTCGCCGCCGTCCCGGACGCCCTCGACAAGGGCCTCATCGACGCCCCCACCGACGTCCTCGAACGCATGCAGGCCCAGGCAGGCACCTTCGGCGCCGCCGAACTCAGCCGCGCCGCCGACCTCGTCAACACCGGCCTCACGGAGATGCGCGGCGCCACGTCCCCCCGCCTCCAACTAGAGCTGATCTGCGCCCGCGTCATGCTCCCCGCCGCCTACGGCGACGAACAGTCGGTCATGGCCCGCCTCGACCGACTGGAGCGGGGCGTCAACTTCGCGGGTGGCGGGGGTGCGCCCGCCATGGGCTACGTCCCCGGACCCGACGCCCACGCCCATGCCCACGCGCAGGCCCCTGTCCAGGCCCACGCCCCCGTCCCGCCGGGGGGTGGCGCCGCCGCCGCGCGAGCAGCCGTACGAGGCCCAGGCGCACCCGGCGCCGCACCAGTCCCCTTCGCCGTTACGACCCCACCAGCGACGCCGCCGGAGCAGCCCCCCGGCCCGGCCGCCTACGCCCAACCGGCCCCACCCACCCCGGAACCCCAACACCCCCAGCCCCAAGCACAACCCCAGGCCCCGGCCCCTGCCCCCGCTCCCACCCCCGGCGCCTGGCCCACCGCCACCGCCGCAGGCAGCGGTCGGCGCCCCGGCGGCTGGCCCACGGCGACCCCGGCGGGCGGCGGACAACCCCCTGCCCCGGCTCACAACACCCCCGCCCCCGCCTCCGTACAGGCCCCCGCGCCCCAGTCCGCGCCCCCGACCCAAGCCGCCCCCACCCCACCCCCGGCCGGCGGCCTCGACCCCCGCATGCTCTGGCCGAACATCCTGGAAGTGGTGAAGAACCGCCGCCGTTTCACCTGGATCCTGCTCAGCCAGAACGCGCAGGTCACCGGTTTCGACGGCACGACCCTCCAGATCGGCTTCGTCAACGCCGGTGCCCGGGACAACTTCAACAGCAGCGGCAGCGAGGACGTACTGAAGCAGGCGCTGTCCGAGCAGTTCAACGTCCAGTGGAAGATCGACGCGGTCGTGGACCCGTCGGGCGGCGGCACCCCGCCCCCGCAGCCGGGCGGTTCCTACGGCGGTGGCGGTGTCGGTTCGGCAGCGGGCGGCTACGGCGGCGCGCCGTCCGGCGGCTACGGCGCCCCGGCCCCCGCTGCACCCGCCGCCCCCCGCCCGGCATCCCCCCAGCCCACCCCCACATCCACACCCACGAACCCGACGACCCCACCCCCGGCACAGGCCTCCACCCAACCCCCACCCCCTGTCCCTCCCTCCCCAACTCCCGCCCCCCGCACGGTCTCCGCCGAGGACGACACCGCCGAGGACGACGACCCCGACCTCGACGAGTCAGCCCTCTCCGGCCACGAACTGATCGTCAGAGAACTGGGAGCCACGGTGATGGAGGAGTTCACCAACGAGTAGCCGCCCCAACAGCGCCCCGACACCGCGCCCCAACACCCGAGGCCATCCAATTCAGGGCCTAGGGCAGGGTCATCCAGGCCAAAGGCCGAGGACATTCATTCCAAGGCCGAGGCGATCCAGGCCAAGGGGCACCCGAGGCACCCCCACCCCTCCACCCCGCCCACCCCATCGCCCTCAGGGGCGCGGGGAACTGCGCGCCCAGCCCCCACCCACCCGCACCCGGCACACAACCCAACCCCCCACTCACCCGCACTCTGCACACAACCCAAACCCCCCCACCCCCGCCCCGACCGCAACCCCGCTCCCACCCCCGTCCAACCCTCACCCCCACCCCGGCCCGTAACCCCGCCCTCACCCGCACCCCGCCCCCGACCACCCCCCACCCCGACCCACCTCACCCTCCCCGTGACCTAGGCTGACCCCCGTGAAGGTCCTCGTCATCGGTACCGGCGCCCGCGAACACGCCCTGTGCCACTCCCTGTCCAACGACCCCAACGTCACCGCCCTGCACTGCGCCCCCGGCAACGCCGGCATCGCAGAGGTGGCCGAGCTGCACCAGGTCGACCCCCTCGACGGCGCAGCCGTAGCCGCACTGGCGACAGAGCTCGGCGCCGAGCTGGTCGTGGTCGGCCCGGAGGCACCCCTCGTCGCCGGGGTCGCCGACGCCGTACGCGAGGCGGGCATCCCGGTGTTCGGCCCCTCCGGGGAAGCCGCGCAGCTGGAGGGTTCCAAGGCTTTCGCCAAGGAAGTCATGGCCGCAGCCGGTGTGCCGACCGCCCGCTCCTACGTCTGCACGACCCCGGAAGAGGTCGACGAGGCCCTCGACGCCTTCGGTGCGCCGTACGTCGTGAAGGACGACGGACTGGCCGCGGGCAAGGGTGTCGTAGTCACAGACGACCTCGACGCCGCGAAGGCGCACGCCAACGCCTGCGAGCGGGTCGTCATCGAGGAGTTCCTCGACGGCCCCGAGGTCTCCCTCTTCGCGATCACCGACGGCGTCACCGTCGTCCCGCTCCAGCCCGCGCAGGACTTCAAGCGCGCGCTCGACGGCGACGAGGGCCCGAACACCGGCGGCATGGGCGCGTACTCCCCGCTGCCGTGGGCCGACCCGAAGCTGGTGGAGGAAGTACTCCAAACCGTCCTCCAGCCGACCGTCGACGAGATGCGCCGCCGCGGGACTCCCTTCTCCGGCCTCCTCTACGCCGGCCTCGCGATCACCAGTCGCGGCGTCCGGGTCATCGAGTTCAACGCCCGTTTCGGCGACCCGGAGACCCAGGTGGTCCTGGCCCGTCTGAAGACCCCGCTGGCCGGCGTCCTGCTCGCCGCCGCCGACGGCACCCTCGACGACCTGGCCCCCCTGCGCTGGAGCGAGGACGCCGCGGTCACCGTGGTCATCGCCTCGCACAACTACCCGGGCACCCCCCGCACCGGCGACCCGATCACCGGCCTCGACGAGGTGGCCGCGCAGGACGCCCCGCACGCGTACGTGCTGCACGCCGGGACGAAGTACGACGGCGACGACGTCGTCAGCGCGGGCGGCCGCGTCCTGTCCGTCACGGCGACCGGCGCGGACCTCACCGAGGCCCGCGAGCGTGCGTACGCGGCCGTGGCCCGGGTCCGTCTCGACGGCTCACAGCACCGCACGGACATCGCGGCGAAGGCGGCGACGGGCGAGTAACCCCAAGCCCCCCGCCCAACGGTTAAGCCCACCGATAAACCCGACAGGCCCCGAATCCGTCTCACGATTCGGGGCCTGATCCTTGCCCTCTGTCATCCACCTTTCCCCTGAGCCATTCCATCGAGTGACCGATGCCCCAACCGGCTGACGGGGACCGGGGCCCCAACTATGGTGCGGCGCAAGCGTTCCGGCACTTGGCCCACCGGCATTGCGATGTCAGTGGCGGGTGCCACAGTGGGGGAGTGAGCAACGCCAGCAGAGCGGGACAGCACGGAGGGGGTGAGGTCCGGTCGTGACCGGTATGGGTGTGGGTGTGGAGGCGGGCGCGCAGGCGGCGCGTTCCCGGGCCTTGGCCGTGCTGCGGATCCGCAGCCGGGCGCTGGCCGTCGCCCTGTTGCCCGCGGCCGTCGCGGTGATCCTGCTGGCAGGCGGTTCCACCGGCCACCTCGTGGGCCGGGGCTGGGACCTCTCCCGCTGGATCATGAGCGTCGCCGCCGTCGTCGTACTGCTCGCCGCCGGCGCCATCGCGCTGGTCGTCGCGCGGGCCCGCCCCGCCGTGAGTCCTACGGTCGCGATCGCCGAGGAGTCGGCCCCCGACCTGTACCGCCTGGTCCGCGACCTCGCCGACCGCCTCGACGTCCCCGCCCCCTCCGCGATAGCGCTCACCCCGGACTGCGACAGCTGGCTGGAGGACCGCACCCACCCGGCCCACGGCCCGCCCCCGCAGGAGAACCGCGACGAGATCACCGGCGTACGGGGCCTCACCCCGGGCCGTTCCCGTCGTACGGCGGCCTCGCCCGTCCTCGTCATCGGCTCGCCGTTCCTGTGGTGGATGCGGGTCGGTGAGCTGCGCGCGGTGCTCGCGCCGGTCGTCGCCGGTACGGGTCCCTCCGCGCACCCGGACATAGCCGCGGCCCGCCGATTCGTACGGGGCCTTGACGCGGCGGTGGCCGTGACCTCGGCGCCTCGCGGGCCCGTGTTCCGTTCGGTGCTCGCCGGTGTCGGCTGGGTCGCCCGGCTGCTGCTGCGCAGTTGCCGGGGGCACGCGGCCGAGATGGAGCGGGGCGTGGCCGCCGCGGCCGCCGAGCGTGCACAGGCTGTGGATTACGGGCTGCGGATCGTCGCGCAGGAACAGGTGGGTCTGGCGTACGCGGGCTGGGACCGGCTGCTCACCCGGGTCGCGCTGCCCGCGTGGCGGATGGGCCGCTGGCCGTCCCGGCTGGACGCGGGCGTCGTCGCGGCGCTCACCGAGCTGTCCCGGCGCGACCGCCTGGCCGAGGGTTTCGCCTCGCGGCTCGGCGAGCGTCCCGCCTGTGACCTGCTCGAAGAGCCCGGCACGATCGACGAGGCGACCTCGCTCCTCGCCGCCCGCCTCTTCCACGGCGGCCCCGCCGAGACCGGTCCCGACTGGGCGCCGGTGGACTGGCAGGAGTACCCGGAGGAGGTCGTCGACCGCAAATGGCGCACCGACGCGGCCCGCCTCCACCGCGTCCTCGACACCCTCGGCGTCCGCCGCGCCCCCGACCCCACCCCGCCCCACCACGACGCCCCGACCCTGGCCCGAGTGGTGGACCACCTGACCGACCCGACGGCGACGACAGCGGCTGGCGACGACCAGTACGGGCGGTACGGGCGGTACGGGGAGGCCGACGGCACCACCGACCCGTACGGGACGGACGCCGGCGTCGACGACCCGTCCGCCCCCGCCGAACTGGAAGTCCCACGCGAGGAGTTCGAGCCGCGCCCGGAGTCGGAAGAGGCTCCCCACCCCGACCCCGAGCCCTACAAGGCGATGGCCGACGACGAAGAAGAGCTCGGCGAAAGCTGCTCCCCGCACAGCGCGGCCCTCGCCGCAGGCCTCACCGCGGAGTTGGCGCGCGAGGAGGCGGCGACCCCGCCGACCGGTTCGGCCCCGCCAGGGCAGGGCCCCGACACCGGGCTCTGGGACGACACCGCGCTCCCCCTCTTCCCGCTCCAACCTCCGCGCACCGGACGGGAGTTGCTCGCCGACCACGTCACGGCGATGGTGTGCTGCGCTGCGATGGACACCGCCGGCGCGCTGCCCGGCCTGGACTGGCTCGACGGCCCGACGCTGCTGGTCAACGGCGAAAGGGCGGCCGATCTCGCCCCGAGGGTGCTCAGCCTCGTGGAGGACGGCGACCCGGCCCCGCTGCAGGCGTGGCTGATCGACCTCGGCATACGCCCGGAGAAGCCGGTACGGCTGGTCTGACACCCGAGCCACACGACCGCCGAGCGCACCCTCCCCCCACCACTCGGCCACCCATCCGTATCGGAATCATGGGCTCCACTTTTGGTCAATTGGCAACGACCAGTGACAGTGTGCGTGCTTAATGTGATGTGCTGGGACCGATCCCGTATGCCGTCCCGTATGCCGTCCCGTACGTGGCAAAGGCTTACGGCATACGACAGTTGGACGAAGGACCACCACGGGGGCACGAAGGAGGGGAGCGACCATGGGGTCGGAGCAGATCCGCCGCTGGGAGTCGGGAGCGCTGGCGCACGCCGTCACGGACCCCTTCGGTCAGGGCCCCGTCCCCTGGCTCCGGGGCAGCGAGACGTACTTCGACGACACCGGCCACGTCGTCCCCTGGTACGTGGACCCGACCCCGGCGCACACCCCCCGCACCCGCGGCGGAAACGCCCTCAAGGTCCCCGCCCCGCGCGCGTCCGACGGCGGCGGCCCGCGCTCCGCCGACGACGTCCGCCGCCAGATCAAGGGATTCACCTCCGCCAGCGCGGTCGCCCCCGGCGAGGCGCTCGACTTCCATGTCACGGTCGATCCGCCCCAGGAGTTCGCCGTGGACGTGTACCGCATCGGCCACTACGGCGGTGACGGCGCGGCAAAGATCACCACCAGCCCGCGCCTCTCGGGCATCGTGCAGCCCCCGCCGCTCGCCGCCGACCGCACGGTCTCCTGCCACCACTGGTGGCTGTCCTGGCGCCTGCAGATCCCGAGTTACTGGAGCATCGGCGCGTACGTGGCCGTCCTCACCACCGCCGACGGCTACCGCTCGCACATCCCGTTCACGGTCCGCGACAGCCACCCGGCCGACCTGCTCCTCCTCCTGCCGGACATCACCTGGCAGGCCTACAACCTCTACCCGGAGGACGGCCACACCGGCGCGAGCCTCTACCACGCGTGGGACGGCGACGGCCGCCTCCTCGGCGAGTCCGAGGCCGCGACGACGGTCTCCTTCGACCGCCCGTACGCGGGCGCGGGCCTGCCCCTGCACGTCGGCCACGCCTACGACTTCATCCGCTGGGCCGAGCGCTACGGCTACGACCTCGCCTACGCCGACGCCCGCGACCTGCACTCAGGACGCGTAGACCCCACCAAATACCGGGGGTTGGTCTTCCCGGGCCACGACGAGTACTGGTCGACACAGATGCGCCGTACCGTCGAACGCGCCCGCGACCACGGCACGTCCCTCGTCTTCCTCTCCGCCAACACCATGTACTGGCAAGTGGAGTTGGGCCCGTCCCCGTCCGGCGTCCCCGACCGCCTCCTGACCTGCCGCAAGCGCAGGGGCCCGGGCAAACCGGTGCTGTGGCGCGAAGTCGACCGCCCGGAACAGCAGTTGGTGGGCATCCAGTACGCGGGCCGGGTGCCCGAGCCGTCCCCGCTGATCGTGCGCAACGCCGACCACTGGTTGTGGGAGGCGACCGGCGCCGGCGAGGGCGACCCGATCGAGGGCCTGGTCGCGGGCGAGGCCGACCGGTACTTCCCGCGCACCCAGCTCCCCGAGCACGAGGAGCGCATCCTGCTCGCCCACTCCCCGTACGCGGACGGCGACGGCGCCCTGCGCCACCAGGAGACGTCCCTCTACCGCGCCCCCTCCGGCTCCCTCGTCTTCGCCTCCGGCACCTTCGCCTGGTCGCCGTCCCTGGACCGCCCCGGCCATGTGGACGCCCGTATCCAGCGCGCCACGGCCAACCTCCTGGACCGCATCTGCAAGCACGACTGACCTCACGTACCAGCACGACTGACCTCACGTACCAGCACCCCACTGACCCCGCGACCAGCGGTCGGCCAACCCCGCGACCAGAGGCCGGCCGCGCATACGGGACAATCGAGCCAGTTGGAGAGACTTACTGGAGGAACCCGTGTCCGGATTCGTAGAAAAGCCCGAGCCGCTCCAGGTTCCCGGCCTGACGCACCTCCACACCGGCAAGGTGCGCGAGCTGTACCAGAACGAGGCGGGCGAGCTCGTGATGGTCGCCAGCGACCGCATCTCCGCGTACGACTGGGTACTGCCCACGGAGATCCCCGACAAGGGCCGCGTCCTCACGCAGCTCTCGCTCTGGTGGTTCGACCAGCTCGCCGACCTGGTCCCCAACCACGTCCTCAGCACCGACCTCCCGCCGGGCGCCCCCGCCGACTGGGCAGGCCGCACCCTCATCTGCAAGTCCCTCAAGATGGTCCCGGTGGAATGCGTGGCCCGCGGCTACCTCACCGGCTCCGGCCTGCTGGAGTACAACGACACCCGCACGGTCTGCGGCCTCGCCCTCCCCGAGGGCCTGGTCGACGGCAGCGAACTCCCGGCCCCGATCTTCACCCCGGCGACGAAGGCGGCCGTAGGGGAGCACGACGAGAACGTGTCGTACGAGGAGGTCGCCCGGCAGGTCGGTGCCGAGACCGCCGCGCAGCTGCGTCAGGCGACCCTCGCGGTGTACGGCCGGGCCCGGGACATCGCGCGTGACCGGGGGATCATCCTCGCGGACACGAAGTTCGAGTTCGGCTACGACGGCGAGACCCTGATCGCCGCCGACGAGGTCCTCACCCCGGACTCGTCCCGTTTCTGGCCGGCCGAGGAGTGGGAGCCGGGGCGCGCGCAGCCGTCGTACGACAAGCAGTTCGTGCGCGACTGGCTGACCGGGCCGGAGTCGGGCTGGGACCGCAAGAGCGAGCAGCCCCCGCCGGCGTTGCCGCAGCAGGTCGTGGACGCGACCCGCGCGAAGTACATCGAGGCGTACGAGCGCCTGACGGGCCTGAGCTGGAGCTAGGCACACGAGAAGACCCCGGTCCACTGGACCGGGGTCTTCGTCTTGAGCGGACGACCAGGTTCGAACTGGCGACCTCAACCTTGGCAAGGTTGCGCTCTACCAACTGAGCTACGTCCGCGCTGCGCCGTGGCGCGAGAGCAACTATACCCAACCTCGCTCGCGTGCGAGACGCACTGCCGTATGACGGTTCTCGGCACCGAGTTTCGAGACGGCGGAGGAGAGATAGTTCCGCACGGTGCCCTGCGAGAGCGCGGCCCGTTCGGCGATCTCCGCGACCGGCGCCCCGTCGGCGGCCAACTCCAGCACCTCGGCCTCACGGGCGGTCAGCGGCGAGTCCCCGGCGGAGATCGCGTCGGCGGCCAACTCCGGGTCGACATAACGATTCCCGGCATGCACGGTACGAATAATCTCGGCAAGCCGCTGCGCGCTAACAGTCTTCGGCACGAACCCCCGCACCCCAGCAGCAAGCGCCCTCTTGAGATGCCCGGGCCGCCCATGCCCGGTCACGATCAACACCCGACACCCGGGCAGCTCGGCCCGCAACGATGTGGCCACCTTCACACCGTCCGCCCCCGGCATCTGAAGATCCAGCACAGCCACATCCGGCTCATGCGCCCGAGCCATCGCCAACGCCTCGGGCCCGGTAGCCGCCTCGGCCACGACGACGAGATCGTCCTCAAGCCCGAGCAGAGCGGCAAGCGCCCCCCGAATGAGGTGCTCATCATCGGCGAGCAGCAGTCGTACGACGGGGCCGGTCATGGGGTGCTCCTGATCGAGGTGGGGAGGGGACGGGCAGGCCGGGCGATGGTGAGCCGCCCTCGCTCGCGGCCGGCGGGAGTTGTACGACGTTCCCGGTCGCCGGTCATCCGGCCCTGCTCACTGCGCGGCGGGATGGCCGTGGCGATGGTGAGCCGTCCTCGCTCACAATCGCCAGAAGTTGTACGACGTCCCCGGCCGCCGGGCATCCGGCCCTGCTCACAGCGCGCCGGAACGGCCGTGCCGACCGTGAGCCGCGCTCGCTCACAGCCGCCAGAAGTCGTACGCCGCCCCCGATCACCCGGCACCCTGCCCCGCTCACAGCACCCGGCACCCAGCGGACGTAGGACACGCAACCCGGTCATGAGGTGCCCCCCTCCACCCCCGTCGCCGAAGGCAGCGGCACCGTGGCCACCACCCGGAACCGGTCACCGTCCACAGCCCCCGCCTCCAACTCGCCCCCGATCGCGGTCAGTCGCTCCCGCAGCCCGATCAGCCCGGCCCCACCGCTGCCCTCGGACACCTCACCCCCGCCCCCGTCGCCGACCTTCGCCCCGTCGTTCTCGACGGTGAGCACAACCCGCCCCCCAGCCACCCGCCCCCCATCCACCCGCACCCCCACCACGCACCGCCCCGCATCCCCGTGCCGCAGCACGTTCGTCGTCGCCTCGCGCACCACCCACCCGAGCGCCGACTGCACCTCGACCGGCAGCCCCGCCGCGTCGCCGGTCACCTCGCACTCGATGCCCGCGGCGGCCAACACGCCTTGTGCGCCCGCCAGTTCGAGGCGTAGGTCGGCCTCGCGGTAACCCCGTACGACATCCCGCACCTCCCGCTGCGACTCCCGCGCGATCCGCTGGACCTCGATCATCTGCTCCACGGCCTCGGTGCGCCCCCGCCGAGCCAGTTGCACCGCCAGCTCGCTCTTCAGGGCGATCACCGACAGGTTGCGGCCCATGACGTCGTGGAGGTCGCGCCCGAACCGGAGCCGTTCCTCGGCGACGGCGAGGCGGGCCCGGGTCTCGCGGGCCTCGTCGAGTTCGTAGACGGCGTCGAGGAGCCAGACGGAGAAGACGGAGGTGAAGGCGAGGCCGCCGCAGGTGACGAGGACGGCGAACGCGGTGCCGAGCGCGGCGGGGGCGGCCACGCCCAGCGGGAGCTGCACGAGCAGCGCGCCGGCCACGCTCCCCGCCACGACCGCGAGGACGTGCCACCGGCCGCGGACCCCCAGCGTGAGCGTGCCGGCGCCGAAACTCAGCACCCCCACGAAGACCGTGTTCGCGGCGGCCGCCACATGCTCCCCGCCGGGGCCCCGCTCCGAGAGGACGACCGAGCCGACGACGATCAGCGCGGTGACCGTGCCGAGCGCCCCCAGCAGCCGTACGGGCTGCTCACGTCTGCCGCGGGTCCAGTCGAGGGCCTGGGAGGCGGTCCGGGAACAGAGCACGGCGTGCACGGTCACGACCGCCGGCAGCCAGGCCGCGAGCCCGGTCCCGGCCTGCGCGAAGGCCGGCAGCCCGACGGCCGCGACCTCGACCACCGCGAAGAAGTGGAAGGACCACCGCGTGTACGTCTCGACCTTCCCGGGCGTGCTCTTCCGCCCCCACCAGCCGCCCGTCGCCCGCATCACATGGTCCCCGTACCTCAGCGCCGCGGCTCCCACCGGAACCACCGCCGTACAGCAAACACCGCGAGGACGGTCCAGGCCAGTGCGGTCAGGACGGCGCCGAGGGCGTCGTAGCCGGACAGGTCGCCGTTCCAGCCGCCGCTGATCAGCCGGATCGCGGGGGAGAGGGGCAGGAACCGGCAAACGTCCGCGACCCGGTCGGGCAGGAGCGGCAGCGGAATGATGATCCCGGACCCGAGCATGGACGCGAACAGCACCGGCAACGCGGTCACCTGCGCGCTCTCCGCCGTCCTGGTCACGCTCGCCGTGAGGGCGGCCAGCGCGGCGGACAGGAAGAGCCCGAACAGCAGCCCTACGACGACGAGTTGAGGCATCGCGGGCGCCCCCGCGTCCAGCAGCAGCACACACGCCACCGCCAGCAACACGGACTGCACGAACCCGAGGCACACCGACGGCAGCGCGGTACCGGCGAGGATCTCGGGGTCGCCCAGCTCCCCGGTCCGCAACCGCTTCAGAACCAACTCCTCCCGCCGCGCGACGAACGCGCTCACCAGCGACGAGTACACGGCGAAGAGCAGCGAGAACCCGATCGCCGCCGTGAGCATCACCGCCCCTACCGACAGCCCCTCCCCCTTGAGATCCATCTGATCGACGGCCGGCCGCACGCTGAACGGCAGCGCGAGCGGCACGAGCAACGCCGTGACGACCGCACTCCGATTCCGCCCCAGCAACGCCAGCTCGGCCCGCCCCAGCGCCCGCAACCGCCCGGCCGGAGTAGTCATCGGGGCACTCATACCGACACCTCCTGCTGCTCCCGCGCGATCCCCAGAAACGCCTCTTCCAGCGAGGCCGACCGCACCTCAAGCCGCCGCAGTTCGATCCGCGCCCCCTCGGCCCACACCAACAACCCGGTGGCCGCCCGCTGCAACTCATGCGTCTCCAGCCGTACGACCCTCCCCGCCACCTCGTGCCGGACGACCCCCAGCTCACCGAGCGGCGGCAGATCCCCCACGAAATAACCCGAGGGCAATTCGAACGAGATCCGCGACGGCCGCCCCGCCGTCACCTCGGCCGGTGTCCCGGTGACCGCGATCCGCCCCTCGCTCAGAATCGCGAGCCGGTCGGCGAGCCCCTCCGCCTCCTCCAGGTAGTGCGTGGTCAGCAGCACGGTCGTCCCGCCGTCCCGCAGCGCACGCACCAACTCCCATGTATCCCGCCGCCCTTCGGCGTCGAGCCCTGTCGTCGGCTCATCGAGAAACAGCACCTCAGGCTCCCCGAGCAGCGCCAGCGCCAGATCGAGCCGCCGCCGTTCACCCCCGGACAACTGCTTCACCCGTACGTCCGCCCGCCGCGCGAGCCCGACAAGACCGAGCGCCTCGGCCTCGGGCCGCGCCCCGCTCGTGCACCCGGCCCACATCCGCGTGGTCTCCGCGACCGTCAGCTCGGACGGAAACCCGCCCTCCTGCAACATCACCCCGGTCCGCGGCCGTACGGCGGCCCGCTCGCGGTAGGGATCGTGCCCCAGGACGCGCACCCGCCCGCCGGACGCCGGCGCGAGCCCTTCGAGAAGTTCGACCGTGGACGTCTTGCCCGCGCCATTGGTGCCCAGAAGCGCGAAGACCTCCCCGCGCCGCACGGAGAACGTGATCCCCCGCACAGCCTCGAACCCGCCCCCGTACACACGGCGTAGGTCAGTGACCTCAATCACGTGTTCGTGTTCGTTGGTGTCCATGACTTCAGCGTCCCGGCGAAGGAGGCTCGGGAGCAGTGCGCGGTGTCATCACTCGGCATGACAAATGTCAGACGGGGATGATCTGTTGACGCGCATCGGGCACTGGGTACAGCAAAAACCCCAGTCCAGTGGACCGGGGTTTTTCGCTGGAGCGGACGACCAGGTTCGAACTGGCGACCTCAACCTTGGCAAGGTTGCGCTCTACCAACTGAGCTACGTCCGCATTGCCTCCGACCAGCTCTCACTGATCGGCGCGAGCACCAGCCTACCCGATCCACAAGAGTGGTCCGAACGGTGATGCTGCAGAGCGGGTGACAGGAATTGCACACTGCGCCTTCCCCCTGGAAGGGGGATGTTCTGCTACTGAACTACACCCGCATGTACTCCGTGAGCTGGGCCTTTCGGCCTCGCCCCTCGGCGTGCTCCGAACTCTAGCTGACCAGGAGGGGTGCAGCGCAAGTCGGTTGTCCCGAGGGGCCGGTGACCGGCCGTCGGCCCAGCTGTCGCACGGTCCGCCTACTGCGCGGCGGCGAACGCCTCGTAGACCTTCTTGGGGATGCGTCCGCGTGCCGGCACGTCCATCTTGTTCGCCTGGGCCCAGGCCCGGACGGCCGCCGGGTCGGGTGCCACCTCGGTCTGGCGGTAGGCCTTGCCCGACCTCGACCGCTTGCGACCTGCGTCCACGTAGGGCGCGAGCGCCTTACGCAGTTTCTTGGCATTGGCTTGATTCAGGTCGATCTCGTACGACTTGCCGTCGAGCCCGAAGGCGATCGTTTCCGCCGCTTCCGAGCCGTCGATGTCGTCAAAGAGAGTGACCACGACCTTCTGCGCCACGAATATCGGTCCCTTCGTGCGACACCTGAAACCGCACTATCCGCGGGGACGCACGGAGACGTCACGGAGGTGCGGAGATGTCGACTGTCCGCCTGTTAATGGGCAAAGTATCGGCTATTGCCAATTCATTTGTACAGTGCCCGGCAATGCAATGTGAAGCCCGACTAAATCTTCCCGCGTGTCTTGGCGCAATAGGGAACCGGGATCGATCCGGGATCTTTCCCTGAACTTTTCGTGAAGACCCCTGCCCGACACCGGATCGTGATGGTCATCACGTAGATTCCTACAACTCTACCCGCGTAGAAATTTTGTGCAGGTAGTCTGAAGTCACTTGCAGGGACCTGCTCAGCACCACACCACCGGGAGTGCCCGTGGCACGCGTCGTAGTCGACGTCATGCTCAAGCCGGAGATCCTCGACCCCCAGGGCCAGGCGGTGCAGCGCGCACTGCCGCGTCTGGGATTCGACGGGATCTCCGACGTACGTCAGGGAAAGCGATTCGAACTGGAAGTTGACGGACCGGTCGACGAGGCCGCGCTCGCCCGCATCCACGATCTTGCGGAATCCTTCCTCGCCAACACGGTGATCGAGGACTTCACCGTCAAGGTGGAAGAAGTGGCGGAGGCGGCCAAGTGACCGCTCGTATTGGCGTCGTCACTTTCCCCGGCAGCCTGGACGACCGCGACACGCAGCGCGCGATCCGTCTCGCCGGTGCCGAACCGGTAGCCCTCTGGCACAAGGACAAGAACCTCCACCAGGTCGACGCGGTCGTCCTCCCGGGCGGTTTTTCCTACGGCGACTATCTGCGCGCGGGTGCCATCTCCCGTTTCTCGCCGGTGATGGAGACGGTCATCGAGCAGGCGAAGTCGGGACTCCCCGTCCTCGGAATCTGCAACGGCTTCCAGATCCTCACCGAAGCGCACCTTCTCCCCGGCGCGATGCTCGGCAACAACCACCTGCACTTCATCTGCCGTGACCAGAAACTGCGGGTGGAGAACGCGGGCACCGCCTGGACCAGCGACTACACGTCCGGCCAGGAGATCCACATCCCGCTGAAGAACATGGACGGCCGCTACGTCGCCGACGAGCACACGCTCGACGAGCTGGAGGCGGAGGGCCGCGTCGTCTTCCGCTACCTCGACGTGAACCCGAACGGTTCCCTCCGGGACATCGCCGGCATCACGAACGCCGCCGGAAACGTCGTAGGCCTCATGCCGCACCCCGAGCACGCGGTCGAGCCGCTCGTCGGGTCCGGCCGCACCGACGGCCTCCCCTTCTTCACCTCGATCCTCAAGAAGCTGGTCAACGCATGAGCCGGACGCCTCTGGACACGGTCGAGCACGCGGCCGAGACCCCCGACGTCGAGCTGCCCTGGGCCGAACTCGGCCTGAAGAAGGACGAGTACGAGCGCGTGGTCGAGATCCTCGGCCGCCGTCCCACCGGCGCCGAACTCGCCATGTACTCGGTCATGTGGTCCGAGCACTGCTCGTACAAGTCCTCCAAGGTCCACCTCCGCCAGTTCGGCGAGAAGGCCCCCCAGTCGGACGCCCTGCTCGTCGGCATCGGCGAGAACGCGGGCGTCGTCGACGTCGGCCAGGGCTACGCGGTCACCTTCAAGGTGGAGTCGCACAACCACCCGTCCTACGTCGAGCCCTACCAGGGCGCGGCCACGGGCGTCGGCGGCATCGTGCGCGACATCATCGCGATGGGCGCCCGCCCGGTAGCGGTCGTGGACCCCCTGCGCTTCGGCGCGGCCGACCACCCCGACACCAAGCGCGTCCTGCCGGGCGTCGTCGCGGGCATCGGCGGCTACGGCAACTGCCTGGGCCTGCCGAACATCGGCGGCGAGGTCGTCTTCGACGCCTGCTACCAGGGCAACCCGCTGGTCAACGCCGGCGCCATCGGCGTCATGCGCCACGAGGACATCCACCTCGCGAAGGCCTCCGGCGCGGGCAACAAGGTCATCCTCTACGGCGCCCGCACGGGCGGCGACGGCATCGGCGGCGCGTCGATCCTCGCGAGCGAGACCTTCGACGACGCCAAGCCGTCGAAGCGCCCCGCGGTCCAGGTCGGCGACCCCTTCCAGGAGAAGCTCCTCATCGAGTGCACCCTGGAGGCCTTCGCCGAGAAGCTGGTGGTCGGCATCCAGGACCTCGGAGCAGCCGGACTCTCCTGCGCCACAAGCGAGTTGGCGTCGAACGGCTCAGGCGGCATGACGGTCACCCTGGACGACGTCCCCCTCCGCGACTCCACGCTCTCGCCCGAGGAAATCCTCATGAGCGAGTCGCAGGAGCGGATGTGCGCGGTCGTGGAGCCGTCGAAGGTCGACCGCTTCCTGGAGATCTGCGAGAAGTGGGACGTCATCGCCACGGTCATCGGTGAGGTGACCGACGGCGACCGCCTCGAAATCTTCTGGCACGGCGGCAAGATCGTGGACGTCGACCCGCGCACGGTCGCGCACGACGGACCGGTCTACGAGCGCCCGTACGCCCGCCCGTCCTGGCAGGACGCGTTGCAGGCGGACGACGCCAACAACCTTGCGCGGCCCGGGACTTCGGAGGAACTCAAGTCCCAGGTCCTGGCGCTGGTGTCGTCCCCGAACCAGGCGTCGAAGAAGTGGATCACGTCCCAGTACGACCACTTCGTGCAGGGCAACACGGTGCTGGCGCAGCCCGAGGACTCGGGCATGATCCGCATCGACGAGGAGACCGGCCTCGGGGTCGCCATCGCGACGGACGGCAACGGCCGTTACGCGAAGCTGGACCCGTACGCGGGCGCGCAGTTGGCGCTCTCGGAGGCATACCGCAACGTGGCCACGACGGGCGCGAAGCCCCTCGCGGTCTCCGACTGCCTGAACTTCGGCTCGCCCGAGGACCCGGCGGTGATGTGGCAGTTCGCGGAGGCGATCCGTGGACTGGCCGACGCCTGCCAGCAGTTGGGCACGCCGGTGACGGGCGGCAACGTCTCCCTCTACAACCAGACGGGCGACGTCGCGATCCACCCGACCCCGGTCGTCGCGGTGTTGGGCGTCATCGACGACGTGGCGCGTCGCACGCCGGTCGCCTTCCAGGAGGAAGGGCAGCTGCTCTACCTCCTCGGCGACACGCGTGAGGAGTTCGGCGGTTCGGCCTGGTCGCAGGTCGTCCACGACCACCTCGGCGGCCTGCCCCCGAAGGTCGATCTGGAGCGCGAACGCCTGCTGGCCGAGATCCTGATCTCCGCGTCCCGCGACGGCATGATCGACTCGGCGCACGACCTGTCCGACGGCGGTCTGATCCAAGCGGTAGTGGAATCGGCCCTGTTGGGCGAGAAGGGCGCGCGCCTGATCGTGCCCGACGGCCTCGACGCGTTCACGTTCCTGTTCTCGGAGTCGGCGGGCCGCGCGGTAGTCGCGATCCCCCGCTCGGAGGAACTCCGCTTCAACGACATGTGCGGGGCGAGGGGTCTCCCGGTCACGCGCATCGGTGTAGTGGACGGCAACTCGGTTGAAATCCAGGGCGAGTTCGCACTTTCCCTGGAGGAACTGCGCGAGGCGCACGAGGGGACGATCCCGGCGCTGCTGGCGTAGGTCGTCGTAGCCCGTCGTAGGAAAGCACGCATGTGAAGGCCCTGTCCGGGATCCGGGCGGGGCCTTCGCGCGTGCTAACTTCGACGGTTCGTGGGCGTGGAACGGGGGAGCGGGGACGTGGAAGTACCGGTGGGGATAGGCGAGTTCGGCGGCGGCCGGAGGCGCACGTGAGCCTCCACAGTGAGCCCACGCCAGATGATTCCTCCGAGCGGGCCCGGGTGCCCTTTCCGCGGTCGCGCTGGCTGACTCCGGAACGAGGGAGCCGTCGGCGCAACGCCTTCAACCAACTCGTGGCTGTGGCAGCGGTGTTCGGGGTCGGTGCCGGGGGCTGGGGTCTGGGGCTGGATACGAAGGACTACTTCGACCGGTCCGCCAGCCGGGACCGGATCGCGAAGGCCTGCGCCGGGCTGGTCGACGCCGACCAGGTGCTGGACCTCGACGGTGGTACGACGAAGGCGGAGGCGGGCAGCCTGGCGAACGACTCGATAGACCAGGTCGGTCCGGGCTTCATGCCCGCGCGGTGTCAGATCTACCGGGTCGGGAAGCCGGGCACCACGTACAGCCACTTCGTGCTGTCAGTCTGGTCGAACCCGAGCGATGACTTCGCGCAGTCGGTGAGCGGGTGGGACGACCCGTTCGAGATAGTGGGCAGGTCGGCGAACGCCGACGCCACCCGGAAGGCCCACGAGACGGGCGCGTACCCGCTCGGTGACGGGCAGCTCGGTGTGTACTACGGCAACGCGGCCGTCGTGAAGGCCAAGTGCACCGGCAAGTCCGGCGGCACGACCTCCGTCAACGCCATGACCGTGGCCAAGTACTCCTATCGCGACCCGGTCACGGACGCCGACCGCAGAACACTTGCCGAGCTCGCCCGCACCGCGGTCGTACGGGCGGCGAAGAAGCTGGGCTGCAAGGCCACGCTGCCCGCGCTTCAGGCCGAACTCCCCACGCCCAGAGCGAAGTTGGTGAACGCGAAGTCGGCCGCCGGAACGTGCGGCTGGTACGCCGGACACATCGCGGCGAAGGGCCGCGGGCGTCTCCCCGACCGCGCCCTGGGCACCCCTGCCGCCGCCCACGCGCCGGAGGAGAGCTGCCTGCTCGGAGTGAGCGGCAAGGAGGTGCGCAGGATGTGGCCCGACCTAGGCAAGGACGAAGTCGGCGGCAGCAGCCTCGACGATGTGACCCGGCTCGCGCCCTTCTGGCTGCGGACCGAGTCCTACTTCGGCGACGAGGCACGCGAGGTCGCGACGGACCACTTCGGCAGGGAGCACAGGTCGTTGGACCCCGGCACCGCGGGTTACGACGACGAGGAAAACGTGTGGTGGGCCTCCTCCACCTGCGCCGGCCAGCCGGCCGTCCACACCCTGAGCAGCGACTATCCGTACGACAGGATCGTCCAGACCCGCCTCCAGGCCCTCTTCAAGGCGTACGTCACGGACGTCGCCGCCCGCCGAGACTGCACCGACCTGAAGTTCCCGGCGGCGGCGACGTTCCGGCTGTCCAAGAGCTAGCCGACAGGTCCTGGCCGTCTGCTATTTCCTTTATGCGCTCCGTTCGTCGAGGTCGAGGCCGTCGATCAGCCGCTGGCTTATGGCTTCGTTGGTGGCCACGGCCGCGGCAGCCGCGGCGGCGCTACGGGGGAACAGCGCTTCCTCGTACGAGGTGAGCGCGGCCTCGATGTCGTCGGGGTGCGCCGCGATGGCCAGGGCGAGTTCGGCACCGTCCTGCATGGCCAGGTTGGCGCCCTCGCCGTCCGGCGGCGAGAGGTGGGCGGCGTCGCCGAGCAGGGTCACCCCGGGCACCCGGTCCCAACGGTGGCCGATCGGGAGCGAGTTGAGGGGCCGTAGGACGGGAGCGGTGTCGGTGTCGGTGATCAGGGCGGTGATCTCGGGGGCCCAGCCGTCGAATTCGGCGGCGATGCGCGCGGTGGCGGCGGCGGAATCGGTGAAGTCGATGGCGGCGAACCACTCCTGCGGCTTGGCCAGGATCAGGTAGGCGTGCAGCGTCTCGCCGCGCTCCCGGTGTGCGGCGATCCACTTCCCGCTCGCTTCCTCGCCCGGGGCGAGCACGAACAGCGAACCACCACCGACCGTCCGCGCGGCGACCGGATGCCGGGTCTCACTGTCGTACAGATAGGTCTCGACGAACGACCGCCCGAAGTACTCGGGAGTGACATCGGACAGCAGCGGCCGTACGCGCGACCAGGCGCCGTCGGCGCCGACGAGCAGGTCCGTGACGACGACGCTCCCGTCGGAGAAGGCGACTTCGTGCCGGCCGTCGTCGAGGGTCCGGGTCCCGCTGACCTTGTGGCCCCAGCGGACGGTGTTGTCCGGGAGCGAGTCGAGCAGTATCTGCCGCAACTCCCCGCGCTGTACCTCGGGTCGACCCCCTGTGCCGTCGTCGGGCTCGTCGAACAGGACGGTGCCGTCGCGGTCGATGACTCGGGTCGCCTGGCGGCCCTCCAGGATGATGGCGCGGAACTCGTCCATCAAGTCAGCTGTCTTCAGGGCGAGTTGGCCGTTGTAGTCGTGGATGTCGAGCATCCCGCCTTGCAGACGGGCCATTGGTGAGGCCTCCGCTTCGTAGACGGTGGCCGGGATGCCGTTCACGTGCAGGACGCGGGCGAGGGTCAGTCCGCCGAGTCCGGCGCCGATGATTGTGACGTGCGTGGTCATGATGACTCCTTGTGTCGGGTGTGTCGGGTGCGTGTTGTACGCCTTGTGTGGCGCGGGCCTGCTGGGCGGTCGCCCGGCGGGAACTCCGGAACGGAACGGTTCCAGTGCGCACCGACAAGTCACCGACGTGAGACCGACACGGCCGACAGTTCACCGACAGGGCGGTTGCGGAGGAGGGCCGGCTCTCGCATCATCCGGGGATGGACGACGACTCCCCGATCACTCCCCCAACTGCCCTTCCGTCCCTACGCGTTGCGGCCCAGGAGGCAGGCTTCACGAGATCGTGCGAGGAACGAACGGGCAGCCTGTTGTCCGTCCTCGCGGCAACCCGCCCGGGCGGCCGCGTCCTCGAACTCGGCACCGGCGTGGGCGAGGGCACGGCCTGGCTCCTGAGCGGGATGGACGCGGCCGCGCGCCTGATCACGGTCGAACGTGACGCCGGCGTCCAGGCAATCGCCCGCGAGGAGTTGGGGTCGGATCCGAGGGTCACCTTTGTGACGGCGGACGCGGGTCGATGGCTGGAGGAGTACGAGGGGGAGCCCTTTGACCTGGTCTTCGCGGACACCTGGCCCGGCAAGTTCACCCACCTGGAACGGGCGTTGGATCTCGTGGCCCCCGGCGGCACCTACCTGATCGACGACCTGCTCCTACAACCGGACTGGCCGGCGTCCCACGAGGCTGCGGTGAAACGGCTGTTGGCCGAGTTGGAGGGGCGCCCGGATTTCCGTTCCGTGCGGTTGACGTGGTCGAGCGGGTTGGTGATGGCGGTGCGGCAAGGTTCGCCGCAGTAGGTGGCGGGGGGCCAGGGGCCGCCGAGGCCGGTGGTGGTGAACGGGGTTGTGGGGGAGGGGAGTTCGGGGGAGTGGAGTTGTTCGGCTTCAGCTTCGGGTTCGGCTGGGGGCTGCGGTGGCGGCGGTTCGTTGTCCGGCTTGAGCAGTAAGAAGAGGGCGAGCAGGGCAAGCAGGCCGGCGAGGGTACTGAGGACGAGGTTCACTCCTCGACCAACTCGGTGTCGGCGACCAGTGCCTGCCGCTCGGTGTGATCCTTCAACTTCACCCAGAGAAACGCGTGCTCGGCATCGACCCCGGCATACCCGGAACCAACCTGCACGACGACACCCTCGAAGGTCTCCGGTGCTTCCCGGCGGTGGGGGCCTGGCGGCACGTAGCTGGTGCCCTTGACTCGGTCGCCGACGAGGAAGGGGGCGCCGGTGCGGGGGCGGGGGTTGGAGGTTGGGGTAGGGGTGGGGTTGTTGCGTGGTGTGGTCATGGGACCACTTTCCGCAGGTGGGACCAGGCGCGGCAATCGAACAAGGGAATCCCGCATTAACTGGTATATGCCGGGTGGTGGGCATTCACCTGCGGACGCGGGGCACGGTATGCCAGACTCCGAGCACTGGCTGCGATCCAGTGGGCACCGTGCGTGATTCGGTGGGCATGCGGGTCGAGTTGGCGGGCACGGCACGAAAAGAGGTGGACACGGTGGCAGCGAAAACGGGGCCCACGATTCGTCGTATGCAGCTGGGTCAGGAGCTGCGACGCCTTCGGGAACAGGCGGACGGGGGAGGTGAGTTGGGCCGAGGCATCACGAGGGGCCAGGCGGTGAAGGGGACGAGCGTCTCCGAGTCGACACTGCATCGCGTGGAGCGGGGGTTGACGAGCCTGCCGAGGGTGCAGGATCTCAAGTCGTTGCTGAAGCGCTACGGGGTGAGTGACCCGGGTGACATCGAGTTTTTGCTGGACATCCACAAGAACTCGTTGAACAGGGGCTGGTGGTCTCCGTACCGGACGTTCATGCCCTCAGGCTTCAACGTCAGCGTGGGGCTTGAGGGCGACGCGAAGATTCTCCGGGTCTACCAACCGGACGTTGTGTTCGGGCTGCTTCAGAGCGCAGGTTACGCACGTGCCATGTTCGATAGCGCCAAGCCGGTTGACGAGCGCAACACCGAGTTCGTCGAGCGGAACATCGAGATCCGGATGAGGCGCAAGGAGGCCATCACCCGCAGCGAACGCCCAGTTGAGATCCATGCGATCCTCGACGAGGCCGTCCTGCGGCGCGTGTACGGCGGCCCGGAGGTGATGCGGGACCAGTACGAGCACCTGGCGGAACTGGCCGCGTTGGAGAATGTCACCGTGCAGATCCTGCCGATGGGGCAGCCCGTGTACCGGAGCCACCAGAACTTCAACCTCATGGAGTTCGAGGCGCCGCTGCCTACGGTGGTGAGCGTCGACGGCTTCACCTCGGTCAACGTCACGGACAAGGACACGGAGATCTGGGCTTATCGGCGCCGGTTCGACGCCATGCGTGCCGAAGCGGCCGGCCCGAGGCACACGGCCGATTTCCTGAAGAGAGCAGAGCGAGAGTTGGAGCAGGAATGAGCACACACCGCAATGTCCTCGAACTGGTTGACGGCGCTGCCTGGTTCAAGTCGTCCTACAGCGACCAGACGGGCGGCAACTGCGTCGAGGTAGCCAACCTCATCGCCGCCCACGCCCTCGTCGCCGTCCGCGATTCCAAGCTCCCGAGTGGCCCCGCCCTCGCTCTCCCGCCGGAGGCGTTCGCGAGCTTCGTCGCCCATGTGAAGCCGGCCCGGCTTTGAAGCCAACCTGGCGCAAGTCTTCCTACAGCAGCGATGCGGGCGGCAGTTGTGTCGAGGTAGCCAACCTCATTCCGACCCACGCCCGTGTTGCCGTCCGCGACTCCAAACACCCCCACGGCCCCGCCCTCGCTCTTCCGCCGGAGGCGTTCGCCGCGCTCGTTGACGATGTGAAGGAGAGCCAGCCGTGAACCCGACCTGGTTCAAGTCTTCGTACAGCGACGAGCAGGGGTCCAGCTGCGTCGAGGTCGCTGACCTCACCCCCACCCACGCCCTGGTCGCCGACCGAGATTCCAAGCACCCCCACGGCCCCACCCTCACCCTCCCGCCGGAGGCATTCGCAAGCTTCGTCGCTCATCTCGGCCAGGTCAGCTGACGGCTGGCAGCTGACCGGAATTCACGCGCGTACCGACCCCGACCCCGCCTCCCAAGCCGCCGTGGGTGATGAACTCCCGCTCCCCGCACGGGACTTGGGCAGGCGGAGGGCCAGGACAACGCACAGCCCCATCAGCACAGCCCCACACAAGAACACCGAGTCCATCGCGTCGACGTACGACCGCACCCCCGCCCCGGACGTCGCCGGGACCGGACCGTCGTACAACCGACTGATCACCGTGCCGAAAAGCGCCGCGCCCAACGCCGTACCCAGGGCCTGGAAGAACCGGATGGCGGTCGTGGCCACGCCCAACTGGCGCCGGGGTGCCGCCTCTTGGACCAGTTGGATCAGCTGGCCGAGGAGAAGCCCGAACGCCATCCCCACCAGAAGCAGATCCCCGCGCAACCACCACAGGGACGTACCCGTACCCAGAACGGACAGGCACACGAACGCCATCGCACCGATCGCCGACCCGGCTATCGCGAACGTCCGCTCGTGCCACCCCCGTTCCGTGAGCTTGGCGGAGAGGATGCCGACAACCGTCATGCCGAACGCCATGGGCAGCAGATACAGGCCGGCCGAGGAGCTGCTGACACCCCGGGCCACCTGCAGATAGACCATGACGTAGTACATGGCGCCAATGATCGCCGCCCCCATCAACCCCTGGATCGCGAACCCCCATCGCAACTCCGGCACCCGGAACAGGGAAAGGGGAAGGATCGGCTCGGGAGCCACCCTCTGGCGCCACAAAAAGAGTGCCAGCGCAGCCACCGCACCCAACCCCAGCCCCACGATCTGCGGTGACGCCCACCCGTACTGCTTGCCTCCCCACTCGGTCACCAGCAACAGAGCCGCGGCGAATGAAGCAGCCAGGGCCGCGCCCAGGAAGTCGATCCGATGCCGGTGCGGCTGCCGAGGCAGCTTCAGCACGAGCGCGCCGAGGACCAGCACCACCACCCCCAGCGGCAGATTGACGTAGAAGATCCACCGCCAACTCGCGTGCTCCGCAAGCAGACCGCCGATCCACGGCCCCACCGCCATCCCGCCACCAGAGACGACCCCACCCATCCCCGCGCCCTTGGCATCCTTCTCGCCGGGCCCCCTCAACTCGGCGATCACCACCATCGTGACGCTCATCAACCCACCGGCACCAACACCCTGCACGGCCCGCGCGGCGATCAACTCCCCTATGGACTGAGCCGCCCCACACAGCGCCGAGCCCACCAAGAAAACCCCCACAGCCGTCAGAAAGACCCGCTTCGCGCCGAGGGTGTCGCACAACGTGCCGTACAGCGGCAGCACCGCGGCCGACGCCAGCGCGAACGCGCTGACCAGCCACGGAATCCTGTCGATGCCATGGGCGGGGTCCAGGTCACGGACGATCGGCACGGTCGCCGCGGACACGATCTGCATGTCCAGGACGGCCAGAACGATCGTCACCAGACACACGAGGAAGCCGATTCGGCGCTGGGTCTCGGTCATGCCACCCACCATGAACCAGCAACATATACCGAGTCAATCTATTTTCCGAGCCAATATTTCATCCCAGACCATAATTCAGCTTGGTACAGTAAGGTCATGGTTCCTGCTGAGGCGACGACGACGGCAACGACGACGATGGGACTGCGCGAGCGCAAGAAGCTCCAGACGGAGCTGCGCATCTACCGCACAGCCGTCGAGCTGTTCCTGGAAAAAAGCTTCGACGCCGTCTCGGTACAGGAGATCGCCGACGCCGCCGAGGTCTCGAAGATGACTGTCTTCAACTACTTCGGAACCAAGGAGGACTTGGTCTTCCGCCCCATCGAGGACCACTTCTCCGACGCGGCCCGCGCAGTCCGCTCTCGCCACCCCGGCGAGTCGGCGGTGGCCGCCGTACGCCGACAGTTCCTACAGATGATCGAGACCCGCGACCCCTCAATAGGCCTGCACGTCGAACCATTCGGCCGCCGCATCCGGAAGCTCGTCATGGAGACCCCGGTCCTGATGGAACGCGCCTACCTGACCTCCGAAAAGGGCGCCCGCGAACTGGCCGACCTCCTGGCAGAAGAGACGGGCGACACCGTCCTCGCCCTGATCGCCGCCGCCACCCTCACCGCCGCCCGCAACGCCCTCGTAGAAGACCACCACCGCCGTCTGGACGCCGGCGAATCCGTAGAAGAGGTCGCAGCCACCGCCACCGAACGCGCAGAACGAGCCTTCGCCCTGGTCGAACAGGGCCTGGGCAACTACGCCCGCAAAGCCCAGTAATCCCCCCACAGGCCCGCAGCCGCCGACGAACCGGGAGCGGGTCGTGGCGGTACGGCGCAGCCCGCCGCTCAGCTGGTCCCCACTCCTTCAACTGTGGCAAAAGGCAGAGGGGCGCAACCCGCGGCGGGCTCGCCGTACCGCCACGACCCCGACCCCACCCACCACCAGCTGCGGGCCCCCACACCCGAGGATTAGTCTCACCCCCATGCCCCCGGCCAAAAAGCGCGCGCGCACCTACGACCCGGCCAAGACCCGCCAAGCGGTACAGGCCCAGTTCGGGAACGTACGAACGGCGGTGGCAACCCTCACCCCCGATCAACTCGCCCTACCCACACGCCTGGGCGACTGGACGGTCCGCGAACTGGTCGCACACATCGGCATGGCGCTCACCGCGATCCACCGCTCCCTGGACCGCCCCGCCCCGCCCGCGCAGAACGCCGTGCTCCTCGACTGGCCCTTCGCCACCGGGGCCAACTCCACCGCCATCGCCGACTTCACCCGCACGCTCGCAGCCGAACACCCCGACCTCGACGCCTACTTGGCCGACATCGACCAGACCCTCACCGAGCACCTCGACACAAACCCCGGCGCCCGACTCCTCGAAACCAACGTCGGGGCGATGCCCCTGGCCGACTACCTGGTCACCCGCACCGTCGAACTCGTCGTCCACACCGACGACTTGAACACCGCGGTCCCCGGCCTCGACATCCCGTACGACCGCCAGGCCCTGGCCGCCTGCACCCGCCTCCTCGCCGACGCCCTCGCGACAAAGGCCCCCGGCGGCTCGACCGAGGTACGCATCCCGCCGTACGCCGTGGTCCAGTGCGTCGAAGGCCCCCGCCACACCCGAGGCACCCCACCCAACGTCGTAGAGACCGACCCCCTGACCTGGCTCCGGCTCGCGACCGGCCGGACCCGGTGGAAGGACGCCGTAGAAGAGGCGAAGGTAAGCGCGAGCGGGGAGCGGGCGGATCTCGCGGGGCTCCTGCCGATCATGGGGTGAGCCGCGGAACCCCGAAGGGCGACGCGGAACCCCGAAGGGCGACAGGGAACCGCTCCCCCGCCCCTCCCGTCCCACCCCCATGGACAAACAGCGATTCACCCTCGCCGTCCTGACCATCGTCCCGCTCGTCGTGGCGTGCGGCAGCGAAAAGGCGACCAGCGGCAGCGGCTCCGGCTCGGTAGAGGAACAGCGCCCCGTAACCGGCGTCGACTGGCAGGTGCAGGACATCACCACGTCCGGCGCGACCAAGAAAGCGCAGGGCAACCCGCACCTCACTTTCGACACCGCGAGCGCCAAGAACACCAAAACCGGCGGCAAGGTCGGCGGCCGCCTGGGCTGCAACGCCGTCAACGCGACGGCCACCGTACGCACCGGACACATCACGCTCGGCCGCCCCTCCACCACCCGAATGATGTGCGACGCCTCACTCATGGGCACCGAACGCGCCCTCCTCGGCCTCTTCAACGGCGAGGTCGCCTACCGAGTCGATCAAGACACCATCACGCTGACCAGCGAAAACGGCACGATCGTCCACGCACGCGCCGCCAAGTGATCCACTACCGACGAGTAACCCGAATTCGGACCAGTGGTCGATCTCGCCTACACTCGGGGTCGTGCCACGTGGTGACGGTCGACTCAGTCATGATCTGCTCCCCGGCGAGAAAGGACCCCAGGACGCTTGCGGCGTCTTCGGAGTCTGGGCTCCCGGTGAAGAGGTCGCCAAGCTCACTTACTTCGGGCTCTACGCCCTCCAGCATCGAGGCCAGGAATCCGCGGGAATCGCGGTCAGCAACGGCTCGCAGATCCTCGTCTTCAAGGACATGGGCCTCGTCTCCCAGGTCTTCGACGAGACCTCGCTCGGTTCGCTCCAGGGTCATATCGCGGTCGGTCACGCCCGCTACTCGACCACCGGCGCCTCCGTGTGGGAGAACGCCCAGCCGACGTTCCGCGCCACCGCGCACGGTTCCATCGCGCTCGGCCACAACGGCAACCTGGTCAACACCGCGCAGCTCGCGGAGATGGTCGCCGACCTGCCCAAGCAGGAAGGCCGTACGCCCCGCGTAGCGGCCACCAACGACACCGACCTCCTGACCGCGCTGCTCGCGGCCCAGGTCGACACCGACGGCAAGCCGCTGACCATCGAGGAGGCCGCCCACGCGGTCCTCCCGCAGGTCAAGGGCGCCTTCTCGCTCGTCTTCATGGACGAGCACACCCTCTACGCGGCCCGCGACCCGCAGGGCATCCGCCCGCTGGTCCTCGGCCGCCTGGAGCGCGGCTGGGTCGTCGCCTCCGAGTCCGCAGCGCTCGACATCTGCGGCGCGGCCTACGTCCGCGAGATCGAGCCGGGCGAGTTCGTCGCCATCGACGAGAACGGCCTGCGCACCTCCCGATTCGCGGATGCGAAGCCCAAGGGCTGTGTCTTCGAGTACGTCTATCTCGCCCGCCCCGACACCGACATCGCCGGGCGGAACGTCTACCTCTCCCGTGTCGAGATGGGCCGAAAGCTGGCCAAGGAAGCTCCGGTCGACGCCGATCTGGTGATAGCGACTCCGGAGTCCGGCACCCCGGCCGCGATCGGATACGCGGAGGCCTCGGGCATCCCGTTCGGTGCGGGTCTGGTGAAGAACGCCTACGTCGGCCGTACGTTCATCCAGCCTTCGCAGACGATCCGGCAGCTCGGCATCCGCCTGAAGCTGAATCCGCTGAAGGAAGTCATCAAGGGCAAGCGCCTGGTCGTCGTCGACGACTCGATCGTGCGCGGCAACACCCAGCGCGCGCTGGTGCGCATGCTCCGCGAGGCCGGCGCCGCCGAGGTCCACATCCGGATCTCGTCCCCGCCCGTGAAGTGGCCCTGCTTCTTCGGCATCGACTTCGCCACCCGCGCGGAACTCATCGCCAACGGCATGACCATCGACGAGATCGGCACCTCGCTCGGCGCCGACTCCCTGTCGTACATCTCCATCGACGGCATGATCGAGGCGACCACCATCGCCAAGCCGAACCTCTGCCGCGCCTGCTTCGACGGCGAGTACCCGATGGACCTCCCGGACCCCGAACTGCTCGGCAAGCAGCTCCTGGAGACCGAGCTGGCGGCCGGTCCGGCCGCCACGGCAGCGGCCGACGCGATCCGTCGCCCGTAAGCCCCGCTGTATCAATCAACGCGAAAGATCCCAGGCAATGTCTGCTGCATCCGATCAGTCGACTCCGTCGACGGGCTCACCCTCCGGTGCTTCCTACGCCGCCGCCGGCGTCGACATCGATGCGGGCGACCGCGCCGTAGAACTCATGAAGGAGTGGGTGAAGAAGACCCAGCGCCCCGAGGTCCTCGGCGGCCTCGGCGGTTTCGCCGGGCTCTTCGACGCCTCCGCCCTCAAGCGGTTCGAGCGCCCCCTGCTCGCCTCCGCCACGGACGGCGTCGGCACGAAGGTCGACATCGCCCGCCAACTCGGTGTCTACGACACGATCGGCCACGACCTGGTCGCCATGGTCATGGACGACATCGTGGTGTGCGGCGCCGAGCCGCTCTTCATGACCGACTACATCTGCGTCGGCAAGGTGCACCCCGAGCGTGTCGCGGCGATCGTCAAGGGCATCGCCGAGGGCTGCGTGCTCGCCGGCTGCGCCCTGGTCGGCGGCGAGACCGCCGAACACCCCGGTCTGCTGGGCCCGGACGACTTCGACGTCGCCGGCGCCGGTACGGGCGTCGTGGAGGCCGACCGGCTGCTCGGCGCCGATCGCATCCGGACGGGTGACGCGGTCATCGCGATGGCGTCGTCCGGACTTCACTCGAACGGGTACTCGCTCGTCCGGCATGTGCTCCTGAACCAGGCCGGTCTCGCCCTGGACGCGCGCATCGAGGAGCTCGGCCGCACGCTCGGCGAGGAACTCCTCGTACCGACGAAGATCTACTCGCTGGACTGCCTGGCGCTGACCCGCACGACCGATGTGCACGCCTATTCGCACGTCACCGGCGGCGGACTCGCCGCCAACCTCGCCCGGGTCGTGCCGGACGGCCTCCACGCGATCGTGGACCGCTCCACCTGGACCCCGGCCCCGATCTTCGACCTCGTCGGCAGGACGGGCCAGGTCGAACGCCTGGAGCTGGAGAAGACCCTGAACATGGGCGTCGGCATGATCGCGATCGTCCCCGAGGACTCGGCGGACGTGGCCCTGGAGACCCTGGCCGACCGCGGGGTCGAGGCGTGGGTCGCGGGCGAGATCACCGAGCGGGGAGATCACGCGACGGGCGCGGAGATGGTCGGCGACTACGCGTGAACGAGCCGTTCCGGGCCGCGTGAATCAGCGTCTCCGGCGTTTGAGGAGCGGGGTCCGGGGCGGAGCCCCGTGTCGCCGACACCCAACGCCCCGTGACGGCAGCACAAAACCCGGTCCGGTGTTGATGCCCCGGACCGGGCGAGGTGCAGTCAGCTGACGGGAAGTTTTAACCGCTGGGCGCGCTGCAAGCGTTACGCGCCGCGACGTTGCGACTGGGGACCGGACTCGTCGTCCTCGTCCTCATCGTCGTCGTTATAGAGATCCGCGTACTGAGCGTACGGGTCGTCTTCTTCCTCGTCGTCGTCCTCGAACGGCTCGCCATTCGGCGGCTGGCTCGAAGTCGAAGCGCCCAGCTCATTGGCCAGACGCGAGAGGTCAGTCCCGCCGCTGCTGTACTTCAGCTGGCGGGCGACCTTCGTCTGCTTGGCCTTTGCCCGGCCGCGCCCCATGGCTCGACCCCCTCGGATACGGGGCTCCGTGGCCCCAGAGTCTTGACACGCGTTCATGATCTGGAACGGACTCTCCGTGGAGAGACCGGTCCGTAGGGCTTCCACGGTACCTGAGCCCGCGCCCATACGGTACGTCGCCCGCAGCACGTGCCGGGCTCCAGGACCCGCGAGGTGCCCTGTACTCGCTGGTCAACCGCGATTTTAACCACTTCTTGGCAGGCGACCCGCCGACGAACGTGAGAGTTCTCTCTAAGTCGTCGCCGGCGGGTACCGCGGAGGCCTGCCGAGCGGCTTACCGGAACCTCAGAGTCCGCGTGCGCCGGCCGCCTCGTGCATCCGCTGCTCGGCGATCCGGTCGGCCGCGGCGGCCGGCGGAATACCGTCTTCCTTCGCACGTGCGAATATGGCCAGCGTCGTATCGAAGATCTTCGCGGCCTTCGCCTTGCACCGCTCGAAGTCGAACCCGTGCAGCTCGTCGGCGACCTGGATCACACCACCGGCGTTCACCACGTAGTCCGGCGCGTAGAGGATCCCGCGGTCGGCGAGGTCCTTCTCGACGCCCGGGTGCTCCAGCTGGTTGTTGGCCGCCCCGCACACCACCTTGGCGGTCAGCACCGGCACGGTCGCGTCGTTCAGGGCGCCGCCGAGGGCGCAGGGGGCGTAGATGTCGAGCCCTTCGACCCGGATCAGCGCCTCCGTGTCGGCAACGGCCGTAACGCCTGTCGCATGCTTGTCGAGAATCCGCCGTACGGACTCCTCGCGCACGTCCGTGATCACGACCTCGGCGCCCTCGTCCCGCAGGTGCTCCACCAGGTGGTGCCCGACCTTGCCGACGCCCGCGATGCCGACCGTACGGCCGCGCAGCGACGGGTCGCCCCAGAGGTGCCGGGCGCTGGCCCGCATGCCCTGGAAGACGCCGAAGGCGGTCAGCACGGAGGAGTCGCCGGCGCCGCCGTTCTCGGGGGAGCGCCCGGTCGTCCAGCGGCACTCGCGCGCCACGACGTCCATGTCGGCGACATACGTGCCGACGTCGCACGCGGTGACGTACCGCCCGCCGAGCGAGGCCACGAACCGGCCGTAGGCGAGCAGCAGTTCCTCGGTCTTGTCGCGCTCCGGGTCACCGATGATCACGGCCTTGCCGCCGCCGTGGTCCAGACCGGCCATGGCGTTCTTGTACGACATCCCGCGCGCGAGGTTGAGCGCGTCGGCGACGGCCTCTTCCTCGCTGGCGTACGGGTAGAAGCGCGTACCGCCCAGGGCGGGGCCCAGCGCGGTGTTGTGGATGGCGATGACGGCCTTGAGGCCGCTGGCCCGGTCCTGGCAGAGCACGACTTGCTCATGACCGCCCTGGTCCGAGTGGAACAGGGTGTGCAGGACGCCGTTGTCTACGTCGGTCACTGTGGTGACTCCTGGGTAAGTGGCGGCGGTTGGAGACAGGCTCCCGTAGGGGTGGCGGGTGCTGTGGCACGAGCGTAGAGCCTGGGCCCGACCGCCATCGGTGCAGTGTTCAGGATCACCTACCGAAGGGGGGTGTCCGTGCGACGATTTGCATAGTTTTCCCGCGCGTTTGTGGGCGGGTTCCGGAGGTTTTCCTGGCGGACGGCGGGGGAGGGAGCAGGCGTGCCCAAGAAGGTGTCCTCGGTGATCGTCCCGTACGCGACCTATCTACGGGTCTACGAGCCGCTGGCCGCTTTCCCCGAGCCGGAGCGCGGCCACTGGACGCGCTACGCCCGCCGCCCCGACCGCCCGTCCTACCAGGACGAACTCCGCCGCGCGCTGGCCGACTTGCTGCCCACCCCGCCGGTCCCGGTCCCGGTGCACGAGAGCGCCGACGCCTTCGTGGTGGAGGTCGACGGCGTGGTCTGCGTCTGCCCCTGGCGGACCCGGCTGCGCGGCTGGCAGGCGCTGGGCGACCTCGCGGAGGAACTCCCGCCGCCGGTCCTGGACGCCGTACTCCCGCCGCTCGTACGGCACCAGGCCACCCAGGACTACGACCGCTGGCTGGCCCGGAATCCGGATGCCCGGCCGTGGATCCGGACGGCGACCTGGCAGGTGCCGCTGAACTGGTTCGTGCTCGTCGGGGACGAGGAGCGGCGCTACGACAAGGCCTCCGGGGACGATCCGCCGATGCTGCGGTACCGGACGCCGATGGTGCAGGCGCGGCGGCGCACGGCGCGGGCGCTGCGGACGCTGAAGGACGCGATCGACGACGGGCCGCTGATCGAGGGTCTGGTGGACGTGGGGCGCTGGCTGGAGGAGTTCCATCCGCGGTCCCTGGTCGAGCTGGACTACGGCGGGCTCGTGCACGTCCTGCCGGCCGGCGAGCTGGAGGATGACCACTCGGCGGCGGACGTGGCCGCCGGCATCGAGGCGCTGCGGACCGGGGACGGGGCGGCGGCCGGCGAGGCGTACGGGCGGCTCGTGGAGCGCTGGCGGTCGGTCAGGGACCGGCGCTCGGCGAACTGACCCGCGGCGGCAATCCTTGCTGGCATATTCGAACGAGGCTGACAGGTTCGAACGTATGCGCATAGGATTCTTACGGTTCGTCAACACGGGACGTAGGTCCCGATCCGGACGATTGATGCCAAGCGTGACGGACCGCACGTGCAGATGCCTTGCGCCGCTTGCCCCTCCTCATGCCAAAATAGGACAAGGAGTCCGGGGAGGACTCCATCCGTCATGCTTTGGGCGGAATCTCGGCATTGCGCGCTTTGGGGGGTCTGGATGACTCCTGATCGCCCCTGTGACTGATCGTCACAGAGGTGTGACTGTCCGCTATGGCATGGTCCATCGGCTTCCGTCGCTGATGGACACCTGGGAGGGCAATTCCATCGGTTTGGCCTACGCGGTTGGACAGATGGTGTAGTTGTAGTGCCGAGGACAAGCCGTTCGTCCTATAACCGACTCGACCCGCACACGCCATTTCGGGCAACGCGGGTCAAGGTGCAGAATTTAGAGGAAAGAACCGAGAAGGTTCGGTTCTCCCGAGGAGGCCGCTCATGACCGCTCGCACCCCTGATGCCGAGCCGCTGCTGACCCCGGCTGAGGTCGCCACGATGTTCCGTGTGGACCCCAAGACGGTCACGCGGTGGGCGAAGGCCGGCAAGCTCACTTCGATTCGCACGCTCGGCGGACACCGCCGTTACCGCGAGGCGGAGGTCCGTGCACTGCTCGCGGGCATTCCGCAGCAGCGCAGCGAAGCCTGACCAACTGAATAAGGGCACGACGGCCAGTCCCCCAACCGGCCACGGTGCCCGACAGCACAGCTCCAAGCGACGCGGGTTCTGCCCCAACAGGGCCCACGCCCAAGGCTTTTGAACCAACTTGAACAGGGTGCGTCGTAGATCGCGCTGGACTCCGCCGGGTCCAGCGCGATCTTTTTTGTGCCTGGTCGTGGGTCCGTGCGCGGCCGGTGGGCCCTGGGCGCGAGGTTCTGTGAGGGACCTTGTCGGAGTCTGGGGAGGGGTGTCGGATCTCCTGTGGAACCATCCCTCGTAGGGGTGCAATTGCACATATTAAATTGACCAGTTGTAGGTGAGTCGTAAGTTCCGACGTTTCAAAAACTTATGCGGTGACACCCGTCACATACCAGATGGCTTGTTGCCTCTGACCCATGTGCGCTAAGGGGTTCCGGTCTCCGGATCGTCCTCCGGTTCCCGTGGCGGAGGGGCGTCCAGGGCCAGCCGCTGCAGGCGGTGGCAGATCGGGCAGTGCCGGGTCACATGGCGGTAGGAGCTGGCGGCCGACAGATGCGCGCGGAGCAACGCCCGCGTCTCGTGCCTGACCGAAGCCGCCATGTGCCACCTCCGTGGCCCTGTGCGGAACGGGGCCTGGTTTCTGAGTACCGGGAGGGTGGGCGGGCGTCAAGAGAGCCGTAGCGGCCATGAGGGCACCGGCACACACGAAAGCCCGGGTCCGAAGACCCGGGCTCTTGTTTGATCTACTGCGGTCCTGACGGGATTTGAACCCGCGGCCTCCACCTTGACAGGGTGGCGAGCACTCCAAGCTGCTCCACAGGACCTTGATTCGCGGCGCTTGATGGTGCGTTGTGCCGCGAGATGAGACTGTACAGGAGGGGGGCCCGCCTGGTCGAACTCACTCGGTGTGCAGGCGTTGTTACGGTGCGGCCGCGTCGATCGCCTTCACGATCCGCTTGTCGGAGACCGGGTACGCCGTGCCCAACGCGTGGGCGAAATAGCTGACCCGGAGCTCCTCGATCATCCAGCGGATGTCCCGGACGGAGGACGGAACCGGGCGGCCCTGCGGGAGTTGCTCCAGCAGCCACGCGTACTCGTCCTGCATCTCGTGGACCTTCTCCATGCGGGTGGTGTCCCGCTGGACCCCGGTCGGCATCTGCTGGAGACGACGGTCCGCGGCCACCAGGTAGCGCATCAGGTCGGGCAGCCGGCGTATCCCCGCCGCCGTGACGAACCCCGGCTTCACGAGGGCGTCCAGCTGGGTGCGTACGTCCGCGAGGTTCGGCAGGAGCGCCGGGCTGTTCGCCGCCTTCAGACGGCGCTCACAGGCCTGCCAGGCGGCCAGCACCTGTTGGACCTGGCTCACCGCGCGGACCGTCGTGTCGACGATCTCGGCGCGCACCTTCTCGTAGAGCTTCCGGTACGACTCCTCGTCCCACGCCGGGCCGCCGAAGTCGCCGATCAGCTTGTCCGCCGCCGCCAGCGCGCAGTCGTCGAACAGTGCCTGGATCGAACCGTGCGGATTCGCGGACAGGGCCAGCTTCTGCGCGTTGGTGAGCTTCTCGGACGCGAACTTCGCCGGATTCACCGGGATGTTGCGCACGATGAGCCGCCGCGTGCCCTTCCACATCGCCTCCGCCTGCTCCTCCTCCGTGTCGAAGAGCCGTACGGAGACGGTGTCGCCGTCGTCCACGAGTGCCGGGTACGCCTTCACCGGCTGGCCGGCCCTGCGGGTCTCGAAGACGCGGGTGAGCGTGCCGATCGTCCAGTCGGTCAGGCCCTTGCGCTCCAGGGACTCGCCGCCCTCGCGCTCGGCCGTCGCCGCGGCCGCCTGCGAGATGGCCTGGCGCGCCTTCGGCTTCAGGCGGACCTTCAGCGCCTCCAGGTCCTTGTCCTCGGCGATCTTGCGGCGCCGTTCGTCCACGATCCGGAAGGTGATGAGGAGGTGGTCGGGGACCTTCGACCAGTCGAAGTCCTCGGGGGTGAAGGGGACTCCGACCATGCGCTTCAGTTCGCGCGCCATCGTCGTCGTCAAGGACTCCTGCAGGGGGGTCGCCGTCGCCAGGAAGCGCTGCGCGAAGTTCGGCGCCGGGACGTAGTTGCGGCGGATCGGCTTCGGGAGGGAGCGGATCAGTTCCGTCACCACCTCCTCCCGCAACCCCGGGATCTGCCAGTCGAAGCCCTCGTCCGTCACCTGGTTCAGGACCTGGAGCGGGATGTGGACCGTGACGCCGTCGGCGTCCGCGCCCGGCTCGAACTGGTACGTCACCCGGAACTTGAGCCGGCCCTGGTGCCAGGAGTCCGGATAGTCGGCCTTGCTGATGTCGCCCGCGCGCTCGTTGATGAGCATCGAGCGCTCGAAGTCGAGGAGTTCGGGCTCCTCGTGCCGCTTGTGCTTCCACCAGGAGTCGAAGTGGGCGCCGGACACGACGTGTTCGGGCACCCGCTGGTCGTAGAAGTCGTAGAGCGTCTCGTCGTCGACCAGGATGTCCCGGCGGCGGGCGCGATGCTCCAACTCCTCTACCTCGGTGAGGAGTCTGCGGTTGTCGGCGAAGAACTTGTGGTGCGTGCGCCAGTCGCCCTCGACGAGTGCGTTGCGGATGAAGAGTTCGCGGCTCGCCTCCGGGTCGATGCGGCCGTAGTTCACCTTGCGCTGGGCGATGATCGGGACGCCGTAGAGCGTGACCTTCTCGAAGGCCATCACGGCTGCCTGGTCCTTCTCCCAGTGCGGTTCGCTGTACGTCCGCTTCAAGAGGTGGCCGGCGAGGGGCTCGACCCACTCGGGCTCGATCTTGGCGTTGACGCGGGCCCACAGGCGGGACGTCTCCACCAGTTCCGCCGACATGACGAAACGCGGGGTCTTCTTGAAGAGGGCCGAGCCGGGGAAGATCGCGAACTTGGCGCTGCGGGCGCCGAGATACTCGTTCTTCGCGCCGTCCTTCACGTCCTTCATGCCGATGTGCGAGAGCAGTCCGGCGAGGAGGGAGACGTGGACGCTGTGCTCGGCCGCGTCCTCCTCGTTGAACTGGATGCCCATCTGCTTGGCCACCGTGCGGAGTTGGCTGTAGATGTCCTGCCACTCGCGGATGCGGAGGAAGTTCAGGTACTCCTGCTTGCACATGCGACGGAACGCGGACGAGCCGCGCTCCTTCTGCTGCTCGCGGATGTACCGCCACATGTTCAGGAACGCGAGGAAGTCGCTCGACTCGTCCCGGAAGCGGGCGTGTTGCTGGTCCGCCTGCGTCTGCTTGTCCGCCGGGCGTTCGCGCGGGTCCTGGATGGAGAGCGCGGCGGCGATCACCATGACCTCGCGGACACAGCCGTTCTTGTCGGCCTCCAGGACCATGCGGGCCAGGCGTGGGTCGACCGGGAGCTGGGCGAGCTTGCGGCCCGTCTGGGTGAGCCGGCGGCGCGGGTCCTTCTCGCCCGGGTCCAACGCGCCCAGTTCCTGGAGGAGTTGGACGCCGTCGCGGATGTTGCGGTGGTCCGGCGGGTCGATGAACGGGAACCTCTCGATGTCACCGAGACCGGCCGCGGTCATCTGCAGGATCACGGAGGCGAGGTTCGTCCGCAGGATCTCGGCGTCGGTGAACTCCGGGCGGGCCTCGAAGTCCTCCTCCGAGTACAGCCGGATACAGATGCCGTCCGACGTACGGCCGCAACGACCCTTGCGCTGATTGGCACTTGCCTGGCTGACCGCCTCGATCGGCAGCCGCTGCACCTTCGTCCGGTGGCTGTAGCGGCTGATCCGGGCGAAGCCGGGGTCGATGACGTACTTGATGCCCGGGACGGTGAGGGAGGTCTCGGCGACGTTGGTCGCCAGAACGATCCTTCGGCCCGTGTGCTGCTGGAACACCCGGTGCTGCTCGGCGTGCGAGAGGCGGGCGTAGAGGGGCAGGACCTCGGTGAACCGGTAGTTCTTCTTCGTCAGCGCGTCCGCCGTGTCGCGGATCTCCCGCTCGCCGGACAGGAAGACGAGGATGTCGCCCTTGCCCTCGCCCTGAAGCTCCTCCACGGCGTCACAGATCGCGGTGATCTGGTCGCGGTCGGAGTCCTCGGACTCGTCTTCGAGGAGGGGGCGGTAGCGGACCTCGACCGGATACGTCCGGCCGCTCACCTCGATGATCGGAGCCTCGCCGAAGTGCCGGGAGAAACGCTCCGGGTCGATGGTCGCCGAGGTGATGACGACCTTCAAGTCCGGGCGCTTGGGCAGCAGTTGGGCGAGGTAGCCGAGCAGGAAGTCGATGTTGAGGGATCGCTCGTGGGCCTCGTCGATGATGATCGTGTCGTAGGCGCGCAGTTCGCGGTCGGTCTGGATCTCGGCGAGCAGGATGCCGTCCGTCATCAGCTTGATGAACGTCGATTCCTGGTTCACCTGGTCCGTGAAGCGGACCTTCCAGCCGACGGCCTCGCCGAGCGGGGTGTTCATCTCCTCGGCCACGCGCTCCGCCACCGTGCGGGCGGCGATCCGGCGGGGCTGGGTGTGGCCGATCATGCCGCGGACACCGCGGCCGAGTTCGAGACAGATCTTCGGGATCTGGGTCGTCTTGCCGGAACCGGTCTCGCCCGCCACGATCACGACCTGGTGATCGCGGATCGCGGCCGCGATGTCGTCCTTCTTCTGGCTGACCGGCAGCTGCTCCGGATACGAGATCGCCGGGATGCGGGTGCGCCGGGCGGCCATCCGCTCCTCGCCGCGCGCGACCTCGGTCTCGATCTCGGCGAGTACGGCGGCGCGGGCCTCCGGCTTGCGGATCTTGCGCGCGCCTTCGAGCCTGCGCCCGAGCCGGTGCGCGTCGCGCAGGGTCAGCTCGGTCAGGCGGGGGGCGAGGTCGCCGAGGGCGGGGGCGGAGGAGCCGGGCGCGGAGGCGGGGTGCGTAGACATACGCCGTCCAGGATCTCACCTCGGCGAAATTCCTGGCGAATGAATTGTCCCGGGTTGATTGTCCGGGGTGGGTGCCGTTGTCGGACGGGCTGGCTATTGCTGGCCTGTGCCTGCGTCTGCGCCTGATCCGGTGTCGGCGGCCTGTTGGCGTTCGGCGTCCTGCTGCCGGCCCGCCTCCTTGGACATCGACTGCGCCGTATTCGATACGGCCTTGATGCCCAGGTACGCCGTCGTCAGCCCCGCCATCGCCGTGAACGCCGAGGTCAGGACGCCCACGATCACCGCGCGGTCGCCGTCCAGCTGCCATACGCCGAAGATCGCCACCGCGGTGATCGCGAGGTTGCTGCCCACCACGGCGAGCAGTCCGTACCGCGCCCGTATCTTCTCCAGGTCGGTGTCCTGGCCCATCGCGCCCCACCCCGTGTTCATCCGGTCCGGTCACGACGAAAGCCCCGTCCCGGTGGGACAGGGCTTTCGATCCGGTGGCTGGGGCCGGGGTCGAACCGGCGACCTATCGCTTTTCAGGCGATCGCTCGTACCAACTGAGCTACCCAGCCACGAGATTCCTTGCGGAACCTCAGCGGTCCTGACGGGATTTGAACCCGCGGCCTCCACCTTGACAGGGTGGCGAGCACTCCAAGCTGCTCCACAGGACCTTGCTGTCGCGTGCGAACCGGCGGAAGCCAGTGTCGCACACGGTGTTGCGTGCCCCCAACGGGATTCGAACCCGTGCTACCGCCTTGAAAGGGCGGCGTCCTAGGCCGCTAGACGATGAGGGCTATCGGCCCGCCTGGGCGCTTCTCAGCGCGTCGGGGACGTGAGAAGCATATGGGATGGCGGGAGGTATCGCCAAAACGGTTTACGAGGCCGATGGAGAGAGGCGCGGGGAGGGGGTCCGGGGCGTACTCGGAGACCCACTTGAGGACTGACTTGGGGACTGGCCGGGGGACTCGCTCGGGGTCGGACTCGGTGACTGGGCCGCGCCCGGCAGGTTCTCCTTCGGGAGATGGCGGCTCACCTCGGCCGTCGTCAGGCCCAGGCCGCCGAGTTTGATCTCGTCCCATGCCTGGAGGCGGTGGGTGTCGCGGTCGACGTAGAGGATCGACGCCTCGATGGGGTCGGGGTACTTGCCCTCGACCGCGCGCAGGCCGCTGCCGCCCGTCGAGCCCTCGATGCGCAGGCGCGTGCCGTGCGGCATGACCTCGGTGCCCTCGTGGTGGAGGTGGCCGGCCAGGACCAGCGGGACCTCGCCGTCCGTCTGGCGGGCCGCCGACGGTTCGTGGACCAGGGCGATGTCGACCGGGGTGCCGGCGGTCTGCTGGTCGCGGAGGGCGGAGGCGAGCTGGTCGCCGGCGAGTTCCTCGGCGTTGTTGCCGCCGGGGGCGGTCGAGCGGTCCGGGGTGAACTGGGGGTCGCCGATGCCCGCGAAGCGCAGGCCCGCGACCGTCTCCGCGCGGCCCTCGTCCAGGACGTGCACGTTCTTCATCCGCTCCAGGTAGCGCTGGGTGGCGAGGGAGTCGTGGTTGCCCCTGACCCAGACGTAGGGGACGCCCAGGTCGGCGATCGGGTCGAGGAAGCCGTTCTCGGCCGTGGTGCCGTGGTCCATGGTGTCGCCGGTGTCGACGATCACGTTCACCTTGTACTGCTCCACCAGCGACGCGATGATCTTCCAGCTCGCGGGGTTCAGATGGATGTCCGAGACGTGCAGGACGCGGATCGTGGACGGGTCCGGCTGGTACGCGGGGAGCGTCGACGTGACGTCGTAGAGCTTGGTCACGTTCGTCACCAGGCGGGCCAACTCCTGCTGGTAGACGTCGAATTCGGTGACGATGTTGCGCGCGTTGCCGACCAGGGACGGGGCCGAGGAGAGCAGGCCCGAGAACTTCGGTTCCAGGATCGACTTGGGGTTCCAGGTCGCGAACGCCGTCGCTCCGCACGCGGCGAGGAGGGTGAGCGCCAGGCCGCCGGCCGCGAGGGCCCGGCGGGGGCGGCGGTAGATCGCCAGCCCGAGGGTCGTGGCACCCAGGACTACGGCCGTGCAGGACCGTACGGCCAGGTCGAGCGTGCCGTGTTCGACGTCACGGGCGACCTCGTCCTGGAGACCCGAGATGCGCTCGGGGTGGTCGACGAGGGCCTGGGAGCGCTCGGGGTCGAGCTGGTCGACGTTGACGTCCAGGCGGACGGGGGCGTGATGGCTGTCCAGGGACAGGGCGCCGAGCGGGGACACGTTGATCTTCGTGCCGCCGGTGAGGGACGGGCGCAGGGTCATGGTCGTGTTCATGGGCCCGACCTGGGCCCGTACGTTGCCCACGATCAGCAGCCCGAGCCAGGCCCCCACGATGACGACCATGACGAGGCCGAGAGCGCGGGTCCAGGGGTGCGGCTGCGGGACGAGTTCGACGGTGGGGCGGGGACGGCGGGCGCGGTACTGACGGATCAGGGCGTGCTGGGCTCGGCGGAGGCGGTTCAGGGCTGCGACGGGGACGCGGGCCATTGGTCCCGTATGCCCAGGGGTGGGGGCAGGTATGCGGGTGGGCCAAGCCCCTGTTCGGGGAAGCCGGCGGTGGCTGATGGGCACGGGGGCGCTCGCGCCCCGAAAGGGGCGCGGGGAACTGCGCGCCCAGCCCCCACCGGCGCGCAGCCGAGGAACCACCCACCCAGCGCCCAGCCCCCACCGGCGCGCAGCCAAAGAACCGCCTACTCAGCGGAGCGTCTAGCCCCAGCCCAGTTCGTGCAGCCGCTCGTCCTCGATGCCGAAGTGGTGGGCGACTTCGTGGACGACCGTGACGGCGACCTCGTGCACGACGTCCTCCGTGGTCGCGCAGTAGCGCAGGGTCGGACCCATGTAGATCGAGATCCGGTCGGGGAGGACCCCGGCGTACCACTCGCCGCGTTCCGTGAGGGGTGTGCCCTCGTAGAGGCCGAGGAGTTCGGGGTCGGACGGGTCGGGTTCGTCCTCGACGAACACGGCCACGTTGTCCATGACCCGCGTCAGCTCCGGCGGGATCCGGTCCAGGGCCTCGCTCACCAGCTCTTCGAACGCCTCGCGTGTCATTTCCAGCACACGCCCATTGTCGGGGACGAACGCCGGTTCGGGGCGGCGGTCACGGGCGCAGGTCGGGGATCAGGGCGGCCACGCGCTCCATCTGCTCGCGCTGGGCGGGCAGGTCCAGGGCGGCCGGGCGGATCACCAGGTGCCGGGCGCCTGCGGTGACGTACTGGTTCAGACGTTCGGTGACCTGCTCGGCGGGGCCCGCCACGACGGCCTGGATCTTCGCCAGTTCCGGGAGGGGCATGCCGTAGGTGGCGCGGACGTAGTCGTCCGTCGCCCGCTGTGCGTAGTCCGGGTTCTCGTCGATTCGTACGGTGACGAAGAGTGCCGGGGTGATCGCCTCGGGCGTGCGGCCCGCGTCCGTTGCCGCCCGGTGGATGTCGTGCAGGCCGGTCGCGTAGTCGGCGGGGTCTGGCGGGTAGGGGAGCCAGCCGTCGTAGAGGCGGCCGGTGCGGGTGCGGGCCGTGGGGGTGGTGCCGGCGAGCCAGATGGGTGGGCCGGCGGGGCGGTGGGGCCGTAGGGCGGGCGGGAGGTCGGGGACGTCGTGGAACTCGCCGTGGAAGGAGTCGGCGCCCTGCCACAGGGCCCGCCACAGCGCGACCGTCTCGTCCAGGCGGGCGAAGCGGCGGGGCCAGGGGACCTCCGAGAGGGCGTAGAAGGGGCGGCCGAAGCGGCCGGGGTAGCCCGCGCCGACCGCCAGGGTGAGGCGCCCGCCGGAGAGGAGGTCGATCGAGGCGAGGGACTGGGCGGCCTGGACCGGGCGGCGCAGGAAGGGGAGCAGGGCGCCGGTGCCGAGGGTTGCGGTGGTGGTTGCCGGGGCCAGGGCGGCGAGCAGCGTCAGGGCTTCGATGCGTGGGGTGATCAGGGAGTCGTTGACGAAGAGGGAGGTGAAGCCGAGGTGTTCGGCGGTGCGGGCGAGGGTGATCAGGTCGCGCGGGTCGTCGTCCTTGGCCCATTGGGCGGTTCCGGTCGGGAGCAGTACGCCGATGTCCATGCGGTCGATGGTGGGTGGGGGTGGGTATCGGCTCAATTCCCTGTGGGGAATGGCCGGTTGGAGTGGTGGGTCGTAGAAATGGGGCGTGGACTTCTGTCGGGTGTTGCGTGAGCGCCGTACGGATCGCCGGTTCAGTCAGCTGGAGTTGGCGCTGCGGGCCGGGACCACGCAGCGGCATGTGAGTTTCGTCGAGTCGGGGCGGTCGGTGCCGGGGCGGGAGTTGGTCGTGCGGCTGGCGGAGGCGCTCGAACTGCCGTTGCGGGAGCGGAACGAGCTGTTGCTGGCCGCCGGGTACGCGCCGGTGTACGCGGAGAGTTCGCTGGACGGGCCGGTGCTGGCTCCGGTGCGGGAGGCGATCGGGCACATCCTGCGGGGGCATCTGCCGTATCCCGCGGTGGTGGTGGACCGGGGTGGCCAACTGGTCGCCGCCAACAGCGCGTTCGGGGTGATCACCGAGGGGGCCGCGGCCGGGCTGCTGGGGCCGGGGGCGAATGTGTACCGACTGGCCCTGCATCCCGACGGGTTGGCGCCCCGGATCCTCAACCTCGCGGAGTGGGCTCGGCACATCCTGGCGCGGCTGGGGCAGTTGGCGGAGTTGCGGGCCGAGCTTGCCGGGTATGTGCCCGAACTCGGTCCGAGGGAAGGGGCGTTGGGGTTCGCGGTGCCGTTGCGGCTGCGGTCGTCGTACGGGGAGCTGCGGCTGATGACGACCGTGACGACCTTCGCCACCGCCGTGGACGTGACCCTCGCCGAGCTGAAACTGGAGGCGTTTCTGCCGGCCGACGCGGCCACGGCGGAGGCGCTGGCTGCCGCGGCGGGGGATCAGGCTCCGGGGAACATGTAGTCGGTGCGGATACGGCCGTCGGGGTCGAGCACGAGCAACTCCAGTCCCCCGCCCACGACTTCGCCGCTGCCGACCGCCACCGTGTCCCAGCCGAACCGGACCACGCCGTCGAGGCGTACGGCGTCGGCGCGCGGCCGGAAGGTCAACTCGCCCTTCGCGACGAACCGTTGGTAGCCGCGCGTGACGCGGGTCTCGATGGCGTCGTGTCCCTCGGCCCGCAGCGTCGGGTGGTCGAAGCCGAGGTCCGCGGCGATCTCGCGGATCTCGGCGGGCGGTTGGAGGACGTGCGTGCCGTCCGCCGCCCAGAGGCTCTCGATCGCCGCCCTGCGTCGGGCGGCGTCCGGTTCGGTCCACTGGGCGATGTAGCGCTCGGCCAGGTGCTGGGGGTCGGTCTCGGTCATCCGTGGCTCCTGAAGGGCTCGCTGCGGGGCGGTCGGTTCGCGGTCGATCGTGCGGCTGGCGTCAGGAGGGGGCAATTCCCGGTCAGGAATGGGCGACACGGGCGGGCGCGCGTGTCTTCCGGTGGGCGGCGGGAGTTGAGAGGGGGACTCCCTTTTTCCGCCCTCGGAGGTGGCCCCGTGCGCCCCATGTACGTACCCGTCCGTCTGGCCGCAGCGGTCGCCGTCGTCGCCGCTGCCGCCGGCTGCATGAGCGTGGGCGACGACGCGGGCGGCGGTGCCAAGCCCTCGCACTCCGCCGGGCAGCACGCCGGCGAGGCACCCGACGGCGGTTCGGGAGTGCCCGGGGGCGACCTCGGGTTCGGCGGCTCGGGGGGTGACGGAAAACACGGGCACGGGAAGCCGAAGCCCGGGGAGTCCGCCTCGGGTTCGGCCTCGCCGTCCGCGCCGGGCGGTGCGGCGAGCCCGACCGCCACCAAGGCACCCAGACCCGGCACGAGTCCGAAGCCGGGTGAGCCGACGACGGCCGCGCCGCAGCCGACCCCGACGCGGACTCCGCCGCCCCCGGACCCTTCGCCGAGCCCGCAGTCGCCCTCCGCCCAGCCGACCGTCGCGGAACCCTCGTCCTCCGCGCACGAGGACCCCGTACCGCAGCTCGTCGACCGTGAACCGGCGCCGGCGGCCGGATCACCGGCGTAGGAGCTGGTTGTGACGCACGTCAATCGAGGTCGGTTTGCCTCAGGGGGTGGTGGGTGCGTATGGTGGTAGATCGTTTGATCCCATTGCCCGGCGCCACTGCAGAGCGCGCCGTGTGGCGCGTACTCTCCCTTGCCGTGGCGGACCGCATTGAGGCGGTCGATAGCGAATCACGGAGTTGACGGGCGCGTGCCGACGGATACTCCGGAAGGTTTCGCATTCGCATGTCCATTTCCAGTACTGATCACATCGTCATGCCCGAGAACGAGGGCACCGAAGACGTCGAGACGACCGTAGAGGCCACCACCGAGGCGGCTCCCGAGGTCACCTTCGCGTCCCTCGGTCTCCCCGAGGGCATCGTGCGCAAGCTCGCGCAGAACGGTGTGACAGCCCCCTTCCCGATCCAGGCGGCGACCATCCCGGACGCCCTGGCCGGCAAGGACATCCTCGGCCGTGGCCGCACCGGCTCCGGCAAGACCCTCTCGTTCGGTCTGCCGCTGCTCGCGACGCTGTCCGGCGGCCGCACCGAGAAGAAGCGCCCGCGCGGCATCATCCTCACCCCGACCCGCGAGCTGGCGATGCAGGTGGCGGACGCCCTGCAGCCCTACGGCGACGTCCTCGGCCTGAAGATGAAGGTCGTCTGCGGCGGTACGTCGATGGGCAACCAGATCTACGCCCTGGAGCGCGGCGTCGACGTCCTCGTCGCCACCCCGGGCCGCCTCCGCGACATCATCAACCGCGGCGCCTGCTCCCTCGAAGACGTGCGCATCGCCGTCCTCGACGAGGCCGACCAGATGTCCGACCTGGGCTTCCTGCCCGAGGTCACCGAGCTGCTCGACCAGATCCCGGCCGGCGGCCAGCGCATGCTGTTCTCCGCGACCATGGAGAACGAGATCTCCACGCTGGTCAAGCGCTACCTCAAGAACGAGGTCACGCACGAGGTCGACAGCGCGCAGGGCAACGTCACGACGATGTCCCACCACATCCTCATCGTGAAGCCCAAGGACAAGGCGCCGGTCACCGCCGCGATCGCCTCCCGCAAGGGCCGCACGATCATCTTCGTCCGCACCCAGCTGGGCGCCGACCGCATCGCCGAGCAGCTGCGCGAGTCCGGCGTGAAGGCCGACGCGCTGCACGGCGGCATGACGCAGGGCGCCCGTACGCGGACGCTGGCGGACTTCAAGGAGGGCTACGTCAACGCGCTCGTCGCGACCGACGTCGCCGCCCGCGGTATCCACGTCGACGGCATCGACCTGGTCCTGAACGTGGACCCGGCCGGCGACCACAAGGACTACCTGCACCGCGCGGGCCGCACGGCGCGTGCCGGTCGTACAGGCACCGTCGTCTCCCTCTCCCTGCCGCACCAGCGGCGCCAGATCTTCCGGCTGATGGAGGACGCGGGCGTCGACGCCGGGCGGCACATCATCAACACCGGTACGGCCTTCGAGCCCGAGGTCGCCGAGATCACCGGCGCCCGTTCGATGACCGAGGTCCAGGCCCAGTCGGCGGGCGACGCCGCCCAGCAGGCCGAGCGTGAGGTCGTCCAGCTCACCAAGGAGCTGGAGCGCGCCACGCGCCGCGCCGCCGAGCTCCGCGAGGAGTCGGACCGCCTGATCGCCCGTGCCGCGCGTGAGCGGGGCGACGACCCCGAGGCCGCGGTCGCCGAGGCCGCAGCCGTCGTGGAGGCGGCCGCCGAGGCCGTCGCCGCGGAGCCCGCGCCGGTGCGCGAGGAGTCCTCTTCCTACGACCGTCCGCGCCAGCAGCGTGACGACCGCGGCAACTACGAGCGCCGTGACCGTCGTGACGACCGGGGCGGCGACCGCGGTGGCCGTTCCTTCGAGCGTCGTGACGAGCGCCCCTCGGGTGGCTTCCGCCGTGACGACCGTGGCGGCTTCCGCCGTGACGACCGTCCCTCGGGCGGCTTCCGTCGCGACGACCGCGGTGGCAACGACCGTGGCGGCGACCGTGGTGGTTTCCGTCGCGACGACCGTCCCTCGGGCGGCTTCAACAACGACCGTCGTGACGGCGACCGCGGTGGCCGTTCTTTCGACCGGCGTGACGAGCGCCCCTCGGGTGGCTTCCGCCGTGACGACCGTGGCGGCAACGACCGCCGTGACGGCGACCGTGGCGGCCGTTCTTTCGAGCGTCGTGACGACCGTCCGTCCGGTGGCTTCCGCCGCGACGACCGTGGCGGCAACGACCGTCCCGCGTCCGGCGGTTACCGTCGCGACGACCGTCCCGCGACCGGTCACCGGGGCAGCGACCGCCCGTTCAACCGTGACCGCCAGGGCGACCGCCCCGGCTTCCGCGCCGGCGGCCACGACCGCCCGGGCCACCGCGGCACGACCGGCACGGGCACCGGCACCGGTTCCTTCGGCCGCCGCGACGACAAGCCCCGCTGGAAGCGCAACGGCTGACACCGAGTGAGCTGAGGAAGGGCCCGTACGACATGGTCGTACGGGCCCTTTCGTATGCCACGGAAACCCCGGTGGCCCCAGGACCGCTCACTGATACGCTCCCGTGGCCCGCTCAGGGCATGCACATTTCATACACAGGTATGGGTCGAGGGGCCGGGGGGTTCCGTGAAGGGCCGCACATTCGTACGGCGCCGAGGGCTCGGGGGTGCGGCGCTGGTCGCCGTTCTCGCGCTCGCGGCGGGTTCACTGGGGGTTGCCGGGGCGGAGGGGACGGCCGCGGCCGCCGGTACGGGTGAGACCGTGCTGGACTCCGCGATCAGGACCAACCCGCGCAACGCCGTGCTGGAGGGGTACGGCGACACCGGTCTGCTCTCGCAGCCGGAGGGCACCGCCCACCAGCAGTGGACCGACTACGCGACGGGACAGTCCCGGGACGTGACCGAACTCGCCCCATGGGACGGCATCCAGGGCCCCCTCGGACTGGCGCAGTCCGACACGGCGTACGAACTGCTGACCACGGGCAGTCCCTACGTCGTCCGGTTCCACGACCTAGGCACGGGCGCGGACCGGGGCACGGTCACCGTGCCCAGCGGCCTGAGGTGGGGCGGCCCGGCGGGTGTGACGGTCGTCGCGTACGAGGGCACCGGCACCGATGTGCGCGCGGTGCACCTGCTGAGGCCGACGGCCGACGGCGGTACCTCCGACGCGTCGGTGACGGGCTTCCCCGAGGGCGCGAAGATCCTGACGGTGACTGCCAGGGACGCCCGCTCCCTGCTGCTGCGCTACCGCATGCCGACGGACGACCCCAAGGTCTTCCTCGACCAGCTCGCGCTCGTCGACGTCCGGGACGGGACCCTCACCAAGATCTTCGACCCGTACCCGGCCACGTCCGCCAGGACCCCCTTCCTCAGCCACGACTACGTGGGCTGGTGGTACCCGGGGGCCGGCGCCCGCCTGGTGCGCCGGGACGACCCGGCCGGCCCGGTGACCCAGGTCCCCGGCGCCCCCACGGTCGGCAAGGTCTCGCTCTCCGTCCTCGGGGACCAGGTCGTGGCGGTCGACAACGAGACCCGTGAGCTGCTGACCATGCCGCTGACCGGGGGCACCTGGCGGCAGCTGTTCCCCGCGATGGACGGTTTCCTCCGGGAGGCGCCCGACGGGTCGCTCATCGTCGAGGCGGGCTCGGGCCCGCAGGACTGGGGCGTCCAGCGCCTCACCGAGTCGTCCGAGGGCGAGGTGGTGGCCCGGGAGATCATCGACCTGCCGCCGGTGCCCGCGCCCGTCGACGGACTGACCCTGGCCGGCGGCACGCTCACGTACACCGATCAGACCGCGTCTCCGTCGTACGACGTCATGTGGAACTCGCGTACGGTGTCGGCGAGTTCACCCCCGCAGGCCGGACCGGTGCGCCAGGCCGGCGGCTGGGTCAAGCCGTGCGGCGCCGCGTACGCCTGCGTCCACTCCTTCGGCCTGACGGACGGATCGGTCGTCTACGACGACGGCCCCGACGCGACCGGAACGATCCACCACCGCACCTCCGCCGGCCTGACGGACAGCGTCTCCTTCGACGGCGCCCAGGTCGTGACGGCGGACGGCCCGTACACGGTGATCTCCGGCACCGTGCACAAGCAGTACGTCTACGACTGGACGCATCACCAGGTCGTCGCCACGCGCACGGCGACCACCGCCACGCTCCGGGACGGTCAGCTGTGGACCACCGCGTCCGCCGCCGGACATCTGACGATGACCCGGCTCGGCTCCACCGCACCGGCCGTGGACGTCAACATCGGCTCCGCCTGCACGCCCAACGAGCTTCAGGTGTACGCCCGTTGGATCTACTGGACCTGTGCGACCCAGGGCAAGGCGGGCGTGTTCGACCGCTCCCGGGGACGCTCGGTGGCCGTACCGGCCGGTGACGCCCTGCTGGCCGACGGCTTCGTGATCCGGCACGACACCGCCCGCGGCAAGCTGGTCCGCACCGACGTCAGCTCCGGCAAGGCGGTCACCGCCGACGTGGCAGCCCTGCCCGCGACAGCCAACCTCGACGTGCGCGCGGGCGGTTCGGACCGGCGTATCCGCTGGACGCTGGACCCGTACACCAACCGTCTGGTCTACGTGGACTCCGCCGAGCGCATCCACCTCCTGACCGCCGGCACACCCGCCGCACCGGTCCGCCGGGACCACGTCGGCCGGGACGGCATCGCCGACCTGCTCACCCTCGACTCCTCGGGGGCCCTGTCCTTCCAACAGGGCACGGGGACGGGCACGTTCACCGGAAAGGTCAGCGGCACCGGCTGGCCGACGACCGTGAAGGCGGTCCCCTTCGGCGACCTGAGCGGAGACCGCTGCAACGACGTTCTGGTCAAGCTGAGCAGCGGGGCGTTGCGCGCGTACAACCCGGCCTGCGGTACGGCGCCGAAGCCGACGACGTCGTACACGTCCCTGGGCACGAGCGGCTGGAACCAGTACGACGTGCTGACCGCGCCCGGTGACATCAGTGGTGACGGCCGCCCGGATCTGATCGCGCGGGCGGCCTCGTCCGGCACCGTGTACCTCTACAAGGGGACGAGCGCGGGCAAGCTGTCGGCGCGGGTGAAGCTGTACGCCGACTGGAAGACGTACAAGAAGGTGGTCGGCGTGGGCGACCTCAACGGCGACGGCATCGGCGACCTGATCGCGCAGGACAAGTCGAACACCGTGTACCGCTACTACGGCACCGGCAAGGGCACGTTCGGGGCCCGGGCGAAACTGTTCACCGCGTGGGGCGGGTCGTACAACGCGGTGGTCGGGGTCGGGGACATCACCGGGGACGGGAAGGCGGACCTGGTGGAGCGGGACTCGGCCGGGGTGCTGTACCGCAACAGCGGCGACGGGAAGGGGTCGTTCGGGGCGCGGGTGAAGATCGCGACCGGATGGCAGGGCTACAAGGGCATTTTTTAGCCACATCGAGTCCTTATCGATTCCTTAAGTGGCGCATGTCACGCCCCCGGCGAGGGAATCGCTGGGGGCATGACAGATGACGCCATAGCGAGTGGGCTGTCAAAGGGAGATCACTCCGATCAATCCGGTCTCTCCGACGAAGAACGGCTTGCCCAACTCGGCTACACGCAGGTTCTCGCCCGCCGCATGTCGGCGTTCTCCAACTACGCGGTCTCCTTCACGATCATCTCGGTCCTGTCGGGCTGCCTGACGCTGTATCTGTTCGGCATGAACACGGGCGGCCCGGCCGTGATCATGTGGGGCTGGGTGGCGGTCGGCCTGATGACCCTCTTCGTCGGCCTGTCGATGGCCGAGATCTGCTCGGCCTACCCGACGTCGGCGGGCCTGTACTTCTGGGCCCACCGCCTGGCGCCCCCGCGCTCGGCGGCGGCCTGGGCGTGGTTCACGGGCTGGTTCAACGTCCTCGGCCAGGTCGCCGTGACCGCCGGCATCGACTTCGGGGCGGCGTCGTTCCTGGGCGCGTACCTGAACCTGCAGTTCGACTTCAAGGTGACGCCGGGCAGGACGGTGCTGCTGTTCGCCGGAATCCTGATCCTGCACGGCCTGCTGAACACCTTCGGCGTGAAGATCGTCGCCCTCCTCAACAACGTGAGCGTGTGGTGGCACGTGCTGGGGGTGGGCGTGATCGTAGGAGCGCTCGCCTTCGTCCCCGACCACCACCAGTCGACGACGTTCGTCTTCACGAAGTTCGTGAACAACACGGGCTGGGGCAGCGGGGTCTACGTGGTCCTGCTGGGCCTGCTCATGGCGCAGTACACCTTCACCGGCTACGACGCCTCGGCCCACATGACGGAGGAGACCCACGACGCGTCGACGGCCGGCCCGAAGGGCATCGTCCGCTCCATCTGGACGTCCTGGATAGCCGGCTTCGTGCTGCTCCTGGGCTTCACGTACGCGATCCAGTCCTACGACAAGGAGTTGGGCTCGGCGACGGGGGCACCCCCGGCGCAGATCCTGCTGGACGCGCTGGGCGCGACGGCGGGGAAGCTGCTGCTCCTGGTCGTGATCGGCGCGCAGTTGTTCTGCGGGATGGCGTCGGTGACGGCCAACAGCCGCATGATCTACGCCTTTTCACGCGACGGCGCGCTCCCGTTCTCCCGCGTCTGGCACACGGTGAGCCCGCGCACGCGGACACCGGTGGCGGCGGTGTGGCTGGCGGCGGCGGGCGCGTTGGTGCTCGGCCTCCCCTACCTGATCAATGTCACGGCGTACGCGGCGGTGACGTCGATCGCGGTGATCGGCCTGTACATCGCGTACGTCATCCCGACGTTGCTGCGGCTGGGCAAGGGGGACGACTTCCAGCGCGGGCCGTGGCATCTGGGCCGGTGGTCGCGGCTGATCGGCACGGTGTCGGTGGTGTGGGTGATCGTGATCACCGTCCTGTTCATGCTGCCGCAGGTGTCACCGGTCACGTGGGAGTCCTTCAACTACGCGCCGGTGGCGGTCCTGGTCGTCCTGGGCTTCGCGGCGGCCTGGTGGTTCGCCTCGGCCCGGGAGTGGTTCCTGAACCCGGAACACGTACGAACGAAGGCGCGAGAGGCGGCACGGGCCGGGGCGCCCGAACCGGTTGATCCGTAACACTCCGGACCCACCCGGCCGTCTTCCTCCCGTCCGGCGCGGCCGTGTCCCCGATACCCGATCGGAGACACGGCCACCTCCCGCTATGCTCGGGGAGGCAACATCGCGAGGACCCTTAGCTCAATTGGCAGAGCAGTGGACTTTTAATCCATTGGTTGTGGGTTCGAGTCCCACAGGGTCTACCGGCGGTGGGCGGGGGTTAAGGCCTCTGACCTGCTGTGCAGCGTCTGATTCGACTTTGGTCGGGTTGGGCGCTGCTTTGGTTTCGGGGCCGGCGTGCGTGAGCGTGCACGGTGCTGGCCTGGCGTCACGGTCGTATGTGGAGCCTTGGGGCGAGCAGTTCCAGCACTTCTTCCCGGGGCCAGCGGTCGGCCCCGCCGCCGGCCTTCGGCCGGTGAGGCTCGTACGACCCGATCAGGACGCCCATCTCGCGCAGCCGCTCCAAACTCTGGCGGACTGTGGGCGCGGGTGGTCTCCAGCCAGAGCGCGGCCCGGTGCGACCACACACCAAGAGAACGCGTCACCGCGCTTCAGGCCGCTCGCAGAGCAGACCGAGCCCCTCTCTGACAGCCGTGTCTCGTTCCCCGGCCCGTGGCCCGTGAACCAGGTACTGACAGCCGCTCCTCCTGCGCCTGTCGCTGTTCGAGGCTGGTTGCCTCTCTTTCGAACGCGCGAAAGTCTGTGTTTGTCAGAGTAGACATTGCCCCTGAGGCGTGGTTAAGGTTCTCTCGTAGCTCAGAGAGACAGTAGGGCCTGGCAGACACGAACTGCCGGGCGGCAGTACACGCGAGTGCAGTTCGCAGGACGGTGCGGTGGTGGAGTTTCGAAGCCAGAGCGGTTGCAGGACGGCGACGGGGCTGACGACCGGACCGGGTGGCCCGCGGTGATCAGGGGCCGCCGTGAGCGGGACCCAGCAGTACCCCACTTGTCAGCAGTTGATCCCAGAGGGAAGAACGGAGGAGCCGAGCGCCATCAGGATCGCCCGGGCCGACATCTTGAACCCGGGTACCGCAGGACATCGATAGTGAGGTGGTCTCCGGTCAAGCAACCGCGATCCCAGCAGCCCCGGCAGCATGCCGGTCGGGTCTGCGGAAACAGAGGGTCGGCGCAGTACGAGAGCCGACAGATGGTGTAGCAGTTCCTTCGGGGCCTTGGTGCCGTACGGCACCAAGGCCCCTCGACGCGTTCCACAGAGAGGTGCAAATGACAGCAGACGACTCGTTCGGCCGTATCGACGACGACGATTACCCCGCTTACACGATGGGCGGAGCCGCCGAACTGCTCGGCACCACGCAGGGCTTCCTCCGTGCTCTCGGCGAAGCCCGCCTGATCACGCCGCTCCGCTCCGCCGGCGGCCACCGCCGCTACTCCCGCTACCAGCTGCGCATCGCCGCCCGCGCCCGGGAACTCGTCGACCACGGGACCCCCATCGAGGCCGCCTGCCGCATCATCATCCTCGAAGACCAGCTCGAAGAAGCCCGGCGCATCAACGAAGAACACCGCAACGCCGCCAACTCGCAGGGCGCGGCGGACGCCTGACCCGCCGACGGGGACGCCGACCGCGGGATTCCCGGGGCGGCCTCACCCAGCGCTCGACAGAATGGCGGCGGCCTGCCCCGCTCGGCGGTGCGAGGCGCGCCGGGCTCCGGCGATGTCATCGGCGGAGCCCTTTCGCGTGTCGACCGTGTCCTTGGCTGCTGCTGCCGTCCTCGCCCGCTGCGGTTCGGGGCGGTCAGGCGGTCCGGGTGAGTTCGGCGCGGCCGAACAGCAGCGCGTATCCGGTCGGGAGCTGGGTGAGGATGCGGTCCAGGAGGCCGGGTCCGGCCAGCTGGCCGACGACGGCGAGCACGGCTCCGGTGTCCCAACGGGCGGTCGCGGGGGTGGCGCCGGTGCGAGCGGCCAGGTCCTTGACGAAGCCCCAGCCGGTGAGTGGTTGGGGAGCGGGGATCTGGCCCGTGAGGTCGAGTGCGGCCTCTACGGGGAGGCAGGCGGCGAGGTCGACGCGTTCGTCGCCGGTGAGCTGGCGGCCCAGGGCCTCCAGCACGGCGCGCGTGACGTCCTCGGCCCGCTCCCGGGTGGGATACGCACCCTCGTAGCGGATTCTTTCCAGCATCTGGTGAAACGTCATGCCGGGCCGGGCAGGGGTCGGTTCACGCAGCGGAAGCATGGGGAAGTGGTCGCCTTTCTCGTGTGAAGGGGGTGTCGCGCCGGCCGGCCTCGCCGACCGTGTGGGCGGGGCGATCGGTACGGGTTCAGGTGTGCTCGATGTGGGTGTTCCGGTGTGCTCGGGGCGGCCGAAGAGGAGGTCGTAGCCCGTGGGGAGCTGTCGTAGCCCGGGGGGAGCTGGAGCAGGATGCGGCGGGTGAGTTCATCGCCCGCCGCGTCGGCGGTCACACTCGGTACGGCGCCGACGTCCCAGGCGGCGGTCTATTCGGTGGCTCCCTCGATCCGTGCCGCGGTCGCCCGCAGGAACCGCTCGGGCGGGAGTGGCTCGGTCGCCCGCGGGGGGTTGAGGAGAACCAGGGCGAAGGTTTCCGGGAGCCGGGCGGCCGGCTCGGCCCGGACCTCGCCCACCAGATGCGGGCCCAGCGGCGCGAGAACGGTGCGCGCGGCCCGCTCGGCTTCCTGGGGTGCGGTTGTACTCGCCGCGTTCCCGCACGTGGTCGAGGAATGCCTCCCAGCGCATGGCCACCCTTGCCTCTTCTGCGTCGTCGTGCGAGGGAGGCGGCGCGGAGGACGGGAGGTGAGGGGGAGATCGATGCCCGTCCTCCGCCGTCGGTGCGGTCGAGGGGACTGGCTCCTCAGCCGCTGATCTGCCGGGGCTCGGCCTGGCCGCCGATGGTGATCCGGCGGGGCTTGGCGCGTTCGGCGATCGGGATCCGCAGGGTCAGCACCCCTGCTTCGTAGTCAGCCGTGATGCGCTCGGTGTCCAGAGTGTCGGCCAGCACCAGCTGACGGGAGAAGACGCCCAGAGGCCGCTCGGAGAGCTCCATCTGCACGTCGTCGGCCTTGGCGACCGGGCGGCGCTCGGCCTTGACGGTGAGCATGTTCCGCTCGACATCGACGTCGATCGCGTCCTTCGCCACACCCGGCAGGTCGAGGGCGATCACGTACTCCTCGCCCTCGCGGTAGGCGTCCATCGGCATCGCCGAGGGCCTGGACCAGGTACCGGTCACACCCGTCAACTGCTGGGCGAGCCGGTCGAGTTCGCGGAACGGGTCGGTGCGCATCAACATCGCGAAAACACCTCCACAGGTCTGGCAGGAACTGCCAATGCGCTTCGTCTGACACCGTTGTAACATGTCATCCAAACGATGACAAGCTCAGAGTCGTCCTTTGGATGACACGCACTCCGGGAGGATCTTCGTGCCCACTTCCCCCGAGCCCCGTGACCCCACCTCGTTCTTCGCCGCCGCGGCAGCGCTGAACACGATCGACGAGGCCGTTCGCACCGCCCAGAACACGCACACCCCACCACCCGCCGAGGGCGGGCACGCCAGTTCCGAGGAGGCCCTGGCCGCCCTGCTCATGCTGCGCGAACTGCGCGAGCAGCTCGCGGGGTGGGAACCCGGACTCATCGAGGCGGCCCGTGCGGCGGGCTCCAGCTGGGCCGACCTCGCCCACCCTCTGGGCGTCGCCAGCCGCCAGGCCGCCGAACGCCGCTACCTGCGCGTACGCCCCGGCACCCCCGGCACCACCGGCGAACAGCGCGTGCAAGCGACCCGCAGCCGTCGCGCCGCCGATCGCACCCTGACCGCCTGGGCCCGCACCAACGCCGCCGACCTGCGCCAGCTCGCCGGCCAGATCACCGCCCTCACCGACCTTCCCGCCCAGGCCCGCACACCCCTGGCCCGCCTCGCCGAAGCCCTCGCCGACAACGACACCGCCAGCCTCATCGACCCGCTCACCGACACCCATACACACCTCAAGGCCAACCACCCCGACCTCGCGGACCGCATCGACACCATCACTCATCTCGCCGACCGACTCCGCCAAGGCGGCAGCGACCACCGCTGAACCACCCCCACGATGGTCAGCAGCGATATACCGGCAGTGCCGGATGTGTCAGGCGGTCAGGTGGTCAGCCGGTCAGGCCGGCGCTGGTCAGCCAGATGTGTTCGCAGGTCGAGGAGGCCTTTTGCAGGTTCGCGCGGGACTCCTGTGAGGCGTGGTAGAAGGTCCGCTCGATCATCCAGCACAGGGCGCGTGCCATTGCCGGTGCTTGTTCCGGCTCGGGGCCGGACCGGATGCCGGCTCGTTCCAGGACGGCGGTGATGGCCGTGATGAACAAGTCGGCCGTACGGCTCCACAGTTCGCCGATCTCCGGCACGGTCAGGGACAGGTCGATGGCCGTGCGCATGACCAGGCCGTGTTCGTTCCACAGCTCGACCGTGCGGTGCATGGCCGCCGTGATGGCCTGGCGGGGATCGTCGGCCCGCGCGGTGACCCGGGACCGTTCCCACAGGTGCTCGACCGTCCGGGCCACGAGCGCCGTGACCACTTCCTGTTTGGAGCCGAAGTAGAAGTACAGGGCGCCGCGGGTGATGCCGGCGCCCTGGGCGATGTCGCCGACGGTCATGGCGTCGTAGCCCTTCTGCGCCAGAAGAGCCTCGCAGGTGTCCAGGATGGCCCGCTCGCGGACATCGCCCTTGCGCTCGGTGGTGCGTCGGCTTCGCGCGGGGTGGTGGCCGGGCATCAGAGCTGAGCGCCCTCGGCGAAGTCGGTCGTACGGGAGAGCGTCTCCCATGCGCGGATGTCCTCGTCAACGGCCGTGCGCGCGGCGGTGACCAGGCGCAGCGCGTCCGAGCCCAGGACGAGGTGGGCCGGCGGCCGGTCCACCGACGTGATGTGTACGACGGCGTCACCGGCCTTGGCCGGGTTGCCCAGTTGGTTCCCGCTGGCCTTCTGCCGCGCTTCGCGGATGGGGGCGAACAACTCGGCGTAGTCGTCGATGGACTGCGCGACGCGTGACATGGACCGTCCGGCCCAGTCGGTGCGGAAGGAGCCGGGTTCGATCGCCGTCACGTGGATCCCGAACTGCGCGACCTCCTTGCCCAGCGCCTCAAGGATGCCTTCCAGCGCGAACTTGCTGCCGCAGTACGCGGACAGGCCGGGCACGGCCATGAGCCCGCCCATGGAGGTGACGGCCATCAGGTGTCCGCGGCGGCGCCGGCGCATGTGGGGCAGCGCCGCCTGCAGGGTGGCCACCGTCCCGAGCACGTTGACCTCGAACTGCCGCCGGACCTCGGCCAGCGGGGTCTCCTCGAAGGTGCCCTCCAGGCCGTAGCCCGCGTTGGCGATGACGACGTCCAGGGCGCCGACGCTCTGTTCCACCTCGGTGATCACGTCCGAGACGGCCTCGCCGTCCGTCACGTCCAGGATGCGGCCGTGAGCGTGCCCGGGTTCGAGTTCTTCGAAGGCGCGCAGGTCCTGCTCCGAACGGACCGTGCCGACGACGGTGTGCCCGGCGGCCAGGGCCGCCTGGGCGAAGGCGCGTCCGAGGCCCGTGCTGACACCGGTGATGAGCCACGTCTGTTCCCGCATTGTTCCTCCGGCTCGTTCCTCTGGCTTGTTGCTCTGGTTTGTTGCTCTGGCAGGGACTCGGGAGGAGCCTGGTCGCTCTCCCTCGCTTCAAAGTCTACACAGTGTCGATTTTTATCGTCGCCATGCAGATTCTTGCGCGTATCGCCGACGTATCGAAAAGCGCATACACCCCCGCAACCGCCCCCCGACTTCGGTGGACCCATGAACCACCGTGCACCGACGGTCGGTTCGTTCCTCGGGGAAGGGGCGTGGGCGTGGTGTCGGATTCCGTACGTGGTGTCGATCGGCGGCGGTTGCTCGGGTGGGGTGGGCTGGGGGCCGTGGGGGTGGTGGCGGGGGCGTCGTCGGCGGGGGCGCAGCCCGGTTACGCCGAGTCGGCCGGTCAAGGTTCGACCGATGCGATCCCGGCCGACACCCGGCCCGGCGGGGCCTACGACCGGTACGTCGCGAAGTTGGCCGCCGACGGCAAGTTCTCCGGTGTCGTGCTGTTGTCGCACCGGGGCCGGACGGTGCTCGCGCGCAGCTACGGGATGGCCGACGAGGAGAGGGGGATCGCCCATCACCAGGGCGTCGCGTTCAGCCTCGGTTCGGCGGGGAAGCCGTTCGGGGCGGTGGCCGTTCTGCAGTTGGTGCAGGCGGGCAAGGTGAGGCTGTCGGACCCGGTGGGGACGCATCTGACGGGCCTCGCCAAGGACGTCGCCGAGCAGGTGACCGTCCACCACCTGTTGTCCGGCACCTCTGGGCTGGACGTCGCGGACGAAGACGTAGAACGGGTCTTCCGGAGCCGGGACGAGGTGCACGCGTACTACGAACAGCGGGCGCGGCAGGCGAAGTTGGTGGGTGTTCCGGGTGTTCCCGACACCGTCCACGAGGAGGCGGAGGTCACGCTGGCCGCGCTGATCGTGGAGGCGGTGAGCGGTCGGTCGTACTGGGACTACGTGCGGGAGTACGTCTTCGCGCGCTGCGGGATGACCGGCTCGGGGTTCTTCACGCGGCCGCGGTGGCTCACCGACGGGCACATCGCGCACCCGTACATGGAGTTGGCCGACGGCAGCGTGGTGGACGCCGTCCGCAACCTGGATGTGAGCAGCCCGGACCCGAACGTCCTCGGCAAGAATCCGGGCCGCGCCTTCATCGACGCCCCCGGGGACGGCGGTTTCGCCACGGCGCCGGATCTGGTGCGGTTCGCGCACGCGCTGGGCGACGGCACGGTGCTGGACCGGCCGTGGGCCGACGTGCTCACCGCCGCCAGGACCCCGCAAGGACCGGCCTCGTTCGGGGCGTACGGGCTTCCGGTCTCCATCGTCGGCGGCCAGTGGATGTACCAGCGCGCCGGCGGCAACCCCGGTGTCGCCGCCAACTGGGACATCTACCCGGACACCGGCTGGGTCGGCGTCATCCTCGGCAACCGCGACGGCGTGCCGTTGCGGGAGATGATCGGTCAGGAGACGCAGGCCGTCACCGGGGCGCCGGCCGATGGGGGATCGGGGGGCTGAGCCATCGGGGATTCCTGGCCGGCAGGCACCGAGGCCTTCCTCTGACTCCGCTGACTCCGCGCCGCGCGGGCAATGCCCTCACCCTCGGCGCGCGGCGCCCTCCGGCCATACGACGTCCACGGGGATGCCGGTCGCCCGCGCTTCGAGGACGGTGTCGGCGGTGCCGCCGCCCTTGCCGGTGGGGGGTTGGCCGTTCCATACGGCGACGAGGCGGTCGGCGCGTCGGAGGAGGACGGTGTTGGCGGCTTCGTAGGCCTGACGGTTGGCCGTTTCGTGGGGGAGTACGAGTACTTCCTCGGCGGATTCGACGAAGTGGTCGAAGAGGGGGGCCTGGTCGGGCCCGACCTTGTGTCGGCGATAGTCCTGGGAGGGGATCACGGCGATCAGGCGGCCGCCGGCGGCGAGGACGGCCTCGGCGAAGAGGGAGTCGGCGCCCTGGGCGAGGCAGGAGACGCCGATGAGCCGGCCGTCGGTGGTGTACCGGGTGAGCAGGTCGGCCAGTGCGCCGCGGATCAGCGGGATGCTGTCCTCGGTGAGGTCGATGTGGCCGGTCACCGCGAGGGTCGTCACGTTCGCGTGTTCCCTTCGTACGCCGAGCTGTCGAGAAAGGCGGGCAAGTCGTGCCACACGTACTGAACCTATGGCGTCAACAGCTCGGCAAAGTACCGGAGTCGGTCTGGCAACGCACCGAACTCCAGATCCTCATCCTCGCCGACAATGCACTCACCGACCTCCCGCCCGAGATCGGACGCCTGCACCGCCTGACTACCCTGGACCTCGGTCACAACCACCTCACCTCCCTCCCCGACGAACTCGGCGACCTGACCACCCTCGACGGCTGCCTCTACCTGCACGACAACGCGTTGCCCGAACTCCCCGACGCCCTGGGGAACTTGACCCGGCTGCGCTACCTCAACGTCGGCGAGAACACCCTCACCGCCCTGCCCGAAGCCATCGGTCGCATGGCGGGGCTCGTCGAACTCCGGGCACAGCACAACGGGTTGACGACACTGCCCGCCGGTATCGGCGAACTCCGCAACCTTCGCGAACTCTGGCTGCGCGGCAACGAGATCGCCCACCTGCCGTCGTCCGTGGCCGACCTCCATGAACTCCGCCACCTGGATCTACGGGAGAACGCCCTCGCCCAACTCCCGGACGTGCTGGCCGACTTGCCCCGACTGCGGCAGATCGACCTCCGGAGCAACCGCCTCACCCTGCTGCCGGACTGGGTGGTGGAGATGCCGTCGCTGGAGAAGCTGGACCTGCGGTGGAACGAATGTGTCCCCTCCGCAGCGCTGTTGACCGAGTTGGAACGGCGAGGCTGCGTCGTTCTCTGGTAGACGAGTCCGGTCTCCGTTACTCCTCAGGAGTGAAACGGGCCGGGATCGTGATGGCTGAAACCGGTCGCCGGGTTCCTTTGCGGACACGGGAGTTGCGGCGTCCAGGGGCACCTCGTTCTGTGAATCCAGGACATCTCGCACACGTCTGTCGGCACTTTTCGGTCACTCGTGGATATTCCCGCAACATATACATTTCGACGCCCAGTTGGGGACGAAAAAGGGGATAACCGGGTGAAGAAGATCCTGCTGACCACAGGACTGGTCGCGTTGCTGACGGCGGCTACGGCCGCGCCGACCATGGCCATCTCCGACTCCGGATCGACACCGTTGCCCGGCACGGGGGCGAAGATCGAGGTCACCGCCTGGCAGTGCAACGCCTACGCCGACAAGTGCTCCTTCAAGACGTCCACCAAGACGAAGAAGGGCAACGCGAAGTACAAGGTCAGCAAGATCAGCAACACCGCGACCGTGAAGGCCAACGGATGGCAGGCCACGCTCGCGCTGAGTCCCAGCGGTACTCAGGTGAGCGAGAGCACCCGCCAGGTCAGCTGGACCAACCAGAACACCTGGATCGCCGACGTCAGCGGCATCGCCGACCCCGACGGTTCGCTCAACACGAGCATCACCACCTGCTCCGACGGCGGCGCCTTCAAGTCCGGCGTCAAGGCGTTCGCCTCGGCCTGCGCGAACGACTGAGCACATGGAACACAGCGTCCTGCCACGTCGTACCGGGCGTCGCCGCCGTGCGGTGGTCACCGCGGCCGCGGCGATCGCCGGGGTAGCCGCCCTGGGCGTCTCGATGTTCGGCGGCGGAACGGTGGAGCGGCCCGACCGGCCCGGCACCGAACTGGCCGCGCAGCTCGACGCCCTGCGCGGAGCGAACGATCTCGTACGTGCCACCCGCGCCGAGGTCGGACGTGACCCCGCGCTGTACCCGACCGCGTACGGGCGCCTGGAAGCCGCGCTCCCCACCGGACACCGGACCGGCGGCAAGCCCGTTCCCGGAATTCGGCCGGCCGCCCTGGCACAACTGGCCCGCACCGACCTGCTCGACACCCCCGCCTGGCGGGCGCAGTACGTGTGCCTGTCACTGTCGGCCACTTCCCAAGCCGCCGAACCCTCCCGACCCTCCCGACCCTCCCGAGCCGCCGACGTCCCCGCAGTCTCCCTGGCAACCAACGCGGCCGCCGTCCTGAAACGGGCGGGGCTCCTCACGCGGGCCGAGACCGAGGCGCTCGGCTATCTCCGGGCGCCGGACCCCGGGGACGACGCCACGACCTCGCTCGCCACCCGCGCCGCCTTCCTGCAGACCTTGGCCTGCCTGGGCCGCGACGACCAGGTGGCCCCCGCCGCGCTGACGCGTCTCGCGGCGGACACCGCTCAAGTCGACCGGCCCGTAACGGCGTTGTACGCCGTCGAGGCGCTGCGGGCCGTCGGTGTGCGGGCCCGGGCCGCACGCGTCCTCCGGCACGCCGACGCCGATCTCCGGAGGGCCGACTGCGTCGTACTCGAACCCATCCAGCGGGCCGCATCCGCCCTGCTGCGGCGGGAGTTGACACGGCAGACGCGTGCCTGCCTCTTGCCCGCGCTGCACGATCCCGACACCCAGACCCGGTGGCTGGTCCGGCGGGCGCTCGCCCTCGGCGCGTCCGACTCGTCGGCACCGCCAATTCCCGCGCCGACGGCGGCCGTTCGGCCCGACGGTCTCGTGGCCAAGTCCCCGACCCAACTCGGCACGCTGACCGCCACGTACAACGTCGCGCGGGCCCTGACCGCCAGTGGCGGACAGCAGCGCACACCGGGCTGGCTGAGGAACGGGCTGAAGCGGCTGGGCTCGGATCCCGGACTCGATCCGTCCGACCGGCTGCTGCTCGCCATGACCTGTCACCGGCTGTCCCTGGCCTGCGGACCGCAGGCCGACAAGGGGGCGGCCGAAGCGGCCGAACGCACGGTACCGGCACGTCTGACCACGGAGAACCAGCACAGTTGGTACGGCGCGACGGCCGCGCGTGCCGAGTTTGGACTGGGGTGTCCGCGCACGTCCGTCGCGTCGCCCCGGCACGAGGGAGACGCTCTCCCCTCCCGTTCCCTGCGCGTCGCGGCGGTGCTCGCCGACGCGGGGTGTACGACCCAGGCGCGACGGCTGACGGAGGGGACCGACCTCGTCGCACAGGCCCAAAGAGCCCTGCGCGACGGAGAGTTGGCGGCTGCCTCCGACGCGGTCCAGGCGGCCCTCGCCGCCGACCAGAACGTCGCGCAGGGCTTCTGGAACGAGCTTCCGGCACTGCTGGCGCCCTACCGCGACGCCGAGTTCCCCGACCTGTACGCCGACTCGCCGGGCGGAGCCGCCTCGGCCGACGCCACGAGAGCCGCGTACTACCTCCTCGCCTGAGCCCGCACCCGCCCCGCTCTCCCCACCCCAGAAGGGCACCCGCCGTATGAACACCGCCTCCCCACCCATCGTCCTGGGCGAAGGCCTGGCCTTCAGATATGCGGCCGGTGGTGGTCTGAGCCGGGCGGATCTCACGCTCCGGGCGGGAACGACGGCCGCCGTCGAGGGGCCGTCCGGTTCGGGCAAGAGCACCCTGCTCGCCCTTCTCGGGCTCATCCTCTCGCCGAGCGCGGGCTCTCTCCACATCGCCGGCACGGACACCGGGGCACTGTCACCCGCCGGCCGGGACGCGCTACGCCTGCGCTCGATCGGCATCGTGCTGCAGGACCTCGGGCTCCTCTCGTTCCTCAACGCCTGGGAGAACGTCGCCGCCGCCTTCGGGCCACGGCTGTCCCGGCACCGTACGGCGGCCCTGGCGATGCTCGGCGACCTCGGCATGGCGCACCTGGTCGACTCCCCGGTCACCGAACTCTCCGGCGGCCAGCGGCAACGCATCGCGGTGGCCCGGGCGGCCGTGAAGGAACCGCTGCTCGTCCTCGCCGACGAGCCGACCTCGGGACTGGACCCGAAGAACGCCGACTCCGTGATGGATGCGCTGCGTTCGTGCGCGGAACGGGGCGCGGCCGTACTGCTCGTCACGCACGCCTCCGCCGTCGCCGAGGCCTGCGACCAGCGCTATGTGCTGGACGACGGTGTGCTGTCGCACGTCGGCGAACAGGACCTTCGGCAGGGAAGTGCCCGTAGGGAGACGCTGGGATGAGCCGCTGGAGTCTCTACACCTGGAAGCGCGACGGGCGTTCGCTGCGCCGGGCACTGCCCACCCTCACGGTCCTGGCCGCGCTGCTGACGACGTCCGCCGGGGTCGCGGCCGGTGCCGCCGGTGCCGTGGAGCGGGACGTACTGGGGTCCGGCGGGCTCACGCAGATCGAACTCTCCTCGTTCGAGGGCGACGCGTCGGTCCGCCCGCTCACCACCTCGGCGCTGCGGGAAGCCGTACGGGTAAAGGGAGTTCGGCAGGTCGTCGCCGACTACTCCTCCGTGCTGTACGCCGAGGAGAACGGGACGTACGACCTGGCGAGCCACACCCTGACACCCGGTGACGATCTGCCGGTCACCAAGGGGAAGGTCTCCGCGTCGCTCGGCCCGGACGAGGTCGTGCTGCCCGCCACCGCGCAGGGAACCGACTTCGCGCCCCTCCTCGGCCGGTCCGTTGCCTTCGGGTACACCAGGGCGACGGGCGCCGCGTCCGGCACCAGCGCTGTGATCAAGTTGAAGATCGTCGCCCTGTACGACCCGAGTTGGCAGGCCGACGGACCGGGCGCCGCCTATCTCTCGCAGGACATCGCCGCGTTGCTGGCCGCGGCACGCTCCGGCCAATCGGCGGAAGCCTTCCGGAACCGGGAGGGTGCGCAGTCCGCCGTCGTGGTGGTCGAGCACCAACGACAGGTGGCCGCGGTCACCAAATCCCTGCAGAACAAGGGGTTTTCGGCCTCCGCTGTCTCCGACCGGGTCCGCAACCTGCCCGGCCTGTTCGGTGCGGCGGACCTCGCGATGCGCATCGGCGTACTGGTCCTGGCGCTGGGCGCCCTCGCGCTCGGTGTCGTGCGGGCCGCGGACAGCGCGCGGGCACGGATCGGCCAGTTCGCCGTCCTGCGGATCCTCGGTTCCGGACGGTCCGAACTACGCCGGATCCTGCTCGGCGAAGCCGTGCTCTCCGGCGGCGTGGCCGGGGTGCTCGGCGCGGTCGTCGGCACGGCGTTGTCCGCGTCGCTGGCCGGCCCGCTCAGCGATGTGCTCGGCCTGCCCATCACCGTCACGGACGCCCTGCCCGGGCCGGCCTGGGCCGGAGCGGCACTGCTGCTGCCCGCTGCCGGCCTGGCCGTCGGCACCCTCTTCGGCAGCCGAGAAGCCCTCCGCCGGGACCCCTATCTCACCGCACGAGCCCACAGCTGACCCAACTCCGCGCTCAGTACTCCGTCACCTGAGACTCCAAGTACCCCTTCAGAAACGCATACTTGGCCCCCGAGTCCGCCGCCGGGAGCGGTGCGAAATGGTCGCCCAACTCCATCGACTGCGGCCTCGACGTCCGCAACGCAGGCCAGGCCGGGAGCCCGTGGCCGTTCGGGTTCCCCGTGGCCACGAAGTTCGCTACGTACGACGACGTGCGGTCGGCGATGGCGTAGTCCGTGGCCGTCCAGGGGCGGTCCGTGCCGTACAGGTTGCCGAAGAAGTAGTACTTCTCGGCGCCGTGGTAGGCGCCCGCGCCGTCCGCCGGTTCGATCGGGTTGGTGGTGTCGTGGCCCGGGGGGACGTGGGTCCACCAGTAGGTGTAGACGGGGCTGCGGTTGGCGGCCGTCACGCGGAACTGTGTGCCCCAGAGGAACGTGGAGACCCGCTCCTCGTCGCGGGCGTAGTTGTTGTACTGGGCTGCCGCCTCCGCGTCCGTCGTCGCGGGGTAGAGGGACAGGAAGTCCGCCGCCCGATCTCCGAACGTCGTTGTCGCGTACGCCTCGTACGCCGCGACCGTCATCGTCAGCGTCGGTGACGCGCCGTTCTCGTCCTTGTTGTTGCCGGTGAGGACCGGGATGTCGTACTCCGTACGGGACTTCATCGCGGCCGTGTACGACTTCGGGAGGACGTAGCCGTCGAGTACGTTGCCGAAGCTCGTGCCCGCCGCCGGGGCGCCCGGTGCGTACACCTTGGTCACGATGTCGTCGGCCGGCAGGGCGCGCAGGTCGGCCAGGGTGGACGCGCCCATGTACGTGGCGAATGCCGTGCCGTTGGCCTCCGCCGCCGCCAACTGGGCGTAGCCGCCCGCCACATGGCCCAGCGCCGGGTCCTTGGTGTACTGCACGCCCGCCGACAGCAGCGCCCGGTGGAACAGGCCCCGCGCCAGCTTCGAGATCATCAGGATGTTCACGAACGACGAGCCGTGCGACCAGCCCGCCAGCGTCACCCGTTCCGGATCGCCCCCGAACGCGGCGATGTTGCGGCGGATCCACTTCAGCGCGGCCACCGTGTCCTGCACACCCCAGTTCCCTGAACCACCGTGCCCGCCCTCCGAACTCAGCGCCGGATGCGCGAGGTTGCCGAAGGCGCCCACACGGTGGTTGTACGTCACCACCACCGCGCCCTTGGCCGCCAGGTTCGCCCCGTCGTACACCGGCTGCGAGGCCCACATGGCGCTGTTGCGGCCGCCGTAGATCCAGACGAAGACCGGGCGGAGGGCGCGGGAGGACCCTGAACTCCCCGCCGCCGTCCAGATGTTGAGGTTCAGGCAGTCCTCGCTCAGTGGGGGGACCTTGTCGGCCGTGATGCCCGTGACCGGCTGGGGGCAGGCGGCGCCCCAGGTGTCGGCCTTGCGGACGCCCTGCCAGGAGGCGGGGGGTTGCGGGGCGCGCCAGCGGTTCTCGCCCGCGGTGGAGGCGGCGTACGGGATGCCCTTGTAGACGGTGACGCCGGGGAGGGCGGCCGCGGTGCCCGTGACCAGGCCGGACTGGGTTCTGACCGGGTGGCCGGCGGCGTTGCGTGGGGTGGCTGATGCCGGGGTTGAGGGCAGGGTGCTCAGCAAGGTCGCGCCGGCCGTGGCGGCCGCCGTGCGGCCTAGGAAGTCGCGGCGGCCGGTACCGGTGGGGGAGGAATTCACTGGGTCTCCCGATCACTTGAGGACGAGTGGCCTCATGCTGTGCCGGGGCCGGCGGTACGGCCTAGGGAGTTGTCGTGACTCACAGTGCCCACAGGTGCAACTTAGGTTGCGTACCTGCGGGTTGACACCTCGGAGCCTGAACGGCCGCCCAACAGTGGAGCGGGAACAACCGTCCTACAGCGCCGACTTGAGCGTGTGCAGTACCGCGTCCGCCATGCCCCGCTCACCCCGCGCGTTCGGGTGCACCGGTGCCGCCGGGTTCTGCGGTACGAGGGGTTCGATCCAGCGGGTGTCCTTCGCCGTGCAGGCGTTGTGGTCCTTGGAGGGGGTGTACGTGTCGACGTAGCCGACGCCCGCCTCCGAAGCCCGTTGGCGCAGCATGGAGTTGAGCTGTTGCTCCTTCTCGCGGAGGAAGGTCACGTCGCCGGGGGCGAGGGACATGTCCCGGCCGCAGTCGGCGCCGTCGGAGGGCAGGAGCGCCGGGTACGAGACGACGTAGACCCGGGCCTCGGGGGCGCGGCGCCCGACCTCGGTCAGGATGCGGGTGAGGCGGTCGCCCGCCGTGGCGATCTTCGCCTTCACCGCGTCGGAGTCGCCGTTGACGTAGTTGCGTTCGCAGGGCGCGTCCTCGGCGATGTACTTGCCGCTGCCCGTCATTTCGTACAGCGCGCCCATCGCCACGCACCGTTTGATCATCGAGCTGAAGCCGATGTCGTTGCCGCCGATGCCGATGGTGATCAGCCGGGTGGTGGAGGAAATCGCCCTGAGCTGGGGGGAGTTGGTGCCGTCGTCCGTGTGCTGCGAACCGGTGAGGTCGGTGGTCGTGGCGCCGCTGCAGCTCACGTCGCGGAAGTCCCGTCCCTTCAGGCCGAGTTCGGCGGCGACGAGGGCCGGGTAGTTGCCGCTGGAGCGGTCGCAGCCGGCGGGGGTGCCGGTGGGGTCGGTGATGCCGGGGGCGGCCGTGTAGGAGTCGCCCAGGGCCACGTACGGGCCCTTCGTCGGGGACGAGTAGGCGATGCCGGTGTGGCCGTCGCTGTCGTCGCCGCCGTCTCGGGCCACCAGGACGACGGTGAGCAGCGTGCCGCAGGCGAGGAGCCCGGCCACTCCGGCCTGTACGGAGGTTTTCATCGAAGTGCCCTCTCTGGTGGGCGAGTCGGTGACTCGTTGAGGTGGGTGACGCGGTGCGGTGTGGACGTCCGCGGGCCCGGCGACAGGCGGGGGGAGTGCCCCGTCGCCGGGCCCGGGACGTGTGCCGGTCCCCGTCCCCACGGGATCCGGCACCGCGGGGCCGCCACCGCTCTCGGCGGCCCCGGTCTGGGGGTCCTTAAGGGACCGCGGTGAGCCGGGCGGTCGGGGTGTCGGCGGCCGGTGCCGGGACCTTGCGGGTCAGGGCCTCGCCCTCGACGTCCATGCGGGGCAGGACCCGGTCGAGCCAACTCGGCAGGTACCAGGCCTTGTTGCCCAGCAGGGCGAGGACGGCCGGCACGATCGCCATCCGGACGACGAACGCGTCGAACAGCACCGCGATGGCCAGCCCGAAGCCGATCATCTTGATCATCGAGGCGCCCGCGCCGATGAAGCCCGAGAACACCGCCATCATGATCAGCGCGGCGGCCACGACCACCCGGGCGCTGTGCCGGAACCCCGAGACGACCGCCTGACCGGGCCCGTCCCCGTGGACGTAGGCCTCGCGCATCCGGGAGACCAGGAACACCTCGTAGTCCATGGCGAGTCCGAAGACGATGCCCACCAGGAAGATCGGCATGAGGCTCATGATCGGACCGGTCTGATCGACGCCCAACAGCGAGGCCAAGTGGCCCTGTTGGAAGACCGCCACGACCGCGCCGAGCGCCGCGAGCACGGAGAGCAGGAAGCCGAGCGCCGCCTTCAGCGGTACGAGGAGGGAGCGGAAGACGAGGAGCAGGAGGACGATCGCCAGGCCAACCACCAGTGCCAGGTACGGAATCAGCGCGTCCTGCACCTTCTGCGCCACGTCGATGTTCAGCGCGGTGGTGCCGGTGACCTCGAAGTTCGCGCCCGCCGTACCGGACTCGATGCCGGCCCGTTCGTCGCGGATCGTCTGGACGAGCTGCTTGGTCTTCTCGTCGGTGGGGCTGGTGGCCGGGGTCGCGGCGAACACCGCTGTGTCACCGGCCGAGTTGAAGCGGGCGGGCGAGACCGAGACCACTCCGTCCGTGGCCGCGATCTCCTTTGAAATCGTCGCTACGGCGCTCTTCGCGTCGTCGGCCTTCTTGGCGTCCACGACGATGGTCAGGGGGCCGTTGAAGCCGGGGCCGAAGCCCTGGGCGAGGTCGTCGTAGGCACGGCGTTCGGTGGTGGCGGTGGACTTGGACTCGTCGCCGGGCATGCCGAGTTGGAGGTTCAGGGCGGGCAGCGCCATCGCGCCGAGACCGACGACGCCGAGCAGCAGGACGGGGATCGGGCGGCGGACGACCAGGCGTGCCCAACGGCTGCCGCCGTTCTCGCCGTTGGCCCGCGCGGCCTTCTCCTTCTTCTTCCGGTTCTTCCGGTCGCGGCGCGAGAGCACGGCGTTCGGCCAGAAGCCGAGGAGGGCGGGGACCAGGGTGAGGCAGATCAGGACGGCCAGCAGGACCGCGCCGGCCGCCGCGAGGCCCATCTTCGTCAGCATCGGGATGCCGACCACCGACAGACCGGCCAGGGCGATGACGACGGTCAGCCCGGCGAACACCACTGCCGAACCCGCCGTACCGGCGGCCAGCCCCGCCGCTTCGCGCGGCGCGTGACCCTTCTCCCGCTCCTCCCGATAGCGGGAGACGACGAACAGCGCGTAGTCGATTCCGCAGGCCAGGCCGAGCATCGTGGCCAGCGTGCCGGTGGTCTCGGAGAGGCCGAACGTGCTGCCCAGGGCGAGGACCCCGGACATGCTGATGGCGACGCCGATGATCGCGGTGAGGAGGGGCAGTCCGGCCGCGGCCAGCGAACCGAAGGTGATCAGCAGGACCACGGCGGCTATCGCGATGCCGATCGCCTCCGCGCTGCCGCCGGCGGCCGGCTGGGTGGCGAGGGCGTCACCGCCGACCTCGACGGTCAGGCCCGCGTCCCGGGCGGTGTCGATGGCCCGTTCCAGGTGGGTCTTGGCGGCGCCGGTGAGGTCGTCGGCCTTCACCTTGAAGGTGACGGTGGAGTACGCCGTGGACGCGTCCTTGCTCACCGCCTTCGCGGTGAACGGGTCGACGGCGGAGGCGACTTGGGAACCGTCGGCCGCCTCCGTGACCAGCTTCTCGATCGCCGCCCTGTTCTCGGTCGCGGTGACCTTCTCGCCGTTCGGGGCGACGAAGACGATCCGGGCGCTCGCGCCGTCCGCCGCCGTGCCGGGGAAGCGCTGTTCCAGCAGGTCGAAGGCGCGCTGCGACTCGATGCCGGGCATCGTGAAGCCGTCGTCCGGGGCGGCGGGGGCCTTGGTGGCCGCGAACCCGACGGCGCCGAGGACCGCCACCCACAACAGGGTGACGAACCAGCGCCACCGGAAGGCCACACGGCCCAAGCGATACAGGAGAGTTGCCATGGCTGGGGAAGGCCTCCACGTCGGCGGTCGGTCGAGATCCAGATCAAGTGCGTGATCGTGGTCTCAAGCCTTCCGTCGGCGGCCCTACGGCACGAGGGAGTGCCCTCCCGAATGGTTGGTGTAGCCCGCTACACCATCCGTGAGCGCGTCAGGTTGCTTCAGCCGACGTTCAGCTCGGTCAACTGGCCCAGTGGCAACGTGTGTTGGGTCTGGAGGACCTTCGCGCGTAGATACCGGACGTTGTGCGGGGTGGTGAACACACCGGTCGGCACGCGGTCGTGGACGTCGATGCCGAGACCGCGCAACTGGTCCGCCTTGTCAGGGTTGTTGGAGAGCAGGTCGAGCGACGTGATGCCGAGGGCGGTGAGCATCTGCGCGGCGGCCGTGTAGTCACGGGCGTCCTCGGGCAGGCCCAGCGCGGTGTTCGCGGCGTACGTGTCGAGGCCCTGGTCCTGGAGGGCGTACGCGTCGAGCTTGTTGTAGAGGCCGATGCCGCGGCCCTCCTGGCGCAGGTACAGCAGGACACCGCCGCGCTCGGCGATGCGCTCGACGGCCTCGCGCAGCTGGGGTCCGCAGTCGCAGCGGGCCGAGCCGAAGACATCGCCGGTGAGGCACTCGGAATGCAGCCGGACCAGCGGGGTGGTGCCGGGGGCGGGGTCGCCGAGGACGACGGCCACGTGTTCCTGGCCGTCGGTCAGGCCGTGGAAGGTGACGAGTTCGGCGTCGACGCCGTAGCCGTCCTGGAAGCGCAGCGGTACCCGGACGCGGGCACGCGGGGTGGCGGCGGGGAAGTCGGGCATGCGGGTCTCCGTGGTCCGGCGGCAGGTACGCGGATGTGCGTCGGTGAGGTGCTTCAGTTTTGAAGCACCTCCACGATGACGGACACTACCTCATGCTTTAAATTTGAAGCAACAGAATTGTGGGACGGGTCACGAACGTCGGACGGTCTACGAACACGAAGGCGTGGAGCGGCGGCGCCACGGCACGTCCTGCGGCTCCTCCAGCGCCCGCACGATCCCGGCGCTGATCTCCTCCAGCTGCCCCACCTGCTCCGGGGTGAGGTGATCGAAGATCGCGGCCCGTACGGTCTCGACATGGCCCGGCGCCGTACGCTCCAGCACGGCCATCCCCTCGTCGGTCAGGACGGCGGTACTGCCGCGCTTGTCGCTCGGGCACCCCTCCCGCCGCACCAGCCCGTCCTTCTCCAGCCGGGTCACGGCGTACGTCAGCCGGCTCCGGGTGATCTTCGACTTCTCGGCGAGGTCGGTCATCCGCAGCCGCCGGTCCGGCACCTCGGAGAGATTGGCGAGGATGGAGTAGTACAGGTGGGGCATGCCGGCGTCCTGCTGGAGCTGCCGGTCGATCGCGTCCTCCAGGAGGTGCGTCGCGGCGATGTACGCGCGCCAGGCGCGCTGCTCCTCGGCGGTGAGCCAGCGAGTCGTCATGCCCCCAGTGTAGTTTTGTTTCAAACTTGAACCAAGCCCCGCCACTCCACCCAGCCCCGCCGTGCCATCCAGCCCCGCCCGCCTCGGAGAGAGAGCGCGTCGATGCCCCACCCGTACGTCCCGTACGTCCTGCTGTCCGCCGCCGTCTCCCTCGACGGCTACCTCGACGACACCGGCCCCGACCGGCTGCTCCTCTCCAGCCCGGCCGACTTCGACCGCGTCGACGAGGTCCGGGCATCGGTCGACGCGATCCTCATCGGCGCCGGCACGATCCGCGCGGACAACCCCCGCCTCCTGGTCAACTCCCCTGAGCGCAGGGCGAGTCGGGTCGCCCAGGGCAAGCCCGAGTACCCCCTCAAGGTCACGGTCACCGCCTCCGGCGACCTCGACCCGACGGCCAACTTCTGGCACACAGGCGGCGAAAAGCTCGTCTATACGACCGACGGGGGCGCCGACCGGGCACACGAACTGGCCCTGGCGGCGGACGTGGTGTCGCTCGGCCCGGACCTCGACTGGCGAGCCCTCCTTGAACACCTGCACACGGTAAGGGGAGTTGACCGCCTGATGGTCGAGGGCGGCGGCACGATCCACACCCAACTCCTCCAACAGGGCCTGGCCGACGAACTCCACCTGGTCCTGTCCCCCCTGTTCGTGGGCGACGACAAGGCCCCCCGCCTCTTCGGCCCGGGCAGCTACCAGCCCGGCCGCCTGCGCCTGCTGGAGACCCGCCCCATCGAAGACGTAGTACTCATGCGCTACGAGCCCACCGCCCCCGGCACCGACACCCTCCCCTCCGCCGCAGACCGCCACTGGCTCGCCCTCGCCTGCGACCTGGCGGCGGACTGCCCGCCCTCGGAGACGGCGTTCAGCGTCGGCGCGGTGGTGGTGGCGGAGGACGGCACGGAGTTGTCCCGGGGCCACTCCCGCGAGGCGGGCGACCCGGTGGTCCACGCGGAGGAGGCGGCACTGGCCAAGCTGGACCCCGCAGACCCGCGCCTCCCGACGGCCACGGTCTACACGAGCCTCGAACCCTGCACTCATCGCGCCTCCCGCCCCAAGCCCTGCGCCCAGCTGATCCTCGACGCGGGTGTGCGGAGAGTGGTGACCGCCTGGCGCGAGCCGGACACGTTCGTGGAGGGTGCGGACGGGAGCGGGGCGCTGGCCGCGCGGGGGGTGACCGTGGTCGTACTCCCGGAGTACGAGGAGCGAGCGAAGGCACCGAACGGGCATCTGCTGGGGTGAGTTCTTTGATGCCGGTCGGCAAAAGTCAGCCCGTCCGGCAGCTCTTCGGCAAGGCCCACAAAATCAGCCCGTCCGGCGTTTGAGGACGAGGCCCCTTCAGGGCCGATGGGGGTCTGGGGGCGGAGCCCCCAGGGACGCCCACCCCAACACCGCCCGCCCACCACGACCAATCGGCCCATCAAATCCTGCACCCCACCGCCCACCGAGTCACGCTCACAAAGAACCGGTGCGGAGGACAACGCGGAGGTAGGACACATGAGGGCAGTCGCGGTGCTGGGCGCGTCCGTAGCCGTAGGACTACTCGCCTCGTGCGGATCGACGGACACCGGTACCCGAACCATGGCAAGGGCGCTCCCCGCAAGCGCCGCGTTCACGCACCCCGGAGTCCTCGTCAGCAAGGCCCAGCTGGACGCCGTACGCAAGAACGTGACCGCCGGCAAGCAACCCTGGCTGAAGGCGTACTTCGGGATGCGGGACAGCAAGTACGGGTCGTACAAGTACACGGCGAAGCCGTACGCGGACGTCGACTGCCCCTGGAACGGCAAGGCCGCGCACGGTTGTGTCGAGGAGCGCGAGGACGCGATCGCGGCGTACACGCAGGCCCTGCTCTTCAGCATCACCGGCAAGCAGCATCACGCGCTGAAGGCGCGGGAGATCATGGACGACTGGTCGGCGAAGATGAAGGAGCACACCTCCGACGACGCGGGGCTGCAGACCGCGTGGGCGGGGTCGACCTGGGCGCGGGCGGCGGAGATCGTGCGGTACGCGCCCGGCGCGGGCTGGCCGGCGGACCGGGTCAAGCGGTTCGGGACGATGCTGCGTACCGCCTACGAGCCTGAGGTCACCAAGGACCTGCCGGACTACAACGGCAACTGGGACCTCGCGATGACGGACGCGGCGATGGGCATCGCCGTCTTCCTCGACGACCACAAGGCGTTCGACGCGGCCGTCAAACGCTTCCGCGACCGCGTGCCCGCCTACTTCTACCTCGCCAAGGACGGCAAGGTGCCGCTCACCCCGGTGGGCTCGAAGGTCACCACCCCGCAGAAACTGACGACGTACTGGTTCAAGCAGACGACGTTCCGGGACGGCGTCGCGCAGGAGACCTGCCGCAACTTCAAGCACGTCGGGTACTCGCTGGCGGCCACCGCGCACATCGCCGAGACCGCCTGGCACCAGGGCGTCGACCTCTACGACGGCGTCAAGGACCGGCTCAAGGCGGCGCTCGAATTCCACGCCCGCTACCAGCTCGGCGAGCCCGCGCCCGCCTGGCTGTGCGGCGGCAAGGTCGACCGGAACATGGGCCCCGACCTGGAGGTCGCCGTCAACCACCTGGAGGGCCGGCTCGGCGTGAAGGTGCCCGCCGCGGACAAGCTCGTCGAGTCCACCCGCCCGGCCGGCAGCGACGACCTCTTCGTCTCCTGGGAGACCCTCACGCACGCCGGTAACACCGCCGACTGAAACCTGTGTGACATCGGACCCCGCGAATGGCGTATAGTTGCAATCACAACGGCGCGGGGTGGAGCAGCTCGGTAGCTCGCTGGGCTCATAACCCAGAGGTCGCAGGTTCAAATCCTGTCCCCGCTACTAAGGCCTAGGGCCGGAATCCAGAAATGGATTCCGGCCCTAGGTGTTTTTCCCGTAGAACCCCTAGACCCCTTAGAACCCCTAGGCCTCCTCGATCGGCCCACACCACTCGCCGCCCCCTCCCCACCACGAAAAACTGGATCCGTGGAGGAGGAGGGTCCGTATGCGCGAGCCGGCGGGCGCCTGCCCGGCGATCCCGTGCCCGACCCGGGCCTCGGCCCCGTCGAGGGACGGCGGATCTCCTCCGCCCGCACCTTCGTCCGCCGACTGCCGGCGCTGCTGCTGATCGTCGGGGCGTTCTACGACTACCTCACCCCGCAGGACTTCACCGCGGCCCCCTTCTTCACCGCCGCCCCCCTGGTCGCCGCCCCGCTCTACTCCCGGCGCGGCACCGTGCTCACCGGGCTGGCGGCCGTGGTCGTCGTGCTCGCGATCCACGTCAAGCTCGGCATCGTCCTGCACTCCGACGCGATCACCGAGGCGGCCACCGTCGCGACGGTCGCCGTTCTCGCCGTCCTGATCAACGCCCTGGTCCGCCGCAGCAGCGAACAGCTCGCCTCCGCGCGCGAGATCGCCGAGGCCGCCCAGCGCGCCGTACTGCCCGAACCGGCCGAGCGGATCGGCGGGTTCGAGATCGCGGCACGGTACGAGGCGGCGCAGGAGGACGCGTTCATCGGCGGCGACCTGTACGCGGTGCAGGACACCCCGCACGGCGTACGGCTGGTCGTCGGGGACGTGCGCGGCAAGGGCATGGGCGCGGTCGCCGCCGTCGCCGTGGTCATCGGGGCGTTCCGGGAGGCCGCCGAGCAGGAGACGACCCTGGAGGCGGTCGCGCAGCGGCTGGAGCGGGCGCTGGCGCGCGAGGGCACCCGGCGCGACGGACTCGACGCGTTCGAGGGGTTCACCACGGCCGTCCTCGCCGAACTCCCGCACGGCGACGGCGTCGTACGGATCGTCGACCGGGGACATCCGCCGCCGCTGCTCCTCCAAGTGGACGGCACCGTAAGCGTGTTGCAGGTCGAGGAACCCGCACTGCCCCTGGGAATGGGGGAGTTGGGGGTCTGGCCCGACCGCGCCGAGGAGTTCGCGTTCCCGGGCGGGGCGACTCTTCTCGTGCACACCGACGGGCTGTCCGAGGCGCGCGACGCCCGCGGGGTTTTCTACGACCCGGCGGCGCGGCTGGCCGGGCGGACCTTCCGTACCCCCGAGGCATTGCTCGGCATCCTCGCCAAGGAGGTGCGCCGGTACTCCGGGGGCTGGATGACGGACGACATGGCGATGATCGCCGTACGTCATCCATGACCGAATATCACGGGCCGTGACCGGGCGAGCGCCCTCCGCATAACAACTGACATACCGTCAATACCTGTGGGAATTCTGAGACTTGGCCAACTCGCCCGTTTTTCGCCGGTGGTGGGCCCTTCGTCCAGCAAGGAAAGGTTAATGATCAAGCCGAACAGCTTGGAAACGGGCGCCCGTGTCTATTAACGTTCGATAACGCAGCGCGGTCGTCCCAGCCGTCACAAGAGATGGCTCCGTGCGCACGCGCCGAATCCCGCGAGGGAACCGGGGAACCACCACTTGGGGTGAATCGCTCGTCAACTGCCGTGGAAACACGGCCGGTTTACGCGCGTAGGAGACCTTCCTGCTCCGAACCCGTCAGCTAACCCGGTAGGCGAGAAGGAAGGAAAGGAGCACGCCCACGTGGCGTCCAACCAGGCTGCCCCAGAAGCCCCTGTCGTCTACGGCGGATACCGCCCCGACGAGGGCCCCTGGGAGGAGTGGAACCCCAGCGCGGAGTCCATTGCTCCCAACCGCGGCAAGCACCGTGTCGCCAAGCAGCGTGGTGGCGGAGGATTCGCCCGCAGCTCCACCGTCCTGGGCGTCGGTGTCATAGCCGCCGTCAGCGCGGGCGGTATGGCCAGCGCCAACACCGGCAAGCCGCCGGTCTCCATCTCCCTGCCCGACCTGCCCTCGGTGGGTCACCTGCTGGACGACTCGTCCAGTAGTACCCCCAAGGGCTCCGCGACCGCGCTCAGCAGCGTCGGTGTCACCACCACCGAGACCGCCAAGGGCGCCTCGGACGCGGGTGAGCTGCTGCGCAACCGGATCATGGCGCAGGCCGAACTCCAGCAGCTCCAGGTCGACGGCAAGTCCCAGGCCGCCGCCGAGGCCGCCGTCGCCAAGCAGGTCGACGCCGCTGCCGCCAAGGCCGAGAAGGACGCCGCGAAGAAGGCCGCCGACGCGAAGGACGCCGCGGAGGCCGCCGCCAAGAAGAAGGCCGAGGCCGCGAAGCTCGCCGCGCTCGCCAAGCAGTACACGCTGCCGGTCGCCTCGTACACGATCACCGGCACCTTCGGCCAGGCCGGCTCGATGTGGTCCTCCGGGTATCACACGGGTCTCGACTTCGCCGCGCCCACCGGCACGCTGATCAAGGCCATCCACAGCGGCACGGTCACCGAGGCGGGCTGGGCCGGGTCGTACGGGTACCGCACGATCATCACCCTCGACGACGGCACCGAGCTGTGGTTCTGCCACCAGTCCTCGATCAACGTCAGCGTCGGGCAGAAGGTCTCCACCGGTGAGGTCATCGGCCGCGTGGGCGCCACCGGCAACGTGACCGGGCCGCATCTCCACCTGGAGGTGCACATCAACGGTGCCGCGACCGCCAGCGACCCGGCGCCCTGGCTGCGCAGCAAGGGTCTCAACCCCTGATCTGTCCCTGATCTCTCCCTGATCGCCTGGAATATGCGGTTCCGGTCCGGCTGTTGAAGAGGGTCATGACTTCTCTTCGCAAGCTGGGCCGGTCCGACCTCGAGGTCTTCCCGCTCTCCCTCGGCGGCAATGTCTTCGGCTGGACCGCGGACGAGGCGACCTCCTTCGCGGTGCTCGACGCGTACGCGGCGGCGGGCGGCAACTTCGTCGACACCGCCGACTCGTACTCGGCGTTCGCGCCGGGCAACCACGGCGGCGAGTCCGAGACGATCATCGGCAAGTGGGTCAAGGCCCGCGGCAACCGCTCCGACGTCGTCATCGCCACCAAGGTCAGCCAGCACCCCGACTTCCCGGGTCTGAGCGCCGCCAACATCAAGGCCGCCGCCGACGCCTCCCTGCGCCGCCTGGACACCGACCACATCGACCTCTACTACACCCACTTCGACAAGGTCGAGGTGCCGGTCGAGGAGATCATCGGCGCGCTGGACCAACTGGTGAAGGCGGGCAAGGTGCGGCACATCGCCGCGTCCAACATCACCCCGGAGCGGCTCCGGGCGTCCCTCGACTTCTCCGAGCGCGAGGGGCTGGCGCGTTATGTCGCCCTCCAGCCGCACTACAACCTGGTCTCGCGCGACACGTACGAGGGCGAGCTGAGCGCGCTCGCCGCGCAGGAGGGCCTGTCCGCGGTCCCGTACTTCGCGCTGGCCGCCGGCTTCCTCACCGGCAAGTACCGCCCCGGTACGACGGTCGACAGCCCCCGGGCCAAGGGTGCCGAGAAGCACCTGGCCACCGAGCGCGGCCGGCAGGTGCTGTCCGCCCTGGACGAGATCGCCCAGGCCCACGACGCCCCGGTCGCCACGGTGGCCCTCGCCTGGCTCGCCGCCCAGCCCACGGTCGCGGCCCCCATCGCCTCCGCCCGCACGGTCGAGCAACTCCCCGCACTGCTGGGCGTGGCCGAACTGGAGCTGACGGACGCGGAGATCACCCGCCTGACGGAGGCGTCGGCGTAAAACGTCCTCGGAGCTAGGACCGGTACGGGTTGTACAGGGACGTCCCGTACGACCCGTACACCGGCGGCCACGGCGGCACCACCACCGGTACCGGGGGCGCCGTGCGCCGCGCCGCGTAGTCCAGCGCGGGCCGCGCCACCTCCCGGCGCATCCACAGCTCGTGCAGCAACTCCCTTTCCCGTACGACGAAGTCGGCGCCGGCGCGGCCCCGCCCGGCCCGGTGCCGCAGGAACGCCAGGGTGGTCGCGTAGGCCTCGTACTGGGCGACCGAGCGGGCCGCCTGCCGGCCGAGGTGGTGGCGGGCGTACTCGCGGGCCAGGCGGCGGGCCTTCATCGAGCCGAGCACGAAGGGTTCGGACGGGGGCAGCCAGCCGGCGTAGACGTAGGCGGGCAACTCCTCGCGCACACTGCGGAGTTCGCGTTGCCGGGTCCAGACCGCGAGCCAGGTCAGCAGGCCGAACGCGGGGACCATGAAGATGCCGTAGACCTCGAAGAAGCCGTACTGGCCGAAGGTCGAGGAGCCGTTCCAGATCGCGTGCATGCTCATCGCGAGGAGGAGGCCGGTCAGCGGGATCAGGACGCGGCGGACGTGGTGCCGGTCGGGGGAGAGGGCGGCGATGCCGAAGCCGATGCCGGTGAGGACGGTGAACAGGGGGTGCGCGAAGGGGGACATGACGATGCGCACGAAGAAGGTCGCCGCGGTGACGGAGGTGAAGCCGCGGTCGCCGGTGAGCTGGTCGGTGCCGAAGGCGGTGCCGAGGTAGAGGATGTTCTCGGTGAACGCGAAGCCGGTGGCGGTGACCCCGGCTATCACCACCCCGTCGACGATCCCGGTGAAGTCCCGTCTGCGGAACAGGAAGACGAGGAGTACGGCCGCCGCCTTCGCCGACTCCTCCACGATCGGGGCTATGACGGTCGCGCCGAGGGTGTCCGCGCTGGTCGGATCAGCGGTGGTCGTCGCTATCCATCTGGTCGCGAAGCTGTTGGCGACGATCGCTATGAGGGCCGCGGCGCAGGCGCCCCACGCGAAGGAGAAGAGCAGGTTCCGCCAGGGCCCGGGGTCGACCCGGTCCAGCCACCGGAAGGCGGCGACGAGGAGGGGTACGGGGAGTACGGCGAGCCCGAGCCCGACCAAGAACCCTTCCGTACCGGTCTGTTGACGCACCAGCGCGAGGATGACGAGCCCGGAGAGCGTGAGCAGCGCGATCAGCGCGCCGTAGCGGACCCAGTTCCGCTGCCACCAGCGCGTCCGCGGCCCGTGCCCGGGCACACCGCCGGCGGGGTGGCCGGGGTGTGGGGGGTACGGCGGAAACGTGGCCACGGCATCGACCCTAACGAGGTAAGGGCACGGCCCGCGATGGAGCCTGGCGTCAGCGCTGGTCGTCGTGGGGTGCGCGACGGTCGTCGTGGGGTACGCGACGGAAGAGCAGATCGTTCACGACATGTCCCTTGTCCAGTCCCTGGCCCTCGAAACGGGTCAGGGGCCGGAAGTCCGGACGGGGCGCAAAACCGCCGTCGGATTGGCTGTTCTCGAAGTCCGGGTGCGCGTCGAGCACTTCGAGCATCTGCTCCGCGTACGGTTCCCAGTCCGTCGCGCAGTGCAGGGTCGCGCCGGGCCTGAGGCGGGTCGCGGCGAGGGTGAGGAACTCCGGCTGGATCAGGCGGCGTTTGTGGTGCCGCTTCTTGGGCCAGGGGTCCGGGAAGTACACGCGCAGTCCGTCGAGGGCGTCCGGGACGAGCATCTCGCGGAGCAGGATGATCGCGTCGCCGTTCGCGACCCGGATGTTGGACAGGCCGTGGTGGTCGGCGAGGCCGAGGAGGTTGCCCTGGCCCGGGGTGTGTACGTCGGCGGCGAGGATGTTCGTCGTGGGGGTGTCGGCGGCCATCTGTGCGGTGGCCTCACCCATGCCGAAGCCGATCTCCAGGACGACGGGGTTGTCGTTGCCGAAGAGGTCGGCGAGGTCGAGGTTCCGTTGGCCGTCGATGTCCAGGCCCCACTTCGGCCAGAGGCGTTCCAGGGAGTCTGCCTGGCCGGCGGTCACTCGGCTTCTGCGGGGCTGGAAGCTTCGGATGCGGCGTTCGTGGTGGGAGCCGGCGGGGTCGGGTGTTGGCCCGCCGGGGAAACGGGGTTCGCCCTTGGGCCGGGTTCGCTGTTCGGGGGTGTTGGGGGAGTCAGACACAATGCGGTGATTTTACTGGGCGTGCGCCTGCGCGTCTGCGTGGCTTGTGTGGTCTTGCGGGTGCGGGTGCGTGGGGGCTGGTCGCGCAGTTCCCCGCGCCCCTTTAGCGGGGTTGTAGTTCCCGGGGTAGTGCTGCCAAGGCTCGTCTTGCTACCTCTCTGCCGATCGGTAGGGAGGCCGTTGCCGCTGGGCTTGGGGCGTTCAGCACATGTACGGCTCGTGGGCCCTCCTTGATCAGGAAGTCGTCTACGAGGGTGCCGTCGCGGAGGACCGCCTGGGCGCGGACCCCCGCCGGTGACGGGAGGAGGTCGTCCGGGGTCACCGCCGGGAGGAGGCGCTGTACGGCCCCCGTGAACGCGCTCTTGGAGACCGACCGCCGTAGCTCCCCGACGCCGTACCGCCAGTGCTGTCGGGCCATGTGCCAGGCGCCGGGCCAGGTCGCCGTTGCCGCTACCTCCCGGGGTCGTACGACTCCCCAGTCGTAGCCCTCGCGGGCCAGGGCCGGGACCGCGTTGGGGCCCAGGTGGACGGTGCCGTCGATGCCGCGGGTGAGGTGGACGCCGAGGAACGGGAAGGTGGGGTCGGGGACCGGGTAGACGAGGCCCCGGACCAGTTCGGGGCGGGTGAGGGTGTAGTACTCGCCGCGGAACGGGACGATGCGCATCTCCGGGTCGTCGCCGGTGAGGCGGGCGATCTCGTCGCAGTGCAGGCCGGCACAGTTGACCAGTACGCGGGCGCGGACCACGTCACCGCCGGTCGCGGTCACCGTGCGGACGGCGACCCCGCGCTCCGGGCGCCGGTCGATGTGGGCGATCCGCGCGCCGTAGCGGATCTCCGCGCCGGAGGCGTCCGCGAGGTGCCGGGCGACCGCGCTGTAGTCGCAGATCCCGGTCGTCCCGACGTGTATGGCGGCGAGGCCGCGCACCTCCGGTTCGTACTCGGCGATCTGGGCGGCGCCCAACTCCCGCACCGGGATGCCGTTCTCCCGCCCGCGCTGCACGAGCGCGTGCAGGCGAGGCAGCTCGGCCCGCTCCGTGGCGACGATCAGCTTCCCGGTGACGGCATGCGGAACCCCGTACTCCGTACAGAACGCGACCATCTCGCCGGCGCCCCGCACCGCGTACCGCGCCTTCAGCGACCCGGGCCGGTAGTAGATCCCACTGTGGATGACTCCGCTGTTGCGGCCCGTCTGGTGCCGGGCGGGCCCGGCCTCCTTCTCCAGCACGGTGACCCGCGTGCCCGGCGCGGCCCGCGTGATCGCATACGCCGTGGACAGCCCGACAATCCCGCCACCAACCACGAGCACGTCACAGTCGTACCCGACCCCAGCCCGCACGTGCACCACCTCCCGGCTTCGATAGTGCACTGCACCACTGACAGTGCCTTCAAACCCGGGGCAGGACAGCTCACCTAGGGGCGCGGGGCTGTATCGATATGCGGCTCCGCCGCGTGGGCGCGACAAGCCACGACGCACCCGCACACGCAACTCAACACAAGCCAGGCAGATCCCTAGGCGGGCGCCATCAACAACGGCCGAGCCCTCTCCCGCAGCTCAACAACCCGCGGCTCATCCCCATACGGCTCCAACCGGTGCAGCAGATCCTTCACGTACTCCGTCGTACGCGCCGACGAGATACGCCCGGCAACCTCCACCGCCCGCACCCCCTGCTCACAAGCCGCATCAAGATTCCCCGACTCCAACTCGGCCACAGCCGAGACGACAAGCCGAAGCCCGTGCGACCGCACGAACTCCTCCGTCGGCTTCGACAACGCCTGCTCCGTGAACCGCCGAACCTGCCGCGGAGCCTTCAGATCCCGGTAGCACTCGGCCGCATCCGCGGCGAACCGGTCGTAGCCGTAGAACCCGAGCCACGACGGATCGTTGTCGCCCTCCCGGGACCGCTCAAGCCACCCCTCGGCCGCCTTGAGCGCCGCCCCGGCCGCCTGCGCATCCCCCGCCTTCGCATGGGACCGCGCCTCGACCAGCCGGAAGAAGCTCATGGTGCGGGCGGTCGCAAGCCCCCGGTTGCGTTCCAGAGCGGCCTGCGCGAGATCGACGCCCTCGTCGCCGAATCCCCGGTAGGTCGCCTGCAACGACATGGAGGCGAGTACGTAGCCCCCCAGAGGTACGTCCGCCGCCGCGCGGGCGAGTCGCAGCGCCTGGATGTAGTACCGCTGCGCCGCCTCCTGTTGACCGGTGTCGAACGCCATCCACCCGGCGAGCCGGGTGAGTTCGGCGCTCGCGCCGAAGAGGGCTCTGCCGACCTCGTCGGAGTACGAGCCGAGCAGCAGCGGCGCCGCCTCGACCCGGAGGCACTCGGGCACCATGGACGAACGCCAGTCGCCGCCCCCGTACTTGGAGTCCCAGCGCCTGGCGTCCTCCGCGGCCTCCCGCAGCTTCTGCACATCGCTGTGGCCGACTTTGAGCGGTGTCCCGGAGCTCTCCGCGGAGTTCGCCTCCCGGGCCACCGAACTGTCGGCCGGGGTTATCAGCCACCGTGAGGCGGGCGTTGCGTATGCGCTGACTGCGAACGACCCGGCGAGCGACTGCCAGATGCCCCCGGAACCGGCCCGGCGGCCGGCGAGGTCGAGGCGGTACAACTCCGTTGCGGAACGCACGGCTTGGCCGACGTCCCTGGGAAAGGCGAGGCCCACTTCCGGTGCGGGATCCGCGTCCGCCAGGCCGATCTCGTGGAGCGGCACAGGGCGGCCGAGCTTCTGGCCGATGGCGGCCGCGATGAGGTGCGGGGCGGCGCCCTGGGGCACCATTCCCTTCGACACCCAGCGCGCCACCGACGTCTTGTCGTAGCGAAGTGTCAACCCGCGTTGAGCGCCAAGATCGTTGACGCGACGCGCGAGTCCTGCGTTGCTGATTCCCGCGAGGGCGAGAACGGTGCCGAGTTTTTCGTTCGGCCCGCGTTGCTCCCTGGACATGCGCCACCCCTCGACACAGACGGCTGCCGCGCTGGCATAACCACCCGGCATTCGTAAACCCAGCGTAGTTCGCCGCATCCCAAGCGTTAAGGGGCATTGTTCCGGTTGGCGGGATTGTGGTCCGTACGCGAGTGCGGGGTTTGCACGCAGGGTTGCGACGTGCCCCCGTCGTGTGGCTGTGCGCCCGTGTGTGCGCTCTACTCCGGCCATCACGGGAGCGGTTCCATGGAAGATGCGTGGGTCGGCCCGCTGTACTGGATCCAGTGGGCTGGGGGACACCGCCGCCTACATCCCCGCGGGCGGCGGACCGGTCCGGGAGGCGTACTCCGCCTCCCGGACTGTGCGCGGTGCGAAGCGGTGCGCACGGCATGTACGGAGCGTGCGCGAGCCTGTGCTCGTAAAGCCGATTTGGCCGAAAATCGCCCCCGCCTCCCGGTGCCGAATACCGCTCCTACCACGGGAGTTGAGGGCGCGTTAGGTGTTTTGGGGGAGCGTATCGGGGGCGCATTCGCGTCGCGGACGTAGGGTCGTCGTTGTCCGGTTGTCCCTTGTCCTGGGCGTACTTACGCGATCTCAAGCGGCTTCTCCCGCTCTCCGGAAGGCGTCCTTCATGGCAGCATGGTGCCCAGTTCGTGCGGTGCACTGGTTGTCCACAGCCTGTGGAGGCGTCGATGCGGTGGTTGGTGGGATGGAGCAGTACCGCCGCTGGAGCCGCCGCGATCGGTTCCGCGGGGGCGACCGGGCTCGACGGTGAGACGGTCCACCCGGTCGGGTCCCAACTCCTGTGGGGCGACCCGGATCCGCTGTGGGCGGTCGGCGACTGGCGGCCCGACGAAGTACGGGTCGTGAAGGTCGACGCGGAGACGCGGATCGCCGTCCTCGGTACGTGCGGTGCCTCCGACGAGGAGCTGCGGCTGAGCCTGTTCTCCGCGCGCGGAGGGGCACTTCGGCATCTGACGGCCTGGTCCGGCAGTTACACGGCGGTCGTCAAGGTCGGCCGCCGCACCATGGTCTGCGGCGATCTCGCGGGCGCCAAGCCGGTGTTCTACACCCCCTGGGCCGGCGGTACGGCGTACTCCACGGCCGCGCTCCCGCTCGCCGACCTCATCGAGGCCAACCTCGACTTCGGCCACCTCGCCGCGCTGCTCGCCGCCCCGGACGTCCCGGCCGCGCTGCACGACTCGACGCCCTACGACGGCGTACGGCGCATTCCGCCGGGGCATGCGCTGGTGCTGCGCGCCGGGGCGCGTGAGATCGCCGGGTACGAGCCGGTCGCGTCCCTCGCGGTCGCGGCGGCCGCCGTCGACCCGGACAGCGCGGTGGACGCCGTACGGGATGCGCTGGTCGACGCTGTGCGGGCTCGGCTCTCCGCACCTCGCCACGTCCCGGACATAGACCCGGGGCCGGTCCCTGGGATGGGTCCCGCCGAACGGCGTGCCGCGCGCGGGATGCCAGTCCCCGGGATCGGGGCGGACCTCTCCGGGGGGCCCGCCTCCGGAACGCTGGCCCTGCTGGCCGCCGGCCTTCCGGGGGCACCGGGCACGGTCCTCGGGCACGGCACCGGCGCGGGTGAGCGCCTCTTGGCGGTCACGTTCAACGATCTCGCCGTCCCCGGGCGCGAGTCCGAGGTGGAGCGCGCGGGCACCCTCGCGGCCAACCCGCGTCTGCACCACGTAGTGGTCACCGGCAACGAGGACGTCCTGCCCTACGCCGAACTCGACGGCCCTCTCACCGACGAACCCGGCCCCTCCCTGATCACCGCCGCCCGCCATCGCGCCCGGCTCGCCGCGGGCAGCGCCGACCACTTCACCGGCTACGGCGCCCGCCAGGTACTGGACGCCCATCCGGCCCGCCTCGCCGACCTCCTGATGGACCGCAAACGACGTCACCTGGTGCGCCCGGTGGCCGCGTTGGCGAAGGCGGACGGTTCGGTGATGGTCCCGGGCCGGGTCTACGGCGCGGCCCGCCGCCTCGCTCGCACGCCCTACGGCGCGGGTCTTGAGGTCCTCGCCGACCGCCTTCTACAGAAGCGCTTCGACGAACCCGGAGGCGCCGTCGGTGCCTCCCTCGCCGCGCTCACCTGGGCCAGACCGGGGCCCGCGGCACGCTGGCTCACCGGCGAGGCCCTCGCTGAAGTATCGGTTCGCCTGCAGAGCGCGCCCAGCCGTCAGGGCAGCGGCCCGGGCCAGCGCCCCGGCGACTTCCGCGCGCGTGCCGCCCTCGCCCGCCACGCGTCGGACCTCCGGGTCCTGGAACAGGCGGCGGAGATCCGCTCCCAGCGCCTGCACACCCCCTTCCTGGACAACCAGGTGGTCCGCGCCTGTCGTTCCCTCCCCGAGGCGCTACGGGTCCAGCCGGGCGCCCGCGCGGCGATCCTGCGCACGGTCCTGGAAGGCGCCGGCGTCGGCGACCTCCCACCCGGCTGGGGCGCCCCCTCCCACGCCTCCGCGGCAGCCGCCGCCCGCAAGGGCCTCCGGGTCGCCGCGGACCCCCTGATGGACCTCTTCGCCACGCCGTTGCTCGCGCAGGCGGGTCTGGTGGAGGCGCGGGTCGTCCGCAAGGCGCTGCGCGCGGCGGCCCAGGGCGAGCCGTTGCCGTTGGACGGCCTCGCGGATCTGGTGTCCCTGGAGCTGTGGCTGGGGCGATTGCTGGCCCGCCGGGGCACGTGCTGGACGGGAACACCGGCACGCGCACGTGCGGTACCGGAGGGCATCAGGCCGCAACGGGGGGCGTTGGCTTCCGGGGCGTGAGCGGGGGCTGGTGTGAGGGGGGCGCGCTGAGCGCCCCTAAGGGGCGCGGGGAACTGCGCGACCAGCCACGACGAACCCGCACCCGACCAACAACCTGTCAGCCGGTTCAGGATCCCCGGGGCCCAAGTCAGCTGTCGTCACCGTGATCACCCCGAACCGCCCCGACCAGCACCCCCCCAAATCACCCCAACCTCCCGCCCCGCCGCGAAACGACGTGCCCCCACCCCACCCACCCGGCGACAATGACCCGGTGCGGTACAAAATCCTGGGCAACACCCGCGCGGAGAACGAACACGGCACCGACGTACCCCTCGGCGGTGCCCGCCTCCGCGCCCTGCTCGCCGCGCTCGCGCTGCACCCGAGCCGAGTCATCCCCTTCAACACCCTGATCGACGAGGTCTGGGCGGACGAACCGCCCCAGGACGCCCCGGCAGCCCTCCAGGCACTGGTAGGCCGCCTCCGCCGCACCCTCGGCAAGGACGCGATCGCCTCCGACCCCGGCGGCTACCGTCTCGCGGCCACCCGGGACGACGTAGACCTGTTCGTCTTCGAACACCTCACCCGCCGGGGCACGGCCGCCCTGGAGCGGGGCGACGCGACCGCCGCCGCCCGCGACCTCGGCGCCGCGCTCGCCCTGTGGCGCGGCCCGGCTCTCGCCGACCTCCCCGACCGCTCCACCGCCGCCCGCCCCGACGCGCTACGGCAGGAGGCCACCCGCGCGCGGATCGAGGCCGACCTGCTGCTCGGCCGCGCCGCCGACGTCGTACCGGAACTGAAGGAACTGACCGCCGCCCATCCCTACGACGAACCGCTGCACGCCCTCCTCATCCGCGCCCTGCGCGACGCGGGCCGCAGGGCCGACGCGCTCGCCGCGTACGAGGCGGCCCGGCGCGCACTCGCCGAGGGGCTCGGCACCGACCCGGGGCCGGAACTCCGCGCCCTGCACGGGGAGTTGCTCACGTCGACGGTGCCTGCGAGCGCGGCGCCCCCGGCCACCGGGCGGTCCGAACGCGACGGCAACCTGCGTCCGCGGCTTACCTCTTTCGTGGGCCGGGAACCCGAGATCGCCGCCATCCGTTCCGAATTGCACAGGGCCCGCCTGGTCACGCTCACCGGACCGGGCGGCTCAGGAAAGACCCGTCTCGCCGAGGAAGCCGCCGCCGGGCTCCCGCAGGCGTGGCTCGTCGAGCTGGCCCGGCTCGACCGGCCGGAGGCGGTGCCGGGCGCGGTGGTCAGTGCCCTCGGTCTGCGCGAGACCGCGTTGCTGACCACCGAGTTGGTGACCACGCAGGACGACCCCGTCGCCCTGCTGGTGGAGTACTGCGCCTCGCGCGGCCGACTCCTGATCCTTGACAACTGCGAACATGTCATCGGCGCGGTGGCCGACCTCGCCGAAACGCTCCTGACCCGCTGCCCAGGGCTCACGATCCTCGCCACCAGCCGTGAACCCCTGGGCGTCCCCGGCGAGTCCGTGCGCCCGGTCGAGCCCCTCGTCCCCGACCAGGCGCACCGCCTCTTCACGGAGCGCGCCACCGCCGTCCGCCCCGACGCGGAGACCGTGCTCCAGGACACCGAGGCGGTCGCGGAGATCTGCCGCCGCCTCGACGGCCTGCCCCTGGCGATCGAACTGGCCGCCGCCCGGCTCCGGTTGCTCACCCCGCGCCAGATCGCCGACCGGCTCGACGACCGCTTCCGCCTCCTCACCTCCGGAAGCCGTACGGTCCTGCCCCGCCAGCAGACCCTGCGGGCCGTCGTCGACTGGTCCTGGGATCTGCTCGACGAGCCGGAGCGGACGGTGCTGCGCCAGGTCTCCGTGTTCGCCGGCGGCTGGGACCTCGCGGCGGCGGAGGCCGTGTGTACCGGCCCCGCGGCACACCTCATCGGCTCCCTGGTCGACAAGTCCCTCATCGTGGCCACCCCGGGGGACGTGGCGGGCGGCATGCGCTACCGCATGCTGGAGACCATCCACGAGTACGCCGTGGAGCGCGCCGCCGAGACCCCCGAGCTGCGCGCCGAGGCCGAGCGCCGGCACAGCGCGTGGGTGCGGGCCCTCGTCGAGGAGGCCGAGCCGCTCCTCCGCTCGGGCGACCAACTCCCTTGGATAGCGCGCCTGGAGACCGAGCTCGACAACATCCGCGCGGCCCTCGCCCGCTCCCTCGCCGAGCGCGACGAAGCGGAGGCGGGCGCGCTGGCCCTCGCGATCGGCTGGTTCTGGTGGCTGCGCAACTACCGCCCCGAGGGCGCGGAATGGATCATCCGCATCCTCGCCCTGACCACACAGGACGGGCTCACGCCGGACGGGCTCACGCAGGACGGCCCCGCCCGGGACCCGTACGAGGCCTACGTCGCCGACCCGGAGGCGGACGCCCGCCACCCCCTGCACGCCCAGCGGATGAACCTCCGGCTGCTGAACCTCTTCCTGCGGGCCGAGTCCGAGCTCCTGGGCCGGACGGAGGACGGTCTGCTGGACGAGCGCATGGGGCAGTACATGAAGCTGATCCAGGGCTTCTTCGCCGCGGGCGGCCCGGAGGCGGCCCGGATGCCGGGGCTCATCTGGCCGCTCACCGCCTACTTCGTCACCGAGTCCATGGAGATCCGGACCGCCATGGAGACGGCGGTCGCCAACGTCCGTGTCCACGGCGGCGATTGGGAGAACGCGGTCCTGCTGATGTTCCGCACCCACCTCCTCGTCGACTCGCCCGGCGGCATGGCCGGCATCGACGACGACCTGAAGATGCTGAAGGTGCTCTGCGGCCGCGTCGGCGACCGCTGGGTGCGCGCCCAGGTGTCCAGCGCGGTCGGCGAGGCCGCCATGGTCCGGGGCCGCTTCGACGAGGCGAAGGCGGCGTACGAGGAGGCACTGGAGCTCGCCTACGAGGTCGGCGCCTACACCGAGACCCCGTTCGTCATCGCCCGTCTCGCCGAACTCGCCTTCCGCGCGGGCGACCGCGCCGGTGCCCTCGCCGGCCTGGACGAGGCGACCGCGGAGGCCGACCGGCACGGCGTGGCGGACGCCCGCGCGTTCGTCCTGATGCTGCGCGCGCACATCGCCCTGGAGGACGGGGAGATCGCCCGCGCGCGGGAGTTGAGCGACCTGGCCCGGGCGCAGAGCGAGAAGGGCACGCCCCCACCGCAGTTCAGGGCCGGCCTGAACGCGGTCGCCGCCCTGATCACGGCCGCCGAGTCCGGTCCGGAGCGCGGCCTGGAGATGATGACCGCCACCCTGCGCGAGGCCGTCGACCAGCACTGCGCCGACGCGGTGATCGCGATGCTGCTGGACCAGACGGCCCTGCTCTTCGCCGAACTCGGCGAACTACCGCGCGCGGTACGGCTGTTGGCGGTGGCCGACCACTGGCGCGGCGGCCACCCGCGCCCCATGCCGGAGCGCACCCGCGTCGACCACACCGGGACCGAGGCCCGCACCGCCCTGGGCCCCGAGCGCTACGCCGCCGAACGCGCCCGCGGCGAGACCCTCACCCTGGACGACATCCTGGCCGAACTGCCCACCCCGACACCGCTCCCGGCACCGCGCCCTAGCTGCACGTGAACTTCGACTCCGCCCAGTCGGCCAGCGCCAAGTCGTCGAAGGAACTGTGCGGTTCGACCACGAGCCGTACGGTCTTGCGCCCGGCGATGTTCACATGGACGGGCACGGCCGGGTCCCCGCCGTCGATCTCCCCGGACTGCCACAGCCGGACCCCGTCGGCGTACACCGCGAAGTAGACCTTGCCGATCCCCAGCATCATGTCGTCGACGCCGACCGTCGCGTCGTAGGAGACGCACTGGCGGTTGAGGTCGATGGTGACGGAGGAGCGGCCGTGCACGGTGGCTCCGTGCGCGTACCGCGTGCCGCCGATCGAGACGCCGTAGCGCTGCCAGACCCAGCTGCTCTCGCCTAGTTGGATCTCCGGGGCGGTGCCGTCGCCGTTGACGTTGTAGGAGAGCTCGCTGACCTGGAAGATCGTTGGCGCGGGTGGGGGCGTCGGGGTCGGGGTGGGCGTGGGCTTCGGGGTGGGCCTGGGGGTCGGCTTCGGAGTCGGGGTGGACTTCGGGGTCGGGGTCGGCTTCGCCCGGGGTGTGGGTGACGGCGTCGGGGTCGGGGTGGGGGTCGGCTGAGGCTTCAACACCGCCGGTTCCGGGGCGGGTTGCTTCTTCGGGGGAGTCGGGGGCGTCGACTCCGGCTTGGCGATGGGGGAGGACGAGGGCGCCGGTTTCGCCTCGGGTTTCTTCGCGGGGGTGTGGGTGCCGCCGGCCAGCGCGAGGGCGATCGCCGCCGCTGCCGCCGTGGCGACCACACCGGCCGCGATGCCGGCCTTCACCGGCGCGCCGAGCCCCTCGGAGGCAGCCGCGCCCCCGGCACCGGCCCCGCCGGACGAACTCCCGCCCGCGGCGGCGGCGCCCGCGGCACCGGCCGCACCCGCGCTCGCACCACCGGCGATGAGCGCGACCGCCTTCGCGTACCCGGCGGCGCCGAACCAGCCGATGACCGCGACCGGGACGACCGCCGGGATACCGCTGGCGACCTCCTCGATCTGCAGCGCGGCGAGCCGGCACTTGGCGCACTCCTCCAGGTGTTTGCGCAGCCCCCGTTCGGCACGGGTGCGCAGCCGGCGGCGGGCGTAGGTGCCGAGCTGGTCGGCGTAGCGCGCGCACTCCTCGTCGTCGGTGAGGGTGGCGCTCACATGGGCCTGGAGATAGGCCTGCTTGAGCCCCTCGCGGGCCCTGCTGGCCAGCACGCGCGTGCCGTTGGCGTCGAGCCCGAACAGCGTGGCGACCTCGCTCGGCGACTCGTCCTCGACCTCGGTGTGCCACAGCACGGCCTGCCACCGCTCGGGCAACGACCGGAAGGCCTGCATCGCCATCGACTGCTCGGCCACATGCATGGCCCGTACGTCAGCACCCAGGTCGATCGTGTCGTCGTCGGACACCTCCGACACCCGGGCGGACTGCGCGGCGAACACCGCGAAGTCGTCGACGAGTTGCTCCCGCTTCGCCGATTTCGTCCAGTTCGCGGCGACGCGCCGGACGGAGGTCAGCAGATAGGCGCGTACGGCGTGCTCGGGCCCCGAACCACCGCGCACCGCCTGCAACATGCGGGCGAAGACCTCGGCGGTGAGATCGTCGGCGGTGTGCCCGTCCCGGCAACAAGTCCGGGCGTAACGCCGCACGGCATCCGCATGGCGCCGGTACAACTCCTCGTACGCCGTGTCGTCACCGGCACGCATCCGCTCGATCAACGAGGCGTCGGCGGGCGGCATCTCCAGCGGCGCCATCGGCGGCGGCAGCACACTGCCCTCGCGCTGCGGCGGGACACTCCCCTCACCGGGATCGCCACCCTGGGGGGCAGCGCCCTGAGGGACACCACTCGGCCCACCCTGACTCGGCACCTGTGGTGAGGTCAGCCCACCGGCCTCCGGGTCACCGTCACCCAGTGACTCGTCCCGCCCGTCAACGCTCATCGCGGAAAGCCCCCGCCGCCTGCCAAGCCAGTCCAACCAGTCCCGAACACCGGGTCAGCGTGCCATATTGGCTTTTGTTCAGGACCCCGTCGTACGGACCTTCCACTCATCCGTGGGGACTTCCCGCAACGCAGTACTAGCGTTCACCCCTCCGGGGAAGGCTCAACTGTCGCGCCCGGAACGGGAGTTGGCGACGACGACCGAAATGCTGGGATTGTTCCCAGGTGCCAGGAGGGGCGCGAGCACCGCGGCACCCACGCCCCACTGTCACCTATTCGAGTCACCGGGGAACGGGCCACTGTGCCAACGCGGTCGGCATCAGTCAGCCCGTCCGGCGTTTGAGGACGAGGCCCCTTCAGGGCCGATGGGGGTCTGGGGGCGGAGCCCCCCGAGACGCCCACACCAACGCCGGCCCACGCTCACAACGGTCGCGACCGCAACCCCTCCAGCAAGATGTCCAGCAACCGCGCCGACGCCGCCGCCTGCTGCGCCGCATCCGGCAACGAGGGCGCCGCCGTAGCAATCACCAGCAGCACATCCGACACCGACACATCCGCCCGCAACTGCCCAGCCGCCCGAGCCCGATCGACAAGCTGCCCCACGACCTCCAGCAGCGCAGTAGCCCCGGCGTCGTACTCCACGGAACCCAAAGATCCCGCCGACTCCTCCGGTACCAGCCGCAGTTCACCCGCTCCCGGCTGCGTCCGCTGCTGCGGCACCCGCGCCTCGTCGAGGAGGACAGCCCCCTCCGACCCCTCGTCGGCGACGCCGACCCGCAGCACCTGCGGCGGCAACAGCCGCCCCGCACCCGACGCCACCGACGTCCGCAGGAAGCGCGACAGCGCCGACCACGGCTCGTCCTCCTGACCGAGTGCCGAACGGGCCTGGTCGGTCAGCCGGGAGGTCTCCTCCTCGGCTATCCGCCGCACCAGGACGTCCTTGCTCGGGAAGCGCCGGTACACCGTGCCGACACCGACCCGCGCGCGCCGCGCCACGTCCTCCATCGGCGCGCCGTAGCCCAGCTCGCCGAAGACCTCACGCGCCGCCCGCAGCACGTGCTCCAGATTGCGCTGTGCGTCCACCCGCAGCGGCGTCGTCCGCGAGGAGTCCCCGCGTCCGTTCCCCGCCGCTCCGACCGCGCCGCCGGATGCGATGGCTGACGCGGATGTCCAATGAGAGTCCTGAATATGCATACACGTTCCCCCGGTTAATGACGTCTCCCCCCGGAGACTCCCCGCCATTGGCAGCCGGAGCATCGTGAGACAAGCCCGGTTCGCGAGCCTCGCTCTTCGCGGACCCGCTGAGCACATCCCCCTTCACCCCGTCGACACACGAACATAGTTGAGAGGGGGTCAATTCAGAAGGGGCAGGTTCCGCACGGAGCGCCCCCCGATCGGAGTACGGGTCACATAAGTCCCGATTGCACCCCGGGGTGCCACCCCGATCACCCCCACTGACCTGCGAACCTGCCCTCCGCGACGGCAATTTCGGCGCCCGCGCGCACCCTCCGCCGCCGGTCACACAATTTGTCGAGGCTGTGGACAAACTCAAGCGCCGGGTGCGTCATGGGATGGTGAAGGAACGCGCGCGCATTCTCGTTGTCGGTGGCGGCTACGTCGGGATGTACACAGCCCTGCGCCTTCAGAAGAAGTTGAAACGTGAAATCAAGCGCGGGCAGGTCGAGATCACCGTAGTCAGCCCCGACCCTTACATGACGTATCAGCCGTTTCTCCCCGAGGCCGCCGCCGGTTCGATCTCCCCCCGTCATGTCGTCGTCCCGCTGCGCCGCGTCCTCGACCGCTGCCGGGTGGTCATCGGCGAGGCCACCGCCATCGACCACGGCAAGCGCACCGCGACCCTCAGCACCCTCGCCACCGAGGAAGAGGGCACGGGCACCGAGGAGTTGGCGTACGACGAACTCGTCCTGGCCCCCGGCTCGATCTCGCGCACGCTCCCGATCCCCGGTCTCGCCGAGCACGGCGTCGGCTTCAAGACCGTCGAGGAAGCCATCGGCCTGCGCAACCACGTCATCGAGCAGATGGACATCGCCTCCTCCACCCGCGACCCCGCGATCCGCGACGCTGCCCTGACCTTCGTCTTCGTAGGAGGCGGTTACGCCGGCGTCGAAGCGCTCGCCGAGCTGGAGGACATGGCCCGCTACGCCGTGCGCTACTACCACAACGTCGACGCCGACGACCTGAAGTGGATCCTCGTAGAGGCCTCGAACCGCATCCTCCCCGAGGTCGGCGAGGAGATGGGCACCTACACGATCACCCAGCTGCGCCGCCGCAACATCCAGGTCCTCCTGGAGACCCGCCTCGAATCCTGCGTCGACCGCGTCGCCGTCCTCAGCGACGGCCAGCGGTTCCCGACCCGCACCCTCGTGTGGACGGCCGGCGTGAAACCCCACCCGGTCCTCGCCGCCACCGACCTCCCGCTCGACGCGCACGGCCGCCTCAAGTGCACCCCTGAGCTGACGATCGACGGCGCCACGCACGCGTGGGCAGCGGGAGACGCGGCGGCGGTCCCCGACGTGACGGCCACGGAACCCGGCACCACCACCGCCCCCAACGCCCAACACGCCGTACGCCAGGCCAAGATCCTCGGCGACAACATCGCGCACTCCCTGCGCGCGGAGCCCCTTCAGACGTACGCCCACAAGTACGTCGGCTCGGTCGCCTCCCTGGGACTGCACAAAGGCGTCGCGCAGGTCTACGGACGGAAGCTGAAGGGCTACCCTGCCTGGTTCATGCACCGCGTCTACCACCTGAGCAGGGTCCCCACCTTCAACCGCAAGGCCCGTGTGCTCGCCGAATGGACCCTGGCGGGGCTCTTCAAGAGGGAGATCGTTTCTCTCGGTTCACTCGAACATCCCCGAGCGGAGTTCGAACTCGCGGCCGGTGGAAAGCCTCCACACGACCCGAAGGGTTCGAACTGACCGGACCGAGGAACTCCACCGGCCGCCGAGGCGTCTGACGAATGTCGGCCCCGGTCGGTCACACTGCCAGACTGGGCCACGACTTCGGGCGGGCCCACACCCGCCCTTCTCACCCAAGAGGCTTTCCCCACTGTGCTGCATCCCCCGGGGGCCAACCCCCGGACCCCCGGCAGGGTCCGGAGCGGGCCGACACCACCTACACGAGGCAAGGATTCGTGAACTTCACGCGCTGGAGCGCCCGGCTCCCCGGAACGCAGCGCCGCGCCGCCGCGCGGACCGACCACACGGTCACCCCGGACCGGCGGGGAGAAGGCTCCGTGCCCGCGGCCCGCGCCGAGCAGCTCACCGACGAGCCGCCGCCGGTCCCCGCCGTCGACGACCTGCCGGTCCGCGAGGTCCTCGACCGCGTACCGGCCCTCGTCGCCCTGGTGCACGGCCCCGACCAGCGCATCGCCTACGTCAACGACGCCTACGTAGCCGCCTTCGGCGCCCGCCCCCTCGGCGTCCCGGCCCGTGAGGCCCTCCCCGAGCTGGACGAGCTCGGCCTGCTCCCGCTCCTCGACCAGGTCCTGCGCAGCGGCAAGCCCCGCACCCTCAAGTCCCGCAAGGCGCCCGGCGGCCGCTCGTACACGTTCACGTGCACCCCGGTCGCCGTGAGCGCCGACACCGCCGAGGGCGGCGTCCTGATCTTCGCCACCGACGTCACCGACCACGCCGAGGCCGCCGAACGCCTCCGCGCGAGCGAACGCCGCCAGCGCGAGACCGCCGTAACCCTCCAGCGCTCCCTGCTCCCGCAGGAACTCGAAGAACCCGACGACCTGCGCATCGCCGCCACCTACCAGCCCGGCGGCACCGAGGCCGCGGTCGGCGGCGACTGGTACGACGTGATCACCCTCGGCGGCGGCCGCACCGCCCTGGTCATCGGCGACGTCATGGGCCGAGGAGTGCGGGCAGCGGCGGTCATGGGCCAACTCCGCACCGCCGTACGGGCGTACGCCCGCCTCGACCTGCCCCCGCACGAGGTCCTCCAGCTCCTGGACGGCCTCGCCACGGAGATCGACGCGAACCAGATCGCCACCTGCGTGTACGCCATCTTCGACCCGAACGAGGGCCGCCTGGTCTACGCCTCGGCCGGCCACCTGCCGATCCTCGTCCGCGACGAGACGGGCCAGGTCCAACGCGCCGACGAACCCACCGGCCCCCCACTGGGCACCGGTGGCTGGATCCACTCCTCGGGCTCGATCCCCCTCAGCCCCGGCTCCACGGCGGTCCTCTACACGGACGGCCTGGTGGAACGCCGGGACGAGGACCTCGACGAGGGAATCGCCTCCCTGGAGCGCGCCCTGGCCGGCGCCACCGGCACCCCCCAGGTGGTCTGCGACCGCCTGGTCCGCTCGCTCGGCGTCACCGCGGACCACGACGACGACGTGGCCGTCCTGGTCCTCCAGCACCCGGCCCGCACCGGCCCGAACGGCGACCTCTTCCGCAACGCGGCCCTGGAGCTGCTCGGCGGAGTGGAAGCGGCCCCACGCGCGCGTGCCTTCGCCTCGGGAGTCCTCACCAGCTGGCGCTTCCCCACCGAACTCCACGACCTGGGCGTCCTGGCGGCCAGCGAACTGGTCGCCAACAGCCTCCAGCACGGCACCCCACCCATGCGCCTACGCCTGCGCCGCACGGACCGCCGCCTCATCGTCGAAGTGACGGACGGCGACGACCACCTGCCGCGCCGCCGCCGAGCGGAACCGGCCGACGAGTCGGGCAGAGGCATCGCGATCGTGGCGACCATCGCCTCGAACTGGGGCTCCCGCCGCACCCCGGGCGGAGGCAAGGCCGTCTGGTGCGAGTTCGTACTCCCCAAGACGCCCCCGGCCTGACCTACGCCTCGACTCCGACCGGCTCGACGTTCCCACGAGCGACGACCAGACTCCCCTTGGCCCGCCAGGGCTGATCCTGCACAGCGGTCAACTGCCGCCCCAGCCGCACGGCCAGCAGGCTGATCCCCAGCGAGAACAAGAAGAACGTCACGACATACGGCCCCGGCAGCGAAGCCCCGAGCGGCCCGCCCACCGCGGGCCCGACAGCCAACGCGAGCTGCTTCACGAGGGCGAAGGCCGAGTTGTACTGCCCGGCCATCCCCTCCGGCGCCAGATCGGCGACCAGCGGAGCGACGGTCGGCGACAACATCGCCTCCCCGAGCCCGAACAGCGCGTACGTCGACACAAAGGCCGCCGTAGCCATCTCCTGACTCCCATGCCCGAGCCCCGCGAACCCAGCGGTGACCCACGCCAGCGCCCAGATCATCCCTACGGCCGCGATCACGCGCGAACGCCGACGCCGCTCGACGAACTTCAGCACCGCGAACTGCGCGACGACGATCATCGCGGTGTTCGCGGCCAGCGCGGTCCCGAGCGCGGAGGTGGAGATCCCGGCGGCCTCGACCCCGTACGCACTCAACCCCGACTCGAACTGCCCGTAGCAGGCGAAGAACAGCACGAAGCCGAGCACGCTCAGCTGCACCATGGCCCGGTTGCCGAGCAACTGCTTCCAGGCACCGCTCGTCGACCGCGAAGGAGCGTCACCGATGACCGGCGAGTGCGGCATCCGCACGGTCGCTATCACACCGGCGAGCACCAGGAACATCGCCGACTCGATCCCGAAGAGCAGCGTGAACGACGACGCGCTGGTCGTGTCGACCAGATGACCGCCGATGAGCCCGCCGACGCCGAGCCCGAGGTTCTGCAGAAAGAACTGCATGGCAAAGGCACGCGAGCGCGTGTCCGCCGTAGAACAGTCCACGATCATCGTGGCGAGCGCCGGCTGCATCACGGCCTGCCCGGCCCCGAGCGCGGCAGCCGACAGCAACACGGCCGTCGCACTCCCCGCCAGCCCCAGACTCATCGACCCTACGGCGGCCAGAACCAGGGCGACGATGAGAACCGGCCGGGGACCGCGCCGGACGATGGCCCGCCCGGCGAACGGCAGCACGATCAGCGCGGCCACGGCGAAGACGGCGAGTACGAGACCCGCCGTCATGGCTCCAAGGCCCCGCACCTGCGCCACATAGACGTACAGGTACGGGACGGTGAAGCCGAGCCCGAACGCGCTGAGTGCGTTTCCCACGTGGATCCGGCGCATCGCTGCGCCCATCGCCCTGGTCACGTTCACCTCAATCATGAGAGTTGGTCAGTCTCGGTACTACTTAGAGCCGAAGACTTCGAAGCTAAAGTTAGAAGCTAAACGGTACACCTAGAAGGACTTCAACGCCAAGCAGGCCCGTGCCATACTGACGGCCATGGGCGACACCCCCAGCACCCTCGGCGAACCGACACTCGATGAGCAGATCGCCGCCTACCAGCGCGAGTTCCACGACCTCGACCCCCAGGTCGAGAAGATCGTCTCGGCCCTGGGCCGCCTGAACCGCCGCATGAACGTCGCTTACGGCCGCCAGACCGCCAACCTCGGCATCAGCAACGCCGAGTGGGAGGTCCTCAAGGCCCTCGTCCTCGCCGGAGCCCCCTACCAATTGGGCCCGAGCGACCTCGCCAAGCGCCTGGGCCTCACGCCGGCCGCGATGACCCACCGGATCGACCGCATGGTCGCCGAGGGTCTGGTCACCCGGGAGCGGGACGAGTCCAACCGTGTCCGCGTGATCGTCGAGCTGACGCCCGAGGGCCGCGGCAAGTGGCTGGAGGCGATGCGCATGGCGACGGTCTTCGAGGAGGACCTCCTCCAGGACCTCTCCCAGGACGAGCGCACCGCCCTCGGCGAGGTCCTCACCCGGCTGCTGCGCAGGGTGGAGCACGCTCAGCCGGACGCCGGCGGGCGTCTGAGCGACCTGGACTGACCGCCGACCCGTTCGGCGTAAAAGATCTTGACAGGGGCGGTTGACACACCCCTCCTCGATCCGTAAAGTTCTTCGGGTTGCCGCCGAGCCGTAACGGTTCTCCGGCAGCACCTCCGCCGCGACAGCGGCAACCCAAACCATCCGCACGATCTCCCAACGGGATTGATTTCGGCGTGCCCGAATTCAATTCGATTTGGGCTCGGCTGTGTTCGATCAGGTCACTAGGACTCGATTGGAACTCCGCCGGGGGAATCGGCTAAGGTTTGAGACGTCGGAACGGCCCAACGGCCGGGAAGGCAACCCATTCTGACTGGGAGTCAGGCCCGAAAGGATCTGATAGAGTCGGAACCGCCGGAAAGGGAAACGCGGAAGCGGAAACCTGGAAAGCACCGAGGAAATCGGAACCGGAAACGGTCTGATAGAGTCGGAAACGCAAGACCGAAGGGAAAAGCCCGGAGGAAAGCCCGAGAGGGTGAGTACAAAGGAAGCGTCCGTTCC
>NZ_JBITHH010000018.1:0-211242 GCF_044457795.1 Streptomyces sp. NPDC050528
CCGTTACGACAAGAGGGCCTACGTCTTCCACGGCACCGTCACCACCGCAGCCATCAGACTATGGCTCCGGCCCTGATCCGCCGGACAGAACCTAGGGGCGCGGGGAACTGCGCGACAAGCCCCCACCGGGCCCGCACCCGAAATCCCTAGGGCAGGGAGTCGGCGCCGGCGTCGACGTCGCTCACCGCATCGGTCAGCGCGGTTCGTGCCAGGGCTCGTAGCCAGATGTGCGCGGGGTCGGTGTCGTAGCGCTGATGCCATGACAGGTACACCGAGGCCGGTGGAAGGTCGAGCGGGAGGGGGAGCAGGACCATGCCGAGGTCCGCGGCGGCCGAACGTGCCGTGGCCTCGGGCGCGGTGACGACGAGGTCGGAGCCCCGCGCGAACTCGAACGCGGCGCTTTCCGTGGGCGCGGTGACCACCACCCGCCGCGTGAGATCGAGGCGCGCGAGAGCGTCGTCGAGGATGTTCGCGAGCCTGCCGCGCCGCGAGACGCTGATGTGATCCGCCGCGGCGTACCGCGCGGCGGTGACGCTCTTCACGCGGGTGAGCGGATGCCCCCGCCGTACGACGACGACCTGCCGCGTCTCGGCCACCCGGTCGGCGTGGATCTCGGGCGCGGTCGGGCGACCGGCGTCCGCCGCGAGGTCGACCTCGCCGCGCCGCAACTCCGGTGTGTCGACGCTCGATTCCGCGATGAACCGCAGCCGCACCCCGGGTGCCTGCTCGCGCACGGCGGCCAGCAGCGCGGGCCCGCCGAGGGCGACCAACGCGTCGTGCCAGCGGAGCGTAAAGGTGCGTTCGAGTGTCGCGAGGTCGAGTTCACGGCTCGGCGCCAGCACCCCCCGGACCTGCTGGAGCAGATCGTGCACCTGTTCCCGCACGGCGATCGCGTACGGCGTCGGGGTCATCGTGCGTCCGGTGCGCACCAGGATCTGATCCCCCGTCGTACGCCGGATCCGGCCCAGGCTGCGGCTCATCGCGGGGGCGGTGACATGCAGGCGATCGGCGGCGCCGGCCACGCTGCCCTCCTCCAGCAGAGCGTCGAGCGCGGCGAGCAGATTCAGATCCAGTTGCATGGGAGTCATCCTAGCCGTGCTTTACATGCACTTGATGTTAACGATGGCCTCTCCTACCTTCGAACTACGGGCACGAACGAACGAGGTTCTCGCCCGGTCGACCTCAATCCCCCACCTCCAACTCCCAACTCCCAACCCCCAATCCCCGCAGTTCAGACAGGAGTACCGCCATGCCCGCATCGATCCAGGACCCCGCCACCACCTCCGACGCCGACCTGCTCGCAGGGACCGAGAGCGCCGTACGTACGGCGGGTGCGGTGCTGCGGGAACGCTTCGGGGACGTCGTCCCCCACCGGACCTTCGACGAACTGATGCGTGCGCTCGCCGCCAACGACGACGCGGTCCTCGACATCCTGCGCCCCCGCCTCACGGCCCTGCGCCCGGACGCCCGCTGGGTGGAGGAGGAGCTGGACGGCGGCGCTCTCCCGGCCGGCGAATGGTGGGTGGTGGACCCGGCCGAAGGCAACGTCAACCATCTGCACGGCCTGCCGGACTGGGCGGTGACCGCGACCCTCGTACGGGACAACCGGCCGGTGCTCACCGTGGTCCACCTGCCGCTGACCGGTGAGACGTACACCGCGCTCGCGGGCGCCGGCGCCCACCTCGACGGTCGGCCACTGCACGTGTCCCGGACCCCGGAACTCGGTCTGAGCATCGTGGCCACGAGCCAGGCCAGGCCGGACGAGGACGAGAAGGTCGTACGGCGCGTCGGGGCCTCGATCACCGAGATGCTCGTCGACGCCCTCGTGGTGCGGACGTCCGTGCCCGCCACCCTGCACCTGCTGAACGTGGCCGCCGGCCGGATCGAGGTCTTCTGGCAGTTCGCCGGAGCCCGCGCGGACCTGCTTCCCGGGGTCCTGCTCGTCACCGAGGCCGGCGGACGGATCTCCGACGCCGAGGGCCGCCCCTGGACTCCGGAGAGCGAGAGCTTCCTGGCCGCCGCACCCGACGTGCACGCCGACGCGGTCGCCACGCTGTCCCGCCAGCCCATTCACCAGTGAGCACTGATCGCTTTCGAGAAACAGAAGGACCGGATCGACATGAGTGACATGAGTGACATCACCATTCTCGGCGGCGGCCGCGTCGGCGGCGGCCTGGCCACCGCCCTCACCCGGGCCGGACACAAGGTGACCGTGCCGCCCCGCTCCCCGGACGCCACCGCGGACGCCGTACGAACGGCGCGCATCGTCATCAACGCCACCCCCGGCGCGGGCTCGCTGGAACGGCTCGCCGCGCTGCGCGCGGAACTGCGGGGCAAGATCCTCGTGGATGTCTCCAACGCCACCGTCGACGGACCGGACGGACTGCCCGCCGACCTGCTCTACCCGGGTTCGAGTCTCGCGGAGCGGCTTCAGGAGGCGCTGCCCGAGACACACGTAGTCAAGACGCTCAACACGATGCTCCACTCGGTGATGACCGATCCTTCCTCGCTCGCCCAGCCGCCCACCGCGTTCCTCTCCGGCGCGGACCCGGAGGCCAAGCAGGTCGTCCGCGGGCTTCTCGTGGACCTCGGGTGGCGACAGGAGTGGATCACGGACCTCGGCGGGATCGAGACGGCCCGGGCGACCGAGGGCGCGATCCTGTTCGTACCGCATGTCATCCGGTCCAGCGGATTCGCCCCTTTCGCGATCTCGATAGCCCGCTGACCAGCCGTTCCAGCGGGACCGCCACTCAGGTCGGCGTCAGCGCAAACCCCCTGCTTCCCCCACGGCGCCGCACCCGAAAATCCGCAAGGTGCTAAAGCTCAAATCGCCCCAAGCGCCAACCCCCTAGGGGCGCGGGGAACTGCGCGACAAGCCCCCACCGGACCCGCACCCGACAGACCGCCAGCGGGCCATGCCATCGGGAATCCCATACCGGCCAAGTGAATCGTCAGTGGCCGACCACCCCCACCCCGCCTACTGTCGAAGACACCGCACAGACCCCACGCCACCCCTCCCTGGAGACCCCATGTCGAAGATCCTCTTCGTACTGACCGGCGCCGACCACCTCACCCTCGCCGACGGCACCCGGCACCCCACCGGCTACTGGGCCGAGGAGGTCGTCACCCCGTACGAGGCGTTCAAGGCGGCCGGTCACGAGATCGTCGTCGCCACGCCCGGCGGTGTCGTACCGCCGGTGGACCGCGGCAGCCTCGCCCCGGACTTCAACGGCGGCCAGGAGAACGCCGACCGGGTCGCGGGCGTCCTCGCGTCGGCCCCAGAGTTCCAGCACCCGGTGAAGCTGACCGAGGTCGACCTCGCCGACTACGCCGCCGTCTACTACCCCGGCGGCCACGGCCCGATGGAGGACCTCGCCGTCGACGCCGACTCCGGCCAGCTCCTCACCCACGCCCTCGCCTCCGGCAAGCCCCTCGGTGTCGTCTGCCACGGCTCGGCCGCGCTCCTCACGGCCACCAAGGACGACGGTACGAACGCCTTCGCCGGGCGCCGTCTCACCGGGTTCACCAACGCCGAGGAGACCCAGGGAGGTCTCGCCGCCAAGGTGAAGTGGCTGCTCCAGGACCGGCTCGTGGCACTCGGCGCCGACTTCCAGGAGGGCGAGCCCTGGGCCCCGTACGTCGTGGTCGACGGCAACCTCGTCTCCGGCCAGAACCCGGCGTCCTCCGCCCCCGTCGCCGACGAGCTGCTCAAGAAGCTCGGCTGACCGGTCGCGGCTGGTCAATTCCGTCGCGGACACCGTCGTACGACTGCTACGGTCCCCCGCATGAAGCGCGCCAAGCCGTACCCGTCCTTCTGGACGACAACGCCGGAGACTGTCCCGGCGCGCTGACTGCTGAACCGAGTCGAAGCCCCGGGGCGAGTGCCCCGGGGCTTTGTCGTCGCCGGATTCCTCGCCCCACCCCTACCGCGAGGAGCCCCGCCATGTACGACCACCGCCGCCTCGGCCGCGAACTCGACCTCTTCGACACCGACCCCCTGATGGGCGCGGGCCTGCCGTACTGGCTCCCCGACGGTGCGGTCGTCCGGCACGAACTGGAGGAGTACGTACGGGAGTTGGAGAGCGCCGCCGGCTACCGGCACGTGTACTCGCCCGTCCTCGGCAAGCGCGAGCTGTACGAGATCTCCGGCCACTGGTCCCACTACAGCGACGACATGTTCCCGCCGATGCAACTGGGCGGCGAGGAAGTCGTGCTGAGGCCCAGCCTCTGTCCCCACCACGCCCTCATCTATCGGTCCCGCTCCCACAGTTACCGCGAACTCCCCCTCCGCATCGCCGAGTTGGGTGCCATGTACCGCTCCGAACTCTCCGGCGTCCTCGGCGGCCTGACCCGCGTCCGTGCCATCCAGCTCAACGACGCCCATATCTTCTGCACCCTGGACCAGGCCGTCGAGGAGGCCCGCGCCGCCCTCGCCCTCATCACCCGCGCCTACGCCGACCTCGGCATCCGCGCCGCCCGCCACCGCCTCTCGTTGCCGGGCGAGGGCGGCAAGTACGTTGCGGATCCGGCCCTTTGGCAGCGGGCCACCGCCCTGCTCCGCGAGGTCCTCGACGACTCCGGGATCCCCTACGAGTCCGCCGAGGGCGAAGCCGCCTTCTACGGCCCGAAGATCGACGTCCAGATCGTCGACCCGGCCGGCCGCGAAGCCACCCTCTCCACCGTCCAGATCGACTTCCACCAGCCCGAACGCTTCGACCTGCACTACATCGGCCCCGACGGCGCGAAACACCGGCCGGTGATGGTGCACCGCAGCGTCATCGGGAGCGTGGAACGGGCCGTGGCGCACCTGCTGGAGGAGCACGGCGGGGCGTTTCCGGCGTGGCTGGCGCCCGTGCAGCTGGTCGTCCTGCCGGTGTCGGAGGCGCAGGCCGGGCCCGCGTACGACCTCGTGCAGCGGGCCCTCGCCCAGGGACTCCGCGCCGAGGTCTCCGTCGAGGGCAGCCTCGGTGCCCGTGTCCGAGCCGCCCGACTCGCCCCGTACCAGGCGGTGATCGGCGAACGGGAAGCCGCCGACGACCTGGTCGCCGTACGACTGCGGGACGGCCGGCGGATCGAGCCGCTGGCGCCCGGCGACCTGCTGCACCACATCGGCGCCCGGGTCGAGGCGCGCGGCACCGCGTTGTGGGCGGATGCGTAAGGTCACCCTTGAACGGCCTTGATCCACCCCGATCCACCCCGATCGAACCGGATCGAACCTGATCCACCCTGAACTCCTTGATCCGCCTTGATCCGCCGAACCGTTCCCGAGAGGAGCCTGACGTGACCGGTCAGCCCATCCCCGTGATCATCGACTGCGACACGGGGGTCGACGACGCCCTGGCGCTGCTGTTCGCCGTCCGCCACCCGGGCCTTGACCTGCGCGCGGTCACCTGTGTCGCCGGGAACACGGACGTCGACCAGGTCGTACGGAACACGCTGATCGTCCTGGACCACGCGGGTGCCGGTGACATCCCGGTCGCGCGGGGTGCGGCCCGGCCGCTGATCGAGCCGGCGCGTTCGGCCGCGCACGTCCACGGGCAGGACGGCATGGGCGACATGGGGCTGCCCGACTCCACGCGCAGGCCGGTCGACATGGACGCGGTGACCCTGCTGCGCCGCGAGATCCTGGCCTCCCCCCGCCCGGTCACGCTCATCCCGACCGCGCCCCTGACGAACATCGCGCTGTTGCTGCGTACGTTCCCGGAGGTCACCCGCAACATCGAGCGGATCGTGTTCATGGGCGGCGCGGTGGCGGTCGGGAACGCCACGCCGGTCGCGGAGTTCAACGTGTGGCACGACCCGGAGGCGGCCGCGATCCTGCTCACCGCCGGGGTGCCGATCACGATGTACGGGCTGGACGTCTTCGAGCGGGTCCAGGTCCCGGCCGCCGACGTGCGGCGGCTGCGGGAGAGTTCGGAACCCCGGCTGAAGCTCGCCGGCGACCTGCTCGCCCACCGCGACCCGGCCGCGTCCGGCGACCCCACCCCCACCGGCGGCCTCGGCGACGCGGGCGCGGTCTGCGCGGTTGCCGACCCGGACGGTCTCACCACACGCCTCCTCCCCGTCGAGGTCTCCCTCGCTCCGGGACCGGGCCGAGGACAGACGATCGTCGACCGGCGCCCGCGGCACGGCGAGTCCGAGATCCACGACGGCGCGCGTGAACAGGCCCTGGTGGACGTGGGGTTGGACGTGGATGTGGAGCGGTACGTGAAGCTGTGGCTGGAGACGGTCGAGGGGTAGGCAGGAAAGGCGGTAGGGGTACGACGACGGGCGCCGGGCCGGGAACCTGTCCCCGCCCGGCGCCTCAACCACCGCCTGTCGACCGGAGGTTACGAGTGCGAAGCGCGCCGACGACGAGTGGCGACGACGATCGCCGCGCCGCCCGCGAGCAGCACCGCCGCCCCGCCGACCAGCACGCCGGTGTTGCTGCCGCCGCCGGTCTCGGCGAGGTCACCGCCGCCACCGCCGTTGGGCGAGGGCGCCGCCGGAGGAGTGCTCGACTCGGAGTCGGACGGGGTCGGGGTGGCGGACTCCGGGGTCGACTCGGAGGCGCTCGGGGTCGGGGTCGAGGAGTCCGAGGCGGGCGGGGTGGACTCCGGGGCCGACGGGGGGACCGAGGCCGGGGCCGAGGGGGACGGGGGCTGGGACTCGGTGGTCGAGCAGTCCTTCGTGCCGCCGTTCCAGGCCGCGATCAGCTTGTCCTTGATGACCGTGTGGTCGGGGCCCTTGGGCAGGTCGCCGTGGACGAGGCCGTCGCCGGCGGCGGGGTTGCCGTCGAACTTGACCGCACCCCGGTAGAGGTCGATCTGCGCGAAGCAGCCCTCGTCCGGCACCGCGATGTCGAGCGAGTCCGTCTGGCCCTTCTTCACGGTCACCGTGTCGAAGTCGACGAAGACCTGCTGGCCGGAGGTGGCGAAGGTCGGGCCGTGGGCGATGTACGAGGCGAGCGAGGCCGTGCAGGTGGAGGCGTCACCGGCGGTGCGGACCTTGATGTGGATCTTGCCGTCGTCGGTGGGCTTCAGGTTCTGGTCGTCGACCTTGACGGAGGGGAAGAAGTCCGTGCCGTTCAGCGAGAACTGGCAGCCCTCGGTCTCGGTGACCGTGCCGGCGCCGGAGCCGGGCCGGTAGTGGCCACCGGACTCCCAGCCGTCACCGCCACCGCCGTGGGCATAGGCACCGGAGGCGGCGCCGACGGAGGCTGCGGCGAGGGCGAGGGAGGCGGCGCCCGTCCCCAACAGGCGACGCACAGTGACACGACTCGCTATGGACATACTTATCCCATCTTGGCCTGGCAAGGAGTGGAGGAGCTGAGCAGCGAAGGAAGAAACACCGGGCTCATTGGTCACATGCGCCACAGCGTGTGCACATCGTGGGTCCACCGGAAGATGACTGTCAACTTCCGTCAGCGCAGCGGGAATTCATAAGGAGACCACGTGACCGACCTGTCCTCCCGTGACCCGGACTGGTGGCGGCAAGCCGTCGTCTACCAGGTCTATCCGCGCAGTTTCGCCGACGCCGACGGCGACGGACTCGGGGACCTCAAGGGCGTCACCCAGCGCCTCGGTCACCTCGCCGCGCTCGGCGTGGACGCGCTCTGGCTCAGCCCGTTCTACCCGTCCGAACTCGCCGACGGCGGCTACGACGTCGCCGACTACCGTGACGTCGACCCCCGCCTGGGCACGCTCGACGACTTCGACGCGATGGTCGCCGAGGCGCACCGGCTCGGTCTGAAGGTCATGGTCGACATCGTGCCCAACCACACGTCCCGGCTGCATAGTTGGTTCCAGGAGGCGCTCGCCGGCGCGCCCGGTTCCGCCGCCCGCGACCGCTACGTCTTCCGGGACGGGCGGGGCAAGGACGGTCAACTCCCGCCCACCGACTGGCCGTCGGTGTTCGGCGGCAGCGCATGGCGCCAACTCCCCGACGGACAGTGGTACTTGCACCTCTTCACGCCCGAACAGCCCGACCTGAACTGGGACAACGAGGAGGTCCGGGAGGACTTCCGCACCACGCTCCGCTTCTGGTCCGACCGAGGCGTCGACGGTTTCCGGGTCGACGTCGCCCACGCCCTGGCGAAGGACCTCAGCGAACCGCTGCGCGACGTGGGCCCCGTCGCGGCGAACGCCGAGGGCGTCCTCGACTCGTTCCCGCCCGGCAGCCACCCCTACTACGACCGCGACGAGGTCCACGCGATCTACCGCGACTGGCGGCGTACGGTCCTCGACACCTACACCCCGCCCCGCATGGCGGTCGCCGAGGCCTGGGTACCGTCCGCCCGCCGCGCCCTGTACGCCCGCCCGGACGAACTCGGCCAGGCCTTCAACTTCGAGTATCTGGAGGCGGGTTGGGACGCGGACGAACTCCGTGAGGTGATCACCGGCTCGCTCGCCACGGCCCGCGCGGCAGGCGCCTCGGCGACCTGGGTCCTGTCCAACCACGACGTCGTACGCCACGCCTCGCGCCTGATGCTGCCACCGGGCACGGACCCCAACACCTGGCTCCTGTCGAACGGCCACACACCACCGGTCGACACGGCGGCGGCCCTGCGCAGGGCCCGCGCCGCGACGTTGCTGATGCTGGCGCTGCCCGGTTCGTCGTACGTCTACCAGGGCGAGGAACTCGGTCTGCCCGAGGTCGCCGACCTGCCCGTCGAGGTCCTCCAGGACCCGATCTGGGAACAGCAGGGCCACACGCACAAGGGCCGCGACGGCTGCCGGGTACCGCTCCCCTGGACGTCGACCGGTCCGTCGTACGGCTTCGGGCCGGGGCCCGCGTGGCTGCCGCAGCCGGCGAGTTTCGCGTCGTACGCCGTGGAGGCACAGGACGGGACGGAGGGCTCGACGCTGGAGCTCTACCGCACCGCGCTCCGCCTGCGCCGCAAGCTGCTGGACGGGGAGGAGCTGACCTGGGCCCCGGACAGCCCGCCCGGGGTGCTGCACTTCGCGCGCTCCGACGGCTGGCGGTGTGTCACCAACCTGTCGGACGGGCCGGTCGCCCTGCCGCCGGGGGAGGTGCTGCTGAGCAGCGAACCGGCGGCAGGGGAAGGGCAGTTGGGATCCTTGGCACTCCCGGGACTCCCGGCACCCTCGGCACTCTTGGCGCCGGACACGACCGTGTGGCTGGGGGCGTAGCGCGCTCGGTGGCGCACTCACCCCACGGTCGGGGTCTGGCTGGCGCTGGGTGACGCCTCGCCCGGGAGGACCGGCGGCTGGGTGGTGCTGTTCACCGGCGGGGTGAGCACCACCTCCGGCTGGCCCGCGGGGGGCGGCGGCGGGGTCAGGTCCACGGCAGGCAGCTTCGGCGGAGTCGTTTCCTGGAACAGAACCTGGCTGAAGTTGACCAGTCCGGTGTCCTCCATCACGGTGATGTGGTCCAGAACCGTCGCGTTGGCCTGGTTGGCCAGGACCCGCACCAGGGTGTTCTCGGTCGTTCCGCGGATCTTCGCGATGGTGGCGAAGATCGAACCGTGCGTCACCCGCAGGATGTTGGCGAAGTCCGTGTCGAACTGCTTGCCGCTGTCCCCGTTCAGGGTGTTGATGAACCCCTGCTGCTGCGGGCTGGGCTGGTTCGGGATCGTGATGTTGAGCATGGGGGCGATCTTGCGGACGGTGGAGTCCAGCGCCGCGTGCCCGTCGATCAGGTGCTTGCTCGCGGTGATGACCGCCGGGCTCGCCCCCTTCTTCAGTCCCATCTGGCCGACGGGGTACTCCCACAGCCCTGCCGCGCGCACCTTGACCACGAAGTCGCGGTCGGCCTCGGTCAGCGGCCCCCACTGCGTGTTGGCGATCACGCGAGCGGGAGCGCTGGAGACCGTGGTCACGCCCAGCATTGCCGGATAGGCCAGGGCGACGAGGGTCAGGCTGAGGGCGCCGCCCACAACCATCGTTCCCGTCGCGTTCCGCGAAAAGCGCACCGTACCTCCTGTGTCGTGGACCGCCCGTCGGCGGTACGGACAGTCAGAAGTACGGATCCGGGAAGCGCGCGAAGTCTTTGGTTTTGGTAAAGCCCGAGTGGGGCGCGTCACAAGTGACGGACAGCAACTCCGGTTGCCGCTGCGGTCGTCGGGGCTGTCGTGCCGGGGTACTGGCCGGATGGATTGCGAGGAATGCGCACTCTTTCCCCGTCCGTCCGACCGTCCGTCCGTCCGAGCGCAGGCAGCGACCGCACAGCGGCACTCCTGTCTCCGCCGGCCGACCGCCCGGACCTGACGGCCACCCTCCGCACCCACCTGGAACAACGCCAGGACCGCAGAGCCACGGCCCGAGTACGACCTGGGCACACCGCGGGATACGGCACTGGCGTTGGCGGCACTGCTCCTCGGCTCGCGTCAGGCGAACTGACCGGGCTGGTAGTCGCCGGCGGGCATCGTGAGCATGACGTTCATCCGGTTGAAGCTGTTGATGAGGGCGATCAGCGAGACGAGCGCCATGAGCTGCTCCTCGTCGTAGTGCTTGGCGGCGTTCGCCCACACGTCGTCCGACACCCCGCCGGCCGCGTCCGCGATCCGGGTCCCCTCCTCGGCCAGCTCCAACGCGGCGCGCTCGGCATCGCTGAACACGGTCGCCTCACGCCAGGCGGCGACGAGGTTGAGCCGGACGGATGTCTCCCCGGCGGCGGCCGCGTCCTTGCTGTGCATGTCGGTGCAGAACCCGCACCCGTTGATCTGGCTCGCCCGCAGCTTCACCAGCTCCTGTGTGGCACGCGGCAGCGACGAGTCGTCGATGACCTTGCCCGCGGCGATGAAGTGCTTCAGCGCCTTACCGGCGAGCGGACTGCCGAAGGGGTTCAGTCGAGCACCCATGGTGGGCTCCTCTGTTCTGTCGTGGCTGGTGGTTACACAGCACTGACGGAACGGGGGCGCGGGAATGTGACAAGGGTGGGTGTGACCTGGGTCTCGCGCTTAGTGGCGGAGGTGGAGGGTGCCGGTGTGTATTGCCTGGAGGAGGTGGGTGAGGGGGACGGGGGTGGTGGTGAGGTGAGTGGAGGGGGCGTCGGATTCGCGGAGGCGGATCGTGGTGGGGGTTGCGGCGAGTTCGACGCAATCGTTGCCCTCGCCGCCGCCGGAGTAGGACGACTTCTGCCAGTGGAGGGTGCGGTTCATGGTGTGACTCGCAGCTCCTGTGTCAGGGGTGCTGGGGAAGGGTGCCGGTGCGTATCGCTTGCAGCAGGTGGGTGAGGGGGGCAGGGGTGGTGGTCAGCAGGGTGGTAGGCATGTCCGATTCGCGGAGATGGATTGCGGTAGGGGCTGCGGCGAGTTCGACGCACTCGTTGCCTTCGGCCCCTCCCGAGAAGGACGACTTCTGCCAGCGCAGCTCGGTGGCCATGCCCTCGCCTCACAGTTCGTGCATCAGTTGATGGATGAAGTCCCGTGACGCGGTGGGAGTCAGGGACGCTTCCTCAACCTTACGAAAGAGCGCACGAGCCCGGTCGAGTTGGGCCTCCGCGTCCACGAACGCGCTTCCCTGCGGGGTGTCCCGGTGGACAGTGTCCAGTCGTGGCAGCGGTCCGCCGGCCCACATCAACGAGCTGTTGGCGCCGCCGAATCCGTCCGCCTCGAAGGGCACCACGCGCACCGAGACATTGGGGCGTTCCATCACGGTCGAGATCTCCGCCAGTTGGGCCCGGGCGAGCTTGCGGTCCCCCACCTTCACGCGGAGCACCGACTCATGAAGCACTGCCTCGTACTCGAAAGGCGCCTCGCGCTCCAGTACGACACGGCGGTGCAGGCGGTGTGCGACCCAGGAGTCCAGCTCACCGGGCGGCAGTTCGGGAACCATGTACGAGAAAACGGCCCGCGCGTAGTCCTCGGTCTGGAGTATCCCCGGCACGTGCGCTGTGCCGATCACTCGCAAGAACCGCGCGTGATGCTCAAGCTCCGACAAGTCCAGGAACGTGGCCGGAAGGATCCCCCGGTACTCCTCCCACCAACCTCGCGTACGGTCGGTCGCCAGATCAACGAGTGCATCGATCAACTCATTGTTCGCGCAGGCATAGTTGGCGGCGAGCCGCCGCAGCCGCTCCTCACTGACACCCGCGCGACCGGACTCGATCTGGCTCACCTGGATGGAGTTGACGCTCATCAACTCCGCCGCTTCGCGCCCTGTAATCCCGGCAGCCTCACGCAGCTTGCGCAGCTCAACACCCAACCGCATTTGTCGTGCCGTCGGCTGACTCCTCGGCGGCATGGACACCCCTTTCTCCAGTCACTCAAAGCCTGCCGTGGATCGGCAAGTTGCCGCATCCGAACATCGACCGAACTAGCGGATTAGGGTTGCGACGGATTAACCCTATCCCCTACCGTCAGTGACGCGCCGCACGCGTTGCGAAACGCCGGGTCACCGGAAGCGCACCGCTCCGTCCTGCCATGACGGCTGCGGCACTGCCACCGCCACCCCGAACGTCAACTCCCCACCACCGAACCGGAGTTCACGCATGCCCGAAACCGAACACCCCGCCCCCTGGGAGTACTCCCTCAACATCCCCAACGACCCCCGCTCAGTCACCGTCTGCCGCCGCACTCTCCGCCTGATCCTGACGATGCACGGACTGATCGCCCTGGTAGACACCGCCGAATTCCTCGCAACGGAGCTGGTGGGCAACGCCGTTCGCCACACGGAAGGCCCCGTCGCGCTACGAGTCTCCTGGTCACCCAGCGTCCTCCGCATCGGCGCCTGGGACGCGAACCCCGAACCCCCGGAGCCCCCACGTGAGTTGACCGCGATCACCGACCTGGAGGAGGGCCGAGGCCTCGCCCTGGTCAAGGCCTGCGCCGACCTCTGGGGCTGGCAGCCCCTGTCCAGGAACGGCCACCGCGGCAAGTACGTCTGGTGCGAACTGGGCAGCGCAGCTTGATCGTCCCGCTGTTGAAGACGAACGAAGGAGCATCATGGGTTTCGTCAACTACTTCCCCGGCCGGGGCCACCTCATGGAGAGGGCCCATCTCGAAGGTCAGGCCGAGGGGCAGGCCGCAGGCGAGGCCGCGTTGATCCTGCGGCTGTTGGAGAAGCGTGGAGTCCTCGTCTCCGAGGGCGTCCGGGAGCGCGTAACGTCCTGCACCGACCTCGACACCCTCACCCTCTGGTTCGACCGGGCCCTGACCGTCACGGCCGCCGAGGGACTGTTCGTCGAAGAGGCGGAGGGCGCGGAAGGCTCAGTGGACGTCACCCCCTGATCCACCCCCTTATTCACCCCCTTATCCACCTCCTGACCTTGACCTTCAACTACCCTTCGTTGACGGAATGTTGACCGGTGTATGGCACAGCATTGGCGAACCCCCGCTATACGTTCGGCCCCATGCCACCACTCCCCCCACACCCCCAGCAACGGGCCCGCCAACAGGCCCCCCTCCCCGTCCTCCCGTACCGCAAGCCCACCAAGGGCCGCGACTACTGGGTACTGAACGACGTGCTCCCGGACGTGGACGCCGTACGGGAGCGGTGTCTCGCGAAGGACGACTGGGTCAAGGGGTATCCGTACACGTCGGAGACCTGGCCGGGGTTGCGGACCATGCCCGGGCTTGAGCCGGCCGAGATGGGGCGGATCGAGCGGCTGGTCAAGCAGGCGACCGGGGCCAAGGAGTTGTGGGTGCAGAAGGCACCCGGGGGCGGGACCCTCAACCACAACTGCATCCAGGTCGTGGGCGAGGGCGAGAGCGAGCCCCGCCCGCACACCGACTCACGGTCCCTGTGCCGGTACGCCGCCGTGCTGTACCTCAACCCCTCCGTGCCGAAGGACTGCGGGACCAGTTTCTACCGGCAGCATCTGCCGGGTGGACGGCTCGGCGGCAACGTCGTACAGGCCCCGCACAACAACCTCGTCGAGGCGCTGGGTACGCGGTTCGTCGCGCCGGACGCCTTCGAGGAGGACGTACGCGTGCCGCACAAGTACAACAGCCTGCTGCTCTACCACGCCAACCTCGTGCACAGCGCGACCGGTTACCACGGCAGCACGCTGGAGGAGAAGAGGATGACCGCCGTCTTCTTCTGGATGGCCTGAGTACGGGATGCCGAGTACCGGGTGGGCTGAGTACTGGAGGGGCTGACCCCCAACCACCCGCACGCCACCACCCACACCCAACCACCCACACCCAACCACCCACACCCCAACACCCGCCCCTCTACGCCGACTTCCGCCCCCGCCCCTCCGTCAGCGCCGCCCCGAACACCATCCCCACCGCGATCGCCGTGACGATCGTGACCAGTTTCAGCAGGTCGCGGAAGCCCTCGATGACATGCCCGCCCGCCAGCGTCGTCAGGCCGCGCATGCCGAGGGAGCCGACGGTGAGGGTGAAGAAGCCGGGGAGGAGCAGGACCAGACGGGGTGGGCGGCGTTCGGAACGGGCCAGGAGCGTCGCCGCCGCCGACAGCACCGCCGCCGCCACGAACGTCCCCCCGACCTCCCCCACCAGCTTCGTGAACAGCGACTGCACCCCCACCGTGACGTACACCAACAGGAGCAGCGGCCAGAACAGTCGGCGTGGGATCGCGAACGCCAGGACCGTGCCCGCGGTGAACACGATCCAGCCCAGGAAGAGTGCCCAGCGCGCCATGTCCGAGTCCGCCGCGATGTCCCAGAGGGCGTGCGTGGACGTGCCCGTCGCGAACACGCCCAGCAGCACGCCCAGATACAACTGCACCAGCAGGAACACGGCGTAGACGAGCCGGATGGCGCCGGTGGTGATGAGGCCGGCGGCCAACTCCGCCGTGGCCGCGCTCAGATAGTCGCCGGGGACGAAGTAGAAGAGGGCGGGCAGCATCAGCAACACCGGGCCGCCGTGGGACGGTTCGCGGGCGAACACCTCAAGGGCCACCACCGACACGACCGTTGAGACGACCAGCGGCAACACCTTTGCCAGGCGCGGGAGTCGGTCCGCCGTGACAGCCAACACCGCCGCGATCGTGGCCAGTACAGCCGTCGAACCGACCTCGTACCAGGTCGGCTGCATCAGCGGTGCGAAGCCCAGCGAGAACAGCACGATGCCGAGCAACTTCAGCGGCCAGGGGTAGGGGGCGGGGGCGTTCTCGATCCTCGTCAGCCGGCGGTCCGCCTCCGTGACACCGAGGTTGCCCCTCTCCACATCCGTGAGCAGGGGCTTCAGCGCGGTGACCTGGTCCAGGCGGAACACCTCGGGGAAGCCGCGCACGGTCACGGTCCGCGTCCCGCCCCCGACGGTCACCGTGAGCGCCGCCGCGTCCGGCACCAGCAGCAACGACGCCTCACCGCCCAGCGCCCGAGCTGCCGACCGCACCGAGTCCTCGATCAACTCGGCCCCCTCACCGCTCGATCGCAGCAACAGCCGCGTCAACCGGGCCAGGAACACGGTGAGTTCGTCGAGCGCGGCCGCCGTGCGCTGGTGCTCCACGACCGCCTCCCTCACGTAGCCCACGGGTACCGGGACCACGGCCCCCCACCAGCCTGAACGCTCCCCGCCCCACCGGCACCCCGAGCCCCCGCCCCTCACCCGAACGGCCCACTCGACCTGCGCCCACCCGCCCCCGCATCGAGCCTGGCAGCATCCCCGCAACCCCCTTGGGAGGGCCCGTGGCCTCGATGGACGTCCCCGCCGACCTGCCGAAACCGGTACCGGCAGCGCGTACGGCGGCGAGAGCCCGGCCCGCGCCCACCATCACCTGGGTCACCCTCGCGCTGATGACGACCTCGTCGGTGGCCAGCCTCCGCGCCGCCCCGACGATGGCCGTCTACGGCCTGGCCTGCGTGTTCCTGTACCTCGTCCCGGCGGTCGTCTTCCTGCTGCCGACCGCGCTGGTCTCCGCGGAACTCGCCTCCGGCTGGAGCGGCGGTGTCTACCGCTGGGTCAGCGAGGGGCTGTCGAAACCGCTCGGATTCCTCGCCGTGTGGTGCCAGTTCGCGATGACGATCTTCTACTACCCGAGCCTGCTCGCCTTCGTCGCGAGCACCATCTCGTACGTCATCGACCCGGCCCTCGCCTCCAACGGCCTCTACACCGCGATCGTCATCATGGTCCTGTACTGGACGGGGGTGTGGGTGTCGTCCCGAGGGACCAAGGCCCTTGCGGGACTGTCCAGTTGGGGACTCATCATCGGAACTCTCGTACCGGGCACCCTCCTTGTCGTGCTCGGCATGGTCTTCCTCGCCCAGGGGAATCCCTCGGCCGCCCCGATGACGTCGAGCCACCTGCTGCCCGAGTGGACGGGCCTCGCCAGCCTCGTCCTCATCGTCAACAACTTCCTCTCCTACTCCGGCATGGAGATGAACGCCGTCCATGTGTCTTCGCTGAAGGACCCGGCGAAGGAGTACCCCAAGTCGATGTTCCTGGCGATGGGGTTGGTGCTGCTCATCTTCATCCTCCCCGCCCTGGCGATCAGTTGGGTCGTGCCGTCGGACCAGACGAGCCTCACCGCGGGTGTGATGCAGGCGTTCAACGCGTTCTTCTCGTACTTCCACATCGGCTGGATGACCCCGATCGCCGCCGTGATGCTGGTCTCCGCCTCGCTCGGCGGCATGCTCACCTGGCTGGCCGGACCGTCCAAGGGCCTGCTGGAGATCTCCCGCAGCGAGGGCTATCTCCCGCCGTTCCTCCAGAAGTTGAACCGGTTCGGGGTGCAGCAGAACATCCTCGTCACCCAGGGTGTCGTCACGACCGTCATCGCCCTCGGGTACGCCCTGCTTCCCAACGTCTCCAACGTGTACTGGATCTTCTCGACCATCACTACGCAGGTGTATCTGATCGTCTACCTGTTGATGTTCGTCGCCGCGATGAGACTCCGGAAGACTCAGCCCGACCATCCCCGCGGCTACCGCGTCCCCGCCCTCCATCTCCTGTGCACCGTCGGCCTGTTGGCCTCCGTCGCCGCCCTCGCGATCGGCTTCGTCCCGCCCTCGCAGTTCGGCGGCGGCAGCATCTGGGCGTACATCGGCATCATCGGCGGCGGGCTCGTCATCCTCGGGCTGCTGATCCCGTGGGCGTTCCTCAAGTTCCGCAAACCCGGCTGGCGTACGGAGGCGTCCACGGCGGACGCGGCGGCCGGTGATGTCGTATGAGCCCCACCAAGTTCGCCTCCGAGCACCGATGGATCTACGTCGGCGCGGTCGTCCTGCTGGTCGTGCTCGCCGTCGTCGGTGTCATCCAGTACGACAGCGTGAAGACCACCAACAAGGCCACGGACAAGGCGAATCAGCTCGCCGACGCGGCGGTGGCGGCCGGCTATCCCCGGCCCGAGACCAAGACGATCGCCCGCGCGCTCGGCACCGACGGCGGGATCGTCTGCAAGGACCCCGGCAGCGCGCTCAAGTCGGCGCTCTGGAAGATCAACGTCTCCAACGGGGCCGCGTTCGTCGGCCAGCGCCCGGTCATCGGCGACACGGCCGCGCTGCGCGCCGAGGCCAAGATCCTGGAGATCTACTGCCCCGACAAGCTGCACAAGATCCAGGACAAGATCGACGACCTGAAGACCGACAACACGGTGAGGCAGTGACCACGATGGCCGATACGCCCGAACTCGCCTCCCTCATCGCCGAGTTGATGCCCCGCGCGAAGGCCGACCTCGCCGAACTCGTCGCGATCCCGTCCGTCGCCGACCCCCGCCAGTACCCGCCCGAGGAGTGCCACAAGGCCGCCCAGTGGGTCGCCGACGCCTTCACCGAGGCGGGCCTGCGGGACGTGCACCTCGCGGAGACCCCGGACGGCAGCCACGCCGTGATCGGTCACCGGCCGCCCCCGCCCGGCGCCCCGACCGTCCTCCTCTACTGCCACTACGACGTCCAGCCCCCGCTCGACGACAAGGCGTGGACGACCCCGCCCTTCACGCTCACCGAGCGCGACGGCCGCTGGTACGGACGCGGCACCGCCGACTGCAAGGGCAACATCGTCATGCACCTCACCGCCCTGCGCGCGCTCGGCGAAGACCTCCCGGTCGGGCTGAAGTTCGTCGCCGAGGGCTCGGAGGAACAGGGCACGGGCGGGCTTGAGCAGTACGTCGCCCAGCATCCCGAGAAGTTCCTCGCGGACGCGCTGCTGATCTGCGACACCGGCAACGCGGCGGTCGGCGTCGGCACCGCGACCACCACCCTGCGCGGGCTCGCGAACGTCGTCGTCACCGTCAACACCCTTGCGGGCGAGGTCCATTCGGGCATGTTCGGCGGACCGGCGCCCGATGCCCTCGCCGCGCTGATCCAGATCCTGTCCTCCCTCCGCGACCCGGAGACCGGCGCCACGGTCGTCAACGGCCTGGACTGCGAAGGGACTTGGGACGGTGTCGGCTACGACGAGCAACAGTTCCGTACGGACGCGGGCGTCCTGGACGGCGTAGAGCTGACCGGCACCGGGACCGTCGCCGACCGCCTCTGGTCCCGCCCCGCCGTCACCGTCCTCGGCATCGACTGCCCGCCGGTGGTCGGCTCGGCGGCGGCCGTACCCGCGACCGCCCGTGCCCGCGTCAGCCTGCGCGTCCCGCCCGGCACGGACCCCGGCGCGGCCCGCGAGGCACTCACCAACCACCTTGCGGACGCGGCCCCTTGGGGCGCGAAGGTGTCGGTGGAGACGGAGGGCACCGGCTCCCCGTTCCGCGCCGCCACCGACGGGCCGGCGTACACCGCACTCGGCACCGCGATGGAACACGTCTACGGCAAACCCCTCGCCTTCCTCGGCCAGGGCGGCTCCATCCCCCTGTGCAACGTCCTCGCCGAGACCTACCCCCGCGCCGAGATCATCCTCATGGGCGTCGAGGAACCCCGCTGCCTCATCCACGCCCCGAACGAGAGCGTCGACCCCTCGGAGATCGAGCACATGGCGCACGTAGAGGCGCTGTTCCTACGGGAGTTCGCGAAGTCGCGGCAGTAGTACGGCCGTAGTAGGGGACTCAGTACCGCAGCGCCGTGCCGACGTCGGCCTTCACACCGCCCGACAACGTGCGGTTGCTGCGGGCGGTCGCCGTGGCGGACTTGTGGGCCGGGACGTGGGGGACGGTGACGACGACGGTGTCGAGCAGATTGCCGCCCTCGTCCTTGAACTCCACTTGTACGGCGAAGGACTTGGCCGAGCCGGCGGTGTTGTCGACGGTGACCTCGACCGTGCTGCGGCCGGCCGAGTCGGTGGTGGGGGCGGCGAGGTGGACGGCGTCCTTCGCGTCCACGCCGTTCTTGACGTCGTCGAGCCTGCGGCCGGCCTCGGCGGTGGCCGACGCGATCGCGCCGGTGGCCTGGGCGCCGATGGACGCGACGGCGGACGCGGCCTTGCTGGCGACGGAGGCCGGAGTGCTGTCGTCAGAACAACCGGTCAACCCGGCCAGACCGGTTAGGCCAAGGGCCACAGCTGCCGCCGCACGTACCGCAGCGCGCCTGTTCCGGGCCATGTCGCCTCCACGAGTCGGTCGGGTCGTCCCTCCAGTGAAGGTCCGATGCCGTACGGCCGCATGCCGGCGTCACCCGAACGGCGCGGCACTGCTCGCGGCCCCGGGCCATCGGGGATGCGCTGGGAGGCACACGCGCGGAGGAGGCAGAGGTGACGGAACTCGACCGGCTGCGGGCGCGGGTGGCCGAGCTGGAGGCGGAGCGGCGGCCGCGGCACCGGGTGCGCTCGCTGGTCGCCGTGGTGCTGGTCATCGTGGGGTGTGTGCTCGCGCCGCTCGGCGTGGTGGCCGCGTGGACGGCGGACACGGTGGGCGACACGGACCGGTATGTGAAGACCGTCGCGCCGCTCGCCTCCGACCCGGACATCCAGAACGCCGTCGCGAGCCGGGTGACCTCGGCCGTGATGGACCGCCTCGACCTCACCGCCCTGCTGTCCGGTGTGGCGCCCGCCCAACGCCCGTTGCTGGAAAAGGCGTTGGGGGCGTTGGGCGGTTCGCTGGAGGACTCGGTCCGTGCCTTCGTCCACGACAAGGCGCAGGCGGTGGCCGCCTCGGACGCCTTCGCCCGGATCTGGAAGGACGCCAACCGCCGTGTCCACAGCACTGTGGACAAAGCCCTGACCGGCAGCGGGGGTGGTGCCGTCCGGCTCGACGACGGCGCGGTGACGCTCGACGTGGGCCCGGTGGTGGACGAGGTGAAACAGCGGCTGGTCGACGACGGGTTGACGGTCGCCGGGAAGATCCCCGAGCTCCACACGTCGATCACCCTCCTCAAGAGCGACGACCTCGGCACGTACAAGACGTACTTCCGCCTCCTCCAACTCGCCGGTACCTGGCTCCCGTTGGTGGCGGTGGTCCTGGTCGCGGCGGGCGTCCTGCTGGCGGGCCGGAAGCGGCGCGCCCTGGTGACGGGCGCGCTGGGTGTCGCCGCCATGACCGCCCTGCTCGGCATCGCGCTGCGGATCTTCCGGGCCGTCTACCTCGACGCGCTCCCGGCGGGAGTCTCCCCGGCCGCGGCCGGCGCGGTGTACGACGCGCTGACCCGTTTCCTGCACACGACCGTACGGGTGGTCGTCGCCCTGGGCGTGGTGGTCGCGCTCGGCGCCTGGCTGACGGGCCCGGGCCGCCGGGCCGGTCTCGTACGGCGGCTGTGGACGTCCGGGATCGGGGCGGTGCGGGCGGTCGCCGACGGGGCGGGGCTGCGGACGGGGCCGGTCGGGCCGTTCGTGCGCCGGTACCGGGTGTGGATCAGTTGGGTGCTGGTGGGCGGGGCGCTGCTGGCGTATCTGCTGTGGTCGTATCCGACGGGGTGGGTGGTGGTCGGGCTGGCGCTGGCGGTGCTGTTCGCACTGGCGGTGGTGGAGTTCCTGGCGGCGGAACCGGAGGAGGGGCCGGGGTCGGGGGCCGCCCCGGGTGTCACCCGTATGGCGTAACCCCCGTGGTGGAGGGGGTGCGGCGGCCGGATGGTCGAAGCACCACACACCACAGAGAGGTGGGGTACGGCCATGACCCAGCAGCCGCACTCGACGCAGCAGCCGCACTCGCCGTCCGCCGGCGGCCACGAGACGCCCCCGGTCTGGAACGACTCCGGCCAGGCCCCCGGCACCCGGGGCTCGATCCCGCCCCCGCCCGGCGGCGGGCTCGCGATGGGCGGCGCGGTCTTCGCCGGCGTCCTGATGCTGATGAACGGTGTCATCGCCATCCTCCAGGGCATATCCGCCCTCGCGAAGGACGACGTCTACACCCGCGTCGGCTCGTACGTCTACAGCATCAACCTCACCGGCTGGGGCGTCATCCTCATCTGCCTCGGCGCGGTCGGCGCGATCACCGGCTGGGGCATCCTCCGCGGCATGAGCTGGGCCCGCGTCTGCGGCATCGTCCTCGCGAGCCTCAGCGCGATCCTCCAGTTCATGTTCCTTCCGTACGCCCCGGTCTGGTCGGTGATCATGATCGCGGTGGACGTGTTCGTGATCTGGGCACTCGCGGTGTACACCCCGGAGCGTGCGGGGGCGCGGCAGTAGGGCTCCTCCCCGGACCGCGGCCTCCGTCACCGGACGGCAGGCCGCGGTCCCGGGAGTTCCTGTAGTCCTTTACGGCGAGGTCGAACCCGGGGGGCAACGCGTTCCGTCCGTCGCCCGCACGGTACTTTTCCGCCGTGCCCGACATATTCATGCTCGTCGTGGGCGTGCTCGCCGCCGTCATGGCCGCGGTCAACGCCGTGCAGGTCCTGCTCGGCCGCCAGCTCATCAAGCCCGAGGCCAGCAGGCGTTCGGCGCCGCGGCTCCGGGCGGAGTCCGCCGCTGCCGCGGTGGCCCTGGCCGGGACGTCGCTGACGGCCTTCGGCTCGGCCGGGAGCGTCGTGCTGTGCGTGGTGGGCGTGCCCATGGCGGTGGGCGGGTACATCGCGCTGCTGTCGGTCCGCAAGCGGTTCGGCTGACGTTTCCTCCGCCCCTCTCCCTTCTCTCTCCGCGCGCCGCGTTCCTTACGAAACTCGGACGTCCGGTGCCCTGAGCCGGTGCGGGGCCGCATCGGCGGGGGTGGGGGTGCGAGGCTGGGCGCATGCAGCAGTCGTACGAGAAGGCCGGGAAGGCCGAGGGGGCGGGCGGCGGTGCCCGTGTGCTGGTCGTCGATGACGATCCGACCGTCGCCGAAGTCGTCTCCGGGTATCTCGACCGGGCCGGGTATGTCGTGGAGCGGGCCGGGGACGGGCCGGAGGCACTGGCCCGGGCCGATGCGCACTGGCCCGATCTGGTGGTGCTCGATCTGATGCTGCCGGGGATGGACGGGCTGGAGGTCTGCCGGCGGATGCGGGGTCGGGGGCCCGTGCCGGTGATCATGCTGACCGCCCGGGGGGACGAGGACGACCGGATCCTGGGTCTTGAGGTCGGCGCCGACGACTACGTCACCAAGCCCTTCAGCCCGCGTGAGCTCGTGCTGCGGGTCGAGTCCGTGCTGCGGCGGTCCCGGTCGCCCGTCGGGTCCGCGGTGCCGTTGAACGCCGGGGGACTGGTCCTGGACCCCGCCAGTCGTCGGGCCAGCAAGGACGGGGCCGAACTGGCCCTCACCCACCGGGAGTTCGACCTTCTCTCTTTCTTCCTCCGGCATCCGGGGCGGGTGTACGGGCGGGAGGACCTGATGCGCGAGGTGTGGGGGTGGGACTTCGGTGATCTGTCGACCGTCACCGTCCATGTACGGCGGCTGCGCGGCAAGGTCGAGGACGATCCCGGCCGGCCGCGGTACATCCAGACGGTGTGGGGAGTCGGGTACCGCTTCGATCCCCAGCAGGGCGGAGAGGTCTGATCGATGCACAACGCCCTGCTCATCGCCCTGTTCGCCTTTCTCGGGGCCGCCGCTGCCGGGGTGCTCGGGGCCGGCGCCCTGTGGCTGCTGCGCCGACGGTCGCTCACCGCGTCCGTCGCCGTGGTCGCCGCCGTCGCGGTGACCGCGATGCTCGCCGGAACGCTGGCCGTGGCCCAGGCGATGTTCCTCTCCTCGCACGATCTGTCCGTGGTCACGACGGTGGTCGCGATGGCCGCCGTCGTCTCGCTGCTCACCGCCCTGCTGCTCGGCCGCTGGGTCGTCGCCCGCAGCCGTGAACTCGCCCTCGCCGCCCGCGACTTCGGCGACGGCGGCGACTACTCCGCCCCGGCCCGTCCCGCCACCGCCGAACTCGCCGACGTCAGCCGCGAGTTGGCGGCCACCAGCGCCAAGCTCGCCGAATCCCGCGACCGCGAACGGGCGTTGGAGTCGTCCCGCCGCGAACTCGTCGCCTGGATCTCGCACGATCTGCGCACCCCGCTGGCCGGTCTCCGCGCGATGTCCGAGGCCCTGGAGGACGGGGTCGCCGCCGACCCCGACCGCTACCTCCGCCAGATCCGCACCGAGGTGGAACGCCTCAACGACATGGTCGGCGACCTCTTCGAACTCTCCAGCATCCACGCCGGCACCCTCGCCCTCACCCGCTCCCGGATGTCCCTGTACGACCTGGTCGGCGACGCCCTCGCCGGAGCGGACCCCCTCGCACGCGAACTCGGCGTCCGGCTGATCGGCGACCGGATCGAACCGGTGCCGGTCGAGGTGGACGGCAAGGAGATGAGCCGGGTGCTGGGGAATCTGCTGGTCAACGCGATTCGGCGGACGCCCGCCGACGGCACCGTGGCTGTTGCCGCCGAGCGGTCCGCCGACGGGGTGGTGCTGTCCGTGACGGACGGGTGCGGTGGCATTCCCGAGGACGATCTGCCCCGCGTCTTCGACACCGGGTGGCGTGGCACGCACGCCCGAACCCCGCCCGCCGGGGCCGGTCTTGGGCTCGCGATCGTGCGCGGGATCGTCGAGGCGCACCAGGGCCGGGCCGCCGTACGGAATGTGTCCGGCGGCTGCCGGTTCGAGGTGACGCTGCCCGCGGCGGAGGCCTGAGCCGACCCGTCACAGGGTGAGCAGACCCGTCACGCAGTGAACCAACCCGTCACACGTGGCCTATGCCGCCGCCCCCGAACGAACCGCTCCGTCCGGGCAGCCAGCGCAGCCGCTTCTGGTCCTTGCCCGTTCTGCTCCCGGAGTGGTGGAGCTGGTACGGCATCAACCGCTCCTTCTCCTCCGAGGCGACGGGCATCTCGTCGGGCTCCCGCATCTCCCGCATCTCGTGGACCGCGCCCCCGGCGGGGAGGTGGGGCTGCTCCTCCGGGAGCGGTCGCGGAGATTCCTGGTCCCGGACCTTCATGCCGAAACGTACGGCCCAGACCAGCGCGCCTGCGATCACCAGGCCGACCAGAAAGGCTGCGGTCACGTCGAGTGCGTTGTGCGACGCGGCCAGTACTTCATACGTTGCCATGCTCATACTCCGAGTATCACTCTTTCGGGGGGAATGTGGTGATCTGTGACAGGTAGCTCGCCATCTCCGCCGGGTCTTGGGTCAGCAGTGCCACGTGGTTGTCGGGGCGGATCAGGACCAGGGCGGGGACGGGGGCGGGAGTGGAGGCCGTGAGGCCGTACGCGCGTCGGGCGTGGCCCTCGTGGTCGCGCAGATCGCCCGGCTCGCCCGCCTCGCCGTCGGTCACCGTGAACGCCTGCACCAAGTCCTCGTGCTCGATCGCCAACTTGCCGACCGCGTCCGCGACTTCAGCCCCTTCCGCGCCGAAGCCGAGCAGCGTGAAGCGTGGGTCCGCGTACACCTCGAAGAGCCGGACCGGGTTGCCGGAGGCGTCCAGGCAGGGGGCGTCGGGGGCGCGGTCGCCGGGGCGCAGGACGGCGGGGTCGCCGGTGGTCGCGGGGGCGGCGAGGGAGCTCCAGCGGTAGCCGGTGCCCATCGGGGGCGGGGCGGCGGCCTCGACGCCGGTGCCGGGTTCCCTGACCGCTTCGCGCACCCGGGCGTACAGCTCGGTGGTGATGCCCAGGGTCCAGGCGGCGACCGGGAGGCGCTCCTCCTCGTAGGTGTCCAGCAGGGCCGGTCCTGCCTGGCCGGTGGTCGCGAGGGCGAGTTTCCAGCCCAGGTTGTAGGCGTCCTGGATGCCGGTGTTCATGCCGAGGCCGCCGGCGATCGGGTGGATGTGGGCGGCGTCCCCGGCCAGGAGGACCCGGCCGACGCGCATCCGGTCGACCATGCGGACGTTGACCCGCCAGAGGGAGAGCCAGGTCGGGTCGGTCAGCGTGACACCGGGCACCTGCGCGTACCGGTCGAAGATCCGCTGGAAGCTCTCCAGCGACGGTGGCAACGGGTCGCCGTTCGCGTCGAGTTCGGGGCCGGCCTGGAACTGGAAGGAGTTCGTGCCGGGCATGGGGCAGAGCATCACTCCGCTCCCGTCCGACGCGAACCACTGGTGCCAGACGTCCCGGCTGATCCCCTCGGCCTCGACGTCACCGACGACCATCGACTGGGTCGCGTCCGTCGTCCCGTCGAAGCGCACCCCCATCGCCTTGCGCACCCGGCTGCGCCCGCCGTCGCAGCCGACGAGGTAGCCCGCCCTGATCCGCCCGCCGTCGGCGAGCACGGCCGTGACACCGTCCTCGTCCTGCTCGAACCCGGTGACCTCCGTGCCGCCTTCGACGGCGACGCCGAACTCCGCGAGCCGTTCGCGCAGGAGTTTCTCCACCTGCCACTGCCCTATGAGCACCCCTCGCTCGTACGGCGCGTCGGGGGTGGGGCGGGCGTCGGCGAACGGGTCGGTGTCGTTCACGCGCGCGCCGTCGAAGTACTTGCGGAACGGCAGTCGTGTCGTCCCGGTGGCGAGGGCGCGCCCGGTGATGCCGACGTCCTCCAGGACCTCCAGGGTGCGTGGCTGCAGGCCCTTGCCCCGGGATTCCCGGTGCGGGGCCGGGGCCGCGTCCACGATCCGCACGCCCACCCCGCGCCGGGCCAGCTCGATGGCCAGCGTGAGCCCGGTCGGTCCGGCGCCCACGATCAGCACGCCCTCGTTCCGTACAGCGCCGTCGGTCATGGCGGCCCCTCTCGTCGTCGTGCGTCCATGGAACATCGCCCGACGAGAAAATGCAACCAGGTCTCAGAAGTTTCTCGGGCTCAAAAGTTCTCCGGTCTCATTCGAGCCCGAGCCTCACCTCTCGTGTAGACTGTCCGGCATGGACGAACCCGCCGGTCTGCGCGAGCGCAAGAAGGAACGCACGCGGAACCTCATCGCACAGGAAGCCCTGCGCCTCTTCCGCGCCCAGGGCTTCGACGAGGTGTCCGTGGTCGAGGTCGCGGCGGCCGCGGAGGTCTCCAAGGCCACGCTGTTCCGGTACTTCCCGACCAAGGAGGACCTGGTCCTGCACCGTTTCGCCGACCACCTAGGCGAGGCGGCCCGGGTGGTGCGGGAGCGCCCCGCCGGTCTGACCCCGACCGCGGCCCTGCGCGACCACTTCCTCGCCGGCCTGGCCGAGCGCAACCCGATCACCGGCCTGAACGACCACCCCGAGATCCTGTCCTTCCAGGACCTCATCTACCGCACGCCCAGCCTCCGCATCGGCATGAGACAGCGGTACACCAGCCAGGACATCGACGCGCTCGCGGACGCCCTGCCGACCGGCTCCGGCGATGCGCCACCGATCGTCAGACACCTGGCCGCGGCCCATCTGATCGCCGTACAGCAGGAGTTGGGACAGGAGAACTGGCGGACGATCACGTCGGGACGCACCGCCGACGAGGCGTACGACGACGCGGTGGCGGCGGCGGAGGGGGCGTACGGACAGCTCATGACGGGGCTGGACGCGGTGTAGCCGGCGGACGCGCGGACACGCGAACAGCCCCGCTTCGAGGACACGTGCTCCTCGAAGCGGGGCTGCTCTGCGCCCGATGAACCCCAATAGCCGGGGAATCAGGGCTAGTTGGAGAAGTACAGGTACTTCCACCCGGTGTACGTCGTCGAGTTGACGTTGTCACCGGACGAACCGTTGATGTACGCGGCCCGGATGCGGGCCTTGATGCCGGACTGGCCGGGGGCGCCGAGGTTCACGGCGACCTTGCCGTTCGTGCTCAGGGCGAAGTACTCCGAGTCGGAGTCGTACCACGTGCCCTGGTAGTAGACCTGAAGGTCGAGCCGCTCCTGGCGGTTCTTGTAGTACGTCATCGTCGTGGTGACGATCGGCGCCGAGTTCTTGTGGAACCAGTAGTACGACGTCGAGCCGATCTTCGCCGTCTTGTAGTGCTTGCTGATCGCGGCGGAGACCTTGACCTTGGCGTACGCCGTGACCTTCACCGTCTTGGAGGCGTAGCGGGCGTCGCCCGCGAAGACCGCGGAGACGGCCGTGTCGCGGGTCATGTCCACGGTCACGGAGATGTTGCCGCTGGAGTTGACCTTGCCGGTCTTGATCAGCTTCTTCGGCTTGTCGGCGCCGAAGGGGTCCGAGTAGATCGCGACCGTACGGTTCTTGTAGGTCTTGCCGAGGTGCGCGGTGAACTTCACGTCGGCGCCGTAGCCGTACAGCTTGCCGTTGTTGTTCAGGCTCAGGGCGGTGGCCGCGCGGGAGACGGCGACCTTGTCGGAGGCGCTGACCGCCGCGTGCCCGGAGTCGCCCGCGTAGCTCACCTTGTACGTGACGGTGCCGCCGGCCGGCGGGGTGTCCGTGAACGAGTACGTGCCGTCCGCCTTCACCGTGACGGTGGGCAGCGCCTTGCCCTTCGTGGACTCCAGGTCGGTGCGCGTGACCTGGAGCTTCACACCCGTGGGCAGCGCGAACGCCGCCGAGAGCTTGCCGGTGACGGTGAGCTTCTTGGCGCGGGCGGCCGAGGAGGGGGCGTTGACCGTGAGGGTCGGGACGTTCTTCTCCGGGTCGGTCAGCGCCTTGAGGGCGTAGCCGCCGCTGGACGTCCGGGCCAGCACGAAGACGCGGGACGCGTCGGGAGCCCAGGCCAGGTCGGCCATGCCGTAGGAACCGATGGTGTACGTGTGGACGGCCTTCGAGCCGCTGGGACGGTACGTCGTGACCGTGTTGTCGTGGGCCTGGGCGACGAACCCGTCCCGGGCGATGTCGGCCAGCTGACCGTCCGCCGGGAAGGGGCTGGTGCCCTGGGTGAACGTGCCGTTCGCGTAGTCGTCCACCACATGGCCGTTGACCAGCACCCGGTCGGCGCCGGCGGCGAGGTCGATGTCGGCGATGCCGCTGTTCAGCGTGTAGTCGCCGAAGTACCAGGCGGTGAGCGCGGGCGTGCCGCTCGACACGTCGACCACGGCCATCGAGTCCGTGGAGTCGCCGCCGGTCTGGCCGATGGCCAGGACACCGGGCCGCAGCGGGTCGGTGTCCAGCAGCGCCGGGCCCCAGAGGCCGACCGAGGTGCCCTCGGTCGGGAACTGCGCCAGCGTCACCGGGTCGGTGCCGCTCGCCGGGTCCACCGAGGGGTCGACCGAGCCGAGGTCGCCGTCCCACTGGTCGCCGTAGGTGAACCAGAGCCTGCCCGCGGTGAAGGCGAGGTAGCGCGGGCCGGTGTTGGTGGCGACCGGGTAGCGGGCCTTCACGGCGAGGGTGGCCGGGTCGAGCGCCACGATCTCGTGCGTGCCCTGGGCCGCCGCGTACAGGGTGGTCTCGTCGTCGGACAGGACCAGGTCGGAGACCCCGCTGACCCCGCCGACCGAGGCGAGGACGTTGCCCGAGTAGTCGGTGGCCGCGACCGTACCGGCCGAACGGTCGCCGACGAACACCCGCTTGAGGGCGTTGTCCGCGATGAGCCCGCCGGGCGTGGTCACGCTCGCGGTGGCCGCCGAGGCCGTACCCGTCGCCACGGCGCTGAGCGCCGCCGAACCGAAAAGGACCGCGAGCGCTGTCGCGGTCGAGATGCTGCGCATCCGCACGTGCTGTTCCCCCCACAAGAAAACCGGTCAGGAGACCGGGAGTTGAGAGCGCCGCGCAGCACCCGGACGTGACCGCGGATGAGAGACGCGGTGACGCGCGGGGCGCGGCTGCTGGGAGCAGCGTATGACATGGCTGTGACAGGTGGAAAAGGAGTTATGGGTTTGTCGTGTGCGCGCGGTGTCCGGGAGACCCTCCCCCGCCGTGACGAGGGGGCGTTCCGCGTACCGGCCCGGGTCGTGGTCGGCCGCACCACGCCCTGAGCCGGTTCTCCCAGGTCGGCGGCGTCAGTTCTGGTGCACGACGTTGTGGCCCGCGCCGCCCGACAGGACGTCCGTGCCCGCGCCGCCCCACAGGGTGTCGTTGCCGGAGTTGCCGTAGATCGTGTCGGCGCCGGCGTCGCCGTAGAGGACGTCGTTGCCCGTGCCGCCGTAGAGGAAGTCGTTCCCGGCGCCGCCGTGGATCCGGTCGTTGCCGGTGCCGCCGGTCAGGCTCTGGGCGGCCGCGCCACCGGTGATGACGTCGTTGCCGCCCCCGCCGTCGGCCGCGTCGCCGGTGGTGGTGATCGTGTCGTTGCCGTTGCCGCCCTGGGCGATGGTGCCCGCGGCGGCCTTGACGGTGTCGTTGCCGTCGTCGCCCCAGCCCACCGAGTACTTGCCCAGGGCGAGGGTGTCGTTGCCGGTCCCGCCCGAGACGTAGTTGCCATCGACGCTGCCGTCGTCGGTGGACTTGTCGTTGCCGGCGCCCAGGTCGACCGAGGCGAAGTAGTACGTCTGGTTCGTCCTGTTGTGGTACGCGAGCGTGTCGTTGCCGTTGCCGAGCGTCAACTGCACGGTGGGGTACGGGTCTTGACTGTCCAAGGTCGTCACCGTGCACGACACCTTGGTGTGGTCCGAGGCGCTCGGGTACGTGCAGCCCGTGCCCGCCTTGATGGTGACGACGTCGTCGATGACGTAGGTGATGGTCGAGAGGTTGGTCGTCGACGCGGTCACGACCACCTTGTTGGCCTGGCCCGCGGCGGCCGTGTACAGGACCTCGTTGCCGCCGTTGCCGAGCGCGGCGGTGGCCGGTGCCGTGGCCGCGTCCGCCGTTCCGGCGAGGAGCAGCGGGGCGAGAAGCGCGGTGCCGAGCGCGAGGGTCAGCGCGGCGGCGGAACGCGGCGTACGGCGACGGGAAGAACGAGAGGACATCGCACAACCTCCGTGGAACGTAAGGGAGTTGACAGACCGAGGTGCCGGGACCGGGTGATCCGGATTCCGGCACAGCGTCTGACCCTCCCTCTCGGTCCTTGGTTGTGCCTCCTTGCGCACGGGAGCGGTATCCCCGTGAAGTGTCAGCCGTGATTCAGCGCGAATTCATGAACTGGCCCGCCGATCACCTACAACCCTCGCTAAGGGGTACGGGCCAGTTCGTCAGCGTCACGACGGAACGCCCACCGCAACTCCGGTTCCATCACGCCCCGGAAGACCCGCCGGACGGGCGGGGTGCACAGCGCGGTCACGACGACCGCGGCGACCACCGACACCGTGACCTCGCCGAGCGGACCCCGCACCCACGAAGGGCCGTACCAGCCCCAGGACTTGGCGCCCTGCGCGACGAACCCGTGCAGCAGATAGCCGTAGAGCGTGCCCGCGCCCAGCGCCGTGAACCAGGTGCGGCGGCGCGGCACCCAGGCCAGGAAGCAGGCGACCAGGAGTGTCGAGCAGGCGAACAGGGCCAGCGTCATCAGCGGCCCTTCCCAGTCGGGGGCGCCGAGTTGATCCGCGCTCGCGTTGTGGAACAGCCAGGCGTAGTCGAAGCGCGGGACCGACCAGTACGCCACCGCGAGCGTCACGACGAACACCGGCACCGCCAACTGCCGTACCTCCGACCGCCGTACGAGCTGGAAGTGCTCCGGCTTCAGACACAGCCCGAGCACGAAGTACGGGAGGAACTGCAACACCCGTTGCAGATCAAGGTCGTTGCCGATCGAGGGGGAGAGCGTCGCCAGCATCGCGATGACCAGGGCGACGGGCAGCGGGTGGCGTACGTGCTTCCAGATCGGTGTCGTGAGCCGCCAGACGAAGAGCGCCGCCAGGAACCACGTCAGGTACAACGGGTCCAACAGGCTGATGGCGCGGTCGGGTTGGTGGTCCGTCCAGCGCGTGTAGAGCGTGTACGCCGTCTCGAAGACGACGTACGGCACGACAACTCCCCCCAGCAGCCGCCGAATCTGCGGCGGAGTCGCGCGGAAGCTCCGCGAGAAGTACCCGGAGATCACGATGAACGCCGGCATGTGCACGGCGTACACGAGCGTGTACAACGCGGTGACGCTACGGCTGCCCGAGCGCAGCGGCTCCCAGGAGTGGCCGATCGCCACCAGCACGATCGCCAGGTATTTGGCGTTGTCGAAGAAGGGGTCGCGTTGCTTTCCGGGGCCGCGCTTCGACGCGGTGGGCTCCGCCGTGGGGGCGGTGGGACCGGGGGACGACCCGGTGTGACCGTGGGTCCGGGTGGAGCCGGGGGTCTCGGCGGAGGCGGTGGGAGAAGCACGCATTCGGCTCGCCTCACCGCTCCGCGACGCTTCAAACATCTGGCACACCACTTTTTTCTCACCCACTTCTCGCCCACGTCAGGCCCTCTTCTTGCCTCCCGCGGGCAGCCTGGCCTGCCGGAACTCTGCCGGAGATCGCACAAGCGCCTGCCGTGCCGGCCGAGGCAGAGTTCGGACCATGACCGAAGTCGGTGAGGTGACCTGCCGTGCCGGGGCGCGCCGGGTCCTGTGGTTCTCCGTCGCGTTCGGGGCGGTGGGGGTGGGCGCCGCGGGGGCGTGGACGGCGTACCGGGGCCCGGACCCGCTGGCACTGTCCCTCGGCGGCTCGCTCGCGCTCATCGCCGTCGTCGCGCTCCACGTGGTCACCGCCCGGGTGGACGCGGACGCCCGCGGCCTGCGGTCCCGGACGCTGCTACGGCGCTGGAGCGTGCCCTGGTACGACGTCGCCGATCTCCAGATCCGGCTGCGGCACTCCACCGGTTCGCGGGGCGGGGAGAGCCGTAGGGTCAGCGTGCTGCTGCGGGACGGCCGCAGACGGACGCTGCCCCTGCCGGCCGCCGTCCCGTCCGAACTCGCCGCTTTCCACGAACAGTTGACGGCCCTGCGCGCACTGCACCACCGCTACGGGACCGACGTCCCGGAGTCGGCCCGCTTCCGCGTCGTCTCGGACCGTACGGCCGGGAGCGTGCCGGTGACGGCGGCCGTCTGGTGCGCGACGCTGCTGATCGGCGCGGGCGTGGCGGCGGCGTTCGTGTCGGACGTCGCGGTGGATCAGCGGGCCTGGGAGACGGCGGTTCCGTGCACGGCGGCGACGCCGGTCGCGGAGCGCGCGGAGTGCCTGACCCACACCTCGGCCGTGATCGCGCGGACCGACCCCAACCGGCCCAGGATCAACAGCTGGCTGTACTTCACCGACAACCGGCCGTTCAGGCGCCTGGAGGTCCCGGTCGAGGCCGCCGACGGGTTCCACGCCGGTGACAAGGTCCAACTCACCTTCTGGCGCCACGAGGTGAGGACGATCACCGGTTCGCGCTACGTCTGGCACCGGCACGTCCAGTCCGCCGGAGGGCAGGCCGTCATCGCGGCCCTCGCCGCCCTCGGCGCGGGCTACCCCGGAGCCATAGTGCTCCTGAGCCTGCGCAACCGCCGCCTCCCCGACGACGAAGTCCTGCCCTCCGCCCTGCCGTTCGCGTTCGTCGTCGCCGGTACGGCCCTGTGGCTGGTCCCCCTCTGCTACCTCCACCCCACGACCCTGTTCGCCTCCGCGACGACGATCACGTGGGCGACGGCGGGCACGCTCGGCACGGCCGCGCTCTGCGTCCGGGCCTGGCGCGCGACCCGAGTCCGCGTACCTGGACCGGCCGAAGTGCCCGCGGTTCTACCGGAGTTGGACGGGGAGGTGTTCGTGTCCGCGCGCTTCCTGGAGCACACCGACTACAACCCGTACTGCTTCGGCACCCACATCGCCCTCGGCGACGGCCCGCCCGCGGTGGCCCCGGGCCCGGGCCGGTTCGCGGCGCGCCGGATCCCGGTGGAACGGCTCACCGTCCGGACGGTACGACGGGTGCGGGGCGACGACGGCGACACCGTGCCCGGCGACTGGCACATCGCCGAACTCGACGACGGGGGGCGGCTGGTGAGGCTCGCGGCGGCGCCGGACGACTTGGCTCTGGTCCTGCGGGAGCTGAGGGTGGTGCACGAGCCGTCGGTGCGCGAGCCGTCGTAGGAAGGGAGGTCGAGGTCGTAGGAAGAGGGCGTCGTAGGGAGGGGGAGGTCCTAGGAAGGGGAGGCCGTAGAAGAGGGTTTTTGCCAGGAGATGGCATTCCCGCTGGTCAGCTTGTCACTCGCGGGAGTTATCGTCCGACCTGCTTGTTCACTCTTTTCACAGGAGCTTCATGCGCCTCAAGCAGGTCTCGCTCACGGCGGCGATATCGGTCCTCGCCGGGCTGACCACCGCAACCGTCGGCCTCACCGGCACTGCCGCCTGGGCCGACAGTACGGCCGCGCTGCCGTTGTCCCACTACGCGCATCTGCTGGTCGACACCGCTCACCAGCACCTCTTCTTCAGCCAGGGCGCCGGTTCGACCGACATCGTGGTGACGGACCTGGCCGGTGACCCCGTCACCACCATCACCGGCGAACAGGGCGCCACGGGGCTGGCGTTGTCGCCGGACGGCGGCACGCTGTACGCGGCGCTCGCGGACGGTGACGCGGTCGCCGCGATCGACACGGCGACGCTGACCGAGTCCGCGCGCTACCCGACCGGCACCGGCAGCGGGCCCGTGTCCGTCGCGGTGGCGGGCGGGAAGGTCTGGTACGGCGCCATGGCGGACGGCAGGGGAGCCGTCGGGTCCGTGGACCCGGCCGCCGCCGATCCGGTCGCAACACCCCAGTCCGTGCTGTCCAATTGGTTCTTCGCGCCGCAGATCGCGACGGGCGGCGGTGTGCTCGCGGCCGAGGAGACCGGCTCGAACATGACCGACGTGGCCACCTTCGACGTCTCCTCCGGCACGGCGACCGCCCTGACGCACCTGGCGGTCTCCGGTAGTCCGACCACCGGATTCCAGGTCAGCGGCGACGGCAAGAAGGTGCTGCTCGCCACGTCCAGCGACATCGTCCTGCGGGCCTACCGCACGGCGGACATGGCGATCGCCAACCCCGACGTGTACTGGGTCGGCGGAAACCCCTCCGGGCCCAACTCGCTCAGCCTCGACACCGACGGCACGATCGCCGTCGGCAGCACCCAGGGCTCGGCGCCCGGGGTGTACCTCTACGCGGGCACCCGAGACATCGAGAACTACGTCAAGTTGCCCGCCGGGACCCTGGCCCCCGACGGTCTGAAATGGGGAGGCGACGACGTGACGCTCTACGGCGTCACGCAGGACTCCTCGGGCGCCTACACCCTCAATGTGCTGAGCGGGCTCAAGCTCACCGACACCCAACTGGACCTGCGCCTCACGGGGTGGGAATCGGGACGGACATTCGCGGTTCCCACCCGCCCGTTCACGCTCGAAGGCTCACTCACCACCAAGGGCTTCGTCCCGGTCGGTGCGAAACTCCAAGTAAGCCGTGACGGAACGGAGTTGCCCGACGCGACGGTCGGCGCGGACGGCTCGTTCTCGATCACCGACACCCGGCCCGACGAAGGCGGGTACACCTACCAGGTGTCGTACGCCGGGGACGCGACGCACCGGCCCGTGACGGTCTCGCGCACGGTGAACGTGGCGCGGCTGTCGACCACGGTCGGCCCCCCGGAGGCCAGTTCGGCGAAGCCCCGCTCGGTGGTCTTCACCGGCACCCTGAGTTCGGCGGACTTCGGCACCTTCCCCCAGGGCACGACCCTCCAGGTGTCCCGGACCGACAAGGACACCCAGGAGACGGTCCAACTCCCGTCCGTCACACTCGATTCGACCACCTCGCAGTACACGGTCACCGACGCCCCGGGCACCACGGGATGGTTCACCTACGACGTCTCCTTCGCGGGCGACGCCACGCACCAGCCCTCGACCGTCGAGCAGTCCTACATCGTCTCGCCGTACACCCCCACCCTGACGCTCAAGGCCCCGACGACCGCGACGCGCGGCGCCGCGCTGACCTTCGGCGGCACGCTCGGCGACGCCCCGTACCCGTCCGGTGAGACGGTCACCGTGTCCCGCACGGACCTGGCGCAGACCTCAACTCCCGTCGCCTGGACGGTCCCTGTGGGTACGGACGGCAAGATCACGGTCAAGGACACCCCGTCCGTCGGCGGCGCGAACACCTACAAGGTCGACTACCCGGGCGACGCCACCCACCAGGCGGCCACGGCCTCCTCGACCGTCCAGGTGTCCCGCGCGGCGACGGCCGTCTCCGTCACCAGCAACGAGTCGACGTACACCTACGGCGCGACGGCGACCGTCACCGCGCACCTCGGCACGACGTACAACGGCCGTACGGTGTCGATCTACGCGACGCCGGCCGGCGGCAAGAAGACGCTGGTGAAGACCGCGGCCGTCGACAGCAAGGGCAACCTGAAGGCGACGTACAAGCTCACCCACAACACGACGTTCACGGCGTCGTTCGCGGGCGACTACCGCTACGCCCCGGCGACGGCGACCCGTGCCGTCCACGACCAGGTGGGCATCGCCGAGAAGCTGGCCGGCTACTACACCAGCACCAAGTACGGCACGGTCACCTACCGCGTCTACCACCACACGGTGAAGCCCCAGGTGACCGGCACGGTGACCCCGAACAAGTCCGGCCAGTGCCTGCGCTTCCAGGCCCAGGAGTACTACAACAAGGCCTGGCACACGCTCACTACGTCGAGCTGCTTCTCCTTGACCACGGGGAGCGCCGCGACGACCGGGTTGAGCCTTACGAACGCGGTCGATCAGAAGTTTCGGGTGCGGAGTGAGTATGTGGCGGGGGCGAAGGATGGGAGCAATGTGAGTACTTGGGGTGGGTGGTTGTACTTGACGGTCAGGAAGTGATGCTCAGGGCGGGGGAGTTGGGGACCTGAGGTCGGGAACCGCTTGTTGGGAACCGGCGGTTGGGAGACGACCGGTGTCGGCCGGCGCCGGTTCGGTCCATGAACTCCCCGGGAGTCACTGCCAGTTGACGACGATGCGGTTCAGCGGGGTGTCGAGGGCGAAGAGGCCGGGGCGCTGGTCGGTGGCGGGGGCGTCGAGCGGCTGGATCTCGAACGTGGCTTTGCGGTGGCGGTATTCGCGGTCCCAGGTGCGGATGGCGTCGGCGACCTTCGTGACCAGCTCGTCGCTGCCGGGACCGTGGCCGATGACCCCGAACTCCCAGAGCTTGCCGCCCTCGGGGGTCTTCTTCTCCGACGGGCGCCGTGCCAGGTAAGTGACGGCGCCCTTGTCGACGACGGCTGTTGAGGAGGGGTAGGGGTCCTCGGTGAGCAGGTCGCCCTTGGCGCTCTGGGGGAACAGCATGCGGATCAGGCCGCAGGGGAGGGAGCAGGTGACGAAGAGTTCCATCCACTCCGGTGACTCCATGGCCTGGACTGTCATGCCGGTCCATTCCTCGGTGCGCGGGTGGTCGAGGACTCCGGCAAGGGCGTCGGCATTGATGTTCAGCCCGGCGGGGGCCTGCAGCCGTACCGTCCCGTCCGCGCTGAGCGGGATGACACGGCGGTCGTCGTCGGCGATGCCTCGCCTGAGCGGCATGAAGGTGTTCATCTGGCTGTCGAGGGAGACCCAGCGGTCGTCGCGCTGTTCGTAGGCGATGGAGCGGGAGACCGTGCCCTTGAGTCGCTGGGGGACGAGGAGCCGTCCGCCGGGGGCGAGTTGCCGCAGCCAGGCGTGCGGTACGCCGTGGGCGCCGACGGTGGCGATGATGCGGTCGTACGGTGCTCCCTCGGCGTAGCCGAGTGCTCCGTCGCGGGTTACGGCCTCGACGTTGGTGATCCGGGCGGCGGTGAGGTGTGTGCGGGCGCCGTCCACGAGGTCGTCGTCGACGTCGAGGGTGGTCACGTGTCCGCTCTCGCCGACCAGGTGGGCGAGCAGGCCGGCGTTGTAGCCGGTACCGGCGCCGAGTTCGAGGACGCGCTGGCCGGGTTGGACATCGAGCTGGTCGAGCATGAGGGCGACGACGCTGGGCTGGGAGGCGCAGGAGATCGATGTGCCGTCGGGGTCGTACTTGATGTGCACCGGTGCGTTGGCGTAGGCGACTTCGAGCGAGGCGTCGGGCACGAACACGTGGCGGGGTACGATCCGCAACGCGGTCTCGACGGCGGTCGTGCGGGCGTGACCCTCCGCGCGAAGCTGGTCGACCAGGGCGTTGCGGAGGCGCTTGGCGTCCGCCGCGGGAGTGGTGATCGTGTCGGTGTTCACCGCGCCGACGCTATCGACGACGGCGTTTGCCGTGCCGGTCGACGCGGTGTTGTCACTCGTTCCCATGACTACCTCTCGTGCGATGTTGAACAGTGCGCTCTGGTCGTTCCGGGGGAGACCGGCGCGGTTGGCGTGGAAGATCACGTGGTCGGCAGGATCTGCGGGGCGCGGGTGACGTGGGCGCTCTCAGGCCGTCGCCGAAAACTCCGACTACGGCCCGAAACCGGCTGATCTTCGCGTCACGGCGTTCCGCCCAGTCTTCAGCGGTTCGTCGTCCGTCCTGGTGTCCCTCGCGTCGGCGGTGGCGGTCTCAGGAGGGCAGCGGCCACTGGGGGCCGTTCGGATGGCCGAGCCAGACCACCTGTTCGTTACGGGAGACCGTGACTCCGAACGCGGCGCGGTTCGGTGAGCCGTGCTTCTCCCAGGTGGCGACCGCCGACTCGACCGCGTCCCAGAGACGGCGCGGGCCGCCCTGGCGGACCTGCCAGCCGCTGTCCGTGGCGGTGAGGACGGCGAAGGAATCGGTGACGCTGTCCAGCACGAACATGGCGGCCGCACCGTCGTCGCCCGGCAGAGAGAAGAACCGGGCGTCCGGCGCCGCGAGTTGCGTCATGAAGGCCGGGCCGGAGGTCGTAAGAACGCTTGGCCCGTACGTGGCTTTCCGCTGCGTTCCGTCGTCGGGCCCCGGGATCACGCCGAGGCTCGCCGGCGCGTCCTGCTGGCGGGCGATCATGAAGCTCGGGTCGTCTTCGCTGAACCAGCCGCTCGCGCTGTCCCCGCTGACGACCAGCTTGACCAAGCCCAGGGAGCGCATCCACCCACGGAGGGTGGTGAGGATGACACCGCCGGTCACCACCTGCTCCAGCCAGGCGGGCGGGATGTTCCGGAAACCGCACGTGGCGATCAGCCGGTCGTATGGGGCGCCGCCGCGGTCGCCGGTGCGGCCGTCCCCGACCAGCAGGTGAGGGGTGTGACCGGATTCGGCGAGAGCCGCACGAGCCTGCCGAGCCACGCCCTCGTCCGTCTCGATGGAGGTGACGTTGCCGCTGCCGAGGCGGTGGCACATCAGTGCCGTCGAGTAGCCGGTGCCCGTCCCGATCTCCAGTACCTTCATGCCCTCGTGCACATCCAGGTCTTCGAGCATCCGCACCACGAGGCTCGGCAGCGTGGAGGACGAGGTGGGGGCCGCATTGCTGATCGGCTTCGGATCGGCCCAGTCGATGTCCCGGCCGTCGAACTGGGTCATCCAGGTCGCGTCGGTGTAGACGAGCCGGAGCCATTCCTCGTGGCCGACGGTCTCCTGGGTGACCGGCTCCCACTGGGTGATTCCGGGGGCGTCGCTCTCCCGGTAGAAGCGTGGGACGAAAACGTGGCGGGGAACGGCCTCCACAGCGGACCGCCACTCACGCGACCGCAACCAGCCACCTTTCTCCAACTGGTCTGCAAGCTGCAGTCGAAGGCCTCCTGCGGCCGCCTCGACGTCGGGCTCAGCTGACACGAAGTCCTCCTTCCAGGAGATCTGCGAGTGCGGCGGTCATGGGCAGGTCGGTCGGAGGCTCCATCCATGCCCACTGCCCTGAAGGGTTGCACTCGATGAAGACCCACTCGCCGGGTTCGGTCAGAGCGAAGTCGAACGCACCGAAAACAAGACCGAAGTGCCTGAGGTAGGCGCGCATCGCCCGCTCGACTTCCGGGGGTGCGGTGACGGGTGTGTAGGTGTGGGTGCTGTAGTCCGTGCGCCAGTCGAGGAGCCCGGAGTCGATGCGTACGGCGAAGGTGCGCTCGCCGATCACCGTGACCCGGATGTCCGCAACCTTGTCCACACGCTTCTGGAAAAGGTGCATGGTGCCGGTCACAGAGTCGTCGATCTCGTCAGCGGTCACCTCGGTCACGGGAACGGTCTGGGCCTTGCCGTCGACAAGGTAGAGCGGAACCGAGAGCGGTTTGAAGATGGCCGGGCCGTGTTCCTTGAGGAACGCTCGGGCATCATCAGGCACATTGGTGATCAGCGTGGGCGGCAACACGAACCCCACCACCGCCGCTGCGGCGAGGCCGGCCGGTTTGTACTCGGCGTCGCCGATCCGGTTGGGATGGTTGACGTAGAGGCAGCCCGGCAGCGAGGTCAGGATGCCGCCGAGGCCGTAGCGGGCCTGGGCCGCGGCGAACCGCTCGTCCTGCTTGTCAAGGTGCGGGAAGGTGAATCCGGAGGGTCGCCGGTAGTACATGGCTCGCGCCGAGCCCAACTCGGCGCGCCTGCTGGGGGTTTGCACGCTCCCCCGCCACCTGTCGGTGTCCCCGATGAAGGCGGAACACGACAGGGTCGCGGGAAAGTCACCGGAGTCGAACCGCACGACCGGGACACCCCGGTCGTGCAGCTCGGCGATCACGAAGTCCGCGGTCGGGTCGTCGAGGTTCGTGACGACCAGGACCGGACGATCGTCGTACGACACCGGAGTCACTGGTCGGTGTCGTTCCCGGTGTCGCTGTCCGGGGAGTCGCTGCTGCGGTCGCCCTGACCTGTGGTGCCGGTCGCCGGGTTCGTACCGGAGGACGTGCCGTGCCCCGGGGACATGGTCGGAGCCCCGGAGGCGTCGAAGTATCGAGTGGTCTGCGTCGCCGGGTCCAGCTCCACCCTCGCGTAGCCGGGGACTTCGACGGGCGGGTACGGGGCGATACGGCGCAGACCCCACGGGGCGGCCGTCAACTGCCCCTGCGGCAGCGGGCTGCCGGTGGGGAAACGATCCATGTGACTGAACACGGTCTTCCTTTCGTAGTGAGAGACGGGAGTGGTGCGGCTTTCTTGCTTGCTCAACTGGAGCTGTGAACCGTCGGGGGGGAGTGCGCTCAGGTCTGTTCGACTCCAGTGGCCGAGATGGTCGATCCGGCCGCCTGGCAGTCGGGTATGCAGACCCAGAGTCGGAACAGGAAGCCTCGGTGGCACACGTCGCCCAGCACCCGGCCGCTCGCTCCCAACCACCGGGCACAGAAGGCACAGTCCATGGCCATCTGCTGGCGGGGCCGGAGGCGGGCGACGTCCGGGAGAGGCAGGGTCATGGCGGCCGGGGTGCTCACTCGTCGCCCTCGATGCCCTCGATGAGGAGTTCGGCCCAGACCTCTTTGCCCCACGGACGCTTGCCCGAGCCGTGCAGGTCATAGCCCCAGCGGTCGGCGACGGCGTCGATGAGGAACAGGCCACGCCCTGACTCGTCGTCGTCATCCGGCGGACCGAGAACCGGCAGGCGCGAAGGTGCCCGGTCCACCACCCCGACCCGTATCCGTTCCGCGCTCGGCCGCCCGACCTTGAGTCGGATCGAGTGGCACGAGGTGTGCCTGACGGCGTTCGCGATCAGTTCCGAGATGATCAGCGCGGCGCGGTCGGCGAGGTCGTCGAGGTGCCATACGCCGAGGGCGTCACGAACGAGCTTGCGGCCGATCTCGGCGGTGGACGGCGCGCACGGGAACGTCTGGCTGTAGGCGGGGTGGCCGGTTGGGGCGGCCTGAACTGGCGTACTGAGACTCGTCATTGAGGTTGAGCCTTCGTGTTGTCTCGGCGCCCGACCCGCCCCTCGCAGAACTTCAGGGGCGGACCAGGCCGTCAACAGCCGCCCGTCACAAGTGGGGAGGTGATGGGCGACCAGCACTCAGACAACTCCCTTTCACAGCAAGCTGGTTAGGGCGATCGGGCGTTCATCCGACGGCCCGACCTAGGGCGATTTGACCATCCGTTTACCTGGCGGGCGCGGGGCCGTGAGAGCTACCGTGCGGACATGGACACCACGCGCAACACCGTCCTGGAGGAGTGGATGGCCGAACACGGCTACAGCTCCAACAGCCTTGCGGACACGGTGAACAGGGCTTTAGAGCGACTGACCGGCAGACCCGGCGGCCTCGACGGATCATCGGTCCGGGGCTGGAAAGCGGGCCGGGTCAGATGGCCAAAGTCGGCTACTCGCAAGGCACTTGAGGACGTCAGCGGTCTGCCTGCCGTCGCTCTAGGGTTCGTGCCAGGGGGCCGGGCTCGGCCCACCCCAGCCCCACCGCAGCAGGAGGACCCCGACATGAAGCGCCGTACTCTCGTCGGCGGCATCGCGGCGGCTGCCGCAGCAGTAGCCGCGCCCGGTGCCGCCTCCCCGCGTCGTATCGGCATGAGCGACGTCGACCGCCTCCAGAAGCGCTTCGCCGAACTCGTCGCCAGCGACCACCGTCACGGCGGCCAACTCGGCATCGAGCACCGGGCCGCCGCACTCGCCGACGAAGCGCTCAACCTCCAGAACGCCGGTAGCGCCACCCAGCGCGTACGCAGCAACCTCTACGCCTCCGCAGCGGCGTTCCGTTCCTCGGCGATGTGGGCCGCGATCGACGGCCGTCGCTACGACGACGCCAAGGCGCACATGCGCGAGGCCCAGGCCCTTGCCGAGATGTTCGGAGACCAGGCGATCAAGTTCCGCATCTGGAGCCACGCCGGCACCATGTACCGGCACATGGGCCGCCCAGCCGACGCGTTCGCGGCTAACGACGTCGCCCGCAACCTCCACCTCACCCGCCGCGACCCCTTGTTCGCGTCCCTCGGCCTGGCCCGTCAGGGTGCCATCCACGGCGCGGCGCACGACCACACCGGCACCCGCCGCGCATTCGAGCAGGCCCAGGACGCCATGCTGCGAGCCGACCCCACCGACTACCGCCCCGTGTGGATGCTCGCCTTCTACGACCAGGCCGAACTGGACCACTTGGCACTGTCCGCGTACCTAGCACTCGGCGACTACGCGACCGCCGAGTTCCACGCCCACCGCTGCCTGTCCGCACTCCGGCCCCACATGGCTCGGTCCCGCGCCATCACGACGACCCGACTTGCCCACGCCCAACTTGCCCAGGGCGCACCGGAAGCCGCGACGATCACCGCGATGAAGGTCCCCGCGGACGCCGCCACCCAGCACGCCAGAGTCACGCGCATGCTCCAAGAGTTCGGTGCTGCACTGCGCGCCACCGCGCCGGGCAGTACCACCGTGCAGACGTGGACCGAGCACGCCGCCACCTGGAGGATGGCCGCATGACCACGGCGCCCGCCATCGAACTGCGCACCTTCACCACCCTCGACACCGTCCGCGGCGACCTCCTCGACGTGTACGCCGAGGTGCGCGCCCCGCTCCTGCACCTGCCGAACTACGCGGTCACCGCGTTCGGCGAACGCCTGGACCGACACGGCACCGAGCCAGGGTTCGTCGCCGTGCTCGCGTACGCGGACGGCCATCCGGTCGGCTACGCCTACGGCAACACCATCGAGCACGGGGACCGGTACTGGCAGCGCACCAGCCCGGCGCCGGCGGACAAGTACACCGAGCGTCCGGCCGTGGCGTTGAAGGAGATCGGCGTCAGGCCGGCCTGGCGGAAGACCGGCACTGCCCGCCGTATCCACGACGCCTTCCTCACCGCACGCGCCGAACCGTTCGTCACGCTCATGGTCAACTCGGCCGCTGGGGACGGAAAGGTCCACGCGCTCTACGAGTCGTGGGGGTACGAGGACATCGGGCAGAGCCAGCCGTCACCGGCCTCGCCGGTCCTTACCGTAATGATTCGCGCCAGCCACTGACTGCTTCACGAACGAACGAGCCGCCGCCCGATTCTCCACTCTTGGCGGGCAGCGGCCGCCTCGCCGGTTACTACTTCTCTAGCCCTCCTTGGGCCCCGCCTGCTGCACCACCTCGAACGTCCACAACGTCGAGTCCGTCGCGGCAGGCCTCGGCCGCTCACCCTGCGGGGAACCCTCGGCGGATCCCTGCGTGCCGCCCTCCTGGGCCGCGCCGCGGTGGGCGGTCTGTCCCATCCCCGACATCCAGTTCTGGAAGTCCTCCTCGGCGCGCCAGCGCGTGTACACGAGGTAGGTGTCGGTGCCCTCGACGGGCCGGAGCAGTTCGAACCACTCGAAGCCGTCCGAGCCGTCCACCGTTCCGGCGCGGTTCGCGAAGCGCTTCTCCAGCGTCTCGCGCTGCTCCTCGGGGACGGTGAGTACGTTGATCTTGACGATGCTCATGGGGTCATTCTCCCAGTCGGCGTCGGCCCGGTTCCGTCGCGGGTCACCCGGCGCACCAGGTCCACCCAGGTGGCCTGGAGCCGGGCGACCGGGATGCCGCAGCCGACGTGCAGATAGTCCCCGGTCTCGAAGTTCGCGAAGGCGAGCAGCGCGTGGGCGAGCATGTCGGGGTCCGCGTCGACTCCCGCTTCCCGGAGGAGAGTTGAGACGTGCTGGTGGAAGGCTCGCCCGGTCCCGGAGCCGTACCGGCGTTCGTGCACGACCTGGCGGCCCAGCGCGGCGCCCAGGTCGGCGTCGGCGGCGACCCGTTCGATCAGGGCACTGCCGAAGGCTGTCAGCCGGTCCCTCGCGGGGGCGCCGGGGCCCAGGGGTGGCGGGCCCGAGGTGTACGCCTCGTGGAAATCGGCCTCGGCCTCGCCGAGCAGCGCGAGCAGCAGCCCGTCCCGGTCGCCGAACCGCCGGAACAGCGTGCCCTTTCCGACCCCGGCCGCCTCCGCGACCTCGTGCATCGTCACGTGCTCCGCGCCCCGCTCGTCCACCAGCCGGGCGGCGGCCTCCAGCAGCCGCACCCGGTTGCGGGCGGCGTCGGCTCGTTCGGCGCGCTCGGCGGGGCTGCCGTCCGGTGCGTCGTCGGATGTCATGGTCGCGGTCAGACGCGGCTGAGCATCGCGAGGACCTCGTCGTACGCACCCTTCGACTCGGCGTCGCGCACGAACCGGGCACGTTCCACGACGAGTTCCTTCGCGTCGGGGTTCTCCCGCAGCAGGTCGAGGGTCTCGGTGAGGAAGTCGTCCAGGGGCATGGAGTTCTCGTCGTCCTGCTGGCCCAACAGCGTGGTGCGCACGCCCGGCGGCGCGACCTCGATCACCTGGACGCCGGCGTCGGCCTGTGCGAGTTGCACCCGCAGGCTCTCCGAGAAGGAGTGCAGCGCGGCCTTGGTCGCGTTGTAGGTCGGGGTGATCGGCAGCGGGACGAACGCCAGCGCTGAGGTGACGTTCAGGACGGTCGCGTCGGGCTTGCCGGCCAGCAGGGGCAGGAAGCCGTACGTCATCCGGATCGTGCCGAGCAGGTTGACCGTGACGTGGTCCTCGGCGACCGGGAGGGACGCCGGGTCGAGGAGGTTCTCGCGCAGCATGATGCCGGCGTTGTTGACCAGCACGTTCAGCTCCGGGTACGCGGCCCGGGCCCGCTCCGCCGCGCGAGCGATCGACGCCGGGTCCGTGACGTCGAGGGCGAGCGCCTCGACGCCGGGGTGCTCGCTCGTGATCCGGTCCAGCAGTTCCTCGCGGCGGCCGGCGACGATCACCTTGTTGCTGGCCTCGTGCAGGCGCAGGGCCAGACCGAGGCCGATGCCCGAGGTGCCGCCGGTGATCAGGACGGTGTTGCCGGTCAGTTTCATGGGGGTCTCTCCTCGGAGGTCGTCGCTGGTCCGACCGTAGGAGCGGCTGGGTGGGGGCGGGAGAGGAAGAGTTATCCATGGATCGGGGATCCCTGGCTGGGGTGACGGAAAGCGGCGACGATGGAGGTCACGGACGGGAAAGGGCGATGGCGGGCATGGAGAAGAAGGAGCTGGCCGAGTTTCTGCGGCGGAGGCGCGAGGCGCTGCGGCCCCATGACGTCGGGCTCGTCGAGGGTCCGCGGCGGCGCACGCGGGGGCTGCGCCGCGAGGAGGTCGCCCAGCTCGCCGGCATGTCGACCGACTACTACGCCCGCCTGGAGCAGCAGCGCGCCCCGCAGCCGTCCGTGCAGATCACCACCGCCCTCGCCCGGGCCCTACGGCTCACCCCGGACGAGCGCGATCACCTCTTCACGCTCATCGGCCACAACGCCCCGGTCCGCTTCCAGCGCTCCGAGCACGTCAGTCCGGCGTTGATGCGGGTTCTGGAGCGGCTCAACGACGACACCCCGGCGATCGTGCTCACCGACATGGCCGACACCCTCGCCATGAACCCGATCGCCACCGCACTCCTCGGCGACCAGACGCGCCATACGGGTCTGGCCCGCAGCGCGTACTACCGCTGGTTCACCGACCCCACCGACCGGCTGGTGTACCCGGAGGAGGACCACCCCCGGCACAGCCGCACCCAGGCCGCCCGCCTCCGCGCCGCACTCACGGCGGCCCCGGGCAGCGACCCCAGGGCGGCCCGGATCGTCGCCGAACTCCACGAACGCAGCCCGGAGTTCGTCCGCGTGTGGGAACTCCAGGAGGTCGCCCAGCGCTACGGTGAGAGCAAGACGATCCTCCATCCCGCCCTCGGCCGTATCGACGTCGACGCCCAGGTCCTGTTCACCGAGAACCGCGCCCAGACCCTGGTCGTCATGACCGCCCGCCCCGGCACGGAGAGCCAGGGCAAGCTCGAACTCCTCTCCGTCATAGGGCATCAGCAGCTCACCCCCTGACGCCCCGCCTGAACTGCCGTCACCAGCAAGCTCGTTGGGGCCCCAGCGACGCCACAGCAGTCCGCACCCACGCCCACCGTCACGAACTGACATGACCCCGTGGGCGGTTGTGCATCGAACGGCCGCCTCCAACCGCCCTCTTTCGGGTGATCTGCGAGCTACATAACAGACGTAACGTTTCCTCACTTCGCCCGCTGAGCTGCGCGTTTGTCGAAAAAAGCCCCGAACTGGTCACGCGTTCGAATCGCGTCACGCCCCCGCCCGGATCTTGATCCGATCTACAGTCGTGCACGCTCGTCCAAGATCACTTCCCCATCGAGGCGTGTGTGACCTTCCGACTGCCCAGCGCAGCCCCGCTCTTGAGAACGCCGCAGACGGCCGTCCTTGAGGGCATCGCCGGTTTCGTCCCCCCGGACGCGGTGCCGAACCACGCCCTGCCCGCCGCGTGGGACGTCGACGACGCCTGGGTCCGCCGCCGCACCGGCATCGGCGAACGCCGCCGCGCGGCACCGGGCGTGACCACCGGCGACCTCGCGCTGGAGGCGGCCGGCCGCGCGCTCGCGGTCGCCGGCGGCCCTCTGGTCGACGCCGTCGTCGTCGCCACCTCGACCCCCGACCGCCCGATGCCCGCCATGGCCCCCCGCCTCGCCACCCGCCTCGGCCTCGGCGAGATCGCCGCGTGGGACGTCTCCGCCGCGTGCAGCGGTTTCGTCTACGGCCTCGCGGCCGCCGTCGGTGCTCTGACCTCGGGGTGTGCCGACCGTGTCCTGCTGGTCGGGGCCGAGGTGTACTCGACGCTGCTCGACCCGCAGGATCGTTCCGCCGGAATCGTGTTCGGCGACGGCGCCGCGGCGGTGGTCCTACGGCGCGGTGAGCGCGAGGAGCCGGGTGCCGTCCTGGCGCTGGACCTCGGCAGCGACGGCTCGGGCGACGAGCTGATCCAGGTGCCCGGCGGCGGTGCGCAGGAGCGTTCCCGCCCCGGCGACTACGGCCCGGACGACCGTTACTTCCGTATGCGGGGGCACGAGGTGTTCCAGCAGGCGGTGACCCGTATGACCCAGTCCGCCCACACCGTGCTCAAGCGCGCGGACTGGGCGGCCGAGGATGTGGACCGGTTCTGCGCCCATCAGGCCAACGCCCGCATCCTGTCCGCCGTCGGCGACCGCATCCCGGTCCCCGGCGAACGGCATGTCACCAACATCGCGCGCGTCGGCAACACCGGTGCCGCGTCCATCCCGCTGGCCCTGTCCGACGCCGCCGCGCGGGGTGAACTCCACGCGGGGGAGCGGGTGTTGCTGACCGCCTTCGGCGCCGGGCTCACTTGGGGCTCGGCGGCCCTGGTGTGGCCGGACCTGCCGAACGTGCCGCACATCGACACAACCGGCGCGGATACCGCAGCCGTAGCCACGGCCGACCTGGCCGTACGCGCCGCCAACCCGGCCGAACCCGCTATCGACCCGGCTGTACCTGCTACCGATCCGGCCCTGCGGACCCGGATCGCCTGACACCAGCCTCGCCTGAGACCAGCTTCACCTGATACCAGCCCCGCTCAACATCTGCCTCGCCCAACACCAACTCCCCCTGACACCCCCCTTGCCCGTCCCCGGGCATGCCTGTCGCTCGCCTCCCCGAGTCGTCCGCTACGCAAAAAACAGGTCGGACGACTCGGTTCCGGAAAACCGGCTCACCCCGGCTCACCCCGGGTTCCCCCTCACCCCGAAGACCCCCTCCCCCCGAAGTCCCGCTCGCCCCACCGAAAGGACCCCCATGTCCCCCGTCCAGACCGCCGTGACCGCCGTACTCACCGAGAAGTTCGAGGTCAGTGCCGAGAGCATTCGGCCGGAGGCCACCCTGGAGAGCCTCGATCTCGACTCCCTCGCGCTGGCCGAACTCGCCCTCGCGCTCCAGGAGCAGCTCGGGGTTCCGGTTGCGGAGGAAGAGGCCGCCAAGCACAGCACCGTGGGCCAGCTCGTCGCCGCGCTGAACGCCAAGCGGGAGCGATGAAGGCGGCGTCCGCGCCCGTGTCCGTCACCGGCCTGGGGCTCATCACCCCGGCCGGGGTCGGTCGGGAGGAGACCTGGAAGGGGGTTCTGAGCGGGCGGTCCGCCGGTGCCACGGACCCCGAACTCAAGGGCTGTGCCGTGGACTTGTCCTGCCGAATCCCGCTGATGACCCCGGAGCAGGCGCGGATCGGCGGCGGCAAGGCATGGCGGATGGGCCGGTTCAGTCAGCTCGCCGTGCTCGCGGCGCGCGAGGCAGTCGCCGACGCCGGGCTCGACCCGGCCGGGTGGGACGGGGCGCGGGTCGCCGTGGTGATCGGGTCGGGGCTGGCCGGGGCCGCGCATCTGGAGGACCAGACGATCCGCCATCACCAGGGCGGTCCCGAGCTGGTGTCGCCCGCGCTCGTGCCCATGCTGATCTCCAACATGGCTGCCGGGGAGGTGTCGTTGGACCTCGGTGCGCATGGTCCGTCCCTGGCGACCGAGACCGCGTGCGCCTCCGGGGCCAGTGCCCTGGCCGTGGCGCGGGGGCTGTTGCTCGCCGGGCTGTGCGACATCGCGGTGGCGGGCGGCGCGGAGGCGGCCGTCACTCCGGTGATCACGTCCGGCTTCCAGCGGATGGGCGCGCTGTCGTCCCGCGTCGACGAACCCGCCGCCGCCTCAAGGCCGTTCGCGGCGGACCGGGACGGGTTCGTGATCTCCGAGGGGGCCGCGATCCTCGTCCTGGAACGGGAGGCGGACGCGCGGGCGCGGGGAGTGCGGCGGTACGCCCGGCTCGCGGGCGCCGGTCAGACCTCCGACGCGCATCACCCTACGGCCCCTGCACCGGGGGGAGTTCACGCCGAGGCCGCGCTGCGGGCCGCGCTCGCGGAGGCGGGACTTGGGCCTGCCGACGTCGATCACGTCAACGCGCACGGGACCTCGACCCCGCTCAACGACCTGACCGAGGCGGAGTTGATCGCGCGGGTGCTGCCGCACCGGCCAAGTGTCAGCGCCGCCAAGGGAGTTCTCGGGCACAGTCTCGGCGCGGCCGGTGCGATCGAGGCGGCGCTCACCGCCCTCACCGTCCACCGCTCCACCGTCCCGCCGATCGCCAACCTCACCCCGGACAACCTCCCCTTCGACCTGGACTGCGTCACGGGCGAACCCCGCGGCCAGCGCGTCCGGGCCGCCGTCAGCCACTCCTTCGGGTTCGGCGGGCACAACGTGGTGCTCCTCCTCACCGCCGAGGACTGACGACAACTGACCGCGGGCTGACCCGGATTGAAGTGAAGAGGGCCCAATGACCGTTCACAGCACCATCGTTCACGCCACCGTCCACATCCCCGAGGGACGCCAGACCGTGGCCGCCGTGGAGGACCGGTTCCGGGCGGGCAGCCCCGCCGTACCGCTCTCGCGCGGGGTGCTCCAGCGCATGTACGGCCTGGCCGAACGCACGGTGGCCGACGACCTGGAGCAGCCCTCCGACCTGGCCGCGCACGCGGCCCGGCGCCTGTTCGAGGACACCGGCACCGAACCCGGCGCCGTCGACCTGCTCCTCTACGCCGGGATCCTCGCCGACATGGAGGAGCCGGCCACCGCCCATGTCGTCGCCGACAAACTCGGCCTGGGCTGCCCGGTGTTCGACCTCAAGAACGCCTGCAACGGAGTCCTCAACGCGCTGGAGGTCGCCGACGCGTTCATCAGGAGCGGGCAGTACCGGCGGGTGCTGGTGACCACCGCCGAGGTCAGCACCCGGGAGAGCCGCTGGCAACTGGACGACCCCGCCGACCTGTTGACCGCGCTGCCCAGCCTCAGCACCGGCGACATGGGCTCGGCCCTGCTGGTGGAGGCGGGTGACCGGCCCGGCATCCTCGGCTCCCGCTTCTTCGCCAACTCCTGGGGCTGGCGCGCGGCGACCCTCCCCAACCCGTACGCGCAGCACCGCACCCTCGGCCATCTCCGCATCGACTCCGCCCAGTTGGTGGGGTCGTTCGAGGGGCTGCCCGGCAAAGTGCGGGGCGCGCTACGGGAGTTGGGTGTCCGGGGCGACGACCTCGACCTCGTCTGTGTGCACCAGCCGTCGGTGCCGTTCACCAGGGTCGTCTGCGACTGGGTCGGCGTGGACCCGGGCCGCATCCTGCCCACCTTCCCCACCCACGGCAACGTCGCGACCAACACCATCCCCCTCCAGCTCGCCGCCGCCCTCGACAGCGGCCGCCTCCAACGCGGCGACCTGGTGGGCATGTTCGGCTTCGCGAGCGGGGCGAGCGCGGGGGTGGTCGTGTGCCGCTGGTGAACGCCGCCGCCCATCACGACAACCCCCAGCCCCCGACACCGTACGAACGTGAAGGCACAAGGCACCATGACCCCGACCTGTACCTCTCCCCGCATTCCACCCCTCCCGCCCGCCCAATGGCCTCCGGTCCTACGGTCGTTGCTCGCCGACTCCCGGCAGGACGGCCCCGGGCGGGAGAACCTCTTCGGCACCCTCGCCCACCACCCGGTCCTCGCGCACGCCTGGCTCTCCCTCGCCCGCGTCCTCACCCACGAGGGCACCCTCGGCCACCGCAGACGGGAGTTGATCGTGCTCCGGGTCGCGCACCGGCTCGACGCGTCCTACGTCCACGGTCGGCATCGCACCTCGGCGGCGGACGCCGGACTGACGGGCGGGGAGATCGACGCGACGGCGGCCGACCTGGACGTCCACCCCTGGCAGCCGGAGGACCGGGACCTCCTGGAGGCCGCCGACCTGCTGGCCGCCAACTCACCAATCCCCGGCGGCCTTTGGGACCGCCTCGCCGACGCCCTCACCCCCGAGCAACTCGTCGAACTCCTGGTCCTGGCCGGCCAGACCGCCACCATGTGCACCACGCTCAACACCCTCCGCACCCCCTCCGACCGGCGCCCCACCCTCACCGTTCTCCTGGAACGGGACCGCTGTTGCAGCGCGGGTCAGTGCGTGGGCGTGGCGCCCGAGGTGTTCGAGCAGGACGAGTCGGACGGCCGGGTCGCGCTGCTCGTACCGGAGCCGGACGCGCGGTACGCCGACGAGGTGCGCTTCGCCGCCGACCTGTGCCCCAGCGGCGCCATCACGCTCGTCGACCACGAGGAGACCGCCCACCCATGACCGCGACCGTGACTGCCCTCAACCTCCCGGCTTCCTACGGCAGTTGTCCCTTCGACCCGCCGCCCGCCTACACCGCCGCCGCCCGCGAGGCCGCCGTCACCCGTGCCGTACTGCCGGACGGCACCCCGTGCTGGCTGGTCACCGGGTACGACGAGGTACGGGCCGTGCTCGCGGACGCCCGCTTCAGCGCGGACGCGCGCACACCGGGGTTCCCCTTCCTCTCTGCCGGACAGCGTGAACTGGCCACCGCCAAGCCGAGTTTCATCCGCATGGACGACCCCGAGCACGCCCGCCTGCGCCGGATGGTCACCAAGGACTTCCTGGTCAAGCGCATCGAGGAACTGCGCCCCGGCATCCAGGACATCGTCGACCGGGCCGTGGACCGCATGACCGAGGACCGCACCTCGGCCGACCTGGTCGCGGACTTCGCCCTGCCGATCCCGTCGCTGGTCATCTGTCTGATGCTCGGGGTGCCGTACGAGGACCACGACCTGTTCCAGTCGCTCAGCCGCACCCTCCTCGACAACCGGACGACCCGACCGGAGGCGGAACACGCGCACGCCCAACTCATGGGATACCTGGCCGAGTTGGCGGAGCGCAAGCGGCGCGAGCCCGGTGACGACATCCTCAGCCGGCTCGCCGCCCGCGACGATCTGACCGACCAGGAGACCGCGTCACTCGGCTTCCTCCTTCTGGTCACCGGGCACGAGTCCACCGCGAACATGACGGCCATCAGCGTGCTCGCTCTGCTGCGCCGCCCCGACCAGGCGGAACTCCTGCGCCGACAACCGGACTTGATGCGCGGTGCCGTAGAAGAACTTCTCCGGCACCTCACGATCATCCACCTCGGTCTCGGCCGGGCGGCGACCGAGACCGTGCGGGTGGGCGAGGTGACGATCCCGGCGGGCGAGGCCGTGATCTGCATGCTGTCCACGGCCAACCGCGACGAGCAACTCTTCGCGCCCGGCGCCGACTTCGACCTCACCCGCGACGCCCGCCGCCATGTCGCCTTCGGCTACGGCATCCACCAGTGCCTGGGCCAGACCCTGGCCCGCGTGGAACTCCAGATCATCCTCACCACGCTGCTACGACGCCTGCCCGCCCTGCGCCTCGCCGTCCCCGCCGACCAACTCACCTACAACCAGGACAACATCGTGTACGGGGTGCGGGAACTTCCGGTGAGCTGGGACTAGTTCAGGGTCGGTCAGAACACCCGGCCCAGGTCCTGCTGCACGATCGTCCGCATGCTGTGTTCGGCGAGAGCGGCGATCGTCATGGACGGGTTGCAGGCGCCGGTGGAGCCGGGGATGCGGGCGCCGTCGAGGACATAGAGGCCCTTGTGGCCTAGGACGCGGCCGTAGAGGTCGACGGCGTCTCCCATCGGCACTCCGCCCAACGAGTGCCAGGTGGACGGGGCTTGGGCGTTGGTGTCGATCATGAGGCCGCCGCCTGACGTGGCGATGTCCTGCATGCGACCGGCGATCAGTTCCTGGAGGGCGGCGTCCGTGTCCGTCGGCCAGGTGAGGACCGCGTCGTCGGTCGAGGCGTCGTAGGCCCAGGTGCCCGCGCCGTCGACGATGCCGAAGCCGACGACGGTCAGGGCCGTAACTCCGGTCTGCTGTATGGGAGATCCGGCGTGCACGACCGTCAGCGGGATCGCGCTGCTCGGGTCGCGGCCGCCGACGCAGGCCGGGCCGCCCTGTTGGGTGCCCGCGTCGCCGGTCGGGTTGATCCAGGCCCAGATGCGGTCGCCGTTGTTGCCCCAGCCGGTGCCGATGGCGTCGGGCAGGTCCGGAATCAGGTTCTTGGCACGGGACTTGACCAGGAGGCGGGTGGTGCCGGGCGAGCCAGCGTTGAGGAAGACGGCGTCCGCCGTGATCCGGATCTGCTCCTGGACGGTGCCCGCCGTGTCGATGCGGTCGACGGACAGCACCCACTTCTTGTTCGCGTCCATCGCGAGGTCGCGCACGATGTGCAACGGCGCGACCTGCACCAGGCCGGTCGACTCCGCCTGTGCGAGATAGGTGACGTCGATGGAGTGCTTGCCGCCGTTGTTGACGCCGAAGGCGATGTCGCTGGTGGTGTAGGTCGGGTCGTACAGACCCTCCAACTCGCCCCGGACGTATGACCAGTCGATGGGCAGCGGGACCTTGAACGGGGTCAGGCCCGCCTTCGGTGCGATGTCCTGGAAGAGCCGCGAGGACTTGTAGGGGTCGGAGGCGAGGACGTCGTAGGGGATGGTGGAGATGCCCAGCATCCGGGAGACGGTCGGGTAGGCCCAGAGGTCGAGGTCGTCGTAGAGGCCTGCTGCCTGCGGGATGGAGGTGGCGAAGTCGGCCTTCGTGGGCTGGAGGGTCATGCCGTGGTACATGATCGATCCGCCGCCGACCGCCGCTCCGCACATGGCGGTCATGCCGTTTCCTACGACGGCTTCGAGCACGCCCGTGTACGGGGTCCAGGTCTGGGTGCCGCCGCCGACGATGGCGTGGTCGGTGAGCCAGGCGGAGCGGTTGTCCATGTTCGCGAAGCGGCAGAACGTCGTCGCGTTCGGGCCGGTCGGCCAGCGCTTTCCGCGCTCCAACACCAGGGTGGAGACGCCTGCTTGGGCCAGTCGTAACGCGGTGACTCCGCCGCCGAATCCGGTGCCGACGACGACGGCTCGTTCGCGCAGTTCGGTGACGGCGGGCGCGGTCGCCGCCCGTGCCCTGGGGATGCCGGCCACGGTGGCCGCCGCGCCGAGTGCGGTCGCGGTGAGCAGGCTGCGGCGGCTGAGGTGGGGGGTGGGGGTGGAGGTGCGTTCGGGCATGGGGGGACTCCGGCAACCGTAGGGGGAGTGCGAGTCGCCGGGAGCGTAGCGCGATTGGACATGGCATTGTCAACAAACGGAAATGTAATTCTCCCAAGGGAGAGGGGTGTTGTCGTCGCGTGGTGTGGCGGTTCGGGGTGGGTCCGTCCGAAGTCCCGTGAATCCGATCACCCCCAAGTGTCCGATCTGTACACTCCGTTACCCGTCAGAACCGTGAGTGAGTGCACGCGTGCGTGAGGGCGAGAGGTGGGACGGTGTCGGTGGCGCCAGCGGCCGGGGACAGGATCGACGGCCGGTATCTCCTGAACGAACCCATCGGCACCGGCGGCATGGGCGTCGTCTGGCGGGCATGGGACGAGCGGCTGCAGCGCTGGGTCGCGGTCAAGTGCGCACGCCTGGACGACGATCGGGCCACCCGGCGGCTGATGGGCGAGGCGCGCAACGCGGGGCGGCTGCACCACCCGAACATCGTGGCCGTCTTCGACTACGTCGACGAGGGCACCACCTGCTGGATCATCATGGAGTACGTCCCCTCCCGCAGCCTGGCCCAACTCATGGCGGAGCGCGGCCCGTTGACGCCGGAGGAGGCCGGGTCGATCGGCTGCCAGATCGCGGACGCGCTGGTGAAGTCGCATCGCGCGGGTGTCGTGCACGGCGATGTGACCCCGGAGAACATCCTCGTCACCGACGAAGGTGTCGCGCGGCTCACCGACTTCGGGATCTCCCGGGCGCTGGGGAACGACGGCACGCAGACCACGACCGGCACCGTGCGCGGCAAACCCCGTTATCTGGCGCCCGAGTTGGCGAAGGGGCAGTCCGCGGGCGAGAAGTCCGACGTGTTCTCGCTGGGTGCCTCGCTGTTCGCGGCGGTCGAGGGGCAGTCGCCGTACGGCGAGGCCGAGCACCTCATGACCTATCTGGCCCGCGCTGTGGAGGGGCACATCGAGCCCACCCGCCGAGCCGGTCAACTCGCCGCCCCGCTGGCCGCGTTGCTGGAGGTGGAGCCCGGGGACCGGCCCGACGCCGCGCACGCCCGGAAGCTGCTGACGCGGGCCGCGCCGCCGCCCGCGCACATCCAGGAGCAGCTGGCCGACCGTCGCACCCTGGACCTGGAGTCCTCGACCCTCCGGCTGGGCCCGCTGGCCCGCTGTACCCGGGACGTCCTCACCCTCTCGCTGCCGCGCCGGGTGCGCCGCCGTCCGATGGCGGTCACGGCGGTGGCGCTGGTGACGGCCGGTGCCGTCGCGGGCGGGCTCGTCCTCTTCGCCCCGTGGGACTCAAAGGGCGGGAGCGACAAGAGTGTTGGCCTGGCCGACGCGAAGCCCTCGGCCACCGCACGCGCCGGGACCATGGGCGACGAACGGACGGCTGACCCCTGCGGGCTGGTCGACGCGGCCTCGCTCAGCCGCTTCGGGCACACCCAACTCGATCCGGACTACGGGGAGATCGACCGCTGCGACATCCTCGTGGACAACACCAGCGGTGACGACATCGCGGACGTGCAGGTCAACCTCGACGCGGACCGGGACTCGTTCGACGACATCCAGTCCACCCGCCTGGTCGGCAACCTCACGGTGGTGACCATCAAGCGGGACGACAAGACCTGCGAACGGGCCGTCCTGCCCACCGACGGCACCCAGATCCGGGTCATCGGGCAGCAGTTGGCCACGTCGTCGCCCGACCCGTGCCAACTCGCCGACGCGGCAACCGATCACGTGGTCGGCGTCCTGGCCGACGGCCCGGTACCCAGGCGGGCATCGGCACCGGCCGCGAACTCCCTGGCCCGGCTGAACGCCTGCACGCTGCTCGGCGCCGCCGACCTCAAGCAGGTGCCCGGCGTCCAACTCGCCAACCAGGACGCCGGGTTCGGGAACTGGGACTGCGACTGGTCCAGCGACGACGGCAAGCGCGAGGTGGAGATCCAGTTCAGCCGGGACAACTCGCTCGACGCCGACGACGGCACGCTCGTGAACGTCGCCGGCACCAAGAGCTACTCCATCGCGGACGAGGCCGAGGACGACAGCTGCACCGTACGGACCCCGCACCGGACGTACACGGACTCCGTCGGTGAGGAGACCACCGAGCTGTTCCAGCTGACCGTGTACGCACCGCAGCCGAGCGGTCAACTGTGCGACACGGCTGCGGAGTTGGCGGGGACCGTCGTGGGGAACATCGCGAAACGGCTGCCCGCGCGCTGACGCCGGCCGCCCGCTTGACCCCGTCCGGTCGGTCTCAGGGCTGTACCGGCATGGTCCAGCAGTTGGAGGTGGTGGGCCTGCCGGCTAGGCGGTCGGTGAGCCAGGCGATGGCGTCGCCCTGGTCGGTGAGCAGTGGCGCGAAGTGGTTGAGGAGGGCGCTGCCGACACCGGGCAGGACGACGGCCTTGTACGTGACGTCGGCGCCCTTCGCGCACCAGTCGAGGGCGAGTTGGCGGGCCTGCGCGTGCGGGACGAGGTTGTCGCTGACGCCGGTGGCGAGCCGGACGGGCCCGGAGGGCTTGAGGGTGCCGATGCGCTGCTCGTCAAGGAACTTCCGCAGCGCGGGAGTCGAGGCGATGATGTCGCCGATGGACTGCCCGTCGGTGGTCCAACTGCTGCTCTGTGTATAGGCGTAGCCGAACAGCGCGTCGCCGACGCACATGGTCGACAGGTCGGTCAGGGCGGCCTTCCCGGCGTCGTTGAGATGCGCCTCGGCGAGCGGCTTCAACTCCGGGTCGGACTGCAGGAATCCGTTGAGCGACCAGCCCAGCGCGCCCGCGAGTTCGCTGCCGTCGATGGCCTTGGTGACCGAGGTCAGATCGGCGGGCGGGGCACCGGCGTACGTCCCGGAGAGGGTGACGTCCGGGGCGTAGGAGGACTGGAGTTCGGCGGCGGCCGCGGTCGCGCCGCCGCCCTGGCTGTAGCCGTACAGCCCAACTGGGGAGTCTGAGCTGACAGTTGCTCCGCTCACGGAACGCGCGGCGCGCACGGCGTCCAGTACCGCGTGCGCCTCGTCGATCCGGTTGACGTAGGTGTGCAGCCGGTCGGTGGCGCCGAGTCCGACGTAGTCGGTGACGACGACGGCGACACCCTCGGCGAGGAGGCGGTAGATCGCCAGATCCTCGTAACCGACCGACACCGACTGGCTGTTGAGGGACAGCGGGTGCTCCAGACCCATCGACGCGGAGCACTGGTCGCCCTGTCCGAGGGTGCCGGGGGCGACCGCGACGAGGGGGCGTGGGCCGGTGCCCGTCCAGTCGGCGGACGGTTCGACGTAGGCACCGGTGACGGCGACGGGCTGCCCGTTGGAGTCCGTGGACTTGTACATCAGCCGGGTCGCGGTGCCGGGCAGGGTGCTGCCGTCGAGCCCGGGGAGGCTCAGGGCGAGGGGGAGGGGTTCGGTGCGGACGAGGGCGCCGTCGGTGGTGGGGAGGGTGGTGGGCGGGTTGTAGAAGTCGGGGATGGTGACGCCTCTGGAGACGACGTCGGCGGAGGCGGTTGCGGGGGTGGCGGTGAGCGCCTGGGTGCAGAGGCAGGCGGCGGCGGTGATGGTCGCGGCGAGCAGGCGTTTGTGCGCGGGCCCGGTGAGTGGGGTGGGCATGGCGAACCTCCTGTGAAGCGGCCGGCAGGAAGCGGCGGCACGCCGGCGCACCCGCGTCCACGGGGGCGCCGACGCCGCTGGGGAAGTGGTTCGCCTGGAACTTACCTATGAGTAAGTTACTCGTGATACCCGTCGGTAGGTTACGTTTCGGTAATGTGACTGGCTGTCAACTCGCGGCCACCCGCCCCAACAGCTCGGCCACGGCCTCCGGTTCGCTCACCATCAGGTCGTGACCGGTGTCGATGTCCCACAACCGCCCAGCGGCGCGGGCCGGTTCGAGGTCGGCCGGGTCGCGGTACGGCAGCGTCGACGTGCATACGATCTGGGACTGCGGAAGCGCCCGCACGCCCGCCTCGTTCGTGAGCCGCAGCGGCTGCTCGAAGCACTTCCAGGGGTGAGGCGTGATCTTCGGCGCCAGCCAGGCGATGTCGTCCGGATCGGTCAACCCGTAGTCGGGCATGGGTCCTTCGCCGGGAAAGTTGACGAGCTCCACCCCGTCCACGACCCGCCCCATGGCGCGGGAGGCGTTCATCAACTCCGGTGCCAGTTCGGCGAGGGACTGCCCGTTCGCCGGGGTGGCCGCGTCCAGGTAGACGAGATGGCCGACGCGGTCGAGGGCGCGGTCGGCGACACCGGTGACGACCATCCCGCCGTAGCTGTGCCCGACGAGAATGGCGTCGAACAGCCCCTCGTACACGAGGAGTTGGACGACATCGGTGATGTGGGTGTCGAGGTCGACGCCGGGCGTGAGCAGATGCGCGCGCTCGCCGAGCCCGGTGAGTGTCGGGGCGTACACGTCATGACCGCCCGCCCGCAGAATCCGCGCGACGCGCTGATAGCACCAGCCGCCGTGACTGCCGCCATGCACGAGAACGTACGTGGCCATAAGAGGCTCCTATCCAACAACTGTCGGATATCCATCAGGTGTTGGGGAGAATACTGTTGCGGCATGCCAGCGCAACCCCTTGAACGCCACGGCCTCCCCGACCCCCGCGTGCTCCGCTCCCGCGCCGCCCTCGAAGCGGCCCTGCGCGAGCTGGTCACCGAGCGGGACCTGCGCCAGATATCCGTCGCCGACCTCACCAAACGCGCCGGCGTCAACCGCTCGACGTTCTACGAGCACTACGTCGACGTCCACGACCTGGCGGTGGCGGCGTGCACGGCGACGTACGACGAGTTGGTGGCCGCAGCCCCGATACCGCACGGCCAACTGACCCCCGACGGAACCCCGTTGCCCAACCCCCTGCCCGCCCTCTTCACCCATGTCGCGACGAACGCCCCCCTCTACCGCGCCCTCCTCTGCGACGAGGGCAGCGCCCGCATGATCAACCACCTCCTCCACCGCATCACCCTCGCGGCCCGCACCAGCCGAGGCCTGCCCACCGACACCGACACCACCGACCCGGTCTCCGCCTTCCTCGCGGGCGCGGTCCTGGGCACGATCATCGACTGGCTACGCCGTGACTGTCCGGGGACGCCGGAGGAGATCGGGGCGGAGATATGGCCGTATGCGGTGGCTTGTGCGGAGGTGTTGCCGGGGGTGGGGCGGTGAGAGAGGGGGCGGTGCGGGGTTGGGCGAGACGGGTGTGGCTGCACCGTTCCGGACAAGGCCGACCAGGCCCGCATCCGCACGATGCGCGGCTCGCGCGGCGGCCGGCCGCCGAAGTTCGACCCACAGGACTACAAGGCTCGGCATGCGGTCGCATGCGGCATTGATCGCCTCAAAAGGCACTGCAGGGTGGCCACGAGGTACGGCAAGCGGCGGTCCGCTACGAAGTGATCGTCCTCGTAGCAGCCGCGAACGAGTGGCTGTGATCACTCACACGGCACGTTCCATGCACACCAGTTGATCCCGCTCGTCCCACGACTCGGTGACGGCGAAGCCGAACCGTTCGTACAGAGCGATGGCCCCGGTCCGCCAGTTCCACACCGACAGCCGCACAGTGCCGACGCCGCTTTCCGCAGCATGCGCGAGCGCGGCACCGAGCAGATCCGACGCAATGCCCCGACCCCGGAATGCCGGGTCCGTCCAGAGCCTCTTGATCTCCGACCGCCCGTCGGCGGGGGCGGTCACCACCAGACAGCCCACCGCGGCGCTCCCGCTCAGAGCCACCAGCACGACATCGTCGACGAACGCGATCTGCGGGTCCGAGATCTCCGCCCGGTAGCGGTCCGGCAGCCCGGCCACATCGGCGACGACCTCACCCTTCTCGGCCTCCGTCCGCAGATGGTAGGCCGCCAGCAACGCGGACGGCCCGTCCTCCGCGGAAAGAGTCCGTCCTGGCCGACGGACAATGGAAACCTCGTGTTGATCAGTCATGACGTCAGCATCACACGACGCAAGGCCGACCCAGCCTGAGCCTCTCGGACCACTTCCGACACACGCCCTGGGTCCCCGGGCCGCGACCGCCTGCCGCTCGAAGGCGCCTAGGCGCGGGAGCGGAGCTGGGGTTCGTCGTCCTGCGTCCCGTCCGCCGAGAGCCGGCGCGTGATCCGGTCGAACAGTTCCGACAGCGGCTCGCCGACCTCGCGGCCGAACTCCGTGAGTCCGTAGGTGACTTGGGGTGGTGTCGTCGGTTCGACCTCTCTCCACAGGAGGCCGTCCTGGACCAGGGCGCGGAGGGTCTGGGCGAGCATTTTCTCGCTGATGCCCTGGATGCTCTCGCGGAGTTCGTAGAAGCGGAGGCTGTCGCGGCGCAGGGAGATCAGGACCCAGATGCCCCATCTGCTGGTGACGTGGTCGACGATGTCGCGGGCGAGGCAGTCGGTGTGAAACACCTCATACCGCGGCCCTGTCCCGACCCTTCTCTCCTGCACGCCTTCCGACATGTTATGAGCTTACCTCTGGGTATGTCCTTACGGAAAGTTAGCCCAGCTCCTAGCGTGACGGCCGTAGCAGTACAGGCGACAAGGAGCTGAACATGATCGTGGTGACCGGAGCTACCGGAAACATCGGGCGGCCGTTGACGCGGGCGCTGGCCGAGGCGGGGCAGCAGGTGACGGCGGTGTCGCGGCACGCGGCGGCGGTGCCGGACGGCGTCCGCCATGTGACGGCCGACCTCGCGGATCCGGCCGGCCTCGAGCCCGCGCTGGCCGGAGCGAAGGCGCTGTTCCTGCTGCTCTCCGGCGACCTGCACGCGCCGGGAGCCGGAACGGCCGATCTCATCCGCGCGGCCGAGTCCGCCGGGGTCCACCGGGTCGTCCTGCTCTCCACCCAGGGCGTGTCGACCAGGCCCTCCGGCCCGACCCGGGTCGCGATGCGCGCGCTGGAGGACGTCCTGCGGGAGTCCGGCCTGGAGTGGGCGATCCTGCGCCCCGGCGGCTTCGCCTCCAACGCGCTGTGGTGGGCCGAGTCCATCCGCGAACGAGGCGTCGTGGCCGCGCCGTTCGGCGATATCGGGGTGCCGGTCATCGACCCGGCGGACATCGCAGAGGTCGCGGCGGCCTGCCTGCTGGACGGCCAACACACCGGTGAGGTCTACGAGTTGACCGGCCCCGAGGTGATCACCCCGCGCGGCCAGACGGACGCCATCGCCGCCGCGCTCGGCTCACCGGTGAGCTTCCACGACCTCACCCGCGACGAGGCCAAGGCCGCCATGTCCCAGGCGATGCCGGCGGAACTCGCCGAGGACACCCTGACCATCCTCGGTGCCCCGACCCCGGCCGAGCTGCGCATCAGCCCGGACGTGGAGCGGGTGCTCGGCCGCGCGCCGCGCTCGTTCGCGGACTGGGCGGCGCGCCATGTGGACGCGTTCCGCTGACACGGGCCCGGTGCGTGCCCCGAGCGCATGCCCTAACCCCGGCCGCGCAAGGCCTGCGCGAGCGCGCTCACGCTGATGTCGACGATCGCGCCGAGTTCCCTCCCGCTCGCCCCGGCCCTGCTCATCACGGCCAATGACTGATTGACCGCCGTGATGTGCGTGGCATGGTCCTCGGCGTCGCTCTCGGTCAACTTCGCGCTCCGCAGGGCGGTTTGGAGCCGCGCGCGTTGCAGCCCCACGGCTTCGACAGCGCGCGCGGCGATGGCGGGGCTCAGAACGGGTATCGCCATCGCGGTCTGCGCGACCAGACAGCCGTCCGGTACGGCGGGGTCGGCGATGCGGTGAAGGGTGACGTCGAAGAACGCCCGGATCGCGCGCAACGGCTCCCCGGACGCACCGGAGTCGAGCGCCTGCTGGTACTTCTCGCCGTACCGGACGGCATAGCGGTCCAGGCACCGCAGGCAGACCGCCCGGACCAGCAACGCTCAGACCACCAACCCACACACCACCGAAGCCACCTCCACCACCACCCCCGCCTCCAGCAACGACCCGTCCCCCGAAACCCCCAACACCGCGACAGTCCCGCTGTGTTGGTTGGTCACCAGCAGACACCCCGGCGCCGCGGTCAGCCCCCGAGGCCAGCTCCCCCCGCTCGGAACCTCGCCGAGCGGCGCAAGCCCCGCACCCGTGATCCGGAACGCCGCCACTGTGTCCGCACCCCGGTTGGTGACCCAGACGTAGCGCCCGCAGTCCGAAGTCACGATGCCGCCGGGCTGGTTGGGGATGTCCGCTACAGCCGTCGCCGGCACCCGCGACACCTCGTGCAGGGTGCCCGTCCCGGCGTCGTAGCGGTGGCACGTCACCGTGGAGGAGAGTTCGTCGGCGCTGAGGACCAGGTCGCCGCTCGGGGTGAAGGCGAGGTGGCGGGGGCCGGAGCCCGGGCGGAGTTGGGACGTGGCGACAAGCTTCAACTTGCCGGTGTCGGTGTCCAGTTCGTACGTGAACACCGTGTCCGCGCCCAGATCCGTGGCCAGGACGTAGCGGCCGGCCGGGTCGACGAGGACCTGGTGGGCGTGGGTGCCCTCCTGGCGGCCCGCGACCGGGCCCGAACCCTTGTGTTCGACCACGTCCGTCAGGTCCACGAGCCTGCCGTCGGCGTCCAGGCGGTGGACCGCCACCGTGCCGGGCAGCGTGTCCGTGCCGTAGTTGGCGGTGAGGAGGTAGTCGCCGCCCGGGTGGACGGTCAGGTGGCACGGGTTCGCGCCGCCGCTGGTCAGGGGTGCGCCGAGTGGCGTCGGCGCCGCATCCTCCCGTAGGCCGAATGCCGCTACCGCGCCGGGAGTCGACTCGTGCGTCGTGTAGACGACCGGCAGGGTCGGGTGTGCCGCCAGGAACGACGCGCCGCTCGCCGCCACCGCGTCCACCACACTCAGAGCGCGATCCCCCGGCGTGAAACGCAGCGCTGTCACCCCGACACCCTCACCACCCGTGTCCGGGGTGTACGAACCCGTCAGGACGACAACTTGCCCAGCAGTACCAGTACTTGTCATTGAGCGCTCAGTTCCTCAGCGGAGTACGTCATCGGGGTGCGTCATCGGAGTACGTCGTCGTGGTGGTCCAGCAGAGCGAGTTCGGCCCGGCGCGGCAGGCCCTCCCAGTCGCCCTCCGTGCCGACCGCGAACGCGCCGAGCCGAGCGGCCGTGTCCAGCCGGAGTGCGGGCGCGGCGCCCGCCAGCAGCTCGGCCAAGTAGCCGGCCACAAAGGCATCTCCGGCACCCACCGAGTCGTGGACCCGGGCAGGCAGCGCGGGTTGGCGGTACGGGCGGCCGTCGACGAGCGCGAAGGCTCCCTCCGCGCCCAGCTTGATGACCGCGCCGGACGGGCCCAACTCGCAGATTCCCTTGGCCAGTTCCTCGGGCTCGTGGCGGTCCGGTACCGCCAGCCGTGCCTCGTGCGGGCCCGCGAACACCAGGTCGCTGTCCCGGAGGAGGGGCAGGACCGCCGCTCTCGCCTCGTCCTCGTTCCAGAGCAGGGAACGGAAGTTGATGTCCAGGGAGACCAACACCCCTGCATCACGTGCGATGTCGACCGCCCTGCGAACCGCCCGCGCCGGGCTCTCCCCCAATGCCGGTGTGATGCCGGTGACATGGAGGACCGACGCCCCCGCCACCACCTCCTCCGGAATGTCCTCGGGGGACAGGCGCACACCCGCCGTCGCCGTCCGGTAGTAGCGCATCCGGTGCTGCGAACTGGTCCGTCTCTCCTTGAGGAGCAGGGAAGTTGGCGCCGGGTCGCGTACCGCCAGCGCCGTGACGCCCTCGGCCCGCAGCTCTCGTAGGACCAGTTCGCCCAACTCGTCGTCGCTGACGCGGCCGATCCATGTCGCCCGGCCGCCCAGACGGCTGACACCCACCGCCACGTTCGACTCCGCGCCGGCGATGCCGAGGCGCAGGGTGGTGCCCAGGGTGAGCGGGCCCGGACCGGCGGCGGACAGGACGCCGAGGGTCTCGCCCACGGTGACGAGGTAGGGCTCGTCGCTCGCGACCGGCTTGCGGCTGTTCACAGGTGTCACTCCTTGGCCCCGGTATCGGGCCTGACCGTCTTCAGTAGTGCGCGTGCCCGTGCGGTGAGGGCGCTCAGCGCCTCGGGGGCGGGGTCCCGGTCGGCGCCGCGCAGCAGCGGGGAGCCGACACCCACGGCGAGTGCCCCCGCGGCCATGTACCGACCCGCCGCTTCGAGATCCACGCCGCCGACCGCCATGAGCGGTATCTCCGGTAGCGGGGCGCGGAGTTGGGCCAGATGGGTGGGGCCGCCCGTGCACGCCGGGAAGAGTTTCACGGCCGCCGCGCCCGCCCGCCAGGCGGTGATCACCTCGGTCGCCGTCCACGCCCCGGGGTAGAAGGGGACGTTGAGATCAGCCGCCGCCCGGATCACGTCCGGCTCGACATTGGGGGAGACCAGGAACTCCGCGCCCGCCGCCAACGCGTCCCGGGTGTCGGACGCGGTGAGGACCGTACCCGCGCCGACCGAGACGGTGTCGCCGAGTTCGTCCTTGATGCGGGCGATCGCCTCCAGCGCACCGGCCGTGGTGAGGGTGACCTCCAGACACGTGACCCCGCCGGCCGCGAGCGCACGGGCCGCGGCGGGCAGCCCGGAGGCGTCGGCCGACCGGAGGATGGCCATGACCCGGGTGCTGGTCAACTGGGGTGTGAGAAGCGGCCGTTGAAAAGCCCGCACGTCCTGACGATCCGTCACTTCACCGCTCCCGCCGACATTCCGGCGACCATCTGGCGCTGGAAGAAGATGAAGATGACGAACAGCGGCAGTACGCCCAGCAGAGCGGCCGGGAAGAGGGTGGTCGGCTGCACGGTGTGCGGGTCGATGAAGGAGTACGCGTTCACCATGACCGTGCGCTTGCCCGGGTCCTGGAGGAATACGAGCGGGACCAGCAGGTCGTTCCAGATCTGCAGCGAGATGAACGTCAACAGGGTGCTGGTGACCGGCCGTAGCAGCGGCAGGATGATGACGAAGAACGTGCGCAGCGCGCCGCAGCCGTCGAGTGCCGCCGCCTCCTCCAGGTCGGTCGGGATCTGGCGGATGAAGCTCGTGTAGAAGAACACGGCCAACGGCAGGTTGAGCGCGGTGTAGATGAAGACGACGCCCGCGTACGTGTCGAGCAGGTTCAGGTCGCGCATCAGCAGGTACAGCGGTGCCACGACGACGAACACCGGGATCGACGTGCCGAGGATGAAGAGCCGGTACACCGCCGTCGACCAGCCCGCGGTGATCCGGGCCAGCGGGTAGCCCGCGAGCGCGCCCAGCACCGTGATGAGCAGGCACGAAAGCCCGGTGATCAGAAGGGTGTTGAGGGTGCTGGTGCCGTAGTGGATCTGGCTGAAGGCGTGCGTGAAGTTCTTCAGCGTGAAGGAGTGCGGCACGCCCAGCGGGGAGCGCGCCACGTCCGCCGCCGTGCGCAGCGAGGTGACGATCGTGAACACGAACGGCAGCACGAAGAGGACCGTGCCGAGACAGAGCACCGTGGTACCGAGTCCGGCGGCGAGCCTGCGCGGGGTCCACGGCGTGGCGGTGCGCGGCTGGGGCGCGTCACGCTTCCCGGCGGGGCGGCCGACTTCCCTTGCGGGGACCGCGGTTGAGAGGGGTGAGGTCATGGGGTGATCCGTCCGATTCCAACGGTGCCGACGGGGTGCGCGTGCGCGCTGCAAGTGCCGTACAGAAGAGGCTTGTTACGGCGTCACACGCGCCGTTCGCGCAGTCTGAGCAGGGAGTTGGTCGCGCTGGACAGGACGACCACGGTCACGAGGAGCAACACCGCGAGGGCGACGCCGTAGGCGAACTTCCCGCCGCCGAAGATGTTCCGGTACACGAGCAGGGTCAGGGTGTCGGTGGCGCCGGCCGGGCCGCCGTTGGTCAGGACGAGCGGGAACTCGAAGACCTTGAGCGAACCGATCAGGCTGAGCGTCACGTTGACGGTCAACGCCGGTGCCAGCAAAGGCCATTCGATGCTGCGGAAGCGCCGCCAGCCGCTCGCGCCGTCCAGGGCGGCGGCCTCCAGGAGTTCGGTCGGCATGCTCATATAGCTCGCGAGGAAGATCGCGCACGAGTAGCCGGTGAACATCCAGATGTTGACCGTCGCGACCGAGTACAGCGCGGTGGACGGGTCGCCGAGCCAGACGTGCTTGAGTGCGCCGAGGCCGACCCCGTCGAGCAGCGCGTTGAGGCCGCCGTTCGGTGCGAAGAGGTACGACCAGATGAACGCTGCCATCAGCGGCGAGATCAGCGTCGGCGTCAACAGGACGACGTTCAGGGCCTTTCGGACCTTCGGGCGGCGGAACAGCATCGACGCGAAGAGCAGCCCGAGACCGTTCTGCACGACGACGACCACGACGGCGTAGAGGACCGTGTGCCACAGCGCCGCGGAGACCTGGGAGTCGTCCTCCATCGCCGTGTACTGGTCCATGCCCACGAAGTGCGAGATCGGGCCGCCGACGCTGTCGGTGAAGCTCAAGTACACGCCCTTGAACAGCGGATACAGGATGAACAGCGCGTACACGGCGATCGCGGGGAGCAGGAAGGCGGCCATGGTGGCACGCCGTCGGTGGAACACGGGGGATCAACCTCCTTGGCCGACAGGTCCCTTGGGGGAGTGGGCGGGGTGGGGGTGCGTTGGGGTGGGTGGGCTGCGGCGGTCCCGTGCGGCCGGATCGGGCATCCGGCTGGTCGGCTCGGTCACCCGGCCTGTCGACTCGATCGCCTGGCGGGTCTGGTAGCCCGGCCGGTGTTCGATGGGCCGCACAGCCCAACTCCCCGACGGACACGGTTACTTGGCGGACGCCGCCGTCTGGATGTCCTTCAGCGTCTTCGCCGCGTCCGACTGGCCCAGCAGGAACGACTGGATCTTGGAACCGGTGTCGGTCTCCGCCTGGGAGCCGTACCAGGTGTTGGACGGCAGGACCCGGTAACGGCCCTCCTTGAAGGCGGTGTTGAAGATGGTCGTCTCCGTCGAGTCGGGCGTGGTGCCACCAGTGAACGGGGACTCGGCGTGCTCGGCGTCCAGGTACTTCGCCAGATTCGCGCTCTGCGACCAGAACGTGACGTACTCCTTCGCCGCATCGGCGTGCTGCGACTGGGAGTTGACACCCCACGCCGTACCGGAGAAGAGCATGGCGTTCGGCTTGGTGCCCGCGGCACCACCCGGCCAGGGTGCGAACGAGACCGGGAAACCGGCCTTCTTGATGTTGGAGACCTGCCAGGCACCCTGGTACCAGAAGGCGCTCTTGCCCGCGCTGAAGTCCTGCGGACCCTGGGACCACTCGTCGACGCCGAGTTCGTTCTTCCAGTTCACATAGCCCTTGTCGCCAAGGGACTTGAGCTGGTCGAGCGGCTCCTTCCAGTCCGAGGCGAAGGAGGTCTTCCCGGCGAGGAAGTCCGTGTCCCACTGCTTGTTCTTCTGGTAGACGGTCGTCGAACCGCTCGCCTGGAAGATGGAGCTGCCCGTCCAACCCGCCTTGTCCGGCAGCGAGATGGGGGTGATGCCGGCCTTCTTGATCTTCGCGAGGTCGGCGAGGAACGTCGGCCAGTCGGCGGGGACCTCGGTGATCCCGGCCTTCTTCAGCAGGTCCATGTTGGCGTACAGACCGATGCCGATCAGCTCCATCGGCATGGCCAGCGTCTTGCCGTCGCTCTGCGTGAACGGCTTCGCCGCCGAGGATATGGAGCTCGCCCACGACTCGCCGGAGAGGTCCGCGAGGTAGCCGGAGGCGCCCCACTTCTTCATCTTGTCGGCGTCGACCATGATGACGTCGCCGGCCTTGCCGCCCAGCAGCTCGGGCTGCAGCTTCTGGGTGTAAGTCGGGTCCGCAGTGGTGTACTTGAAGTCGATCTTGATCTTCGGATGCGCCGCCTGGAACGCCTTGTTGATCTCGGCGATGTTGGCCGGCTCCGCGCCGCCGCCCTTCCACGCCTCCACGTGGAGCGTGACCGTCCCGTCCGCCGAGGTCGAGTCGGACCCACCGCCACAGGCGGCGAGCGACGTCGCCAGGGCGGCGACCGTGGTGGCGACCGCGAGCAGTCTCCCGGAGCGCTTCATTGCACACCTCACCCATCATCGGCGCATGCCGATTTCGTCGTGCTTGCAGGGGTTGTCTACGAGACCTGCGCGATCGCAGGCTTTTCTACGGAAGTTGACGGTCCATCACCTTCGCCGAGTCCCGTCGGCTGTGTGAGGACCGTGATGATTTGCCGGGCCTGAATGGATATATCACTGAAATCCATCGAAGGAAACCGGTTGACCAATGACTTCGGCGAACGCTAAGTTGCGGCGCCAGAAGGTGTCAAGAGGTCAAGCGCAACACGGCATGCCGAACGCCACACCCCCGGCGAATACGGCAGCCTGGGACGATTCGCACAGCCTGGGTCACTTGGCCTCGGGGACGATTCCCGTGACTGACACAGTGGTCGACAGCGTCGTTGACGAGGAGGGTTCGCGTGGCTGAACAGCCCGTACGGGCAAGGCTGGTGGACGTCGCACGGGAGGCGGGAGTCTCCAAGGCGACCGTGTCCAAGGTGCTCAACGGACGGCAGGACCTGTCCGTCCGTCCCGAGACCAGACAGCGCGTCCACGAGGTCGCCGAAGCCCTGGGCTACCGCCCGCACTCCGGGGCCCGCGCCCTGGCCGGGGCCAGCACCCACGCCCTGGCCCTGCTGGTGCCGGCTCTCAACAACCCTACGTACGTGACCATTTCGCGCGGCGCCTACCAACGCGCCCGTGAACTGGGCTATCTCTCCCTGCTCGCCGAGGACTTCGACGGCCAGGAAGCCGACGACACCTTCAACGACCTGGTCAAGGAGGGCCGGGTGGACGGCCTCCTGATCGCCTCCGCCCGCCCCAACCACCCCCTACTGGAGACCCTGAGCCGCAACCCGGTTCCGCACGTCTTCCTCAACCGCGCCGTCAAGGACTCGGGCCGCAACGTCACGATGGACGTGGCGCGTTCGAGCGTCACCGCCCTGGACCATCTCCACGGACTCGGTCACCGGGTGATCGGCCACATCGCCGGCCCCTCGGGGATCACCCCCAGCGAGGACCGCCGGGACGCGTTCCTGCGGCACGCCGCCGTACTGGGACTCGTCGCGGCACCGGTCGCCTCCGGCGACTTCACCGAGGAGGGCGGTGCGGGTGCCGCCCGCGAACTCCTGACTCCGGTCGAGGGCCGACCGCAGGTCACCGCGCTGTACACCAGCTCGCTGGCCCAGGCCATCGGGGCGATGCGCGCCATCCACGAGCGCGGTCTGCGCATCCCCGAGGACATCTCCCTGGTCGGCAACGACGACCTCCCGGTCGCCGGTTACCTGACCCCGCCGCTGACGACGGTCGCGATGCCGCTGCACGAACTGGGCACGGCCGCGGTGGACGCGCTGGTGGCGGAGATCCGGGGCGAGTCCCCGGGGGATGTGGTGGTGCCGACCGAGCCGCGGTTGGTTTTGCGGGGGTCTACGGCGGGGCCGGCGGGGGGCGCGGGGTGAGGTGAGCCGGGGGAGTGCGGCCCGTACGACCCGTACGACTCTGGGGACTTGTGGCTGGCGGGGGCGAGGGCGGAGGCGCGAGTGCGGGGTGGCCCGTAGTACCCGTAAGACCCGTAGTACCCGTACGACTTGAGGCGCGGGCGCGATCGGCCCCCTGGAATCCGTGCAACCCGTAATACCCGCAGTACCCGCAGTACTCGTACGACCCGGATACGCGAGCCCGGGCCGACCCGTAGAACCCGTAGTACCTGCACGACCCGTAGCTCTTGCCCGACCGGCAGTACCCGCACGACCGGCAGCACCCGCACGACCCGACCCGACCGCTCGGCCCGAGCCGTAGGCCGACCCGGAAGGGCACTCCCGTAGTACTCCGCAGCACCCCCGAAGAGCCCCGCAGTATCCCCAAGCATCCTGAAGCACCACGAAGGACCCCGAAGCACCCCGTAGTGCGAGGACGGATGACCGGACGGGCCGGTCACGCCGAGAGGAACGCCATGAGCCGCACCACCCCCGACAGCCTCGACGGCCGCGACCGCCTTCCCGACCGTCACGCCTCCCGCTTCACGGGCCGTACCGCCCTCCTCACCGCCGCCGCGTCCGGCATCGGTGCCGCCACCGCTCGCCGTCTCGCCGACGAGGGCGCGTTCGTGCTGGTCACGGACGTGGACGCGGCCGGTGCCGAGAAGGTGGCCGACGAGGTCCGCGCCAAGGGTGGCCGGGCCCGCCACCTGGGCCTGGACGTCACGAACCCCGAGGCCTGGCCGGAGGCGGTACGCACGGCCGAGGAGTGGACCGGCCGCCTCGACCTCCTCCACCTCAACGCCGGCCGCAACCTCCCCGGCGCGATCCACGAGATCGACGACACCTTCTGGCACGACCACCTCCGCCTCGCCCTCGACTCCGTCTTCTACGGCGTCCGGGCGGCCGTCCCGCTGCTGACCGCGTCCGGCGCCGGCGCGGTCGTCGTCACGGGGTCCGTGCACGCGGTGCTCGGCTTCAGCGGCTTCCCGGCGTACGCGGCGGCGAAGGGCGGAGTCAGCGCGCTGGTACGGCAGTTGGCGGTGGAGTACGCGGGCCGGATCAGGTTCAACGCGGTGGTGCCCGGTGCGGTGGAGACCGGTCTGTGGACCGACGCGCCGGACGAGTACCGGGCCCAGACGGCGGCCCGGACCCCGGTGGGGCGGCTCGGTGAACCCGAGGACATCGCCGCCGCCGTCGCCTTCCTCGGCTCCGACGACGCGTCGTTCATCACCGGCCAGAACCTGGTCGTGGACGGCGGGCGCAGCATCAGCTCGCAGGAGTAGGCCGGGAGCAGGTGAGGAGTGGGCCAGGAACAGGACCCCTCCCCGTACCCGTAGTACCCGCAAGACCCCACACGGCCGGCTCTCCGTGCCCGTACCCATACCCGTAGGACCCGGAGGTCCGCAGCATGAAAATCACCGGATACGAGCTGTTCCTCGTCGAGCCGCGCTGGCTGTTCCTGCGCGTCGACACCGACGAGGGCATATCCGGCTGGGGCGAGCCCATCGTGGAGGGCAAGGCCCACACCACGGCCCGGGCGGTCGAGGAGATGTTCGACTATCTCGTCGGCCAGGACCCCGCCCGCATCGAGGAGCACTGGCAGATGCTGGCCAAGGGCGGTTTCTACCGCGGCGGCCCGGTCCTCAGCAGCGCCCTCGCCGGTATCGACCAGGCCCTGTGGGACATCGCCGGCAAGACCCACGGCGTCCCCGTGCACCAACTCCTCGGCGGCCACGTCCGCGACCGCGTCCGCATCTACGGCTGGCTCTACGGCGAGACCCCCGAGGAACTCGCCGAGTCGGCGGCCGGGCAGGTCGCCAAGGGCCTGACGGCCGTAAAGATGAACCCCTGCGCGCAACTTGAGCCCCTCGCCACCCCCGCGGCGATCGACGCGATCGTGGCCCGGGTGAGCGCCGTACGGGAAGCGATCGGCCCGGACCGGGACCTGGCCCTGGATTTCCACGGCCGCTTCAGCGGAGCGATGTCGAGGCGCGTACTCCCGTACCTGGAACCGCTGTTGCCGATGTTCGTCGAGGAACCGGTCCTCCCGGAATTCACCCGCGACCTGGGCGACGTAATCCGCGCGACCTCCATCCCCATCGCCACGGGTGAACGCCTCTTCTCCCGCTGGGACTTCAGGGAGGTCCTCGGCGCCGGTATCGCGGTGGCCCAACCCGACATCAGCCACGCGGGCGGCATCTCGGAGACCCGCCGTATCGCCGCGATGGCCGAGGCCTACGACGTACTCGTCGCCCCGCACTGCCCGCTCGGTCCGATCGCGCTCGCCGCGAGCCTCCAACTCGACTTCGCCGTACCGAACTTCCTCATCCAGGAACAGTCGCTGGGCATCGGCTACGGCGACAGCAGCGGCCTGCTCGGCTATCTCGCGGACGCCTCCCCGTTCGAGGTCCAGGACGGCTACATCCACCGCCTCACGGCCCCCGGTCTCGGCATCACGGTCGACGAGGACAAGGTCCGCGCCGCCGCCGAACGCGGCCACCGCTGGCGCAACCCGGTGTGGCGCAACGCGGACGGCTCACTGGCGAGTTGGTAGCCAGCGGCCGGTAAAGGGCCGTACTTCAGGGGGACTTGACACAGCGCTGTCCCGACGCCGTCGAATCCGGCGTCGGGACAGCACCACACGCTCCAGGCGCACCGGCGGCAACCGGTCAACGCGCCTGGTGAAGAGGGGAATCTCGCCGCACGCAGCGGCAAGGGACACATCCACCCATCCAAGGAGCGCGCAATGAAGCGTCGCAGATTCGGTTCTCCCGGCAAACTACTTTCTGCCACAACCCGCCGAAGGCCGGGGATCCTCGCCCTGCTCGCCGCGATGGCGGGCGCCCTGTTGGTCCCCGTCACCGCCACCAACGCGGCGGCGGCAGGCACCAGTTACTACGTCGACTGCTCGGCCTCCACCAATGGCACCGGCACCAGCGCCAGCCCCTGGAACTCGGTCACCGGCGTCAACAGCACGACGTTCACCGCGGGCGACAGCATCCTCTTCAAGGCCGGCACCACCTGCACCGGCCAACTCGCCCCCGGCGGTTCAGGCTCCTCCGGCAGCAACATCTCGATGGCGTCGTACGGTTCGGGCGCGAAGCCGATCATCGACGCGGCGGGCGCGACGGGCGCGGTCATCCACCTCCTCAACCAGCAGTACTGGGACATAGGCGGCCTGGAGCTGATCGACAACTCCTCGTCCCCCGCGTACCGTTCGGGCGTCCTGGCCGAGAACAGCTCCGGCGGGATCCTGCACCACATCCGCGTGCACGACATGTACATCCACAACATCGCGGGCTACGGCGGCGGTTGGTACTCGACGAACGCGGGCGTAGGAGTCCAGACCGACCACACCACCCCGGTCTCGACGTGGGACGACGTGGTCGTGGAGAACAACACGTTCGACCACGTGGACCGCATCGCGGTGGCGGTCACGCCCGACGCGGACGGCCAGGGCACAGGCCTGACGACCGGCACGGTCATCCGCAACAACACGATGACGTACGACGGCGCGGACGACATCCTGGTCGTCAAGAACGACGGCGCCCTCATCGACGGCAACAAGGCGGGCTACGGCGGCGCCAAGTCGACCTGCCCGCCGTCCGGTCAGTACTGCAACGGCGCCTCGGCCGGCATCTGGATGTCCGGCAGCAGCAACACCGTCGTCCAGAACAACGAGGTCTACTGCCACATCAACGGCGCCGACGGCACCGGCTTCGACGTGGACTGGGGCAACCACAACACCACGTTCCAGTACAACTACAGCCACCAGAACCTCGGCGGTTTCCTCCTGGTGATGCCCCCCTTCACCATCGCCAACGAGCCCACGTCGACGGTCCCCAGCGACGGCACGGTGGTCCGCTACAACATCAGCGAGAACGACGGCAGCAACTCGGGCTGCCCCACGTCGGGCACCCAAACCCACGGCGGCGGAGTCCTCCACTTCGTAGGCGGAGTCCCGAACCAGAGCGGCAGTTCGTCCGCGATCCCGCTCTTCTACAACAACACGTTCTCGGTACGGGACGGCCTGAGCACACCGATCCTGTACTCCCGCGCGGGCACGTCGATCAGCGGAGCCCTCTCCTTCCAGAACAACGCGATCTTCAACTACGGCTCCGGCAACTACTTCACCACCACCGGCAGTTCGACGTTCTCCAACAACCTCTTCTACGGCAACCACCCGTCCCGCGAGCCCGCGGACGCGGCGAAGGTCACGTCGGACCCGGAGTTCCGCAACGCGGGCAACACGAACACGTCCTCGTCGTACACCGGCAAGAACGCCTACCAGGTCCACCCGTCGTCCCCGGTGATCCGAGCGGGCGCGGTCATCGCGTCCAACGGCGGCTACGACGCGTACGGCAACGCGGTATCGGCCACGGCGGCCCCCAACATCGGCGCGTACAACGGCACCGGCGGCAACCTGCTCACCAACGCGGGCTTCGAAACAGGCGCGTTGACCCCGTGGACCCAGGCGAGCGGTACGGCGTCCTCGGTGACGGCGTCCAACTCCCGTACGGGCGCTGACGCGTTGACGACAGCGGCCAGCGGCAGCGGCGCGAACCAGGCCCTCACCGGCCTGACCCCGTCGACGACGTACCTGCTCACAGGCTGGGGCAAGGTCGCAACGGCGGGCGAGACGCTGGCCATCGGCGTCAAGAACTTCGGCGGCACGGAGACTTACACGAACGTGGCTTCGACGTCGTACTCCCAGACGGCGATCCTGTTCACCACGGGTGCGTCGTCGACATCGGCGACGGTCTACTGCTGGAAGAACGCGGGCGGCACGGGGGCGGGTTACTGCGACGACCTCGCCGTGGAACCGCTGTCGTCGTCCACGAACGCGGTCACCAACTCCGGCTTCGAAACAGGCGCGTTGACTCCGTGGACCCAGAGCACGGGTACGGCGTCGAGTGTCGTCGCGTCCAACTCCCGTACGGGAACGTACGCGTTGCAGACGGGCGTCAGCGCGAGCGGCGCCATCCAGACGGTGAGCGGCCTTTCGTCAGGCGGCAGTTACCTGCTGGCGGCCTGGGCGAAGGTGGGCACCGCGGGTGAGGAGGTCGCGGTCGGCGTGAAGAGCTTCGGCGGCACGGAGACGTATCTGCGGGGTTCGACGACGTCGTATGCGCAGGAGCCGATCTTCTTCACGACGGGCGTCTCCAACACCTCGGCGTCGGTGTACTGCTACAAGAACTCCGGTTCCGCGGCGGGGTATTGCGATGACTTCACGGTGGTGAAGCTGCCCTGATCAAGCCCCGGGTCACTGCCCTTTGACCACCATCTCCGCAACGAGCCCCCAGGTCTGTGATCTGGGGGCTCGTCGCGGGGCGGGGAAGACGTTCACGTGGTTGGGGCCTATGGCGGCGACCGCGCGCACTCAAGGAGTTTCCGGCGGTGGCGATGTGTCGTCGCACCTTTCCAGAACCAGGCTCGCCGAACCCGCTTCGAGCCCGTTGCCCTCCTCCAATTGGAGATGCGCGCCGTCCGGTGTGCCTTCCTGGGCGAGCGTGAGGAGGTGGCGGGCGAGGGTCTTCAGCCCCGCGGAGTTGGCCTCGATGACGATCTCCCGGCCCAGGTTGCGGACTTCGATGCGCGCGCCTTCGTCCCAGGTGAAGACGGTGGCGATTCCGTCGGTGACGGTACTGACGTGCGTGTTGGCCGGCGGAGCGGCGCCGGGTTCGGTGGGCATGCTCAAGCATCGCTCACGCAAGGGCTGATGGGACGATCGCCCATGGTCTAGAGCTGACCTCGCCACCACGGCACGTCCAGGCTGTCGGCCGGGATGACCTTGGCCCTCGCCAGAATCTTCTCGTCGAGGGCCCGCACCAGGACGCGCAACTCACGCGCGCTCTTCCTGGGCAGCGCGCGAAGCACGGCTTCAAGGTGCTCACGGGAGTCGACGCCGTAACAGCCGCAAGCGAGGATGCGGCAATCGAAACCTACGAGCGGTTCGACAAGTTGGCTGAGAGGACCATGGGCCAGGGCCTTCCAGTGCCAGAACGCTTCTTCCGTGGCCTCGGGCCAGAACCTGGTCCGCTCCAGCCGACGCAGTTGGGCCGCGCAAGCTCCTGACAGCCCGTCAATGAACGGGAACCGTCGCCGACTTGGCGAACGGACGGGGAGTTCGCCCCGCAGGGCTGATGGGCGCCTACGCGGCATTGCCCCTTCGGTTGTCGGTCATGCGAGCAAGGTACAGAACCGGGTGTCAGGTGGCCACCGGGTATCCGAGACCGGCGTCATGGGCTCGGGAAGCGCGGTTCCTCAGGGCCCAACTGGCCTTTCACCAAGGGCTCTTCGACACGGCATTCGCGCCCGATCCCGCCTCGGAAGAGGTCTCGGCGCCACGTCGGTCCGGGAGAGCGGGAGCCGTCCGTGAAGCTGCCCGCGGTGTGATGACGGCGCCAACGTGCCGTGCCTTTCGGCGTCTTGTTCCGATGGTTCCGACAGCGACCTCCGGCCGCCGTCGGCCAACCGCACTTCCCTCGACCGCACTTCCCCCCAACCGCACTCCCCTCAACCGCACTTCCCCGCTTCCACTCACCCACGCCCCCGCCCTCTCCCTCCCGTCGGTCCCCTGTGCGCCGCGGAACACGTCATTCTGCGTCAGCGGTGCACGCCGAGCACGCGGGCGGGAGACGGCTCCGTACCGGAAATGGCCAAACCCTGGCAGTCAGTGGTGCGAGCGACGCCGTAGCCGTAGACATGGCCTGGCCGGGGTGGGCGGCAGCAGTGAACTCAGCAGCCGCCCGGAGGCGTTCAGCAGCGCGGGACGTTCGGCGGCGGTGCTTCCGCGGAGCACGAGTGCCAGCGCGGCGGTGAGTACGACGGCCCGCGAGAAGGGGGCCAGGAAGGTGCGGGCCAGTACCAGGCCCACGACCAGGTCGATGTTGGGTAGACCGTTCATGGTGCGTGTCCTTTCATGGAACGACGGCTTGTCCGACTCCGTTCTACGCACGGCGTCACGTCTCTGACCAGGTGCTTCGGACATTCGTGAACGGTGAACGCCCATGAACGGGAATGAACGAGGGAGCGTTGATGGCAGGACGTGGGGGGACACAGACACCGGGGCCGAAGCGCCCGGATCCGGCGGCGGTCGAGCCCGGGATGCGGCCCTGGGCGCGGCTCATGCGCCGGGTCTTCGACGAGCTCTACGAAGCGCTGGAACCGGCGGAACGCCCCACCCTGACCGCGCTGGCCCAGCGGGTCCACTTGAGCAAGCCCTACGTCTCACAGGTGTTCTCCGGCAAGTCACGGCCGGACCTGGCCAAGTTCCTCTCCCTCGTGCGGGCGCTGGGCGGTGACCCCCGGCAGTGGGAGCCGTACTGGCACAGGGCGGCCGCGGAGCAAGCGGCTGACGCGGGCGAGGAACCGCCCCTGAAACTCCCCGGGGTCGGGGACGAGAGCGCCGACTCCGATGCCGGCACCGTCCGGGCCGAGCCGGACTGGGACCTGCGCCGGCACGTCCTGCGCCGTCTGGTGCGGACGGCCGTCGCCTGGGCGATCATGGCGGCCACCTATCCGGTACGGAGGCGTCGGGACCCGAAGGCTTTACGGCTGCGCCGCACAATGATCAAGCAGGTCAGAGACAAGATGGCCAAGGAGATCGGGCGGTCCGAGACCTTTCACTACCTCCGGCCCCGCTTCGTGATGCTCGTCGACGATGACGACGCCGGCACCGGCCGCAGGCAGCGCGGCAGGAAACGTGGCAGCCCGGAACCCACCCGGGTACCGACCCGGGAGACGTCCGTCCGCGCACTCTTCGACGACCTGGACGAACTGGTCGTACTGGGCAGGCCCGGCATGGGAAAGAGCGCTCAGCTCGCCCGGCTCGCGCACCAGCTCGCCGTCGAGGCCCTGGACGACACCGGCCGCGGGGAACCCCTGCCCATCCCGGTCTACCTGCGGCTCGACAGCTACCGGGGAGAGCCGATCGAGGAGTGGCTGGCCGCCGCGGCACGGCACCAGTACGAGTCGGTCTCCGCCAAGCTGGTGCGGAGCTGGCTGGACGAGCGTCTGTTGCTGCCGGTGCTGGACGGCCTCGACGAGGTACCCGAGCAGGACCGGGCCAAATGCGTCGCGGAGTTACGGCGCCTGCGGGGCATCTGCCCGGGTATCGCCGTCGGCTGCCGAACGGACGAGGCCGACCTGCGCCGACTCGCCCGCCGGATGAACGCGCTCCGCTACGTCGAACTCCAGCCTCCGACGCGACAGGACGTCCAGGACTTCCTGGAGACCGACAAGGAGGCCCTCAAGGACGTGGACGCGGCGCTGAAGGAGAGCGAGGGCGAGGACCTGTGGCCGCTGTTGCAGTCGCCGCTGATGCTCAACTTCATCCGTGTCGCGTACGGCCACCGGACGGCCGACGACCTACGGAAACCGGGCAGTCTCACCGAGCGCCGGAACCGGATTTTCGACGCCTATCTCAGGGAGTGTCTGAAGCGGGACGAGGCTCCCGAGCGGACACTCGGCTGGCTCACCTGGCTGGCCCGGACGCTCACCGGGCGCGGCGAACACGTGCTGTACCTGGACCGGCTGGACCTGAGCTGGCTGTCCCCCACCGAGCGGGCCCTGCCACTGATCGTCCCGAACGTGACCATGTCGATCGTCGCCCTGGGGCTGCCCGTGCTGTGGCTGGCGGTGGCCGTGCCGGCGGGAGTGATCCACGCGAGTGTGGGGGGCGCGGCGGCCTTCGCCCTGGCCATGGCGATCACGATCTCGGCCCAGGCGTACCGGTCCGAGAAGCACAGTCTGGAGAGGGCTGACGATCCGGGCGAGAACGAGCGCAACGGCGCGCCGCGGGGGAGCCTCGTGATTCCCGTTCTGGGCAACACGCCGGTGATCGCGTTCAACCTGTTCTGGCTGGTGGGACTGGCGCATGTGGACCTGACGGCACCGGGTCCCACGGTGGTGGGGCTGGGCTATCTCTGGGTCACCGCCGCTCAGATGGAAGGGGCCTTCACCGATGTCTTCTCCCCCGTGGAGCAGATGCGGTGGAGTTTGCGGAGGCGGGAACGGATGCTCTACTCCGGGGTGAAGTTCTACCTGGTGCGTGCAGGGCACTCCGTCCTCGCCTGGCTGGCCTTGGCCGTGCTGCTCGGTTACGTGGTCCATCTGCTCTGCCCCCGGCCTGGCTGGATCGCCCCGGCGGCGACGTATCTGCTGGCCGTCACCTACATCCTCGGCAACCAGTTCGAGCCGTCGCTGCAGAACCGACGCCCACGCCCCAACGAGGGCATCCGTCGTACGGCCCGGTTCTCGCTCACGCACGGGACGGCGGGCTTCGTCGTGACCGGAGCCGCCCTCTTCCTCCTGATCGCCCTGGCCGTACCGGACGACGGCCTGCGCCACGCCTGGTTCGTTGCCGCGCTCTTGGGCGCGCTCCTCGGCGTGATCCGTGGTTTCCGGTACGGCGGTCTCGCCGTTCTGCGTCACTGGACGATCCGCGTGGTCCTGGCGTACCAGGGCTACACCCCCTACCGCTACCGGCGCTTCCTGCACCGAGCGGAGAGGCACGTCCTGCTTCTCCGAACCGACAGCGGCTTCTTCTTTCCGCACCGTCTGCTCCAGCTCCACGTGAACAGCGCCGGGGACCACCTGATGCATGCCTCGCCCGGCGTCCGATCGGCGCCGCGGAGCTGAAGCGGCGTTGGCGAACCCTGCGACACGTCGCCCTCGGACCACGGAATAGGGGAATGAGGACCGCTGAGAAAATGTAAGTGATCCGATTTCGGCATGGGTGTAGATCGCGAACTGGGAGCCCAATTCATGCGTGCATCACCGGTGCTCATCCTGATGATGGGGGCTACCTTTAAAGGAGAGCCGGTGGAGTGCGGACCTGCGATTCACGATTTCATCGTACGCGGATTCGATTTTCCGTCGTCCATGTCTCACACCGGCCGTGAAGGTGTCTTCTTGGGGGGTTCCATGTCGCAGCTCTGCTACTGGTGCAGGGAAACAGTGATTGTCTGCCCTAAATGTTTGAGCGAGTTCGGGAAGATGGAGACGTGTTCGCGTTGTGAGACGACCGGCTTCCTCTGCCCGACCGATCACGGAACCTCGTGGCAGGGGCATGTCCCATGTTCGCCCGAGGATGAAGCCGCGGTCGATGCCTGGGTTCGTTCGGTGTGCCGGGACCCGTGGGACCATGACATCACCGAGTCTCTGCCGTTCGCCGGAGAGGAGACGCTGAGCTACCTCGCCTTCATGGCGGACTTCAACGCCTACCGCCGCTTCCCTCGAACCAACGAGGATCTCCGCGCAAGGGTCCAACTGACAAGAGCCCGAGACCTGGCCATCCGGCTCGGCGGGCGCGAGCCGAACGTATTGCGCGCGGGCCCCTTGGGAGCGTGCGCACCCGAGGCCACCGTCAGCACGCCACCCGAACCTCCCTTGACGGCCCCACCGAAACCTCCCGTGATGACCCCGCGAAAAAAGTGGTGGCAGAGGTAAGAGGAAGAAGAAATGCCCGAAAATGTAAAAGTAACGTGTCCCCACTGTCACCGTCAGACTTGGGTTCGCAAGGGTTATAACGACCCTTGCGAGCACTGCGAAAGAATCATTATGCAATAGGGGTGTGGCGTTTCCCCTTGGTCTCGGACAGCGGTTGCTTACGCTGCGGGGTGAAGGCGCGTCCTGGACCGGGTTTCGAGTGCGTTGAGGTACGTGAAATCCGGGGTGCCTGCGGAGCCTGGTGCGGTAGTGCGTAAGGGGGATTCACCTGGTGCGTTGCCGTCATTCGAGGGTGCGAAGACGCCGCGCCCGAAAGAAGTGACGGCCTGCGCGGAAGGCCAGGAACAGCGTCGTGATCGCCAAGACGAGGTTGAGCGTGTCCACAACCATCACGACGGAGTGGGTCGCCCCCAGCAGCCGCGGCAGGTTGCTGCCGATCATCCCCAGGCCCATCAGGAGGGGGATCCAGGCCAAAACGACACGCGCGCCCTGATCGGGACCGGCTTCCTTGCGAACGTGGGTCCGCTCCCACCACCGGCCGCCGAGGGTCGCGAGGACAAGCGCGCACCCCATCGCGACTACGGACCAGTCCATGAACCGCAGTGTCACCCTTCCCTCGATTCGTTCGCGGTCCGTTCCTGCTGCCGCCTACGACGCAACCCCTTGGCACTGGCGACGGCGACGAAGAAGGTGCCGCCCACTGTCATAGGGAGGTTGGAGGCGAAGGGCCTCAGCGGGGGGTGTTCAAGGAAGGCCCGGCTGAACGCGATTGCGATCAGGGCGACTGTCAGCGCGGTCGCCCACATGAGTAGTACGAGCAACCATGTGTTCCGGGTGCTCAGCCAGGAAGTCATGGGGTCATCATGCACCCGCCATACGGCCGACTGCAGTCCCCTTCTCCGGGAAGTCACGCTCAACTCATCTTCAGCGACGGCCTGTTGGTGCCGTAGAGGCTGCGGGCAGGGGATCAGGGGAGCCGCCCGGCCCTGTGGAGCGCGTCGAAGGCCATCTCGTCGACGGCCGAGACTCGGTCCCGATCGACGTAGCGGAACCACGCCTTCTCGGCGATCTCTCTGGACGGGGTCAGCTCACCGTGGTGATCGGCGGTGTAACAGATCATTCGGAAGGGGTCGTGATCCGGATGGCCCTCACCGATCTCGAACGTGCCGAAGTGCACCATGGAACCGGGGTCGATGGTCGCCTGCAGTTCCTCGTCGATCTCCCGTACCAGGGTCTCGTTGTCGGACTCGCCCGGCTCACGATGACCACCCGGGAGGTAGAAGCGATCTCTGCCGTGGCTACGCGTCACCAACACCCGGTCGTCCCGAACCAGGATCCACGCCACCTTCTCCGGCACGCCGCTGCTGCCATTCGCCATTCGCCATGGCCCGGGACGGTAGTGGAGGGCATCGTCTGCGTCAGTACCGTCCGCACATTGGGCTTGGGAAGCGTGGGTTTTGGGATGGGGATTGGGATTGGGAGAGCTCAACTGGCCTGTGCTGTGCAGACGGGTTGATGAAGTCGTGCCGGCCGTCGGTTTCGACCCGTATTCGACTGCGGTGGCCGGAAAGAACACGCTTCACTTACGTCGTGGAACTCGTCGAGGGACCAGTCGACTGGAGCCCGGAGCTGCATGCTGCCGGCACCAAGTCTCGTATGCAGCGCTGTGCATGGGGTTCTCCGTGCACGCATAAAGCGCGCTGGAGCGTGCGGGTCAAGGACAAGGGCGGCGAGAGCTGGTGGGCTGTCTGCGAGGAGCACCGCGTTTCGTCAGCGGTTCTGAATACAGGCTCGCCGTGACCGACTGTCTGCACGGCCCCAACTGGGCATCGGCGGCGGTGACTTGAGGTCGCTCCCGGTCACGCGCACGAGCCCGGCCACACCCACGAGTGTCAACCGCAGTCGCCCAAAGTCGCAGCGGTCCACGGGCGTTGATATCAACGTTGGATGCCGACGGAGCAACTCCGGTGCTGGGCAGATCTCCGGGGCAGAGCGAACTCACCCAGGTGTCGCGATCCGCGGCGAGGAATAGAGGAACTGGCCCTTGCCCAGAGGCTGTTCCTCAACCTTGCCGCGCCACAGGAGTACGCCGTGGCGCCGCTCCCAGAAGAGTAGATACACGCCCTTGACGATCCGTTCCGGTGCGAAGAGAAGCCCCCAACCAATGGCCCAGGGACCCCAGAGCAGGCCGAAGACCAGGGTCGGCAGCGCCACGATGACAACGAAGGGCCCGGGGAAGCTGCGGCGCATGGACTCACGCGGGGCGGGGAGTATCGCCTCGGGGTCGTTCAGAGGGACTGCGCTCTCGAAATCGCGCCTCTCACCGCCCACCCACGGCGACCGGGTCGAAATTGCCAGCAGACCGAAGAGCGCGCTGAGCCCTAAAACGCCCAAAAGCGCAAACACCGTGCCGCTTTCGGCCTGCGGTAACCCGCGCACGCCGAAGACCACAGGCGCGGTGACGGCCATGGCGACCCCCACTTCGACGATCGCCGCGAACTGATAATGGACGTAGCGCACCACGGCTTTCCCCCTCCGCACGCGCCTCCCCAGGACGGACGCAGGACTCACTATGTAGGCCGTGCATCCCTCGGTAAACCGGCCACCGCCTCGGCCCTGTACCGGCGTGTGCCGTTGACCTCCCGTTCGTAGGGCATTGGCGGAACCGTGACTTCAACGTTGGGCTCGGGGGCGCTCGGTGACTTCCGGGCGTCGCGGTGAACACCGGCTCAGGCAGGGGCCGTTCAACTAGGGGTCCAGTAAGTACTCCGCCGTCTGCGGTTGTTGATGTCAACGATGGATGTCAGGAGCTGCTTCGGCGACTGTGGCCGGACACGTGCTTGTTGGCCGCGTCGAAACCCTGCTGCGGCCCCGATGCCCCGGTCTGCGACAGTGGTGCCGTGCTGCTGGATCCTGAGAACACGCTGTTCGTCCGTGGTGCCACGCCCGTGCTCCTGCTGGCCGACGCGCCTGTCCACGATGCCTTGCCGCTCCTGACCGCGTCGGACGCGGCGGTGCCCCCCTTGTGCGAGGGCTGGAGCATCGTTCCCCGACTCACCCTGTGCGTGGTGGACGGACCTGGGGACCACGGTCTCGTCGTCCCCGCTCTCGCTGCGCTGGTGGTCGGCGGGGCCGACGATGGCACGGGCACGGCATCTGCCGGCATGGGTGACTGGTGTGCGGATGCGGAGCAGGCCGGCGGAGCAGTCGTTCTGTCTCTGGACCACCTGCCCGAGACACTCGACTGGCCGGCCCTGCTGTCCTCGGGTACTGCTCGCGGCGGCTTCATGCCTGCGCCGGCCTGACCATAGAACAACACGTCCGACTCGCGAAGCGAGCGTTAGGCTTGCCGGCCGGCTTCGCAAGCCTTGGGCTGGTGTACCTCTCGCCTGCTGCAACGGTCCGTAGGCGTCCGGGCTTGGCCGCCGCTATTCGCCTGCGTTGTCATGCAGTTGGACACTCACGGCCACAGCGACCTGCCAGCACTGGCGGCAACCCCGGGCTGACGCATGACGCAAGGAAACCTGAGCCGCGAAGGCTCGAAGAGCCGCTAGTAGTAACTGCTGTGTGCGGCCCAGACATCGATGACAACCATCGTCAGGACCCAGAGGGCTGCGACACCGAAAACGGAACGTTTGACCAGCCGAGTCCGATGTCGCACCACGATGGTGAGCTGTTCTGTGTCCCTGCCGTCAGGTCGTGGGTAATCCCGCCAACGGCCTGTTCCTATCCAGACCGCCGCCAAAGCCACGGCAATCCAGACAGTCCACTCTCCTAGCCGTTCACCCAGTTGGTACAGCGTCATCTGTAACCCCCCTATCCCCAGCGCAGAAAGACCCTACTGCGGCCGCAGGACAACAATTCGGTGGGGGGCGGTAGCCGATTCGAGGCGGCGAACTTCTGATCCGTGGCTCTGCAGAGATCGATCGTTGTGGACGAGAGGGGACGTAGGCAGTGGTCTGTGGGTCGGCGTTGGGCGCTGCCGGTTGCTGTACTTCGTCGGCGTACAGCAGGATCGAAGGATGTCCCGCTCAGTAGGCGCGCACACTGCCGATCCGTGCCCTCGGTGCCGCGTTGAAGCGGTTCGTCCGGGCAAGCCGATGGCTGTTGGGGGATGCGATGCGGTTGGCTACCACTGCGATTACTGTGCGCATGCGTGGACTCGGCAGGTTGAGGATGACCTGGACGTCTACGACACCGTCAGGGTGGACCTCCCCGACGCCACGCTCTACGGCACGGTCTGGCAGGTGGACGCGGATCGCGTCCAGGTGCGCGGTGCGGGTGGTGATTGGCTGCGGTGGGTCGAGCGCTGGAGAGTGATCGTCTACTGAAGGCCCTCCTCGCCTGTGTCCAACTGATCGACCGCACTCCGGAATCACCTGGCTTGCTGGCGTCGGCCGCGGTGCGGATGACTGCCGCATGCGCCGGGGGCGGGTGCACTCTTTCCAACTGTGGGGGTGGGGTCTTGGGCTGGGTACGGCGGCGTTCATGGGCGGCTAACTGCTGGCACCGAGACGGTTTGGGGTCTCGCCTGAACGGCAGTGAACGGTGCTGAATGAGACGGAGACTGAGACGGGGAAGGGCCGAGACTCCGACCTCGAAGTAATGTCTGTCCCTCGTGCCATCATCCTTACCTACTGAGGATCCCTGGATGCGAAGACGGCCAGGGGGCGGCTGTCGACTTGGTGAGTGGGGGCGCTGGATGCAGATTGCAGGCGTTGAGGTGTATGTGAATCATCCGGTGTTGCACCTGGGTGCCACCGACTGGGTACCTGTCTCCCTCGATCTGGGAGACACCGACGCCGCCAGTTGCGACACCCATGTGGCAGTCCGGGTCCGTCCTCAATCGAATCTCATCCGAGTCCGCATCTTCAGGGACTCGACCGGCGCCTTGGGCCTCGATCCGACCTTTGCGACCGTGTTCGACGGCCAACTCCTGCTGTCAGATGGCCGCCTGGCCGTTGGCGACGTCGAAGGACTCACCCGCTTTGTGCGTCTGATCGGTGACCGAGGTGCCTGGAACGTCCGTGTGGCCGTGGACAGACCGGGGTGGGAAGCTCGCGCCATCGATGTGACTTTGGGATGGCCTAGTACCTAGTCGGGCCGCCGCCGGCCGGGGTCCCAGGAAGCGGTCTGCGGCGCTACGCCCTCAGCTTGGGAAGCTCGGGTCTTCTGGGCGCTACTACCGTACTGACCTGCGGCGGAACTGGGCTGCGGCCCATGACGGTATGTGGTCGACTCGCCGTTGTTCCCCGTGAGTCCCCGCAGGTTCTGGCACGGGAATGGCACGCATCCTGCCCTCGTCATCCCCGAACTGCCGGGCCCTGGATCCTGGACGCCTGTGCCTCAGCTGGCGAACGTCAACCACGATGGACGGTCGTCGAACGATCAGGCGCGCGTGTGTCAGAGCACCACCATCGGTCCTCAGCCACGCTGCCCGGTGACGTCCGTCAGAGCAAGCCGCGTCGGCAGAAGCGTATTGGTGAGCCGTTGGGCGATGACCTCTTCACCCCGAAGCGACTTGGGTGGGGCGCTGTCTTGGGGCTGGTGTGGTCCTCACGTGCGTTGATGGTCCGATGGTGTACGCCGGCGTTGTCACGCGGCTAAACACTCAGCGCGGGCGGGGCCATCAGCCAGCGACCCGATACCAAAGGGCCCGCCTGCCGGTTGCATCACCCAGTTGTTCTGGGATCTGCGACGGGATTGGGTCAGTTCACGCCGCCGCTAGAAGCGGTACATCACCTCTGCTGCTTCTCCCCCTACCCTCCGTGTCCACTTGGTCCTAGCATGTGATCTAGGCAACATGTCTGGGGGGGATGGATGATCAACGTGGAAGCCGCTATGCCCGATGTGCCGCTGAGGGGGGATTTACCAAAAAAGCAGCGCATGGAGATGCTGCAGGATGGCTACCTCCGTGCTGTTGCTGCGGCAGCCGGCTGCACTATGGCGAAGCCTGATCCGGACGATGGAATCGACTGGAAGCTGAGCCATACCTCTGAATTCCATACTGCCGATTGTCAGATTGACCTCAAAATCCAGCTGAAGAGCACATGGACTTCAGCTCCTAACCCCTCAAACGGGTTCGTCTCCGTTAATCTCTCCAACGAGCGACTCAAGCTCCTCGCCCGTTCCCCAGTAACTGTGCACCGAATATTGGTTGCGATGATCGTTCCCGAAGACATTGCTAACTGGGTGGAAGCCAGCCATGAAATATTTCAATTGCGACATTGCGCCTATTGGCGAAGTGTGACAGGAGTTGAGTCATCGGGAGAGAAGTATACGGCGGTCAGAGTTTCAACGAGTCAAATCTTTGACGATGTTTCCTTATGTGCAATTATGGAGCGAATAGGTAAGGGGGGCGCACCGTGAAGGTGCCAGACTTTAGAGAGGTGGCCGAACATCTCACGGACTCACAGTTAGCGATCGCTCTTGAATCGACAGGGTGGCAAAAATTCGGCGGACAGGTCAATCTGTATAGCCGTTGGCGACCAACCGCGAACTCTGACTCCAGGTCGGACGGTGGGCTCCTTTTGCCGCAAAACCAGGAAACTGAAGATTACGCCGACTTGCTTAGCCAGGCTGTCGCGCAGGCGTGGATGCTAGGGGATGAGCGGATTCGATCAATCCTGCGGAGGGCGGCGACACTGCACTCTTTGGGAGATGAGCTGAAATTCCATAAAGAAGCCCCTTCACGAAGGGGTACTATCCCATGGAGCGCCGGTGAAGACCTCCACGCAGGAGCACGTAAGTCCATGTTGGTAGCGGCGAAGACGCGAAAATCCAAGTCGGCTTACTACGGTAACTCGAATAGCTTCCTTGCTAAAACTTTTCTAGATTCCGTACTCATGGGTCAGACAGAAGTCGGCAGCTACGTAATTACTGCTTATGCGCCTCCCGAAGAAGTATTTTCTGAGCGGAAGATCAAACCGGGCGACACGATTCCATTGATTGGTCGACACACTGGGCGAGAGATTACATTGGGGCTCGTAGAAGTACTTGCAGCTGCGCGGGAATCAGTTGACGATTTTAAAGAAACCGGATCGACATACACATTTGTAGAGAATGTTAGGCGCGGATTCTGCTATGAGCTGACGCAAGCTGTCAGGAATTTGATTAGAGATTCTGATGGAGCCGAGGTTGAAGTCGAGCTAAACTCAGCCGAAGATCTTTTCTCCGGACGTCCCGCAGAGACTCATAGGCTTGAGTTTTCCCCCTCTGACTATGCCGCCTTGGAGAAGGCCGGCAACATGCTGGCCGCAACTGTCAATCCTCTGTTCGTTACGGTTCTAGGTACTGTGACTCTGCTCGAACGGCCAAAGCCAGGGAACCCAGGCGTAGTCCGCCTGGACGTTCTGAGTGGCACAGAGGCTCGCAAAATGCGGGTTCGCCTCAAGGTTGAGGACTACGATATGGCTGTTGACGCTCATAGAAATAACCTAGGTCTCAGGATTTCCGGTAGGCAAGAGCTCGAAGGCCACTTTTATTGGCTTTACGATCCACGGGTCATCGAACTCGTTAATATTGCTCCACGGCCATCAAGCGGAGCAGTCGGTCAAGGAAATCAAGACCCTCTCTTCGGCGAGTTCTAGCGCGTTTAGTAGAGGACTCCGGGTTACCCACGGACCTCATGCTGCAAGTCGCAGATGCGGTGCGACTACTAGATATTCGGAGCGTTGAGTTCTGAAATAACGGCATTGTTTAATCTGTGGAGGTTCTCATCAAAAGAATTAAGTCGCTTAAGGTTCGAAACTTCCGCGGAATCTCGACGGAGGTAGAACTGAGCCTTGTGAATCGCAATGGGAAGATTTCCTCGATGCTAATTCTTGGAGACAACGGGACAGGAAAGTCCTCTCTCTGCGATGCTTTTGAGTTTTGCCTGAGGGGGAAAATCAGTCGGCGGGGCAACGCTGGAGCTAAAACCCGACGGGAAGCTCAAAATCTAATCAATCGTGGTACTCCATATGTAGAAATTGAAATGGAAGACGGTAAAGTATATGGCCGCGGCTCGGGCCAGGTTGGTCAAGGAAATGTCAAGCTGAAAGGGGAAGATTTTGCTCCAGGTTTCTCGATGTGTCCGACTGTCCTGAGCCGACCGGATATCGAGGTATTCTGGAAGATTGATCCTAGCGAGAGAATGAGATTCTTCTTTGACTATTTTCGCGATACCGTAAAGCATACTGGGTATGTCGCCCTGGAGATCGAGCGGACTCAGTTCGACATGCAAAAATCGCTCATTGCGATGCTTCAGGGGCAGCTCCGTCTTTCCCGACTGACTCAAATTCCGGCCTCATCTATTCCCACTAGAGGGAAGGAAGAGTTCGTGCGCTGGCGCTCTAAAAGGTTTCGTCAGCACCCAGCTTCCCCGAGATTGAAGAAGGCGGCAGGAGCGATCCCTCTTTCGAGGAGTGTTCGCCAAGCGTTGGATGAACTTGAGCAGAGCATCGACGTGGTATCAAGGTACGCGCGGCACATCGAGTCGCAAAAGAGACTTGCTGGTGCGCGCGGGGATTCTCTGCCGATTATCTCGTCGGAGCTGTCTAGTGTTTTGAATGAGATTGCTTCGCGAGTCTCAGAAGATTTTGCTGAGATTGCCAAACTTGAACACATCGATTCTATCCAAATGGCACCCTCGAAGGATGGGGTAGGGCTCGAGATCGACTGTGTTCTCGCGACGGGCGATCACGTAAATCCTGTTCAAATCTTGAGTGAAAGCTCACTGGATCTTCTGGCGCTACTAGTCATGCTGGGTGTAGCTGACGTCTGCGCGGTCCGCGGACAAACGAAGTTTCTGGTTATGGATGATGTCTGGCAGAGCGTTGATTCCGTACACAGAAATTCGATTCTAGATTACCTGTTCGGCGAGCGCTTCAGTAAATGGCAGTTGATAGTTACTGTCCACGATCGTCTTTGGGCGCGCCTTATTCAGGAGAAGGCGCGGCGTAATAGCTTTCCGCTCAAGGTTGTTGAGGTGACGCAGTGGTCGGCGGCGTTGGGTCCCATGATTTCAGACGCCAATATTTCTACCATCGACCAGCTTTCTAGTCTTATTCAGACTGCGCAACCGGAGCCTCTATGTGCCTATACGGGCAGATCTCTCGAAGAGCTATCGGATAGGCTCACTGTAGCGCTTGGAGTAGCTGTTTCCCGTATTCCCGGCGACCGGTACACCTTGGAAAATCTGTGGCCTCCCCTGTACTCGAAGATCAATAAGTATGAGTTGGATCAGGCAATTAAATACGCTGCAAAGTCGGTGGATGATGTCTATATCCTCAGGAATACATATGGGGCTCATTATTCCCAATGGGCTGAGTCGATGTCGCGAGCAGAGGTTTTGCACTTCGCTAACTCCGTAAAGGAGCTTTGGGAGCGTACGCATTGTGAGGTATGTTCCGCCCCGTTGTCGCGTTTTAAAGTGAAGGGTAAAGATTTGGTGGGTTGGCCATGTAGTCACGAGAAGTAGAGTGTCTGCCGCACACGATGCCGATACGCGCGATACTGAGTAATCTGAACGTCAGTGGGGCGGCTTAGGTCTGGAACTGCTTTGGCGCCAGTGAGCATGGCCTCGTTTGACCGAGGGGGAGGCGCGGGCCGGAGAGTTCGGTGCCACGCTGGGTTGAGCGGCGTCATGCTGGCGCCTTCAGTGAGCCTCTTCGAGCTGGCCACTGATCGGGTGACGGTCCGTGAAGCGCAACGCCCGAGGCCCCCAGGCTGTTGATCGAGATGTCTGACGTCTCAATCACGTTGCTCGGGGGCCTCGTTGGTCATCCATCCTGCCGCACTTGACCTGCCACATGCGCTCGTGGAGTGGGTCACCATGCTGATCGTCACCCGTGAGGGCGACCGCCGATGCAAGCTGCGCCCGTCCCAACGCGCGATGGTGGCACTGGTGTACCTGCGCGAACACACCACCCTGGCGAAGATCGCAGCCGGGTTCGGTATCAGCGAGTCCACCGCTCACGCCTACATCACCACGGTCGTCGACCTGCTCGCCGAACGAGCACCGGGTCTGCTGAAGGTGCTGCGCGAGAGTGATGCGGACTTCGTCCTGCTGGACGGCACGCTCGCCGAGTGCGACCGGGTTGGCGACGGACGCGCCGACTACTCCCACAAGCACCGGCGCCACGGAGTGAACGTGCAGGTCGTCACCGACCCCGGCGGCCGGCTGCTGTGGCTCTCACCCGTCCTGCCGGGCCGCACGCACGACCTGACCGCGGCCCGCACCCACCGGATCATCCGGATCTGCGAGCGCCAGAGCGTTCCCATCCTGGCCGACCTCGCCTACCAGGGCGCCGGCCCATGGGTGACCACCGGCATCAAACGCAGGCCCCTGCAGGAACTCACTTCAACCGAAAAGACCCTCAACCGGGCCCTGGCCGCTGCGCGGGCACCGGTCGAACGCGGCGTCGCACGCCTGAAGTCCTGGCGCATCTTCCGCAGATCCCGGTGCAGCCCGAACCGCATGACGTCAATCGCCAAGGCCATCCTCACCCTTGAGCGGCAACGCTGAAGAAGCTCAGTGAAGATCGGCTCGCCTGTGAGGTTCCCGGACAGCCGTTGGATCGGCTGTCGGCTGTATGCGGTTTGAAGTCGTGCGAGCACGATCGGAGTTCGGTGCCGTGACGGCGTGCCACCGGCAGGAAGAGCGCTGGTCGGACTGTCCAGGTGATGCGTGTATTGACGTGGGTGACGGACACGGTCCAGGGCTCCCTACGCAGGAGGCATCGTCTCGTGTCGATGCGGTGGTCGTAGAGCCGCTCCCACGCTTCTTGAGATGCATCGGTGTCGAGGGCGGGTGAGATGGTGCGGAGGATGGTCGAGACCCAACTGTCGGCCTCCCGCTCCGAGTACGCGTCGTAGGAACCGAACAGGGTCGGCGGCAACTGCCCGCCCACTCCTTCCGTCCAGCACTCGCACCAGAACCCGCTCCTGGCCGTGGTCTTCAGCATGGGTGCCCTCCCCGTCGTACGTCCGTGAAGAGTTCCGCGGTGACCGTGTGACCGTCGTCGCTGTCGTGGACCACGAGCCGGTGGGCGATCGCGCTGACCATTCCCAACCCCCGGCCGTGTTCCGCCTCCTGGTCCTGTCCTTCGGGTGAGGCTGGTTGGGGCGGGTGGCGCGCGGGGTTCTTCTCCGGACTCCGGTGTCCCGGAGGGCTTCACAGGGATCGGCGCCCATCAGCACGTACGACGGGCAGGGCCCAGGTCGCTGACCCGGGCCCTGCCTGTGTGTGGGGGTTGGAGCAACCTCAGTCCGTTTCCCCCGGCTTGACCACCGTGCTCACGAAGTTGCCGATCGCGCCGAGCGTCGCGCCCAACTGCTCGATCTGGGGGAAGTGCGCCGCGTCCGTGATCGGGGCGAAGTGGCCGTTGGGGAAGGCGTCGGCGTAGCCGCGGCCGTACTTCAAGGGGGCTATGCCGTCTTCCTCGCCCCAGACGACCAGGACGGGGACCGTTACCCGGTGGAGGCGGGCGCGGAGTTTCGGGTCGTAGGTGAAGTGGTCGCCGCCGTAGACCGCGAGGGTCTTCTGGTTGGCGCCTGCCGCCGCTCGCTGTTCGTCGGTGAAGGAGGCGAAGTCGGGGCGGAACTTGGCGTTGGCGAAGGAGAGTTGGCTGACGTCGGACGGGGCCATGGTGCGGGGGTCCACGACGCGGTTCTCGACCATGTGGGCGTGGATGCCCACCGCGTTGAGGAGGGTCAGGGCGCCGATGCGGCCCTTGTTGTCGCGGAGGGCCATCTCCGCCGCGATCCAGCCGCCGACCGAGTTGCCGATCACCATGACGTTCTTGAGGTCCAGCGTGTCGAGCAGGTCCAGGTAGGCGATGGCCAGGTCGGCGACCGTGTCGAAGCGCTCCGGGCGGGGCGTGCCGTCGAAACCGGGGTGGGTCGGTGTCACGACGTACACGTGCTCGGAGAGGGCGGCGGAGATGCCGGCGACCGTGCGCGGGCCCGCGCCGCCGTGGAGGATCAGCACGCCTTCGCCCTCCGTGTTCTCGCCGAACTCCTGGATGGTGACGGTGAGTCCGCCGGGGAGGGCGACGGTGCGGGGGGAGGTGGGGGCGGAGGCAGGGGTGGTCATGGTGAGGTCCTTGTCCTTGTGCGTGCTGGCGCTTGTCTTTGCTTGCTGAGAGCTGGCTCTCATTAAGGTAGGGGGTGGACTCTCTTTATGCAAGCCTACTCTCATGATGGGGGTTAAGTATTGGTGGGGATGGGTGCGCGAACGCTCTTCGCCCCCGACGCCAAGTACAGGGTGAGACCGTCGTCCGGCGGTCGGAAACGGAGACTCGGTGAAACCGGATGAACCTCACGGCATGAGCGAGCCCTACGGCGGCGGCCGTGCCCAACCCGGCGACAGCGAAGCCCAGTTGACAAGGTCGGCGCGTGGTGACGCGGGGGCCTTCACTCACCTCGTGCGGGACCACTCGGCCGCCCTGTACGGCTACTTCGCCCGGCGTATGCCCGCCGCCGCGGAGGATCTGCTCTCCGAGACCTGGTTGCAGGCGTTCGCCGCGCGGCGCACGTTCGATCCCTCGCGGGGTTCGGCTCGGGGGTGGCTGTTCGGGGTGGCACGGAACGTGCTCGCCCAGCAACTGCGGCGGGCGGGGCGGGAAGAGCCCGCGCCGGGGCCGGATGTCACCGACCCCTGGCAGGTGGTGGACCAGCGGCTCGACGCCGCCGCGATGGCTCCCGCGCTGCGGCGGGCGCTCGCCGAACTGCCGCCTGAAGAGCGGGAGTTGCTGCTCCTCATCAGTTGGGAGCAGCTCACCCCGGCCGAGGCCGCCGTCGTCGTGGGGATCCCGGCGGGCACCGCCCGTTCACGGCTGCACCGGGCCCGGGGCCGACTGCGCGACCGGCTCACCCTGCCCCGCCCGGCGGGACGGAACCTCACCGCCACAGGAGACCTGGCATGACCGCGTACGACGACACGGAGGAGAACGGTATGAACGAGCGAGGCGCACTGCTGGACTTCCCCGGCGCCGATGAACTGGCCGCCGCGGGTCACGTCCACCCGCTGCCGGAACGGGCGTTGGCCCGGGTACTGGCGGAGGTCGAGGCCGCCGTAGCGACGGAAGGGGCCGACGTAACCGCCCCGGGTGCGAACGTAACCGCCCCCGATGCGAACGTAACTGCCCCGGGCACGGCCGGTGTTGTCGTCGCGATGCCCGAACGGCGGCTGTTCGGACGGCAGTTCGGGCGGCGTCGGGCGCTGATCGGGCTGCTCGCCACCGCCGCGGTGGCGACCGGTGTGGTGACGTATGCCAACAACGGCGGGACCTCGGCGGGTCAGGACGCGGGTACGCGCAGCGAGGCGCGGGCGAACACCGCGACCGTCTTCCTCGACGACATCTCCACCGTGGCCGCCAGTCAGTCGGTTTCCTCGGGGAAGTACTGGAAGACGCGGACGACGGTCGGGACCGCGTACCTCTCGCAGTCCATGGACTACTACGTCGTCAACGGCGGCAAGGCGTACCGGAAGGGGCTGCGGCCCGACTGGCAGGTCGGGCCGAAGGACCTCGACTGGAAGGGACTTGGGCAACTGACCACGGATTCCGGCAAGTTGCTCGCCCTGCTGCAGTCACCGCCGCGCCCCAAGAGCATCTCGCCGTTCGACCAGGCGGTCACCCTGCTCACCGACTCCCCGGCGAGTCCGCAACTGCGGGCCGGGGTCTTCAAGGCGATGGGCGGTCTGAAGGGGGTCAAGCTGCTCGGCCAGGTCAAGGACAGTACTGGGCGTGGTGGTACGGCAGTTGAGTTCGCGGAGGCCAAGAGTGTCGGGCAGGTGATCGTCGACCCGAAGACCAGCGCGATCCTGGAGTACACCTTCACGTGGACGGCCGGGCCCAGCAAGGGCAAGGTCACCCACCAGACGTTCCTGTCGACGGGGTTCACCGACAGGATCGGCTGACAGGGGAGGCGCCAACTCCCCTACGGCGGCTAGCGTTTCGCCGTCGTGTACGTCAGGTGGGTCACCCGGGACGACGCGTCCGCGCGGGTCTGGGTGAGGGCGAGGCGGTCCGGGTCCACGTGGTCGAACAGGCGGATTCCGGTGCCGAACAGCACGGGCGCGAGGGTGATCGAGAACTCGTCGACCAGGCCCGCGTCCAGATACCGCTGGATCGTCTCGGCGCCGCCGGCGATGCGCACATCGCGGTCGCCGGCGGCCTCGCGGGCCTGCTCCAGCGCGCTCTCGACGCCGTCGGTCACGAAGTGGAAGGTGGTGCCGCCGGGCCGCTCCCACGGGTCGCGCCCGGTGTGGGTGACGACGAACACCGGGGTGTGGAACGGCGCTTCCTCCGGCCAGGACAGCTCGCCCGCGTCGAACATCCGCCGGCCCATGACGCTCGCGCCGGTGCGTTCGTACGTCGCCCGCGCGATGTCGTTGTCGAGGCCCTCCTCGCCGCCCTCGCCCAACTTCAGGTTCTCGCGGAAGAACCGCAGCGGGAACACCCACGCCTGCAACTCCGACCACTTCGCCATCCAGCGCCTGACCCTGGGGTCGTGCCGGCCCTCGGGCGAGAAGACGTCCTCTATGGGCACCTCCTCCGGCGCCATGAAACCGTCGAGCGACATCGTCACACTGAAGAACACCTTGCCGGCCATCAGTCCTCCGCCTCCTTCAACTCGGTCTCGGTCGCCGTGAGTTCGGCGACGTAGGCCGCCAGGTTGCGGAGCGTCTGTTCGCCGCCCTCGATCGCGTGGTACTTCTCCGCGGCCTCGTCGCGGAGTTCCTTCGTGGGGAACAGCGTGCGCATCAGGATCCGCGTCCCGTCGCCGGCCGGCTCGAAGGTCAGGAGGGACTCGAAGGCGTTCGGGTCGTCGCGGGACTCGCCGTGCAGGAGCGCGATCCGCTCCGGCGGGACGATCTCCCGGTAGGTGATCCACTCCTGGTAGTCGGTGCCGTCCGGGCCGTGCATCACGAAGTCCCAGGTCCCGCCGACACGGAACTCGAAGGACCGGGTCGTCGTGGTGAACCCCTCCGGTCCCCACCACCGCGACAGGTGCCGGACGCGAGTGAACGCCTCGAACACCAGCTCCCGCGGGGCGTCGATCACCCGGGAGATCACGATCTCGCGGTCCGCGGCCGTGGTCGCGGGCGCCGCCTCGTGCGCGGCCTCGCCGTCGTTACTGGTCGTCGCCATCGTGTGGTCCCTCCTGCCGTGTCCGCTCCGGCCCCTGCGCGTGCCCGTGCTCGTGGTCGTCCCTCAACTCCCGCACGTACGCGTCCAGTCGGCCGAAGCTCTCGTTCCAGAACCGCTCGAAGCCGCCCACCCACTCGTGGACCGGCCGCAGCCCGCGCGCGTCCAGGCCGTACAACCGCTGCCTGCCCGCCTCACGGACCTGTACGAGCCCGACCTCCCGGAGAACCCGCAGGTGTTTGGACGCCTGCGGCTGGGTCATCCCCAGGTCCCGCGCCAGGTCGGTCACCGGCCGCTCGCCGCCCCGCAGCAGCACCAGGATGTCCCGCCGCTGCGGTTCGGCGATCGCGTTGAACGTGTCCGAGGTCGTCGCCGCTCGTGCCATGACACCATCGTATGCCCATATCGGCATGCGTCAACATCATGCCTACGACCCCTACGACCCCTACGACCCCTACGACCCCTACGACCCCTACGACCCCTACGACCCCTACGACCCCTACGACCCCTACGACCCCTACGACCCTGGTGTCACCTACGCGTCGGGCAGCGAAGCCGCCAGGTCCTCCCAGGCCCCGTGCACGTCCTCCCCGACCATCCCGAACTGCGTGATCATCGCGACGCACCGCCCGTCCTCGTCGTCGAGTTCGAGAGCCGAGGTCGGGCCGTGGGCCGCCGCGGAGCGGACGAGGTGGCAGGACCGGACGGCGGCCAGGTCGAACTCCACCGAGCTCTCCGCGAGCGCCGCGAACACCCGGCCGCCCACGGTCCGGTCGGTGACGTGGACGCGGCCCGCGCACGCCTGCATGGCCGCCGGGGCGAACACCGCGACCCCGATGGGCAGTCCGACGGAACAGACGTGGTCGAGCACCAACGACACGACGTCCACCTCGATCGGCCGGTGCTCGCCGCCGCGATAGCGGTGGAACGCGGTGCGCCGGGCTCTCCCGCCGTCTGTCAACACCGCGTCCAGCTGGGTCAGTTGATCCCCGTTCTCCCATGCCGGAACCTCGGGAGACGCCGACGCCACGGCGGCCCGCGCGCCGGCGTGGACCGTGGGCGCCAGACCGGCCAGCAACCGGTCGCCCTCGGACAGCAACCGCCCTTGGTGTACGGTCCGGCCCGCCGCGTCGAGGAGGCGCAGCGTGACCGAGTCCGTGTCGCCGTCCCGCGCGACCACCGCCGTGTCGATCCCGTCGGCGTCGATCCGCAACGCGATCGAACCCGGCCGGACGACGAACGCCTCGCCGCGCAGGCTCGGTTGGGCGTAGCTGCCCGCCTGGTCGATCCGGGCGACCGGGCCGCCGGTCACCGCCTGCACGAACTGGAAGAGCGTCAGGCAGCGCGCCAACTCCGGCATTCGCGCGTCGATCAACCGCACACTGCCGCTCCGCCGCGCGCCGCAGCACCCCTCGAACGCGCAGTGCCGGTGAGGGTTGTTGTGGTCCGCCATGCTCAATACACGTCCCGTACATAGCGCTTGGCACGCCGCAGGTCCGCGAGGTACTCCGCCGCGTCGTCGTCCCCGCGGCCGCGTTGCTCGGCCACGACACCCAGCAGCGCCGCCTCCACGTCCTTCGCCATCCGCGAGGCGTCACCGCAGACGTAGACGTGCGCGCCGTCCTCCAGCCAGCCGTACAACTCCCTTGAGCGTTCCCGCATGCGGGTCTGTACGTAGATCTTCTCGGCCTGGTCGCGGGAGAACGCGAGGTCGAGTTCGGTGAGCACGCCGCGGCTTTGCAGCTCGGTCAGCTCGTCCTCGTAGACGAAGTCCGTCTCGCGGTGACGGTCGCCGAAGAACAGCCAGTTGCGGCCGGTGGCGCCCCGTGCGGCGCGTTCGTGGAGGAAGCCTCGGAACGGGGCGATGCCGGTGCCGGGGCCGATCATCACCATCGGGGCGTCGTCGTCCGCCGGGACTCCGAAGGAGGCGTTGGGCTGTACGTATACGCCAACGGGCGTGTCCGCGCCGCCCGTTCGGTCCGCGAGGTACGTCGACGCGACGCCCCCGTACCGGCGGTCCCCGGTGCCGTACCGCACCGATGCGACCGTGAGGTGGACGCGGTCCGGGTGGGCCAGTGGGCTCGACGAGATCGAGTACTGGCGGGCCTGCAACGGCCGGAGGAGGGGCAGGAGTTCGGGGAGGGTGGGGGCGGTGGCCGGGTCGGTGGCTCGGAGGAGGTCCAGGATGTCTCGGCCCCAGAGCCAGGAGTCCAGGTCGGAGCGGTCGCCCTGCGCCACGACCGCCGCCAGCTCGCCGGAGGGTGCGCGTTCGACCAGGTCGGCGATCAACTCCTTTGAGGGGGTGCGGATTTCGCGTTCCGTGCGCAGGAGCTCGGCCGTCTCCTCGTCGCCGGTCGCGCCCAGGTGTTCCAGGAGTTCTGCGACCAGCGCATCGTCGTTCAGCGGTACGACGGCCAGCGCGTCGCCCGCCTCGTACGTGATGCCGCTGTCGCCGAGGTCGAACTCGTAGTGGCGGATCTCCTTCGCGCTGTGCGGGGCGGAGAGCAGCTTGTTCACGGCGAGGCGGGAGCGGTACGGGGTGCGCTTGTTCCACGGGGAGCGGGTCGGGGCGGCGGGCGCCTTGTTCGCCTCCGTGTTCGTGCCCGTCGCGCCTGTCTCGGCCGCCAACCGGTCCAGTACCGCCGTCGTCCATTCCGCCGCCGGGTCCTCGAAGTCGACGTCGCAGTCGACGCGTTCGTGGAGGCGGGCCGCGCCGAGTTGTTCCAGGCGGGTGTCGATGAGCTTGGCGGCCTGGCAGAAGTCGTCGTAGCCGCGGTCGCCGAGGCCGAGGACGGCGTACCGCACGCTTTCCAGGCGCGGTGCCGTGTCGGACTGGAGGGCTTCCCAGAACAGGCCCGCGTTGTCGGGGAGTTCGCCCTCGCCGTAGGTCGAGGTGATCACCAACACGTGGGTCATCGTGGCTAGTTGGTCGGGGGTGACGGCGTCGAGCGCGCTCGCCCTTCCGGCCAGGCCGCGGGCCCGCGCGCCGGCGACCAGCTCGTCGGCGAGGAACTCCGCGTTGCCGGTCTGGGTGCCGAACAGGACGTCGACCGTGGCCGTGGGCGCGTCGGCGGACGTGCTCGCGCGGCGTCCGGCGGCGGCGATGCCGGCGATGAACCCGGCCAGCCAGGACTCCTGTTGGGCGGAGAACGGTGCGTCGGCCGGGATGAGGGCGCCGGTCGGGGGCATGAGGGTCACGCGGTCACCGTCTCGGTCGGGGCCTGCGGGATGTGGGCATGGCGGGCGGCGATGTCGTCGAGCGCGGCCGTCGCGAGCAGCTCGTCGAAGCGGGCGGCGCGCACCCGGTCGGCGTTCTTCGTGGTCTGGTGGAGGATCCAGCCGTAGGTGCCGGGGGCGTCCACGCTGAGGTTGTTGCGCTGGCGGAGGGCGCGCTTGTAGTCGTCGAGGCGCTTGCTCGCGATCAGCGTCGCCAACTCGCCGTCGTCGAACCGCTCCAGCGTGCCGCGCAGGTACTTCACCACCCGCTGCTTGACGAAGAAGTCCTCGGTGAGGACGAGGTTGCGGACGGCCTCCGTGACCCGTGGATCGTTCGGGCCGCTCGCGCCCGGCACCCGTTGCAGCGCCAGGTCCTGCGCGACGCCGAGCACCGTGTAGGAGGACAGGAGCGAGAACATGTCGTCGCTGCCCTGGTCGCCGAACGCCGGGGCACGGCCGCCGAGTACGGTGCGGTGGTCGCGGTAGTCGACCTTGAACGCACGGAGTTTGTCGGTGGCGATCGAGGTGGCCAGCTCGTCCAGCAGCTCGTTGCGGGTCGCGGCGGCGAGGATCTCGCCCGCGTCCTGGTAGAGGAGCAGTGACCGGGGCATCCCGCAGTACACGTACTGCCGTTGGACCTCCCAGTCCTCCAACAGCCGTGCCGCGAGCGGGGAGTTGGTCGCCTCGACATGCCACGCCAGCAGCAGGCGTACGGCCTCCTCGTGGAAGGCGCCGTGCACGGTGTCGGTGACGGAGAAGACGAGGAGGGAGTCGGCGCTCACCTGGCGGCCCAACTCGCCCGTGGGGTCGTACTGGTAGAGGAAACCGCCGCTCATCCCGTTGCCCAGGCCCTTGCCGAAGCCGCCGAGGTTGAGGACCGTACCGCCGGTCATGTACTCGCAGCCGAAGTCGCCGAGGCCCTCAACCACTGCCGTGGCGCCGGAGTTTCGTACGGCGAAGCGGTCACCGGCCTCTCCCTGTACGAAGGTTCGGCCGCCGGTCGCGCCGAACAGCGCGAAGTTCCCGACGAGGACGTTCCCGCCGCGCTCGGTGCTTCCGCCGCCCGGGGCGCGGACCACGATCCGGCCGCCGCTCTGGCTCTTGCCGACGCCGTCGTTGGCGGTGCCGGTGTGTTCGAGGGTGATGCCGTCGTTGCAGAAGACGCCGTAGGACTGGCCGGCGGAGCCGGTGGTGCGGATGCGGACCGCGTCGTCGACGAGACGGCGACGGCCACGGTCGTCGGTGGTGATCGCGGGCCGGGCCTCCGCCAACTCGTGGTTCAGCAGGCGCTCCACGTCGATCGACAACTGTCCGCCCACCGACTTGTCGCTGTTGCGGAGGTGGATGTCCTCGACGAGGAGGGCCGGTTCGCGGCGGTCGACGAGTGCGGCGCGGACGCGTTCGATGAGGGCGTCGTCGGTGGTGAAGTCCTTTTCCAGGTACTCCGGTTCGGCTACGACCTTCTCCGGCACGCGGGCGAGCAGGCGCCGGACGTCGAGGCGGCCCACGCTCGCGGGGTGGTCGAGGAGTTGGAGGAGGTCGGTGCGGCCCCGGGCCTCGCGCAGGGAGCGCAGGCCCAGGCGGGCGAGGATCTGGCGGACGTCGTGCGCGATGTTGAGCAGGTACTGGGCGAGGGCGCGCGGATCGCCCTCGAACGCCTCGGAGTTGGTGGTCAGTCCGGCCGGGCACTTCACGTTGCAGTTCTTCGCCATGACGCAGCCGAGCATCATGAGTGCCGTCGTGCCGAACTCGAAGCTGTCTCCGCCGAGCAGCGCCGACGTCACGACGTCGCCGCCCGTCTGGTGCGCGCCGGAGCAGCGCAGGACGACCTTCTGCCTCAACCCGTTGGCCACGAGGGCCTGGTGGACCTCGGCGACTCCGATCTCCGCCGAACGGCCCGCGTACTTGAGGCTGGTGACGGCCGCCGCACCCGTACCGCCGGTGTTTCCGGCGACGTTGATGACATCTGCGCCGGCCTTCGCGACGCCGACCGCGATGGTGCCGATGCCCTCGGAGGACACGAGCTTCACGATCACCCGGACGCGTGCGGCCTTGCAGTCGTGGATGAGCTGGGCCAAGTCCTCGATGGAGTAGGTGTCGTGGTGCGGGGGCGGGGAGATCAGCTCGATGCCGGGGGTGCCGCCGCGCGCCGCCGCGATGTCGACGGTGACCTTCGGCGCGGGCAACTGGCCGCCCTCGCCCGGCTTCGCGCCCTGCCCGATCTTGATCTCCAGTTCCTGGAGCATCGGGTCGGCGAGGTAGCCCGCCCAGATGCCGAAGCGTCCCGACGCGAACTGCTTGATCCGGGAGCCGCGGATCGTGCCGTAGCGGGAGCGGTGTTCGCCGCCCTCACCGCTGTTGGACATCGCGCCGACCATGTTGGTGCCGTGCGCCACGGCCTCGTGCGCGGTGGCGACGAGCGCGCCGTGGCTCATCGCGCCGGAGGCGAGGGCGCGGGTGATCTCGTGCGCCGGCTGTACGTCGGGGAGTTGGAGGCTGTCGGGGGCGCTGCGGAGGAGGGTGAGGAGGCGGGCGGCGGTGCCGGTGGCGGTGACCGTGACTCCGTCGGCGTCTGCGGGGAGTGACTCGACCTCGCCCGGGTGCGCGAGGGCCAGGCCGTCGGCGAGGGCTGTGTGCAACTCGGCGCTGGGGGAGGCGAGTTGGAGGTGGGCCGTCACCGTGTCGCCCGCGGACCGCCCGCCGACCGTGCCCTCGTCGTCCGCCGACCGCTCGGTGACGGTCGCGACGACGCCCCGGACCGTCACGCTCGCGTTGCCGTCCGTCGAGAACCGGCCCAGTTCGCGGGCGAAGTCCTCCGCCGTGCGCAGGCCGGTGACGTCGGCCGGGAGTGCCAGGACGTCACGGAGGGCGGACGGGCGGCGGGAGCGTTCCTCGTGCGTGGTACGGAGGAAGGCGCGGTAGCCGGGGGTGATCCGGAACGCGTCGATCTCGTCGTCGCTGAGCTGGTCGTAGCCGGTGTTGCGGTAGGCCGCGTCGGTGATGCCGAAGGCGTCGTCCAGTTGGCCGAGGGTGAGGAGGCGGAGTGCCTCCGGGTCGTTCTCGCGGCCGAACTCCGGCTGTTCTTCGGCCATATCGCCGAATCCGCGGACCGCGGTGACGCCGAAGGAGTGCCCGGCGCCGTCGGACCGTTCCTTGAACAGGCCCAGGAGGGGGACCTGTTGCTCGGTCTCGACGGCTCGGGCGCGCTCGTGCCACTCGGTCGCCGCTTGCGCGATGCGGGCGAAGCCGACGCCGCCGACCGGCGCCTCCATGTGCGGGAAGGCTCGTGCGAAGACGTCGTCGCGGGTGTCGAGGTAGTTCGGTTCGAAGAACTCGCCGCCGATGTAGCTCTCGGCGGTGCACAGTCCGACCCGGCCCATCGTCTTGGCGAGGGCCTTCTCGGCCGCCTTGCGGAAGCGGGCCAACGCCCGGTCGGTTTCGGTGACTTCGCCTGCGGGGGCCGGTGCGCTCGGGTGCTTCTCCTCGGCGCGGAGGCGGGCGCTGAGGCTGTAGACGGCGGAGGCGCCGAAGCCGAGCGCGGTCGCGACGTGGTGCGAGGACGGCAACTGGCCGCTCTCCGCGACGATCGAGACGCGCAGCCGGAGGCCGGTCTCGATGAGGCGCTGGTTCACGGCGGCTACGGCGAGGATGACGGGGAGGGGAGCGCGGGTGGAGGAGATCGCGCGGTCGGTGAGGACGGCGATGCCGCCCTGCCGGGTGGCGAACTGCTCGACGTCGTCGCAGAGTTGGGTGAGCGCGGTGCGCAACGCGTCGGCGTTGGCGGTCTCGTCGCCGACCACCGGGTCGTAGAGCATGTCGAAGCGTTCCAGCGGGACGATGCGCTGGTCGCGCAGGCGGACCATGTCCAGGTGGCCCAACACGGGGGAGGAGAGCACCAGTTGGCGTCCGGCGGTGCTGCCCGTGCCGTCCGGCTTGGGGCCCAGGGCGACGCGCATGCTCATGCCGTCGGCCTCGCGGATGCTGTCGAGCGGCGGGTTCGTCACCTGGGCGAAGCGCTGCGAGAAGTACTTCGCCATGCCGCCCTCGGTGTCGCTGAGCGCGTTGATGGCGTTGCCGTAGCCCATCGCGGAGATGCGTTCCGAGCCGTTGGCGAGCATCGGGTCGAGGAGGAAGCGGAAGCTCTCCTGGTTCAGCGAGTACGCCACGTACCGTCCGGCGAGGGCGAGATCGCCGTCGTAGCCGAGGGTGGTCGTGCCGCGGTAGTAGTCGGGGGCGGGCAGGTCGTCGAGGTTCACCCGGGCCGCGTCGAGGAGTTGGGAGTACGGGCGGCGGGCGGCGAGGGCGTCGAGGACCTCGCGGGTGCGCAGGCGGCGGCCGGTGCGGTGGTCGACGACGAGCATGCCGCCGGCCTCGATGCGGCCCCGGTGCACAACTTCGCTGTCCGGGAAGGCGACTTGACCCGCCTCCGACGCCACCATCAGGTACTCGGCGGTCTCGACGGTACGGAGCGGTCGTAGGCCGAGCCGGTCGAGGCGGGCGCCGATGACGTCGCCGTCGCTGAAGATGACGGCGGCCGGACCGTCGTTCTTCTCCTCGTAGAGGGAGAAGTATTCGAGCATGTCGCGGACGGCGGCGGGGAGGCTGCGGTCGTTCTCCCAGGCGGGCGGCATCAGCGATACGACGGCTTCGACGAGGTCCAGGCCGTCGTCGAACACCCGGCTCTGCAGGGTCTGGTCGAGGCGGCTGGAGTCGGACTGGCCGGGCGGGCGCACGATGCTGCGGGTCCGGGCGCGGGCGAGGGCCTCGTCGCTGAGCCTGTTCTTGCGGTCGGTGTTCAGCTCGCCGTTGTGCGCCATGAGGCGGAACGGCTGCGCCATGGTGGGGTGCGGTTCGGTGTTGGTGGAGAACCGGGTGTGGAAGTAGAGCGAGCGGACGGAGTGGCGGGGGTCGAGCAGGTCGCGGAAGTACCCAATGACCTCACCGGAGTTGAGGCGGCCCTTGAGCACCTGGGTGCGGGCGCTGAGCGAGAGCGGGTACAGCCCGGCGTAGGTGTCGTCGGCGTAGGCGACGGCCTCGATCGCCAGCAGGGCGCGGTGGGCGGCGGCGTCGACGTCCGTGCGGGACCAGGCCTCCGGGGCGCGGAACACCCACTGCACGATGGGGAGTTGGTGGGGTTCGGCGGCGGGGCGGGTGACCGTGTGGTCCACCGGGACGTCGCGGACGAGGAGGACGTCGAAGCCCTGGTCGGTGATGCTGCGGCCGACGAGGTGCAGGGCGGCTTCGGGGCGGGCGGCGTCGGTGGGCATGAAGCAGTTGGCTACGCCGAAGTGTCCTGCGCGCAGCGCCTCCCCGGTGATCGCGGAGAAGAACTCCACCGACAGGTCGACGCTCACGCCCGCGCCGTCGCCCACGCCCTCGGCGGACTTCCCGCCCCGGTGGGGGATGGCTCGGAGCGCCTCGTCGCCCTTGGTGATGACGTCGTGGCTCGGCACACCGTCGAGGCGGGTGAGGAAGCCGACGCCGCAGTCGCTGTGGTCGCGGGCAGGGTCGTAGAGACCGAAGGTGGGGTGATTCACGGGCCTGTCCTGTGAGCGGCTCCGGCTGGGGGGTACCTCCCAGGACCGTGAGGCGCTGGGGAGGACGGCCAGGCTGCGTCGCTGGAGCGCTCGCCGCGGGCGGACCGGCTGGCGGTCGGACCCTGGATGGTGCGAAGAGTAATAGTAAGGCTTGCCTAACTTGGATGGCAAGGGTGGGCGGTGGGCGTCGCTAGCACCCCGCGCACGCCTCTGACCAGCGGTTCGGTGGTGCCGTTCAGGTTGCTTTCAGGTCTACGCGGGTCTTGGGCAACTCATGCACCGTAAGCGCAAAAGCTCTGGCAAAGGGGGCTGGGGCCGGGGTCGGACGGCGTGCCAGGGTGCCGCCATGACGACAGATCACCTCACCCACGCCCGGCCTCCGCGCCGCATCCCGTACGCGGCGAGCAAGGTGCCGGAGGTGACCGTCTACTTCTGGATCATCAAGGTGCTGACCACCGGCATGGGCGAGACGGCCTCCGATTTCCTGGCCCATCTGTTCGGGCCGATCCCCGCGGTCGGGCTCGGCGGGGTCGCCCTCGTGGTGGCGCTGGCGGTCCAGTTCACCGCGCGCCGGTATGTCGCGTGGATCTACTGGACGGCGATCGTCATGGTCAGCGTCTTCGGCACGATGGCGGCGGATGTGCTGCATGTCGGGCTCGGGGTGCCGTACGCCCTGTCGACGCCGTTCTTCGTGATCGTGCTGGCGGCGGTGTTCGCGCTCTGGTTCGCGAGTGAGCGCACGCTGTCCATCCACAGCATTACGACCCGTCGGCGTGAGGGGTTCTACTGGGCCGCCGTTCTGGCCACGTTCGCCCTTGGCACGGCGGCGGGTGACCTGACCGCCACGATCGGGCTCGGCTATCTCGGCTCCGCCGTCGTCTACGGCGCCGCGATCGCCGTGCCTGCCGTCGCTCATCGCGCGGGGCGGATGGGTGCGGTGCTCGCCTTCTGGTCCGCGTATGTCATCACTCGGCCGCTCGGTGCGTCCGTCGCCGACTGGATGGCCGTGGGGCATGCGCGGGGTGGGCTGGCGTGGGGACTTGGGCCGGTCACGGCCGCTTGGACGGTGGCGATTCTCGGGTTCGTGGGGTACCTGGCGGTGTCGGGGAAGGACGTTCGGCGGGACGTCGCTGTGTGACGCGGTGGTTCGTGGTCGGCTTTCCCGCCTTGTACGGCAAGGGAGTTCGGGGCGCTACGACGGCAGGTCGATCACGAAACGGGCTCCGGGCGCGTGCCCGGCGTCGTAGGACACCTCCCCGCCTGCCGACCGGGCCAGTCGGCGGGCCAGCGGGAGGCCCAGGCCCGCGCCGCCGTGTCCGTCGTCCGGGTTCGCGCGTCGGCCCGGTTCGAAGAGGCGGGCCGCGAACTCGGGTGGTACGCCGGGGCCGTCGTCGGTGACGTCCAGGCGTACGCCCTCGGGTGTGTGGTGGACGGTGACGGTGACCGTGGAGCGGGCGTAGCGGCAGGCGTTGGTGAGGAGCGGGCTGGCGATGCGCTCCAGGCGGGCCGGTGGGATCCCTGTCGTCAGGTGCGGTCCTTCGACGCTGATCGTCAAGTGGGCCGGTACGTCCAGGAGTTCGGCCAGTCGGCGCAGGGTGGGTACGACCTCGGCGATGCCCGGAGCGGTCGGGGTGTGTTCGCGGGCGTCGGCCAGGAGGGTGTCGCAGATCGTGCGCATGGACTCGGCGGCGTCTCCGATGACCTGGTGGGTGGCGCGGGTCTGGGCTGCCGTGCGCGGTCGCGTCCCCCACCAGTCGAGTTCGGCGATGATGCGGCTCAGCGGGGTGCGCAGCTCGTGCGAGAGCTCGCCGGTGAGCTGTTGTTCGTGGCGCAGGAGGGAGCGGATGCGGTCCAGTATCGAGTCCAACGACGCGCCCAGCGCGGCCAGTTCGGCCGGGTGCCGTGTGCTGCCGAACCGTTCCTCGGAGGCTACGGCGCTCCACTCGGCGGCCTGGTCGGTCATCGTCCGGACGGGGCGCAGGGCGCGGCCGACCGCCAGGCGGGTCAGGGCGTAGGTGCAGGCGAGCATGACCGCGTCCAGGGCGAGTGAGCCGACGAGGAGGGTATGCGCCGAGCTGCGGTAGGGGGTCAGGTCGAGCGCGGTGACCACGGTGGCCGTGCTGCGTCCTCCGGGTACGGGCTGGGCGCACAGCCGGAGGGGGGTGTGGAGGTCGGCGGTGGCGCAGTGCCGGCCGGGCTGGCTGGCGAGCTGTGCGGTGACGCGGTTCAGGGGGCCGACGCCAGGCGGGCCCTCCAGGAGGCGGTGTCCGGCGTAGATCCAGACGTTGGCGTCGAGGAGGTCGTCGTGGGAGGTCTCCAGGACGCGGACGGTCGGGCCGCTGGTGTCGATGGTCGTGGCGACGGCGGCGGCCCGGGTGCGCAGCTCGTCGTTCGCCTGGTGTTGGAGGCGGTGACCGGCCACGGCGTTGAAGGCGATGGTGAGGACGAGCATCAGGAGCGTGGCCGTGGTGAGGGCGACGAGGGAGAGGCGGCCGCGGAGGGTGTGGGTCGGCGTCGGGGTCCGGGTCGTGGCGGTACGGCGAGCCCGCCGCTTGTCGGGTCCCTTGGGTGTTGTCACAGTCGAACGGATTGGTGCCGGGTGCGCGGCGGGCTGCGCCGTACCGCCACGACCCGCTCCCGTTTCGTCGGCGGCTGCGGGCTCGTGGGGGTGAGGGGCTTGGATCACGGTGCTTCGCGGGCCGTGGTGGGCGGCGCCCGGGGCCGGTGGGGGTGGCTGGTGCCGGGGCTCGTCCCGGGTGCCTGTCGTGACGGGCCGGGGCGGTCGATCCGGAGGTTCGTGCCGGGCGGCGCTCATGACAGGTGGTGCCCGATCCCGCGGGCCGTGCCGATCGTACGGTCGCTGCCTGCCTCGCGGAGTTTGCGGCGGAGGCGGGTCAGGTACTGGTCGAGGGTGTTGTCGTGGACGCGGGCGCCTTCGGGCCAGGCCGCGCGGATCAGGTCGCGGCGGGTCACGATTCCGCCGGAGGCCGCCATGAGCGCGGCCAGGAGCCGGAACTCGGTCGGGGTCAGGGCGACCCGGGTGTCCTGGACGCCGATCGCGTGGTGGAGCGGGTCCAGGACCAGGTCGCCCTCCGGGGCGGTGGGTGGTGGTGCGGTGCGGTGCAGGGCCGCCCGGAGGCGGGCCGCCAGTTCGACCAGGTGGAAGGGTTTGGTCAGGTAGTCGTCGCCGCCCGCCGAGAAACCGGACAGGCGGTCGTGCAGCCGGTGTTGGGCGGTCAGGAAGACGATGGGCGAGCGGAAGCCGTTCGCGCGCATCGCCTGGCAGACGTCCCGGCCGTCGGCGTCGGGCAGGCCGATGTCGAGTACGGCGGCGGAGATGTCGGCCCCGGCCAGCCGTAGGGCGGTGGCCCCGTCCGGTGCGGGGACGGTGTCGAAGTCCTCGTCGCGCAGCCCGCGCATCAGTACGTCACGCAGGGTGTGGTCGTCCTCGACGACCAGGATGGTCGGGCGCATGGTCCTCCCTGTGCCGGCTGCCGCGACTGCGACCGGGGTGACTACAGACATGTAGACGGTCTACTGAACTGTAGACGAAGGTGCCGTCACACGGCAGTCAGGATGCGTTCAGGTGTCCGATGGCAGCGTCCGGGCCCATGACCTACGAGATCTCCCGCAGCGGTGACGCCGTTGCCCCGCCCCCGCCCCGCCCGCGCCGCAACAAGGTTCCCGAAGTCACCGCGTACTTCTGGATCATCAAGGTGCTGTGCACGACCGTCGGCGAGACCGCGGCCGACCTGCTCAACGAGAAGGCCGGCCTGGGCCTGACCGGGGTGTCGCTGCTGATGAGCGCCCTGCTCGCGGTCGTCCTGGTCGTCCAGTTCCGTACGGCCGCCTACCGCGCGGGCGTGTACTGGCTCGCCGTCGCCCTCATCAGCGTGGTCGGCACCCTGATCAGCGACAACCTCACCGACAACATGGGCGTCCCGCTGGAGACCACCACCACGGTGTTCGCGATCGCCCTCGCGGTCGTCTTCGTCGTCTGGTACCGGCGCGAGGGCACGCTGTCCATCCACAGCATCGACACGACGGGCCGCGAGGCCTACTACTGGCTGGCCGTGCTGTTCACCTTCGCCCTCGGTACGGCGGCCGGCGACCTGGTCTCCGAGCGCATGAACCTCGGCTACTGGCTCGCCGCGACCCTCTTCGCCCTCGCCATCGGCGCGGTCGCGATCGCCCACCGCGCGCTGGGCCTGGGCGCGGTGGTGAGCTTCTGGATCGCCTACGTCCTCACCCGCCCGCTGGGTGCGTCGATCGGCGACTATCTCTCCCAGCCGACCGGTGACGGCGGTATCGGGCTCGGTACCGTCGTCACCAGTGCGCTCTTCCTCGCGGTCATTCTCGGTCTCGTCGTCCATCTCGCCGTGACCCGCAAGGACGTCATCGAGGCGGTGGCAGAGGGGAGTTGAGCGGGGGAGGGGCGGCGCCCGGACGAACTCGGACGCCGCCGACCGGGGTTCCGCTACTTCCCTCCCGCGGCGCAGAGTTGGGTGTCGATCAGCGCGTTCTGCGCCGTCTCCGTGGACAGGTCGGACGCGCCGTCGCCCGTCGCCTCCAGGACCACGGTCCGGCGGCCGTCCGCGCTCACCCCGTCGCGGGTGGTGTAGCCCATCAGGTCGCCGGCGTGGCTGTAGTAGAAGCCGCCGCAGGTCAGGGGGATCTGCATGAGGCCGAGGCCGTAGCGGGCGCCGGGCCAGACGGGGTCGAGGGAGGTGGCTCGTACCGTCGTCTTCATCTCCGCCAGTTGGGCCGGGCGCAGGAGCTTGCCGCCGAGGAGGGCGGAGAAGAAGCGGGACAGGTCGTTGGTCGTGCTGATCATCGCGCCCGCCGAACCGGCGGCCGTCGGGTTGACGGAGGTGACGTCGATGGTCGGGCCGGATCCGCCGAAGTCCGAGTAACCGTGCAGGTGTTGGCCGGGGATGCGGGCCGAGGTGTCGGGCGCGGAGGTGTCGCGCAGACCGAGCGGGCGGATGACGCGCCGGGTGACCTCCTGCTGCCAGGTGTGGCCGGTCGCCTTCTGGATGATCATTCCGGCGACGATGTAGTTCGTGTTGGAGTACTCCCACTGGGTGCCCGGCGCGAAGTCCGGCTGGTGCCGCATCGCGATGCCGACCAGCTGCTGCGGGGTCCAGGTGGTGTAGCGGTCGGCCTGGAAGTCGGCCACCGAGGCGATCTCGGGGAAGTCGGCGGTGTAGTTGAAGAGTCCGCTGGTGTGGTTCAGCAACTGCCGTACGGTGATGGCGTTTCCGTCGTTCCCGTTCCCCGACACCAGTCCGGGCAGCCAGTGTTCGACCGTGTCGTCCAGCGACACCCGTCCCTCGCCGACCAGTTGGAGCATCACCGTCGAGACGAACGCCTTGGTGCTGCTCGCGATCCGGAACTTGTCGGTGACGCGGGCCGCCCGTCCCGTGGCCGTGTCCGACACCCCGGTGGTGGCGTAGCGCCGTCCGTCCGGACCCGTCGACTGGGCCACGACGGCGACGGTGCCCGTCTTCTGGATCGCGTCCACGCTCTGCTGGAGGGTGGGGGTGGTGCGCTGCCGGGAGTCCGCGGCGCTCGCCATGGGGGTCGCGAGACCGAGTCCTACGGCGGCCAGCGCGGCCGCTGCGGTGAGCTGACGGAACGTCATCATGGGCTGTCTCCCTGCGAGTTGGTGGTCGCTCGCACCGGCTTGCGGTGCGTTCACCAACCTAGGGAGACGGCCCGCGGTGATCGATCCAGCTCGCGGGCCGGTCCGGTGTACAGCCAGCTGTACCAAGGACCTGGGGAAAACCTCAGCCCAGCCGCCGCAGATCCTCCAGATAGCGCAGGACGGCGGCGACCCGGCGGTCCACCTGGTCCGTGGGGGACAGGTCGAGCTTGGCGAAGATGCTGCGGATGTGTTTGTGGACGGCGCCGTCGGTGACGACGAGTTTCCCGGCGATGGCGGAGTTGCCCAACCCCTCGGCCATCAGGGCGAGTACGTCCCGTTCGCGCGGGCTGAGCCGGTCCAGGCGGGTGTCCTGGCGGGAGCGGGTGAAGAGCTGGGCGACCACCTCGGGGTCGATGGCCGTGCCGCCGGCCGCCACGCGGTTCAGCGCGTCGAGGAACTCCTCGACCCGGCCCACCCGTTCCTTGAGCAGATAGCCCAACCCGCTGACCCCGCCGCCGAGCAGCTCGGTCGCGAAGCTCTGCTCGACGTACGCCGACAGCACCAGCACCGCCAGGTCGGGGCGCCGGCGCCGGGCCTCGACCGCGGCGACGATCCCCTCGTCGGTGTGGGTCGGCGGCATCCGTACGTCGAGAATGGCGACGTCCGGCTTGTGTACGTCGATGGCGTCGAGCGCTTCGTCCGGGGTGCCCGCGGTGGCCACCACGTCCAGCCCCTCCGCGCGCAGCAGCAGGGCGAGCCCCTCGCGCAGCAACGGGTCGTCCTCGGCGATCACGATCCGCATCTCAGTCACGCTCCACAGCTCAGGTAGTTCAGGTGTTTCAAGTGGCCGAAGTGGCTCAAGTTCCGCATGGCAGGCCTACGGTGAGGACCGTCGGGCCGCCCGGTGGGCTGGTCAGGGCGAGGTCGCCGTCGTGGGCCGCGATACGGCGGCGGATTCCGGTGAGGCCCGAGCCGCCCTCCGCGTCCGCACCGCCCCTGCCGTCGTCCTCTACGCGCAGGACGAGTCGGCCGCCGTTGCCGCGTGCCGTGATCGTGGCGTGCCGGGCGCCGCTGTGTTTGGCGATGTTGGTCAGGGCCTCGGCGACGACGAAGTAGGCGGTCGCCTCGACGGAGGCCGCGCAGCGTGCGGGTACGTCCACGTCGATCCGGCACGGCACCGCGCAGTCCGCGGCGAGACCGGAGAGCGCGCCCGCGAGACCCCGGTCGGCCAGCACCGGCGGCAGGATGCCGCGCGCGACCGTCCGCAGCTCGGCCAGCGCCGTCTCGGCGGCGGACTGGGCGCGTTCGAGGAGCTCGTCGGCACCGGCCGGGTCACGGGCCACCATGCGGCGGGCGGCGCCGAGCAACACGGCCACGGAGACCAGGCGGTTCTGCGCGCCGTCGTGCAACGAGCGCTCGATTCGCCGGAGTTCGGTCGCGTGGGCGTCGAGCGCGGCGGCGCGGGTCGCGGTCAACTCCGCCACGCGCAGGGAGAGATCGACGTCCGGACCGGCAGCGAGGAGCCGCCGTCCGGGGTCCGACTGCAGCCGGGCCATACCGGGCGTCAGCCCCAGGATGATCGCGATCCAGCCCACGCCCAGCAGCGCCACGGCGAGGGCGTCCGCCCAGGTGTGCGCGCTGCCGACGCCGAGCGACGTGGCCGTCGTGTTCGCCGGCATGAACGTCCAGTACAGCGGAAACGCGGTGTCCCGAATCGCGAGGATCGGCAGCAGCACACCGAACACACCGAGCAGCGCCCCGATGGTGGAGTGCCGTAGCAGCCAGTGCAGTTCGCGGTGGGTGGTGGGGTCGGCGAGGGCGGCCCGCAGGCGCGTGGGCGGGGGTTCGGGGGCTACGACCTCGGGGCCCCAGCGGGCGAGCCGGTCCCGTTCGCGGGCGGCCAGGGCGTGCAGGCCGCGGAGTGGTGCGGGTGCCATCAGCAGTCCCACTCCGACCAGGCTCGTCACGGCGGTGAGAGTCAGCCAGAGCAGCAACAGGGCAGCGAGCACGGCTGTGTTGAGGCCGGAGGCGAGTTGGGCGATGGCTCGGCCGGCGGCGCTGAGGGTCCGTAGCGCGATGTCTTTGAAGGTCTCGCGTTGGACCGGGGCCGCCGTCGCACCGCCTTCCGCCGTCTCGCGCGTGCTCGCTGTCATGCGAACGACCCTATGCCGTACGGCAGTTCTCCGGGGGCGGAGGAGGCGTGGAGGAAGCGCGGGGTACAGCCTGCTGTACCCCGAACCGGGCGGGCTGCGGGATCGGCCCGGAGGGGGGCTGATTCATAGCGTCGGTGACGACAGGACACGCGGCACACGATCACGGGAGAAGCACCCATGCCGGACACGACGACCACCGATCCCGACCGGCTCACCCCGGGGGACATCGCCCGCACCCTCCTCTGGACCGTGGTCGTGGCCAGCGCGCTCACCAACATGGCGGCGTCCTTCGGCGGCGCCCGCACCTGGGTGCACCTGGTGTGCGGCGCGGTCACCGTGCTGTGCGCCGGCACCCTCGTCGTACGGAACCTGCGGGGCCGGCGATGAACACCACGGCCACCACCATGACCACCGCCGCCATCGCCCTGGACGGCGTCAGCAAGGCCTACCCCGGAGGCGTACGCGCCCTGGACGACGTGTCGTTGACCGTGGAACGCGGCACCTTCCTTGCCGTGATGGGTCCTTCGGGTTCCGGCAAGAGCACGCTGATGCACTGTGCCGCCGGGCTCGACTCCCCGACGTCGGGCAGTGTCCGGATCGACGGTCACGAGATCGCCGGGCTGAACGAGACCAAGCGCACCCAACTCCGGCGCGAGCGGGTGGGGTTCGTGTTCCAGGCGTACAACCTGATCCCCTCCCTCTCCATCGAGGACAACATCACGCTGCCCCTGCGACTGGCGGGCCGTAAAGCCGACCGCGACTGGCTGCGCACGCTGGTGGAGCGGGTCGGACTGGCCGACCGGCTGTCCCACCGCCCGGCCGAGCTCTCCGGCGGGCAGCAGCAACGGGCCGCCGTCGTACGGGCGTTGGTGGCCCGCCCGGCGGTCGTGTTCGCCGACGAACCGACCGGCGCGCTCGACCTGCGCAGCGCCCACGAGGTCCTCGACCTGCTCCGCGACCTCGTCAACGACCTGCACCAGACGGTCGTGATGGTCACCCACGACCCGGCCGCCGCCGCCCGCGCCCACCACGTGCTGGTGATGGCCGACGGCCGCGTGGTCGACGCCCTCAAGGCACCGACCGCCGATGAATTGGCCGCCCGTCTCGTCGAGTTGGGGAGGGCCTGAGCCATGTTCCGTCTCGCGATACAGATGGTCGGCCACCGCGTCACCGCGCTGATCGCCGTGGCCTGCGCGGTACTGGGCGGTGCGGCGCTCGTCACCGCCACCGGTGTCCTGGCCGAGTCCGGCCTCCGCTCCCACCTGCCCGCCGGGCGCCTCGCCGGAGCCTCCGTCGTGGTCGCGGCCGACCAGGAGTTCCACCCGACCGGCGACCTCCCGCTCGCCCTCCCGGAACGGCATCGCATCCCGGCCCAACTGGTCGGTCAACTGGCCGAGTTGCCGGGTGTGACCGCGTCGGTCGGCGACATCGGCTTCCCGGCCGCTCTCGTCGACGCGCACGGTCGGGTCGTGGCCGTAGCGTCATCGTCGTCCGGAGATCCGCAGGTGGCGGGGCACGGCTGGTCCTCGACGAAGCTGCTGGCGGGGGCGCGGGTCACCGGCAGCGCGCCGACCTCTTCCGACGAGGTCGCGGTGGACAGCGCCACCGCCGCCGCAGCCGGTGTCAAGCCGGGCGACCGCGTCCAGGTCGTCGTCAACTCCCGTCCTGCGAGCGGCTATCGCGTATCGGCGGTGGTCAACTCCCCGGGCGCGGGCGTCTACTTCGCCGACAAGGCAGCCGTAGGACTGGCTGGCCACTCCGGCCGTGTCGACCTCGTCGGCCTTCGCACCGCGCCCGGTGCAGAGGCACGGGTCGCCGCCGAAGTCCGTACGAAGCTGAAGGGCACCGGGCTGTTGACCGTCACCGGTGCCGAGCGGGGCGACACGGCCGCACCCGGCGCCGGGGCTTCGCGCTCGCTGCTGGTGCTGCTCGCGGGTTCGCTGTCCGGGATCGTGCTGCTGATCACCGGGTTCGTGATGGCGAGTGCGCTGGCCGTGGCGATCGGGGGGCAGCGGCGGGACCTGGCGTTGATGCGGGCGGTCGGAGCAACTCCGAAGCAGATTCGACGGTTGGCCGCCGCGCAGTCGACTGTCGTGGCCGTTGTCGCCGTGGCGCCCGGGGTGGGGCTCGGGTATCTGCTGGCCGGACAGTTCCGGGGGCTGCTCGCGGACCGGGGTGTCATCCCGTCTCAACTCCCCCTCACCTTCAGCCCGTTGCCCGCCCTCGCGGCGATCGTGCTGATGATTCTCGCCGTGCAGGTGTCGGCCCGTTGCTCGGCGTGGCGTACCTCGCGGATGCCGGCCACCGAGGCGGTCGCCGAGTCGCGGAGCGAGCCGCGGAATCCGTCGCGGGTGCGGACGCGGATCGGCGTGGCCGTCATCGTCGTAGCGACCGTCATGTCGGCCCTGCCGCTCTTCTCCCGCACGGTCCTCGGCGCTACGGCCACCTCGATCGCCGGGATCGTCGGGGCGATCGGACTGGCCTTGGCGGGACCGGCGTTGGTGCGGGGCATCGGGGGTGCGGCGGCGCGGGCGACGAGGTCGGGGGCCTCCGCGCCGACCTGGCTGGCGATGGCCAACCTGCGGGCCTACGCCCTGCGCAACGCGGGGATCGTCTCCACGCTGGCCATGGCGGTCGTGTTCGTGCTGACGTACACCTTCACCCAGACGACTGTGCTGGCCGCGACCGCCCAGGACACCAGTACGGGGACCCTGGCCCAACTGCGCCTGAGCGCACCGGCGTTGGGCGGGCTTCCCGCCGACACGCTCGCCGCCGTACGGAAGACGGCCGGAGTGCGGGCCGCCGCGTCCGTCGGGACGACCAGTGTGGTGTGGGAGTACAAGCAGTTCGGTGATCCTGCGGTCGACTCGGGGTCCGCGACGATCCTCACGCCGGACGCGGCCGGTGTTCTCGACCTTGATGTGCGGGACGGGAGCCTAAGTCGGTTGTCCGGTGCGACAGTCGCTGTGAGCAGTGATGTCGCGCGGACGCGTTCCGCGACGGTGGGGCACACGGTGGATCTGGTCCTCGGGGACGGAACTCCCGTCGCCGCCAAGGTGGTTGCCGTGTACGGGCGGGGGCTCGGTTTCGGCACGGTGGTGCTGTCGCACGATCTGGCCGCCGGGCACACGACCACAGCCCTCGACCAGTCCCTCCTGATCCGTACGGACGGCTCGGCGAAGGCGCGGCAGAACCTCACGGCTCTCGCCGCCGACCGCCCCGGGCTGACCCTCGGGCCTGCCAACTCCCCATCCACGGGCGGGCTCAAGGACGCGCCGCCCGAGGTGTGGATCAACCTCGCGACGATCGTGGTGCTGCTCGTGTATCTCCTGCTCAGCATCGCCAACAAGCTGGTCGCGGCGACCGCTCAGCGGAGGGTGGAGTTGGGTGCGCTGCGGCTCAACGGCACAACTCCCCGCCAGATTCGGGCGATGATGCGCCGCGAGGCCGCGATGACCGCCGCCACCGCGCTCATCACGGCACTGTTGCTCTCCGCGATCCCGCTGGCGTTGTTGGGGCAGGGCTTCCTCGGGCGGCCCTGGCCGGCGGGGCCGGTGTGGCTGCTGCCCGGGCTTGCGATCATGGTGATCGTCACGGCGTTCCTCACCATCGAACTGCCTACGCGGCAGGCGTTGCGGACTTCGCCTGCCGATGCGATTCGGGCTCAGTGAGCGGGAGTTGGGGCTAGCGCAGGGCGCTGGCGCGCCGGTGGGCCGGGATGTCCAGCCACCAGGCCGCGGCCGTGCGGGCGACCGGGAGGAAGTCGGCGCCGGTCAGGATCGCGGTGAGCAGGTCGTCGCGCGAGGCCATGCCGAGGGCGTAGACCAGGCTCTCCAGCGTGGCGGCGGTCACCGGGTCCCGGTCGGTGAGCCACGCGGCGTGGTGGTGGGCGACGGCACCGCGCAGGAAGTCGCCCGTGGAGTGGTCGGCGGCGACATGGCCGAGGCCCCGCACCGCGGCGTACGCGGTGGGCCGGGGCACGCTCGGCAGGACCGCGAGGCGCTGGAGCAGCCCCCGGTGACGGTGGTCGCCGAGGACGCGCAGCGCCTCCAGCAGCACCACCGCGAGTTCCTCGTGCCGGACGGCCATGGGGCGGACCAGTTCCGCCGCGAGCGCGTCGGCGAGTACCGGGCGGTACGGGGTGGCCGCGAGCAGGAACGCGGCGTAGAGCCGGATGTCGAAGAGCGGGCTGGCCAGCGTCTCGGCGACCAGTACGGCCGGTACGGCGGGGTCGCACATCCGGTCGGGTTCGACCGTGCCCAGCCGTGCGGTGACCCGGTGGACCGCCGCCGCCACCAGGGCACGGGCGTCCGGATCGGCCCCGTCGCCCTCCCCGTGCCGTCGTGTCGGGCCCCGGCGGCCCAGCACCGAGCGGGCGTACTCGGGATGCACGGCGGACAGATGTGCGCGCAGGGGTTCGAGCTGGTCGCCGGACGGGCCGGTGCCGGTGGAGTCGCGGACCGCCCGGACGAGCGTCCTGAGCTGGCCCTCGTCGAAGTGCCGGTACCGCACCTTGCGGAAGCACGCCATGACCGCGCCGCGATGTGCCAACGGCCCGCTGGGCGTGGCGAGTTCACTCAGCACCAGGTCGGCCGCGTCGGGGTGGGCGCAGTTGTCCAGCGCGCAGACGATCTCCGTGGCCGTGAGCCGGGCCCGTCCGGCGGCCATCGCGCCGCACACGGCGATGACCGTACGGCCGCCCCGCCGGTGGTTGAGCAGCCGGTTGAGGGACTCGAAGCGGAGCATCCACGGCAGGTCGTCGGCGATCACCATCTCCTCGACGAGCCGCTCGGCGAGCACGGACCAGGTGCCCGACGGCATCAACACCGCGTCGGGACACGCGCACAGGCCGTCCGTCAACTGGTCCCAGTCGTCGCCGGTCATCACATCGCCGGACACCGCCTGCTCCAGCAGATCCTCCAGCGGCCTCCCGGCGGGGCCCGCCGGGTCGACGTCCAGGACGGGACCCGGTGCCCAGTACCGCCACACCGTGCGCGCGGTGGCGGTGAGCGTGTTGCGGGGGAGGGCGAGCAACTCCTCGTAGCGGCGAACCGCCCTCCAGGGAACGGGAGTTCGGCCCGTCTCCCAGCGCGAGACGGTGCTGGTGCTCACCTCGCGGTCGTACATCCCGCCGTGGAAGGCCGCCGCGAAGGCCGGTAAGGACCTCAGCGGTTTCTCCTCGGCCAGCACGCGGTTGACCCGTAACAGCCAGGCCACGCGGGCCCGTCGGCCCAGTGCGGCACCCGCGTCGACCGCCGCATGTGCGTCCATACGGCCAGTCTGGCAGGAGCCGGACAGTACCGGGGCAAGGTCGGCAAATGTCACCGCCATACCCCAATTCCGGTATCCCGAGGGCCTCTCTTGCACCGCCCGACGAGCTGTGCAACGCACCGGGGAACGACACCGCCCGCGCGGTACCAACGGGGAACAGGCCCGCGCGGACGGGCACTTGGGCAAGCGACAGGGGGAGAACGATGGGGATGGTGCTGGGGCTCGGGCATGTGCTCGGGGTGGCGATCGCGCTGTGGACCTTCAACGGGCGGGCGGGGGGCTCGTTCTGGCGCGGTATGCCGCCGGAGGTGATGCTCATGAGCCCGGAGTGGTTCCTGACCAGCGCGGTCAAGGCGATGGGCTGGGAGATCACGCTCGCCGTATGGCTGCTCAGAGGGCAGCCCTCCTCGCCGTGGGGCGTACGGCCCGGCAGCCGTTCGGGCCGGATCAGCCGCCTGTCCGTCGCCGAACGCGCCGCCCGCGACCGGGCGTTGCGGGCCGCCGAGCGCGGCCGGGTCCCCGAGGCGTGAGGCGCCGACCGTCTCACCGGCGGTGACTCCACCAGGACATCCCCACCAGGACGTCCGACACGACATCCACCAGGACGTCCAACACGACATCGATTCAGCGAGGGAAGGACGGGGAGCCGTCGATGGAGATCCTGCACAGACTCATGGGACCCAGGCGTCTGCCGCCCAGCAAGGACGGTTACCAGGCGCCCCCGGGTGCCCTGGCCGGCGGCTGGGAGTGCGACGACCCGGACTGCGGGGGGTGCGGGTACTTCGCCGATCCCCGCCCGAGCATCCCGCGCCGCTGCGACGAGTGCGGGAGCGGCACGTATCCCCGGCACGTCTGGCCGTGGCAGCACGGTGAGGAACGGGCGCGGCTCGATGCCCTGCTGTCCGGGGCGGAGCGGGAGAACGACGTGTATCTCGCCCTTCTCGCCCGCTTCCACCTGCTGGAGTGGACGTTCGAGGACCACTTGATGGCGGGCCGCCGCCGGGACGCCCTCGTGACCCTGGAGGAGACCGACGCCAAGCTGCGTACGGCGATGCGCGCGGACCCGTACTTCACCGAGGGCTCCCACCGGTTCGGCCTGGTCCTCGGCGCGCTGCGCAGCGGCGGCCCCGACATCGCGCTGCGGGTCCTCGAACCCTGGGTGGCACTGGCCCACGAACAGGGCCCGGGGTACGGCACGGACCTGGAGTCGGACAATGCGAGCCGCACCAACTACTGCACCGTGGTGGGCGCTTGCCTCGACTGGCTGGGCGACGGGCGCACCCGGTCCCATCCCCGCCGGGCCACGGTCGTGACCTGGACCCTGGACACCGCGCGCCTCCCGCACGTGCGGAACTTCATGACCGCCGACCAGATCACGCGCCTGACCCGCCTGGATCCCGGGTGGCGGCCGGGGCGCTGACGCCACGGACGGCCGCGCGCGGTGGGCGGAACCCGCCCGCGCGGCCGAACATCGGTCCGAACGAGTGGACTCGCAGGCGCGCGCACCGCAGGCAGACCCCTCACCCGACTCCGGATGGTGCCGTGGCAGCCCCACCCCCGATCCGGAAGAAGCGCCCCCACATGCGACGTACCCCCTCCAGACGCCTCCTGGCAGCCGCGCTGCTGGCCGCGTCCGTCCTGGCCGCCCCGGTACTGGCGACCACCGCCAACGCCACCGCGGTGATCCACCCCGCCCCGCAAACCCAGAACCAGAAGCCGGACCAGAACCAGAACCAGGAGCAGAACCAGGACCACTGTTCCTCCGACGGCCTCGGCCGCGGCGTAGCCGCCCGCCTCGACAAGGCCATCGCGGACGTCCGTAAGCAGGCCGCCATCCCCGGTGTCGCCGTCGGACTGTGGATGCCGGGCAAGGGGTGCTACGTCCGTGCGACCGGCGTCGCCGACAAGGTCACCGGGCAGCCGATGAGCACCGACTTCTACTCGCGGATCGGCAGCGAGACCAAGACCTTCACGGTCACCGCGCTGCTCCAGCTCGTCGACGAGCACCGCATCGGGCTGGACGACCCGGTCTCGCGCTACGTCCACGGCGTGCCGAACGGCCGGCACATCACCCTGCGCAACCTCGCCGAGATGCGCAGCGGACTGTTCCCGTACAGCGCGGACGCCGACTTCGCGCACGACCTGCTGAGCGACCCGACCCGCACGTTCACCCCGCGGGAGCTGCTGGCGTACGGCTACAAGCACCGCAACACCGGCGCGCCGGGCAAGGTATTCGTCTACAACAACAGCAACCTCGTCCTGCTCGGCCTGGTGATCGAGAAGGTCACCGGTCATCACATCGACGATGTCATCAACCGGCGGGTGCTGCGCCCGGCACACCTGGACCAGACGCTGTTCCCCGACGGCCCGAACGTCCGTGAGTTCCCGGAGCCGCACGCGCACGGGTACACCAACCAGACGCTGACCGGCGCGGTCGCCGACTCCACCGACTGGAACCCGAGTTGGGCCTGGTCGGCCGGCGCGATGATCTCGACCATGCACGATCTGCGCAGCTGGGCGAAGACCGTCGCCACCGGGGAGCTGCTCAGCCCCGAGACCCAGAAGCAGCGGCTGAAGGTGCTGCCGACCGGATTCCCCGGCCTCGACTACGGCCTCGGCATCTTCGAGACCGGCGGCTGGATCGGGCACAACGGTTCGATCCCGGGCTACGAGTCCGTGACCGTCTACCTCCCCGCCCTCAAGGCGACCCTGGTGGTCCTGATCAACACCGACATCACCACCGGCGGCCAGGAGCCGTCCACCCTCCTCGCCCGCGCGATCACCCAGATCGCCACCCCCGACAACGTCTACGACGGCTCGACCCCCACGCGCTAGCGGCTTCCCGCCCGCCCAACACCACACCCCCAGGCCTTTGACCTGGGGGTTTCGTGTCGGTCCCGGCGACCCACCACGCGTTTCGGCATTCGGCCAATCCGCCGCCCGACCTGATCCGGATTACGCGTGAACCCCTGACCGGCGGGAGGACACGTGACGGAGATGGCGATGGAGCGGACAGCGCGGCACGGGCGCCGCACCGCCGTGATCGGTTCCGGTGTGGCGGGGCTGACGGCCGCGTACATCCTGGGCGGGGCCGGTCACGTCACCCTGTACGAGGCCGACGACCGGCTCGGCGGGCACGCGCACACCCACGAGCTGACGTCGGCGCACGACGGGCGGGTGCACCGCGTCGACTCCGGGTTCATCGTGCACAACCGGCGTACGTATCCACGCCTGTTGCGGCTCTTCGACGAACTCGGCGTCCCCACCCAGGAGTCGGAGATGAGCATGTCCGTGCGCTGCGAGGGGTGCGGGCTGGAGTACGCCGGTGCGCGCGGCCCGGCCGGACTGTTTGCCCAGCCCCGCAACCTCCTGCGCCCCCGCTATCTGCGGCTCCTCGCCGAGGTGCCGCTCTTCCACCGCGCGGCCCGCCGCCTGCTGGCCCGGGGCGGTCAAGAGGCCCTGACCTTGGGGGAGTTCCTGGACCGGGAGGGCTACTCCGCCTATTTCCGCGCCCACTTCGTCACGCCGATGGTGTCGGCCGTGTGGTCCTGCGACGCCGAAACCGCCCAACGCTACCCGGCCGCCTACCTGTTCCGGTTCCTGGAACACCACGGCATGCTGTCGGTGAGCGGATCACCGGTGTGGCGCACGGTCACCGGCGGCTCGGGCACCTACGTCGACCGGATCGCCAAGCACATCGGCGAGATCCGCACGTCCACCCCCGTGCGGTCCGTACGACGTCACGCCGACCGTGCCGACATCACCACCGAGGAAGGCACCACCGAGTCCTACGACGCCGTCGTGATCGCCGTCCACCCGGACCAGGCGCTCCGGCTGCTCGCCGAACCGACCTCGCTGGAACGGGAGTTGCTGGGCGTGTTCCCGTACTCCCGCAACACCACCCTCCTGCACACCGACACCCGGCTGCTGCCCCGCGCCCCGGGTGCCCGCGCCTCCTGGAACCACCTCATGCCCTCGTGCGAGGCCGACTCCGGCCGGGTGCGGGTCAGTTACGACATGAACCGGCTCCAACGCCTGGACGCCACCGAGACGTTCGTGGTCACCCTCGGCGGCGAGGACCGCGTCGACCCCGACCGGGTGCTGGCCCGCATGGTCTACGAACACCCCGTCTACACCCCCGAGTCGGTGGCCGCACAGCAGCGGCTGCCCGAACTCGCCGGTGACGTCTGCGTGTTCGCGGGTGCCTATCACGGCTGGGGTTTCCACGAGGACGGCTGCCGGTCGGGTGTCGAGGCCGCGGCGGCGCTGGGGGTGCGGTGGTGAACGCCGTGTCCGCGCGGGTGAAAGCCGTACCGGCGGAGGTCGGTACCGTACCGGCGCTGTACTCCTGCACGATCGCGCACGTGCGGACCGCGCCCCGGCGGTACAGGCTGCGGCACCGCACGTACATGTGGCTCATCGACCCCGACCACCCGCCGCAACTCCCGCGCCCGCTCCGCCCGTTGGCCCGCTTCGACCCGCGCGACCACTTCACCGGCGACGGCCCGCCGTCGATCCGGGCCGGACTGGACGCCTTCCTCGCCGAGCACGGCGTGCGCCTGGACGGCGGCCGGGTGGTGATGCTGGCCCACGCCCGGGTGTTCGGGTACGTCTTCAACCCCCTGACCCTGTACTGGTGTTACGGCCCCGACGGCGAACCGCGGTGTGTGGTCGCGGAGGTGCACAACACCTACGGCGGGCGGCACTGCTACCTGCTGCACCCGGACGCCTCCGATACCGCGCGCGCCGAGAAGAAGCTGTACGTCTCGCCGTTCTTCCCGGTCGACGGCGGCTACCGCATGCGGCTGCCGCAGCCCGGGTCCCAACTCGCCCTGACCGTCCACCTGGACCGCGAGGGCACCCGTGCCTTCACCGCGACCGTACGCGGCACCCGGCGCGAGGCGAGCACGGCGACCCTGCTGCGGCTGGCCCTGCGCCACCCCTGGTCCACCCTCGCCGTGTCGGCCGTGATCCGCGTCCACGGCATACGGCTCTACCTGCGGGGACTGCCCGTTCAGCCCCGAACCGACGACCACCGTGCCCCGGAGAACGTGACATGACGACAGCAGAACCCCGCACCACCCCCCGCGTGCGCACCGCCGCCGTCGACCCCTCCCGCTGGCCCGACGTCCGCCGCGTACCGGCCGCCTCCCGCGTCCGTACGGCACTCACCGCGGCCCTCGTCCGACGCGCCCTCGCCCAACTGCCCCTGCGGGCACGGTTCGCAGGCGCCCCGGACGTCGGCAAGGGCGGCCCGCTGATCGACGTCCGCGACCCGGCCGCGTTCCACGCCCGCATCGGCACGGAGGGCCTGATCGGCTTCGGCGAGTCGTACATGGCCGGCGAGTGGGACGCCCCCGACCTGGTCGCGGCGCTGACCGTACTGGCCGGCCACGCGGCCGAGTTGATCCCGGCCCCGCTGCAACGCCTGCGCACCCTCTGGGCACCGCGCCACCCGCACACCGAGCGCAACACCCCCGACGGTTCCCGCGCCAACATCAGCCGCCACTACGACCTGTCCAACGACCTCTTCGCCCTCTTCCTCGACGACACCCTCAGCTACTCCTCGGCCGTCTTCCGGGGCTTCCCCGCGAGCCACGACCTCCTCGCGGCGGCCCAACACCGCAAGATCGACCGGCTGTTGGACCTCGCCGACGTGGGCGAGGGCACCCGGCTCCTGGAGATCGGCACCGGCTGGGGCGAACTCGCCCTGCGGGCCGCGGCCCGGGGCGCCCGCGTCACCTCGCTCACCCTCTCCCGCGAGCAACGGGACCTGGCCGTCGAGCGGGTGCGCGCGGCGGGTCTCGGCGACCGCGTCTCCATCGAACTGTGCGACTACCGCGAGGCGTCGGGGACCTACGACGCCGTCGTCAGCGTGGAGATGATCGAGGCGGTCGGCGCCGAGTTCTGGCCGGTGTACTTCCGCGCTCTGGACCAACGGCTCGCGCCCGGCGGCCGGTTGGCGCTCCAGGCCATCACCATGCCGCACGACCGGATGCTCGCCTCCCGGGACACCTTCACCTGGATCCACAAGTACGTCTTCCCCGGCGGCCTCATCCCGTCCACCGAGGCGATCGAGGAGACCGCCCGCGACCACACCGGCCTTCGCCTCGCCCGCCGCGACGCCTTCGGCGCGCACTACGCGGAGACCCTGCGGCTGTGGCGCGAACGGTTCACCGAGCGGGCCGGGGAGGCGGCGGCGCTCGGCTTCGACGAGGTCTTCCACAGGCTGTGGACCTTCTACCTCGCCTACTCCGAGGCCGGTTTCCGCTCCGGCTACCTCGACGTCCAGCAGTACCTGTTCACCAAGCCGCACCCCGAGACGCAGGATCAGCGATGAACGGCTTGTCCTCCGGCTTCCCTTGGAACGCGTTCGCGCTCAACCTCGCCTGGGCGGCCGGGACTTCCCTCGCGGTCATGCTCGCGACCTTCGCCGTGGCGGTACGCATGGGCGTGCACCGGATCGTCGACGTCGCGTGGGGCGCCGCCTTCACGGCGGTGGCCGTCGTGACCTTCGCCGTCTCCGCCGGCGAGGGCGATGTCGTACGACGACTGCTGGTGACGGTGCTGACGGCGGTCTGGGGACTGCGGCTGGCGGTCCACATCGCCCGCCGGGGCCGTGGCCACGGCGAAGACCCGCGCTACGAACGGATGTTGGCCAAGGCACCGGGCAACCGGAACGCGTACGCCCTGCGCATGGTGTATCTCCTGCAAGGCGCGCTGGTCTGGCTGGTGTCGCTGCCCGTGCAGGCGGCGCAGTATGTGCCGGGTCGTCCCTCGGTGCTCAACTACGTTGCCGGTACGGCGCTGTGGGCGGTGGGTGTCGGGTTCGAGGCGATCGGGGACGCCCAACTCGCCCGCTTTCGCGCCGACTTGGCCAACAGGGGCCGGATCATGGACCGAGGCCTGTGGTCCTGGACCCGGCACCCGAACTACTTCGGCGACTTCTGCGTGTGGTGGGGCCTGTTCCTGCTCACCTGCGACTCCCCGGCGGCGGCCGCCGTGTCCGTCGTATCCCCGCTGGTGATGAGCCTGTTGCTGACCCGGGGCAGCGGACAACGGCTGCTGGAGCGGCACATGGCGGACCGGCCGGGATATGCCGAGTACCGTGCCCGCACCAGCGGTTTCTTCCCGCGTCCGCCGGGGCGGGAGTGAGGAAGGGGTACGTCATCGAGGCAGAGCACGGCATCTCCCAACGGGCCGATCAGCACGCGGCGTTGAGGGTACGGCGGCGTGTGTCGCACCCTCGGGCCGCTGTCCTCGTCCTGCACGGGGGTCAGTCGACGAGTGAACGCCCGGCGCGTCCCTGGCAGTTGGCCGCGTTGCGCATGAACTCCGTCGAGCGTGCGGTGGTCGCCCGACTGCCGTCCCCTGACGTGCTGGTGGCCCGCGTCGGCTACCGCGTCCGCGGCTGGAACGGCGACCACGCCGACCCGGCCCACGACACCCTGCGCGCGCTGGACGCCCTGGCCGAACTCACCGGCCCCGTACCGACGGTCCTCCTCGGCCACTCGATGGGCGGCCGGGCTGCTCTGCGCGCGGCGGGTCATCCCCAGGTGAGCGGGGTGGTCGCCCTTGCCCCGTGGTGGCCGCCGGGGGAACCTGTCGAGCAGGCGGTGGGGCGTCACGTCGTAGCCCTGCACGGCGAACGGGATCATGTCACCTCGCCCGCGGAGACGGCGGATTGCGTACGCCGGGCGCGGGAGGCGGGGGCGGCGCGGGCGGGGCTGGCGGTCATCGGCGGGGGCGACCACGGGATGCTTCGGCGTCATCGCGTCTGGCATTTCACGGCAGCTGCGCTGGTCGCCCATCTGCTGGACCCGGGGTCTGCCCCGGACCCGTTGCCTGAAGGGTGTTATGGGGCGGGGGAGTTTCCGGTGCTCTGAGCGGTGCGATGACGCCGGGTCTCCGGTCAGCCGCAGAAAGCCGACTGCACGGCGGTCACGATGTTCGCCGCCTGGCCGTCGGCGAGGCTCGGCACGGTGCCGCCCTCGAACCGTGCCTTGGCGTTGCTCGGGACCGTGGCTGTGTCCTTGCCGCTCTTGATGTCCGAGCAGACGTTCCGGGACCGGTCAATTGCCCTGTCTTCCTTGGCAGTCAGTACCGGATCGACGTCGCGGCTTCGCCTTGCCGGCCGTCGCGGACTCCCCGTCGTCCTCGAACAGCGCGACCACCCCGCTCCTGCCTATCTCGCTGCCGGACCCCCCTCCCACATCACCCACGGCCGCTCGATCACCTCGGCGTAGCTGGTGTGCCCGGGGTGTTCGCGGAGGTGGGAGAAGGCCCAGGTCTGGGGTTCTGTCGGGTCGTTGCTCGGGGTGGACGTCTCGGCGCACTCGGTGTCGTCGTCCCTGAGCGCCAGGCAGCGGAACGCGTACGTCACCGGTGGGGCGTCGGGGTCCTGGTCGGGCCGCAGCGTCCAGTCGACGAAGCGGAACGTGCGGCGGATCGGGACGGTCACAGCACGTCACCCCGGCTGCGGGCGTTCGCGCGGGCGGTCTCGGCGTGCAACCGCTGTTTGGCGTCGGCCAGTTGTACGTCCTCGGGGTTCACGGTCCACTCGGTTCCGCCGGTGACTGGTCGGAGGGACCACACCCCGCACCATTCACCACGGAACTCGCCGACCCGGTCCTGCGCATCCACCAAGAGAGTGCCGGGGGCGGGGAGTTGAGGGGGTTCCTGACTCTCCACGGGCCACTCCTCTCCGTAGTCGTTCCACTACCGATGCGGCTCAGAGTGACCTAGAGTCAGAGAGTCTTCAACTGGCGAGCTTTGGCAGGCAAGTTAGGTGGATCATGGTCAACCGCAAGGAACTCGACGCCGATCAGTCCCCGCAGGCGGCGTACGGGGCGTATTTGCGCAGGATGCGTGATGAACGCGGCTGGACGCAGGACGACTTGAGTATGCGTACGGGATATTCCAGCGCACATATTTCGGCCGTCGAAACTGGTCGGCGCCCGCCAACACCCCGCTTCTCGGCAAGTACGGACAAGGCGTTCGGCACCGGAGACAAGTTCGAACGGCAGGCGCGGGCCGTGCGGAACACCGCGATCCTCGAAGGCTTCCCGGAGTACGTCGGGTACGAGGGCCGGGCTGTGGAGATCCGGCTGTACGAGATCGGCATCATTCCCGGGCTGCTGCAAACGCCGGAGTACGCACGGGTGTTGGCGGACAGCAGTGTGCGGCGGGGTTCCATCACCCCCGAACAGGCAGATGAGCGCGTCGAGTTGCTCATGAAACGGCAGGCGGCGCTGGAGAGGGTCGATCCCCCCATGGTGTTCCTGACCATGGACGAGAGCTGTATCCGCCGGACCGTCGGCGGAGCCGCTGTGATGGCAGCCCAGTTGGCGCGGCTGGTGGAGTTCGCCGCACGGCCGAACACCCTGTTGCAGGTAGCGCCGTTCGACATAGGCGAACGCCGACCGCTCAACCTGCCCGTCTACCTGCTGACACTGCCGGACCGGTCCGTGACCTGCTACGCCGAGTCACAGTCGCAGGGGCACCTGGATCGCGAAAGCATTTCGGTGCTGCCCATGTTGACGGCCTACCATCAGCTACAGGCCGAAGCGCTGTCGCAGACGGCGTCCGTGGCCATGATCGAACAGGTACGAAAGGGCATCTCGTGACGACCGAAACCCCTTGCTGGTTCACGTCCTCGTACAGCGACAACGGCGGCGCTTGCATCGAGGTCGCCGCCAACTTCGTCGCCCCCCACGGCACCGTCCCCGTCCGTGACTCCAAGAACCCGACCGGTCCCGTGCTCGGGTTCCCCGCCCACGCCTTCGCCACCTTCATCGCGGGCGTCAAGGCGGGCACGTTCGGCACCGTCTGACGTTATTCCGGTACTGCCCTGCCCTTGGCCAACTCCGCCGCGAACTGCGCCCCGCTGAGCAGCGCCAGGTTCGACAACCACAGCCACACCAGAAACACGACACTGCCCGACAGCGACCCGTACAACCTGCTGTAGGCACCCAGCGTCGTCGCATACGTCGAGAAGCCCGCGGAGACGATCAGCCACAGCGCGGCGGCCAGCACGCCCCCGGGCAGGCTGTGCCCGCGTCGCCGCGCACCCGCCGGGCCGGTGTGGAAGACGACCACGACGAGCAGCGCCACCAGGCACAGCAGGACCGGCCAGCGCAGCAGGTCCCATGCCCAGGCGGCCGTCTCGTCCACGCCGGCCATCCGGCCGACCGCCTCCGCGAGCGGGCCCGTCAGCAGGAGCGTGAGGGAGCCGACGAGGAGCAGGCCGAGCAGCACCAGCGCGGTCAGCACGATGCGCGGTGCCTTGCGCCAGGGGGAACGCCGGTCCTGCGTGCCGTGCATGCGGTGCAGGGCGCGGCGGAACACGGCGAGGTAACTCGTCGACGACCACAACGCGCTGACGCTGCCCGCCACCAGGAGCGGCCACGCGGTGCGGTCCGTGCGCAGGACGTGGGTCAGGGCCGCGTGCAGTTCCGTGCCCGAGTCGGCCGGGGCGTACGCCGTCACGTGGGTGACGAACTCCTCGGCCGTGTCCGGGCTGATCATGCCGAACGCGATGACCGTGGCCAGCATCGCCGGCAGCACCGCGAGGATCGCGTAGTACGTCAGCGCCGCCGCGTAGTCCGAGATGTCGTCGTTCCACAGCGACACCGGGGTGCGGCGCAGCGCGGGCCACCAGGCCGCCGGTGGCCGGAACCCGGCGATCCGGCGGACCCGGCCGACGTACGGCTCAGCGGACATGGGGCGCCCGGTGGTGGGAGGCGGCGCTGAGCCGGAGCCGGGTGCGGGTGGTGTATGGGGCCGCCGCGCCCTCCGCTTCCGCCGTCACCGTGCGGAGGGTGGGGAGTACGGCGTCGGGGGAGGTGTCCGGGGCCAGCCAGACCCGCAGCTCCACCTCCAGCCGTCGCCCGCGCCGGGGCGACACCCGCGCGTGCCCCCGCGCCACCCCGGGTACGGCCGACGCCCGCGCCGCCAACGCCTCGGCCAGTGCCCGCGGACGTACCGTGCAGCCGGGGGAGGGGAGCGCCAGCCGCCGCCCCGACCCCGAACTCCCTTGCCTGAGTGCCCAGTACGCGAACACCAGGGTCAGCCCGACCGCCCCGGCCAGCACGCTCGGCGTCCACCAGCCCTCACCCCGCACCTGCGCCAGCCGCCCCGGCTCCAGCAGCACGGCATGCGTACCGGGCGCGGGCCACCAGGACGGCAGCCGGTGCGCCACGGTCCGGTCCGTGGCCGTGAGCCAGGAACCGGCGAGCAGGAGTCCAAGTCCGGTGACACCGAGGGCGGTTCGGTTGATGGCCGTGTGGGTGGCACGCATCACTGGTCAACTTCCTTGAGGGGTACGGCGGTTCAGGGGGGAGCGGGTGATGTGGGCGGGGGAGCTGAGTAGTTGGAGTGCGTCAACCGTCAATACCGTTCGTGGCTACGACAGTTTCCGGTACCGGGGTCGGCCTGGGCGGCTGCCACACCGGGTCCGGGGTGACGGTGACCCGTATCCGGGGTTCGTGGCGCAGTCGGCAGGAGGTGACGGCGGCGCGCGCGGCTGTCGTCACCGCGGCGGACACCTCGGCCCGGTCGCCGAAGGCCAGCCCCGCCCGCACCGCGATCCTCCGGCGTCGTACCCGGACCCGTACCCGCCCGACGCCGGCCACGTCGGCCACCGCGTCGCGGACCAGGGACTCGACCGCCGAGCGGTCCACGGCGGCGTCGACGCGCTCGGCCTCCGCATGGACGGTAGAGCGGTGCCGTAGCCCCGGAGTGACGGCCAGCACGATCATCCAGACGCCGAGCAGGGCCGTCAGGGCGCCCGCGATCACGACGGCCGGGTCCCCGGGGCCGTGCCCGGAGAGCCAGTGCACCGCCGAGACGCGCCAGGCCGCCGCCGCACGGTGGGCCAGGTGCACCTCGATCAGGTCCACGGCGAGTGCGCCGCAGCCGAGCGCGGCCGCCGAGGTCAGCAGGGCGACCGGGACGCGGCGGCCGGACCACCAACGCCTGGGTGTTCCGGGGGAGTTGGTCTCCTCGAACGGGGGGACCGGAGCGCGGGAGTATCTCGGCGCCGCGAGCGCGGTGACGTTGACGCGTGCGGTCGGTACGTCCAGGCCCGTCAACTCCCGCGTACGTTCCACCACATGGCGCTGGACGTCCCGCGCGCCGTCGGCCAGCGGGGCCGGATAGGGCAGCGTCACCCCGAGGGACACCTCCGCCTTCCGGCCCCGTACCGTCGCCGTCGCGTGGGCCGGACGGCCGGGCAGTGCCTCGGTGGTCGCCCGCTCGGCGATCCGGCGGACCGCGCGCTCCGAGACGGTGGTGGTGCCCCGCTGCGCGGCGGGCGCGGGTACGGGTGGGGATGCGGCGGAGGTCGCGGTCGCGGGCGCCGTTGCGGCGGTGGTCATCGACGGCTCCGTTCGAACGCGTCCCGTACGTCCTGGACCGTGCCGCCGCGCTCGTACCAGCGGCCCACGGCCCAGCCGAGGCCGCCCAGCGCGGCCACCAGCAGGAAGGCGCCGAAGCCGCCGAACCAGCCGGCGAACGCCAGGGCCATGCCCGCGATCATGCCGACGAACGGTGTGTTCATGCCCGTCCACCTCCACCTCTCCACCGGATCCACCACTCCTGCCCGTGCCCGCGACCGGCCGCCCTACTCCACGCGGGGCTCACCGGTACGCGCGAACTCGTCCTCGTCCGGCAGATGGACGTCGTTGACGGTGACGTTCACCTCGACGACTTCGAGGCCGGTGATGCGTTCGACGGCGGAGATGACGTTCTCCCGCACGTCCTGGGCGACGTCCATCACGGACACCCCGTACTCGACGACCAGGTCCAGGTCGATCGCCGTCTGCTTCTCGCCCACCTCGACCTTCACACCGCGCCCCACATTCGGCCGGCCACCGGGCACGCGGTCGCGCACGGCGCCGATGCTGCGCGAGAGGCCGCCGCCCATGTCGTGCACGCCGGGGATCTCCCGGGCGGCGATACCGGCCACCTTCACGACGACGACATCGGCGATCGACGTACGGCCGCGGTCGGCGGCGGGCTGGTCGGCGCCCGTGCTGCCGCCGGACACGGCGGTGGTGGCCAGGTCCTTGCCCGCCCGGTCGGTACCGATCCGGTCGTTGGTGGCGACCGGTGCTGTCTGAGTGGTCATGTCGTACCTCTCTTCTCTGCGGCTTCTGTCGCGCTCGCCGCCTCGCGGCCGATGTGCTCTCACTTCTTCAGACCCGTGCCCGCCGCATCTGTGACGCGGCGGGCACGGGAAATCCTTCGGGGCGTCAGGCGGTCGGCATCAGCACCGTGTCGATGATGTAGACGGTGGCGTTGGCGGTCTTGACGTTGCCGCAGACCACCTTGGCGGAGTCGTTGACGGTGTACGACTCACCGGAGCCGGCGGTCGTCAGCTTCGACTTCTCCAGGGTGTCGAAGGAGCCCTTCTCCAGGTCCTTGGGCGTGAGCTGCTGCCCGACGACGTGGTACGTGAGGATCTTGGTCAGCTGCGCCTTGTCGTTGAGGACCTTGTCCAGGGTGGCCTTCGGGATCTTCGCGAAGGCGTCGTTGGTCGGCGCGAACACGGTGATGTTCTGGGCGTTGTTGAGGGTGTCGACGAGCCCGGCCTTCTTCACCGCGGCCACGAGCGTGGACAGCGCCGGGTTGTTGGAGGCGGCGGTGGCCACCGGGTCCTGTGCCATGCCGTCGAAGGAACCGGAGCCGCTCTTCGGGACGGCCGCGCAGCCGGTGCCGAAGGGCTGGTCGGCCGAGGCGGCGGCGGTGGATCCGGTCATGCCGTCCTGGGAGGTGGACGTGGCGGATGCCGACGACTTCGCGGAATCACCGCTGCCGTCCGAACAGGCGCTCAGGGCCAGCGGCAGTACGGCGGTCGCGGCGAGGACGACGGCGGTACGGCGGATACGGATACGGGTGCTCATGAGGGTTCTCCTGTAGATCGGTACGGCGACGGACGCCGCCGGTACACGGGGGTGGGAAAGGCGGTCTGTGGGGTTGGTCAGTCGACGGTCACGACCACGGAGTGGCGGCCGCTGGCGCCGTCGGGGATGGTCTGTGCGCGGTGCGCGGTCTGGAGCGCGCCTGTGCGGTCGGTGGCGCGGACGGTGAGGGTGTGGCCGCCCTTGGTCGCCTGCCAGGGGAAGGACCACTGGCGCCAGGTGTCGCGGGTGTCCTCGGCGGCCAGCCGGGCCTCCTGCCAGGGGCCGTCGTCGACGCGGACCTCGACCCGGTCGATGCCGCGGTGCTGGGCCCACGCGACCCCGGCGACCATGACCGTCCCGGCCCTGGGCCGGGCGAACGGCTTCGGGGTGTCGATCCGCGACTCGGTCTTGATCGGCGCCCGGCGGGCCCAGCCGCGCTTGACCCAGTAGGGGTCGTAGGCGTCGAAGGTGGTGAGTTCGATGTCCTTGATCCATTTGCAGGCCGAGACGAAGCCGTACAGGCCGGGCACGACCATGCGGACCGGGAAGCCGTGTGCGAAGGGCAGCGGCTCGCCGTTCATGCCGAGGGCGAGGAGGGCGTCGCGGCCGTCCATCAGGTCCTCGACCGGGCTGCCGATCGTCATGCCGTCCACGGAACGCGCCACCAACTGGTCGGCCGGGCCGCCCTCGGAGGGCGGCTTGACCCCCAACTCGGCCAGCAAATCGGCCAGTTGTACGCCGATCCAGCGCGCGTTCCCGACGTAGGGGCCGCCGACCTCGTTCGACACACAGGTGAGCGTGATGTCGCGCTCGACAAGGTCGCGCCGCAGCAGGTCGTCGAAGGTCAGGGTGACCGGGCGCCGTACGCCCTGTCCGTGGACGCGCAGCCGCCAGGTCGTGGCGTCGATCTTCGGTACGACCAGGGCGGTGTCGACGCGGTAGAAGGCGCCGTTGGGGGTGATGAAGGGGCTGACGCCGGGGACGCGCACCTGGGCGCCCTTCGGTACGGGCCGGGCCCGGGAGCCCGGCGTCGGCAGCACCAGGTTTTGGCGGGAGGCGACCGCGTCCCGGCCGCCGGCACCGCTCAGCGAACGGCCGAGCAGCCCGGCACCGGCGGACCCGACGGCGGCCGCGCTCGCCGCGATCACGAAACCGCGCCGGTCCCATCCCGCACCAGGTGACGCCACGGCCTCCGGTGTCGCTGTCGCAGCCCGGGGCCGGAGGCGGCCGGCCAGGACGTACAGCACCCCGGCCCCGACGACGGCGCCGGCCACGGAGGGCAGCGCGTCCGCGATCCCCGTGGAGTCCGGCCGGCCCGTCGCCGCGACCGCGCCGACGACCCCGAACAGCAGCACACCGGCCGCGCCCGTACGCCGGAATCGCAGCGCGACCATTCCCAGGGCCAGCGCGAAAAGCGCCAGTACCGCGAGAATTCCCAGCTGGAGAAAGAGTTTGTCGTCCGTTCCGAAATGGCGGATCGCCCAGTCCTTCACGGCGGCGGGCGTACGGTCGATCGCCGCGCCCCCGACCGCGACGACCGGACCGGCCTGCGGACGGACCCCGCCCGCCACGGCCTCGGCGACCGCGAGCGCCGCGAGACCCGCCAGCGCGCCGCTGAGCGCGGCGAGTGGCAGCAGTGCTTTGGTGGGTTTCCGCTCGTTCTCGGTCACGGGGGGAATCCGGTTCCGAAAGCCGCGCGGATTGGTCGCCCCACGATCGGATGAATTCTTTTTCCGGGCCAATCCGCGGCCGCCTCGGCTCCGGAAAGAAACAGGGAGGGAGCACCCGCGTCACAGGAACCGCGCGGCCGTGTCCAACCCTCGTACAGACCGGACGAGAGGAGCCGCCCAGTGGCGGGGCCCCGCACACAGAACGCACCACCGGACACCCGGACCGCGGCGGACGACACGGACGACGCCCTGCTGGCGGTCCGGGCCGCGGAGGGGGACGAGGACGCCTTCGCCGTGCTCGTGCACCGGCACGCACCGGCGCTGATCCGGCTCGCCACGAGTCTGCTCGGCACCGGCGCGGAGGCGGAGGACGCCGTACAGGACGCCTTTCTCAGCGCCTGGCGACGGCTGCCGGAGTTCCAGGGGCGCAGCGCCTTCGGCACCTGGATGTACCGGATCGTCACCAACCGCTGCCTGAACGTGCTGCGTTCGCGCAGACCCGTGGCCTCGCTGGAGGCGGCCGGTGACGTGGCCGCCGCCGAACACACCACCTCTCCGGCCCGCATCGCCGAGGGCCGCGGCGCGGTCCGCGAACTGCGCGAGGCCCTCGACCTGCTCTCGGCCGAACAGCGCGCGTGCTGGGTGCTGCGCGAACTGGACGGCCGTTCCTACGAGTTCATCGCGGACGCGGTCGGCATCAGCCAGGAGGCCGTCCGCGCCCGGGTGTTCCGCGCCCGCCGATCTCTGACCCAAGCAATGGGGGCCTGGCGATGACCGACCGCACCGACCAGCCGAACACCACGGCCGCCGCCCCGGCCGACGACGAACTCCTGCCCTGCGGACGGTTGTTGTCGCGGACCTGGGAGGACTGGGAGCGGGGCGCGGACGACCCGCACCTGCGCACCTGCCCGCACTGCCGCCAGGCCGTGCGCGGACTCGACGACCTGGAGTCCGTGGTGCGCGGCCTCCAGGCGGAGACGGACACCACCGCCTCCGCCTACAACACCGAGCCGCTGACCCGCCGGATCATGGACGTCGTACGCCTCGAACTGCGCCCGGGGCGCCCGCTGCCCCTGGGCGAACCCGCCGAGGACCTCTGGATCATGGAGGCGGTCGTGGCCCGCGCGCTGCGTGCGGCGGCCGAGTCGGTCCCGGGCGTCCGGGCCGGTTCCTGCCGGCTCCGCGACGGCGACGGCGGCGACGGCGTCGAGGTCCGCCTGGAGATCCACGCCCCGGCCGACGCCCCGCTGCCCGAGCTCGCGGCCCGGGTCCGCGAACGCGTGTGGGAGGCCGCGGACCGCGAACTGGGCATGGACATCACGGCGGTTGACATCCGGGTGACGGACCTGGTGCCCGCCTCGCTGTCCGACGACGACGATGACGAGGATGACGACGATCAGGAAGGCGGTGCCGCATGACCGCGCAGCACGCCGAGGAATCCGCGCCGTACGGGAACCCGGCGCTCGCGACGCTCGCCGCGGAAGTCGCCACGGCCGTCGAGGCGGTCTCCGGGGTCGCCTTTCTCCGGCCGGGGCTGACGGACCGGCTGCGGTCGGCGGTGTCACGGCCCGGGGCGGCGCCCGCCGGGGTGCGGCTGAGCCGTCCGGACGGTGACGGTCCCTGGCAGGCCGAGATCCATGTGGTCGCGCTGCGCCGGGCCAGGACCGTGGACGTGGCGCGCGGGGTCCGGGACACCGTCGCGCGGCACCTGGACACCCTGGCGCCGACGCGGTCCGCGCCGCGGGTCACCGTGACGGTCACCGGGCTCGTCTGAACGCGCCGCCCGCGTGCCCGCCCCCGCCCGCCTCAGCTCGGGAAGGTCATCAGCGCGAGCGGGGCGGAGGTGGGGTGGGGCGAGCCGCCGTCCGGTTCGACGGTGATGCCCATGCCCGAGGAGCCGTCGACGGCGCCTTGCAGCAGGACGGCCTGGTCGGTGCGGGAGGAGTTCATCAGACCGGCCGACCGCATCGTTCCGCCGTCGTCGAACCACAGCTGGTAGACCTTGCCGCCCGGCGGCCGGGCCATCCCGGAGACCACGAACACGGCCCGGTCCCGGTCGCGCGAGACGACGACGGTACCCGTGGCACCCCCGGCCAGCCCCGCGGCCCGGGTCCGGGCGTCCGGGGCGGCCAGCACGGCGGCGATCTCGTCCGACGCCTGGGTGGCGTGCCGTGCCTGGTCGCGGGCGTCCTCGGCCCGCTGGTACTGCCACACCGCCGTACCGCCGAGCGCCGTGGCCGCCGCGAGACAGGCGGCGAGCGCCCAGCGGGAGAGCGTACGGCTGCGGAGGCGGGCCAGGGCGGTGCGGTTCTGGGGGCGCCTGCCGGGGGTCTCCTGGCGGACGCCGGTGATCCGGCGCAGCACCTGTGCGCGCAGTGCGGCCGGGGGCGTCGAGGCGACGGCGAGACCCAGGCGGGCGGCGGTCGCGCTCAGCTCGGCGGTCTCCTCCGCACAGGGTTCACAGCCCGTGAGATGCCGTTCGAACGCGGTGCTCTCGTCGTCGGGCAGCGCGTGCAGGGCGTAGGCACCGGTCAGCCGGTGCAGGTCGGTGGTCGTCACGCGGTCACCCCCAGGCAGTCGCGCAGCCGGATGAGGCCGTCGCGCAGGCGGGTCTTCACGGTGCCCAGCGGCAGGGCCAGCGCCTCCGCCACCTCGCGGTAGGTCAGGCCCCGGTAGTACGCCAACGTGACGGACTGGCGCTGGAGTTCGGTGAGCGTGCGCAGACAGCGCCGTACCTGTTCGCGCTCCAGCCGGGCCTCGACGCGCTCGGCCACCTCGTCGTACTCGGGGAGCTGGGCGAGCAGTGCGGCCTTGTGGTCCCGGGCCGCCGCGGCGTCCACCGAGCGCACCCGGTCCACCGCGCGGCGGTGCGCGAGGGTGAGGATCCAGTTGACGGCGGTGCCGCGGTCGCGCCGGTAGCGGGGAGCGGTCCGCCACACCTCCACCAGCACCTCCTGCGTCACCTCCTCCGACTGCGCCTGGTCGCGCAGTACGGCCCGCACGACACCCAGCACCGGCCCCGCCACGGCGTCGTAGACCCCCGCGAAGGCGTCCTCGTCCCCGAGGGCCACCCGGCCGACCAGTTCCTCCAGGTCGGGCCCCGCTGCCGGGTTCCTGCCGATATGCACTGCTTCTTTCACCGTGGGCCTCCGCGGTCGGGACATGTCCGGGCGTAATCCGTTCCTGCCGGGACCTTGGATTGGATGCGGTGCCAACGAAAACGAGCCGAGAGGGGTACGGGTCCGGGGCCCGCCGCCGCGTATGGACGGCGGGCCCTCGTCCTGTCCCGCCGGTCCCGGTCAGCCGGCGACGATCCCCTCGCCGCCGACCGCCCCCGGCACCACGACCGAGCCGATCGCGGTGAGTGACCCCTTCGGGCCGACCCGGAACTCGTCCACGACCCCCTTCACACCGGTCTGGACGTACAGGTACCGGCCGTCGGAGGAGGCGGCCGCGTCGACCGTGCCGGCGTCGGTGGCCGTGTTGCCCAAAGCGGTCAACTGGCCCTGGGCGCCCACCCGGTAGCCGGACAGGGTGCCGCTGGCGGCGTTGGAGACGTAGAGGTGATCACCTGCCGTCACCGCCCAGCAGGTGGCGGTCTGGCCCGTCGGGACGTTGCCCTTCGCCGTCAGTCTGCCGTCGCGGCCGACCGTGAAGGTGCCCACCGAGTTGGTCCCGGCCTCCGTGACCCGGATGCGTCCTGCGGAGTCGAAGGCGAACCCGAACGGCACGGCGCCGGGGGTGGAGGTCACCACGGGTTGGGCGGACGGTCCGCCGTGGGCGCCGTCGAGCGGGAAGACGTCGATGCTCTGCCCCGAGGCCTTGGTGGTGAGGACGAGCTTCGAACCGTCCGGCGTGAAGGAGATCTGCCCGACGGCCGAAGTCCCCTTGTCCAGACCGAGGTTGCGGTGCCAGGAGGGGACCTTCACGAGCCGTTCGCCGGTCCGCACGAAGCCCTGGACGGAACCGCCGCCGAGGGTGTTCGCGACGTAGACCCGGTCGCCGTGGAAGGTCACGCTGACCGGGAAACTCCCGCCGCTGGAGATCTCCTGGACCCGACGCAGGTGCGTGCCGTGCACGGCGAAGACGGTCACGGTGTCGCTGCCCGCGTTCACGGCGTAGAGGAGCTGGTGGTGCCGGTCGTAGGCGAGCGAACCCTGCGAGGCGAGGTGGTCGGCGACGGTGCCGGGCAGCATGCCGCCCTTGCCGCCGGTGGAGTAGACGCCCTTGCGGGTGAGGGTGCCGTCGGCGGCGCGGGCGTAGGCGGCGACGGTGTTCGCGGTGGTGTTGTCGCTCTGGACGAACACCGTTGCGCTGCCGCTGTGTTGGGGAAGGGAGTTGGGGCTTCGGTGTGCGTCGGCGGCGACCGCTGCGGGGGCGGCGAAGAGGGCGGCCGCGGAGAGGGCGGCGGCGGTGGCGACGGCGCGGGTGATCCGGGAAGTGCGGGCGGCGCGGGCCTTGGTGACGGTCATGCGTGCGTACTCCTCTTGCGGAAAAGGGCAGTTGGGAGCCGGCGGGATGGTCACGCTCGGTGCCGGACGCTTCGCAACGCTAGACCGGGATCAGGGGATTAAACGGTCATAAGGGGTAGGTGTGGGTCGACGTCCCGGGGCCGTAAGAATCGCGGCCGACCCGACCCGACCTGACCCGACGCGACCGGCGCCGGGTCGGCCGTGGCCGGGGCTTCGCTCAGGCCTCGGTGGCGGGTCCGCCGAGGTCCGCTTCCTCGGGCAGGATCTCCATGTCTATGTCCTCGCGTCCGAGGAGCGGGCCCAGCGCCAGGCCGCGCTCCGGGGGCCAGAACTCGGGCCGCTTGCCGGGGACGGGGTCGTCCCCGCCGTCGAGCCACAGGCCCTCGCCGCCGCCGGGGGTGAAGAAGGCCACCATGTGCGCCTGTTCGTCGGTGCGGTTGCGGAACCGGTGCCGGGTGCCCCTCGGTACGAAGACGAAGTCGCCGGTGTTCGCCACGAAGGTCTGGTCGCCGTTCAGGAATTCCAGCTCGCCGGAGATGAGGTAGAAGGATTCGTCGGCGCTCCGGTGCACATGTGCCACCGGTCCGCCGCCCGGGGGTACCCAGCAGACGGTGAAGCCCACGGCGCCGTCGGTGTCACCGGCCGTGGCCAGGGTTTCGTAGACGTCGCCGGACATCCACTTGACCACGCCCTTCTCGGTGGGGACGTGCAGGACGCGGGGAGTGTAGTAACTCATGTCGTTTCCTAGGGAGTTGGACGTCGGTGGGGGGTCAGTGGGCGCCGAATCGCCTGGCCTGGTGGGTGGCGGTCCGGACGTCTCCGGCGAAGGGCTCGCCGTGACCGGGCAGCAGCAGATGGACCATCGGTTCGGACGCCGGTCCCGCCGCGAGGTCGTCGAGGCGGTCGAGCGCGGCGAGCGCGGCGCCGCTGTCATGGGTGAAGCAGCGGCTCACGATCGTGGGTCCGGTCCGGTCGGTGAAGCCGTCGGCGGTGACGAGGGCGTCGCCGGTGAAGAGGAGCCCGCGGTCGGCGAAGAGGTACGCGGTGCTGCCGGGTGTGTGGCCGGGCAGGACGACGGCCTGCGGGGCGCCGGGGACGTCCTTCAGTACCTGGTCGGCGTCGAAGGTGCGCGCGCCCGGCACCCCGCGAGCGGTGAACGCCCCGTCGCGGGCCAGCCGTAGCGGAACGGCGAGGGCGGACGGCCGGCGCAGCAGATACGGAACCATCGAACGCTCTGGCTTGGCGTGCCGGGTCGAGCTCCGCGGGCCGTCGCGCAGGATGGCGTCGTCCCGCCCGTGGATCCAGAGCTCGGCCCCGGCTTCCCGGAGGGGGCGGGCCAGTCCGGTGTGGTCGGCGTGGCCGTGGGTCAGGAGTACGGCGCGTACGTCGCCGAGGGAGCGGTCGAGATCGGCCAGCAGTGTGCGCAGTGGCGCGAGATGCACGGGCGTTCCCGCGTCGACCAGGACGAGCCCGTCCGGGTCCTCGATCAGGTAGAAGTTGACGACATGGTCGCCGAGGCGGTGGACGCCGGGTGCGACCTGCGTGGATGCGGGACGGGACATGGGGGGCCTCCGGCAGCCGGGCAGCATTAGATATAGCGGACTGTATCCGATACAGTGGACTGTAACAGAATGAAACGGGATGGGAGAGTGCGCTGATGCCGGACGGGACGCCACGTCGGTCCTACAACTCCGAGGGCCGCCGCGAGACCGCCCGCCGCAACCGGGCCGCGGTCCTCGACGCCTGCCGCGAACTGCTCTTCCGGGACGGCTACCACGCCACGACGATCAAGGCCGTCGCCGAACGCGCGGGCGTCTCCCCCGAGACGGTCTACAAGTCCTTCGGCGGCAAACCGGGCCTGGTCAAGGCCCTGTGGGACATCACCCTGGCCGGCGACGACGACCCCGTCCCGATGGGAGACCGCCCCCAGATCCAACAGATCCTGCGAACCCGTGAACTGAGCACCAAGCTCCGCCTCTACGGCACGTACGTCCGCGGTATCCATGAACGGATCACGCCGCTGTTCGCCCTGCTGACCCAGGCGGGCCCGGACGTCGGCGAGGTCCTGGAAACCGGCGAGCAGGAGCGGCTGACCGGGGTCACCGCGTTCGTCACCCACCTCGACGAGACCGGCGCGCTGCGCCCGGACGCCGATCCGGCCCAGGTGGCGGACGCGGTCTGGGCCCTGGCCGGCCCCCAGCTGTACACCCAGCTCACGGCGGGCCGGGGCTGGTCCGCCGACACGTACGAGCAGTGGCTGGCGGACACCCTCACCGCCACGCTCAGCCCATAGGCCGAGGCGCCGGGGCCGCGTCCTCGGCACTCGCGCGGCTGTCCTTGCCGAAGAAGAAACTCAGCACGACGGTGACGGTCGAGGCGACGGCCAGCCGCAGCCCCCACGCGGCGGCGGACCCGTCCCCGAGGACGGACGTGAAGTCGGGTCCGTAAAGCAGCGCACTGCTCATCGGAAACGACCCCGCACAGCTCAACAGATAGACCCACAGCGGCGGTTCGTTGAACGCGATGAGCACCGATGCCGCGACGACCGCGACCGCACTGAGCACGACGGTGAGCGAAGTGATGTCCATACCCACCAGCTTTCCGCCGGGCGGATGGCGCGGCGTCGACGTAACGGAGGAACGGGGTCTCTATCCATGGGTGGAGAAGGTCTCGCTCATCTCGCTCCCGCCGTCGCCAGCCCCCATATCCGCGCCGCCGTCTCGGCCGCGGATTCGGTAGGCGGCGGATCGTTCGGCAGCTGGGCCGGCACTGTCGTGTTCTTCTTCTCGCCGGGGCGGTCGGCGAACAGGGCGACGGTGAGGGTGAGTTGGGGGTTCAGGGTGGTGGACCAGACGGTTCGGCGGGTGATGCCGCCGCCTGCTCCGGCGGTGAAGGAGGTCGTAGGGGTCGTAGGGGTCTTCTGGGTGGGGGAGGTTGAAAGGCTTGGTTTCTTGTACGTCCCGGATGTCAGCTCGGTCACGAAGTACGCCTCCTTCTCGTCCAGCACCTGTCGTGTCTCGGGGTGGGACGTGTAGACGGTTCGGCTGTCCCGGGTGATCTTCGTGATCGTGTACGGGGTCGCGTACAGGCCGTTCGCCGCCACGGTCGCGTAGGCCGAGGTGAGCTTGAGGGGGGTGGGGGCGGCTGTCTTCTGGAGGTCGGACAAGGGGGCGCCGAGGCGGACCTTGATGAAGGGGTCCAGGGCCGTTCCCGCTTCGACCGCGCCGCCCACCGCGTCGTTGAAGGGCTGGCGGGCGTAGTCCGAACCCCCGTACAGCAGCCGTACCGCTCCGTCGCCGGGTTTGATCGCCACGACGGCTGTGTGCAGCGTGATGTCCTTGCCGTTCTTGTTCTCCTTGCTGTCTTTGTCGGCCTTGAGGTTTTTCACCGCCTCCGTCGTCGCGTCCTGTAGGGCCAGGTCGAACGTGGTGTGCACGGTGTAGCCGCCGCGCGCCAGCTGGTCCTCGGTGATGCCGAGCCGGTCGGCGGCCTCCTTCGCGGCGACGTCGATCATGTACTGGCGTTGCCCCTCGGTCGTGCCCGGCGGGTAGAAGCGGAAGGCCGGGAAGGTGGCGTCGGCGCGCTGTTTCGCGGTGATCGTGCCGCTGGCCGCCATCGCGTCGAGCACCCATGTCCAGCGGGCCTTGAGCGTCGCGGTGACCGTCGGATCGGAGCCCGCCTTCTCGTAGTACGACGGGATGTTGACGATCGACGCCAGTGCGGCGCCCTGGGAGACGGTCAGGTTCCGGGTGTCCACGCCGAAGTAGTTGCGCGCGGCGGCCTGGATGCCGGCCGAACCCCGGCCGAAATAGACCGTGTTGAGATAGCCCGCCAGGATGTCGTCCTTGGACCGGGTGCGATCGAGTTTGATCGCGATCAGTGCCTCGCGGACCTTGCGGGACAGGGACTGTTCCGGGGACAGCAGCGCGTTCTTCACGTACTGCTGGGTGATGGTCGAACCGCCCTGCCGTTCGCCGCCGGTGAGGGAGGCCAGTACCGCTCGGGCGATGGCTCGCGGCGAGACCCCGTCGTCCGTACGGAAGGTGCGGTTCTCGGCCGCGATCACCGCGTCCTGCACGTACCGGGGGACCTGTGACAAGGGGACCTCCTGGCGGTCGACCGGGCCGCGTCGGCCCAGGTAGGAGCCCTTGTCGTCGACGAAGACCGTGCTCTGCGTGACGGTCTCCGGGTGCGGCTCGGGGATGTCCGTCAGGCGGTACGCGACGACCGCGGCCGTGCAGAGCGCCGCGATCAGGACCAGGAAAGCGATGGCCGTCCGGCGCAGCAGCCGGCCCCGGGTACGGCGCAGACGCAGGCGGAGCGGGATGCGGCGCAGCTGGGCGCGGACCCGGTGCGCCCCGGGGCGAGCTCGGTTCCAGGGGGTCGTGGGGCGCTTCACTCGCCCACCCCGCCCCGGGCGACGGCCTTGCCTGCCGCGTCGTACACCGTGACGGTCGGACCGCCTTGTCCCGAGCCGGACTTCAGCTCTTGCAGAGACAGCGATGTGCGCGCGTACCAGACGCCCCAACCCGGGCTGCCCGCGAGCGTGAGGACCGTACCGGTGATTCTGCGGTCGTCGACGGTGACTTCGACGCGGGCCGGGTCTGCGGACAGGCCGCCGTACAGGCCCGACAGGAAGTACGAGGTGTTGTTCAGCGGCTCGGGTTGTACGGAGGCGGTTGGTTTTCCGCCGGCTGGTTTTCCGGTGGCTGGGTTTCCGCTCTCGACGCCGGCTTCGGAGCCGCTCCCGTAGCCGTCCTTGTAACCGCCCCTGTACCTGTCCTTGTAGTCGTCCTTGTACGTGGTCGACGAGTGCTTGCCGTCCGTCGTCAGCCAGACCTGTACTCCCGGTACGGCGTCCACCCGTTCGCCGGGCGCGACGATCCGTATCGGGCTCCGCGCCACGTCGGCGGTCCCGGCGCCCGACCCGTCCGTAGAGCCGCCGCCCATGAACCGGTCCGCGCCGAACACGACCCCCGGGACGAGCAGCAGTGCGCAGACCGCCGCGACCGCTCCGGTACGGCGCCGTCGTAGCGCCCGGCCGTGTTGTTCTACGGCGTCGAGCTGAACGTCCGGCGGGACAAGGCCGGTCGAGGCCTCGGCGAAGAGCCTCCGCAGGTGCTCGGCATCACCCCCGTGAACCGCCAGCCCCCGCCGGGCCCGGCTCCGCACCGCACCCGTCGACCGGCCGAGCAGCTGCGCGACCTCCGCCTCGCGCAGGCCCTCTCCGTGCAGCAGCACGAGCACGGCCCGTTGGGTCTTCGCACGGCGCGAACGCCTCCGCGCCCCGCGCAGATACTCCTTGACCAGGAACCGGCGTACATAGAAGTCCGTGTCGTCCCGGGGTATTCGGCGCCATCGCGCGCACACCCGCACCAGGGTTCTGCGCGTCAGCTCCGTCGCCTCGCGGGGGTCGCCGGGGGCGTCGGCGAGCAGGTGGGCGGTGGTGAGCAGTCGGGGCAGGCCCGCGTGGGCGTAGGCGGCGAAGTCATCGTGGGGGAGCGGCACTTCGGGGGTCCTCCGGTACGGCTGTGGGGGAAGTGGATCCTGGGGCGCGTGTTTGTCGTCTGTCCTGTGGGGCGCGTTGTGACGGACGCGGCCATCGGGACCTGTACGCACCGCGAGGGCGGTCAGGTTGCACGGGAATTCCAAGACTCCGGTGAGGTCATGACCGAGGACGAGTTCGACGCTTTCTACGCGGCCACGTTTCCCCGTCTGACCGGCCAGCTCTCGGCGTTCACCGGCGACAGAGAAGAGGCGCAGGACGTGGTCCAGGAGGCGTTCGTACGAGCCTGGGACCGGCGCGGGGACTTCCTCGCGGACGAGGCGCCCGAGGCGTGGATCCGTACGGTCGCCATGCGGTTGGCGGTGAGCCGCTGGCGCCGGGCGAGGCGCTGGCTGGAACTGGTGCGCCGCACTCCGCCGCCCGGGGCGGTGCCGGGACCCGACCCCGATCACACGGCCCTGGTCGCCGCCCTGCGCCAACTGCCCAAGGCCCAGCGGATGGTGATCGTCCTGCACCATCTGTGTGACGTGAGCGTCGAGCAGATAGCCTCCGACACGGGTGCGCCCGTGGGGACGGTCAAGGCGAGGTTGTACCGGGGGCGGGCGGCGCTCGCGAAGCATCTGACGGTCGACGAGGCCGACGAGGCCGACGGGCTCGACGGGCTCGACGGGGCGGGCAGGGGCGGCGGGGCAGTCGGGGCAGGCGAGTTGGGCGGGGCGGGCGCGCTGGTGCGGAAGGAGAGCGGCCGTGTCTGACGAACTCCGCGACACCGATTCCAGCAACACCCGCCCCACGAACACCGATCCCACCGACACCCGCTCCACCGATCCCGAACTCTCCATCGCTCTCCATGACTTGGCCGCCCGCAACGAGACCTTCCCGCCCCTCTCCGGCGCCGAGGTCCGCCGCCGTGCCGTGCGCCGGGGGCGTCGTAGGACGGCCGGTGTGCTGGGCGCGGGAGCGGTCGCTTTCGCCGTTGTCGCCCTCGCGCTGACCGCGGGTTTCACGGACTCCGCCGAGGACGGGAAGGAGCGTCAACTCCCCGCCGCCACCCACGCCGACCCCGTCCCGTCACCCCGGGTCACCTCCGGCGGGGCGTCAACTCCCGCCCCGCGCACGCCCGCCACCGGCACGGTCGCCCTCGGCAAGCGCGTCATGGTCGTCGGGAGTCGGGTCATGGCGCTGACCTCGGGCTTCGCCGACGGCGCCGAGGTGGTCGGGCCGTTGACCGTCTACAAGCGGCACGAAACCAAGGTGGTGACCGTCACCGACCTGACCGGCGGAACCGCCTACACCACGGAGGTCTCGCTCGCGGTCGAACTCCGCGACGCCCATGACGAGCCGATCTACGTCGGCATCGCCCGCTCCTACAAGGAGAAAGCCGTCGGTGCGCAGGAGACCGGCGCCGGCTGGATCGGGCTGGACTCGACCGACGCGAAATGGTTCTACGACGACGCGAAGATCGGCAGCGTTCTGTCCGTCACCGGCACCAAGTCCTGACCCGGCCGGTCACTTGGTGACGAATCACTTGGTGACGAACGCATCCGCCTCGCACTTCTTGACCCACTTGAACAGGTTGTCCGGCGGAAGCCCCTTGTCGAAGGCGAACACACCGGGGCTGTCGGGCGCGGCCGAGACCTTGAGGCCGTGGGAGCGCATGCACCGGATCCACTTGTCGAACTTGTCCTGGTACTCGGGGTCCTCCCGGGCCGCCCGCTCGGGAAGGGTCTCCGGTTCCTTCGACGCGCAGGCCTGCCTGGCCTTGTCGCGCAGGGGGTCGTTCCCGCCCTTGTACCCCTTCCAACTGCCGTCCTCGTTCTTCAGCATGTACGGCGTGAGGCCGTGCTGCGCCTGACAGTCCAGGTACAGCTGGTTCAGCCGGGTCTCCTCCTCGTCCGTGGTGTCCGGGCGGATCAGCGGCCGTTCGAGCTGCGCCGGTGACGGCGAGGCCTTGCCGCCACTGCCACTGCCACTGCCGGTGCCGGTGCCGGTCAGGCTCGCGACGCCCTTGTCCTCGGCGGACTTGTCCGCCCCGGATTTTCCGCCGCAGCCCGTGAGCAGGGCCAGCGAGGCCAGAACGGTGACTACGGCGAGGCGGCGGCCCAGAGGTGCCGGGCGGGACCCGGTGAAGATGGGCGAGGTGGGCGAGGCGTGCGGCACGATGGTCAACTCCTGTGCTTGTGGGGGTATTTGTCCAGACTCTTCGTGTACTGGCCGGAGGAGGACGAGACCCCCACTCGCGAACGGGGCCGACGATGCCGGACCGCGATCAGAGCGGTTTCAGGGAGATGTATCGAGATTGTCAGGAGAGGCGGATCGAGCGGGCCGGACCCCGGGTCCGGTCGAACGCGCTGCCTATAGTCGCCGCTATGAGCGCGAGGACGAGGACGAGGATCCTGGTCGCGGAGGACGACGTCAGACAGTCGCGGGTGCTGCGCATGTACATGGAGGCGGAGGGCTACGACGTGACGGTCGTCCCCGACGGACGCGCGGCCGTCGACGCCGCCCGCCGGCTCCGCCCCGACCTGTTGGTGCTGGACGTGATGCTGCCGAGGCTCGACGGCCTCGACGTGTGCCGCATCCTGCGCGCCGAGTCGGCCGTACCGGTACTGATGCTGACCGCGCGGTCCGACGAGAACGACCTGTTGCTCGGTCTCGACCTCGGCGCCGACGACTACATGACCAAGCCGTACAGCCCGCGTGAGCTGATGGCCAGGATCCGTACGCTGCTGCGGCGGATGGAGCGGGTGGCGCCGGCCGACGACGGTGTGCTGCGGGTCGGCCCCCTCACGGTGGACCCGCTCCGGCACCAGGTGCTGGACGGCGCGGGCCGCGAAGTCCCTTGCACCCGGGGCGAGTTCACGGTCCTGGCAACCATGGCAGCCGAGCCCGGCCGGGTCTTCACCCGCACTCAGCTGCTGGAGCGGACGCGCGGCTGGGACACCGCTCCCACCGAACGCACGGTCGACATGTACGTGATGAACCTGCGCAAGAAACTGGAGCCCGACCCGCGCCGCCCCGCGTACCTGGTCACCGTCCACGGGGTCGGCTACAAACTGACCCCGGGCCCGGACGCCGTAGAAGACCGTCGTGTCCCGCGCTAGGGTCCCGCTGCGCGGCAGCCTGTTCGGGCGGCTGCTCACCGCCTCGTTGCTGGTCGCCGTCTGTGCGGTGGCCGCCACGACCTGGCTCGCCGTCACCACCACGACCCGGGCGATCCGCACCCAGCAGGGGCAGTCCCTCGCGGACGACACCCGCGTCTACGACACGCTCGTCGGTTACGCGGCTACGCACTCCGACTGGAGCGGGGTGCAGGACCTGGTCACCGGTCTCGCGGCCCGTACCGGCAGGCCGGTCACGGTGACCACGCAGGCCCGCACTCGTATCGCCGGTTCCGGCACGGCCGTCCGGCTGCCGTACCGGCCGACCGCGCAGCTCGACCCGCTGCGGCTGGACCCCGTGCTGTCCGACGCGGGCCCGATCGATCCGCGCGCGGTGGGCCCGTATCTCCTGGAGGCGCGGGACCGGGAGCGACTGCGGCGCACGGCCGGCACGATCGTCCGGTGCCTGCGCGGCAAGGGAATCGGCGCCACGATCACGACCCTGCCCAGCGGGCGCCCGAAGGTCGTACCGGCCCGCCCCGTCCCCGCGGGGACCGGCGAGAAGGCGTGCGACCCCGCCACGCTCCGCGTGCCGCTGCGCTCCGAGGCGTTGGCGGTCAAACAGGTGAGCGACCTCGCCTCGAAGTGCATGAAACAGCAGGACCGCGCCTCGCTCGTCGTCTACGCCGACTTCTCCTGGTACTCCTACGGCACCGGTCCCGAGAACTCCGAGCGCGCCGCCCAGGAGTGCGTCAACGACGCCCGCCGCCAGCAGCTCCGGGCCTATGTCTCGCCGCCCGCCCTGCTGTTCGTCGGCGACCGCAGCAGCCCCGAGACCTCGGGCCTGCACCTGACCACGGGAAACACCCTGCGGATCGTCGGCGCCGCCGCCCTCGTCCTGCTCGTCGCCGCCACCGTGACCACCCTCGTGGGCCGACGGCTGGTCCGTCCGCTGCGTGCCCTGATCCGGGCGGCCCAGCGCCCCGCCGACGAGGCCGTACGGGTCCCGGTGACCGCCAACGACGAGATCGGCCTCCTCACCGCGGCCTTCAACGACCTCGCCGAGCGCCGACAGGAACTCGAAGAGCAGCGCAGGTCGATGGTCAACGACGTGGCACACGAACTGCGCACCCCGCTGACCAACATCCGCAGCTGGCTGGAGGCCGCCCAGGACGGTCTCACCCCGGCGGACCCGGACCTGCTGGCGCTCCTCCTGGACGAGGCCGTACTCCTCCAGCACGTCATCGACGACCTGCGCGATCTCGCCGCCGCCGACGCCGGGAGACTCGTCCTGCACCGCGAACTCCTGGACGTGGGCGACCTGTTGGACCAGGTGACGACGGCCCACCGCGGCTCCGCCGACCTGGCCGGCGTCGCCCTGCGGACGGAGCCCACCGGCCGCCTCGACGCCCACGCCGACCGGGTACGCCTGCGCCAGGTGATCGGCAACTTCGTCTCCAACGCGGTCCGGCACACCCCGGCCGGCGGCTCCGTCGTCCTGCGCGCCCGCGCGGAGGGCGCCGACCTGGTCGTCGAGGTCGCCGACTCCGGCACCGGCATCGACCCGGCGGACCTCGCCCACGTCTTCGACCGCTTCTGGCGCGCGGACAAGTCCCGCAACCGCCGGACGGGCGGCAGCGGCCTCGGCCTGTCCATCGCCCGCAAACTGACGGAGGCCCACGACGGCACGGTCTCGGCGACGAGCACGCCGGGGGTCGGGTCCGTGTTCACCGTGCGGTTGCCACGTTCCTCGTACGACTGCCGGGACCCCGACGCGCAGGGCCGTCACGGGTCCCCTACGACCCCTACGACCCCGACCCCTACGACCCCGACCCCTACGACCCCGACGACCCCTACCTCCTAGGTCCCGCGAGGGCGTACGCCGTAGTGCCGACGCCCAGGAGGAGCACGGCGGTCCAGGTGGCCGCCGGGGAGCCGGGCGGCAGGAGCAGCCAGGTCGCCAGCCGGGTCGGCGTACTCGTGGCGGGCGGGGAGAGGAACGTGAGCGAGAGCCAGGCGAACGGCAGGCTCCACGCGTACTGGGCGCCCGCAAGCGCCGCGCCCAGCGCTGCCAGTCCCGTCAGACCCGCGCTGTCCCGGACGACGAACCCGGTGCCGGCCACGGGCGTGCCGCCCAACGCCTGTACGGCCGGCAGCACTACGGCGACCACCGCCCCGGCGAGCAGGACGTGCGCCGCCCTGCGCGGCACCCAGCGGATCGCGGCCGTCCGGTCCAGGGCGAGATCCTGACCGCTGAGCCCGATCGAGGCCGCCAACACCCCTGTGGTCAGGGCGAGTACGGGCAGTCGGGGATCAGCGGGTCCCGAGCCGGGGTCCGGGGCGAGTGTCCACACCGCCACCGCGCCGATCACCAACGCGGCGCAGGACGCGGGTACTTGACGCGAACGCGCGTACAACGTCAGCCACCTCAACGGCATCCCCTTCCACGGCACCCCTCGCAACGGGACGCCTCTCATCCGGAGGCCGCTCAATGGGTCCGGCCCGACAGCACCTCGAACGGGTCGCCCTTGCAGGCCAGCGCAGCGCCCCGCATCGCGTTGATCCGCGCGAGCTGCTCCGCTCGCGGAAGGGCCATGAGCTTCTTCCACACCGGTCGGGTCTCGGTCTCGACCTCGTCGCGTACGACCGCCGGTGTGCCGGGCAGTGGCTTCAGGTCCCCGAGGATCCAGGCCACCGCGACGACCTGCGCGTACTCGTCCCCGCCGAAGCCGCTCCAGCCGACGGGGGTGCACCCCGGCACCAGGCCCTTGGCGAGGAGGGCGGAGGTCAGTTCCTTGCCCTTCGCTTCGGCGACGACGGCGTCGTCGAAGCCGAACAGCACAGTCGTACGGGACCACTTGGGGGTGGAGCCGTACGGGAGTACGGCGGTGTTCTCGCGGACGGAGACCGGTGCCCGGTCGCCGAGGGCGTGGTGCAGCAGCCGTAGCGCTTCCTTGCCGGGGGCGGCCAGTTCGGCGAGGCGGTCCTGGTGCGCTCGCGTCACGCACACCGGGCCGTCGCACACCGGCTCGGCGGCGGTCTTGTCGACGACGTACATCCGGCGTGGGTCGGAGGGCAGGACGAGCAGGGCGAGGAGTGCGCCCGCCAGGACGGGGGTGAGGGCGAGCAGCCGGGTGCGCGGGGTCGCGGCGACCAGGAGGGCGAAGCCGGTCGCGGCCATGCCGAGGACCCAGATCGTCTGGCCGATGTGCACGGAGGCGGAGAGCGTGACGAGGACGCTGTGGACCTCGTCCACCTCGGGTGACAGGAGGGAGAGGCGGTTCGGTTCGGTGGTCGTGATGCCCGTCGCCGGGTCGATCGTCGACGTACGGCCGAGCGACATGTGCATGAGGGCGGTGAACGCGAACGCGGCCATGGCCAGCAGGGGTGGGGTGAGCGGGGAGGGCAGGGTCCGTGCGACGCCCATGCCGAGGACGGCGCCCGCGACGAGGAACAGTGCGCCCACGAGGGAGATCGGCAGCCAACCGGCGTGCGTGTACTGGGTGTTGGCCAGGACCTGGACTCCGCCCACGAGGACGAGAAGCCCGAAGGCCGAGGTCAGCGTGATCGCGCTCGCGGCCGCCGGTACGGCCGCGCGGTGACGGGCGGGGCGTGGGGTGCTCGTCAGGAGTTCGACCATCTTCGAGCGGTGGTCGCGCAGACCCTGGAGGGCGCCGAACCCCACGGCGAGCGGCCACAGGTAGAACAGCAGGCTCCGGGTCCACAGGGCCAGGGACGTCCACTGGGCCGTCCACGCCGTGGTGCCGTTCCACCAGCCGGCGTCGACCGCGTACAGGAACGTCAGCGCGCTGGTGAGGACGACGGCTCCGGCCCAGGGGGCGACGGAACGTCTCAACTCGGTACGCAGGACAGAGAAGTTGACGTCGACGCGTGGGACACGGAAGTTCAACTCGGCTGACAGAACACGGGTGTTCACCAATTGCCCCTTGTCTGGGCGGGGTTGAGGAGCAGGGCCGAGTAGCCGCGCTCCAACGGGCTGTCGCCCACGTGCTCGGGGCCGCCCGCGGCGGCGAGTCGGTCCGGGGTGCCCTGGAAGACCAGGCGGCCCTCGGCGAAGAGCACGACGTCGGTGCAGGCGGCGGCGACGTCCTCGACCAGGTGGGTCGAGACGACCACGCAGGTGTCCGCGCCCAGTTCCTGCAACAGCTCCCGGAATCGCAGCCGTTGGGCCGGATCGAGCCCGGCCGTCGGTTCGTCGAGCAGCAGGATTGCCGGGTCGTTGACGATGGCCTGGGCGATGCCGACCCGGCGGACCATGCCGCCGGACAGGGACTTCATCCGGTCGTCGGCGCGGTCGGCCAACCCCACGCGTTCCACGGCGCGTTGGACCGCCCCGGGGATGTCCGCCTTCGGCACTTCCTTCAACCAGGCCATGTACTCGACGAATTCACGCACGGTGAACCGCTTGTAGTAGCCGAACTCCTGTGGCAGATACCCGATCCGGCGGCGCAGCGCCCGGTGCTCGCCCACCCCGCCCGCGGACTCCCCGAGCAGCTCCAACGTCCCCTCGGCGGGGCGCAGTACGGTGGCCAACGCCCTTATCAGGGTCGTCTTTCCGGCCCCGTTGGGACCGAGGACGCCGTGCACTCCGGTGCCCAGCGACAGGTCGAGCCCGTCGACGGCCATCCGCTTCCGGCCGGCCCTGACCTTCAGCCCGGCGGCCCGGATCTCCCAGGCGTAGGGCGTCGGCGCGAGGTCGGCCGCGCTCACGGCGGGTGTCATGTGATCGTCCTTTCCAACTAGTGTCCCCACGGCTCTTGTTGTCGATCTCCCGCCGGTCATCGATGGCTCACCGATGGGTCACCGGTGAGCTCCCAGCACGGCGTACGCGCCCCGGCGGGCGATCACGATCCCGACGCCCAGTGCGAGGACCAGCCCCCACACCGGCAGACCGCCCGCTTGCAGGGCGAAGGTCGCCCGGTGCGCGGCCACGGTCGGTGTCACCACGACTCCGGCCCATACGACGACCACCGCGACGGCGGCACGGGTCACCCCGACGACACCGCCGAGCGCCAGGGTCGTAGAGGTGAAGGCCAGACAGGGCAGCAGCCACTGCGCGGCCGTCACCCCGGGCACGCCCGTCGCCCACCCGGCGACCAGCAGCGCGGGCACGACCACGGCGAGCACGGACGCCGTCCGGCGCAGCACCAGGTGCAGCCCCGCCCTGGGCACCGAAGCCGTCAACTCGTAGGCGGGATCGAGCCCTTGGGACCAGGACGCCGCGACGCCGAGCACCGGCAGGACCGGGGCGAGCAGCAGCACGAGCGACACCTCGCCCGCGCCGGAACCGAAGCCATAGCCGTACCCGTAGCCGCCGACCAGGTCGAGCAGCAGCGCGAGCAGCGTGACGCTCACGACCATGGCCAGCCACGGCACCATCGTCGGCGTCAGCCAACTCGACAGCCGTACCGAGCGATACCGGCGGCGCCGTACCGGGGCGGTGGCGGCGAGCCGGGGTCCGAGGTCCGCCCATACGGTGCCGACGAGCGCCGCCACGGCCGGTGCCTGCGCGGAGACGGTCACCGCGAGCCGGTCCCGGCAGATCCGGCACGCCTCCAAGTGGGCTTCCAGGGCCCAGAGTTGGTCGGCGGCGAGGTCGGTGTCGTCGCCGCGCGCATAACTGTCGATGGTCCGAGCCGAAGCGTGTTCCCCACTCATGTCAGCGCCCTCCGCATCGCGATCCGGGCCCGGCGGGCACGGGTCTTGACCGTGCCTTCGGGCAGTCCGAGCAGGACGGAGGTCTCCCGGACGGACAGCCCGTCGAGCACCAACGCCTGCAGTACTTGCCGGAGTTCGGGCGCGAGCAGCCGTAGCGCGTCGCCGACGTCCCCGCCGACGGTGGCCGCGAGGGCCTCCTCCTCGGCGGCGGGTGCCGCGTCGGCGGTGGCGGCGGCCGGTGGCGGCTCGGCGTGGTGGGCCCGGCGCCGGAAGGCGTCGACGAGCCGGCGCGCCGCGATCGTCCACAGCCACCCGACGGCCGTACCGCCCACCGAGGCCCCCGCGAACGCCCCCGCCGCGCGCCACACCGCCAGATACGTCTCCTGCATCACCTCGGCGACGATCTGCTCGTCGGCACACCGCCGGCGCAGCCGCACCGCCATCCACGGCGCGGTCCGCCGGTACAGCTCGTCGAACGCCGCACGGTCACCCCTGGCGACCAGCCGCACGAGACGCTCCTCGTCCAGCTCGCCGGGTGCCTTCCTGACTGATCTCACACCGGCTAGACGCGGGGCGGGGGCCGCCGGTTTTCCCTTCTACGTGAGCCGCGTCACACCGGTCAGCCGGGCCCGGCCGGGCTTCGGGAGAACGCCGTATCGCCCGCCGTCGCCACGATCGCGTCCTTGACGAGCAGCACGCCCGGCGGATAGCTCTGCACCTTGTCCCCGGGGTCGTCCAGCGCCGAAGTGCGCCAGACCTCCGCCCCCGTGCGGCTGTCCAGTGCCAGCAGCCGGCCGAAGCGATTGGCGAAATAGACCCGCTTGTACGTCGTCGACACCGCGGGCGCGGACAGGCTCTCCACGTCCGTCGCCTTCTGCCAGAGCTGCTTGCCGCTGTCCGCCGACACCGCGGTGACCGTCCCGTCGGACCGGACGAAGTAGACGACGCCGTCCACGAGGGTGGCCGCACCGGTCAGCACATGCGCCAGCGGTATCCGCCTGACCTGCCCGGTTCCCGAGGCCACCAACAGCAGGGCGTTGTACGGCCGTTCGTACCCGGATTCGTACACGTCCTTGGCGGTCCGGGGGGCGAGGAACAGGGGCTGCCCGCCGACGGCGCCGAGCGCTTCCGCCTTCCGGGGCAGCGTGGCCGTTTCGGTGAGACTGTCGGGGCCGAGCTTCATCAACTCGACCGGGGCCTGGCCCGGTTCGTTGCCCTTCGAGCACAGGGCGTAGGGGGCGCCGCCCAGTGCCGACGGCGTGCAGTACTCGTCCAGCGAGGGTGCCTGCCACAGTTCCTTGCCGGACGGCCCGTAGGCCACGAAGGACGCGTAGTCGGGGGACATGGTCAGCAGCCCGCCGTCGTACAGGACCGCGTCCTCGGACTTGTTGATGTCGCGCTGCCAGCGCCGTTGCCCGGTCGTGGCGTCGACGGCCACCACGCGCCTGGTGTTGTCGTCCGGATCCTCGTACACATAGACCAGCCCGTCGCGGACCCCGATCGGCCGCGCCCCCTGAGGGCGGGTTCCGGTCCGCCACTGCATACGGCCGGAGGCCGCGTCGACCCTGGCGGCGGTGAACCCCGTACCGCCGCAGAACAGGGCGCTCCCCTCCGCCACGCAGCCGAGGCTGTTGTATTCGAGGGGGATGCCTTTCACGTCGTACGTCAACGCCGTCTGCCAGGGCCGCCAGCCGGCGGGCAATGACGCGGCCTGCGTGGTGGCCGTAGAAGTGGTGGCGGTGGCGGTGTCGTCCGAACCGGACACGAAGACACCCAGCCCGACACACAGCCCCGTGAGGGCGAGCACCGCGCCGAGGCCGGTGAGCAGTGTCCGGGTCCGGCGTCGCTTGCCGCTGCTGATGTCGGTCGTGGCGCCGGTGTTCGGCGAAGCGGGGCCGCGCGGGGGGCCGGGGGACGGCCCGGTGCGCGGGGACCCGGTGGTGTCGGATTCCGGCAGCGCCTGGAGCATGCGGTGGATGTCCGTCAGTTCCGGCCGTGCGGCGGGGTCCTTGTCCAGGCAGCGCTCGACGATGCCGAGCAGCGCTTCGGGTACGCCGCCGAGGTCCGGGGTCCCGAACACCACCTGATAGCCGGTTATGTACGGGCTGTCGGCGTCGAACGGTCCCGTGCCGACGGCCGCGAACACCAGCAGCGACCCCAGCGAGAACACGTCCGAGGCCGGGGTGACGTCCCGGGGCGAGGACACCTGCTCCGGCGACATGAAGGGCGGGGTGCCGATCATGCGCCCGGTCGTGGTGAGGCTCTGGTGGTCGGAGGCCCGCGAGATGCCGAAGTCGATGACGCGCGGCCCGTCCTCGGTCATCAGGACGTTGCCCGGTTTGAGGTCCCGGTGCACCAGGCCCGCCCGCCGGATGTCGCGCAGCGCCTCGGTGAGCCCCAGCCCCAGCGCGCGCAGCTCCCGCAGGCTCAACGGGCCGTCCCTCCGCACGACTTCGGCGAGATTGAGCCCCGGCACGTAGAGCGTCGCCATCCACGGCTGGTCGGCGTCCGGGTCGGCGTCCACGACCGGCGCGGTGAAGGCACCGCTCACTCTGCGGGCCGCCGCGATCTCCTGCCGGAAGCGCGTCCGGAACTCCTCCTCCTGGGCATACGGCCCCCGCACGACCTTGACCGCGACCTGCCGCCCCGAGGGGGAGACCCCCAGATAGACGACCCCCATACCGCCCGACCCGAGCCGACCGAGAAGGGCATAGCCGCCTATGGACTCCGGATCCCCGGTGTTCAGGGGCGTCATCGCCGATCATCCTTCCCAGTGCCGGCCTGCGTCACGGGATCAGAGTAGGGCTTCGAAAAACTCGCGCGATGTGGGGTGAAGACGATGTCGCCTGTCAGCGGAGAGGGCGCCGACTGCGCCGGGACAGCCGTACGGCGGCGAAGGCCACGTCGGCCACCAGGACCACGATGCCGATGACCAGCAGATAGCCCAGACCCTCGGCTGCCACGCCGATGATTCCCAGGACGACGGCCACGAGGACCAGCAGCAGGAAGAGCACCACGACTCGAACACCTCCCTCGGGCCCGACTCGGTCGACCGCGATCAATATTACAGGGATCAAGGAAATTCGGCCCATTGTGCATTTCATGCATTTCGCGAATTACTCGCCAATTCCACTGAATTCACTGTCCTGGGGAAATCGGTCGGCGCCCTCGGGGGCATGCTGGTGGTCCTACGCGTGGACCGGGAGGTGCTGGGATGCGGTGGTGGGCCGGGGCCGGGGGATGGATGGTCGCCGTGGTGGTCGTCCTGGCGGGGTGTCACGCGTCGGGGGGCGGTGGTCCGGCGGGCGGGCCGTCGGAGAGCAGCGGTCCGGCAGGGCCGTCGGCCGGTGCGCCGACGCCCACATCCGGAGCGCCGACCGGGGGAAGCCCGTCGGCGTCGGCCACCAACTCCTCCTCTCCACCGGGGAGTTGTGCCGCCGGACACGCGCAGGTCACCGTCAGTCCTGGTGACGCGGTCGTGCGGCGGATCTGTGTGCGGCCCGGGACCGTGGTGTCGCTCGTGCTGCGACCTCGGACGGACGACAAGCGGTGGACGGCCGTGCGGAGTTCCGCGCCGGGCCTCGTCCTCGCGTCCGGCTGGCGGGTGGACACGGACGGCACGGTCCACGCCTCGCTGCGGTGTGCGGGGACGAGGGGCGGTACGGCGGAGGTCACCGCGTCGGCGAAGGCACCGGATCTGGCGGGTGCGGCGCGGGTCGCCTTGACCCTGCACCTGAGCGTGGTGCCGTACACGACGCAGGGGTGACCCCGGACGAGCCGGGACCACCCCTCCAACTACCCCCGGCTCAGCGGAGGTTGTGCACGCCGATCGTGTAGATGCCGCGGCCGTGGGTGGCCGCGTACAGCGTCTTGCCGTCCGGGCTCAGCTTCAACTGGAGTACGGCGACGGCCGGGAGGCTGCCGACGCGCTCCCAGGTCGTACGGCCGGGCGCGCGGTAGACAACGCCCAGGTCGGTGGCGACGGCGAGGCCGCCGTTCGGGGTGACGACCGCGGAGTTCGTCGGCACGTCGGGGAGGTTCTTCGAGATGTCCTTCCAGGTGGTGCCGCCGTCGGTGGACTCGAAGACGTGGCCCACGCCGGCGCCGGGACCCTCGGTCCAGTGCCGGGAGAAGCCGTTGACCGCGAGGTAGACGTGGTCGGCGTTCTTCGGGTCGACGGCGAAACCGGCGAGGTAGCGGTTGGGTACGGTGCCGTCCGCGCCGGTGGCCGGGAGGGTGATGTCGTGCCAGCCGGTGCCGTCCGCGTTGCCGACGGAGATGCCGCGGGCGAAGCCCTGGTTGTTGCAGGGCCCGCACCAGGCCGCGTACACCTTGCCGCCGGAGGCCGCGACGGCGGTCGCGGTACGGCCCTCGCCGAGGTCGTAGACGCTGGTCCACTCGTCGCCGCTGCGGATGGCGTAACCGTGGGTCTGCACCCAGATGTGCCGGCCGCCGGCGATCCAGGTCGAGCTGTTCTTCATGTCGGCCGTGATCGGGGCGATGAAGCGGGCCTCGCCGGTGGCGTTGTCGGCGGGGGCCACGTTGTACGACGTGACCTTGCTGGGGTCGGTGACCCAACTCCCGTCGTTGATCGCGCAGTTCTGGGTCACCTGGATGGCGAGATAGACGTACTCCTCGGCGATGTTGCACCCATTGGCCGGGTCGGTGAGCGTGTCACCGCCGTCGCCGCCGAAGTCGGAGCCCATCACGGTGTCGTTGCTGCGCAGGATCGACTGGCCGTTGTCCTGGAGGCCGCCGGTGACGGAGACGCCGCCGTAGGTCAGGTCCTTGCCGACGCCCACCGAGTAGTACTGGAGGGTGTCGATGGTGCCGTCGTTGAGCGAGGTCCAGTCGGTGGCGTGCCCGGAGGCGTCCTGGGAGCCGTTGAGGGGGCGCTTGTAGACGCCGCCGTCGTTGCCGACGTAGACGAAGCTCTTGCCGTGGTAGCTGCCGATCGCGACGCCGTGCTGGTCGGAGTGGGTGGTCGGGCTGCAGTCGCCGGTCTGTTTGGTGGGGTCGATGCTCCAGCAGGGGAAGCCGAAGTTCCAGTACGGGCCGACCGTGGACCAGTTGGTGCCGCCGTCCTTGGTCTCGTAGACCTCCTCCAGGCCCGCGTAGACGTGTTCCGCGTTGGCGGGGTCGACGGTCAGGAACTGGTTGTACCAAGCCTGCACGCCGGGCATGTAGCCGCTGGAGGTGAGCGCCGAACCGTCGGCGGCCAGGCCCTTGTAGTCGGCGATCTTCGTCCAAGGGCCGGTCGGAGAGCCGGACTTGGAGACGTAGATGCCCTCCAGACCGCTGTCCGGGTTGGTGTTGAGCTGCTCCGGGGACTGGTCGATGGCGTAGTAGCGCGAGCCGTCGGCGGAGCGGGCGAAGGTGACGTTGCCGACGTTGTCGGCGTCGGCGGGCAGGTCACCGAGACCGCTGGTGATCCGGGTCCAGGCGCCGTTCACCTTGGTGTAGAAGCCGTTGTAGTCGTCACCGCTGCGCCAACCGACGGCGAGGACCACCTTCGAGGGGTCCTTCGGGTCGATCGCGATGTCGTTGGCGATGTTCTTGTACGCGGCCGAGTCGTCGTTCGCGAGTGAACCACCCGGCAGATAGGCCGGGTTGGGCGCGAACTCCAGCTTCCAGGCACCCTTCAGCGTCTTGGTGGAGTGGCTCCAGACACCCTCGCTGGTCGCCGCCCACACCTTGCCGCCGCCGAAGCGCAGTTCGTGGATGGTGGTGGACTCCAGCTCGTCGCCGCCGACCCGGCTGCGGGTCGAGAACGTACTGTGCCGGGGGTTGGACAGGACGTAGACGCCACTGCCGAGATACGCGTCCGCGTTGGTCGTCGCCTCGCCGGTGCCCAGCCACAGCCGCCCGGTACCCTCCAGCGCGAGCGCGCCGGTGGACTGGGCGGGCAGCTGGTCACTGATGGGCTGCCAGTGCCCGCCCCCGGACCGGGAGCGCCACACGCCGCCGCCCGCGCTGCCCGCGTAGACGTACCCGTCGTCGTCGGCGGCCATCGCGGCCATCCGGCCGGTCACATTGCCCGAGCCGCCGCTGGAGTTGGAGTCGTAGTCGCGGTAGCGCGGGTCGTCGGAGTTGTACGGCAGGTTCGTGATGTTCCGCCAACTGCCGCCGGTGCTGCGCAGGTTGGTGAGACTCGTCCAGGCGGCGCCGTACGCGCCCGGTGCGACGATGCCGGGTGAGGTGCGGGCCTCGGCGTACTGGTCGGCGCCCTCGGCTATCTCGTCGGCCTCGTTGCCGTCATCACCGCCGCCGTCGTCGTCGGCCTTGGCGCTCGGGCTCATGGCACCCACCGACTGCCCTCGTTCGGCGGCCAGTTGAGCCAGTGCGCGGACCCCGAAGGGGGTGCCGCCCGAGCCGGGCGCGGCGCCGGCGGGTATCGCCACGAGTGCGGCGGATGCGGTGATGGCGCAGATCGTGAACCAACGTCTCTTGCGGGTCGGTACTGACACCGGAGTCCTCCCGAGCGGGCATGGATACAGCCGTCGGGACGACCCGACCACCGGCGGCGGGAGGAGTCCGGCATTTGGACAGTCCTTGACCAGAACCTGTCACTACAGATGGCTGGAAGCCGACCGGTTCACCGAATCGTCGCGCCTTCGTCGGGGACCTGCGGTCAGCGGGGCGCGGTCCGCGCGCGGGCGACGACCGGCAGGACACCGGCGAGGGCCAGTGCGATGCCGCCGGAGACCAGCAGCGGAAGGTGGCCGTCGGTGCCCCAGGCGAGCCCGGCCCACACGCCCGCGAGGAGCACGGCCGCGCCGGTGGCGCCCTGGAACAGGCCCTGTGCGGTGCCCTGTTGGCGGTCGGGGACGAGTGTGGAGATCCAGGCTTTGCCGACGCCGTCGGTGCAGGCCGCGAAACCGCCGTAGAGCGGCAGGACCACGAACACCGCCCAGGGGCTGTGGATCAGGCCGAGGCCCAGATAGCCGATCGCGAAGAAGACCAGGCCGGCGGCGAAGACCAGCGGGCGCTGCAGTCGGTCGGACAGTGCTCCGGCGGGGTACGACAGGCCGGCGTAGACGAGGTTGTAGACCGCGTAGGCGCCCACCACCCCGGCCGTCGAGAGGCCCAGGTCATGGGCGCGCAACAGCAGGAGCGCGTCGGGGAAGTTGACCAGGTTGAAGGCGAGCAGCACAGCGAGGACCCGCCAGTAGGGGCGCGGCAGGGACCGCCAGGGCGTGCGTGCGGTCCGGGTCGAGGAGCCGCCCGTCCCCTTGGCCCGGGGGTCGCGGACGGCGGCGACCAGTGCGACCGATGCGACGGCGGGGATCACGGCGATCCAGAACAGCGGGCGCAGCCGGTGGTCGAGCGCCTCGTACAGGACCAGCCCGACGAGCGGGCCGACCACCGCGCCGGCGGTGTCGGCGGCCCGGTGCAGACCGAACACCCTGCCGCGCTGCCCCTTCGGGACACCCTCGACGAGCAGGGCGTCGCGGGGCGCACCGCGCATGCCCTTGCCGAGCCGGTCGGTGACGCGGGCCAGCAGCACCAGCGGCCAGACGGTCGCCAGCGCGATCAGCAGCTTGCCGACCGCGGCCAGCCCGTACCCCGCACCGATCAGGGGCCGCCGGTCGAACCGGTCCGCGAGGCGCCCGGCGGCCACCTTGGTGATCGACGCCGCGCCCTCGGCCGCCCCCTCGATCGCACCGACCGCGGCGGGCGGAGCACCCAGCACCACGGTCAGGAAGATCGGCAGGATCGGGTAGAGGAGCTCGCTGGCCGCGTCCTGGAGAAAGGACACCCCGCACAGCACCTTGACGTTGTGGGTCAGCCACGCGGGGCGGCGCCCGGTGGGTCGCGGGGTGCTGCTGGGATCGGTCACGGGTACAGGATCTCCGGCGAACGGTGGAGCGTGGCAGGGTCCGCACAACAAAGAACCCCCGGGTCGTGGACCTGGGGGTTTCACATGGGGCGTGACGGCGGTATGCCGGACCCCCGAACGGCCCGCCCAGGCGCGACAGGTGCCGGGGCTGGGACTTCCATGGAAGACATGCCCCGACTCGACACCGCAGGCCCCCGCCCCCTTCGCTCCGCCGCTGCGCTGGGCCTGGTGGCGGCACTGGCCGTCGGCTGTAGCGGGGGGTCCGATGCCGACACCACCGTCGCCGGGCGCGCGGCCGTCGCGACCTCACCGCTGCCCACCGTCCCACCCGCCCAGCCACCGGCACAGATCACCCGGGCCGAGGTCGAGACCGCCGTGGGCAAGCTGGACGACGTCGTACGGGACGCCATGCGCCGCACCGGTGTGCCCGGAGTCGCCGTGGGCGTGGTGCACAACGACGAGGTGTTGTATCTGAAGGGCTTCGGCCTGCGGAAGGCGGGCACGAAGGACAAGGTCGGAGCGGACACCGTCTTCCAGCTCGCCTCGGTCTCCAAGCCCCTCGCGTCCACCGTGGTCGCCGCGGCCGTGGGCGACAAGACCGTCGGCTGGGACGACCCGGTCGTCGACCACACCCCCGGCTTCAAGCTCAAGGACCCGTGGGTCACCCGCCATGTCACGCTGGCCGACCTGTTCTCGCATCGCAGCGGACTGCCCGACCACGCCGGAGACCTCCTGGAGGACCTGGGCTACGACCGCTCGTACATCCTGGACCACCTCCGCTACGAACCGTCGGCCCCCTTCCGTGCCCACTACGCGTACACCAACTTCGGTCTGACCGAAGCCGGCGTCGCTGCCGCGCGAGCGGCGGGTACCAGTTGGGAGAAGCTGTCCGACGAGAAGCTGTACCGGCCGCTCGGCATGGACTCCACCAGCTCTTCCTTCGCCGACTACGAGAAAGCGGGCAACAAGGCGGCCCTGCATGTGAAGACCGGGGACACCTGGCGCGCCGAGTACGTGCGCGACCCGGACGCCCAGAGCCCGGCGGGCGGGGCCAGCTCCACGGTCCGGGACATGACGAAGTGGCTGCGCCTGCAACTGGGCAACGGCAAATTTGACGGCCGACAAGTAGTCGACGCCGGCGCCCTGGAGCAGACCCACTTGCCGCACATGGTCTCCACGCCGCCGCACTCGCCCGCGGGCAGGGCAGGGTTCTACGGGCTCGGCTGGAACGTGAGCTACGACGACCAGGGCAGGCTGAAGCTCGGCCACTCCGGGGGCTTCGCCCTGGGAGCGGCCACCAACGTCGCGTTGCTGCCCTCGGAGAAGCTCGGCATCGTCGTCCTGACCAACGGCGAGCCCATCGGCGTGCCCGAGGCGATCGCCTCCACGTTCCTCGACACCGCGCAGACGGGCGGGCCGACCGTCGACTGGCTGGCGTTCCTCGGGCCGGTCTTCAAGCAATCCCTGCACGGGGAAGAGTCGCAGGTCGACTACGCCAAGCCTCCGGCCTCGCCCGCACCCGCGAAGGCGAACAGCGCCTACACCGGAACGTACGCCAACGACTACTACGGCCCGATGACCGTCAGCGTCCAGGGCAACGAACTCACCATGCAACTCGGGCCCAAGAAGCAACGGTTCCCCTTGCGCCACTACGACGGTGACACCTTCAGCTACCGCACCACCGGCGAAATGGCCGTCGGCCTCTCCGGCGTGACCTTCACCGTCGGAACCGGCGGCCGCGCCGACAAGGTCCGGATCGAGAACCTCGACACGACCGGCCTCGGCACGTTCACGAGAAACGACTAGGCCCTGCGGGCAGAGCCGACCGCCCCACTCACCAATACGTAAGCCCCAGGCGGCTGGCCTGGGGCTTCAATCTGGAGCGGGTGACGAGAATCGAACTCGCACTCTCAGCTTGGGAAGCTGATGTTCTACCACTAAACTACACCCGCGAAAACGCCGGTTGAACCGGTGTCGGAACGCTCCGTCACTGTACCGCATGTCGAGCCCCGGGCGCTGAGGCCGTGGGGCTCGACTGCGTTACGGAGCGGGCGACGGGGCTGCGGTGGGCCGGAGTTGGGGCGTACGGTGGAGGGGTGGAAGAGGGTCTGGGTGGGACCGGAGTGCCGCCTGGAGAGTCGTTCCTTTCATCCCGTAATGTGGCATTTGGCGTCCGGCGAGCAGCAGTCGGGCGCGGCTCTTGGGGAAGGGACTCATGGACTTGATGGAGCGCACCGTCGTCCGATGTGCCGATGGGCACGTGTTCAGTACCGCTTCGTTCCCGATGCAGCAGGCGGAGCGGCTCGGCCCTGGCCGGCTCGTGCGGTGTCCACGGTGTGCCCGGCTCCGCAGTGTGGTGCTGGTGACCTTGGAGAAGCAGTAGAAGTAGAAGCAGCCCGAGATGTCGCGGGAGAAATACCAGGAGTAGCAGCAGCGGTATCGCAGTAGTCGCTGGCGCGCGGGTCCGTCCGATTGTGGTCGGTCCGCGCGTCTTGCGTATCCTCGGGGCGTGCTTCTCTCAGACAAGGACATCCGGGCCGAGATCGACGCCGGGCGGGTCCGGATCGATCCCTACGACGAATCCATGGTGCAGCCGTCCAGTGTCGACGTGCGCCTCGACCGCTACTTCCGGGTGTTCGAGAACCACCGCTACCCCCACATCGACCCGTCCGTCGAACAGGCGGATCTGACACGGCTGGTGGAGCCGGAGGGCGACGAGCCGTTCATCCTCCACCCCGGCGAGTTCGTGCTCGCCTCGACCTACGAGGTCGTGTCGCTCCCCGACGATCTCGCCTCGCGCCTCGAAGGGAAGTCCTCCCTCGGCCGCCTCGGGCTCGTCACACACTCCACCGCCGGCTTCATCGACCCGGGTTTCTCCGGCCACGTGACGCTGGAGCTGTCGAATCTCGCGACGCTCCCCATCAAGCTCTGGCCCGGCATGAAGATCGGCCAGCTCTGCATGTTCCGGCTCAGCTCACCGGCCGAGTTCCCCTACGGCAGCGAGCGCTACGGCTCCCGCTACCAGGGCCAGCGCGGCCCGACCGCCTCCCGCTCCTTCCTCAACTTCCACCGAACGCAGGTGTGAGCATGAGCGCCGTACGGGAGAACCTGACCTACGAGGCGTTCGGCGTCGCCGTGCGCGAACTCGCGCAGACCATCGCCGACGACGGCTACGAGCCCGACGTCATCCTGAGCATCGCCCGCGGCGGGGTCTTCGTCGCCGGCGGCCTGGCCTACGCCCTCGACTGCAAGAACATCAGCCTCGTGAACGTCGAGTTCTACACGGGCGTGGGCACCACCCTCGAAATGCCCGTCATGCTCGCGCCCGTCCCCAACGTGATCGACTTCTCCGACAAGAAGGTCCTGATCACCGACGACGTCGCCGACACCGGCAAGACCCTCAAACTGGTCCGCGACTTCTGCCTCGACACCGTCGCCGAGGTCCGCAGCGCGGTCGTCTACGAGAAGTCGCAGTCGCTGGTGAAGTGCGAGTACGTGTGGAAGCGCACCGACGAGTGGATCAACTTCCCCTGGAGTGTGTTGCCCGTAGTACGTAAGTCGGGCGAGCCGATCACGCCGTCAAAAGAAGCGCTCTGACCTGTACCTTCTCCAGGGCTCTGAGAGAGCCCCTCGCTGGATCGGCGAGGGACTCTCTTGCTGTCCCGATACGCGGGCGATTGTTGGGGTTGCGGTACCTGGCTGCTGTACTGCAGGATCCCGGCGGGGGTGATCATGGAACGGCGTGTGCTGGAATCGCTGTTGGCCGGTGACGACGAGGCGTCCGTGATCGCTCTGGCCACCCTCCGGAGTGGCGCTACCTACTGGGTGGCGGACCGGGCACAACCCGCAGGCCAGCATGCTGGAGTCTTCAATCGCCGTCTTCGGCGCATGCGGCTGCACGGACTCGAACCTCTTGGGCTGGAACGAGCAGTGCAGCTCGTCCGCGAACATGGCCAACCCGTGCGCACAGGGCTGATCGATGCTGCCGACCGGAAATGGACCACCCTGCTCTTCATCACCGAGGACGGCAGCGCACTGGTGGCCTGTGCCGGCTGGTCGCTGCCGCTGGTCAGGAAGTCACCGCTCTAGGAGCGAGGTTGGGCTGTTGCGGGCGTGAGCTGAGGATTCCCCGCCTTGGGTGTCGACTGCCGACATCACCTCACGACTTCGGTCTGAGCCGGGACGAATACGGTCGAGGCTTCTACTCCTGATCCAGCCAACCTGGCCAACTCGGCCGGGGAATGGCGGCAAGCGAGGAGACCTTGCCCCTTCTCTCATGTGTCCGCGCCGTCGGTGGCTGGCAGGAGCGCCGCCAACTCGGTGTCGTCCGGGCGGTGGACCGCCTCGGCCGCCTTACGCAGAACGGCGCGGTCGACCTTGTCCGCGTCCGCGATCAGATGAACCACTACGGCGTCTATGGGCACCGCGTACTCGTGGCTGCCACCTGCCTTGCGGTACCAGGCATCGCCGTCGTGCTCACAAGTGACCCGCTTGTCCGACACCTCGCCCAGTGGCTGCTTGGGGCAGCTCTCCGCTGTCAGGGTGCCGTGACCTGCGAAGAGGCCGAACTTGGTGGCACCCACCTCGGATCTGTACGCGGTAACGAACTCGTCCTCGTACTCGCCGACCGACGCCTGGAACACGGTGTAGCCGGAGACCTTGGTGACATAGACGAGTTCCGGCGCCACGCCCCAGACGCGCGCGGCGGCGTCGAGGTCGGCGCCGTCGGCGGCCGTCCCGCCGTTCTTGTCCGCGTCGCATCCCGTGAGGAGAACTGGCAGCAGGAAAAGGGGGAGCAGCGCACGCGCGGGTCGCATCATGCCCACAGCTTTTCGCATGGACATGCCGCAGCCACAACTGATTTCCGGATTCCCCCACCCACATTCCCTGCGCATTCCTGCTCGATCGGAGACGCCGGGGGCACGTTCAGTCTTCGGCCTGACTGGGCGCCGTGAGGTCTACCCATATCCACGGCTTGTGGTCCCACGCACGCACTTCGCCTACGACGAGGTCGACAGTCGCCCCGACCGTTGGCAGCTCCTGCGCGAGGTGCTGCACTCCCGGCTCGCTGCCGCGGCGAATCATGTCCAGCGAGGCGCCCACTGGCTCGTATCCGTTGAGTTTCGCCGTGAGGCCCCAAGGCTGGTGACTGGTGATCGTTGCTTGGAGTGTCTCGCCTTGCCGAAGCTCGGTCAGGGGACGCCTTGATCCATCTGTCATGGCGGCATGATCTCAATGCCGCCGACGACAGTCAGCCACGATGGCGGAAGCGTGGTGGCTGGCAGCTTTGGAGTGTGTTGCCTCCGGTACCTAGGTCGGGGGAAGCGGCGAAGCCGAACAGGGAAGCGGTCTGAACTGCGGGTACCCCGTAGACCAAAGAAAGAGCCCATTCGATAGATCATCGAGGGGTCTCGTGCTGTACAGCAGGATGTCCCCGTCAGGGTCGGGCGTTGACCTTGCCTGCGACAATGCACCCATGAATGACGCCTCTGGGCCGCAGACCTTCGCTTCGCCGCTCAAGCCCGTCGACCTGCGCACCATCGCGCCTGAACGTGAGGCCTTGGCAGGGTGGCTCGACTATCATCGCGCCGAGCTGCTGAGGAAGCTCGATGGGTTGACCGAGGAACAGGCTGCCCAGCGTGTCGTTCCGTCCCTCACCACCCTGCACGGATTGGTGCGACACCTCACCAAGGTCGAGTTCGTCTGGTTTGTCGACGTCATCAAGCAGAGCGAGGAACCCGCGCCCTTCGGTTGGCCGAAGCGCAAGGACGGTGACTTCCTGGTGGACGACGGTGCGACCCTGGCCGAGGACGTCGCGCGCTATCTGGCCGCCTGCGAGCGCAGCCGCGAGATCTTCGCCGGGGTTTCACTGGACGATGTTTGTACGCACCATCGATTTGGGGATCTCGACGTGCGGTGCATCATGATGCACATGATCAGGGAATACGCCCAACACAGCGGCCACGCGGACGTGATCCGCGAGCTCATCGACGGCAGTACGCAGAGCTGAGTCCAGCTGGGTTTTCGAGTGCGCCACGGGCACGGGAAGTACAGTCCAGATGCCCCATGCCCTACACACTGGCTCCTGGGCGTCTTCGCGCTCCACCCTGAGCTTGGGAAGCTGCGGGCATTTGAGGACGGTTCAATGGTTGACCTGCGTGAACGGCTGTGACGGCTTCCGCGACCGTATAGGCCGCCAGGCCCAGGTCGCACGATCAGGAAAGCTGCCCGGCCTCGTGGAGCGCGTCGAAGGTCATCTCGTCGACGGCCGAGACTCGGTCCCGATCGACGTAGCGGAACCACGCCTTCTCGGCGATCTCTCTGGACGGGGTCAGCTCACCGTGGTGATCGGCGGTGTAACAGATCATTCGGAAGGGGTCGTGATCCGGATGGCCCTCACCGATCTCGAACGTGCCGAAGTGCACCATGGAACCGGGGTCGATGGTCGCCTGCAGTTCCTCGTCGATCTCCCGTACCAGGGTCTCGTCGTCGGACTCGCCCGGCTCACGATGACCACCCGGGAGGTAGAAGCGATCTCTGCCGTGGCTACGCGTCACCAACACCCGGTCGTCCCGAACCAGGATCCACGCCACCTTCTCCGGCACGCCGCTGCTGCCATTCGCCATGGCTCGGGACGGTAGTGGAGGGCATCGTCTGCGTCAGCACCGTCCGCACACTGAGCTCGGGAAGCTCGGGTTTTCTGGCGGCAGTTGCCGGATCTGCGGTAGAGCGGTGTTGGAACTCCGGACACACTCGCGCAAGTCCCCCTGTTCCCGTGATTCCCCGCAGGATCTGGCACGCGAATGGCACGACTTCTTCGATCCGGAGCGCCCTGGACGGAGACTGGGCCCTGGAACTCCTGAGCCTTGGCCAACGACAGTCAGCCACGACGGCCGGGTGTCCATCAGGGCAAGTCGTGACGGCGGACGTGTGGTGGTGGGGTCCCTGGTCCGTCGAACCCCCGGTAGTCCGCCGCACCGGCCAGGTCCTCGACGCCTGAGCGATTCGGTTCTACGACGACGAAGGGCTCCCGGCGCGTGCCGGGAGCCCTTCGTCGTCGTAGCGGAGAAGTCTCTCCGGAGAGCCTCTAGAACGTGCCCAGCTTCACGATCGACAGCAGGGCGACGAGCTGGATCGCGGAGGCGCCCAGGGCCTTCGGCCAGGGGAGGTCGTGGGAGCGGCTCACCATCATCGTGAGGAGGGCGCCGGCCGCCACCCAGGTGGCCCAGCCGAGGGCCTGGACGAAGGTCGCGTCGCCGCCGAAGAACATGGCGAAGATCAGGCGGGGGGCGTCCGTGAGGGACATGATCAGCATGGAGAGGCCGACCGTGGGCTGCCAGGCTCCGTCGCCGCCGAGCTGGCGGGCCAGGGTGTGGGTGACCACGCCCAGGACGAAGGACGACAACACCATCGCCACGGCCGTGATCAGGACGATCGGGACCGCGTTCGACAGGGTGGCGTTTATGGCGTCCGCGCGGGCGCCGTCGAAACCGAAGACCGCGAGCAGGCCGTAGAGGAACGTCACGATCAGGGCGGGGCCCCACATCGTGTAGTCCCGCATCTGGAGGAAGGTCTGCTGGGGGGAGAGGACGATGCCTCTGAGCAGGTCCTTCCAGTGCAGACGGGGGCCGACCGGGCCCGCGGGCGCCTGGGCCGAGCCCGCGCGGTACGTACCGCCCTGGGTGTACGGGTCCTCCCCTACGGCGAAGGCCTGGGTGCTGCCCGGGTTGTTCGCCGCGTACGGGTCCGGGGTGCCCGGGTGGGAGCCCTGTCCGTACCCGCCGCCGTCGCCGAAGTACTCCGGCTCGTCACCGTAGGCGCCGTTGCCACCGTTCCCCTGGGACCACTGCCGACCGTTGCCGCCGCCGTACTGCGCTTGGGGTTGCTGCTGCGGGTACGGCTGCGGGGCCGGGGGATAGCCGTACGGCTGTCCCTGCGGCGCCGGGGGTGCCTGCCGCCCGTACGGAGGTTGTTGAGGGCGCGCTTGCGGGGCCCTGCCGTCCCGGGCGCCGCGTCCGATCCTGAATCCAGCCACGTCATCGAACGTACCTGGTTCCGCGGAGACACGTGTCGGGCCGGGGGTTTCGGAAGGGGCTTTGCTGCCGAGCTGTGACATCCCCTAAGGGGAATCCGGAAGGGTCCTGAGGGCCCAGCTGGGGTGGGGCGATGACAAGCGCTGGTGTTCAACTCGCCGCCCTGACCTGCCACTTGCGTACGTCGAGCAGTGACCGTCGGACCGCCCGCTTCTTTGCCAGTGTCGGGATTGCGGGAGCCGAGTAAAGGGCGCTCCCTGCGGTCGCGTCGGCTGCGCCGATTCCGCTGCGCTCCACCCTTGACTCGTCTCCCTCAATCCCGTTGGAGAAGCGAGCGGGCGGCCCCGAGGGATGGGTGGCCCAGCCATGAACACCCTTGCCTGTACTGCGTTGCGGGCCGGTGTCGAGGGGCGCGTCCGCGTCTCGCCAGCACGCCGGGCCGGCTTAGCGGCCAGCGGCGAGTGGGTGGGAGGGTGGGAGGGTGGGTGCTGGAGGCTGTCGGTCGGTGGGTGGTTGCTGGAAGCCGGGGTCTTTTCTAACCAGTCAAATGGCGTGAGAGTGGTTAGTTTTACCTACAGCTTCCCGCAACCACCCACCCGCCGCTGGCCGCTGAGCCGAGGCGGCGTGCCGCCGAGACGCGAACGCGCCCCTCAACACAGGCCAGCAACCCAGTTCAGGCAAGGGAATCCCCACCTGGCTACCCGGCCCAACGTTCACGTATCAGGGCGCGTCCACCTGAACTACCTCGCGTTTTACGATGCGCATACGTCCTTGAGCCGCTTCGCCGCTGCGTCGATTTTGCTGGAGTCCGGGTCCGTGTCGCCGTTCAGGATGGATTTGTTGTAGTCGGAGATCGCCTTGTCGAGGTCGTCGACCGCCTTGGTGACTCTGCTGTCGTCCGAGTCCGCGTTGATCTCGTCGATCGTGGTGCCGGACTCGTGGATCGACTTGAGGCTGTCGGAGATCGTGTTCCAGCTCTGGAGGCAGTCCAGGGAGTTCGAGGTGTCGGTGGGGTCGCAGGCCGTGAGGAGTCCGGTGGTGAGGGCGGCGGCGGCCACTGCGGTGGCGAGGGTGGCCGTACGTCGGGAACGGCGGGGGCGGCTGGGGCGGCGGAGATGCGTGGGCATGGGAGGCCTTTCGAGGGTGGTTCCGTGGGCGTGGCTGTGGAGCGGATCGTCAGGCCCAGGGCTCGTTCGTCGAGGTCGGAGCCGGTGTCTTGGCCGGTCCCTTGCGGAGGTTGGAGACCAGGCCGCCCGCCGCGCCCAGGGAGACCAGGCCCATGCCGGCGGCCGTCGCGATGCCCTTGACGCCTTCCATGGAGAAGTAGCAGAACGCGGCTACACCGCCGTTGAAGAGGAACAGGAACCACAGCGTCGACGACTTCGACAGGAACGCCTTGATCCTCGGCTTCTTCGCGATACGCGAACCGGCCAGCAGCGAGACAGCGATACCGGTGTACGTGGCGGCGGTCTTCGCCGTACCGTCCAGCACCGCCCCGGAGGCCGTGCTCGCGGCGAGGCCGCCGACGAAGAACGACCACAGCAGCAGATTGGCGACGAACGACTTCACCGTGGTGAGCAGCGACTTCACGGGAATTCCTAAGGGGGAGAGGGGGTGTGATCTCTGTCCTCTACGATTCCGTGGCGCACGCGCCGTCACGAGGGACCGTTCTCCCGAACACATGGTGTAGTGCGCTACACCATGGAGGCCGGGGGATCAGGGGGTGGGGCGCGTGGGGCTGTGCGGGCCGCTGGTGTGGGGAGCCGTCGCCGCGGGGTGTGCCGTGGTCCGGGCGGGGGCGTTGTGTGTGTGGTGCGGCGGAGCCGGCGGCCGGGCGACTCCGTTTCCCTGACCAAGCCCCGCGAAGACTTGATCAAGCCACGTGAAGACCTGACCGAGCCACGCGACGAGTGCTACGACCAGCCGCGCCCCGAACTCCTCGGCAGCCGCCCGCCGTTGGGCCACGTTCTCGGGACCCGCCTCGACTCCCCGGCCTGGACCAGAACCCGTACCTGCGCCGTATGGCTCCTCGTGAGCTTCGCCTCCGGCGCCAGGGTGCGTACCGCGACTGTCGTGGAGCGGCCGGGCGCGGTGCGGAAGGACCTGAGCGAGGACGTCGTACGCGGCTGTTCGGCGCGGTTGGTGGTCGCCGGACCCGGTGTTCCCGAGGGGCACTGGAGCGCCTTCTCCGACGGGACGGACGGCAGGGCCTCGCTGGTCGGCTTCGTCCTTGTTCTCCTCGTGTACGTCTTCTCGTCCGTCGGGACCATCGGGGGCGAGTGACGGTACGACGATGCCCCGCGCCCTCCGGTGAGGGTGCGGGGCATCGTCGTAGTCGAACAGGTTCTTACTTCACCGGCTGGGGCTCCGGGGAGTTCTCCGGTTCCGAGGTGCCCGCCGGGGGCTCGTCCTCGGCGGGCTTCTTGACCGAGTCGAGGAGGAGTTGGGCCACGTCGACCACCTGGATGGATTCCTTGACCTTGCCGCCCGTGGCGGAGCCACTATCGGCTGCAGCCTTCTTGCCGTTGACCGAGTCGGTCAGCATCACCAGGCAGAAGGGGCAGGCCGTGGAGACGATGTCGGGGTTCAGGGAAAGGGCTTCGTCCACGCGTTCGTTGTTGATGCGCTTGCCGATGCGCTCTTCCATCCACATGCGCGCGCCGCCGGCTCCGCAGCAGAAGCCGCGTTCCTTGTGGCGGTGCATTTCCTCGTTGCGGAGGCCGGGGACGCTGGCGATGATCTCGCGCGGGGGCGTGTAGATCTTGTTGTGGCGGCCCAGGTAGCAGGGGTCGTGGTAGGTGATGATGCCCTCGACCGGGGTCACGGGGATCAACTTGCCCTCGTCGACGAGGTGTTGGAGCAGCTGGGTGTGGTGGATGACCTCGTAGTCGCCGCCGAGCTGCGGGTACTCGTTGCCGATCGTGTTCAGGCAGTGCGGGCACGTCGCGACGATCTTCTTCGCCGACTTGGGCTTCGCCGACTCCGCCACGACCTTGCCGTCGTCGTCCAGTTCCTCGCCGAACGCCATGTTCAGGGCCATGACGTTCTCCATGCCGAGCTCCTGGAACAGGGGCTCGTTGCCGAGCCTCCGCGCCGAGTCGCCCGTGCACTTCTCGTCGCCGCCCATGATCGCGAACTTCACGCCCGCGATGTGGAGGAGTTCCGCGAAGGCCTTCGTCGTCTTCTTGGCGCGGTCCTCCAGGGCGCCCGCGCAGCCGACCCAGTACAGGTACTCGACCTCGGTCAGGTCCTCGATGTCCTGGCCGACGACCGGGACCTCGAACTCGACCTCCTTGAGCCACTCCAGGCGCTGCTTCTTCGCCAGGCCCCAGGGGTTGCCCTTCTTCTCCAGGTTCTTGAGCATCGTGCCCGCCTCGGACGGGAACGCGCTCTCGATCATCACCTGGTAGCGGCGCATGTCGACGATGTGGTCGACGTGCTCGATGTCCACCGGGCACTGCTCGACGCAGGCGCCGCAGGTGGTGCAGGACCACAGGACGTCGGGGTCGATCACGCCGTTCTCTTCGAAGGTGCCGATCAGGGGGCGCTCGGCCTCCGCCAGAGCCGCCGCGGGGACGTCCTTCAGCTGCTCCTCGGTCGCCTTCTCCTCGCCCTCCATCGACTTGCCGCCGCCCGCCAGCAGGTACGGGGCCTTGGCGTGCGCGTGGTCGCGGAGGGACATGATCAGGAGCTTGGGGGAGAGCGGCTTGCCCGTGTTCCAGGCGGGGCACTGCGACTGGCAGCGGCCGCACTCCGTGCACGTGGAGAAGTCCAGCAGGCCCTTCCAGGAGAACTGCTCGACCTGGGAGACGCCGAAGACGTCGTCGTCACCCGGGTCGGTGAAGTCGATCGGCTCGCCGCCCGACGTCATCGGGAGCAGGGCGCCGAGCGAGGTCTCACCGGTCGCGTTGCGCTTGAACCAGATGTTCGGGAACGCCAGGAAGCGGTGCCAGGCCACGCCCATGTCCGTCTTCAGGGCGACCGTGATCATCCAGATGAAGGAGGTCGCGATCTTCACGCCGGCGAAGAGGTACGTGAGGTTCTGGAGCGTGGAGACGTCCAGGTGGCGCAGGGCCGAGACCACGGGGTACGAGATGAAGAAGGACGCCTCGTACGCGTCCACGTGGTGCTGGGCGCCTTCGAGGGCGTGCAGCATGAAGATGCAGACGCCGACGATGAGGATGACGGCCTCGACGAAGTACGCCTGGCCGAAGTTGGAGCCGGCGAAGCGGGACTTGCGGCCCGGCTTGTTCGGCTTGCTCAGCTGGCGGATCACGATCAGGGCGAGGATGCCGAGGACCGTCATGGTGCCGATGAACTCGACGAAGACGTTGTACGGCGCCCATTCGCCGATGACCGGCAGCAGCCAGTCGGCCTGGAAGAGCTGGCCGATGGCGTTGACGATCGTCAGCAGCAGCGAGAAGAAGCCCACCGCCACGAACCAGTGCGCGACGCCGACGACACCCCAGCGGTTCATCCGGGTGTGGCCGAGGAACTCCTTGGCCACGGTGACGGTGCGCTGGACGGGCTCGTCGGTGCGGGTGCCCTTGGGCACGTTCTGGCCGAGTCGCATGAAGGTGTAGATCTGCAGGACGGCGCGGGCGAACAGCGCCACACCGACCACGATCAGTACCAGCGACACGATGATCGCGGCGAGTTGCATTTCAGGGCTCCTCGGGCCTGCGAGGGGTCATGGCATCACCGCTCAGCACATTACTAAGCGGTAACTTAATCGGTTCGACCGAGACTACCCCTATCTTGCGTCGCACTGTAGCCAGCCGTGCGGTGATGTGCGTCGCTGAGGGTTGCCTAAAAAGGCCTGCTCCAGACCTGCTCCGGGCTCGTTCCCAAGCTTGTTACGGTCTGATCGTGTTATTCGTACTGAATTGGTACATTTGCCGCTAATTTGGATCCGTGCTCTACGGGATTCTCGCCGCCACGACCGCCCTCCTCCTCTCCGCGCTCCTCGCCGCACTGCTCCGTGTGCCCGCGCTCCGGGCGAGGATCGTCGACCGGCGACGACGGGCCCGGCCCGTTCCGCTGCTCGGGGGACTCGCGGTCGCGCTCGCCGTCTCGGCGGTCACCTGGGCGTGCGACCGGACCGGACTCGCCCCCCTCGGCGACGGCGTCGGCGGACTGCTCGCTGCCGGGTCCGCGGTGGCCGGGCTGGGGCTCGTCGCCGATGTCTGGCGGCTGAAGACCCGGTTCCTGGTCCTCGGTACGGCCGTGGCGGCGGCCTGTGTCGTGCCGTACGACGAGATCGGGGTGCCCGGAGGGGTGCTGGCGGTGGTGTGGATCGTGTTCGTCGCCGGCGCCTTCAAGGGGCTCGATCACGCGGACGGGCTCGCGGGGACCGTGGGGGTGGTCACCGCCTTCGGGGTCGGGGCCTGTGCCGCGATGGAAGTGATGGACGGACTCGCGGTGTTGCTGAGTGTGCTGGCCGCCGCGCTCACCGGGTTCCTGATGCACAACTGGCATCCCGCGCGGATCGCGCTCGGCGCGTGCGGGTCGCTGTTCACGGGGTTCCTGCTCGCCTCGGCCGCCGTGCTGACGCAGGCCGGGCGCGGGTTCGCGTCCAGTGCGGGGGTGTTGTTCGCGCTGACCGCCGTTGCCAGTGCCGACGCCGTACTGGTGCTGCTGTCCCGGCGGCTGGCCGGGCGGGCGTTGCTGCGGGGTGGGCCGGACCATCTCGCCCACCGGCTGCGGAGGTTGGGGCTCACTCCGCAGGGGGCGGTGGTGCTCCTCGGGATCGGGGGGTTCTCCGGAGTGCTCGTCGGGGTGCTCGTGCACAACGGGTGGGTGGGTGAATCCGCCGTCGTGTGGGTGGTGGGCGGGGCCCTGGTCGTCGTGTTCGGGCTGCTTAAAGTCAACGTCTACGGGGTGCGGCGTGCCGCGTCTACGCAGGTCAGAGGCCAGTTGCGTGTAAGGAACGGATAAGAGTTGAGCCTGGTCGACTCAGCTCTGTTGACCCAGCGGTGAGTGTCGTGCACACTTGAGTCCGTTCCACTCAAGTCATTGCTGGAGGAATCAACCATGGCACGTGCGGTCGGCATCGACCTGGGCACGACTAACTCCGTCGTCAGCGTTCTTGAAGGCGGCGAGCCCACCGTCATCACCAACGCAGAGGGCGCCAGGACCACGCCGTCCGTCGTCGCCTTCGCCAAGAACGGCGAGGTGCTCGTCGGAGAGGTGGCCAAGCGCCAGGCGGTCACGAACGTTGACCGGACCATCCGTTCCGTGAAGCGCCACATGGGCACGGACTGGAAGATCGAGCTCGACGGGAAGAACTTCAACCCGCAGCAGATGAGCGCCTTCATCCTGCAGAAGCTCAAGCGCGACGCCGAGGCCTACCTGGGCGAGAAGGTCACGGACGCGGTCATCACCGTCCCGGCCTACTTCAACGACTCCGAGCGCCAGGCGACGAAGGAGGCCGGCGAGATCGCGGGCCTGAACGTCCTGCGCATCGTGAACGAGCCGACCGCCGCGGCGCTGGCGTACGGCCTCGACAAGGACGACCAGACGATCCTCGTCTTCGACCTCGGTGGCGGCACCTTCGACGTGTCCCTCCTGGAGATCGGCGACGGCGTCGTCGAGGTGAAGGCCACGAACGGCGACAACCACCTCGGTGGTGACGACTGGGACCAGCGGGTCGTCGACTACCTGGTGAAGCAGTTCGCCGCCGGTCACGGCGTCGACCTGGGCAAGGACAAGATGGCCCTCCAGCGTCTCCGTGAGGCTGCCGAGAAGGCCAAGATCGAGCTGTCCAGCTCCACCGAGACCTCGATCAACCTGCCCTACATCACGGCGTCCGCCGAGGGCCCGCTGCACCTGGACGAGAAGCTCACCCGCGCCCAGTTCCAGCAGCTGACCGCCGACCTGCTGGAGCGCTGCAAGACGCCGTTCCACAACGTCATCAAGGACGCCGGCATCTCGATCAACGAGATCGACCACGTCGTCCTCGTCGGTGGCTCCACCCGTATGCCGGCCGTCGCGGAGATCGTGCGCGAGCTGACCGGCGGCAAGGACGCCAACAAGGGCGTCAACCCGGACGAGGTCGTCGCCATCGGCGCGTCCCTCCAGGCCGGTGTCCTCAAGGGCGAGGTCAAGGACGTCCTGCTCCTCGACGTGACCCCGCTGTCCCTCGGCATCGAGACCAAGGGAGGGATCATGACCAAGCTCATCGAGCGCAACACCACGATCCCGACCAAGCGGTCCGAGATCTTCACCACCGCCGAGGACAACCAGCCCTCCGTGCAGATCCAGGTCTACCAGGGCGAGCGCGAGATCGCGGCGTACAACAAGAAGCTCGGGATGTTCGAGCTGACCGGTCTGCCGCCGGCCCCGCGTGGTGTCCCGCAGATCGAGGTCTCCTTCGACATCGACGCCAACGGCATCATGCACGTCACGGCCAAGGACCTCGGCACCGGCAAGGAGCAAAAGATGACCGTCACCGGCGGCTCCTCGCTGCCGAAGGACGAGGTCGACCGCATGCGCCAGGAGGCCGAGCAGTACGCGGACGAGGACCACCGTCGCCGCGAGGCCGCCGAGTCCCGCAACCAGGGCGAGCAGCTCGTCTACCAGACGGAGAAGTTCCTCAAGGACAACGAGGACAAGGTCCCCGGCGAGGTCAAGACCGAGGTCGAGGCCGCCGTCGAGGAGCTGAAGGCCGCGCTCAAGGGCGAGGACACCGCCGAGATCCGCACCGCCACCGAGAAGGTCGCCGCGGTCTCGCAGAAGGTCGGCCAGGCCATGTACGCCGACGCCCAGGCCGCGCAGGCCGCGGGCGGCGACGCCCCGGGTGCCGAGGCGCCCAAGGCGGACGACGACGTGGTGGACGCCGAGATCGTGGACGACGAGCGCAAGGACGGTGCCGCGTGACGGAGGAGACCCCGGGCTTCGAAGAGAAGCCTGATGTCCCTTCCGGCGCCACCCCCGAAGACGCCGAGCCGAAGGTCGCCTCCCCCTCCGCGGGGGAGGGGGCGGCCCCGGCAGGGGACGCAAGCAGCGCGCAGATCGCCGGTCTGACGGCCCAGCTGGACCAGGTGCGCAAGGCGCTCGAAGAGCGCACCGCGGACCTCCAGCGGCTCCAGGCCGAGTTCCAGAACTACCGCCGCCGGGTCGAGCGGGACCGCATCGCGGTCAAGGAGATCGCCGTGGCGAACCTCCTGACCGAGCTGATGCCCACGCTCGACGACATCGGCCGCGCGCGGGAACACGGTGAACTCGTCGGCGGTTTCAAGTCGGTGGCGGAATCCCTGGAGACCGCCGCGGCGAAGATGGGACTGCAGCAGTTCGGCAAGGAGGGCGAGCCCTTCGACCCGACGATCCACGAGGCCCTGATGCACTCGTACGCGCCGGACGTCACCGAGACGACCTGCGTGGCGATCCTGCAGCCCGGGTATCGCATCGGCGAGCGCACCATCCGCCCCGCGCGGGTGGCGGTCGCGGAGCCCCAGCCCGGCGCCGCACAGACCGGCAAGGCGGAGTCCTCGGACGCCGCCGAGACCGCGGACGACGACAAGGAGAGCGGTGGCCCGGACGAGGGCTGACATCGCACCCCACGGGACCCGCACAGCGAGTAGCACCAAGGGAAAGGAGGGACGTCGAGGATGAGCACCAAGGACTTCATCGAGAAGGACTACTACAAGGTCCTCGGCGTCCCCAAGGACGCCACCGAGGCCGAGATCAAGAAGGCGTACCGGAAGCTCGCCCGCGAGTTCCACCCGGACGCCAACAAGGGCAACGCCAAGGCCGAGGAGCGCTTCAAGGAGATCTCCGAGGCCAACGACATCCTCGGTGACCCCAAGAAGCGCAAGGAGTACGACGAGGCCCGTTCCCTCTTCGGCAACGGCGGTTACCGCCCGGGGCCGGGCGGCGCGGGCGGCGGCAACTTCAACTTCGACCTGGGCGACCTCTTCGGAGGCGGCGCCCAGGGCGGCGGTGGCGCCGGGGGTGCCGGCGGCTTCGGCGGCGGGATCGGTGACGTCTTCGGGGGCCTGTTCAACCGGGGCGGCGCGGGCACGACCCGTACGCAGCCCAGGCGCGGCCAGGACATCGAGTCCGAGGTCACGCTCAGCTTCACGGAGGCCATCGAAGGGGCCACGGTGCCGCTGCGGATGTCCTCGCAGCAGCCCTGCAAGGCCTGTTCGGGCACCGGCGACAAGAACGGCACACCGCGCGTGTGCCCGACCTGCGTCGGCACCGGCCAGGTCGCGCGCGGCTCCGGCGGCGGCTTCTCGCTCACGGACCCGTGCCCGGACTGCAAGGGCCGGGGCCTGATCGCCGAGCACCCGTGCATCGAGTGCAAGGGCAGCGGGCGCGCCAAGTCGTCCCGGACCATGCAGGTCCGGATCCCCGCGGGGGTCACGGACGGCCAGCGCATCCGGCTGCGCGGCAAGGGCGCACCGGGTGAACGGGGCGGTCCCTCAGGGGACTTGTACGTCATGGTGCACGTCGACGCGCACCCCGTGTTCGGCCGCAAGGACGACAACCTCACGGTGACGGTCCCGGTGACGTTCGCCGAGGCGGCACTCGGCGGCGAGGTCAGGGTGCCCACCCTGGGCGGCCCGCCGGTGACGCTGAAGCTGCCCCCGGGCACGCCGAACGGCCGGACGATGCGCGCCCGCGGCAAGGGCGCGGTCCGCAAGGACGGCACCCGGGGTGACCTCCTCGTGACCGTCGAGGTGAGTGTCCCGAAGGACGTCACGGGGAATGCTCGTGACGCACTGGAGGCGTACAGAGAGGCGACCGCGGGCGAGGACCCGCGGGCGGAGCTGTTCCAGGCCGCGAAGGGAGCATGAGAGTGATGGACGGCCGTCGACGCAACCCGTACGAGCTGACCGAGGAGACCCCGGTCTACGTCATCTCGGTGGCGGCCCAGCTCTCCGGCCTGCACCCGCAGACGCTGCGCCAGTACGACCGCCTCGGCCTGGTCTCCCCGGACCGCACGGCCGGGCGCGGCCGGCGCTACTCGGCCCGCGACATCGAACTGCTGCGCACCGTCCAGCAGTTGTCGCAGACCGAGGGCATCAACCTGGCCGGCATCAAGCGCATCATCGAGCTGGAGAACCAGGTGGTCGCGCTCCAGCAGCGCGTCGCCGAGCTCCAGTCGGCGGTCGAGGGCGCGGCGGCCACGATGCAGCAGCGCGAGGCCGCGGTGCACGCGTCGTACCGGCGCGACCTGGTCCCGTACCAGGAGGTTCAGCAGACCAGCGCGCTGGTGGTGTGGCGGCCGAAGCGACAGCAGTCCTCGGACTGACGTCCACTCACACGCGGAAGGGGCCCGGAGGTTCGACCTCCGGGCCCCTTCCGCATGCTCGGGACGGTCAGGGCGCCAGGGCCGCCCAGGCGTCGCCGGGGGCGGATTCGGTGCCGTCGGCGTGGAGGGCGGTCACCCAGTAGAAGTGGGTGGTGCCTGCGGCGGCCGTGGTGTCGGTGTACGACGTGCCGGTGACCGGGTCGGCGGTCAGGGGCTCGTAGGCGGCGGTGGCCGGGTTCCAGCGGTACACCCGGTATCCGGTGATGTCGTCCCCGTGGTACGAGCTGGACAGGTTCCAGGTGAGATCGACCGCCGTCGTACCGCCGGCGGCCCGGGCGTCGACGCTGACCAGCCAGTCCGCGGGGGTCTCCACGGTGGGCCGCAGGTCGTACTCGGTGACGGTGGTGGAGACCATGGCGTCGGCGGACGTGTAAGTGGAGTTGCCCGAGGTGTCCACGGCGTCCACGAAGTACGTGTGGTGCTCGCCGTCCTGGAGGTTCGCCGAGTCGACGAGCCGGCTGGTGCCCGCCTTGACCGTGCCCACGTGCGTGTACTCGGTGCCGTCGTCCACCGTGCTGACCCGGAACACGTTGTACTCGGCGAGGTCGGCGGCCGGGCTGTCGTCCCAGTCCAGGACCGTGCCGTACTCGGTGGCGGTGGCCGTGAACCCGGTGACGAGCGGCGGGGCGGTGGCGTCGCCGTAGGCATGGGAGACGGTCTGCGAGGGGGCCGACTCCCGCCCGAGCGCGTCGACGGTCGTCACCCAGTACACGTAGAACCCGTCGCTCGGGCTCGGCACGACCGTGGTGTCGGTGCAGGCGTAGGTGTGGCGGGTGCCGTACGCGGTGTCGGTGAGCGTCGGGGCGCAGGGCACCACCTGGGAGTCGACGACGTCGAACGTGCCGGTCGCGTCGTCGAAGCGGTGCTCGTCGCGGTGGACCCGGAACCCGGTCGGCGCGTACGGCGAGACGTCCCAGGCCAGATCGATGCCGCCGCCGTCCTCCGGCCGGTTCTCCGTCTTCCAGAAGTAGGGCACGGCGAGCGGCCGGGCGTGGGAGACCACCGCCGAGTACCCGGTGTTGCCCGCCGGGTCGGTCGCCGCGACCTTGTAGTAGGAGGTCTCCCCGTACGGGGCGGTGGCATCGGTCGCCGAGTTGCTCAGATTGCCCGCGGCCACGGTGAACGGCCCGCCGGGTGCGTCGGACCTCAGCAACCGGTAGGTCAGCGACCCCTCACCGGACATCCACGAGAGGCCCACCCCGTACAGGGCACTGTCGCTGTAGACGGCCAGGTCCGTGACGGTCGGCGCCAGCCGGTCCGCCGTGGTGACGAGTTGGTCGGTACTGCCCGGGGACTCCAGGCCGGCCCTGTCCACGGCCCGCACCTCGTAGTAGTGCGCGTGACCGGAGGCAGCGAGGGACTCCGTGAACGACGTGCCCGTCAGCAGGCCGGCGCCGCTGACCCGATGCCAGTCGGTGTACCCCTTCGCCCGCCGGTAGACGCGATACCCGGCGAGGTCCATCTCCTTGTTCTTGGCCCAGGTGAGCTTGGCCTTGCCGGTGGCGGTGTCGTACGCCACCGCAGCACCCGTCGGGGCGAGCGGCTCGACCTTGTCGACCGTCGCCGAAGTGCGGGGCGTGTACGTGAACTTGACCTTCGCGGAGCCCGTCCAGTTGACGTAGTCGATCCGCAGGGTGTGCTTGCCCTTGGGGATCGTCACGTTGGCCGTCCTGCTCACGGTCGTGGAGGTGTTCCTCCACAGGTCGACCTTGCGGACGCCGTCGACGTAGACGCGGATCCCGTCGAGCCCGGACGCGGCGAGGGCGAAGGGGCCGCCCGAGCCGAAGTCCCGCGTCACGCTCCAGCGGACGCCGAAGGTGTCCTTCGGGAGGCCGGAGGCGGGGGCGCCGGTCCAGGTCTGGTCGATCGCGTTGTCGCAGTCCGTCTTCTTCGCCGTACCGGAGAAGGCCGTGTTCGCGAAGAACTGCCGCTTGTAGACGGGTGAGGCGCAACTCGTCGCGGCGGAGGCGGGACTTGTCGCGCCGGCGAGCAGGCTCCCCGCGACGGAGAGCACGACGGCGGCGGCCGTCGTGTGTCTGGCTGGGTTCATGCGGTCCTCTGTCGGATCGGTCGCGGCGGCACAGCCGCTGACGATCACGACTCGTGGGGAAAGGAGTTGGTTGTGCTGATCTTTGCCTGCTCATGAACTCCCGTTGAGTGGAGGGTCCGTAAAGAGCGTTTGGATGGGGTTCCGCAGCCTCTCCACATACCAAACGGAACGTGGCGTTGCCATCTCGTTAAGTAGTTCCGCTTGACGCCGGTGGTCGTGGCCGCGTTGGCTTTTCAGTCACCTGGGTTGCAATGCTGCACCCACGTCCGCACGGCACCAGAAGTGAGCTCCCAATGCGTCGTATCGCCATATCCGTGGCCGCGTCCTCGCTGGCCCTCCCCCTGGCCGCCTGTGGCGTGCTCAACTCGTCGGGGAGCAGCTCGGACGCGACTCCGGCGAAGGGCAACGACATCACCGTCGGTGTGCTCATGCCGGAGAAGACGAACACACGGTACGCGGAGTTCGACTTCCCGATCATGAAGGCGAAGATCCAGGAACTCACCGCGAACAAGGGCAAGGCCGAGTACGAGAACGCCGGCGGTGTCGCGGCCACGCAGGACAAGCAGATGCAGAAGATGATCGACGAGAAGGTCGACATCATCGTGCTCGACGCCGTCGACTCGCACCTCATCCGCACCATGGTGGCGAAGGCCAAGACCGCCGGCATCCCGGTCATCGCCTACGACCGTCTCGCCGAGGGCCCGATCGACGCGTACGTCTCCTTCGACGGCGAACTGGTCGGCGAGGTGCAGGGCCGTTCCCTGGTCGAGGCGCTGGGCAGCAACGTGGACACCTCCGACAAGATCGTCATGATCAACGGTTCGCCGACCGACCCCAACGCCGCGGTGTTCAAGGGCGGGGCGCTGTCCGAGCTGCAGGGCAAGGTGACGATCGCCGAGAGCTACAACACCAAGGCCTGGGACCCGGACCTCGCCCAGAAGGAGATGACCGAGGCGATCGGCAAGCTCGGCAAGAACAACATCGCCGCCGTGTACTCCGCCAACGACGCCATGGCCGGCGGCATCATCAAGGCCCTGAAGGCGTCGGGCCTCACGAAGCTCCCGCCCGTCACCGGCCAGGACGCCGAACTCAGCGCCGTGCAGCGGATCGTCACCGGCGAGCAGTACATGAGCGTCTACAAGCCCTACCCCGACCTCGCCGAGGCCGCCGCGAAGATCGCCGTCGCCAAGGTCCAGGGCAGGGACATCGAGTTCGACGCCCTCACCCGTGACACGGTCGACAGCCCCACGAACAAGAAGATCCCCTCGCAGCTGGTCTCCGTGGTCGCGCTGACGCAGGACAACATCAAGTCGACGGTGGTCGCGGACGGGATCTACAAGATCTCCGACATCTGCACGGCGGACTACAAGTCGGCGTGCGAGGCGCACGGGCTGAAGTAACCCGCCCGCCCCGCACGGGAGTTCACGCCACCCGCGTGAACTCCACCGTCACCTCCGGCGGCCCGCCCGCCACTCCCCGGTAGATCCCCTTGTGCGGCGTCACGTCGTCGTAGTCGCGCCCCCGCCCCACCACCACGTGGGACTCGTCGGGCCGGGTCCGGTTGGTGGGGTCGTAGCCGCACCAGTCGCCCGCCCAGTACTCGATCCAGGCGTGGCTCTGTCCGGCCACTGGGCGGTGGAGTTCCGCTTCGCGCTCCGGGTGCAGGTATCCGGAGACATAGCGCGTGGGCAGACCGAGCCCCCGCAGCAGCGCGATGGTGACGTGCGCGATGTCCTGGCAGACGCCGGCACCCTGTTCCCAGGCCTCGGCCGCCGACGTGTTCACGCCGGTGACGCCGGGGAGGTAGGCCACCCGGTCGGCGACCAGCGCGGAGACCGCGATCGCCGTCCCGTGCGGATCGAGTCCTACGGCCGCCTTGCGCGCCTTCTTCAGCAGCTTGGGCGGGACCGTCGTACGGACCGTGGGGCCGATGAACTCCAACAGGCGTGAGTTCGTGGTCCGTTCGGTCACCTCCTGCCAGCTGGGGGAGGGGCCGAGCAACTCCGGCGGGGACGTCTCGACCAGGCTCGACGCGGTGATCGTGAGGTCCGCGTGCGGGTCCATCAGGTCGAAGCCGGTGACCTGGGTGCCCCAGTAGTCCCAGTACGACCACGTCGGGGTCGTGGGGTTCACCGTCACGCGCGCGTCCAGCGTGGTCTGGCCGGGCAGCGTGAGCGGGGTCATCCGCACCTCGTTGTGGGAGGAGACGGCCGCCTGGGCGTACGACACGCGGGTGGTGTGGCGGATGCGAAGCCTACGGGTCATCTCAGGCTCCTTCCTGGGCCCACTCGACGGGCCCCTGGTACGGGAAGAACAACTCCGCGACCGCCTCCGCCGAGTCCATGCAGGCATGCTGCAAGTCCTTGAGGAGGGCGGGCAGTTGCTCTTCCAAGGCGTGCGAGTCCAGGTATTCGAGACGGGTACGGAGGCGGCCTATCGGGCGCCGGGCGGGGTCCTGGCGCTGGCGCCCGAGCGCGGTCAGGCACTCCTCGGCCGTCGTCAGCGCGTGCAGCGCGGAGCGCGGGAAGTCCCGGTCCAGCAGCAGGAATTCGGCCACGCGCGGGGTGTCCCCGAAACCGCCGTACACGCGCGCGTACGCCTCGTCGGCGCCCGAAGCGCTGAGCAGTGTCGGCCAGTCGGGCGCGTGCGCCGCGTCCAACACCCGGACGGACAGCAGCCGTACGGTCATGTCCACCCGTTCGAGGCTGCGTCCCAGGACGACGAAACGCCAGCTGTCGTCGCGGCTCATCGTGGAGTCGGCGAGGCCGAAGAACAACGCGGCGCGTCTGCGCACGAGTTCGAGATAGGCGTAGGGGCCCGTACGGCGGGCCGCGAGGCGTTGGTCGGCCAGGGCGTGCCAGGTGGAGTTGAGGCACTCCCACATCTCCGAGGAGACGGCCTCCCGGGCGCTGCGGGCGTTGAGACGGGCGGCGCCGAGCGCGCCCTCGATGGAACAGGTGGAGCGGGCGTCGAAGGCGAGCTGGTCCAACACCTGCTGCATGTCGACGCGTTGACCGCCCGCGTCGACCCCGAGGATCGCGTACAGCGACCGGCAGGCCGCGTCCTCGTCGCGCCAGGGGTCCTCCAGCAGGCGGTGCAGATAGGCGTCGAGGATGCGCCCGGTGGCGTCCGCGCGCTCGACGTAACGGCCCGTCCACGTCAGGGCCTCGGCTATCCGGGAGAGGATCACGTCGTTCACTGCTGCGCCCCTTCCTGTACGACCGCGGGGTTGCCGTCGGGGCCGAGCTGGCGGGGTGCCACCTCGGGCAGTCCGCTCTCCGGGAAGAGCGACGCGGGCTGTTCGGTGGGGCCCTCCGCGAGCACCCAGGTGTCCTTGGAGCCGCCGCCCTGGCTGGAGTTGACGATCAGGTTGCCCTCCTGGAGGGCGACGCGGGTGAGGCCGCCGGGCAGCACCCAGACGTCGGTGCCGTCGTTCACGGCGAACGGGCGCAGGTCGATGTGGCGCGGTGCCATGCGTTCGCCCGCGAGGGTGGGGGAGGTGGACAGGGCGACCGGGCGCTGCGCGATCCAGCCGCGCGGGTCGGCGGCGACGGCTTTGCGAGTGCGTTCGAGGGTCTTCGCGTCGGCCTTGGGTCCGATGACGATGCCCATGCCGCCCGCGCCGTCCACCGGCTTCACGACGAGTTGGTCGATCTGGTCGAGGACCGCCTCCAACTGCCCCGGCTCGTCGGGGCGGTAGGACTCCACGTTGGGGAGAATCGGTTCCTCTGAGAGGTAGTAGCGGATGAGGTCGGGGACGTAGGTGTAGAGGAGCTTGTCGTCCGCGATGCCGTTGCCGACCGCGTTCGCGAGTGTGACGTTCCCGGCCTGGGCGGCGTTCATGATGCCCGGGCAGCCGATCACCGAGTCGGGGCGGAAGTGCAGCGGGTCGAGGAAGTCGTCGTCGAGCCGTCGGTATACGACATGGACGGGCACCTCGCCGCGTGTGGTCCGCATCCACACCCGGTTGTTGCGGCACACCAGGTCGTGCCCCTCGACCAGCTGGACGCCCATCAGCCGTGCCAGCAGGGCGTGTTCGAAGTAGGCGGCGTTGCTCGGGCCCGGGGTGAGGACCACGACGCGCGGGTCCTGGGTGCCGGCGGGCGCGGCGGCGCGCAGGGCGGCGAGCAGCTTCTGCGCGTACCCGTCGACGGGGACCACGTGCTGCTCGGCGAAGAGGGAGGGGAAGATCCGGGTCATGGCTCTGCGGTTCTCGATGACGTACGAAACCCCGCTGGGGACCCGCACGTTGTCCTCCAGCACCCGGAAGTCCCCGGCCTCGTCGCGCACGAGGTCGATGCCGGCGACGTGGATGCGGACCCCGCCCGGTGGCTCGACCCCCTGCGCGGCCCGATGGAAATGGGCCGAGTTGAGGAGCAGCCGCCAGGGCACGACCCCGTCCTCGAAGGCCCGGCAGTGCGAGTACGCGTCGGAGAGATAGGCCTCCAGGGCCCGCACTCTCTGCGCCACCCCGCGCTGGATGAGATCCCACTCCAGCGCGTCGATGATCCGCGGCACCAGGTCCAGGGGCCAGGGCCGTTCCTCGCCCGCGAAGGCGTAGGTCACGCCCCGGTCGGTGAACGCGCGGGCCATCTGGTCCGCGCGGAAGCGCAGTTCACTCGGCTCGATGGGCTGGAGTGCCGCCAGTACCGGCTCGTAGGCGGTTCTGACCTCACCCGGCCGCACAAACATCTCGTCCCACGCATCGGCCAATGCGTATGCGTCAAATATGTCCGCCATGAGGGGACGTTAAGTGCGGTACGTAACACGACGGTCTCTGAGTGATTTCCGGCAGCTCACGCGGCAAGTGATACGACGGGGGACTCGTTGCTACCGGCCGGACACCCCCGCAGCTTGTTGCAAGGCGAGGCACGGAGGCCGGGAGATAGCGGGCGATATCAGCGGTTTTCGGCGGCTGTTCGAGGGGGAGCCGTGTTGCGGAGCAGGTCCGCTCCGCGCATAGTTGCGCTGCAAAGAGCCGGGAACCGGGGGTGGGATGGGCGATGGCCGGGCACGGGACGGACGAGCATCCACACGGTGCTGACCGACTCTGCGGCCCCGGGGACCGCGTGTACTCCCGGGCCGTACGGCGGGGCCGTGTACCGCGCACGGACGCCGAACCGGTGCCGTGCCTGCTGGAGCTGGCCCTCCTGCACCCCGACCCCGACGACATGGCCTGGCTGGTCCCGACCTCCCCGCAGGAGGTCATGACCCGCCTGCTGCGCGGGGTCTACGACGAGGTCAGCGAGAGCCACCGGCGGGTGGGTTCGGCCGTCGCCGCCTTCGAGTGGTACGCCGGTCTCGGCCGCCGTATCCAGGCGTCGGCGTCCCTGGAGGGCGGCGCCGCGATCCGCGTCCTGGACGGGCTCTCCCGTATCCAGGCGGCGATGGACGACGCGACGGAGGCCTGCACCAGCGAGGTGCTCACCGTCCAGCCCGGCGGCATCCGTCGCGAACCGGAACTCACCGAGGGCCTGCACCGCGCCGTCGCCCTGCGCTCGCGCGGGGTGCGGATGCGCGACCTGTACACCCACGTGGCCCGGCACGGCCAAGGCCTGCTGAACTACCTGGAGTTGATGGGCGACGCGGTCGAGGCGCGGACGCTCGACGAGGTCGTCGACCGGCTGATCCTCTTCGACCGCACGGTCGCCTTCATCCCCGCCAACGCCGACCACACGATGGCCCTGGAGCTGCGCCACCCCGCGCTGATCGACTACTTCGTCACGGTCTTCGACCGCCTGTGGCGCCTCGCGATCCCGGTCGCCGCCCCGCTGCCCGACACCGGCATCGAGGGCATCTCGCACCGCGAACAGTCCATCGCCGCCCTGCTCGCGGACGGCCACCAGGACGCGGTGATCGCGGAACGGCTCGGCATCAGCGTCCGCACCTGCCGCGCCCACATCGCCCGCCTGTCGGAGACGCTGGGCGCGGCCAGCCGTACCCAACTCGGCGTCCGTATCGCCCAGGTGGGCCTGGACGGCGCCTCTTCACGCCTGCCGGACGTCCCCGTGCAGCTCACTCCGGTGGATCGAGAATCCCCGACTGCCCGATGAGGTAGCCGAGTTGGGCCCGGCTCTCGCTGCCGAGGGTGGCGGCGAGTTTGGCTATGTGGACGCGGGCGGTGCGGATGTTCATGCCGAGGCGGTCGGCGATGACGGCGTCGGTATAACCCTCTATGAGCAGGCTCGCTATGGCGCGTTGGCGGGGCGTGATGCCGTTGTGGGAGGGCTGCCGGACCGCTTCCGGGTACATGGGGGTGGCCAGGTGCCAGAGGCGGTCGAAGACCGTGACGAAGTAGGTGATCAGCGCCGGGTGCCGGACCTCCAGGGCGACGGTGCGGTGCTCGTTGGCCGGGATGAAGGCGACCGCGCGGTCGACGACGATGAGGCGGTCGGTGACCTCGTCGAGGGTGCGGGCCTCGGCGTCGCCCCGCAACTGGTCGTAGCGGGTGAGGACGGCGGGCTGATGGCGGAGCGCGTGCGGGTAGAGGCTGCGGATGCGGCCGCCGCGGTCGAGGAGGGCCTGGTCCTGTTTCAGGGCGTTGAGGTTGATGTCGAGGGACTCGGGGTTGCGCCGGCGCGGCTGGATCGCCAGCACCTCCCGGGAGGCCGCGGCCACGGCCTCCGCGATGGCCGAGTTGATCCGGTCGAAGCCGTTGAGGACGCTGATCGCGGTGTCCGTCGCTCCGGTCCGGCGGCCGTCGATGCGCATCAGCGGCTCGAACGCCTCGGTCAGCCGCTCCTCGCGCCGCCGTTCGTCCGCGATCCGCGCCCCCGAGGAGCGCAGCAGCCGGTGCAGAACCACGGCCGGGGCGACCGGTTCCAGCCGGCCCGGGTCCGCGGCGGCCGGGTGCAGCAGGCCGTGGTCGAGCAGGCACGGAGCTGCGTCGGCGGCCGCGGGGTGCACCCACCCGTCGCGCAGGGCGCGTGCGTACAACTCCGATCCGGCGGGGCACAGGTCGTCCACACCGTGCTCCGCGTGGGACGGGGACGTCACTCCGCCGCTCCCTCCGGTCTGAGGATGCCCGACTCCGCGATGAGGTAGCCGAGTTGGGCCCGGCTCTCGCTGCCGAGGGTGGCGGCGAGTTTGGCTATGTGGACGCGGACCGTGCGGATGTTCATGCCCAGGCGGTCGGCGATGACGGCGTCCGTGTGGCCTTCGACGAGCAGGGTCGCTATGGCGCGCTGGCGGGGCGTGATGCCGTTCAGGGAAGGCTGCTCGACCGATTCCGGGTACAGGGGCGTCGCCAGGTGCCAGAGGCGGTCGAAGACCGTGACGCAGAAGGTCACCAGGGAAGGGTTGCGGACTTCCAGGGCGAGGGTGCGGTCCTCGTTGGCGGGCATGAAGGCGACGGTCCGGTCGACGACGATGAGGCGGTCCGGGATCACGTCCAGGGTGCGCGCCGCGACATTGCCGCGGAGCCGTTCGTAGCGGGCGATGATCGACGGCGCCTGGCGCAGGGTGTGCTGGTAGAGCGTACGGATACGGCCGCCGCGGTCGAGCAGGGCCTGGTCGCGGGCCAGCGCCTCGATGTGGAACTCGGGGGCCGTGTAGGCGGTGTGCGTGATGTGCGGCTGGATGGCGAGGACCTCGCCCGAACTGTCGGCCATCGCCTGGGTGATGGCGGCGCCGATCCGGTCGAGCCCGCTCAGGACACCGATGGTCGGGACGCGCTCCGTCCCGGCGGGGCGGCCGTCGATCCGCATCAGCGGTTCGAAGGTCTCCGCCAGCCGCTGCTCGCGCCGGCGCTCCTCGGCGACGCGGTCCTCCATGGCCCGCAGCATCCGGTGGAAGGCGACCGCGGGGGCGACCGGCTCCAGCCTCCGCAGATCCGTGACGGCGTGGATCAGCAGGCCGAAGTCGAGGAGACAGGGCGCCTGTTCGGCCTCGGAGCGGCTCACATGGCCCTCGCGCAGGGCACGCTCGTACACCTCGGTCCCGGCCGCGCACAGGTCCTCCACGCCGTGTGTGTGCGGCTCGGTCACGGTGTGCCGTCCCCTCCCTGCGTCGGGTCGTCCTGGTTCAGGATCCCCGACTGGGCTATGAGAAAGCCGAGTTGGGCCCGGCTGCCGCTGCCCAGGGCCGTGGCGAGCTTGGCGATGTGGGCCCGGCAGGTCCGCACGTTCATGCCCAGCCGGCGCGCGATGGCCTCGTCGACATGGCCCTCGATCAGGAGTTTCGCGATCGAGTGCTGGATGTCGGTGATGCCGTCGGGGGCGGTCTCGTAGGGGGCGCCGACGTTCAGCGGGACCGCGCGGCTCCACATGAACTCGAAGACCTTGATCAGGTAGCTCACGAGACCCGGGTGGCGCAGTTCCAGGGCGACCTGACGGTCGTCGCGTATCGGGATGAAGGCGACGCTCTCGTCACAGATGATCAGGCGCTCCACCAGCTCGTCGATGGTGCGGTACTCCACCTTGGCGTTGACGAACTGGTCCACGTAGCCCAGCCGGTCGGGGCTGTAGCGCGCCGTGTGCTGGTACAGGGTGCGGATCCGCACTCCGCGCTCGATCAGCGGTTTGTCGCGTTCCAGCCCCTCGATGAGCCGGTGCTCGGGGCGCTTGCGGCCGCTCGGCTGGACGGTGAGCATCTCCGTCCGGCACTGGGTGGTGGCCAGGTCGAGCGCCGCGTTGATCCGGTCCAGCCCCTCCAGGACCGTGATCGAGGAGTCGGTGGACGCGGTCTCCTGGGCGCTGAGGGCCATGAAGGGCTCGAAGGCGTCGGCCAGCGTGACCGACATCCTTCTCCGCTCGCTGATCTCCCGTTCCAGGGGGTGCAGCCGCTGGGCCAGCGCCACGGCCGGGGGGACGGGACGCAGCAGATCGGCGTCGTCCGGGTCCGGCTGGAGGAGGGCGAATTCCATGAGACAGGGGGCGGCCTCGACGGCCGACCGTGTGATGCGCCCGGTGCGCAGGGCTGTCGCATAAAGACGGTCGCCCTCCTCGCACAGTTCGGTCAGCGCGTGGGGATGTGCGCCGTTAGTCCCGTTTGTCACCAAATCTCCACCCCCCAGGGTCCTGAACATGCAGGAACATGATGCACCGATCGTGTGGCCATGACGTGCCCGAATGAGCCATCGTCTTACTCGACGGGGGAATGAGGGGACCTTCAAGTGAGGACGAAGCCGATTATGCGTAACAGATTGCTTCGCTCGGTGCTTGTCACGGCCTTCTCCACCGTTGTGGCCTTCGGCGCACTGGCCGGCCTCTCCGGTGCGAAGGGCGACGTGCATCGAGCGAGTGGTACTCAGGCCGCGGGGATCGAGATTTCCGCCACTGCGTCCCCTGACATGCCGTCTGACAGCGTCTGGGACTGATTATGACTACTCCTCCGGACGACCGCAGTTTCCGGCGCGAGATGGCCACGGCCTACCGCTCCGGCTGGCACTTCATCGACCTGGCCACCGCCATCCCCCACAGCGGTGACTCGCTCATGGTGACCGTGTTCGGTGAGCCGGTCGTCGTGACGCGGGACGAGGACGAGGACGTACGGGCGTACCGGTGTCTGCGGCGGCCTCGGGGGGCGCCGCAGCCAGTGCGATGTGCCATTCGGTACGGAATGATCTTTGTGAATCTTGACCAGCGAGACCATCGGCTGGTGGAAACGGATGCCCCCGACGTCCAGACCATCTCAGCCACCCCCCGCAGTGCCTGACGCGATTCCCCCGTCGTAACAGATCGCTCAGGTGCTTCCCCCCGCAGCGGCGTCACCGTGACCTGAACACGGTGACGCCGCTGCAGTTTGTGCGGAATGTTCGGGTATGGGGCCGGCCGTGGTGGCCGGAACTGATCGATTCGGCCCTCCCTGCCCTCCCCGCCCTTCCCGCTCGGCGCCTCTCCCGCTCGGCTTGTCCGCGCAGCTTGTTCGCGATGACCCGAGCAAGCCGCGCCTCCGGGCCGTATGTCCCTGCGACGACAGGGGCGGCCTGTGCATGCGTGCGCCCTCAGAGCCCGGAACCGGCAACCCCGTAACCCGGAATCCGGAACCCAGAACTCGGTCGCCGGATCGGTCCCTCCGTTGCCTTGAGTGGAATAGACTCAACTTTGTGCACGTTGACCGTGTCATTCCGTGCACGAAGGTCGTAGGAGGAGGAGTACGCGAACGTGGACGCCGAGCTGACCAACAGGAGCCGGGACGCGATCAACGCGGCCAGCAACCGTGCCGTGACCGGGGGGCACGCCGACCTGACCCCGGCCCACCTGCTTCTCTCGCTGCTCGCGGGGGAGGACAACGAGAACATCACCGACCTGCTGGCCGCCGTCGACGCCGATCAGGCCGCCGTACGGGCGGGTGCCGAGCGGGTGCTCGGGGCGCTGCCCAGCGTGACCGGGTCGACCGTCGCGCCGCCGCAGCCGAGCCGTGAGCTGCTGGCCGTGCTCGCGGACGCCGGTGAGCACGCGAAGGAACTCGGCGACGACTACCTCTCGACCGAGCACCTGCTGATCGGTATCGCCGCGAAGGGCGGCGCGGCCGGGGACGTACTCTCCCAGCAGGGGGCCAGTGCGAAGAAGCTGCTGGACGCGTTCCAGAAGAGCAGGGGAGGGCGCCGGGTGACCACACCCGACCCCGAGGGGCAGTACAAGGCGCTGGAGAAGTTCGGTACGGACTTCACGGCCGCCGCGCGCGAGGGCAAGCTCGACCCGGTCATCGGCCGGGACCAGGAGATCCGGCGGGTCGTCCAGGTGCTGTCCCGCCGTACGAAGAACAACCCGGTCCTCATCGGCGAGCCCGGCGTCGGCAAGACCGCCGTCGTCGAGGGGCTGGCGCAGCGGATCGTGAAGGGGGACGTGCCGGAGTCCCTCAAGAACAAGCGGCTCGTCTCGCTGGACCTCGGTGCGATGGTCGCGGGTGCGAAGTACCGCGGTGAGTTCGAGGAGCGGCTGAAGACCGTCCTCGCGGAGATCAAGGACTCCGACGGCCAGATCATCACCTTCATCGACGAACTCCACACCGTCGTCGGCGCGGGTGCCGGCGGCGACTCCGCGATGGACGCCGGCAACATGCTGAAGCCGATGCTGGCCCGCGGCGAACTGCGCATGGTCGGCGCGACCACCCTCGACGAATACCGCGAACGCATCGAGAAGGACCCGGCGTTGGAGCGCCGCTTCCAGCAGGTGCTGGTCGCGGAGCCGAGCGTCGAGGACACGATCGCGATCCTGCGCGGACTCAAGGGCCGCTACGAAGCGCACCACAAGGTCGTCATCGCGGACAGCGCGCTGGTCGCCGCCGCGACCCTCTCCGACCGGTACATCACCTCGCGCTTCCTCCCCGACAAGGCGATCGACCTCGTCGACGAGGCGGCGTCCCGCCTCCGCATGGAGATCGACTCCTCCCCGGTCGAGATCGACGAACTCCAGCGCTCCGTCGACCGGTTGAAGATGGAGGAGCTGGCCCTCGACAAGGAGACGGACGCCGCCTCCATCGAGCGCCTGGAGAAGCTGCGCCGCGACCTCGCCGACCGCGAGGAGGAGCTGCGCGGCCTCAACGCCCGCTGGGAGAAGGAGAAGCAGTCCCTCAACCGCGTCGGCGAGCTGAAGGAAAAGCTCGACGAACTGCGCGGCCAGGCCGAACGCGCCCAGCGCGACGGCGACTTCGACACCGCGTCCAAGCTGCTCTACGGCGAAATCCCTACCCTGGAGCGGGACTTGGAGGAAGCCTCCGAGGCGGAAGAGGAAGCCTCCAAGGACACGATGGTCAAGGAGGAGGTCGGCCCCGACGACATCGCGGACGTCGTCGGCTCCTGGACCGGCATCCCCGCAGGCCGCCTCCTGGAGGGCGAGACGCAGAAACTCCTGCGCATGGAGGAGGAGTTGGGCCGCCGCCTCATCGGCCAGCGTGAGGCCGTAGAGGCGGTCTCCGACGCCGTACGACGCACGCGCGCGGGCATCGCGGACCCGGACCGCCCCACCGGCTCGTTCCTCTTCCTGGGCCCAACAGGCGTGGGCAAGACGGAACTTGCGAAGGCGCTCGCGGACTTCCTCTTCGACGACGAGCGGGCGATGGTCCGCATCGACATGTCGGAGTACGGCGAGAAGCACAGCGTGGCCCGACTGGTCGGCGCCCCGCCCGGATACGTCGGCTACGAGGAGGGCGGCCAGCTCACGGAGGCGGTGCGCAGGCGGCCGTACTCGGTGATCCTGCTCGACGAGGTCGAGAAGGCGCACCCGGAGGTCTTCGACGTGCTGCTCCAGGTACTGGACGACGGTCGCCTGACCGACGGCCAGGGCCGCACGGTCGACTTCCGCAACACGATCCTGATCCTCACCTCCAACCTGGGCAGCAACTTCCTGATCGACCAGACCACGGGCGAGGCCGAGAAGAAGGAGCAGGTTCTGCAGGTGGTCCGGGCCTCCTTCAAGCCGGAGTTCCTGAACCGGCTGGACGACCTGGTGGTCTTCTCCGCCCTGAACAGGGAGGAGCTCGGCCGTATCGCGGGCCTCCAGATCGGCCGCCTCGCCAAGCGCCTCGCGGAACGCCGCCTCACCCTGGAGATCAGCGACGAGGCCCTGACCTGGCTCGCGGACAACGGCAACGACCCGGCGTACGGGGCGCGACCGCTGCGGCGGCTCGTCCAGACGGCGATCGGTGACCGGCTCGCCAAGGAGATCCTGGCGGGCGAGGTCAAGGACGGGGACACGGTACGGGTGGACGCGTTCGGGGACGGGCTGATCGTGGGGCCGGCCACCGGGAAGACGCTGTGACGCCCGGTGTTCAGGTCGTGACGTCAGGCGGCGTTCAGTAGGAACTCGCGTCGAAGGTGACGAGGGCGGTGTCCCCGGTGGACCCGCCCTCGTAGGACACGCTCACGGTGACGTCGTAGGCGCCGGACGCGTGCGCCTGTGCGTCGCGCCGGACGCGGACGCACTCGTCGTCGTCCCCGTGACAGGGGAAGCCCGCGCCGTCCGGGAACGACTCGGCCAGCCAACCGTGGACCGCCGCGCGCGGCATGCGGAAACTGCCGTCGTACGCCTGGCCTCCCCAGGTGTACGAGGTGCAGTGCGCGTCCCGGGTGTCCTCGGGCAGCGCGGCGCCGGAGAAGTCCATGGCGTCGGCGCAGTCGGCGCTGCCGACGGTGCCGGGAGGGTCGTCACTGGAGGCGGCGTAGCGCATTGTCTGGGCGAACCACCAGACCGCCCACACCACGAAGACGAGGCACATCCACCACATCCCCCACAACGGCCACCGTGCTCCCCTCCGCATGTGCATGACCGTATATCGGTCAGCCCGTGGCGGACAGTCCCGTCAGGGGTTGCCACCCCCCTCCCCGCATGGGGGAGGATGGCGGAATCCGTACGAAGGGAAATACACGGTGAGCATCGACCCGTCCTCGATTCCGAACTTCGGGGGCCAGCCCGAGCCGAACCCCCAAGGACCGGCGGGCCCCGTCGTCCCGGATCAGGACCTCGTGAAGCAGCTCCTCGACCAGATGGAGCTGAAGTATGTCGTCGACGACGAGGGTGACCTCGCGGCGCCGTGGGAGCAGTTCCGTACGTACTTCATGTTCCGCGGCGAGGACGACCAGCTGGTCTTCTCGGTGCGGACGTTCTACGACCGTCCGCACGACATCGACGTCAAGCCGCAGCTGCTTGAGTCGATCGACGACTGGAACCGCCGCACTCTGTGGCCCAAGGTCTACACGCACACCCACGACGACGGCACCGTCCGTCTCATCGGTGAGGCGCAGATGCTGGTCGGCACCGGCGTCGACCTGAACCACTTCGTGTCCTCGACGGTCAGCTGGGTGCGTGCCGCGATCGAGTTCGACCGCTGGCTCGTCGAGCAGCTCGGCCTCACCGAGGAAGTCGACGAGGCCGTCGAGAAGCCTGAGGACGACGAGGAGTAGTTCTCCTCGGTCCCGCAAGACCATGTATGACCGGCGCCCGTCCACAGCCTGTGGACGGGCGCCGGTCTTTTCTCGTCTCTCAGCCCGCCGGCTTCTTCAGCCGGCCCGTCGTGATGAAGTACGTGCCCGCCGGGCGGAACACCTCGAAGCCCGCCTCCGTCAGGCCCGTCGCCAGGACGTCCCGTTTGGCCAGCATGTCCGTGCGGAAGTCGTCGAAGTAGGAGTCGGGGAGGGACAGCGCCTCCGCCACCGCGTACTGGAACGGGCCCGAGGCCACATACGTCAGGAACTGCTTCGCCGACCGTACGGCCGTGACGAGGGCGGGGGCGCCCGTGACCCAGGAGACTCCGCGTTCGCGCACCCATTTCCCTGGCTGGTTGCCGTCTCGCGCAGGCCGTCACGTGACCGCGGCAGTCTGTCGAGACAGGTCGTCCGTATCCAGTTGGAAGCCGTGCGGCTCGGGATCGCAGTCGGCCTTGACGAGCTTCACGGCCGCCACCGGATCAGAGCAGGCATGGCAGCGTGGTCGGTGCCTTCCATGGTCACGATGACTTCCCGGCCTGTCGCCGTTCCCAGCCAGGTCACGAAGGAGCGGACGGGTGCGAAGGCCGCTTCGTCGACCACGTCGGACGGATCGAAGGTGAACTCGATCTCTTCGATGTCGAAGAAGTAGCAGGTGAACCAAACGCCGTCGATGTCGATGGCCAGGCTCGCCGATTCCTCCGGGTCCTGCTCCAGCCGGGACCATACGGCAGTAGTGTCCAGGGTGCCGCTCTGCGTGGTCTCGGAGAGTGTCCAAGTAAGAACATGGCGCCCCGGGACTGCGTGCAGAGCGTCGAACATGCGTCGCCAGTCGTCGATCGTGGTGTCGAGGACGCAGACATCCCGCAGGGCTCCGTCTGCTGCGAAGTCGGCCGCCTGGTAGGCCGGTTCGGTCTTGTGCTGCCCCGCCATCACAGGAATCCTTCGAAAGTGAGCTGGCCGCCACGCCAACTCCATCGGGCGCCCCAGCCTCCAGGCACCCTGAAGTCCCGGGTGATGCCGCCGTATTGAGCCGACGCCGAGGTGTTGACCTTCTCGACCGTTGGGGTCGGTGTTGATGAAGTGGGTGCCCTGGGGCTGGGGGAAGGCGGCGAAGTAGGAGTTGGAGAGTGCGAGCGCCTCGGCGACCGCGTACTGGAAGGGGCCCGACGCCACATACGTGAGGAACTGCTTCGCCGACCGCACGGCGGTGACCAGGCCCGGTGCCGGCGTCACCCGGGCCACTCCGTGTTCGCGCACCTATTTGCGTGCGGCGCGGGTCAGTTGTGACAAGGGTGCTGTGCCCGACCCCCGAGTCCCGTCAGCTTTCGTAGTGGTAGCGGCACTGTGCGATCAGGACGCCGTCCTCGGTGGCCTTGTAGATCAGCCGGTGCTCGTCGTTGATGCGGCGCGACCAGTAGCCCTGGAATCCGTGCTTGAGCGGTTCCGGTTTGCCGATGCCCTCGTTGCCGTTCCGGGTGATGTCCGCGACGAGCGTGTTGATGCGCTTAAGGATCTTCCGGTCCTGAAGCTGCCACCACAGGTAGTCCTCCCAGGCGCGGGAGGAGAAGGTGATCTTCAACTCGCGACCCTTACTCGTCGGTCGCCAGCTCGCGCACGATGCCGCCGCCATTTTCCAGCTCGTCGATGGAGGCGAGCAGGCGCCGGGCGTTGGCCGGACTGCGCAGCAGGTACGCCGTCTCCTTCAGGGACTCGTAGTCCTCAAGGGAGACGATGACGACCGGCTCATGTCCGGCCCGGGTGATGACGACCTCTTCGCGGTCGTCGGTGACGGAATTGAGTACCTCGGCGTACCGCGCGCGCGACTCGGAATACGTCATGGTCTTCACAGTCGGCCCTCCTTCCACGTACAGAATATTGTACGTCTGCTCCTGTCGATGCGGCAAGCGCCGAAATGACGGCCTCCTGCGCGAAAGCGCAGGGCAGGCGAGGCGTGCGAGGCGGCCAGGGACGCGTCGACCAGTCCCGCGGGGCGGCCGTCAGCCCGCGAGTGCCTTGCGGAGCCGGCCCACCGCCTCCTCCAGCACACCCACCCGCTTGCAGAACGCGAACCTCACGAAGGGCGCGCCCTCCTCCCGGTGGTCGTAGAAGACCGCGTTCGGGATGGCGACGACCCCGGCGAGTTCGGGGAGGGCGCGGCAGAAGGCGAAGCCGTCGGTCTCTCCGAGGGGGCGGATGTCCGTCGTGATGAAGTACGTGCCCGCCGGGCGGAACACCTCGAAGCCCGCCTCCGTCAGGCCCGTCGCCAGGACGTCCCGTTTGGCCAGCATGTCCGTGCGGAAGTCGTCGAAGTAGGAGTCGGGGAGGGACAGCGCCTCCGCCACCGCGTACTGGAACGGGCCCGAGGCCACATACGTCAGGAACTGCTTCGCCGACCGTACGGCCGTGACGAGGGCGGGGGTGCCCGTGACCCAGCCGACCTTCCAGCCCGTGAACGAGAACGTCTTGCCCGCCGAACCGATCGACACCGTCCGCTCCCGCATCCCCGGGAAGGTGACGAGCGGAATGTGCTCGGCCTCGTCGAACACCAGGTGCTCGTAGACCTCGTCGGTGATCACCAACAGATCGCGTTCTACGGCGAGTTCGGCGATGGCGGCGAGTTCCTCGCGGGTGAGGACGGTGCCGGTCGGGTTGTGCGGGGTGTTGATCAGGAGGAGGCGGGTGCGGTCGGTGACGGCGGCGCGCAGCTCGTCCAGGTCGAGACGGAAGCGGCCTTCCGAGGGGCGCAGGGTGACCGGTACGCGGGTTCCGCCCGCCATCGCGATGCAGGCCGCGTAGGAGTCGTAGTACGGCTCGAACGCGATGACCTCGTCGCCGGGTTCGACCAGGGCGAGGAGCGCCGCCGCGATCGCCTCCGTCGCGCCGGCCGTGACCAGGACCTCGGTGTCGGGGTCGTAGGAGAGGCCGTAGCGGCGCTGCTGGTGGGCGGTGATCGCGGTGCGGAGTTCGGGGACGCCGGGGCCCGGCGGGTACTGGTTGCCGCGTCCGTCGCGCAGGGCGCGGACCGCCGCCTCGCGGATCTCCTCGGGGCCGTCCGTGTCGGGGAAACCCTGGCCGAGGTTGATCGACCCGGTCTTCAGGGCGAGCGCGGACATCTCGGCGAAGATCGTGGTCCCGAACTCGGCGAGCCGGCGGTTGAGGAGGGGGCGTGCGGTGGAGGTCATGCCCGCCATCCTGCGCTCAAGCTCTGGAGTTCCTCAACTCTGCTTTGGCAGGTGAGACGACCGGGCATCCCTGCTTCACGCACCAACCGGGGCGCCCACGGGGGGCCGCTTCGGGGGAATCGGAAGGAGGGTGACGCCATGGTCTTCGGCATCATCCTGGCGGTCGTCGCAGTGGCTTTCGTGGGAGCGGTCGTCCGCGCGGGGCGCGAGAACAAGCTCAGCAAGGGATCGGGGCGCAGGTCCGGGCTCTCCGGGGGCGCGGCCGGGTCGAGCAGCTGGTGGGCCGGTGACGGGGGGTCGTCGTCCTCGGGCGGCGGGCACTCCGGCGGGGGTCACTCCGGTGGGCACCACTCGTGCGGCGGCGGGCACTCGTCCTGCGGAGGCGGCTCGTCGTGCGGCGGCGGATCGTCCTGCGGGGGTGGGGGCGGCTGCGGCGGCGGCAACTGAGCCGGACGCGGTGACGGCTGACACGGGGCAGCTGAGCACCGCCGACGGGATGGCACGGGGGGCCGGAGCGCCCGTCGGGGGACCGCTCCCGGCGGGCGCTCCGGCGCGCGCCTGACACGCCTGGGCGTACGCCTTGGTTGAACAGTTGAGCTGTGCAGCCCCCTGAGGGATGGAAACCCCACGAAGTTGGGTAAAAACGCTGTGGTGGCGCCATCCCTCATGATTCCCTCTACATCACCAACGCAGCCCCAACGCAACCCCTCGGGCGCCTGCAGACACCTTCTCCTGACTGGGCCGACCGGGCCGATGTCCCGGTGTCGGCCGGGGTGTGCCGGACCCCCACACCTCCCCTTACCTCCCCTTTCTTTGCGTGCTAGCGGAGCCGATCCATGCTCACGACCCTGAAGACGTCCTACACCGATACGCGCGCGGCCGACCTCGCCTGGACCCTGGGGCGCGAGCCGCTGCCCGCCCTGGCCACGCTCGATCTCGAACTGTCCGGTGCGAAGCTTCAGTTGAGACTGCTCGGCGCGTCCCACCAGGTACTCCTGGACGAGGAGCGGGGCAGCTGTTCGGAGACGGTCGCGTGCATCCCGGGTTCCAGCACACCGCTGCCGCTCGGGGTGGCCAAGCGGGTCGGGGACTGGGAGTACGAGTTCGCGGCCCGGGTCGAGGTGCTGTCCCCGGGGCAGTTCGCGGGCCGCGCCCAGGAACTGCTGGCCCTCGTCGCCGACCATCCCAACGGCCTGGCCGGGGTCTTCCCCGGCAGCCCGCACGCCTTCACCGCGATGCTCGCCCAGCGGCACGAGGGGCAGGTGCACTGGCGCACCTGGCACGCGTATCCGCAGGACGGGCAGCTGGTGGCGACGCGGACGCGGGTGGGGGTGCGGGTGCCGGTGGGGCATGCGATGCCGTCGCCCGTATAAACCTGGACGCGCTTGGACGGGTCCGGACGAGCTTGTGCGGCCGACACCAACCCCGGTCGCTGTAAACACATTCCACACGTGTGGGTGACGAAGCGTGCCCGTGGTGTGACGTAACGTCGCAGCGTGATCGAACCGCACGCGCCGGCCCGGCCGGGTACCCAGCCACCGTGGGCAGGCCCCGCGCGGCTGCCCGTACGGCCGGGCACGGGCCGGTTCCTGGTGCTCGCGGGCGTCTTCGTCTGCGCGGCCTGCGGACTCGTGTACGAACTCGAACTCGTCGCCCTCGCCTCGTACTTGATCGGCGACTCGGTCACCCAGGCGTCCGTCGTGCTGTCCGTCATGGTGTTCGCGATGGGCATCGGCTCGCTCGCCGCGAAACGCCTGCGCTGGCATGCGGCAGCCGGGTTCGGCGCGGTCGAGGCGGCGCTCGCGCTGATCGGCGGGTGCAGCGCGATGGCCTTGTACGCGGTCTTCGCCTGGACCGGGAACTGGGGCGGGCTGTGGGCCCAGGGCCCGCGCTGCCTCCTGGTCGCGTTCTCGCTCGCCATCGGGCTGTTGATCGGCGCCGAGGTCCCCTTGCTGATGGAGCTGATCCAGCGGATCCGTCGGCAGGACGCGGGGGGTGCGGTCGCCGATCTGTTCGCCGCGGACTACGTGGGCGCGCTCGTCGGCGGCCTGGCGTTCCCCTTCCTGCTCCTGCCGTTCCTGGGCCAGCTGACCGGCACCCTGCTCACCGGCACGGTCAACGTGGTCGCCGGCGGCTCCCTGGTCCTGGGCCTGTTCCGCCGCGACCTCTCCCGCCGGGGCCGCTGGCTCCTGGTCATCACCAACCTCACGGTGCTCGGCCTGCTCGCCTCGGCCGCCGTCCTGGCCGACGACTTCGAACGGGCCGCGCGGCACGCGGTCTACGGCAAGGACGTCCGGGTCGCGCTCCAGACCGACGTCCAGGAGGTCGTCCTCACCGGCGGCGACCACGGCCGCCCCCTCGACCTGTTCCTCGACGGCCGCCTCCGCGTCAGCGGCCGCGACGAGAACCGCTACCACCAGGCCCTCGTCGCCCCCGCCATGAACGGCCCCCACGCGCGCGTGCTCGTCCTCGGCGGCGGTGACGGACTCGCGGCGCGGGAAGTGCTGCGCCACCGGGGGGTGCGCCGCGTCGACATCGTCGAACTCGACGCGGGCGTCGTCCGGTTGGCCCGCCAGGACCCCGCGCTCTCCGCCCTGAACGGTCATGTCTACGCCGACCCGCGCGTCCACGTCACGACGGGCGACCCCTTCGACCGGCTGCGCGCGGTCCGCCCGGGGTCGTACGACGTGGTGATCGCGGACCTCCCCGACCCCGGGATCACCGCCAGCACGAAGCTGTACTCCCAGGAGTTCTACGGCCTTGCCCGCCGCGCGCTCACCGAGCGGGGGCGGCTGGTCGTGCACGCGGGGCCGGTCTCGTCCCGGCGCCATGTCTTCTGGACGGTGGTCTCGACGGTTCGCGCGGCCGGGCTGCTCACCGTGCCGTATCGGGTCGGGGGGCGTGCCGCGGGTTTCGCCGCGGGGCCCGATCGGGCTGCCGGGACGTCCGGGGCTCCGCGTGATTGGGGGTTCGTGCTGGCGACGCGAGGGGAGGCGGTGCCTGCGTCGCCGGGACTGGAGGGCGAGGAACGGGCGGCGGAGCGGACGCGGGTGCCGGGGCTGGCGGCTTCCACGTTGGTGCATCCGCGGTACTGATCTCGCGGAGGGCGGCGCATTTCAACGCAGGTCGGCAATATCCAGCCCGTCCGGCGTTTGAGGACGAGGCCGTTCAGGCCGAAGGGGGGTCTGGGGGCGCAGCTCCCAGGGACGCCCGCACCAACACGGCCGCACTTCCGGGCAACGGCACGTACACCCCCGCCCAACCTGGGTAGGCTCGGCAAGCATGGAGCATGAGGTGCACGTTCCGGTTCCCGCCGAGCGGCTGCGGGCCGTACTCGGGGACCCCGCTCGGGTCGCCCGCGCCGTCCCCGGTTTCCAGCAGGACGCCGGTAGTGAACTCGTCGCCGGGCGTCTGAAGGTTCGCGTCGGCAGCCACTCCATCACCTATCGGGGTGCGGTGCGCGTCTCCGCGCAGGACGACGGTACGTATGCCGTGGAGGGCGACGCTACGGAGGCTCGCGGCACCGGTTCCGTCAAGCTCGCCCTCACCCTGCGCGTCCGGGGGACGGACGGCGGCTCCGCCCTCGCCTTCGACGGTACGGCGACTGCGGACGGCCGGATCACCGAACTGGCGCCGGACGCGGTGAGGTCGGCGGCGACAAGGCTCCTGGATCGTTTCGCGGAGAACCTGGGAGCGGATGCGGACGAGCCGGAGCAGTCCCAACCTGCGGACCCCGGCCCGGAGTTCGAGATCGAGCCCCCGCTTGTCGATCCTCTGCTGGCCGATGAAATCGACGACATCGTGGACGCCGGCGACGTTGAGGACATTGACGACATCGATGACGCCGTTGCCGACATCGGCGGTCTGGCCGAACCCCATGTCTCCGAGACCTTCGCCGACAGTTCCGAACCTCCCGCCGAAGCCGCGCACGCTCGCCGCACGATGATCGGGCGGAGTGCGGAGGAGGTCGATCACGCACCCCCGCGCGGTCGTTACGCCCCCGTCCCCGCCCCGCAGAGCGTGTCGACCAACGCCACCCTCCGTTGGGCGGCGCCCGCCGCGGCGCTGGTCGTGGCGTCGGCGATCGTGGTCAACAGGGTGTTGCGCAAACGCCGTTGACGGGTCGCCGTTCGCCCTCTTGATCCGCCCAGTAGGGTCATGCCGTGAGTAACGAAGAGATCACGCTGACCGCGGGCGACGCGGAAGTGACGGTGCAGCCGGGCAACGGCGGCCGTATCGGAGGACTGCGGGTCGGCGGCACCGAACTGCTGCGCCAGGGCGAGCGGTTCGGGTGTTTCCCGATGGTCCCCTGGTGCGGGCGGATCCGCGACGGGCGGTTCCTGGACGGCGGGACCGTCCACCAGATGCCCCTCAACTCCCCGCCGCACGCCATCCACGGCACCGTCCGCGACGGCGCCTGGCGTACGGCCCGCCGGTCGGCCGACGAGACGGTCATCACGTACGACCTCGTCCAGCCGTGGCCCTACCCCGGCCGCGTCACCCAGGCCGTCGCGCTGACCGGCGACTCCCTGACGCTCACGATGGCGGTGGAGGCGCACGGCGACTCGTTCCCGGCGCAGATCGGCTGGCACCCGTGGTTCCACCGGAACCTCGGTGGCGAGGACGTGACCGTCGACTTCAGCCCCGCCTGGCAGGAGGAGCGCGGCGACGACCACCTGCCCACCGGCAAGCGCATCGACGTGAAGCCCGGTCCCTGGGACGACTGTTTCGGGATGCCGGGTGGCGTGGACGTCACGCTGACCTGGCCGGGGCAGCTGGAGCTGAAGGTGACCAGCCCGGAGGAATGGGTCGTCGTCTACGACGAGCAGGAGGCCGCCGTGTGCGTGGAACCGCAGACCGGGCCGCCGAACGGGCTCAACACCCTGCCCCGCCTGGTCACCCCGATCGAGCCGCTCGAAGCCACGATGACCTGGGCCTGGAGGCGCCTCTAAGCTGGGCGGCATGACGGACGTACGCGGCGTGGTGCTGCAGCAGATCAAGGACAAGGCCGTGGTGCACGGCAAGGTGACCCTGTCGTCGGGGCTGGAGGCCGATTACTACATCGACCTCCGCCGCGTCACCCTCGACGGCGAGGCCGCCCCGCTCGTCGGGCAGGTGCTGCTGGACCTGACCGCGGACCTGGACTTCGACGCGGTCGGCGGGCTGACCATGGGCGCCGATCCCGTTGCCACGTCGATGCTGCACGCCGCCGCCGCGCGCGGGCGGAAGCTGGACGCCTTCGTCGTGCGCAAGGCCGCGAAGGCGCACGGCATGCAGCGTCAGGTGGAGGGTCCGGAGATCGCGGGGCGCCGGGTGCTGGTCGTCGAGGACACCTCCACCACCGGTGATTCCCCGCTCACCGCGGTCGAGGCCGTGCGCAGGGCCGGTGCCGAGGTCGTCGGCGTCGCGACCATCGTGGACCGGGCGACGGGTGCGGCCGAGAAGATCGAGGCGGGGGCCGGGGTGCCGTATCTCTTCGCCTACTCCAAGGATGAACTCGGCCTGGACTGACCGCCTCCGCCCGCGCGTCCGACCGAGTTATCCACAGGGCGAGACGGGCAGGGGCGACCATCCGGTCCCGTCTGGAAAGATGGGGCCGACGATGACGTCGCACCCAAGGTCTAGGTCAGGGCCGTAGCACGCAGATCGCGAAGATCGCCAACCCGCAGATACCAAGGAGCGGACCATGCCCATCGCAACCCCCGAGGTCTACAACGAGATGCTCGACCGGGCGAAGGCAGGCAAGTTCGCCTACCCGGCCATCAATGTGACCTCGACCCAGACCCTGCACGCTGCGCTGCGCGGCTTCGCGGAGGCCGAGAGCGACGGCATCGTCCAGATCTCCACGGGTGGCGCGGAGTTCCTGGGCGGCCAGTACGCCAAGGAGATGGTCACGGGTTCGGTGGCCCTGGCCGAGTTCGCGCACATCGTCGCCGAGAAGTACCCGGTCACGGTCGCGCTGCACACCGACCACTGCCCCAAGGACAAGCTCGACGGCTACGTCCGCCCGCTGCTCGCCGTCTCCGAGGAGCGCGTGAAGGCCGGCGGCAACCCGCTGTTCCAGTCGCACATGTGGGACGGCTCGGCGGAGACCCTCGCCGACAACCTCGCGATCGCGCAGGAGCTGCTCGCCCGCGCGGCCGCCGCGAAGATCATCCTTGAGGTGGAGATCACCCCGACCGGTGGCGAGGAGGACGGCGTCTCGCACGAGATCAACGACTCGCTGTACACCACGGTCGAGGACGCGATCCGTACGGTCGAGGCGCTGGGGCTGGGCGAGAAGGGCCGTTACCTGCTGGCCGCGTCCTTCGGCAACGTGCACGGTGTGTACAAGCCGGGCAACGTCGTCCTGCGTCCCGAGCTGCTCAAGGAGCTGAACGAGGGCGTGGCCGCGAAGTACGGTCAGCCGGCCGGCAGCAAGCCGTTCAACTTCGTCTTCCACGGCGGCTCCGGCTCCACCCCGGAGGAGATCGCCACCGCGCTGGAGAACGGCGTCGTGAAGATGAACCTCGACACCGACACCCAGTACGCGTTCACGCGCCCGATCGCGGACCACATGTTCCGCAACTACGACGGTGTCCTGAAGGTCGACGGCGAGGTCGGCTCCAAGAAGACGTACGACCCGCGCACCTGGGGCAAGCTCGCCGAGGCGTCGATGGCCGCGCGCGTCACCGAGGCGTGCGCGAACCTGCGCTCCACGGGCACGAAGATCAAGTAAGTCCTTCTGAGGCGCCTGTTCCGCTGAGGCGTCTGTTCCGCGAGCCCGGTGCTACGGCACCGGGCTCGTTGTATACCTGGGGCATGTCCTCCGACGTCCGGCTCGCCTCGCCCCAGGGCAAGTGGATCCTGCTGACCACGGTGCTCGGTTCCAGCATGGCCATGGTGGATTCCACCGTCGTCAATGTCGCCCTGCCCCGCATCGGCCGCGATCTCGACGCCGACCTGGCCGCCCTCCAGTGGACGGTCAACGCGTACATGCTCACGCTGGCCGGCCTGATCCTGCTGGGCGGTTCCCTGGGGGACCGCTACGGCCGCCGCAAGATCTTCGTGTTGGGTGTGGTGTGGTTCGCGGCGGCCTCGCTGCTGTGCGGTCTCGCCCCGAATGTGGGCGTCCTGGTCGCCGCCCGCGCGCTCCAGGGCATCGGCGGCGCGCTCCTCACCCCCGGCTCCCTCGCCCTGATCCAGGCCTCCTTCCACCCCGACGACCGGGCCAGGGCGGTCGGCCTGTGGTCCGGCTTCGGCGGTATCGGCGCGGCGGTCGGCCCGTTCCTGGGCGGCTGGCTGGTGGACGGTCCCGGCTGGCGCTGGGTGTTCCTGATCAACGTCCCCATGGCCCTCATCTGCGCCCCCATCGCCGTACGCCACGTCCCCGAATCGGCGGACGGCCGCAAGCACGGCCGCTTCGACGTCCTCGGCGCGGCACTGGGCGCCGTGTCGCTCGCCCTCGTGACGTACGCCCTGATCGAGGCCCGCAACGGCTCGCTGGTCGTGGTCCTGACCGCCGTCGCGGGCGTGGCGGCGGGCGTCGCCTTCGTCTACGTCGAGAAGCGCAACCCCGATCCGATGATGCCGCCGGACATCTTCGCGTCGCGCCAGTTCACGGCGGTCAACCTCGTCACCCTCTGCGTCTACGCGGCCTTCGGCGGCTTCTTCTTCCTGACCGCGCTCCAACTCCAGGTGGTGGCGGGCTACTCGGCGCTCCAGGCAGGCACCGCCCTCCTCCCCACAACCGCCCTGATGCTCCTGTTCTCGGCCCGCTCCGGCGAACTGGCCCAGCGCATCGGCCCCCGCATCCCCCTGACGGTCGGCCCGCTGCTCTGCGCGACGGCGATGCTGCTGATGCTCCGCGTCGGCCCGGACGCCTCCTACCTCGCCGACGTGGTACCGGCCCTCCTGGTGATGGGCACGGGCATGGTCATCCTGGTCGCCCCCCTGACGGCCACGGTCCTCGCCTCCGTGGACACGGCTCGGGCAGGCCTGGCCAGCGGCATCAACAACGCGGCGGCCCGCGCGGCCGGCCTCATCGCGGTCGCCGCGCTGCCGCTCCTCGCGGGGATGGGCCCGGAGGCGTACCGCTCGGCGGGCGCCTTCAACGATGCCTTCGACCGGGCGATGCTGTGGTGCGCGGGGGTTCTGGTGGTGGGGTCGGTGCTGGCCTACGCGACCGTACGGCGCCCGGCACCGGATTGCCGGCGGCCGGAGTGTCTTACGCATGGGTGGGTCACGGCTCCGCCGTTGGAGCCTCGGGTGGGGAAGGGGCGGCTCGAATAGCGGCTCGCTGCCGTGCGGCGGCCGTGATGCCGGCCAATCCCCGCCCCTAGGGGAGACTGGAACCCATGACGATTCACGAGAACCTCCTCGGGGGACCGCCCCCGACCCACCTCCCCGAAGACCCCGGGCCGCGCGACCTCCTCGCGAGTGGTGCTACGCCCGCCGATGTCGCCGCGAAGTACCCGACCTCCTCGCTGGCCTGGGCGCTGTTGGCCGACGACGCGTTCGAGCGCGGCAGTGTCGTGGAGTCGTACGCCTATGCGCGTACGGGCTACCACCGCGGGCTCGACTCCCTGCGGCGCAACGGATGGAAGGGGCACGGACCGGTGCCCTGGGAGCACGAGCCGAACCGCGGTTTCCTGCGAGCGCTGCACGCCCTCGCCCGGGCCGCGCAGGCGATCGGGGAGCAGGAGGAGTACGCGCGGTGCTCGCAGTTCCTGAAGGACTCCTCGCCCACGGCGGCCCAGACGCTCGGCTAGGTCGGGGGCATTGATGCAGGTCCGCCTGGTGTGACCAGGCGGACCTTGCGGTCTCGGGGGACCATTGGGGAGGATGCCCGGTGGGGACCGGGGCCCCCGTGTCGGCATTCGGCAGGGGCGGACCGCTACCCGGAGTACGCATCAGGAGACAGCGATGTCCCAACCGGCTCAGGAAACTCAGGAGCCCGAGGCCCCGCATCTCGACTTCCAGGGGACGACCCCCTACGAGGACTACGTCCAGGCCGACGTCCTCACCCACCTCCAGCACACCCGCTCCGACGACCCCGGCGAGATGGTCTTCCTCGTCACCACCCAGGTCATGGAGCTGTGGTTCACCGTCATCGTCCACGAGTGGGAGACCGCCGCGCGGGCCCTGCGCGAGGACCGGGTGCCGGTCGCGATCGACGCGCTGAAGCGTTCCGTACGGGAACTCGACGCGCTCAACGCCTCTTGGCGGCCCCTCGGCCAGCTCACGCCGGCCCAGTTCAACTCCTACCGCGCCGCCCTCGGCGAGGGCTCCGGCTTCCAGTCCGCGATGTACCGCCGGATGGAGTTCCTCCTCGGCGAGAAGTCCGCGTCCATGCTCGTCCCGCACCGCGGAGCGCCGCGCGTACACGCCGAGTTGGAGAAGGCTCTCCAGGAACCGAGCCTCTACGACGAGGTGTTGAGGCTCCTCGACCGGCGCGGGCACGCGGTCCCCGAGGCCGTACTGACGCGTGACGTGACGCTGCGGTACGAGCCGTCGGAGGAGGTCGAGGCGGTGTGGACGGCCCTCTACTCCGGTGACGCCGACGACGAACTCGCCCGGCTCGGCGAGGCGTTGACCGATGTCGCCGAACTCGTCTGGCGATGGCGCAACGACCATCTCGTCGCCACCCGGCGCGCGATGGGCGCGAAGACCGGGACCGGCGGCTCCGCGGGCGTGGCCTGGCTGGAGAAGCGCGCGCAGAAGAACGTGTTCCCCGAGCTGTGGACGGCGCGGTCCCATGTCTGAACTTGCCCTGAAAGCAGAGAAGTTGGACGCCGGTGACGAACTGGCCGGTGTGCGTGCGCAGTTCGTCCTCGACGACGTCGTGTACCTGGACGGGAACTCGCTCGGCGCGCTGCCGGTCGGTGTTCCCGGGCGGGTCGAGGACGTCGTACGGCGGCAGTGGGGCGAGCTGCGTATCCGGTCCTGGGACGAGAGCGGCTGGTGGACCGCGCCCGAGCGGATCGGTGACCGGATCGCTCCGCTGGTCGGGGCGGCGGCCGGGCAGATCGTCGTCGGCGACTCCACAAGTGTCAATGTATTCAAGGCACTTGTGGCGGCGGTGCGGATGACGGCCGGGTCGGGGCGGGACGAGATCGTCGTCGACGCCACGACCTTTCCCACGGACGGGTACATCGCCGAGTCGGCGGCCAGGATGACCGGGTGCACGCTGCGGCCGGTGGCCCCGGCTGATGTGCCGGGCGCGCTCGGTGACCGTACGGCGGCCGTGCTCCTCAACCACGTCGACTACCGCACCGGGCGGCTGCACGACCTGCCCGGGCTCACGGCCGCGGTGCACGCGGCGGGTGCCGTGGTCGTCTGGGACCTGTGCCACAGCGCGGGTGCGCTGCCGGTCGGGCTCGACGAGCACGGGGTCGATCTCGCGGTCGGCTGCACCTACAAGTACCTGAACGGCGGCCCGGGTTCACCCGCGTATGTGTATGTGCGGCGGGAGTTGCAGGAGCGGTTCGACTCGCCGCTGCCCGGCTGGAACTCGCACGTCGAGCCCTTCGGTATGCGGTCCGCGTACGAACCGGCGGCGGGCGCGTTGCGCGGTCGCGTGGGTACGCCGGACATCCTGTCCATGCTCGCCCTGGAAGCGGCCCTCGACGTGTGGGACGGCGATGGCGACGGCGGTGGTGTCTCGATCGAGGCCGTGCGGGCCAAGTCCCTTGCCCTGACCGACTTTTTCCTGGAGTGCGTGGGGTCGTACGTCCCCGGCGGGCGGGTGGAGTCGGTGACTCCGGTCGCCCATGCGGAGCGCGGCAGCCAGGTCGCGCTGCGGTGCGCGGATGCCGGGGACGTGATGAAACGGCTGATCGAGCGGGGCGTGGTCGGCGACTTCCGGCACCCGGACGTGCTGCGGTTCGGATTCACGCCGTTGTACGTCGGGTTCGGGGATGTGGAGCGGGCGGCTCGGGTCCTCGGAGACGCGGTCCGCTAGAAGCTGTACCTCGATCTAACTGCCTTGGGTGATGGGAGTGGTTAGGTTTTCGGAGAGGCCGATGACGTACACCCCTGCCGCGGCGGCGGCCTGCGCCGCGCGCGCGGCGCGCTCCGCGGCGGGGGTGTCCGGGGCGGTCCCGGTGGTCAGCAACTCGTAGTAGAGGGGCGCCGACACAGCCCGTACGACCTGGGAAGGATCGGTGCCCACCGGCAACTCCCCACGCTCTACGGCCTGTTCGACACAGGGCGCCCACTCGGCGACCCGGACCTCGTAGAAGTGGCGCAGGGCCTCGGCCGTACGGACGTCGCAGGTCGCGGCGGCGATGACGGCGCGGAACAGGGGGCCCTGGCGGGGATCGGCGAGCGTGCGCTGGACCAGCAGGGCGTTGGCTCGCAGGTCGCCGAGCAGCGAACCCGTCTCCTCGCGCGGCAGCGACTGCTCGGCCATGTCGACGAGGAGGTCCGCGACCAGCGCGGTCACCGAACCCCAGCGCCGGTACACCGTCGTCTTGCCGACCTCCGCCCGCCGGGCGACGTCCGAGAGGTCGAGCCGGTCGACGCCCTGCTCCGCCAACACGTCACCCGCTGCCCGCAGCACCGCCGTACGCACGCGTGCCGTGCGGCCGCCGGGGCGCAGGGTGCCGGGTTCGGGTTCGGGGTCGGGGTCGGGGTCGGACTGAGGGTCGGGTTGGGGTCTGTGTGCGTGCTCGTCCTCGGTGGACATTGCGGTCTCCTGGGAGTGCTGATGAGGTGCCGTGACGGGCACGGCGTCAGCGTAACGAAACAGCAGAACCGTTTAACCCTCACCCAGCGTGACATCCGCGTGTCCGAGCACGTCACCGGCCTGGTAGCGTCCCGCCCACGGCCGCAATCTTCTCCAGGTCCGCCACATCCGAACCATCCAAGTCCGTTTCGTCGCTGAGAGGTTGGAGCATGCCGGACGACGCAGCCGCACGTGCCGCCGCAGAAGAGGAGTCGGCCTTCTCGCACCCCGCCGTCGACCCCGACAGCACCGCCGCGTACGGCGATCACCCCGATCAGGTGATCGACTTCTACGCCCCGCGCGGCGAGCGCATGCCGGGCGAGGCCGCACCCCTGGTCGTAGTACTTCATGGGGGCGCGTGGCGCGCCCCGTACGACCGTAGGCACATCACGCCGTTCGCGGACTTCCTGGCCCGGCGGGGGTTCGCGGTGGCCAACGTCGAGTACCGGCGAGGCCCGGCCCTGCCCGCGCAGGGCGGTACGAGTCCGGTCGCGGGGCGCTGGCCGGACACCTTCGACGACGTCGCGGCGGCGCTGGACGCGCTCCCGGCGCTCGTACGGGAGGCGCTGCCGCAGGCCGATCCGCGCCGCACGGTGATCACCGGGCACTCGGCGGGCGGCCACCTCGCCCTGTGGGCGGCGGCCCGGCACGTCCTCCCGAAGGACGCCCCCTGGCGCACCCCCGCCCCCGCCGCACTGCGCGGCGTGGTCGCCCTCGCCCCGATCGCCGACTTCACGGTCGCCGAGAAGCTGGCCGTGTGCGACGGAGCGGCGGGCCAACTCCTCGGCGAGCAGGCCAAGTTCGCGGAGCGCCTCCCGTACGCCGACCCCTCCCTCCTCCTCCCCACCGGCATCGCGACCACCCTGGTCCAGGGCCGCGCCGACATCGAGGTCCCGCAGGCGGTCGCCGAGTCCTACGCGGACGCGGCGGCGAAGTCGGGCGAGGTCGTGGGCCTCACGCTGCTGGAGGACGTCGGCCACTTCCCGCTGATCGACCCGGCGGCGGACGCGTGCGCGGTGGTGGCGGAGGAGATCGCCCAGCTGGCGTGGTGAGCGGTTGGTGATGAGCGCTGCCGGGCTGTCGGATGCCGGCTGTCGGTCGGCCGCCCCGGTCATACCCGTAATACCTGAGAGCTACGGCGCAGATGAGCTCCCTGGCGTGACGCGGACGACGACCGCGGATCCGTAATTTTCCTTCCAGATGAGCAGGCCCGACGAGCGGGCGGCCTGGGAGGGGAGACGGGACATGGGGACGGGGACGGGGGCGTGGCTCGACGCGGGGGTGAGGGGAGCCGGGGCCGGGGACGGGGCTGGGGCGGCGACCGGTGGGGCGGAACGCGGTACCGGGGAGACCGGCGCGGCGGAAGCGCCCCGCACTCGGCGCACCGCCAACACCCGCTCCCGCACCGGCAGATGGCGTCGCGCCCTGCTCGCCGCGCTTGTCACCGGCGCGGTGGTGATCCCCCTCTCCGCCGCGGCCCGGCCCGAGATTCCCGCGCCTCTGCCCGCCACCCTCGCCCCGCTCACACCGGCCACGCTGGATGAGGCGTACGCGGCGAACCGGGCCAACGCGGCCGAGGCGTCCCGTATGGCCGGCACCGACGGCGACGACCGTCGAGCGGCGACGGAGCGTGCGATGGCCGCCCCGGACCGCCGCTTCCTCGCCTTCGACGGTCGCGGCACCGGCCAAGCGACGGAAGTCTTCGGCGACTTGGCCCACGCCGACCGCGTAGCCGTCCTGGTCCCCGGCTCGGACACCACCCTCGACACCTACGACCGCTTCCGCGCGACCGCGCTGAACCTCCACCGCCAACTGACCGAGGACGCCCCCAACTCCCGTACGGCGGTGGTCTCCTGGCTCGGCTACGACACCCCGCGCACGGTGAGCACCACGGTCCTGACACCGACCAGAGCGGACCAAGCGGCCCCGCACCTAAGGGAGTTCATACGACAGCTGCACACCCTCACCGGCCGCGCGGCGCACGTCACGCTGGTGTGCCACTCGTACGGCACGGTCGTGTGCGGACGGGCCGCCGCCGGGCTGGCCGTGTCAGACATCGCCCTGATCGGCAGCCCCGGCACGGGAGTTGACTCCGTCGCGGGCCTGCACACCCCGGCCCGGGTCTGGGCGGCACGCGGCGCCGACGACTGGATCGGCGACGTCCCGCACGAGAGCGCGGACCTGTTCGGCACGACGGTCGGCTTCGGCACCGACCCGGTGTCCCCGGCCTTCGGCGCCCACGTCTTCGCGGCCGGCGACGTCGGCCACAGCGACTACTTCTCCCCGGGCTCGGCCTCCCTGGCCAACCTCGCCCGGATCGTCCTGGGCGAGACCTCGGAGGTGACCCATGCGTGACGGGACCCGGAACGGCGAGACACGGAAGGCGAGTCAGGGCATTCGGCGGGGCATAAGGCGGGGCATACGACAGGGCGGACGGCTGGGCATACGGCACGGCGCCGCCCGCGTCGAAGCGGCCACCCCGCCCGACCGGGACCGTGCCGTGGACGCCCTGCGCGCCCTCGCGATCCTCGGGGTGGTCCTGGGCCACTGGCTGGTGACGGCCCTGGTGGCGGACGGCGGCACGTTGCACACGGCGAGCCCGTTGCAGCACATGCCATGGCTGGCGCCCATCTCCTGGGTGTTCCAGACGCTGGCGGTGTTCTTCCTGGTGGGCGGCCATGTGGCGACCCGAGGGTACGCCTCCGCGCGGGCCCGGGGCGCGACGTACGGTCAATGGCTGACGGGCCGCCTGTCCCGGCTGTTCAAGCCGGCGGCGGCCGTCCTCACCCTGTGGACGGTGACGGCGATCGCCCTGCTCCTGTCCGGCGCGGACTTCGAAACGGTGCGTGCGCTGGTCAAGTTGGCGTTGTCACCGTTGTGGTTCCTGGTCGTGTTCGCGGCCCTGACGGCGGCGACTCCTCTCGTCACCAGGCTCAACCCGCTGTGGCCGCTGGCGGTCGTCCTGCACGTGGACGTGATCCGTTTCGGGCTGGGCGGCCCGTCCTGGCTCGGCTGGGTGAACGTCGCGGCGGGCTGGATGGTGCCGTACACCCTCGGCGCGGCGTGGACCCGGGGCGAGTTGGACCGGGCCCGCGCGGGGTGGGTCCTGCTGGTCGGCGGTACGGCTGCGACGGCGGCGCTCGTCCTCTGGGCGGGTTACCCGGCGTCGATGGTCGGCGTCCCCGGCACCACAATCTCCAACCTCGACCCGCCGACCCTGGCCGCGGTCACCTTCGGCCTGGCTCAGTGCGGCCTCGCCCTGCTCCTCCGCGACCGCCTGCGCCGCGCGATGCGCCGCCCGCTCGCCTGGTCGGCGGTGGCCCTGGTCAACCTCTCCGCGATGACGATCTTCCTCTGGCACCAGACCGCCCTGATGGCCACCACGGCCACGACCCTCCCGGCCGGCCACCTCCCCGGCCTGCACACCCACCCCGACACCCTGACCTGGGTCGCGGCCCGCATCGCCTGGCTCCCGGTGTTCGCCCTGGCCCTGACGATCTGCTGGACGGCGTTCCGACCGTACGAACACCCCACCCGCCCACGCCCGAGCGAACTACCGTCACCGTCCCTAGGGTTGACCAGATGAACGCCCCCATCCACGCGCCTTTGGTCGCCGACGGCGAACGAGCCCCACAGGGGCCTCCGGCAAGCGGCGACGAAAGCAGTACGGTCGGTGCGGGGCTGGGCGCTTCCATCCACGCGCCTTTGGTCGCCGACGGCGAACGAGCCCCACAGGGGCCTCCGGCAAGCGGCGACGAAAGCAGTACGGTCGGTGCGGGGCTGGGCGC